>NZ_JAPEPM010000001.1:4800000-6188991 GCF_026340105.1 Streptomyces sp. NBC_01433 | reverse complement strand
GATTCTCGGTTCTCTTCCGGTCGGGACAGTGGGTGGAGGCATCACTTCTCGAAGCGGTATCCCATACCGGGCTCGGTGATGAGATGCCGGGGGTGCGCCGGGTTCGCTTCGAGTTTGCGCCGTAACTGGGCCATGTAGACGCGGAGGTAATTGGTCTGGGTCCGGTAGGACGGCCCCCAGACCTCCTGGAGCAGCTGAACCTGGCTGACGAGCCGGCCGGGGTTGCGGATCAGTACGTCCAGCAGATGCCATTCCGTCGGGGTGAGCCGGATGTCGTGCCCGCCCCGGTGCACCTTCTTCGCGGCGAGGTCGACGGTGAACTCGTCGGTGGTGACGATCACCTCTTCCTCGGCTGTCGTGACGCTCACCGCGCGACGGATCGCGGCCCTCAGCCTGGCAAGAAGTTCGTCGATGGCAAAGGGCTTGGTCACATAGTCGTCGGCCCCCGCGTCCAGCGCCTCGATCTTCTCGTCGGAAGCCTGGCGGGCGGAGACCACGAGGACCGGCACCCGGGTCCAGCGGCGAAGGTTCCTCAGTACGTCGAGTCCGTCCATATCGGGCAGCCCGAGGTCCAGCAGGATCGCGTCCGGCTGATGGGCGGCGGCCAGCTGGAGCGCCGTCGCCCCGTCGGGCGCCGTGTCCACCTCGTACCGGCGCGCCTTCAGGTTGATCTCCAGGGCCCGGACCAGCTGGGGCTCGTCCTCCACCACGAGCACCCGGGTCATCGGCGTGCCGCCTTCCTGTCGTCGAGAGGTGCTGAGCCAGCCCCGGCGCGACGGCCTGCCATCGCGCGTTCCTGAGCGGAGAAGGGGCTGAACGGACTCCCTGAGGAAACCCCCTCACCCGGCGACCCCGCCCCTCGTTGACGCCTCCCTGACGTACACCGACGCTCCTTTGACGACTCTCTTACGCCCAGGTCGTCGGCGTACACCCCGGGGCCGGTACCAGGGTGCCGTCCGCGTAGGTCGTGAGTATGAGATCGGGCAACGGGACCTACGACTGATGCCCCGGCCACCAGCATCTTTTAGCGTCTTCCTTGTGAAACCCGATCAACTCGACCCCCCTCGGACGGCGGACATGGTGCGCGATACACCCAGCGGTACGAAGAGCGGTGCGCGCGGCATCCTGGCACCGGCGTTCGCCGCCCTGCGCGACGATCTCTGCCGTCACGCGTTCGCCGTCCGTCCCCTCCCCCCGCTGAGCGAGTCACCCGCTCTGACCCGAGCCCGCGCGCTGCTGCCGTCCGGACTGAGGCACTCCGCCCGGTGGGCCCCGCACCTGGCGGTCTGCGCGCTCGCCCTGGTGGCCGTACTGGTGTCGTCGCGGTTCGTGAGCCCGGCGGAGGGAATGCCGGGCCTCCTCCTGGTAGGCGGGCCCGTGCTGCTGACCCTGCTGATGCCGGTGACGGCCTGGTTGCTGACGCTGCTCGCTCTAGTCGTGGGTTCGTTCGACCTCTTGGGCCTCGGCGGCTCGGGTTTCCTCCTCATCCACGTCACGTGCCCGCTGGTGCTCGTGGTGGCCACGATGCGGCTGCGCCCCGGGGGTGCCGCCTGGATGTGGCTGATCACCGGCGCCGTCGTTCTCGGGGGTGAGGGGAGTCTGGCCGTCCCGGCCCCCGTGTCTCTCCTCGTCCTCGCTCTCGCCGCGGTCGTCGCCGTGCTGCTGAGCGGCTGGCTGCGCGCGGGACGACGGGCGGCCGAGCAGACCTCGGCCGCCCAGGACGAGCGCGACCGACGGGCCGGGCTGGAGGAACGCACCGCCATCGCCCGCGAACTCCACGACGTCGTCGCGCACCACATGTCGGTCGTCGCGATCCAGGCGGAGGCCGCGCAGTACCGCGTGAAGAACCCCCCGCCCGAGCTGACGGAAACGTTCGCCACCCTGCGCGAGAACGCCGTCCTCGCACTCGCCGAGATGCGCCGGATCCTGGGCGTCATCAGGGCGGACTCGGAACCAGCGACGGGTTCCAGGTCCAGGGCGCCACAGCCCACCCTCGCCCGCCTCGACACGGTGATCGCCGGGGTGCGTACGTCGGGCTCCGCGGTGACCAGGACCGTGACCGGAAAAGTGCGCGTGCTGGCCCCGGGCGTCGAACTGTCCGCCTACCGGATCGTGCAGGAAGCACTCAGCAACGTCCTGCGGCACGCGCCCGGCGCGTCGGTGGACGTCGAACTCTCCTACGTGACGACCGGTCTGGGCCTGCGGGTGGTCAACGGCCCCGCACTCCGCCCGGCAAGCGCCTCGCCGGGCGCCGGACACGGCCTCGTGGGGATGCGCGAGCGCGTCTCCATGCTCGAAGGACGGCTGACCGCGCAGCCGACCGCCGAAGGCGGTTTCGAGGTCACCGCCTTCCTGCCCGACATGTCGCGCACCGATGAGGAGGACATCAAGAATGCCTGAGCAGCAGCCGGTGAGAGTCCTGATCGCGGACGATCAGGCGATGGTGCGTGAGGGGTTCGCCGTACTCCTGGCGTCCCAGCCCGGGATCGAGATCGCCGGCACCGCGGCGGACGGCCTCGAAGCCCTCGTCAAGGTGGCCGAGTTGCGCCCGGACGTCGTGCTCATGGACGTACGGATGCCTGAGATGGACGGTCTGGAGGCAACCGCGCAGATCGTGGCGAGCACCCCGGACACGAAGGTGCTCATCCTCACCACCTATGACCTGGACGAGTACGTGTATCAGGCGCTGTGCGCCGGGGCGAGCGGCTTCCTGCTCAAGGACGCCTCGGCACGGCAGCTGGCGGAAGGGGTACGGATTGTCGCCGCGGGCGAATCCCTGCTGGCCCCGTCCGCCACCCGCCGGCTGATCACCGAGTTCACCCGCCTCGCCGGGACCGAGGCCGCGACGGGGACCGGGAACGGGAACGACAGCGGTCCCCACCGCGGCCCGCGGCCACCGGCGAGAACCAGCCTTCCCGAACTGACCGAACGGGAGACGGGCGTGCTGGCGCTGATCGCGCAGGGCCTGTCCAACACCGAGATCGGCAGCCATCTCTTCGTCACCGAGTCCACCGTCAAGACGCATGTCAGCAAGGTGCTCGTGAAGCTGGGGCTGCGCGACCGTACCCAGGCCGCCATCTACGCCTACGAGAACGGAGTGGTGGTCATCGGCGGCACGGACTGATCCCGGCCCGCCCACGACCCCTCCTTCCCTTTCCTTCCCCTCCTCGCTCCCCCACTCCCCCATCTCCCCGTTTCCCCGGAGCCCCAGGGCGCCGTCTCCCTACCCCGCCATGCCCATTTCACCCGACGCCGAAAGTCGCATCATGCCGAAGAAGACCTCCGAATCCCTGTCCGTGAACCGTTCCGCCCTGACCCACCGGATCGGCTACGCACTGCGCAACCCCGCCCGCATAGCCCCCTATGTACGCCGCTCCGTGCGCGACACGTGGCTGAGCGCCAAGCACCCCAACCACGTCGACTACTACCGCGCGGTGATGGCGTCGGACACCAGCCGCAACCCCGAGGCGGCCGTCGGCAGCCAGACGCATGAGCGCTGGCTCGCGCTCGGCGCGATGCAGTTCGACTACCTGGCTGAGCACAATCTGAAGCCCGGCCACCGGATGCTCGACATCGGCTGCGGCAACCTGCGGGCCGGCTGGCGCTTCATCGACTATCTCGATGCCGGGAACTACTACGGGATCGACATCTCGCCGGACATCCTCATCTCCGCCAAGCGCACCGTCAGCACGTACCACCTGCAGGACAAGCTCCCGCATCTCACGATCACCCATGACCTGACCCTCGACTTCCTTCCCCAGGGCCATTTCGACGTGGTTCACGCGCACAGCGTGTTCTCGCACTCGCCGATCGAGGTCATCGGGGAGTGCCTGGCCCACGTCGGCCGCATCCTCGCGCCCGGAGGCTTCTTCGACTTCACCTTCGACCGCACCGACGGCGTCGAACACGCGGTGCTGCGGGAGGACTTCTACTACCGCACCGAGACCCTGATCGCCCTCGCCGCCGAACACGGACTCGTCGCCCGGTTCATGGAGGACTGGGAGGAGCGGCCGCACGGCCAGTCGAAGATCCGCGTCTACGCCCCCGAGAACGGCTAAGGGCTCCGCCACCGGCACGGGCGGGAGCAGGGGCCGCCATCAGGACAGCGGCCCCGAAACCCGACTGACCGAGCGGCCCGAGTCACCTATCGTCAACGTGATTCCTGGCGCGGGCCTCGGCCTGCGCCAGGGCAAGGACCATGACGTGGAGGATGATTGTGCGCTACCGCGAGCTGGGACGCAGCGGTCTGTCCGTATCCGAGATCGGTTACGGCGCGTGGGGCATCGGTGAGTCCGGCTGGGTGGGTGCCACCGAGGACGAATCCGTACGCGCCCTGCACCGCGCCATCGACCTCGGGGTGAACTTCATCGACACCGCCCGTGGCTACGGCGAGAGCGAGCGGATCGTCGGCCGGGTCGTCCGCGAGCGGGCCGGTGACGAGGTACGCGTCGCGACGAAGGTGCCGCCGAAGAACGCCGTATGGCCCGCACCGGACGGCCTGGACCCAGCAGCCGCTTTCCCCGGCGAGCACATCCGCGAGAGCCTGGAGACCAGCCTGCGCGCCGGCGGCCTGGACCACTTCGACGTGCTGCAGTTCCATGTCTGGAACGACGAGTGGGTCGGCCGCGGGGACTGGCTGGAGACGATCACCGAACTGAAACAGGAAGGGAAGATCGGACTGTTCGGCGTCTCCATCAACGACCACAGGCCCGACAGCGCACTCGAACTCGTACGCAGCGGCTCCGTGGACAGCCTGCAGATCATCTACAACATCTTCGACCAGTCCCCCGCCGACGAACTGCTGCCGCTCTGCGCGGAACACGACGTCGGTGTCATCGTGCGCGTGGCGCTGGACGAGGGCGGTCTCACCGGTCGGATCACCGCCGGTACGACGTTCCCCGAGGGCGACTGGCGCAACCGCTACTTCCGCGGCGACCGCCCGGCGCAGGTCGAACAGCGGGTGTCCGCGATCGTCGACGACCTCGCTATCGCCCCCGACGAGATCGCGGAGAACGCGCTGCGGTTCGTCCTGAGTTCACCGGCGGTCTCCACCGTGATCCCCGGAATGCGCACCCTGCGCAACGTCGAGCGCAACACGGCGGTGAGCGACGGACGCCCGCTCACCGCCGACCAGCTCGCCGTGCTGGCCAAGCACCGGTGGGAGCGCAACTTCTACAGTTGATCCGCCGGGACTCCCGACGGCACCACTGCCGGGACATCGGGTCCCCACCCGTGTTCCGCGAGACCCCCTCCGTACCTGCGGAGGGGGTCTCGCTGTTGGCGGTGCCGGTGCGGGAGCCACGGCCCGCGGTTTCCAGGTCGTTGAGTACCGTGTACCCCGAACACGACACCGGGATCGTCGTCCCACCGCGCGGAACTTTCGCCCCGACGCCGCGATCTCCATCACTTTCCTGATATCAGGAACAAGCCCTACGCACCATTTTCCGATGAACCACTCTTACACGGGGGTTGGCAATCCAAGCGCAGTCGATCGGCACATCAAGACCCCGCCGACCCTCCGAAGAAGTCAAGAGCAATCGCCTCGACAGCGCCCTTGCGGCCGTATCCCTCTATGCGGCGATCAAAATCATCGGCCTCATAGGCTTGATAACCTGGTCCGCCTTCCAGCAGAAGAGCCCCCATGAACTGTTGAGCCGGCGCTGGGACTCGCTCTGGTACACGCGCGTCGCCGAAAGCGGCTACTCGTTCACGGTCCAGGCCCCCGACGGGCGAAATCTCTCCAGCATGGCCTTCTTCCCGCTCCTTCCCTGGCTGGAGGAGGCGGGGGCCCGCATCGGCCCCTGGAACGCGTCCGACACCGGGCTGGCCATCAGCGCGGTGTCCTCGCTGGCTGCCGCTCTGGGACTTTTCCACCTGGGACGTCACGTCCACAGTGCACGAGCCGGAGTCATCCTGGCCTGCCTGTGGGGCGCCCTGCCGGTCGGCATCGTTCAGTCCATGGCCTACAGCGAATCACTCTTCGTCGCGCTGGCCGTCTGGGCACTGCTCGCCCTGCTGCGCGATCAGTGGATGACGGCGAGCGTTCTCGCGCTTCTCGCCGGGCTGACGCGGCCTGTCGGCATTGCGATCAGTGCGGCCATTGTCGTCTCCGCGGCAGTCGTGCTCGCGACCAGGAGGTCCGAACTCAGCGGAAAGAAGCGGATCAGCCTCATCGCGAGCTGTATCGTCTCCCCGCTCGGCGCGGTCGGCTACATTTTGTGGGTCGGACAGCGGAGACAGAAATTCCTCGGCTATCTGGATGTGCAGGCGGAGTGGGGAAACGGATTCGACGGCGGAATCGCCTTCGCGAAATTCCTGGCTGCTCCCCTGTGGGATTCCGGAGTACTCGCCGCGGGAATCCTCCTGGCACTCGTCCTCCTTTGTGCGTGGCCGCACCGGATCGCCTGGAAGCAACGGCAGCCGATCGCGCTCGTGGTCTACTCCGCCATCATCACGATCATGGCGGTCGGAGCATCAGGGTATTTCGGATCGAAACCCCGTCTGCTGATCCCTGCCTTTCCCCTCCTGCTGGTGTTGGCGATCAGGATGGCCCGCGCGCGCCCCGCCTGGACCGTGGTGGTGCTCTCGGCGATGACCGCCGTGAGTGCGGTGTACGGAGCGTTCTGGCTGAACGGCTCCGGCCCTCCGTGACCTAAGGTCTGTCCCGTAGCGCGCCCACGGGCCCTTCCGCCAGTGACACATATCAGCGAAAGCCATGAGAGATCCCAACGGGTCACGGGCCCGATGGCACCTAGCGTTCGAGGGAGCGGGCACACCCGGTGACCGCGCATCGCACGTACGCCAAGGAGACGTCATGTCGAGCCCGGCCCCGACCCCGCACCGGCTCAGCAGGAGGCACGTGGTGAGCGCGGGCGCGGCCCTCGCCGCGGGTCTGGCCACCGGTCTCGCCGTGACCGCCGCGCCCGCCGCCGCGTCCGGACGGGCACCGGGTGCCGCGCGGCCCACCGGCACCGAACCGCCCGTGCGGCTCGTTCTGCCCCGGCCGACCGGCCGCCACCCCATCGGCACCGTGGCCCTGCACCTCAGCGACCGCAGCCGCCGCGATCCGTGGGTGGCCGACCAGCCGGTGCGGGAACTGATGGTCCAGTTCTGGTACCCCGCCCGCGAAGCCGCCGTCCCGAGCCGGCCGGACCTCCCCAGGGCTCCGTGGATGACCGCGGAGGCCGCCAAGGTCTTCCAGAAGACGGGGGTCCTGCTCGACGGCTACGTCACGCTTCCGGTCACCCACGGCCGTACCGGCGCCCCGGCCGACACCCGCGCGGGCCGGCGCCCCGTGATCCTCTTCTCGCACGGACACGGTCAGCACCGCGCGTCCAGCATGACCCTGGTCGAGGACCTCGTCAGCCATGGATACGTCGTCGTCACGATCGACCACACCTACGACGCCGGGCAGGTCGAGTTCCCCGGCGGCCGGGTCGCGGCCTACGCGATGCCGCCCCTCGGCGAGGGTGACGACGACCCGGTCATCCTGAAAGCGGTCGACGTGCGGGTCGCCGACACCCGGTTCGTCGTGGAGGAGCTGTCCCGGATCGTACGGTTCCGGCGCTCCGGCGCCGGGCCGCTCCCGCACGGTCTCGCCGACCTCCTGGACCTGTCCGCGCTCGCGATGTTCGGCCACTCGCTCGGCGGCGCGACGGCGGCCTCGGCAATGGCGTCGGGGGTGCCGCTTCGCGCGGGCGTGGACCTCGACGGCTCCCTCTTCGGCCCCGTGGTGGACTCGGGGCTGCGCAAGCCGTTCCTCCTGATGAGCGAGGACGCGGACACCGACCCGAGCTGGGTAAGGGTCTGGCCCCATCTGCGGGGCTGGCGTCGCCGGCTCCGCATGACCGGGACGCGGCACTTCTCGTACACGGACTACGAGAGCTTCCTGCCCCAGGCCGCCGCCCGCCTCGGGGCGACCGACGAGCAGGTCGCCGAGTTCATCGGCCCGCTGGACAGCGTGCGGTCGACCGACATCCAGCGGCGCTTCCTGCGCGCCTTCTTCGACCTCCATCTGCGCGACCGGCCGGCCCGGATCCTCGAAGGTCCGTCCGCCCGCTACCCGGAGGTGCGCTTCGTCGGCTGACGAGGGGGACGGGCCGCCGCGCGCTCACGAGGGCCGCGAAGCCTCCGGGCACGTGGCGGCATCCTTCACGGTGCGCCGGTCGGCGCGCCCCGGGCGCGGAGTCAGAGCCGGCCGAGATCCGAACTGACCCACCGCTGGGGCCGCATCCGGATCACCACCTGCTCGCCGTGGTTCTCCGAGGCGAAATCGACATAGCCGGCGACCTTGTCCGCCGCGAGATAGCGCGCCGAGACCTCTTCCAGGTCACCGCGCGTCGCGGCACGGGTCTCGACGACGGGGCCCTCGACGGACACGTAGCGGATCGTCGGCTCCACCCGGTCCACCAGGATCGTGAACCGGCCCGCGGCCGCGATCAGTTCGGCCTTGCGCGAGGTGCGCCCCGTCAGGATCCTGAGGTCGCCGCCCGGCGTGTACTGGTACCAGATGGGTACGCTGAGCGGCGCCCTGTCCCCGTCCCCGGCCGCCACCGCCAGCGCGGCGATATGAGGCTCGGCAAGGAACTGTTCACGCTCTTCGCGGGTGAGTGCCACTGCAGACTCCATTCGTACGTGGACCGGGGCCACCCAGTGTGCCCCCGGCCACCCGCCGCCGCCCCGATCGTCCCCGCCCCTGGCGGTGGCGTGTCGTCGGTACGGGGGAATCGGTACGGGGGAATCGGACGCGGAAGAGGGCCACGCCATGACGGACATCATGTCAGGGGCATACGGCGCCGTAGGGTGCTCCGATGGCGCCGGGCCATCGTCGGGTGCGTACGGCAACGGATGGGAGACGCGCGGATGTCGCGCTACCGCGAGATCAGGTTCCGGGCCACGACGCTGTTCCAGCGCAGGGTCGCCAACCCCATCACCCGGCGTTCACCGGGGCAGACAATCGTGGAGACCCTGGGACGCACCTCCGGGCTGCCCCGGCGTACGCCGGTCGGCGGCCGACGGACCGGGCACGAGTTCTGGTTCGTCTCGGAGTTCGGGGAGAAGTCCCAGTACGTGCGCAACATTCAGGCACACCCGCAGGTCCGGGTCCGGATCAAGGGGCGCTGGCACAACGGCACCGCGCATCTGGTCCCGCACGACGACCCGCGTGCCCGGCTGAGGGAGCTGCCCCGCTTCAACAGCGCGGCGGTCCGCGCCTTCGGTACCGACCTGCTGACCGTACGAGTGGATCTCACGGACTGACGCCGCGCGGCCGTTCAGCCGGTGGCTTCGGTACCGACCTGCTGACCGTACGAGTGGATCTCACGGACTGACGCCGCGCGGCCGTTCAGCCGGTGGCTTCGGTTCCGATGCAACCCACAGGTCGCCGCAGCCCCACCGGTCAACGCAAACCCACAGGCCCACCGCGGACCCCCGTGCGGGCGCCGGAGCGGTCCTCGCGGGTCTCAGCTGACGAAGCCGACCGCGCTCAGCCAGGCATCGGCGATGAGCCTGTGGCCGAGAGGGCTCGGATGGACCCCGTCCGGGGCCAGCTCCGCCGCTTCCCTCTCCTCCGCTGCGCGGAGCAGGGCGAGGTCGGCACGTACCACCTGGGCCCCGCCGGCCAGCGCGGCACGAAGGACGGCGTCGGTGCGGGGCGACAGGTCCTCGAACCAGCCTTCCTGGTCCGAGGTGACCGGAAGCAGAAACGGAGTGATGACGACCAGTCGCGCGGACAGTTCCCGCGCGGTGTCGGCGAGGAGCCGTTGGAGGCATGCTTCGAACTCGTCGACCGGGCTGAGGAGTCCCCGGTCGTAGCGCCGCCAGGTGTCATTGATACCGATCTTGACCGTGACCACGGTGGGCCGGTGGCCGATGACATCGGCGGCCCAGCGGGATTCGAGGTCGTACACGCGATTGCCGTTGAGGCCCTTGTTGATGACGGTGGGGCCGGGTCCGGCGCTCTGCCGGGCGCGCAGCGTCCGCGCGATCTCGTGGACGTAGCCGTCGCCGAGCGATGCGGAATCCGAGCGGTCGCGGCCCGCGTCGGTGATGGAGTCACCGATGAACAGAAGCCTGTCGTCCTGCCTGATGTGCATGTCTGCCGTCCTGGCGTCGGGGGTGGAGGGAGGGGAGCCGCCGCTCATCGGTCCCGCCGCGCGCCCGCTCATCGGGCCGCCGCGCGCCGCAAGGTGGCGGCCTCGCGCGCCAGCACGGCGGGATCGTCGCCGGGCACGAACTCCAGGAGCGCTTCCCACTGGGCGGGCCGCCGCTCCAGCAGGTCGAAGACCCCGGACCACAGGTCCTCACGGTCCGCCAGCGGCAGCCGGCGGTTGCCCGGCCACCACGAGAAGACATGCACTGCGCCGACCCGGTCGCCGAGTTCCGCGAGCCCGGCCAGCGCCTCGTCGTCGGGAGCGTCGAGGGGTGGCTGCCAGTAGGTGCGGAGGTTGTCCGCGCCCACTTCGTCCAGCAGCCGGACGGTTGAGGCGACGGTGTCGGTGAGGGTCTTCGAGTGGAACTCCAGCGCGAGCTCCAGGCCGTGGTCCGCGGCGATCCGGGCCGCCTCCCGCAGACAGGCCACGGTCCCGCGGCGCTCCTGCGGCGTGGCGGCCGACGAGCCGGCTCCGCCCGCCCAGACCCGTACCCGCGGCGCCCCCAGGAGCACCGCGGCTCGGGCGATCGCCGGGAATTCGGCGGCCTCGCCCGGCGTGGCGCGGAAGTACGAACCGTACGAGCAGGAGGCGAGCCCGTACCGGTCGGACGCGTCACGAGCCGCGCGGACCGCGCCGGGGTCGTCCGGAGGAGCGTGCACGTCCGCCCCCCACTCGACCACCTCAAGTCCCGCCTGCGCGGCGCGGCGTGCGACGTCGGTGGCGGGCAGCCCCCGGAAGGTGACCGAGCACAGTCCCATCCTGATCACGGCATCCCTTTCTCCCTGCGGTCGCCTCGCGGCGGCTCTTCTGTCGGTCTTCTGCTGCTGCTCTGCTGCTCTTCCCCGGTGCTTCCCCGGGGCCGATCGGTGGCTACGGCGATGCGGTCCGCCCGGGCCTGTCGGGCGGACCGCATCGCCGGCGCCCCGTCACCGGTGACGGGTCACGCGGCGTTCGGGCCCACGTCCGCGGTCGTGAGCGGGCGGCGGGCCGGGGGCACCGTCGCGTATTCGTCGGCGCCGATGTCACGGGCGCTGCCACGTGCGTCGCCGTCGATGTCATCGGCCACGGCCGGGCTGGCCAGGGTGGCCGCGCCGATCGCCGGGCTGCCAGCCGACAGCCGGGCGATGCCGTCCGATCCTGCCACCAGCTTCGGGTCGACGCGGGTGTAGCCGCCGGAAGGAGCGTTGCCGTTGGACGCCGCACCCCACAGGATGTTGCTCTGCCAGGTGAAGGCGGTGGTCGTCCCCATCGCGACCAGGCTGCCGGTGGCACCGACGAGCAGGTTGTCGGCGATGACGACGTTCCGGGGCTCGAACGCCCGTGTCTCGCCGGACAGGGAGCCGGAGTTGTTGAGCAGCGTGTTGTGCACGATCACCGCGCGGTCGCACGCGTCGTTGCCCCGCCGCTCCTCGGTCGTCTCACCGGAGTTGTGGTCGCGGGTGGTGCCGCTTCCGACCACCAGCGCCCGGCCCGACAGCCCGCTGAGGTAGTTGTTGACGATGAGGTGGTCGTTGCCGTAGAGGCGCAGGCCGTCCGTGCCACCGAGCAGGTAGTTGCCCTCCACCCTGGAACGGTTGCCGTGCCGCAGCACGATTCCGCCGACGCTGTCGCGGACGGTGTTGTACCGGATGATGTTGTCGGAGGACTTCACCGAGATGGTCTCGGGATCACCGTTGCACCGCTCGAACAGGTTGTACTCCACGACCGCGTTGGCGCCGGACAGCGCCCGGCCGCTGACGCCGAGCCGGATCGGCTCGCCGCCGTTGGCCCCGCCGAAGCTGTGGTCGGAGAAGTGGTTCCTGAAGATGTGCAGGCGCTGTGCCATGGCGGTCGAGCCGGGGCCGTCGACCACGATGAAGATGCCCGCGGTGGTCTTGTCGTGGAAGTGATTCCGGTCGATCTTCGCGTCGTCCGCCCGCACGACGACCCAGTAGAGCCCGTCGATGTCCGCGAACCGGAAGTCGTTGCGGGTCAGCCGGATGCGCGAACAGTTCGCCGGGAGCTCCAGTGAGGTGCTCTGGCGGAAGGCGAAGCCACTGACGGTGATGTTGCTGGAGTTGCTGAAGACGAAACTGCGCTCGCCCTGGAGCACCGCGCCGCCGCGGGTTTCCGAGACGATGGTGATCGGTGCGTCGGTGGTGCCGTTCCTGCCCGAAACGCTGATGCCGCCCGACGGGACGGTGTAGGTACCGTCCGCCAGAACGATCCGGTCGCCCGGTGCGGCGGAGTTGATCGCGGTCTGGAGGGCGGCCAGGGAAGCGACCGGCGCCGCGGCCTCCGCCGCGCCCGCCGATGCCAGGTGGGTGAGCGGCACGGCGGCCAGCGCTGCCACCGCGGTGCCTCTGAGGAACGTGCGTCGTTGCATGATGCCTCCATGTAGGGACAAGAAGGTGCCGGGCCGCTCCGTGCAGCCCCCGCGACTGGACGTGCTGCGATCGGCGGAGGGGACAGCCGCCGGCGAACCGGACCGGCTGTCCCCCGCGGACATGTGGTCAGCGGGACCGGGGGCCCACGTCGGCCGGGGTCAGCGGCTCGCGCCTGGCCGGCCTGCGTGCGTACTCGTCCGCGCCCACATCCCGGGCGCGCCCGCGCGGCTGCCCGTCGATGTCATGGGTGACGTATCGCCGCCGGAGCGTGGCCGCGTCGATCGCCGGGCTGCCCGCGGTCAGCCTGGCGACGCCGTCCTGGCCCGCCTTCAGCTTCGGGTCGACGCGGGTGAAGCCGCCGGCCGGGATGTTGCCGTCGGATGCCGCACCCCACAGGATGTTGCCCGACCAGGTGAAACGTACGGTGTTCGCCATCGCGACCAGTTCGCCCGAGTCCGCGACGAGCAGATTGTCGGCGACGGTCACGTCCCGCGGTTCGTGCGGGCGCTGGCTCTCGCCGGAGAGCATGCCGTGGTTGTTCACCAGGGTGTTGTGGGCGATGACGACCCGGTCGGGCGCGTCGTTGCCGCGGCGCTGGTCGGCCGGCTCCCCGGGCAGGTGGTCGCGGGCGGAACCGCTGCCGATCACCAGGGCTCGCCCGGACAGACCGGCGAGGTAGTTGTTGACGATCACATGGTCGTCGCCGTAGATCCGAAGGCCGTCCGTGCCGCCGATGAGGTGGTTGCCCTCCACCCTGCTGCGGTTGCCGTGCCGCAGGACGATCCCGCCGAGGCTGTCGCGGACGGTGTTGTACCGGATGGTGTTGTCCGAGCTCTTGACGGAGATCGCCTCGGGGTCGCCGTTGGCGCGCTCGAACAGGTTGTACTCCACGACCGCGTGGGCGCTGGACAGCGCCCGTGGGCTGAGACCGAGCCGGATCGGTTCACCGCCGTTGGACCCGGCGAAGCTGTGGTCGGAGAAGTAGTTCCTGAACACATGGACGCGCTGGGCCATCTCCTCCGTACCCGCGCCCTCCACACAGAGGTAGACGCCGAGCGTGGTCTTGCCGTGGAAGTGGTTGTGGTCGACCTCGCTGTCGTCGGCGCGCACCATCACCCAGTGCAGGCCCTCGATGTCGGCGAGCTGAAAGTCGTTGCGGGTCAGCCTGATGTGCGAGCAGTTCTCGGGGATCTCCAGGGTGCTGCTCTGACGGAAGGAGAAGCCGCTGAGGGTGATGTGGCTGGAGGCGTCGAGAACGAAGCTCTGTACGCCGCCGAGGACGACGCCGCCGAGGGACTGGGCGGCGATGGTGATGGGTGCGCGCGCGGTGCCCCGCTTGTTCCGGACGGTGAGGGGCCGGTCCGACGGAACGGTGTAGCCGCCGTCGGCCAGGACGATCCGGTCACCCGGTCGGGCTCGGTCGATCGCGGCCTGGAGTTCGTCCAGCGAGCCGACGACGGCCGTGGCGGCTGCGGCGCTGCCGGTCAGGAGAGAGCCGGTGGGGACGGCGACCAGCGCTGCCCCTGCCGCTGTGCCCATGAGGAACGTGCGGCGTTGCATGATGCCTCCGAGAGTGTGGTGGTGGATCGGGGCCCGCACCGGGTCAGCCGTCGGTCCGGTCGGCCGGCTCGTCCAGGAACAGTTCGATGACGGGCACGGGGGTGTCGGGGCGCTGGACGGGGATCTGGAGAGTGAGCGTTCCCGCGGGCTGCCCGCCCATCTCGGTGTTGACCGCGGGCCGGTCCGGGGCGATGTGGACCTGGGTGATCTCGGACGCGTCGTTCAGCAGCTGGGCGTAGCGCACCCTGCCTGCGAGACCCGGCAGGTGCAGATGGCGCAACGGCCAGGCGAACAGGTGGACGTAGAGCCGATCGCCGCGCTGGGTGTACCGGCATTCGGAGGGTGCGGTGTACGGGGACGGGCCGCAGCCGCGCACCGAGCGCTCGTGCAGGTCCATCCACCGGCCGATCTCCCCGAGTACGGCGACGGCGCGCGGGTCGAGGTCGCCGCGGCCGGTGGGGCCGACGTTGAGCAGCAGGTTGCCGTCCTTGGACACCCCGTCGACCAGCATGCGGATCAGCAGGTCGGCGCTCTTGTGGTCGAGGTTGTCGCGGTCGTAGCCCCAGCTCCCGTTGAGCGTCTGGCACGCCTCCCACAGCACGGGCCGCCCGTCGTCGGTCATGGGACCGGAGGGCTGGTACTGCTCGGGGGTGACGAAGTCGCCGGGAATGCCCGTCCTGTCGTTGACGAGGACGTGCGGCTGGAGTTCGCGGATCGTCTCCATGAGCTTCGGGGAGTCCCAGTCGTCCGGGCCCTTGCCGCCCCACCAGGTGCGGCCCGCGTACGAGAAGTCGAAGAACAGGTAGTCGATGCGTCCGAAGGACGTCAGCAGCTCTCGGACCTGGCCGTGCAGGTAGCGCCGGTAGTCGCGGATGTCGCGGTCGGCCGTCGCGGCCTTGAACTCCTCGTCGTCGCGCTGCGGATGGGTGCCGTCCACGGGGAAGGAGGGGTGGTGCCAGTCGATCAGGGAGTAGTAGAGGCCGACCTTGAGCCCCTCGGCACGGCACGCCTCGACGAACGGTCCGACGAGGTCGCGGCCGTGCGGGGTGTTGGTGGCCTTGTACTCGGTGAGGGCGCTGTCCCACAGGCAGAACCCGTCGTGGTGCTTGGTGGTGAGGACGACGTACCGCATGCCCGCGGCTCTCGCCGCCCTGGCCCACTGGACCGGGTCGTAGCGGTCGGGGTCGAAGTGGTCGAAGTACACCTGGTACTGCTCGTCGGTCAGCTTCTCCCGGTTCTTCACCCACTCGTGCCGTGCGGCGAGGGAGTACAGGCCCCAATGGACGAACATGCCGAACCGGTCGTGGGTGAACCAGGCCGTCTCCGGGGCCGGTGCGGGCACCGGGGTCGCGGCGGGCGCGGGCGACTCCGCCGCGGGGGTGTCAGCGCTCGGGGTCATGGGGGTATCGCTCCTTGTCGTCGGCATCGGGTGGCGTGCTCGGGGCGCTGTCGGCGCTCCGGCGGACGCGACCGGAGGGGCTGGTGGTGCGGGGTGTCGCGAAGAGCGGCGGGTCCGGCCGGCGGGCTCGCGGCCCGAGGTCAGGAGACTGTGCCGGGTCAGCCCTTCAGGGCGCCGGAGGTCAGACCGTGGACGAAGGACCGCTGGAAGAACAGGAAGACGACCACGGAGGGGAGCAGGGCCAGCAGGGACGCGGCCATCACCACTCCGGGGGTGACGGCGGGGTCGATCCGCAGGGTTCGCAGGGCCAGCGGGAGCGTGTAGGAGGAGGAGTCCGTGGAGACGAGGAGCGGCAGCAGGTACTGGTCCCAGATCATGGTGAAGCCGAAGACTCCGATGACGCCGAGCGCGGGCTTGCACATCGGCATGATGATCTGGGCGAAGATGCGCAGGTCTCCGGCGCCGTCGATCCGGGCGGCCTCCTCGAGCTCCCGGGGTACGTCCTTCATGAACTCCGTCATCACCAGGATGGAGAAACCCCAGGCGCCCAGCGGGACGATCATTCCGGCGAGGGTGCCGATGAGGTTGAAGTGGACCACCGGAAGGTCGGCGAGGATCAGGGACAGCGGGAGGGCCAGGATCTCCTCGGGCAGCATCAGCGTCGCCAGGATCGCGACGAGCGCCAGCGTCATCCCGGGGAAGACCTTCCTGGCCAGCGCGTAGCCGGCCAGGACGGAGACCGCCACCTGGAGCAGCAGCCCGAAGCCGACCACGAAGAACGAATTCAGCAGGTACCCGAGCACCCCCTGGTCGAAGGCGATCCTGAAGTTGTCCAGCGTGGCGCCCGAGGGGATGACGCTCAGTTCCGTCGGGTCCTTGACGTGGCTGAAGGCACTGACCAGCAGGGCCAGCAGGGGCCCGGCGAAGACGATCAGGACCAGCAGGTAGGTGACGGCTTTGAGGATCCGCCCGCCCGTGCTCCTGCTCTCGGTCAGCCCCAGCGCGGTCTCGGTCGGCGCACTCATTTGCTCTCCCTGCGTCGCAACAGATGGACGACGATGGTCAGGATCAGCGTCGCGATGAACAGCAGGACGGCTCCCGCCGCGCCGACGCCGAGTCGGTTCTGCTCCAGCCCGAGCTTGTAGATCAGGGTCATCACGACCTCGGTGGAGCCGTCGGGCCCGCCGTTGGTGAGCAGGAACACCTCGGTGAACACCCGCAGTCCGCGGATCGCGGCGAGGATGAACAGGATCGAGAACACCGACCGCAGTCCAGGCACCGTCACATGCCACACCCGCTGCGTCCTGGAGGCACCGTCGACCTTCGCGGCCTCGTACAGACCGCGGTCCACGCTGGTCAGCCCGGCGAGGATGATCATCATGTCGTAGGGGGCGCCCCGCCAGATGCCGGTGAGCATGATCGAGGCCATCGAGGTGTCGGGGTCGTTGATGAATCCCGAGGGGCCGAGCCCCACCATGCCGAGGATGCCGTTGAGCATGCCGTCCTCGGTCGGGTGGTACATGATCCGCCACAGTTCGGCGACGACCGCGATCGGCACCACCACCGGCAGGAACGCCGCGGAGCGCACGAATCCCAGCCGGCGGCCCTGCCCTTCCATCAGCAGGGCGAGCGCGAGGCCGAGCGCCATCGAGCCGGCTGTCTGCCCGGCGGCGAGGACGACGGTGTGCCACGCGGCTTCGCGGAATCCTTCGGAGTGGAGCACCGTGGAGTAGTTCTCGGTGCCGACCCATTTGTTTCCGAGGTAGGGCTGGACCTCCTGGAAGGACATGGTCAGCGCGTTGGCCATGGGGATGAACTTGAAGTACAGGAAGAGGAGGAGTGCGGGGGCCAGGAACAGCCACGGCGTCCACCATCGGCCCGCCCGGCGGTTGTTCCCGCGGCGGTCCGCGGGGGCCCCGCCGTCCTTGCGGCCCGTTTTCCGGGCGGCGGGGCCGGCCGCCGGGAGGGCGGCGGCCGGATCCGCCTGGTCAAGGCTCATGACGCGGCGATTCCCTGCTCCTTGAGGATGTCGGCGAGCTGCTTGTCGAGCTCCGCCAGCTTCGTCCCGATGTCCAGGTCGCAGTCGGCCATCAACGCGTTGACGGTCTCCGCGGTCGTCTGCCGCACCGGGGTCCAGTTGGGGATGGACGGGGCGTACCGGCCGGAGTTCTGGTACACGTCGGCGTACGTCTTCCAGCGGGGGTCGGGGCGGACCTCGGAGACGTCCACCGTCTTGTTGACGGGCAGTTGCACGGTGAAGCCGGTGTCGCCCTCCATCCCGATCTTCTGCCCATCGGCGGAGAGGGCGAAGTCGGCGAAGGAGTCCTGGCCCGCCATGTTCTCGGAGCCCGCCATCAGATAGACGGAGGCACCCTCGGCGAGCACGGTCGCGTCCTTGGGCCCCTTGGGCATCGGCACGACCTCGTACTTGTCCTTGCCGAGTGTCTCGTCGAAGCGGGGCAGCAGGTAGGGGCCGACGACGAACATGCCGGTCCGGCCCGCCTCGAACGTCTCGTTCGTGGGCGGGGTTTCCATGGTCACGGCACCGGGCTGGATGACCTTGTCCTTGCAGCCGAGATCACGGAACCACTGTGCGGCCGCCACCGATTCCTTCGTGCTCATCGCGGGCTTGTACGTGCCCTTCCCGGCTTCCGTGATGAAGTCGCCGCCCGCGGCCCAGAGGAAGTTGGAGAAGTACCAGGAGGCGTATCCGCGCTTGGTGGACAGCGGCGCGGCGAGGCCGGAGGTGTTGTTCTTGCCGTCACCGTCCGGGTCCTTGGTGGTGAAGGCGGAGGCCATCGCCGCGAAGTCGTCCCAGCTCCGCGGGACTTCCAGCTTCAGCTTCTCCCGCCAGTCCTTGCGGATGAGCAACGCGGACGCCTGTGCCGAGTACGGCAGGCCGAACTGCTTGCCGTCCACGCTCTTGCCGGAGTCCAGCCCCTGGCCGATGATCTGTTCGGCGCTCTTGATCTTGCCGAGGTCGATCTCGCGGAGCAGGCCCTGGCTGTGCATGGCACCGAGCTGCGTCACATCGTTCATGACGATGTCGGGCAGGTTCTTCTGCGCGGCCCGCTGCTGCAGCTTGGTCTCGAAGTCGTCGAAGATCGCCGTGACCTTGACCTTGAAGCCCGTGGCCTTCTCGAACGCGGCAGCGAGCTTGAGCGTGCCCTTCTCCCCCGGTCCGCCCGGTGTCGTCCTGGTCCATAGTTCGAGCGGTGCCTTGGAGTCCTGCTTGGCGTCCACTCCCGCAGGCCCTGATGTACAGCTGGTGAGGACCAGCGCCGAGGCGAGGAACCCCGCACCGACCCAGTGCGATCTCTGCATGACAACTCCTGTTTCGCCGCATCACAGCTGGCCTGGAAAGCGCTTGCTGGGGACGCTAACGGGGTCGGAATCTGCGGTCAATAGTCCGATGAATACAAAAATCTCGCGACAGCCCGTCGAACACGCGGCTGACACACCCCCGCATGTCACCCCTGCGACGCAACGCCTCCACAAGAGGAATGCCAGCCCCCAGATATCGCCTGACGGACCGGCAGACCTGCCACTCAGGACACGGACCACCCGACTCCGCACCCTCACGTACGGGCACGAAAGCGGCCGGGGCCCCACGAGCACAAGGCAACCGGGAACCGTCTAGGGGCTTTTCCAGTCATCCGATGTATCGTGCTGCAGGCACGCCGACCATGATGTCGAACAAGCCACGCCAATCCGCGACATCCGGTCAGACATTTCCCCACACGCCCAACCAGGGCTGGGCGTCGTGATGCTGACGAATCATCAACTGAGGTGCTGAGGAGCGCAATCCGTATGAACGAGCCGGCAGCCAGGCCGACAGCACTGTTGGTCATGGAGGAAGAACGCAGGGCGGACGTCTACCCCCGCGAAGTTCTGGCCGGGATCGACCGGCTCGTGGACCGGCAGGGACCGCCCCTCACGCGGCGGCAACTCGACGAGGATCCCGATGTGCTGCGAGGGATCGACGTGCTGCTCACGGGCTGGGGCGCGCCCGTCCTCGACGCCGCCTTCCTGTCGCACGCCCCTCGGCTGCGGGCCGTCCTCGTCGCGGCGGGCTCGGTACGGCACCTGACCACGCCCGCGTTCTGGGCACGCGGCATCCCGATCGTCTCCGCGGCCGCGGCCAACGCCATTCCGGTGGCGGAGTTCACCCTGGCCCAAGTCCTTCTCGGGCTGAAGCAGGTGCACCGCATCACCCGCGACGTGGCGAGCAGCCGTCGCTTCCCGCACAATCCCCAGGTCCCGGGCGCCTACCGCTCACGCGTGGGCCTGCTGGGGCTCGGGCACATCGGCCGCCTCGTCGCCGCCCACCTCGGCCGCTTCGACATCGAGATCCTCGCCACGGACCCCGTCGCCTCCGCGGACACGGCCCTGCGGGCGGGCGTCCGGCTCGTCGGCATCGAGGAACTCTTCGCCACCTGCCATGTCGTCAGTCTCCACGCACCGCTCCTGCCCGAGACCCACGGCATCATCGGGACCCGGCTGCTGAACTCCCTGGGGCCGGGCGCCACGCTGATCAACACCGCGCGCGGCGCGCTCATCGACGAGAGCGCCGCGGCCGGTGTCCTGCGTGCGAGGCCCGACCTCACCGCCGTACTCGATGTGACGCATCCGGAGCCACCGGCCGACGACTCGCCGCTCTTCACCCTTCCCAACGTCGTCCTGACCCCCCATCTCGGCGGCGCCCTCGGGGCCGAACGCCACCGCCTCGGAGAGCTCGTGCTCGACGAACTCCGCCGCTTCACCCAGGACCAGCCTCTCCAGTACGCCATCGACCCCGCCCACGCAGCGTCGCTGGCCTGACGCGGCGGCGTCGGCCTCACGCGGCGGCGTCGGCCTCACGCGGCGGCGTCGGCCTCACGCGGCGGCGTCGGCGTGACGCCGCAGATGCCGCCACCGCGACGCAGCCGGACCGGGCGACACGTCATGACGACGCGCCCGCCGGATGGATATTGCTGGCAATGCGCAATTTGTGAACTCCGTCCGCCGACGATGGGCGTGCGCGGAACGGGACGGGAGCACCGCCCTCACGGGCTTCCGGACCGCCGCCTCACCATGCCCGCACCAGCATCCACGGAGAACCATGGCCTCTGCGATCCCCCCGGACGCCACGGCCCCACAGGCCCGTGCCGGCACCCTCGTCCGGCACGCCAAGCTGTGGCTCGTACCGACCGTCCTCGGCGCGCTGGTCGCGCTGGTGCTGTCGCTCCTCTACATGGGCGGCATCCTCAACCCGAGCGACTCATTGCGCAAGCTGCCCATCGCCCTCGTCGACGAGGACCAAGGCCACCCGCTGCCCGGACAGCGGCAGAACCTGGGGAAGCAGCTCGCCGCCTCGATCAGCTCGGCCGGTCCCTCGGACACCGTGGAGTGGCGACGGCTCGGCCTCGCGGCGGCCGAGGACGAGCTGGCCTCCGCCAAAGTCTTCGGCGCGTTGATCATTCCGGACGGCTTCACCACATCCGTCGGCGCCCTGACCACGAGCCGGGCGACAGTCCGGCCGACGCTCACCGTGCTGACCAACCCCGGCATCGGCAGTCTCGGCTCCTCACTCGCGGCCCAGATCAACCAGACGGCGGCCCACCGGGCTTCACTGGAGCTCGGCAAGCGACTCACGGCCTCCACCGCCGTCCCCACCACGCGTCTGCTTCTGACCGACCCCGTGACCGTCACCACCCGGGTCGGCCATCCGATCGGCCGGCACAGCGGCCTGGGGCTGACCGCCTTCTACTACACCCTGCTGCTCGTCCTGAGCGGCTTCATCGGAGGAAACCTCGTCAACAGCGGCGTCGACACCGCGCTCGGCTACGCCGACAGCGAGATCGGCCCCTGGCACGCCCGCCGGCCGACCGTCCCCATCAGCCGCACCCAGACGCTGCTGCTGAAAATGCTGATGTCAGCGGGTATCTCCGTGCTGACCACCACGCTCGTCATGGTGGCGACGGTCTCGATCCTGGGCATGGACGCCACGCACCTGCCGATGCTGTGGATCTTCTCCTACTGCGCGACGGTGGCCGTCGGCCTGGGTGTCCAGGCCATCAACGCCGCCTTCGGCGGTATCGGACAGCTCGTCTCGATGTTCGTCTTCATCGCGCTGGCCCTCCCCTCCTCCGGCGCCACCGTCCCCCTGGAGGCCACCCCCGGCTTCTACCGCTTCCTGGCCACCTTCGAGCCGATGCACCAACTCAGCTCCGGGGTACGGTCCCTCCTCTACTTCGACGCCCGCGCCGACGCGGGTCTGGCCCGCGGCTGGACCATGATCGCCGTCGGCGTCGTCCTCGCCCTGGCGTTCGGATTCGCCATGACCCACTACTACGACCGCAGGGGCCTGCGCCGTCTCACACCACAGCCCGCGTGAGATTCCGGCCCCGGACGCGCTCGGACCGGACCGGCAGGGCGCGGACGAACCGCGCTCCTGCCTCGCGCTCATGAGCTCTCATGGGCTCATGGGCTCATGGGCTCATGGGCTCATGGGCTCATGACCGGGTCAGCCCAGAAGTGCGCTCAAGGAACCGTTGGCGGTGCGCTGTTCGCCGCGCATCGCGCCACGGGCCAGACGGACCAGTTCCTCCGGCGTGAGGTCGGTGAGCGTGCGGTGGAAATGCGCGATGAGGTCGCTCGCGGCCCCGGACAGTGCCGCGTCGTCGTTGGGGCGGGCGGGCAGTCCGTCGCCGTCCAGCAGGAGTGCTTCGAGAACGGCGTACAGGTGGGCGGAACCGGCCTCGCGGACCGTGAGCGAGAGGTGGGCCGAGGCGCTCTCCCCGGTGGTCTCGGCCATATGCGCGAACCCGCGTGGTACGTAGAGGACTTCGCCCTGCCGCAGAACCACGTCCAGCAGCGGTTCGCCCGGGTCGCCGTCCACCCGCTCGGGCTGCCAGTTCCCGTCGGGCGGTCCCGGATACACCCGCCACCGCTTCGAACCGTGGATCTGCACGGCCAGCACGTCGGCGTCGTCGCGGTGCACCGGACGGCCCTGCGTTCCCGGCGGGGTGAGGAAGAAGAATGCCTCCACCTGGCGTCGGAATCGCTCCGCGAGGCCGTCGGTCAGCTCCCGTACGCCCGCGTGCCACTGGTCGACGTACCGCAGAAGGAGCGTCGCGCCCTCCTCGCCGACCAGTCGGCGTACGGCCCCCGCGTCCAGGTAGCGGTCGTCGATCCCGCCCAGGATGACGCGAGGGGAACAGTAACGCTCCTGCGGTACGGGGCCGTCCTTGTGCACGAGCGTCGCATAAGGGGTGGTGAGGAGTCCCGCGTCCAGGATCCGGTCCAGCTCGGCGACCGTCAGCACGTCCGGCGGGGGTGTACGGGGGCGCAGTACGGCGGGTGTGCGGCGCCACAGCGTGTGGTGAAATGCCTGCTCGTCGTCCACATATCGTGCGAGCCAGTCCATCGTTGCCTCTTCATGTTCCATGCCGTCGGCCTGATCAGACGGTCTGGCGGTTGCTGTACGCACACGGCCGTGCCCGGCCGATGACATCCTGCGGAGTCACCGCGTCGAGCCGTGCGCGCAGATGGTCCAGGAGTCCGGCGGCGGAGTGCAGCAGGGCGTCGTCGTCCAGTGGACGGCCCGGCAGCGAGAGTCCGTCCACGAGCTGTGCCAGCAGAGCTCCGCGCAGATGTTCCGCACCGGCTTCCCTGATGACCACCGTCAGATGAGCCGACGACTCGTCGCCCACGGCCGCGGCGGTGTGCGCGAATCCCCTCGGCACATACAGCACTTCGCCCGCCTGAAGGACCGTGTCCAGCAGGGGCTCTCCCGGATTCTCCGCACGGACCGGCGCCCAGTCGCCGTCGCCCGGCCCCGCGTACACCTGCCAGTGCTTGGCACCGCTGAGCTGGATGGCCAGCAGGTCCCCGTCGTCCCGGTGCACCGGACCCCGGCGGCCGGGAAGGCTCAGGAAGTAGAACGCCTCGACGAGCCGGCCGAGCCGCTCGGCTATGCCGTCGGTGAGCTCACGCACCGGGGGATGCCATTGGTCGACGTAGCGGAACTGCAGCGTCGCCCGCTCCTCACGGATGAGCCGGCGCACCGCCGCCGCATCGACGTAACCCTCGGCAGGATGCCCGGTGATCACGCGCGCCGGGCAGAAGAGCTCGTCGGCGATGCCGCCCTGTGCGGTGTAGAGGCCGACGTACGGAACGCGCAGCAGCCCGCCGTCGAGGAGGGCATCCACGTCCGTGCGTGTCAGCACCTCCAACGGCGGGTTCCGCGGCCGCATGAGCACAGGCTTACTTCGCCAGTACGAGCCCAGGAGCTGTTCCACGTCCGGTACACACCGCTCCAGCCAGTCCATCGGTCGGTCCTTCCTCGAAGGGACCCGCCGATGCGGACATCGGCGGGTCCCGGTCATGCGTGCGTGCGCTCGTGTGCGCGTCGGTCAGGCGATCAGATGACGTCGGGGTAGCAGTCCCCGCAGCCGGCCTCGATCTTCTGGTCCGACGCCGGGGGTGCGGCGGCGTGCCCGACGGACGGCGCGAAGAACGCACCTCCGGCAACGGCGAGCGCCGCCACGCTCAGCGCCGCGCGCTTGGAGATCTCCGTACGCTTCGACGGCTCCGCGACCTGGAAAGACGACATGACCACTCCTTTCCCCGGCCACGGTTTCGCCGCGGCCAGGTGTTCGATCGGCCCCGGTTCCGAGGCCGGGACTGATCTTGCTTCGGCCCACCTGCGGAGGAGAAGCGGCACTGACGTGTTCCATACGCCGCTTACGGATCCCTGACGCGCCCTCACCTGCGCGGAGACCTTGCCGGACGGCCTTCGCCGTGATCGGAACGCGCCCGGCTCGGGCGGCCCGGCCCTCCTGCGGCAGGCTCAGCCGTTCTGCGGGTGGGCGGGCTTCCATGGGGCGCCCTCGCCCGGCAACGGCCCCCACACCAGCGCGCCCCGGTGAAGACCGGGAACGACCCCGGTCAGCAACGGGCCGGTGCCTCGGGTGAGGGCTTCGGCCAGCGCGTCCAGGAACTCGCCGAGGGATCCGTACCCCGGGGAGGCGAGCGGCTTCGACGGCGGCTCACCGTCGGCCAGGTCGAAGGCGGCGAGCCGGCCTCCGGCGTCGACCGCCAGGCCGCCCCACGGGGAGAGGGAATAGCCGGTGACGGCGAAAGGAACCCAGGCGTCCCAGAACTGATCGGTTTTCCCTTCGTGGCCCCGGACATCCACGATCTCCTGGAGCGGCAGCAGATGGTGCTGGGCGAGGAACAGGCCGGGGTCGTACTCGTCGGGGTCGCGATCACGGGCCGAGGCGTCGACCGTTCCGTCGCACCCCCTCAGGGGCGTCACCAGGGCGGCGGGCAGGTCCATCCCCAACTCGCCCTCGGTACAAAGGACATCGACCGGCGACGCGCCCGGCCGCAGAGTGGCGTGCGAGGCGGGTGCGTGCACCGCCAGATAGTCGCTGATGGCGGCCCAGGCGGGCGGAACGTCACTCATCTTGCGCTCCATCGGGGTATCGGCCCCGTACTCATCGCGGTCGAGCGGCCGGAAAGGTCCAGCGTCCGAAATGGTCCGACGGCCGGAACAGTTCGGCAGCCGGAGCGATTCGGCGGCCGGAACGGTTCGGCCGACCGCCACGCGAGGCTACCGACGGCCCGTCACCCGGCCGCGGGCACCCCGCGCCGGTGGGTCTGCGGTCCGGTGGCCGAACGCCACGCCCTTCCAAGGCACTTGGGTCGGGAACGACTCCGCGCGGCGTTGTCCGGCCGGGCGCGGGCCGCCCGTTCGATCTCGGGTTCCGCGTGCTCGACCCGCTCCAGCCACTCCAGCAGTTCCTGGCGCAACTCGTCGGCGACCGCACGGTGCGAGGTGAGCCCGGCGAGGTTGTCCAGCTCGTACGGATCGGCTGCCAGGTCTTACAGTTCACTCTCCGTATAGCGGTCCGCCTCCCGGTCGTTCCAGGCGTCCGCCCCCGGTGCCTCCACCGCGTACTTCCACCGGGAGGTGCGTACCGCACGGAGTGGGCGCTGTGCGACCTCGGGACCGACCCGATCGAGATCCACGATCTGGCTGCCGAACGTCCGTCCGTGGTGGCGGAGTTGGCGTCCGCCTGGGAGGAGGCGGCTCGGCGCAACGGGGTCTTTCCGCTGCCCGACGGCAGTGGCGCGCGCCCGCCGCGACCCGGCCGAGCGGCGGCTGTCACGCCCGCTGACCCTGCTGCCCGGCACCCCGGAGCTGGAGCGCCACCGCTCCTTCCGCCCGAACGCGCTGCGGTCCTTCGAGATCTCCGTCGTCCTCGACGAGGCCGGGGAGGGGGTGCTGGTCTCCCACGGCGACCAGGGCGGCGGCTACAGCCTGTACGTGGAGGACGGCCGGCTCCACTTCGCCTGCAACGAGTACGGCGTGCTCCGCGGGAGTGACGCCGGGCCCCTGACGCGCGGAGAACACGTCGTCGCGCTCGCCGCGGCGGCCGAGCGGGGGCTGCGCTGGAGGTTCACGGTGAGCGTCGACGGCGAGGTGCGGACCGCCCCGCCGAGCGTCCACCAGCTCATCGGCATGGCCCCGTTCCAGGGCATCAGTGTCGGGGTCGACCGCAAGTCCCCGGTCTCCTGGCCGCTGTACGAACGCCACCTCTCCTTCCGGCACCGCGGCCGGCTGAGGCCGGTGACCTACCGCCCGGGGGAACCCGGGCCCGACTCCCCGGAGGCGGTGGCCGCCGCGCTCAAGGAGACGGCGGCCACGTTCGAGTGAGGACCCTCGCCGGGCACGTGGGCGGGCGGTGCTCCGATGGAGCGGATCAGGAGCGGTAGACCTCCAGTTCGCCGATCTGGGCCGCGGGCCAGCCGGTGTTGGCGGTGGCGGTGACCCGCAGGTGCCGGGTGCTGGTCCCCGGCGGCAGCTCCACGGTCACGGTGTTGCCGGTGGCCGGGTCGAAGCGGTAGTCCCGCCCGGCGACCAGCGTGGTGAAGGCGGAGCCGTCGGTGCTGCCCAGGACGGCGAGGGTCTGGGTACGGGCCTGCCAGGCCGCGGCCGGCGGCAGTCGGAGCACGAGCCGGCCTGTCCGGACCGTCGCCCCCAGGTCCACCGTCAGTGACTGCGGGAAGGCCCGGTTCGTGCTCTCCCAGTAGGAGTTCACCTCACCGTCGACGGCCCTGGCCGGGGTGTAGACATCGGCATGACCGGTGGCGGTGACGGGGCGCGTCCTGGCGAGGTTGGCATTCGGGTCCGGGTCGGTCGGCGTCGGCGTGGGTGTGGGCGTGGGCCCAGGGCCGGTGCCGTGGTCGTAGTTCGCGGCGGGCCACGGTCCGCAATAGGTCGTCGGCAGTTTCTCGTTCCAGCCCGAGTTGCCGGTGCCCTGCGTCAGGACGAGCGAGGAGCCGAGGCAGCTGTAGAGCGGCTCGGTGAATCCGATGTTCTTCGCCTTGACGTTCGTGAAGGAGACCTGCGCCGGGTCGTTGAACTGCAGGGCGAAGGTACCCGTTCCGTCGATGTTGATGTCGGAGAAGTGGACGTTCTTGGTCGTACCGGAGACGAAATGGACGGCGGCGTAGGAGCTGTCCAGGATGTCCGTGTCGGTGACGTTGATCGTGGCCTTGTCGATGGGGCTGTTGCGGGCGTCGAACCAGATCGCGCCGATCGGGAACGGCCAGCCGTAGTCGGTGTTGCCCGCGCGGATGGTGGTGTTGCGGGCCAGGGTGAACGTTCCCTGGACGTCGGTGCCCTGTCCGGGCGAGACACCGGGGAAGCGGTTGCCCACGTGGATGGCCCCGCCGTTGGTCAGGCTCTCGGCGAGGACGTTGTCCGTGACGGAGATGTCCTTGCCGCCGTAGACGGCGATGTGATTGGCGAGAATGGGAGCCACGACGGTGTTCCCCCTGAAGGAGTTACCGGCGTTGGCCTTGGTGTCGGACCACATCGCGAGCCCGTCGTCACCGAGATTGCGCAGGAAGGTGTTCTCCACGGAGGAGTTCGTGACGCCCCAGTGGAAGTTCACCCCGTCCGCGGTCTGGTCCAGGATGCGGCTGTTGCGGATGTGGAAGTTGTCCATCGGGCCGTCCATCCACGCCCCGACCTTGGTGTGCTGCATCCAGACGTTGTCGACGACGGAGTCGCTCATCGCGCCGCCGATCGCGTTGACCTGGTCCTCGTCGACGCGCTCGGCGATGTCACCGATGATCGCGAAGTCCTTGAGCGTGACGTTCCGGCTCGGTCCGCCCGCCTCGTGCGGGCGGATGCCCCCGTTGTAGCCGCCACCGGCGACGTATTTGCCGTAGATGCCCGCGGCGCGGTTCCGGTCGGTGGGGTGGCGGCCGGTGAGCACGCTGTACCAGGGACCGGCCCCGCGCAGTATCACCCGGTCCACGACCACATGGTCGGTCAGCTTGAAGGTGCCCTGCGGGATCCACACCTCTTTGCCCTGGGCCGCGCCCGCGTCGACGGCCCGCTGGAATGCCGCGGTCGAGTCCGCCGCTCCCCCGGCGTCGGCACCGTAGTCGGCCACGGAGAGCGACCCGGACGGACGGGCCACCGGATCCGGGACCTTCTCGAAGTCGGCGAGGTCCACGACCGCCCACGGCGTCGCGCCCGTCGACGGAAGGGTGATGCGGACCTTCGCCCCGGCGGCCAGTGTTCTGCCGAAGAGCGCTCTGGTCTCGTCGTAGAAGTGGTGCGGCTTCTCTCCCGGGGTGTTGGTGAACGGATAACTGCCGTAGAACCAGCCGTATTTGGACGTGAAATCCAAGTCTTTGAGCTTGGTCCCGTCCAGGCTGAGCGCCACCGGTGCCGTGATGCCGGTCCCCGCCGCATTGTCCGGCAGGGCGTAGCGCACGGTCATCGCGTTGGCCGGCTCGGTGAGGGTGAACTCCACGTACTCCCCCGGCGCGTCGAGGCGCACGGCACGCCGGCCCGACGCCTCGGCGGGAAGGGAGGTGTAGGTGCGGTCGGGTCCGATCAGTGAACCGCTGGTCGCTGCGGTCTCCGCTTCCAGCTCGGTGAACGGCACCGGCGCTCCGCGCCCCGCCACCGCGAACGGCGAGAGCGGGGGCTGCTCGGCTGCCGTCGCCGGCCCCGCGCCGCTCACGGACACCGCGGCCGCCGTGCCCAGGGCGACGGTGCAGACGAGTGAGGCGAGCAGGGCGGTCAGGGACCGTGCACGGGGTGCGGCTCGGGTCGCGCTCATGACGCATAACCTCCTGGGAGTGGGGATCGGCTGTCCGGCGGTCCGGCCGCGAGGGTCAGGAGAGCAGCCACACCGCCGTGTCCTGCGGGAGACGGCCCCCGTCGTCCAGGGGGCCGCTGGTGATCAGGACGTCTGTGTGGGCCGGAAGCTCTGCGGGCTCTTCGGCGAGGTTGACGACACAGGTCAGGCCGGGACCACGGCGGAAGGCCATGACTCCCGGCTCCGACGGAAGCCAGGTCAGCGGCTCGCCCCGGAAGCCGGGGACGGTGCGTCGCAGCCGCAGCGCCTCGCGGTACAGCGTCAGCATCGAGGCGGGGTCGGCGCTCTGGCGGTCGACGGCGTAGGCCGACCAGCCTTCCGGCTGCGGCAGCCATGGCTCGCCCGGCGTACCGAAGCCGCAGGCGGCGGCGTCGGCGACCCAGGGAAGGGGCACCCGGCAGCCGTCGCGCCCCGGGTCGGTGCCGCCGGAGCGGAAGTGCATCGGGTCCTGGATGCGGTCCAGGGGTACGTCGGCCTCGGGCAGGCCCAGTTCCTCGCCCTGGTACACGTAGACCGACCCGGGCAGTGCGAGGGTCAGCAGGGCCGCGGCGCGGGCCCGCCGGGTGCCGAGTGCCGGGTCCGAGGGTGTGCCGAAGGTCTTCTCCGCGAAGTCGAACCCCGTGACCTCGCGGCCGTACCGGGTCACGGTCCGGGTCACGTCGTGGTTGCACAGCACCCATGTCGCGGGGGCGCCGACCGGGGCGTGCTCGGCCAGCGTGTCGTCGATGGTCCGTCGCAGGCGGTCGGGCTGCCACGGGCAGGCGAGGAAGTTGAAGTTGAAGGCGGTGTGCAGCTCGTCGGGGCGCAGGTAGCGGGCGAAGCGGTCGGAGTCCGGCAGCCAGACCTCGCCGACGAAGACTCCCCGGTACTCGTCGGCGATGGCGCGCCAGGACCGGTAGATGTCGTGGAGCTCGTCCTGGTCGATATAGGGGTGGGGGTCGACGCCCTCCACGAAGTCGGCGAGCGCCGGGTCCTTGGCGAGCAGCGCGGCGGAGTCGATCCGTACGCCGGCGACGCCCCGCTCGAACCAGAAGCGCAGCACCTCTTCGTGCTCGCGGCGGACGGCCGGGTGGGCCCAGTTGAGGTCGGGCTGCTCGGGCGTGAAGAGGTGGAGGTACCACTCACCGTCCGGCACCCGGGTCCAGGTGCGTCCCGAGAACTGGGAGGGCCAGTTGTTGGGCGGGAGTTCCCCCCTCTCGCCCCGGCCGGCGCGGAAGTGGAAGAGCTGGCGCTCGGGGCTGCCGGGCCCGGCCTCCAGGGCTGCCCGGAACCAGGCGTGCTGGTCGGACACATGGTTGGGGACGATGTCGACGATCACCCGGATGCCGAACTCGCGGGCCTCTCCGATGAGTTTCTCCGCCTCGGCGAGCGTTCCGAAGGCGGGGTCGATCGTGCGGTAGTCGGCGACGTCGTAGCCGCCGTCGACGAGCGGGGAGACGTACCAGGGCGTGAACCAGATCGCGTCGACGCCCAGTTCGGCGAGGTAGGGCAATTTCGTCCGGACGCCCGCGAGGTCCCCGGTGCCGTCGCCGTCACCGTCGGCGAAGCTGCGTGGGTACACCTGGTAGATGGCGGCGCTGCGCCACCAGTCGTCGGTGTGTTCCGAGTGAGGGGCTGCCACGTGACGGTCCTTTCGGGCAGGGGTTTCTCCGCCACCGGCCCGGACGGCAGGGCGTCGAAGAACGGGCCGGCGGCGGAGGCTTCATAGAGGTGCGGGACTGTGGGAGTGGTGGGTGCGAGGGTTCTCCGGGTGCGCGCGGGCGCTCAGCCCTTGATTCCCCCCGCGGTGAGGCCGCTCATGATGTTGCGCTGGAAGATCAGGAAGATGAGCAGCGTGGGCAGGGACGCGATGGTGAGCGCGGCGATCAGCACGTTCTCGGGTACCCCGTTGGACAGTGAGTAGATGCCGACGTTCAGTGTCTGCATGGCCGGGTCGGGCAGGGTGAGCATCGGCCAGAGGAAGTCCTTCCAGACCCCCACCACGGCGAAGATGGAGACGACGCCGAGGATCGGCCGCGAGATGGGCAGCACGATCGACCACAGCGTGCGCATCGGTGAGGCTCCGTCCATGGAGGCGGCGTCCAGCAGCTCCTTCGGGATGGAGTCGAAGAACCTCTTCAGCAGGAAGATGTTGAAGGCGTTCGTCACGGACGGCAGCCAGATCACCCATGGTGAGTTCAGGAGGTTGCGCTCCACGATCGGCACGTCCAGGACGGTGAGGTACTGCGGGACGACGAGCACGGTCGCCGGGATCATCAGGGTGGCGAGCATCATTCCGAGGATCGCCTTGCCGAAGACCGGCCGCAGCCTGGAGAGCGAATAGGCCGCCGCCACATCGAAGATCAGCTGGAAGGCCAGGGCGCCGAAGGCGTAGTACAGCGTGTTGAAGAGGAGCCGGGAGAGGTCCATCACCTCCCAGGCGCGGGAGTAGTTCGCGGGGTTGAGCGACTGGGGGACGAACGTCGGGGGTGTCTGGACGACCTCCTGCGTGGTTTTGAGGCCGCCGGACGCCATCCAGTAGAGCGGTCCGAGGAAGACCAGGGTGAACAGGCCGACGACGAGTACGAAGGTCACCCAGTAGACGATCCTGCCCCGGGGCCTTGCCAGTTGGGCCGGCGAGATGAGTGTGCGTGTGGACATCTTTCGTATCCCCCGGTCCTAGTCGTCCTCGGCGCGGCTGAGCTTCACGTACACCGCCGAGACCCCGGCCAGCAGTACGAGCAGGACCAGACCGAGCGCCGCCGCGGCGCCGTAGTTGTTGAAGTTGAAGGCGTATTGGTAGATGAGGTAGACGACCGTGGTGGTCGAGCCCCCGGGGCCCGCGCCGCCGGTGAGCAGGAACGGTTCGACGAAGACCTGCATGGTGGCGATGACCTGCATGAGCAGCAGCAGCGACAGGATGAGCCGGGTCTGCGGGATGGTGACGTGCCAGATCTTGCGGAGGAGACCGGCCCCGTCCAGCTCGGCCGCCTCGTACAGCTCGCCGGGGATTCCCTGCAGTGCGGCGAGGTAGATCAGGGTGGCGCCGCCCATGTTCATCCAGGTCGCCGCGACGACGACGGAGAGCATGGAGGTGTCGGGGTCCTGGAGCCATTGCTGCGCGGGCAGGCCGAAGAGGCCGAGGATCTCGTTGAGCAGGCCGTACCCCGGGTCGTAGAGGTACTTGAAGAGCAGTACGGAGGCGACCGGCGGCAGCATGACCGGCAGGTAGACCAGCAGCCGCAGATACCCCTGCGCGTGCCGGAACTCGTTGAGGACCACGGCGACGACGAACGGGACGGCGAAGCCGAGGACCAGCGCGAGTGCGGTGAACAGCAGGGTGTTGCGCCATGCCTGCCAGAACGCCGGGTCGTTGAAGACGGTACTCAGATTGGACAGGCCGGCCCAGGTGGTCTGTCCGTCCTCGGTCTTCTGGAAGGCGAGCACGAACTCGCGCACCATCGGGTACCAGGAGAACAGGGAGAAGCAGATCACGGCGCCGATCAGGAAGCCGTGGGCCGTGAGATTGCGGCGCAGGTGCTTGGTGAACGCTCCGCCGGACGGCCTGGGACGGTCCCCGTGGAGCTCTGTGTCGCGCGGCTCCTTCGAGGTCGTCGTGGAGAGAGTGGGGGCCGACATCGTCGCCTCCTCGGTGCGGAAGTGCCGGAGTGCGGTCCGGGCTGGGACGAGACGCGGGGGCCGGGCGGCCCGGCCCCCGATGCCGGTTACTGGTTGGCGAGGACCTGGTTGACCTGTGCCTCGGCGGTGGCCAGCAGCTTGTCGATGTCGGCGTCCTTGTTGGTGAGGATGCCCGACATCACGTTGTCGATGACCTTGTAGACCTCCTGGGCCTTCGGCGGCTCGGCCTTGCCCGCGACGGGGTTGTCCATGAAGGTCTTGAAGTTGGCGACCGGCATGGTGGCGTGCTCGACGCGGGCGGCATCGTCCTTGGTCTTGGACTCGTTCAGCCAGAAGTTGGGCTGGGGAACGCCCACGGGCAGCTTGTCCGCCTTGGTGCGGGCCCAGGCGAACTGCCCCTTGCCTACCGTGAGGTTCTTGAAGTTCAGCCAGGCGATCGCGGCCTTGATCCGGTCGCCCGGGATCCCCTTCTTGACCATGTAGTTGTTGCCACCGGCCAGGGTGTTCTTCGCGCCGGGTATCGGTCCCATGCCGAAGTTCTCGTACTCGGCCCCGAGTTGCTGGACCATGTACGCGATGTCGTCGGGCGCGGCGAGGAACATGCCCAGCTTGTCGGTGGCGATCTGCTTCTGCAGATCGCCCCACTTGAGCAGCTGGGTCTTGCCCATGCTGTCGTCCTCCCAGCGCATGGCGTGGAGGTTCTGGGCGACCTGCTTGCCGAGGTCGTTGTTGAAGGCGGCCTTCTTGCCGCTCGCGTCGACGACCTCGCCGCCGACGCTGTACATCTGCGCGGTGAAGTGCCAGCCGCCCGTGTTGCCGGCGCTGTATTCGCCGAACCCGGCGATGCCCTTGCCCAGGCCCGCGATCTTCTTGGCCGCTGTGCGGACCTCTTCCCAGGTGCGCGGCGGGGCGTCGGGGTCCAGGCCCGCCTGCTGGAACAGCTTGCGGTTGACGAGCAGGCCCATCGTGTAGTTGCTGGTGGGCAGGCCGTAGAGCTTGCCGTCCTGCTTGAGCGAGTCGAGGACGTTCGGGTCGATGTCCTTGAGCAGCGGCACGCTCTTGTCGTTGACGTAGGCGGTGATGTCCGCCGCGCCGTCGTTGTCGAGGACCTGCGGCAGGTCGGTGAAGTACGTGTAGAACACGTCCGGTTGCGACTTGGCCTTGAGCATCGCGGTGAAGCGCGGCGGCTCCAGGCACTGGCCGGGGGTGGAGCGTCCCTCGACGGTGACATTGGGGTACGTCTTGTTGAACTCGGCGACGTCCTCCTTCCACTCCTTGAGCTCGGCCGCCTTCGCCGTGGGGGGCATGCAGTCGATCGTGAGTGTCACCTTGGTCTTCGGGTCCAGCGGGGCGGTGGGGTCGGAGTTCCCGCCACCGTCGGATCCACCGCTGCCGTTGTTGCTGCTGCTCGTGCCGCAGGCGGCGAGTGCGGTCAGCGTGAGCGCGGAGACGAGGGCGACCGCACTGGAGCGGCGGGTACGACGGAACCGGGCACTTCTCATGGGTGGACCCCTTCGGGCATGAACGTGGAAGTCGCCCCACCGCCGATGCGTTGTGGGGCGTCGCACACTCAACCACCGCCGACAGGTGGACGCAATATGTCGCGCCGATTTCGTAATTGTTTGACAGATGACCGCATGAGGCGCGCCGGGAGTGCGGGACCCCTCGAACGATCCCGGCGATACGGACAGCGAAATGCCCCGGGGCCCTGTCCGAGTCGGACAGGGCCCCGGGGCGTCGCGACGTACGGGAGCGGGCCGGCGGCCGGGTTCTACCGCGGCACTTGGGCCGTCGAGCCCCGCACCACCAGTTCGGGCTCGAAGAGCAGTTCACCGGAGTGGGCCTCACCGCCCCGGATCTGAGCGCACAGCAGGTCGACGGCCGCGCGCCCCATCGCCTCGATGGGCTGGCGCACGGTGGTGAGCGGGGGCTCCGTGCAGTTCATGAAGGCCGAGTCGTCGTAGCCGACCACGGAGACGTCGCCCGGCACGGCGAGCCCGCGCCTGCGTGCCGCCCGGATGGCGCCCAGGGCCAGCGGGTCGCTGGCGCAGATGATGCCGGTGACACCCTTGTCGAGCAGGCGCGAGGCGGCCGCCTGGCCTCCCTCCAGGGAGAACATCGAGCGCTCGACGCACTCGCCGGACAGCCCTCCGCCGTTGGCGCGGGCGACCTCCCGCGCTGCCGCCAGCTTGCGCCGCGAGGGGACGTGATCGGTCGGGCCCAGCACCAGACCGATGCTCTCGTGACCCAGCGAGACCAGGTGGCGCCAGGCCTGTTCGACGGCGACGGCGTCGTCGCAGGAGATGCAGGGGAAGTCGAGGCTCTCGATCGCGGCGTTGATGAGGACCACCGGGATCTTGCGCTCGGCGAGCTGCCGGTAGTGCTCGTGCGGGGCGTCCGCCTGGGCGAACAGACCGCCGGCGAAGACGACGCCGGAGACCTGCTGCTGGAGCAGCAGATCCACGTAGTCGGCCTCGGAGACACCGCCCTTGGTCTGGGTGCACAGGACCGGCGTGAGGCCCTGCTGCGCCAGCGCACCGCCTATCACCTCGGCGAGGGCCGGGAAGATCGGGTTCTGCAGCTCGGGCAGGACCAGACCCACGAGGCGCGCGCGCTCGCCCCTCAGCTGGGTCGGCCGCTCGTATCCGAGCACGTCCAGCGCGGTGAGCACGGACTGCCGGGTCGCCTGCGAAACCCCCGGCTTGCCGTTGAGGACCCGGCTGACCGTGGCCTCGCTGACACCCACCTTCTTCGCTACCTGAGCAAGTCGTCGCGTCATGAACGCAAGACTAGCGCAAGCCCCGCAAACGGCTTGCGCTAGTCCTGCGTATCAGTCGCTGTATCAGTCGCTGTATCAGTCGCTGTATCAGTCGCTGTATCGGTCGCTGTATCGGTCGCTGTATCGGTCGCTGTATCGGTCGCGCGGGGTCCCCGTCCCTTCTACGGGTTGACGTTGATCTTGAAGGTGGAGGTGGTGTTCCGGGTGTCGACCGCGTTGCCGGTGAACCGCAGACCGTTGAAGGTCACCTCACCGACCGCCGGTCCCTGCCCGGATTCCGGCAGTTCGTTCGCCCAGAGGCCGAACCCGGACTTGGCGTCGAACGCGTCCCCGCTCTTGCGGGCACCCGAGATCGAGATGTCGGTGAAGATCGTGTCCTTGATCGGGAACTGGGGCTGACCGCCGACGTAGTTCGTCTGGAACATGACCCCGCTGTAGGTCGGGTCGACGATGTCGACATGGTTGACCCTGATGCCCTGGAAGATCTTGGAGGCGGAGAACACCCAGATGGCCGGGAAGGTCTGCGCTCCCCAGAAATGGCCGCCCGCCCGGACGATGGAGATGTTCTCGAAGGTCGTCGGTTCGGTCCCGAAGCCGTTCATCGGGTAGCCGAAGTCCAGTGAGGAGATGGTGATCCCGGAGTAGACGAGCGTGTCCGCGATACGGATGTTGCGGAAGGTGTTGTCGTACCCTCCGTAGACGGCGACACCCGCGGCCCGCCAGGTCAGGATCGACGTCAGGTTCTCGTAGACGTTGTTCTTCATGTCCGCCCCGCCCGCGTCGATCGCGGAGAAGAGCGCGAAGCTGTCGTCACCCGTGGCGCGCGCCTCGTTGTTGGACACGAGGTTGTCGGTCGAACCGTTGGTCATGTTGATGCCGTCGGCGAACATGTTCCGGATCCGGGAGTTCTTGATGGTGATCCGGTCGGTGTTGGCGCCCCAGTAGAGGCACACCATGTGCTCGTTCCAGACGTTGTCGATCACGATGTCGCTGACGTTGGCGAAGTCGAACACCTTCCCCGGGCCGTCGATCCGTGAGGTGTAGTTGCCGAAGTAGGCGAAGTTCGCGAACGACGACCCCTTCGCGGTGGCGTCCGCCCGGAACCCGATGTCGGTGTTCTCCTGTGTGCCGGGTGCCAGGAACTTCGTGTACCAGGGCCCGGCACCGGTCACCTTCACCGCCTTGCCGTACACCTGGAACTTGCTCGACGTCTGGTACTCACCGGCGGGCAGGTAGACACCGACGAGCTTTCCGGTGGTGTCCATGCGCACCTTGTCCAGCGCGTTCTGCACATCCTGGTGCGTGAAACCGGCGGGCACGGTGTACGTCGCCGGATCCGGGTTGGCGACCGCCGCCGCCTGCTCCAGGCTGACGAAGTCGATCGCGTACGTGGAGGTGTTCGCGGCATCCTTCTGCAGCCGGATCCGGCTGCCCGCCGGGACGGTCTCGCCGAGCATGATGTGCGCCTCGTCGTAGATGTGCCGCGGTGCGCCCGAACCCGGGGAGTTGCCGGGCCCGGCCTCGGCGCCGTACAGCCAGGCGTACTTGGACGTCAGCGGGAGCGCCTTCTTCATGACACCGTCGACGTAGACATTGATCGTGGAGTCGATGCCTCCGCCGCCCGGGGCGTCCGGGATGGAGTAGCGGGCCACCAGGGTGTTCGTCGAGGCACGGGTGGTGAACTCGACGTACTCACCGGTCGCGTCCAGATTCACGGCCTTGCGGCCGGACGCCTCGCCCGCGATGTCCCCGACCGTGCGGTTGGGGCCCACGGTCTGGGCGCCGCCACCGGCCGTGCCGTCCTCCGCCTCGTACATGTCGTACGGCATGTCGGCGCCGCGGCCGACGAAGAGCGGCTGGGCGGAGGTGTTGTTCTGCCGCTTCACCGGAAGCTCATTGGCATCGTCGGCGATGACGACCTTGACGGTGTACGAGCCGTTGGCGGCAGCCCAGGTTCCGAGCCGCACGGGAGCGGCGGTGGCACCGGGCTCGATGGTGCCGGTGAAGGCGCCCGTCAGTGTCTTGACGGTGGCGCCCTTGGAGTCGGCCAGGGTCAGCGTCACACCGTGGCTGCCCGGCCCGGAGGCGACGGTGCCCTGGTTCTTGATCGCGACGGAGAAGCTCACGTCGTCTCCCGCGGCGGGGCTGGACGGCGAGGTGTTCACGGCGGCCGCGATCAGGTCCGAGCTGGCGACGGGCTTCACCACGAGGGGATCGGGGCTGGTGAAGGTGTTGTTGGACTCGTTCTGCTCGATGATCTCGTTCGCCTCGTCGACGACCGCGCTCAACGGGTAGGTGCCCGCGTCCCGGGCTCCGACGGAGGCGCTGACGGTGGTCTGTGCCCCGGCGGCCAGTGCGCCGACCGATGCGGTGGCGGCCTTCGTGCCACCGAGACGGAAGTCCAGCTTGCTTGCGGGCGCCGCGAGCGGGCCGCTGTTGCGAACGGTGGCCTTGAGGGTGATGTCGTCCGACTCGACCGGTGCGGCGGGCGACGCCGTCAGACCGCTGACCTCAAGATCCGGGTTGGGCGCCGGGACCCCGATGACCTGGAACTCCGCGACCTGTCCGGCCGACGAGCCGGTGTTGGCGGTGAACTTCAGCTGTACGTCGGCGACCCGGGCGGTGACGGGGACGGTGACGCTGTTCCCGCTCGCCGGGTCGAACGTGTAGCTCTTGGCGGCGACGAGCCCGGTGAAGGAGGTGGCGCTCTGTTCCCGGCCCAGGACCTCGATGGTCTGGTTGCGGGCCGACCAGGCGTTGTCCGGGTTGAGCTTGAGGACGACGCCGCTGATGTCGGCGTTCGCGCCCAGCTTGACGGTGAGGGTGTTGGGGTAGCTGCCGCCTGCCCCCTCCCAGTAGGTCGTCACACTGTTGTCGTTGGCGTTCGCCGCGACGAAGGTGTGAACCACGGAGGACGCGCTGATCGGCTTGCCGACCGCGAGGTTGGAACCGGCGCCGCCGGAGCCGTTGCGCGTGACGGAGTTGCTCTCGGCGGACCGGTTCCCCGCGGCGTCCTTGGCCCGGACCACGTAGCTGACCGTGGTGGCGGCCGGCTGGGTGTCGGTGTAGGTGGTCACGTTCCCGGCCACGCTGCCGCGGAGCGTGTTGTTGGCGTAGATGTCGTAGCCGGTGACGCCGGTGTTGTCCGAAGAAGCGCTCCAGGTCAGCTTGACCTGACCGCTCGCGGGCTCCGTGAAGGCAAGATTCGCCGGGGCCGTGGGCGCTTGTGTGTCACCGGAGTCCGCGCGCCGGGTGACGGTGTTGCTGTTGCCCGACTGGTTTCCGGCGGCGTCCTTCGCCCGCACGTAGTACGAGACGGTCTGGCCGGCGGGCCGGTTGTCGGTGTACGTCGTGACGCCGCCGCCCACGCTCGTCAGGAGCTCATTGTTGGCGTAGATGTCGTAGCCGGTGACGCCGGTGTTGTCCGAGGAAGCGCTCCAGGTCAGCTTGACCTGACCGCTCGCGGGCTCCGTGAACGCCAGGTTCGCCGGGGCCGACGGCGCCTGCGTGTCCCCCGACTCCGGGCCGTAGATCTCCAGCTCCGAGAGCTGGGCGCCCGGCTGGACGCTGTTGGCGGTGACCAGGACGCGGACGTATCGCGTGGTGGTCGCGTCGAAGGTGATCGTCGCCGACTGCCCGCCCGCGCTGTCGAAGGCGTATGCCTTGGACGCGGTCAGATCGGTGAAGTCCGTGCCGTTCGTGCTGCCCTGGAGCTTCAGCGTCTGGCTGCGCGCGCCCCACCCTCCGGGCAGCCGCAGGACGACCCTGTCGACACGGACGGCAGAGCCGAGGTCGGCCTGGATCCACTGCGGGAAGGCGTTGTTGCGGCTCTCCCAGTAGGTGGACCCGTTGCCGTCGTTGGCGTTGGCCGCCGCGTAGACCTCGGTATAACTGCTCGCCGTCAGGGTCCGCCCGATCGCCAGGTTGACCGAGGACTCGTCGGCGGTGTGCACCTCCAGCTCGGAGAGCTGAGCGGTCCGCCCACCGGTGTTGGCGGTGATGTTGATCCGCACGTAACGGGCTTTGGTCGCAGGGAAGTTCACCGTGACGGCGTTGGCCGATCCAGGACTGAAGGTGTACGTGGCGGAGTTCTTCAGGGTCGTGAAGCTCGTCCCGTCGGCGCTGCCCTGAACGGAGAGCGTCTGGCTGCGGCTCTTCCATCCGGCCGGAAGCTTCAGGACGACCCCGTCCGTCCGGGTGGTGGCCCCGAGGTCGGTCTGGACCCACTGGGGCAGATCGGTTCCTGAACTCTGCCAGTACGTGTTCTGGTTCCCGTCGGTGATGCCTGTCGCGGCGTTCGCGCGCTGTGCGCTGCTCGCCGCGGCCGACCGGCCGACGGCGATGTTCGGGCCGTCGGCCGCCGATGCGCTCAGCGCCGGCCATCCGAGCGTCAGGAGACTGGTCACGATCACGGTACTCATGCCCCGCGATCGCCAGCGTCGCACTCTCATGTAACCCCGTCCTCGGCCTCGCGCCCTGACGGCGACGAGGCGCGGCTCAGTCGATGTCGTGATGTGGATTGGGTTTATGCATGATGCACTCGATCTTTTGCGTGGATCGATCAGAGGGTTGCAGAGAACCCATGACCCGTCTACCGATCGTGCACCCGCCACTTGGCACCGAATCGGCCTCACGCAAGCCAACACCCGTTCACACCAGGGACTTTCGCGATGGCTTTCAGAAAACGTAAGTTCACCGCAAAAACTGCAAGCCACTTGCGCCCGTACGCGCGGCGGGCGGACGGGCGCGGGTCGAAGCCCGGCAGAGCAGCCTGGTCGTTCGCGCGGCGGACGCGCGTAGGCCCGGCCGGGACGGCGACCTTCCGGTGGCCTCACGCACACCGGCCACCAGACCTACGGCGCCCCACCACCTACGGCCCTGAACTGCGCGTTCCTACGGTGTGGCGACACGGAACGTCCCCACAAACCGTCCGGGAGCGGTGCCCCATGGCCGCCCCCGCAACCTCTCTCCCAACACCCGGCTCCCTCAAGCGCGTCGACCCCGTCGAGCAGGAGGAGACCGCGAATCCGACTGACAGGGGCCGCACCTCGCCGCAAGGTGCCCGACGGACATCGGGCTCCTCGACTTCTTCGCGGCCGTCCTGGCCGGCTCCGACGTCGGCTCCGGCTCCGCTCAAGATCCGCCGACTGACTACTCGTCCGAGCCCGCGTCCGACGGCGGTACCTCAAGGACGAAGAAGAGGAAGCCGATTTTGGTCGAAAGGGCCTGGAAGTCGTCGGGGAACAGCTCACGGGCGGCCGGGTCGGGCTGCGGCTCGCTGATGACGGCAAGGCGGAAGCCGGCGGCGGTGAAGGCATCAGTCATCGCGTGCAACGGCCTGCGCCAGAAGCTCATCAGGACGGACTGTCCGTTGAACGGCATTTCGCAGGTGTAGCTGGTGGTCGCGGAGTAGTCGGGCCGAGGGTTCTGGATCGCGTAGTCCACGAAAGGGTGCTGCACTGACGCGATCAGTCGGCCACCGGGCCTGAGCACACGCCGCATCTCGGCCAGCGTCGGCCCCCAGTCCTCCAGGCAGTGCAGCACCAGCGACGCGACCACGTCGTCGAACGCACCGTCGTCGAACGGCAGGGGATCGCTCAGGTCGACCACATACAGGGCCGCGTCGGCACCGAGCCGCCGCCTGGCCAGTGCCAGCATCCCGGCGCTGGCGTCGATGCCGGTGACGTCGGCACCGCGGTCGCGCAGTGCGGCGGCCAGGGGGCCCGAGCCGCAGCCGGCGTCCAGGATCCGGCGGCCGTCCACATCTCCGGCGAGGACCAACATCGCGGGCCGCTCGTAGTACGCGTTCAGGAGGTTGTTCTCGTTTTCCGCCGAGTACGCCTCGGCGAAGCTGTCGTAGTCATTCGCCTGGGCCGGGCCTGGGCGAGCGGGCTGGGCGAGCGTCTCGGGCATGTCGGTGACTCGGTCCATCGTCGCAGCCTAAGGGCGTGTCCGGCGGATCATGGCGGGATCAACAGGAGAGGCGCAGGTCACGCGCCAGATTTATCGGTGCGCTCCATGGTCGGTCCCATGGCAGGATTCATGTATGCCGAATGTTGCCGTGTCTTCCGAGGTGTCCATCGCGTACGAGAGCTTCGGCGACCCCGGGGACCCGCCCGTCCTGCTCGTGATGGGTTTCGGTGCGCAGATGCTTGCCTGGCACGAGGACTTCTGCCGGGCGCTGGCGGACCGCGGTCGGTACGTGATCCGATACGACAACCGCGACTGCGGACTGTCCACGAAATTCGACGAGCACCCGGTCGACATGGGCAGGTTCATCGCCACCGTCAGCTCGGGTGACATTCCCGCCGCCCTCGCGATGGTTCCCTATGGGCTTCGCGACATGGCTGATGACGGACTCGGTCTGCTCACCGCGCTCGGTATCGAACGCGCCCACGTGGTCGGCACCTCGATGGGCGGGATGATCGCCCAGACGATGGCTCTCTCCTCGCCGGAGCGAGTGCTGACCTTGACGTCGATGATGTCCTCGACCGGCGAGAGTGAATACGGTCAGTCCAGCCCGGAGGCTCAGGCGGCGCTGTTCACCCCGAAGCCGGCGGACCGCGCGGGATACGTCACGGCGGCGGAGAAGGAGCTGGCGTGGGCTTCCAAGCGCTACGGCGACGCGGCGGCGCTGCGTGAGCTGGCCGCCGCGAGCTACGACCGCTCGTACTACCCCGCGGGAATCGGGCGGCAACTCGGCGCGATGATCCTCAGCGGTTCACGCGCGGACGCACTCCGTGAACTGCGGGTGCCGACGCTGGTGATCCATGGTCTGGACGACACGCTGATCGACCCCAGCGGCGGAAAGCGCACTGCGGAGCTCGTGCCCAGTGCGGAACTCCTGCTGATCCCCGACATGGGCCACGACCGCCCCCGAGAGCTCTGGCCGGACCTCATCGACGCCGTGGTATCCCACACCGGCTGAGTAGGTCGTCCGCAGCATCCGCGGCCTGGGCAACGCACACTGCCTGGAGGAAAGCGGGTTACCTGCCCGCTCGGACAGTTGCTGCTGTCCCACGTCATGGGCGGAGCCGGAGTCGAATGGAAACGATGGTGACGGTGCCGTGAAAGACGTAAGCCCGTTTGTCGAACCGGGCTGCCAGGGCCCGGAAGCGCTTCAGCGCCTTGATCGTCCGCTCGACCTCGTTCCTGCGCTTGTAGACCGTCGTGTCGAAGCCGGTGGGACGGCCGCCGTTGCTACCCCGGAGTTGTCGGTTGGTCCGCTGATTCTTCGGCTCGGAGATGGTGTGCTTGATCTGGCGCCGACGCGGGTATCGGCGGTTGCGGAGGGATGAGTACGCCTTGTCGCCGCCAAGATGATCAGGCCGGGTACGCGGACGTCCGCCGACCAGCCGTACGACGCGAATCCGTTCCATGACCGGGATGAACCGAGGGGGTCCGCCCACTGCCCTGGAGTGATCAGCATCGCTGGAGGCGGCGCCCGCCCCCGCCAGCGATTACACAGTCTTCCACGGACCGAAGCGTGCAGGTGGAACACGCCATGGCACTCCGGTTCGCTGCCGGTACAAGACCCCGTTGATGATCCTGCGATGGCTGACCCAACGGCCGCCACGCTTCCTGGACATCGGCGGATGAGACTTCAACCGAGCCCGCTCCGCGTGTGTCAGATCTCCCCGCCCCATGACCAGGCCAACGGCCCGAAGCCGCGACGGTCACAGGATCCGCCGGACACGCCCTGGTGTTCGCATGATCCGCCGACAGAACCCAGTAGGGCTTTGTACGCCTCTGGCACGTGGCCGTTCTGGTGGCTCCCCGTCGGTATGACGACAGATGAACTCGCCATATTCCGGGGCGGGTCGGAGGTGCTCGCCGGGTATGCGGACGTCCCTCCGCCTTGCGACGCACCGCATCCGACGCCGCACGCTGATCCACCAGGGATGATGGGACAGCCCTTAGCTGGTGACCGGGGCCGGTTCCGTACCGGCGCGGCGGCCGGACCCGAGCGCCCCGGCCAGCGTGGAGGCGACGATCAGCAGGGCGAGGACGACGGTCATGGTGAGCCGGAGTCCGATGTGGTCGGCGAGGAAGCCGAGTGCGGGCGGGCCGACCAGGAACGCGACGTACCCCGCGGTGGCGACCGCGCCGACCCGTGCCGCCGCGTCGTGCGGGTGGTCGCCCGCCGCGGAGAGGGTGACCGGGAAGCCGAGCGAGGCACCGAGTCCCCACAGCACCGTGGCGGCGCCTGCCATCAGCGGGCTGGGCGAGACGATCACCAGCACCAGCCCCACGGCCGCGGTGACGGCACTGACCCGGACGACCTTGACCCGGCCGAAGCGCTCCAGCAGGAGGCCGCCGGCGAAGCGGCCGAGCGTCATCGACGAGGCGAAGGCCAGGAAGGTCAGCGACCCCGCCGTGGCGCTCACGTGGTAGCCGTCCACCATGAGCAGCGGCAGCCAGTCGTTGGCGGCGCCCTCCGCGAAGGCCATGGCCAGGACTATCACCGCGATGAGGACCAGCCGCCGGTCCTGCCACACCCGTAGCCCGCCCCGCCAACCGCCCTTCCCCAAAGCGCCGTTGGCCCTACCGGCCGCCTCCTTCCCGGTGCCGTGCGGGATCGAGACGACGGCCCGGACCGCGACGGCCGCGATGAGCACCGCGACGGCCGCCAGGTGCCGGCCGACGGGGACCGCGGCCGCGGTCAGCCCCATGCCCAGCAGCGCACCGACGACGGTGCCGAGACTGAAGCAGCCGTGCAGCACCGGCAGGACGGGCTTGCCGATGACGCTCTCGACGGCCGCGCCCTCGATGTTGAACGCGACCTCGGCGAGCCCCATCCCGCCGCCGAACAGGGCCAGTCCGCAGAAGACCCCACCCGCCAGCGACAGGCTCGTGCCCGCCGCGACGGCCAGGAGCCCGGCGACGATCAGGGCCGCGCCGACGCTGATCGCCGCCCGGCCCCCGTAACGGCGCACGAGCGGACCGGAGGCCGTGACGCCGGCCATCGAACCGGTGGAAAGACCGAACAGCACAAGCCCCATCGAGCCGGTGGACACGTCGAGGCCGTCCCGGACGGCCGGGGTGCGGGCCACCCAGGACGCCATGCCGGTGCCGGCGGCCAGCATGAGGAGAAACAGGGCGGTGCGCCGGCGGCGCGTAGCGGCGTCCATGACAGCGGGGCCTCAGCAGACGGATCGAAGTGGGGGAGCGACTGGAGCGTACGGTCGTACGCCTTGAGTGTACGATCGTACGCATGAAGGACCACTTCGCGGGAGACCCCCGTACCAACCATGAGCGGATGCTCGCCGGAGACCTCTACATCTCCGACGACCCGGACATCGCCAAGGCCCAGCAGCGAGCCGTGCGCCTGGCCGCCCAGTACCTCGCGGCGTACACGGAGGACGCCGATGCCGCGCAGCCCGTCGTCGCCGAACTCCTCGGCGGTGTCGGCGCGGGTGCCCATATCCGGCCGCCGCTCTACGTCGACTACGGCACATACATCACGGTCGGCGAGGACACGTTCATCAACTACAACCTCACCGCGCTCGACGTGGCGCCCATCACCATCGGGCGCGACTGCCAGATCGGGCCGAACGTACAGTTGCTCACCCCCACCCACCCGGTGGAGCCGGAGCCGCGCCGGGACAAACTGGAGGCGGCCAAGCCGATCACGATCGGCGACAATGTCTGGCTCGGCGGCGGAGCGATCGTGCTCGCCGGGGTGACCATCGGGGACAACAGCGTCATCGGCGCCGGAGCCGTCGTGACGAAGGACGTCCCCGCCAACGTGGTTGCCGTGGGCAATCCGGCCCGGGTGATCCGCTCGATCTAGAAAAGGGAAGCACCGTGGCGACTGGAAGGAACGACCCCGAGCGGCGGGAGCGCATCATCACCGCCGCGCTCGACCTCATCGCGGAGGAGGGGGTCGCCGGAACGTCGCACCGCAAGGTCGCCGCCCGCGCCGGGGTGCCGCTCGGATCGATGACGTATCACTTCGGTGGCATGGACGAGCTGTTGCGGGAAGCGTTCATCCGCTTCTCCAGCAGTATCGTCGCCGTCTTCGAGGAGCGTCTCGGCGCCGCGAGCACCCCCGACGAGGCCCGGGAGGCGGTCGTCGGCCTCGTCCATCATCTGTCCAGCGGGAATCAGCGCGAACTCGTCCTCACCCACGAGCTCTACACGCTCGCCGCCCGGAAAACCGCCTACCGCGAGCTGACCCGGGAGTGGATGCGCCGGAGCCGCCGCGCGCTGGAGTGGCACTTCGACCCGGCGACGGCACGGCAGCTCGACGCGCTGATCGAGGGACTCGCCATCCACCGCGCGCTCGACACCGAACCGCACGACCGCGCCCTGACCGTCGAGGCGATCGCCCGCATCACACAGGGCGCGAGCGGGAATCCCTGACCCGCTCCTCCCAAGACCCCTGGCCGGCACCCCACCTGACCGAGGTGCCGGCCAGGTCGTACCCGTGACCGCGCGAACCGGACCCCTCCCCGGACATCAGCCGCGCGGTGCGGGCACCGCCGCCAGCAGTTCCCGGGTGTACGGGTGCCGGGGAGCGCCGAGTACCTGCTCGACATCGCCGTACTCGACCAGTTCACCGAGGTGCAGGACGGCCACCCGGTCGCAGAGGGCCCAGGCGAGCCCGACGTCATGGGTGATGAAGAGCAGCCCGATGCCCTCGTCCCGGCGCAGCTCGGCGAGGAGTCCCAGCACCTGGGAGCGGATGGAGACATCCAGCGCGGAGACCGGTTCGTCGCAGATCAGCGCCTCGGGGCCGAGTGCGACGGCGGCGGCGATCACCACCCGCTGACGCTGGCCGCCCGAGAGCTGGCGCGGGTAGCGGTGCCAGTAGCGGTCGACCGGGGCCAGCCCGCAGCGTTCCATGGCGGCGACCGCGAGGGCGGTGCGCTCCTCCCCGGGCGCTCCGATGCCCTGGACGTCCAGCCCTTCGAGTACCTGTGCTCCCACGGTCCGGCGGGGGTTGAGGGACTGATAGGGGTCCTGGAAGATCATCTGGACCCTGCGGCGGAAGTCGCGGTCACGCGGCCCGGTCAGCGGCTCGCCGCGGAACCGCAGGCTTCCGCCGCTGGGCCGCTGGAGCCCCATCAGGGTCCGGCCCAGGGTGGACTTGCCGCTCCCGGATGCGCCGACCAGGCCGAGTACCTCGCCCTCGGCCCAGGTCAGGCACACATCACGGAGCGCGTCGACGGGCTTGCCCCGGCCGGGGAAGGTCACGCCGAGGCCTTCGGCCTCGAAGAGCGGATGGGCGGCGGCGGTCATCGGGGCGTCTCCGGTTTCGTGGCGGGCCAGGGCAGGAGGTGACAGCGGACGGTATGGCCTCCTCCGCGGGGGTCTCCGGCTGCCGCCGGTGCGGAGGCGCGGCACCGGTCCTCCACCCGGTGGCAGCGGGGAGCGAAGGCGCATCCGGGTTCGGGCGCGGACGGGTCGGGGGGTGAGCCGGGGATCGGCGGCGGCAGTTCGCGTGGGCCTCCCACCGTGGGGAAGGAGGCGAGCAGCCGCTGGGTGTAGGGGTGCCCGGGGGCTCCGTACACCTCGTCCACGGTGCCCGTCTCCACGACCCGGCCGGCGTACATCACCGCGATCCGGTCGCAGGTCTCCGCGAGGACCGACAGATCATGAGTGATCAGCAGTACCGAGAGGTCGAGTTCGCGGCGCAGTTCGTCCAGCAGTTCCAGGATCCGGCGCTGGGTGATGACATCCAGGGCGGTGGTCGGCTCGTCGCCGATGACCAGGTCGGGTTCACAGGCCAGGGCGAGCGCGATCATGAGGCGCTGCCGCTGTCCGCCGGAGAACTCGTGCGGGTACGAACGGATGCGGACGGGGTCGAGCCGTACCTGTTCGAAGAGTTCACGGACCCGGGCGGTGACGGCGGTCCGGTCCAGCGCCGGACGGTGCAGGCGTACGGCCTCACCTATCTGCTCACCCACGCGCATCACCGGGTCCAGGGCGTTCATGGCTCCCTGGAACACCATCGAGATACGCCGCCAGCGCACGGCGCGCATACCGCGCGGCGACAGGGTGTGCAGCGGACGCGGCCCCTGCCCGGTGTCGAGGTGTATCTCGCCGGTGGTGCGGAGGAGGCCGTCGGGCAGGAGTCCCAGCAGAGCCAGCGCGGTCGTCGTCTTGCCGCAGCCGGATTCCCCGGCGAGCCCCAGGGCCTCGCCCCGGCGCAGCTCGAAATCGACGGAGTCGACGATCCTGGCGCCGGGCAGATCCCGGCGTACGACGGTGAGGTCGCGGACCGAGAGCAGCGGGTGGGTGGTCGGGGCGCTCACGCCGCCGTGCTCGGTGCGGGTGTCGGTCATCGCTGCTCCCTGAGGCGTGGGTCGACGCGGCTCTCGATGGCGTGGCCGAGCAGGGAGAACCCCAGCACGACCAGAGTGATGCCCAGACCGGGGGCGAGGAAGTAGCCCCAGGCCCCGGTGCTCATCGCCCCGGACTCCTGGGCGGACTGGAGCATTCCGCCCCAGGAGAAGCGGTCGGGGTCGCCGAGGCCGAGATAGGACAGGGTCGATTCGGTGAGCACCGCCAGCGCGACGTAGACCACCGCGTTGGCGAGGACCAGCGGCGCCACATTGGGCAGGATCTGGGTCCGGATCACCCGCAACCGTCCGGCGCCCAGCACCACGGAGCGTTCCACGAAGGCCCGGTGCTTGAGCGAGAGCACCTCCGCGCGGACGATCCGCGAGGTCCCCGCCCAGCCGAACAGCCCGATGACCATGATCAGCACGGTGGTCCGGCCGAGTGGGAGGTGCGCGGCGCGGTTGCCGAGCAGGCTCGCGGCGAGCACGGTCACCGGGATCATCGGCAGCACGAGGAACCAGTCGTTGAGGATGCTGAGGATCCGGTCGGTCCAGCCGCCGAAGTAGCCCGCCGCGATGCCCACGGCGGTGCCGATGACCGAGGAGACCAGGGCGGCCGTGAAGCCCACCAGCATGGTGTCCTGTGTGCCGAGGAGCAGTTGGGAGAGCAGGTCGCGGCCGTTCTCGTCGGTGCCGAGCCAGTGTGCCGCGCTCGGGTCGGCGAGGATCGCGGACGAGAAGGAGCCGGCCGCCCTGGGGTCCTGCGGGGCCAGCCAGGGGGCGAGTGCGGCGATCAGGGCGAAGGCGGTGAGGAGCCCGGCGCCGATGGCTCCGCGCCGGTCCCGCAGCACGGCCAGGACGGCTCCGGCGGCGCGGGCGCGCCGCCCGCCGTGTCCCTCGCCGAGCAGCCGCCGGGCGGTGGCGCGGTGCTCCTCGGTCGCGGCCAGGCCGGCCGCGACCGGCGTACCCTCCCCCGCCCGCCCCTGTCTCATCGGGCTCTCCCGCACTCGGTCCTTCTCCCTCTGCGGCTTCCTCATGCGTGCCTTCTCCATGGGCGGTGTCACTTCCGGATCCGGGGGTCGAGCCTGCTGTAGAGCAGATCGGTGGCCAGGTTCATCGCGATCACGAGGGCGGAGGAGAGCAGGAAGAGGCCCTGCAGCATCGGATAGTCCTTGCCGTTGATGGCCTCCATGGTCAGCAGTCCGAGGCCGGGCCAGGAGAACAGCGCCTCCACGGTGATCGCGCCGCCGAGTACGAAGCCCAGGTTGAGACCGATCACGGTGACCACGGGCAGCATGGCGTTGCGGACGATGTGCCGGCCGCGGACCTTGCGCGGGGCGAGGCCGATGGCCCGTGCGGTCAGTACGTAGTCCTCCCGCATGGTGTCCACCACCGCGCTGCGCATATTGACCGCGTACTGAGCGAGCAGGCCCAGGGTGAGGGTGGCGACCGGCAGAACGGCGTGCCGGGCCACGTCCTGGGCGTGGGCCCAGCCGGTGGCGGTCGATCCGGGGGTCGCGGCGAGGCCGGTGGGCAGCAGTTGCCACCATTGGGCGAAGACCGCGATCAGCACCATGCCCAGCCAGAAGCTCGGCATGGAGTAGAGCACCACCGAGCCCTGGGTGAGCATGGTGTCGCGGGTCCGGCCGCGTTTCCAGGCGGCGAGCAGACCGATCCACGGTCCCAGCAGCGAGGCCAGCACGGTGGCGAGCCCGGCCACGATCAGGGTGTTGGGAAGGGCCTTCAGCAGTTCCTCGGCGACGGGACGATTGGTGATGAAGGAGGTGCCGAGGTCCCCGGTGAGGGTGTCACGGAGATAGCGGGTGAACTGGACCCACTCGCTCTGATCCAGCCCGCGCTGCTGGATCAGGGCGGTCTGCGCGGCCTCCGTGAGGTGCGGGTTGCGGGCCAGGTCGTGCTTGGGGTCGCCCATGGCCCGGAAGATCACGAAGTTGAGCACCAGGACGAAGGCGAGGGTTCCCAGGGCGGTCAGAACCCGGCCGGTGAGGCGTCGGAAGGTCGTCATCTCGCTGCTCCCGCGCTACTCGTCGGTCCAGTCGCGGACTTCGGCCGGGACCGATCCGCGCCGACGGCCGAACAGATAGCCCGCCCCTGCCGTGACCAGCGCGAGCGCCAGCCAGGCGGGGGTGCTCATGGCCGCCGTTGGTGCCCCCGCCGCTTCGACCGTGCCCGGTGCCGGCCCGGCCCGCAGCGACGTCAGCTGAAGCCAGTTGGTGCCGAAGGGCGATCCGGCCCCGGTGTCGGGGGACGGCCGGTGGGCGTGCCAGGTGTCCGTACGGGTGAGCATGACCCTGACCGCGAAGACGGTGGGGATGTACGGCAGATCGGTGAGGGCGATGCGCTGGGCCTCCCGCATGGCGGCGACGCGGCGCGGCATGTCCATGGAGCGCACCGCGCCGAGTGAGGCACGGTCGTACGCCGGGTTGGAGTAGTACGAGTCGGACCAGGAGTTCCCGGTCCGCAGGACCTCCAGGTTGAGGTCGGGGGTGCCGATGTCGCCGCTCCACGCCCAGTAGAAGGAGTCGTAGCTCGGGGCGTAACGCCCCTCCTTGGATCCCGGGTTGTAGATGGCGTTGTTGAGGGCGTCCTCGGTCACCGTGGTCATCGTGATGGCGATGCCGATCTGGGAGGCCCAGGCCCGGATCCGGCGGACCGCGTTCTGGTCCTGGGAGGAGGTGGAGCGGACCATCATCTCGAACTCGGCTTTGACCCCGTTCCTGACACAGGGGGTGGTTGCGCACTTCCAGCCACCGTCCCGGAGGATCGCGCGGGCCTTTTCCGGGTCGTATCCGTAGCCGACCTCGGGATCCTTGGCGAAGCTGCGGTAGTAGGAGGAGTAGTAGGGCGAGATCAGCCCGTCGGCGGGTGGACTCTGCCCGGCGTAGATGGTTCGGGAGAGGTCCTCGCGGTCGATGCCCCAGGCGAGTGCCTTGCGGATGGCCGGGTTCTGCACGACGGCGGTACGGACGCTCTTCGCCGGTCCGGTGCAGGAGCCTGCTCCGCCGGACGGGCAGGAGTTGAAGGCGATCTCCGAGTAGCCGGGGGACGGCGCCGTCCAGACGGTGATGTCGTGGTCGTTCTTGAGTTTGGCGACCCAGCTGCTGTCGCCGTCCGCGATCGTGTCCAGACTGCCCAGCTTGAGGTCCCGCAGCGCGGCCTGGCTGCTCTGGTAGTGGACGAACAGCACCCGTTTCACCTCCGGGCGGGCTCCCCGGAAACGTGGATTGGAGTCGAGGACGGTGGTGCCGTTCTTCTTGTACGAGGTGATCCGGAAGGGTGCGGTGGTCACCGCCGGCAGGGGCATGGGCATCTTGTCCAGCTTGGCCACCGGATAGCGGGCGAAGACGTGTCTGGGCAGGATCGGTACGGAGGCGGACTCCAGCCGGGCGTCCGGTTCGGAGAGCCGGAACACCACGGTGAGCGGGTCGGGCGCGGTGATCTTCTTGACGTTGGTGACATAGCCGCGCAGCACATTGGTCTGGTTGGCCATGACCGCCTGATAGGTCCACTGGACATCGGAGCTGGTCAGCGGCTTGCCATCGGACCAGGTGATATCGGGGTGGAGCTGGAAGGTCCAGGTGCGGCCGTCCTTCGACGTCCGGTAGGACCGGGCGAGGGAGTTGTCGAGGTCCGGGCGGCCGTCCGCGGTGCGGTAGTTGAGGAGCATGTCGTAAGCGGTCAGGCTGACCGAGTTGGAGATGACGTTCTGCTGCCCGAAGGGGTTGACACTGTCGATCGGCTGGGCGTGGCCGATGCGGTGGTCACCACTGCCGGCGGATGCGGGGGCCGAGTCCGGCGCGGCGACGGTCGCCGGCGCGGCGCCGGTGAGGGCGAGAGTGGTTCCCACGACGAGAGCGACGAGTGGCGCGGCCCGGCGGGGGCGCTGACGGTTCCTGCGAAACATGGCGGCGCGGGCCTTTCTAGGGACTGTCGAGAGGAAGGTGGGTCCGGAACCAGTCCAGGAGCCGCTCATGACGGTCGAGTCGCCGGTCGAAGCGCCCGGTGCCCTGATAGAGGTGGCTGGACTCGGGATAGAGCACATAGCGGACGGTCCGGCCGAGCCGCCGCAGCGCCAGGAACAGCTGCTCGTTGTCGGCGGCCGGGCAGCGCAGGTCGTCCTCGGCCTGGAGCATCAGCAGGGGGGTGCGGATCCTGGCGGCGAGCCGCAGCGGGGATGCCTCCCAGAGGCGGGCCGCGCCCTCGTCGTCGAGGGGGTCGCCCATGCCGGAGGCTGTTCCGTAGGACGGGCCGATGTCGCAGTTCGCCCAGGCGGAGACCTGGTTGCTGACGCCGTTCTCGGCGACGGCGGCGGCGAAGCGGTCACCGGTGGCCACCAGCCAGTGCGTCAGGAAGCCGCCGTAGGAGAGCCCGCAGACCCCGATCCGGCCGGCGGTTGCCCGGCCGGTGGCGAGGAGGTGGTCCACCGCGGCGTGGACATCCTCCGAGTCGGCCCGCCCCCAGGCCCCGTGCAGCCCGCCGACCCAGGCACTGCCCCGGTCGGTGGAGCCGCGCGGGTTGGGCATCGCCACCCGGTAGCCGGCGCAGGCCAGCAGCAGGGCTTCGATGTTCGGCAGCGGGCCCCACTGATTGGTGGGTCCGCCGTGCAGGGACACCACGGTGGGCAGGTCGTCGGACGGGTCCGCACCGGGCGGATGCAGCAGATGGACGGTGACCGGACCGCCCGGTCCGGGTGCCTCCACCCGCTCCACGGCAGGTGCGTCCAGGCCCTCCAGCCAGGCGGAGCCGAGCGTGGTGAGCCGACGGGCGGTACCGTCCGCGTCCAGCGCGTACACCTCGGGGGCGGCGATCCGCCCGGCGGGCACCAGGACGGCGGCGGTCAGCGGGCCGTGCCGGGCGAGTGAGCCGACGACGGTACCGGGCCCGGTCAGCGGCTGCCCGGTGATCAGGTCGTACGGGCGTACGCCACCGTCGTGGGCGATCCCCGTCACCTCGGCGCAGTCCTCGGCCTCGGTCCACCAGTCGTGCAGGTCGCTCTCACCGCACAGCGCCCCGACCCACTGGTCGCCGCACCCCGGCAGCAGGCGAACGGGACGGTCCGCCGCCGGGTCGGCGTGGAATGCCTGCGGAGGGTCCTGGTCCCTCGGACCGGTCCGGGACCGGCCGATGAGCGTGAGTGTGCCGTCCGCGCGCACATGGTGGCGAACCACACCGCCGCCGAGCGCGGTGACCGGGCGCAGCGGCCCGCCCTGCGTCACCGCGTGCACCTGCGGGCAGGGGGCGAGGTCCGCGTCGGGTCCGGGGTCGGCGAGCACGTACACCGTGCCGTCCGGACCGGTACGGGGCCGGGCGACCGAGCGGGGTCCCGCGGTGAGCCGCCGGGCCGCGCCCGTGATCTCCACGCGGTGCACATGGCGGGGGTGCAGCAGCAGTCCTTCGCCGTCCAGGCGCCAGCCGGCCCGCTCCAGCACCCGGCAGGTCGGCTCGCCGTCCGTGCCGTCCGCGGATTCCCGCTCACCCGTGCGGTACGGGGTGCTCTCGCGCCGCTCCTCGGGGGCCTGTCCGTCCTCGGCGAGGACGGCGAGCCAGCCGCCGTCCGGGCCCCAGTCGAAGTCCTGGACTCCGCGGGGGAAATCCGTCACACGGCGAGGTGCTGACGTCCCGGCCGGTTTCAGCAGATACAGCTGCCCGTCGCGGAGGAAGGCCAGGGTCCGTCCGTCCGGGGAGAAGCGAGGCCGGGTGTCGCACCACGGGCCGTCGGTCAGCGGGCGGGCCGGGCCCCCGGCGTGCGGCACCGCCCACAGGCCGATCCGGTCCCGTCCTGCGACGACCGTGCGGCGGGTGAACACGACCGGGCCGCCCTCGGCCGCGGAGTGGACGGCCAGCTGCCCGATCGCCACCTGCGTGTGCAGCCGCCCCGGAGTGAACCGGCCGCGCGACGGGGTGGATATGCCCATCGGTGCGCTCCTTCCCTCGGTTTGTCGTTGGGTGGCGCACAGCTTGCCAGTACTTCAATTTTCAGACAAGAGTTCTCTTGAAATTTATGGAATAAGACATCTAAGGTTTCCAGCATGATGGAAACAGACAGCCTCGATCGGCGGATCGTCGCGGCACTCCAGATCGACGCCCGGGTGCCCTACGGCCTGCTCGCCCAGGCCCTGGGGGAGGTGGAGCGCACGGTCGCCCGCCGGGTCCAACGGCTCGTGGACGCGGACGCCCTGCGCTTCACCGCCTTCGTGGACGAACTGCGCACCGGACTCGGACAGACGGTCAGCCTGCGGGTCGAGGTGGATCCGGGGAGCGCCGACCACGTCGCCGAGGCACTCGCGCTGCGGGCCGACACCCGCTGGGTCGCCGTGGTCACCGGCGACGCGGACGTCTCCTGCGAGCTGCTGGCGGACGGCCGGGCGGCGCTCCACCAGGTGACGTCCCACGAGCTGCCGTCCATCACCGGGATCCGCAGCACCCGCAGCTACCCGGTCCTGCGCCACATCAAGCCCACCACCGCCTGGCACGCCGAGTATCTGACCCCGGAGGAGGCGGAGGCGGTCACCGCGGGTGCGCCGGCCGTCCCCTACCCCGGTGCCCCCGTCGAGATGCAGCCCAGCGACCACCGGCTGATCGAGCTGCTGGTGGAGAACGCCCGCTACAGCTGGGTGGAACTCGCCGAACGCCTCGGCGTGGTCCCGGCTACCGCCCGGCGCTGGACCGAACGCCTGCTGGGCAGCGGTGCGGTGGCGCTGCGCGCCGAGATCGAACCCGAACTCCTCGGCTACGGCGTCGAGGCGGAACTGTGGCTGGAGACGGTCCCCTCCGCCATAGAGCCGGTCGCCGAGGCCCTGGCACTGCACCCGGCGGTCCGCTACTGCGGGGTCGTGGCCGGTACCCAGGCGGTCAACGTCCTCGCCGTACTGCCCGCCATGGACGACCTCTTCGCCTTCCAGGTCGAGGTCCTGGGCCGGCTCCCCGGCCTGGTCCGCTGTGAGGCGACCCTGGTCACCCGGGCCCACAAGCGCGGATTCGTGGCCAAGCGGTGAACCCCGACACCCGGGACGCGGTCGGTCTCCTCACCGACCTGCTTCGGATCGACACCTCCAACCCCGGTGACGGCAGCGGGCCCGGTGAGCGCCGGGCGGCGGAGTACGTCGCGGAGAAGCTCGGCGACGCCGGGCTCGCCCCCGTCTATCTGGAGTCCGCGCCCCGGCGCGGCAATGTCGTTCTGCGCATACCGGGCCAGGACCCCGCTCTGCCCGCCCTGCTGGTCCACGGCCATCTCGATGTGGTGCCCGCCGACCCGTCCGAGTGGTCCGTGCCGCCCTTCGCCGGGGAACACCGGGACGGTGAGATCTGGGGCCGGGGTGCCATCGACATGAAGGACATGGACGCGATGATGCTCGCCCTGGCCCGCTCCTGGGCCGCCACGGGCCGGCGTCCCCGCCGGGACCTGGTGTTCGCGTGGATGGCCGACGAGGAGGCGGGCAGCGCGCTCGGTTCCCGCTACCTCGTCCAGCACCACCGGGACCTGTTCGAGGGCTGCGCCGAGGCCATCAGCGAGGTCGGCGGCTTCTCGGTGGAGGCCGGCCCGGAGCGCCGCCTCTATCTGATCGAGACCGCGCAGAAGGGGCTGCACTGGCTCCGCCTGGTCGCGGAGGGCCGGGCCGGGCACGGCTCGATGCTGCACACCGACAGCGCGGTGGCGGAACTGGCCGGTGCGGTGGCCAGGATCGCCGCCCACCACTGGCCGCTGGTGCTCACCCCCACCACCCGGGCCTTTCTCACCGAGACCGCCGAGGCGTTCGGTGTGCCCTTCGACGCCGACGATCCCGATCCAACACAGGTGCTCGACTGCCTCGGTCCGCTGGCCCGCCTCATCGGCGCCTCCTTCCGCCACACCGCCAACCCGACGCGGCTGACTGCGGGATACAAGACCAATGTGGTGCCCGGCCGCGCCACCGCGGAGGTCGACGGACGGTTTCTGCCCGGCCTTGAGCACGAGTTCGAGCGGACGCTCACCGAACTGGCCGGACCCGGGGTCCGGCTGGAGACCATCGAACGAGATGTCGCGGTCTCCGCTCCCTTCGAGACCCCGCTGGTGGCGGCCATGACGCAGGCCCTGCTCGGCGAGGACGAGGGGGCACGGACCGTCCCGTACTGTCTGGCGGCCGGGACGGACAACAAGTCCTTCGCCGGGCTCGGCATCACCGGCTACGGCTTCGTCCCGAGACGGCTGCCGCCGGGGCTGGACTTCTCAGCACTCTTCCACGGCGTCGACGAACGCGTACCGGTGTCGGCCGTCGACTTCGGCATGCGAGTCCTCGACCGGCTGCTCATCCACTACTGACCGGGCATCACGGCGACGAGACCGCCGGGATCACCACAGCGGGGTGCACGGGTGACGGATCGGCAGGCGCGCGCCGGGTTGGGAGGAGTACCGCTTCACGATTTCACGGTGAGCTTTCGCGGCGGTCGTTCACCTCGGTGCGGTGCGGTACTTCCGGCACGACAGCTGAGCTTGTTCCTTGAGGTCCCGATGATCATCGCATCGGGACCTCAAGGAACACGGGACAGCCCTCAGTGTGCGCTGCAGGAGTCGGTGGAGGTCGGCGCGCCGCTGCCGGTGCAGGAGGGGAGGTCGGCCACCAGCTTGGTGAGGGCGGGGTCGCCGGCGTAGCGTCGCGCGTGCAGGTCGGCGATCTTCTGGGCGATGTCGGGGTCGTCGCTGTGGGTGGTGTCGTACGAGACGAAGGACTCCAGCAGCGGCAGACCGATCCGGTCGGTGTGGGCGTGTGAGGGCGCCATCAGATACTCCCAGTACCCGTCGAGATCCTCGATGAGGAAGACAGCGCCGTACTCGAACTCGCCGCCGATGTCTCTGCCGACGACGTACCGTGCGACCGCGTCGATCGACTCGCCCTGGTTGCGCAGGCCGGCGAGGGCCTCCTCGCGCTGTTGGGCGGTGACAGTCGTCTTGAAGGTGAAGCGGTTGTGGTGATAGATCATTTCTCCCTCGATCGACCCGATGCTCGCGAGGCCGTGCAGCGTGCCCCACAGCAGGTCGCAGGCGTCCTCGATACTGGTGGGCTCGGCCGCGGTCCCGGCCGCCCACGCGCGATGAGGTGCCTGGTGAAGGCGATCACGTCGACGGCGGCACGGCGGGTGGAGGCGTCGACGTCCGTGCCGGGTGCGCCCGACATGAGTTGGTACAGGCTGGGCCGTGACCGGGCGAACTCCAGGTATGCGGCCGCCGCCAAGTGCGGTCCCCGTGACGCCGGTTCGCCGGCCACCGCGGCCCGCATCCGCTCCGCCAACTCACCGTTGACCCGCACCAGCAGCGTGTGCAGTACGGCCTCTTTGCTCGGGAAGTGCTGGTAGATCACCGGCGCGCTGTAGCCGATCTCGGCGGCGATCCGCCGGATGGTCACCGCCCGCCAGCCCTCGGTCTCGGCCATTCGGCCCGCCGCCTCCAGGATCTCGGCGAACGTCCGCTGACGTACCTCTTCCCGCTTCCCCACCACAAACCCCTAACGATGTTAGAAAATCTAACTTCGCTAGCATTCTGCGCGTTTCCCGAACCTGTCGAGCCGGCACGGCCAGAGGCGTCAGCGGGACCTGGAGCGCAGGTCGAGCTCGTTGAGGTAGCGGCGGGCCCAGCGCGTCGCCGCGCTCGGCGAGCGATGCCGACAGGGCGATCCGACCGGTGGCGGGGCCGTCGGTGAACTGCTCCGGGATCGGTGGAGGCTCCATACGTTGACTGCGGCCGCCAGTTGCGTCTGGTTTTGAGCTTGACCCTTGATGTTCGACCTGGCCCCGTGGTCACGGCCGCCTGGACACCGGCCAGTTGCGGGACCCGCCGGCATCCCTGCCATTGCCCGGTTTCGACGTGCGGGACGCGGGCGGCGCCGCGCCGGCTCTCCGTGGGGGCCGCACTGGCACTCGGCGGGGGCCGCGCAGGCCCCCCTGGCACCTCGTCAGACGGTCCTGACGACGGTGCCGGCCGCTTCGAGTGCGGTCACCTCGTCGGCAGGCGCGGTGGTGTCGGTGACGAGGGTGTGCAGGAGCGTGGAGGGGCCGACGTAGGCATGGGCGGTGCGGTCGAGTTTACTGCCGTCCGCGGCGACGACGATGCGGCGGCTGGAAGAGATGCCCGCCTTCTTCACCGCCGCTTCGTCGAGGTCGTAGGCGGTCAGGCCCTCGGCTGCGCTCAGGCCGCAGCAACTGATGATCGCGGTGTCGAAGCGCAGCGCCGACAGGGAGGCGAGCGTGAGGGGGCCGGTGAGGGCTCCTTCTGCGGCGCGAGGGCGTCCACCGGGCACCATCAGCGTGGTCGGGCCCGGGGAGTCGCCGAGTGTGTGGATGGCCTGCAGGGACAGGGGCATCACGGTGATCGGCCGTTGACGGAGGCAACGGGCGACCTCCAGGCAGGTGGTGCCGCTGTCCAGGAGGACGGTCTCGCCGTCGGCGATGAGTGAGGACACCTCGGCCGCGATCCGGCGTTTGGCGTCGACGGCCTCGTGGGCGCGCAGCGCGAAGGGCGGCTCCTCGCCCCTGAGCAGCAGGGTGCGTGCTCCGCCGCGGACGCGTTCGAGGGCGCCCTGTGCGGCCAGTGTGTCGAGGTCGCGCCGGATGGTCATCTCCGAGGCGCCGGTCAGCTCGGCGAGTTCCTGGACCGTGGCACTTCCCGACTCCCTGACGGCCCGGGCGATCAGCCTGTGCCGGTCTGTGTTGCTCATACCGCGATTGAACACCACTCCAAAACAAACAATCAAACTGTTCATGGGCTGGCTTTTCGAACACTAAATCTGTTTGTTACGGTGGGTGGCATGGAACGCTCACTCCGATCCGCCCGCGTGGCGAACTTCGTCTACTTCGCCCTGTGCGGCACCCTGATCGGCACCTGGGTGGTGCACATCCCCGCCATCGAGGAACAGGTGGGCATCAGCCACGCCACACTGGGGAGCCTGCTGGTGCTGCTGGGCCTCGGGGCCTTCGTCGGCATGCGGGTGGCCGGACGCCTGGCCGACCGCCTCGGGGCGAACGTGGTGCTCGCCATCGGAGGAGTTCTGTCCAGCACGACCCTGGTGCTGCCCGGCCTGTCCCCGAATCTCTGGACGCTGGCGGGTGCCCTGCTGGTCTTCGGCTTCTGCAACGGCTGCCTCGACGTGAGCATGAACGCCCACGCCGTGCACGTGGAGAAGGCGTACAACCGGCCGATCATGTCGGCCTTCCACGCCATGTTCTCCGTCGGCGGTGTCATCGCCGCACTCGTCGGAGTGGGCACCGCGAGCGCCGGCCTGAGCCCGTCCCTGGGCATGGCCACCGTGGGAGCCGCCGGCATCGTGATCGCACTGGTGTCGGCACGGGCTCTGCTTCCGACCGCGCCGCCCACCACCACCGCGGCCGGCCAGCAGGCACGCGCCGGGAAGCGGCGCAAGCCCCCCAGGCGGATCTGGACGCTCGCCGTCCTGGCGGCGATGGTCATGCTGGCCGAGGGAGCCGCCAACGACTGGAGCGCGCTGCACCTGAAGGACATCCTCGGTGCGCCCGCGAGCACCGCCGCCTTCGCGTACGGCACCTACGCGGCGGCGATGACCACCGGACGGCTGCTCGCCGACCGCATAGCCGGCCGGTTCGGGCCCATGGCGGTCCTGCGCTACGGCGCGGCCACGGCCGCCGTCGGGATCACGATCGTGGCTGTCACACCGTGGATCTGGGCCGCGTTCGCGGGCTGGGCGCTGTTCGGCCTGGGACTGTCCGGCTGCGTACCCCAGCTGTACAGCGCGACCTGGCGCGTCGACCCCTCCGCCGCCGGGGCCAACGTCTCCCGCGTCGCCGGGCTCGGCTACCTCGGCATGCTCTCCGGCCCCGCCGTCATCGGCTGGCTGACCCATCTCGTACCGCTGAACCACGCCTTCCTGCTGCTCACCCTGCTGTGCGCGATATCCGCCACGGCTGCCGGAGTCCTGCGTACCGGATCCGGCCGCACGCGCGAGACAGTACCGAGCGGTCACCGACCGCCTGTGCGGCACGACGCCTGACACCGTGCCGCACAGGCTCTCGCCCACCCCGGCCGGACGCCGGACCGGTGAAAAGGAACCCACCATCAGAAGGAGCCCTTTGATGCACGAGACAGACACCACCCCTGACACCCCCGCCCGCGGCCGTGTCGGAGTCATGCTGCCCCGCGACCTGCCCGTCCAGGACGTGCTGCCCTACGCCCGGCGAGCCGAGGAACTGGGATTCGACCAGATCTGGGTCGTGGAGGACCTCGGCTTTCGCGGCGGACTCGCCCAGGCCGGCCCCGTCCTCGCCAGCACCACCCACATCACCGTCGGTATCGGCATCCTGCCCGCCGGCGCCCGCAACGTGTGTTTCACCGCGATGGAACTGGCCACCCTCGCCCAGCTCTACCCCGGCCGGCTGATCGCCGGCATCGGCCACGGCATGCCCCACTGGATGCGCCAGGCAGGGGCCTGGCCCGCCAGCCCCCTGACCCTGCTCAAGGAATACACGACCGCGCTGCGCCTGCTCATGCGCGGCGAGCCCGGCCCGACGGACGGCCGGTACGTGCGCTGCGAAGGCGTCGTCCTCACCGAGACCCCCGACATCGTCCCGCCGGTCATCCTCGGCGTCCGCGGCCCCAAATCGCAGGCGGCCGCGGGCGAGGTGGCCGACGGCCTCCTCCTGGCCGAGCCCGCCGGCCCCGCGTACATCGCCTCCTCGCTGCGGCACATGGGCAACGCTTCCAACGCCGACGGCCGCGAAATCGTCAGCTACGACAACGCTGCCGTCGATGACGACGAGGACGCCGCGCTCAACCGCGTCCGCGACGGCCTCGGCGCCATCGGCGAACCGGACTGGGCCGCGCACATCGACCCCCTCCCCTTCGCCACCGAGCTGCGCGCACACCGCGCCGCGTGCGCCGACGCCCAGCAGTTCACCCGGACCATGCCCGCCGCCTGGATCCGCGAGCTGAGCATCGCCGGCACCCCCGACCAGGCACGCGCGGCGATCAACGCCCGCCACGCGGCAGGCGCCACCAGCGTCGTCCTGACCCCCACCGGTCCGGACGCCCTGGCCGCCCTCGACTCGCTCGCCCGCGCCCTGAACCCCCGCCACTGAACCCACATCCACATCCCTTGGACCCGGAGGAAGACCCACCATGTCCACCGACCGACGCATCGTGCTGTTCGACCTCTACGGGGTCATCGCCCGCTACCAACGCCCCGGCGCCCTGGCGAAGATGGCCGCCCGGTGCAACGCACCCGCAGACGTCTTCGCCGAGGCCTACTGGGCCTGCCGCCAGCCCTACGACGCCGGGCGGTGGTCCGCGTCCGAGTACTGGACGGCCGTACTGCGGTGGCTCTCCCGCACCGCCGACACCGACACGGTCGAGGAGCTGCGGCGCACGGACATCGACAGCTGGTCACGCGTCGACCGCCGTATGGTCGGCTACGCGCGTTCCCTGCGTGACGTCGCCGAGGTCGCCCTGCTGTCCAACATGCCCTCCGACCACGCGGACGCCTTCCGCGCCGCGCACCCCTGGCTGCGCGACCTGGACCACGTGGCGTTCTCCGGAAAGATCAACGCGGCGAAGCCGGACCCGGCGGCGTTCTGCCACTGCGTCGTCGCCATGCGGGCCGCCCCCGCCGACTTCCTCTTCGTCGACGACCGCGACGAGAACGTACGCGCGGCGCAAGCCATCGGCATGAACGGCCACGTCTTCACCGGACTCGACGAACTGGCGGCAACCGTCGACACCTGGCTGCCGGCCGGCGGCCGTACGTCGTGATCCCGCGCCGTTGGGCCTCGGAGCCCACCGGCCGCCCAGTACACAGGGCCCACCGGCCGCCCGGTACACGGGGCCGACCCTGCCCGTCGCAGTCACCAACGGGGGCTGTTCCGGCAGGGCAAGCGGTGGGCGGCCGGAAGGGGATCATGGTCCGACGAGGTGTTTGCACGCGAGGCGACCGCGCAGGTCACCGACCGTGATTCCGCTGCAACCGCCCCCTGCCCCGCAGCCGAACCAGACACAGAACCTGACGAAGCATTACTACGCTGCCGGATCCTGGCGGCGCAGCAGGACGGAGCAGGGATGGCGTCGCGCGGCTCCCATGCGATTCCGTGCCGCCTCTCGCGCACGATGCCATGGGTGCCCCGTCGACTGGGACACGGTGCCATCCGCCGAGAAGGACGACAGCAGCGAGGTGCCTTCGCCGACTTCTTGGCGGGGGCCGAATGCCTGTTGGCTGCTCTTGTGTTCGCCCAGATCCGGGTGAATGGAGTGGTTAGCCTCTTCGTCCGCAGCGCCCCCCGCTTTGTGCGCGCGTCCAGGATGCCGATGTCTCGAAGGTGCCCAATCACGCGGGCCACGGCAGCCTGACCGCTGCCGAGCCTGTCGGCACGCCTTACCTGAGTGTCTGCGTACCGATCCGAGTGCGCCGCCGAGTACAGATGTATGCGCACCGTTTGGGCGCCAACTGAGCCTGGAAGAATCGGGTCACTCCACGGGCACGATGATCTGGCCGGACCGACAGGCGCGTCGCTGTATCCCACGGGTGCTGCGCACTCCGTGTGACCAGTCGGCCCGTACGGCTCCGCGGACGATCCGACCGCGGAGCGGCCGGTCGTCACCCTTCTCGCATCTTGCGCACCTGCGGCGTCCGGGGAACTCGGCCCACTTGCCTGACGACTGGTTCGACAGAGGGGCGTCCCCCCTGGGACGCCGCGTGCGACGAAGGGAAAAGCGGTGTCGGGAAAATCTGGGCTTCCTCGGGTGCTGGTGGTCAACACCGTGCTCGCCGGAGTGGTGTGGCTGATCTGGGCCGTGGTGTGGGGTGCGCGCTACTTCGAAGTCCTCGCCCAGGACTGGCGGGTGGCGGTGACGATGGTGTTCGGGTCGCTGGTGGGCGGCGGAACGAGCGAGGGCGGCGGGGCGATCGCCTTCCCTGTCATGACCAAGGTGCTGGCCGTCCCGCCGGACCAGGCGCGGATCTTCACCTTCGCCATCCAGTCCATCGGTATGACGGCCGCATCGCTGTCCATCCTTCTGTGCCGGGTACCGGTGGAGCGGCGGGTGGTGTTCTACGGCTCGGCCGCCGGGGCGGTGGGGGTGGTGCTGGGCGTGACACTGCTCGCCCCGCTCGTACCGCTGCCCACCGTGCGCGCACTGTTCACCATGTTGCTGGTGGCGCTCGCCGTAGCACTCGTCGTCCAGCTGCGGCAGCGCGGCTACCGGCGCAACGCCACCATCCCCGTGTGGACGGGGCGCGAATTGCTGCTGGTCGTGGTCGCCGGGTTCGCGGGCGGTGTCGTCAGCGGAGTGGTCGGTGTGGGAGAGAACTGCGTGATGTTCCTGCTGCTGGTACTGCTGTTCCGGGTATCGGAGAAAGTTGCCACCCCGACGACGGTGGTGATGATGACCGTGGTGTCGATCACGGCGTTCCTCACCCACGTATTCGTCACCAGGGACTTCACAGGGCCGGTGGTCGGTTACTGGGTGGCCGCGGCTCCGATCGTCGCTGTCGGCGCCCCGCTGGGAGCATGGATCTGCACCAACCTGACACCGCTCACGATTCGGGGGGTCCTCTTCGTCCTGATCGGTGCGGAACTGGCCAGCACCGTCGTACTGGTGCCGTTCACTCCCGGCATGGTCATGGCCAGCGCGATCACCCTGGTCCTGGTCACCGGCCTGTGCCTCCTGCTCGTCCGGCAGGACCGCTACGCCACGCTGCCCGCAACACCGAACGAACGCGTCCCGGCCGGTGCTGTCGGTGGGTCGGTGCCGTGACGCCGGGGTGTGTGAACAATCGAGCGCCGCAATGCCGGACGCCGTTCCTCGGCCGGTCTGTTGGCTGATGAGAAGCCCCTGCGGCGACCACAAGAAACGGAAGGCCGGCGGAGGGGCTTCTTTTGCTGAGACGGAGCAATTCCGTCGGCACACCCTCTGCTCAAAAGTGCGGACGACGTGTGGGCTGTGAGGTCGACGGTCTGCGACACCTCTGGCATCCCGCAGGGCAACCCCTACATCGTCAAAGGGGTGGATACCAAGTCCCTGGACGTCCGCCCCTTGGACGGCGGGTACGACAAGTCGCCCGCCAACCATCGTGCCTGGGTCGAGCGAGGAACGTTCTTCCACCTCTCCAGCAACCCGCAGCATCAAGTGGTCCGGTGCCGTGAGCGCGTTCGGAGTGAAGCTGGGCGGGTCGACGCAGTACGACCGCGACCACAAGCAGCGGACCACCGCCGGCAACAAGACCAACGCGAGACATGACATCTGGGGAAAGAATGACAAGGTCTCAGGCAAGCCCGGTGTCTTCTACTCGTTCTGGAGCACTCGCGCTCCTCGCCTTCCTGGCACTGGCCGGCTGCTCCCCGGGGGAGCGGCATGGCCGGCGCGGTCGAGGCGAGACCGGGCACGGCACTGGCCGGCGACGGCACCCAGTCGAGTGGGGTCGTGGGCACCGAGAACGCCCGGGTGGGTGAGGTCTGGTACTTCGCCCTGCCAGTGCCGCACAACACCTCCTCGCGTTCCATCGAGATCACCGATGTCGCCCTCAAGCACATCCCTTCCGGGATCGAGGTGCTGGAGTACGGCGCCTACCACCTGGAGGACGCCGGTGGGCTCCCGCTACTCGCGGACAGCGGGGGACCGCACACCCCCGACTTCGGAAGCTGAAGAACTACGCGCTCAAGCCGGTCAAGGTCGAGGCCGGAGAGGAGAGCGACATCTTCTACCTGGCCAAGCTGAAAATCACCGCACCGCCGAAGGACTCGGTCCGCTGGTGCCGCTTCGACTACCGCCAGGCCGGCCAGGCATACAGCCAGACCATGGACTGCGAAGTCGAGCTGAAAACCGCCGAGTAGGCGCGTCCACACATATGGCCGCCGAGATCCCGGTGCCCCGCACACCCGGCAGGGCACCGGGAGCCAGGCCACGCCCGGAGACACGGGCACACCGCACTTCCCTCCAAGCCGATGCCGTACCAGCTGTGGACCAGCGGACCGGATATGGTCGGCCCGCCGTTCAAAGCCCGCCGGAATACCCGTCCCGGGCATTCGGGCAGTCATGCCGGATCAAACGGGACCTGTCGAGACCTCCGGTCCGACACCTGTAGCCCACCCCGCGCCTCCGGACAGTGCCGCTGGCGCCCATCACGCGGCCCGGCCGGGTTTCCGGAGGTTGCGGCGTGCGGCAGAAGCACAAGACACACTGAGCTTTTTGAGAGTGGCCGCCGCTGGGGTGGCGGGGGCGAGGACGCGACGCACGAGGCCCGTGCCGTTGAGGGAGGTATTCGACGTCTCAACTCATCAGCGCAGGCACCTTGTTGGTTTCCCGTCCTGCCGGACTCGACCTGCCCCATGCACCGGCCGAGTGGATCACCATGCTCATCGTCACCCGCGAGGGTGACCGCCGCCGCAAGCTCCCGCCGCACCAACGCGCGCTCGCCGGTCTGGTGTAGCTGCGCGAGCACGAACCGGAGTACGTACTGCTCGACGGGACGCTCGCCGAGTGCGACCGTGTGGGCGACGGCCGGGCCGACCACTCGCACAAGCGCCATCGCCTCGAACGCTCCATGGCACTACTGAAGTCCTGGCGAATCTTCCGAAGATCCCGGATCGGCCCCCACCGCATCACGTCAGTCGCCAAGGCCGTCCTCGCCCTGGAGAGGCAACGCTGAAAACGCCCGGTCGGTGACACCCCGGATCGGGCGCGGCATAGGCAGGGGACAACGTGCGCATCGGGCCGTCGGACCATGCGCCGTGGTTCGCCGACCGTAAGTGGGCGTACGCACGCCTGGAGGGAGGCGCGTTCGGCGACGTACCGCTCGCTGTCTCTGGAGTACAAGCTGGAGGTGTGGGATTCACCGAACTCCGCGGGTGTCATCATCGACGCCGTCCGCGCGGCCAGGTTCGCACTCGCCGGGGCGTGGGCGGCCGCTGCCCGCCCCGTCCTCGTACTCCATGAAGCCGCCTCCCCGACCCCGGGCGGCGAGCACATCAGTGAACCACCGGCCCCGTATGGGGACCGACGAAGAAGGGGACACCTGTGATGTCCGATCCTGCCACCCTGGCGACCGAGTCCGTCCGCGAACGGGACTTCCGCCTGCTGTGGATCGGCAGCGGTATCAGCCAGCTGTGCGGGATGGCGACGGTGGTCGCCTTCCCGCTGCTCGCGTCTCAGACGCTGGGCGCCTCTGTCGGTGAGGTCGGCCTCATCACAGCAGCGGGGTATCTGCCTTGGCTGATCCTCACTCTGCCGGCCGGCGTGTACAGCACACGGCTGCCCCCGCGCGTCGTACTGCTGCTGGCCGACCTGAGCCGCGCGGTGATCGTGACCCTCGTACCGGTCCTGTCGGTCACCGGCCATCTCGCCCTGTGGCATCTGTACCTGTCCAATGTGCTGGTCAGCTGCGCGACCGTGTTCTACGAGATCGTGTATCTGTCCATGCCGCCACGGATGCTGCCGAAGGACAAGCTCGTCTACGGCAACATCCGCCTCCAGATCGCCCGCGCGGTCTCCCTGGCCTTCGGCCCGACCGTGGCGGGCTTCTCCGTGCAGGTGGTCGGTCCCGAGAGCGCGCCCCTGCTCAACTCCGCGGGGTTCGTCGCGTCCGCCACCTGCAATCTGCTGATGCGCTCCCACATCCGTTCCGCCAGGAGCGCGACCCGCGCCTCGGGTCTGTGGGCCGAACTCTCCGAGGCCGCCCGGTTCATCGCCAGGCGGCCGGTGATACTGGCCTCGATCGCCGGCTCGGCGGTCGGCAATTGCTGCTTCGCCGCCTACGAGGCGCTCGTCGTCATCTTCCTCGCCCATGACGTCGGCATCACCCCGGGCACCCTGGGCATGCTGCTCGGGTCGGTCGGCGTCGGTGGTCTGATCGGCGCGTTCAGCGCGGGCAAGGTCAGCGGATGGCTGGGCACCGCACGCGCCGTGTGGCTCCCCGCCGCCGTCCTGGCTCCGACGGGTCTGCTTCTGCCGCTCACCCAGCGGGGCGCGGGGCTGCTGCTGTTCCTGTGCGGCGCCCTGCTCTTCCACGCCGGGTTCTCCATCTTTACGGTCGGCCAGGCCACCCTCGTCCAACTGCTCACCCCACTCGATCTGTTGCAGCGGACAGTGGCCTGCGTACGGTTCGTCAGCCGCGGGATGCTCTTCTTCGGCGGACTGGTCGGCGGCGGACTGGGCAGTCTGTTCGGCCCCCGCCTCGGACTGACCGTCGTGATGCTCCTCTGGCTCACCGCTCCCCTCATCACCGCGTCCTCACGCCTACGGCTCTGGCGGGACATCCCCACGCGGGACGATCCCACCTTGGAGTGACCGCATGGCTGAGACGCTCCATATCGGTCATCACCACCATCGGTTCCGGGTCGTCCGGTGCGGGACCCCGGTGGGGGCGCTCGCACCGAACTTCCGGCGGGGCGTCACGACCGTACGGTCAGCTTCCCGGCCGGTTCGCCAGGACCGCGTCGACCGTCTCCTCCAGCGTCAGCTCAGAGCTGTCGAACCACTCCCCTTCACCTGCGATCTCCTTGCGCAGTGCGTCATCCAGGAACGACCAGTCGTCGGCGAGCACCTTGTCCCGCTCGGCGACCCGCCGCGAGACCACGTCCGCCGACGGGGCCAGCACGATCAACCGCAGTGGCAGGTCCCTCAACTGCTCCCGGTAGAAGTCCAGATGGGCACGGCGCACCACCACGTCGTCCACGACCGGGATGACCCCGGCAGCGTGGAAGCTCCGCGCCAGCACCGACGCGTTGCGTGCCCGCAGCAGCAACTGGCGGTCCGCCTCCACGTCCTCCTCCGGCGAGGGCGAACGCCCACCCGACACGAGGAGGTCCTGGAGGTGGTCGCCCTCGATGTGCGCGCCGAGGGGGAACCGACGGGCCAGGCCGGCCGACACCGAACTCTTACCGGACCCCGGAATACCGATGACGAGAAATACATCGGATGCGGGTTCGGTGTCGACGACTTGGCCCTGGAACGAGGTTTCCGGCATGCTTCCCCTACTCCTTCATCGCATTTATCAAGCAACGGTCCAATATTGTCACAACGATCGCAGCCACTATCGACGATCCATCCGATCCCATTCCCGCACACAGGAGCGCTTATGCCGATCGACGGTGCGCAACGCCCGGCGATCACGGCGGGACCGTCGAGGGGCTGTCGTTCTTCGCCGCCAAACCAGACCGCCTGATGCTTCGTTGGGGTGCACGCCTCCTCGACCACTACGACGACCCGTCACCCGCACCGACGCCCAGCGCGTGAAGCACGGTGTCGAAGAACGTCCAGTGCCGGGTTCCGGAATCCCATGCCCACCCGACGAGCTCACGGTACAGCGCCATGACATTTCACCTTTCGACACCTCGCACCCGATGGCGAAATAAAATGCGGTGACAAAACGCGTATTCCATGAGAGGGGGCGGATAAATGATTCACGCATTGCCGGCCGACGCGGGCGGCGCCCTGTTCGACAACATCACGGAGGAGACGCCCTTCATACGGAACCGCGGGCTGAGACGCGGGAGGGCCTGAGAGGCCGCGTCGTCACAAGCCCGCTCCCCTCCCGTCGAAGCCGCCCGGTTCGGCCAGTCGCACCAATGCCGGGGACGCATGTGGTGGGAGTGGACGAAGAGGGCGGTTTCCGCACGTCCTAAGCTCCTGCGCAGTCGAGCAGGGAGGAATGCCGTGCAGAAGCTGAACGGGTCGGATCAGCTGAACAAGCTGGAGGAGGTCGGTGCCTGGCTGCGCCGCCGGTTGCCGGATCTGCTCGTCGAGAGCCAGGTGCCCGGGGCAGCCGTGGCGGTCCAGGCCGGTGACGCATGGGTCGAATCCGCGGCCGGTGTGCTGAGCACGTCCACCGGGGTCGACGCCACCGTGGACTCGCTCTTCCAGATCGGGTCGATCACCAAGGTGATGACCGCGACGCTGGTCATGCAGTTGGCCGACGAGGGGCGACTGGATCTGGACGCTCCCGTACGGGACGTCCTGCCGGAGTTCCGGATCGCCGACGAGGAGGCGGCGCGCGGGATCACCACGCGGCAGCTGCTGAGTCACGTCGCGGGTTTCGAGGGGGACATCTTCACCGACACCGGCAAGGGTGACGACTGCCTGGAAAAGTACGTGGGCGTCCTGCGGGACGTGCCGCAGCTCTTCGGGCCGGGCACGATGTTCTCGTACAACAACGCCGGGTACTGCGTGCTCGGGCGGATCGTCGAGGTGCTGCGCGAGGAGCCGTTCGACGTCTGCGCCCGGCGGCACCTGTTCACTCCGCTGGGTATGAGTCACACCGCGAGTGACCCCTACGAGGCGATCGTCCACCGCACGGCGGTGGGTCACATCGAGAAGGTGCCGGGGGCGCCGCTCGAACCGACGCCGGTGTGGGCCCTGGCACGCTCGAACGCACCGGCCGGATCGATGCTGGCGATGCCCGCGCGCGATCTGCTGGCCTTCGCCCGGACGCACCTCGCCGGAGGCCGGGGCCCCGACGGGGTGAGCGTGCTCGGCCCGGAGACCGTCCGGGCCATGCAGCGGCCGCAGGTCACGCTGCCCGACATCGACCAGGGAGCCGCCTGGGGGCTCGGCTGGGAGCTCTTCGACCTGTCGGGCCCCACGGTCATCGGACACGACGGGAACACCATCGGTCAGTCAGCGTTCCTGCGCCTGGTGCCGGAGCGGGGTGTCGCGGTGGCGATCGTCACCAACGGCGGCCTGTCACGGCGCGTGTACGCGGAGATCGCGGGCCGGGTCCTCGGTGAACTCGCCGGGGTCGGTCTGCCCGCCTCGCCGGTGCCGGACCTGGGCGCTCCTGTCGCGGAGACGTCCCGGTACGTCGGTACGTACACGTCCAGCACCGCCGAGACCACGGTGAGCCGGGACACCGCTGGGCGGCTGTGGCTGGAGCGCACGCCCCGGGGAACCGTCGCCGAACTGGACGAGGCGCCGTACCGCACGGAGTTGGTCGGCAGGCGCGGTGACACCTTGATCCCGGTCGAGCCGGAGCGCGGGGTCCACGCGCCGCTCGCCTTCCTCGGTGACGACGGGCAGGGACGCGCGCTGTATCTGCACACCGGCCGGGCCGAGCGGCGGGCGGAGCGATGAACGAGCTGCACCGACGCGCGATCGTGGCGGACCTGCACAACGACCTCCTGTGTGCGGTGGTCGCCCGGCCGGTGGACCGCTGGGCGGAGTTCTTCCGGGAGCGCTGGCTGCCGCAGTTGCGGGCCGGCGGGGTGAACCTTCAGGCGCTGCCGGTGTTCGTCGAGGATCCGTACCGGCCGGAGGGCGCGCTTCGCCGCACGCTGCGCATGATCGAGGCGGCACACCGGCTCGCGGCCGGCAACGCCGATGCCGTCACACTGTGCACGGACGGGGCCCAGGTCGACCGGACGCTGGCCGAGGGCCGGATCGCCCTGGTGCTGGCACTGGAGAGCGCACCCGGCGTGGGCGAGGACGTGGAGCTGCTGGAGACCCTGTTCCGGCTGGGGGTCAGGATCGCGTCCCTGGCCCACTTCGGTCGTACCTCCCTGGCCGACGGCAGCGGCGAGGACGCGACGGGCGGCAGGCTGACCCGCTCCGGGGTCGCGGCGCTGGCCGAGATGGAGCGCCTCGGCATGCTCTACGACATCAGTCATCTCGGCGCGTCCGGGGTCGAGCACGTCCTGGAGCTGTCCTCACGGCCGTTGATCGCCACACACTCCGGCGCACGGGCGCTCTTCGACCACCACCGCAACCTTGACGACGCGCAGATCCGGGGCGTCGCCGCGGGCGGCGGAGTGGTGTGCGTGAACTTCTTCGCTCCGTACCTGCACGAGAGCGACTACTCGATCGGCCGGCTGATCGACCACATCGAGCACATTGCCGGGGTGGCGGGCATCGAGCACGTCGGGCTGGGTCCCGACTTCATCAAGGAAGTACTTGCCGACACCACTCCCCCGTGCTGCGAGTTGGCCTTCGTCGAGGGAGTACCGGCCGACGCCTATCTTCCCGGGCTCACGGGTCCGGCGGGGCTGCCGCTGGTCACCGACGCGCTGCAACAGCGGGGGTGGCCGGAGCGCGACATCGTCGCGGTTCTGGGGGAGAACGTACGGCGCCTGCTGCGGAACGAACTGGGCCGGCCCTCGTCCGCCGGCTGAGCGCCGTGCGCGGCAGGAGATTCCCTTCGTGCGATCGGAACGACGCACACCTGAATGTTCAGTGAACCCGACGAACGACGACTGACGTACGTGTCTCAAAATCGTCGGACGGTCGAGGAGATGGAGAGCCATATCGTGCGCGCGAGCGAGGGTTTTGAGAACGCACGTGAGTCCGCGGACGGCGGCCGGGTGCTGACGATCCGCGATCTGTCGGTCGAGATCCGCCGGGGCGACCGGATCGTCCACCCGGTCTCGGGCGTCGGTCTGGCGCTCGATCGCGGGGAGACCCTGGGGATCGTCGGGGAGACCGGATCCGGCAAGTCCATGACCGGCCTGGCCGTGATGGGCATGCTGCCTGCCGGTGGCCGGGTGACCGGCGGCTCGATCGACTTCGGCGGTACGGAGCTCGTCGGACTCCCCGCGGACCGGTACCGGGCCCTGCGCGGCAACGACATCGCGATGGTGTTCCAGGATTCGATGACGGCCTTGAACCCCACCCGCCGCATCGGCGAACAGGTCGCCGAACCGGTGCGGTTGCACCGGGGCGCGTCGAAGCGGGCCGCGCGCGCACGTGCCGCGGAGCTGCTCGGCCTGGTCGGGATACCGAAGCCCGTCGAGCGGTTGGACGACTATCCGCACCAGCTCTCGGGCGGCATGCGGCAACGCGTGATGATCGCGATGGCCCTGGCGTGCGAGCCGCGGGTCGTCATCGCGGACGAGCCGACCACGGCGCTCGACGTCTCCATCCAGGCGGAGATCCTCGATCTTCTGGACGACCTCAGGTCCCGGCTGGGTATGTCGATGATCCTCATCACCCACGACATGGGAGTGATCGCCCGGCATGCCGACCGGGTGGGCGTGATGTACGCCGGGCGCGTGGCCGAGACCGGACCGACACCAGCTCTTTTCAGCCATACCCGGCACCGCTACACCCATGCGCTGCTGTCCTCGATCCCCTCGCTCACCCAGGACCGGCGCGAGCCGCTCTTCAGCATTCCCGGCACACCACCGGATCTGGCCGCTTCCCCCGCGGGCTGTCCTTTCGCGCCGCGCTGCGCGGCCGCGACGGACCGCTGCCACGAGGAGCGGCCGCCGCTCTCGGTGGAAGAGGACGGGCACACCCACGCGTGCTGGCACCCGGTCGCCACGACAGCGGTCCGTACCGGTTCAGGGGCATCGGCCGTCGCACGGCCCGTCGACTCCCCCGAGGCCCCTGCCGTACACGGGACGACGCCGCGGCTGCGGATCGTCGATCTCAGACTTGAGTACCCGGTGGGCGGACGGAGCCTCCTCGGGCGGCGCCGCACGGTCAAGGCGGTCTCCGGAGTGAGCTTCGACGTGGCGCCCGGTGAGACGTTCGGCCTGGTCGGGGAGTCGGGGTGCGGCAAGTCCTCGCTGGGCCGCATGCTCGTGGCCCTGAACCGGCCCACGTCGGGCGAGGTGATCTTCGACGGTGCGTCGGTGACCGGTATGAGTGCCCGCGAACTCGCGCCGCGCCGGTCCCAGTTGCAGATGATGTTCCAGGACTCCAACTCCTCGCTCGACCCCCGCATGCGCATCGGCGCGATCCTACGCGAGCCCCTCGTGATCCAGGGCATCGGCACCCGCGCCGCCCGGACCGCACGGGCCCGCGAGCTCCTCGGGGACGTGGGACTGCCGTCGGGCGTCCTGGAGCGCTACCCCCACGAACTCTCCGGGGGACAGCGCCAGCGGGTGGGACTGGCCCGCGCGCTGGCCCTGGATCCGAAGGTGCTGGTCGCCGACGAGCCGGTCAGCGCGCTGGACGTCTCCATCCGTTCCCAGGTCCTCAATCTGATGCACCGCGTCCAGCGTGAACGCGAACTGAGCAGTGTCGTGATCTCCCACGATCTCGCGGTCGTGCGGTACCTGGCCGACCGCGTCGGAGTCATGTACCTGGGCAAGTTGATGGAGACCGGCACCACCGAGGAGGTGTACGGGTCCACCGCGCACCCGTACACCGCGGGGCTGCTCGCGGCGGTTCCCGAGGCGGACCCCGCCGCGTCCCGGCCCCGGTCGGGCGGGCGCGTGCGCGGCGAACTGCCCAGTCCCATCGATCCGCCCAGCGGCTGCCGGTTCCGCACCCGATGTCCACTGGCGACCGAGGAGTGCGCGGCGACGGAGCCCGCCCTCACGACCCTCACCGGCACGCACAAGGTCGCCTGCCACCATCCCCTGCGCTCGCCGGCCGCACAGCCCGAGGAGCTCTCCGCACGATGAACCGTCACTCACCACTCCCCCGCATATCAGGCAGACCACGGATCGCCCGGAGAGGAGATGGTCACGCGTGAGCTGGTACGTGGTCCGACGGCTGGCGATCTCCTTCGTCGTCGTACTGGGCATCTCCGCGATGGTGTTCTTCCTGCTGCACGTGGTCTCGGACGACCCGGGCCGCGTGGTCCTGGGACAGCGCGCGTCCCCCCAGGCCGTGGCCGACTTCAACCGGGAGCACGGATTCGACCGGCCGCTCGTCGTGCAATACCTCAGCTATCTGGGCCAGCTCGCCCACGGTGACCTGGGCAGGTCCTACAAGCTCAACGAGAACGTGGGGACGGTACTGCGGCAGAACGCCGGCCGCAGCGCGATGCTTTCGCTCGCCGGCCTGGTCCTCGCGCTGCTGATCGCCGTCCCGCTCGGCATCCTCCAGGCGGTCCGCCGCAACAGTCTCGTCGACCGCGCCACCACGGCGGCCTCCTATGTGATCTACGCGACTCCGTCGTTCCTGCTGGGCCTGATCCTGATCGCCGTGTTCAGCCAGTCCCTGTCGTTCTTCCCTGCCGAGGCGTCCCAGTCGCACTCCACGTGGGTGATCCTCACCGATCCCCGCGCCATGGCCCTGCCCGTCATCACGCTCGCCATCACCAGCGTCGCGATCTTCTCCCAGTACCAGCGCTCGTCGGCTCTCGACCAGCTCGGCCAGGACTACATCCGGGTCGCGCGGGCCAAAGGGCTCCCGGAACGGAGCGTCCTGACGCGCCACCTGCTGCGCAACGCCTGTCTACCGCTGATCACGCTGGTCGGCACGCTCATCCCCAGCCTCCTGGCAGGCAACCTGATCGTCGAGTCGCTCTTCAACTACCCCGGCCTCGGGCTGCTGTTCCTCAACAGCCTGCAGCACGAGGACTACCCGGTGCTCCTCGCCTACACCCTGATCGGCGGCGTCCTCACCGTGGCCGGCAACTTCTTCGCCGACATCGCGGTCGCCGCCGCCGACAGCCGAATCGAGTTGAACAAATGACCTCACGACACACGGACACGGCGGGGGCCCGGGAGGCGGGCGCCACCGCGTCATCAGCGGCCGAACCGGTCGAACCGGCCGACGTGCGCGAGCGGCTCACTGTGAGACCGGTGCTGCGCGCACTGCGGCGCCACCCGCTGGGCCTCGCCGGCGGGCTGCTTCTGATACTCGTCGTCGGGTTCTGTTTCCTCGGCCCCCTGATCTATCAGACCAACCAGACCGACGTGGATCTGGTGAACGCGGCTCTGCCGCCCAGCACCGAGCATCCGCTCGGGACGGACCTCAACGGGTTCGACGTGCTCGGCCGCCTCATGGCGGGTGGCAGGGTGTCCTTGCAGATCGGGCTGCTCGCCGCGCTGTTCGCCACCACGATCGGTACGGTCTACGGCGCCGTCGCCGGACTCGCCGGCGGGGTCGTGGACGGGTTCCTGATGCGGGTGGTCGACACCCTGCTGTCGATCCCCTTCCTCTTCTTCGTCCTGATCCTCTCGGTGCGCTTCCACGCGAACGCCGTGTCGCTGAGCCTGGTCATCGGCGGGTTCTCCTGGCTGGTCTCCGCCCGGCTCGTCCGCGGCGAGGTCCTGACCCTGCGGGTAAGGGAGTTCGTGCTGGCGGCCAGGGTGATGGGGGCCTCCCGCCCGCGGCTCATCCTCACCCACCTGATTCCGAACGCGCTCAGCGTGATCATCGTCGTCATCACCTTCCAGGTGGCCGACGCGATCCTCGTCGTCGCCGCACTGGGCTTCCTGGGCTTCGGCCTGACCTACCCGACCGCGGACTGGGGCAGCCAGCTCGCCAACGGCGCGACGTTCATCTCCGCCGACTACTGGTGGCTGGTGTATCCCGTCGGCATCTGCGTCATCGTCACGGTGCTGGGGCTCAACCTGCTGGCGGACTCGCTCCGCGACGCGGTCGGTCACCGGGCCGGCTGAGGCCGCTCGCCACGACCGTCGCCTCTTCACCCTCTTCCACCACACCTCGCAGGGAGCCATCCATGACACATGTGCCCGGCAAGGCGCGAGGACGCCGCTTCGCGGTGCTCGCCGCCGTGCTCGCCGTACTGGCCACGGCGTGCACCGGCGGCGACCTGGCCAAGGATCTGCGGGGCGGTTACAAGACCCTGCCGAAGGAGTCCGGGAAGCCCAAGGACGGCGGCACGGCCACGGTCGCGCTGACTCCGGGACTCAGCCCCAACTACATCTATCCGTATCCACCGGCGTCCGCCAACGGGACCGTCATCGCCCGGGGGCTCCTGTGGCGCTCCCTCTACCGCCCCAGTGGTGAGGGCGACCGGATCGCGGACGCCGCACTGAGCCTGGCCGAGGCGCCCCGCTACAGCACCGACCGCAAGACCGTGCGCATCAGGATGAAGCACTACTCATGGTCCAACGGCAGGCCGGTCACCGCCGACGACGTCGTCTTCTCCCTGGCCCTGCTGAAGGCCTCGCTCAAGGAGAGCCCGGCCAACTGGAGCTTCTACACCCCGGGGCAGTTTCCCGACGGCGTCACCGCGAAGGCCACCGCGCCGGACGAGCTCACCCTCAGGTCCACGACCGCGTACAACCCGTCCTACCTGATGTCGATGCTGACCCTGCTGTACGTGATGCCCTCCAAGGAGTGGAACATCGCCCGCACCTCCGGGCCGCACCTGGACTACACGCGGCCGAAGAACGCCAAGGCCATCTACACCTACCTCACCAAGCAGTCGGAGTCCCCGACCACATTCGCCGACAACCCGCTCTGGCAGGTGGTCAACGGCCCGTACCGTCTGGGTAGCTTCGACCCCACGACCGGCTCGTTCTCCCTGGTCCCCAACACGTCCTACAGCGGGCCGGGCGGCTCACGGCTCGACCGGGTCGACTTCAAGTCGTTCACCTCCGCCCCGGCGGTCCTCAACCAGTTCAAGGCCGGCAACCTGACCGTCGGAACGCTGGACTCCAGCTTCATCATGCAGATCGACGCGCTGAAGAAGAAGGGCTACCAGGTATACGGCGCCCCGGCGCCCGCCCGGTTCGACCCGCTGGTCCTGAACTTCGAGAACACCACCCACCACTTCGACAAGGTGATCGCGCAGCCGTACTTCCGCCAGGCCCTGCAACACCTGATCGACCAGCAGGGCTACATCAAGAGCCGGGGCGTGTACAACGGTGCCGCCTCCGCCAACTACACCACCGCGGGCGGCGACTCCCCGTACCCGCCCGCGTTCGGTGACAAGGCGCCCTACCCGTACGACCCGGCCGCCGCCGAGAGACTGCTCGCCGACCACGGCTGGAAGGTCGAGCCGGGCGGCGCCACCACCTGCCGACGCCCGGGCACCGGGGCCGACGAGTGCGGGGCGGGCATCCCGCGCGGGCAGACGGTCGACTTCTCCCTCGCCTCCGCGAACACCCCGGCGTACGTCGGCGCCCGGGGCACCGCTTTCGCATCGGAGGCCAAGAAGCTGGGCCTCAAGGTCACGCTCGTGAGCAAGTCGCTCAACTACATGTACACCAACTACGGCAACTCCTTCGCGCCCGCCAACAAGGACAAGTGGGCGGCACAGGACTACGGACCGCTGTACCTGGCTGCCGGATACCCGAGCAGCAACACCGTGTTCAACGCGGGAGGCAGCTTCAATCTCGGCGGGTACCGCGACGCCGAGGCGGACAGGCTGATCGACGCGTCGACGTTCGGGTCGGATTCCAAGGCCTTGTCGGCCGAGGTGACCCACCTCGGCAAGGACCTGCCGGTGCTCTACTTCCCGACCCCGCACACCCTTGTCGTGTGGAAGAACACCCTCTCCGGGCCGCCGGCGTCGTTCCGCTCACTGCTCAGCTTCCTGTACACGCCGGAACTCTGGTACTTCCACAACTGAATGCCGCGCGCGGGAAGGTGGTGAGTCGTCATGGACATGTTCCACGACACATCTGCGGACATGACCGCACTGCGTCAACTGATCGGCGGAGCACGGGTCGTGGCGCTCGGCGAGGGCGCGCACAACATCACGGAGTTCTACGGGCTCAGGGACCTGCTGTTCCGGTTCCTGGTCCGGGAGTGCGGGTTCACCGGGCTGGTCCTGGAATCCGGATTCGCCGAGGGGCTGGCCGTCGACGAGTGGATCGGCGGCGGGCCGGGACGGGTCGAGACCGTCGCCCGGGACGGCGTCACCTACCGCTTCGGCGAGTGCGAGCCGATGCGGAGGCAACTGCGCTGGATGCGTCGGCGCAACTCCGGCGGGTCGGCGAAGGTCGCCTTCTACGGAATGGACCTGCCCGGCTCGTCCACCTCCCCCGGCCCGGCGGTCCGTGCCTGCCTCGACCGGCTGCCCGCACGCCCGGGTGACGAGGAGTTGCTGCGGCTGAGCGATCTGGGCGACCGGTCGCGGGCAGCGGTCCGCTACGCGGCGATGTCCTCCTCGGACCGTGCCCGGCTGCTCGACGGCCTGCGCGGACTGGGCGAGCGCGCACTCCGCTCCTCCCGGCGCGGCGGCCCGGCCGCCGAGGACGCCGAGATCGCCCTGTGGTGCGCGGCCTCGCTCGAAGCCTTCGTCGCCGAGGCCGACGAGGACGGGACCTCCTCGGAGGGCCCCTATCCTCGGGAGGCGTTCATGGCGCGCAGCGTGGAGTGGATCCTGCGCCGGGAGCGGCGCGTCGTGGTGAGCGCCCACAACGCACACGTCCGCCGTACACCGCTGCACGGTCGGCCGACCCTGGGCGGTCTGCTCTCCTCCGAGCTGGGGGCGGATCTCGTCGTCATCGGGATGACGTACGGCTCCGGGCCCGAAGTCACCTTCACCCAGCGGTCGTCGCGTCCGTTCGACTGCGATGTGACGCTCGGGGCGCGGGCCCTGACGCCGAATTCCGTCGAATCGCGGCTCGACCGTCTCGGCCCGGAGGTGACCCTCCTCGATCCGCGCCGCGCGCCCGCCGGGTTCTTCGACGGCGTCGAGGGGATGCTCGCCGGTGGGGAGCTCGACCCCGTCGAGGACTTCCCGGCCGCCTACGACGCGCTGCTCCACGTCCGGCGGGTGAACCGGATCCCCGGGGCGTTCGAGCGGCTGCGTGCCGAGTTCGCCACGGCGGCGCGAGCGGGCTCCGAGGCGGCCCCCGGTGCGGACGCGGACTCAGCAGTACATCAGTCCATGCGTCCCGGAGGCGTTGACGGTCTCCGGGACACCGAGCAGTCGGAGTCACAGTGAACAGCAGCCCTCTGCCGTATCCGCCCGCGCGGACCGTCGACGCCTTCGAGGACGTCGCGGGCGTCCGGGTGCCGGACCCGTACCGGTGGCTGGAGCCGGAGACCGACGAGATACGGCGGTGGCAGCGCCGACAGGCCGCTCTCGCCACATCGGTCGCCTACGACGGGCAGGACCCCGCGGCCGTACGGAAGCTGATCGAGACCTACGATGCCGGGTCCCGCCCGGCACTGCCGAGGTTCGCGGCGGGCCGCTGGTTCCGCGCCGTGAACCCGCCCGGTGCGGCGGCGCCCCGCGTGGTCGTCGCCGACCGGCCGTTCGGCGCGGGCCGGCCGGTGGTCGACCTGACCGCGTTCGGTGACGGGCAGAACCCCGCGTTCCTGTCGTGGCTCGCGCCGTCGCCGAACGGCCGCGTCCTGGCCCTGGGCGTCTGCACCGACGGCAGCGAGCACAACACGGTCCGGCTCATCGAGGTGGACTCGGGGCGCGTACTGGACGACGCGCCGCGGCAGGTCCTGCACAGCGCGTGGGCCGGTGGCGTGTCGTGGCTGCCCGACAGCAGCGGCTTCTTCTTCCTCGCCCTGACCGGTGCGCCGCACGAGTTCCGGCAGGCCGTGTACCGTCACCGGCTCGCCACGCGGGACGGCGCGGGCAGCACCGTGGTGGAAGCGGTCCCGGTCGGTGAGGGCTCGCGGGAGTACACACTCGTGCAGTTCTCGGCCGACGGCCGCTGGGCCGTCGCGAGTCACCGGGTGGGCAGTCCTGTTCCGGTCGCCGTACGGGATCTGTCCCGGCCCGCCACCCCCTGGCGGCCCTTCGTCACCGACTGCGCCGGGACCGTCGCCGGACACATCGTCGGCGACCGCTACATCGCGGTGACCGATGTGGGGGCACCGCGCGGGCGCGTGGTCGCGCTCCCGCTGGACACCACCGGCCCCAACGACCCGGCCTCGTGGGCGGAGTTGGTGCCGGAGGGCGAGACGGTGCTGCGGTCCCTGTCTCCGGTCGGCGACCATCTGTACCTCAGCGAGTTCGACCGGACGTGCGCCCGGGTACGGATCCTCGACCGCTCCGGCGCCGTCACCGGGGAGGTTCCGCTGCCCGGACGGGGGGCGCTCTCCGCACCGTTCTTCGCCCTGACCGGCCTGGCCGTGGGCTCTCCCCCGGACGACTTCGTCTTCGCCTTCTCCACCCCGACCAGCTCCTGGGGCGTCTATCTGCACCGTCCGGGCGAGGCGGACATCGAGACGCTGTCGGCCCCGGCGGTCACCCTCGACGCCGACGTGACGTTCGAGCGGGCCGTCGCACCCGACGGCGTGGAGATCCCCTACCACGTGGTGCGACCGGCGGGCAGCGACCCGACGCGGCCCGCGCCCACGCTGATCTCCGCGTACGGAGCGGCGAACGTGCCTCTGCTGCCGCAGTACCAGCCCGAGATGGCCGCCTTCGTCGCGGCCGGCGGCGTGCTCGTCCAGGCTCATCTGCGCGGGGGCGGCGAGTTCGGCCGCGACTGGTACCTGGCCGCGCACCGGGAACGCAAACACGTGCGCGACGGCGACCTCGTCGCCGTTGCCGAGCACCTCATCGCCACCGGGTTCACCACACCCGAGCGGCTCGCGCTGACCGGTGGCTCCGACGGTGGTCTCATGTGCGGGGTCGCCCTCACGACGCGCCCCGAGCTGTGGTGTGCCGTGCTGCCGATGGCGCCGCTCCTCGACCTCATCGGGGGCACTCGCGATCCCTATCTGGATTTCGTCATCCGCAAGGCGTGGGCGGATCCGGACGATCCCGCGGAAGTACGGCGGCTGCTGCGGCTCTCGCCCTATCAGTTGGTCGGGCCCGGCGTCTTCCCGGCGGTCTATCTCCAGGCCGGGGCGACCGATCCGCGGTGTCCTCCCTGGCATGCGCGCAAGTTCGCCGCGCGTCTGCAGGCGGCACAGGAAGGGGACGCGCCGATCCTCCTGCACGTCTTCGACAACGCCGGGCACGGCGCGGCGACGTCGTACGAGGTCGCGACCGCACAGGACGCCGAGTGGCTGGCCTTTCTGATCAGGACACTCGGTCTTGGCCGTCGTGAAGCTTGCCGATGAACGGGCGGGACGGCCCGTCCGCTCATCCGCCGTCCGGGGCCGACCTCAGCGACATCAGGTGCAGTTGCAGCATGGCCGAGAGACGTGCGGACGGATCATTCAGGTCGATCCGGCCGACCTCCGCCGCGCGCCGGAGCCGGTAGCGGAACGTGTTGGGATGCACGAACATCGAGGCGGCGGCCGTGGCGACATCACCGAAGGCGTCGAGCCAACTCCGCAGCGTATCGGTCAGGTTGGTCTCGTGGATCTCGTCGTAGGCCATGACGCGTGCGAGGACGCCGCTGGGCAGGTCCCCGCGCGGGACGAGGTCGGCGAGCTCCAGCAGCAGTGCCTCGACGTGGACGTCGTCCAGGCGGGCGACCGACGGCCCGGCGGTTCCCGACCGCAGGACGCGCGACGCCCGTTCGGCTCCGGTACGCGAGCGGGCCAGCGCCGCACTGTCCTCGGCGTACGGCCCCACGCCGATGACGGGGCGCAGCCGGGAGCCCACGCGGGCCAGGAACTCGGTGGCGATGCGGGCCGCCCTTTCCTCGGCGTCGTGCCGGTTCTGCGGAAGAAGGGGCAGGATGCCGTACGCGATGTCGCCGATCAGCGCGGCGGTGGCGTGCGGGTGCACCGCGGCCAGATGCATGGCGAACGCGTCGGCGAGGCGTTTGCGTTCGGTGGCGGTACGGGCGGGCAGCCGGTGTTCATTCGCCGCGTCGACGACGGTGAGCGCGAGAACGACGGCGGGCCCGTCCTTCAGGCCGAGGCGGCGGATCGCCTCGGGTGATCCGGGGCCGCTCTCCAGTGCGGTGGCCAGCAGCTCCGCGCGCTGCCGCCGTTCCATGTCCGCGTCCGCGCGCTGCCACACCATGTGCATCGCGACCAGCTTGGACGCCTCGTAGAGCGCTTCGCTGCGGTCCTCGCTCAGCGGCTCGGCGACGACCACCCAGATCGCGCCGAGGATCTCGTCCCCGGCACGCACGGCGATCGCCGCGCGCGGCAGTTCGGGCGGCTGTGTCGTGTCGCCCGACTCGGGCAGAGACGCGACGAAGACGGGGCGGTCGCTGCGGTAGATCGCCTGGAACACCCCGCGTTCCTCAAGGATGCGCGTGTAGTGCTCGGGGACCTGCCGGCCCAGGATCGTCTGCACCCGCGAGGGGTCGATGTCCTCCTGCCGGCCGGAGAAGGCCAGTAGGCGCGAGTTGCGGTCCTCGATGGTGACGGGCGCGTCCAGCAGCGCGGCGATCGCGTTGGCGACCGCGAAGAGGTCACCGGACTCGAACCGGTCGGCCGTGTGACCATCCATGTCATGCCGGTTGCTGTCGGTCGTCAGCGTCCGGAGCATCCCCGCCAGGTGCGTCCAGGAGGCGCCGCGGGCGAAGGAGAGCACGGCCACGCCCGACGCCTCGGCCGCAGCGGTCAGCGCCTCGTCTGGGGTGAGGGGCGCGCGCACCACCAGGGCGGCGGCGCCGCGCTGCCCCAGCCGGGTGACGACTCGGGCGATGTCGGAGAGGTCGTGCAGGGCCACACCCAGTACCAGCGCGTGGTCCGGGAGTTCCGGCTCGTCGAGTGGGTCGTGGATGACGACGCCGCCGATGCCGTCGGCGCGTTCCGCGTCACCGCAGACCACGTCGAGCAGGGTGGAGCCGAGTTCCTCCAGGACACGCGCGAGGCTCGCTCGCGGAAGGCTGGTCACGGGAATGAGCACGGGGCCGAAACTAGCCCGGCCCACCGGCATCGGAGTTGGTCGCGCATGACGTAATGATGCCAGCCCGTTCGTCCGCACGGACGAACGGACCGGCATGGCGAGGGCCTCAGGGCACGGGCACCCAGGTCGTCGAGTCCGTCACCTCGTCCAGAATCTCCTGGACGGGGGTGACGCCGAGGCCCGGCCCGGTCGGCACGGCGAGATGGCCGTCCACGAGGCGGAACGGTGCGGTGATGTCGGTCCGGTAGTAGCGGTCGGAGGCCGACGTGTCGCCGGGCAGCACGAACCCGGGCAGTGCGGCGAGCGCCACGTTGGCGGCGCGGCCCAGTCCCGTCTCCAGCATGCCGCCGCACCAGACGGGGACGCCGTGCGCCACGCAGACGTCGTGGATCCGCCGCGCCTCCAGATAGCCGCCGACGCGGCCCGGCTTGATGTTGACCACGTGGCAGGCGCCGAGGGTGAGCGCGGCGGCGGCGGCGCGGGCGGAGACAATCGACTCGTCGAGGCAGATCGGGGTGGTGATGCGCTTCGCGAGTTCCGCGTGGCCGAGGAGGTCGTCCTCCGCGAGCGGCTGCTCCAGCATCAGGAGGGCGAACGGGTCGAGCCGGGCCAGATGGCGGGCGTCGCCGCGGTGATAGGCGGCGTTGGCGTCCACCTGCAGCGGGATGTCGCCGAACCGTTCCCGGACGGCGCGCACCGGCTCGATGTCCCAGCCGGGTTCGATCTTCAGCTTGATCCGCAGATAGCCGGCGTCCAGATATCCGGCGACGGCGTCGAGGAGCGCGGGGATCGATTCGGTGATCCCCACCGACACCCCGCACGGCACTCTGTCGCGGACCGCGCCGAGGGCGTGTGCGAGGGGCACTCCCCGGGCCCGGAGGTCCGCGTCCAGCACCGCCGTCTCCAGGGCGGCCTTGGCCATGCGGTGCCCCTTGAACGCGGCCAGGGCCGGGGCGACCCGGTGGGCGTCGAGGTCGGCCACCCCGGCGAGCGCCGGGACCAGGAAGCGGCTGAGGACGTCCGCCGCGGCGTGTGTGTACTGCGACGAGTACAGCGGAGCGGTACCCGCGCCGCACTCGCCCCAGCCCTCGGCCTCCTCGGTGACGACGCGCACCAGGAGTGCCTCCCGCACGGTCTCGGTGCCGAACGAGGTGCGGAACGGGGATACGAGGGGTGCCTTGATGGTGCGCAGCTCGACTCCGGTGACCTTCACACTGTCTCCTGTGGCGCTTCGTCGTGGTGGGTTCCGTGCCCGCGCGTGCCTTCGGCGACCCGCGTCGGGCCTCCGCGGTCCACGACGTACCAGCCCGCCGGGTCGAAGCCGCGCACCCGCGCGCCGTCGGCGAGCAGTCCGCCCAGCACGTCCCGTACCGCCGCGCGCCAGCTCACGGCGCACGCCGGGTCGCTCCCGCGCAGTGACTCGATGTCTTCGGGTACCGCCACCAGTACGGTGCGTGCGTTGCCGTCGGCGCGCCCCAGGGACGGCGCGCCCGTGGCGGAGAGTCCGAGTGCGACGGTCGCTCCGCGCGACCGGGCGACCTCCGCGTCGGCCGGTCTGGGCCGCCCGGCGCAGACCGACTCGGCGTCCGGGGACGCCAGCCGCCACCGCACCAGAATCCGGTCGCTGTCGTCGCTGCCGTTGATCCCGTCGTCGATGGGACCGTAGAAGTCCGGCAGGTACTCGACGGGCTCGGCGGCCAGCTTGGCGATGTTGAAGTACGCGTTGCGGCGCACCAAGGGGTCATACGTCCAGCGGATCTCGTCCACACCCCGCGCCAGCGTCCAGGCCCGCTGGTGCAGTTTCAGGGCGAATCCGACGTTGCGGCGCCGCACGTGGGGCAGCACCCCCGCGATGTGGCTGTGCAGGGCCGCGCGCGCCGGCGGGGAGAAGAACCCGAAGCAGGAGCCGACCAGTTCGTCCCCCACGAAGGCGCCGCTGACGTAACTGCCCGCCTTCGCCAGCGCACGCAACAGGTCGGCGGTCACCACCGGACTGTTCTCGCCGGTACGCCAGATCCGCTCGTACAGGCGCCGAGCGGCCTCAAGCTCACTGACGCTGTCCAGGGAACGGATGTCGATGCCCGCGCCGCGCGCGGCGGTATCGGCCGCGGCGTACGCCGCGTCGACGGGCGGGGATTCGGTGCGGTCGCGCAGGAAATCGGTCACGCGGGTCATGGTTTCAATCCCGATCTACGCGCAGCTGGTTCGAGGGCACAGGATGCGGGCTCCCGCTTCGTCCGGGCGGACAGCCGTCCCGCGGTGCCAGGAGATCGGCCGTCAACGCGGTGAGCAGTCGGGTCCGCCGCGGCAGTTCCGCGACGAGCAGATGTTCGTCGTCGGCATGCGCGCCGCCGCCCACCGCTCCCAGGCCGTCGAGAGTCGGGGTGCCGACTCCCGCGGCGAGATTTCCGTCGGAGGCGCCGCCGACGGCCACCTGCGAGAGCGGGCCGAGCCCGAGGTCCGTCGCGAGCCGGCACGCCCGCGCGAAGAGATCCATCGACGCTGTGGCCTGCAAGGGCGGCCGGTTCGGACCACCGGTGACCTCCACCGCCGCGCCGGGCAGCCGGGCCCGCAGGTCGCGCATCGCCCGGTCCACACGGTGCTGCTCCGCCGCGTCCCGTATGCGGACGTCGACGTCGAAGCGTGCCGAGGCGGGGACGGTGTTGCTCGTGGTGCCCGCCTCCAGGCGGGTCGGCGTGACAGTCGTACCGTGTGCCGCATCGCCCAGCGCGGCCACGGCCAGGATCTGGTGGGCGGCCTCGATCGTCGCGTTCACGCCACGCTCCGGCTCAAGGCCGGAGTGGGCAGCACGTCCTCGAACCAGCACCTCGTAGCGCGACACCCCTTTGCGTTCCGTCTTCAGGGCCCCACCCGGTCCGGCGGCCTCCAGTACGAGGGCGGCAGCGTGGGAGCGGGCCTCGTCCTCGATGAGCTCCCGGGACGAGGGCGAACCCGGCTCCTCGTCACCGGTGACGAGGAGGGTGACACCGTCCAGCGGATGCGCGGCCCCGGGTCCGGACGCACGCGTCCGTGCCCCCGCGGCGATCAGGTCCGCCAAGGCGTGGAACGCCATCACCAGGCCGGCCTTCATGTCGAAGCAACCGGGTCCGCGCAGCACTCCGTCGCGAACCTCGAACGGATGGCTCTTCAACGACCCGACCGGCCACACCGTGTCGTGATGCCCGATGAGCAGCACGCGCGGGGTCCGGCCGAAGCGCCACCGCAGATGCGTGCATCCGTCGATGACCACCCGCTCCGCCTCGGCCCCGAGGTGACCGGCGCCGATCCGGGCCACCAGCTCGGCGCTGCGGGCGACCGCGGCCAGGTCGTCCGAGGGGGACTCGCAGCGCACCAGCCGCTCGATGTCCGCGACCATCGCGGCCGTACGCTCCCGGTCCCGGCTCTCCGGCCGGGCACCGTCATCCTGCCCAGTGGTCCGATTCACCACGGTGCGGTGTTCTGTCACGGCGGACACCTCCAGTCGACGCGTCTGCCCAGCATCGTGAGCCGCGCGGCGGTGGGAACTGTCCGGTCGGCCAATATTGATGTGCTCGATTGGGATGGGGCGATGAACCGGTCCCCCGGTGCGGTGACCCGGCTCAGGCCGTACCACGAACGGCCGGGGCGGCCAGGTCCACGATGGTGACGGGTCGGCCGTCGGCGAAGGTGGGGACCGTCCGGACCGCCGGACCGTGTCCGGACGGTTCGCGCGGCAGAGGAACACGGCCCCGAACTCCCCCCACGGCTGACGCGCGCTGCGGCGACTCCGCTACCGGAGTTCGGTGGATCCCGGGCCCACCGCCCCCCAGTCGAAGCCGAGTTCACCCTTCTCTTCGAGAATCCGTTCCCACCAGGCACGGTGCTCCACGTACCAGTCGACCGTCTCGGCAAGGCCCGCGTCGAAATCACGCACGGGTCGCCAGCCCAGCAGCGTTTCGATCTTCTCCGGGTCGATCAGGTACCGGCGGTCGTGGTTCGGCCGGTCCGGGATGTGCTCGATCCATTCCGACGGGTCCAGGCCGAGCGCCGTGACGACCCGACCGGCGATGTCCAGGTTGGTGACCTCGTGGCGGGCGGAAACGTCGAAGATCGGCAACAGCTCCGGTTCCGTGGCCGCCTGCGGAGGAACCGGTCCCAGGTCGGCGTGCAGCACCCGGTGTACCGCGGCGCAGTGGTCGGCCACGTGCAGCCAGTCACGGCTCTGCAGCCCGTCACCGTAGACAGGCACCTTCCGGCCGCGCAGGAGATTCGTCACCGCCAGCGGGATGAGCTTCTCCGGCAACTGGTACGGGCCGTAGTTGTTCGCGCAGTGCGTCATCCGGATGTTCAGCTCCGGATAGGTCTGCATGTACGCGCGTACGATCTGGTCTCCGGCGGCCTTGGCCGCGCTGTACGGCGTCTTCGCGTTCAACGGTGACCGCTCGGTGAACCACTTCTCCCCCGGGGCCAGTTCCCCGTACACCTCGATCGTCGACACATGTACGTGGGACCGGACCGGCACCAGACGGCTGCACTCGGCCATCACCTGCGCCCCGAGCGCGTTGGAGCGCATGAACGCGGTCGGGCCCAGGATCGCGCGGTCGTTGTGCGACTCCGCCGCGAAGTTCACGACGAAGTCCGGCCGATACCGCCGGTAGATCTCCTCCATGGCGTCGAGGTCGGCGATGTCCGCCTTCTCGAACACGATGCGGTCGGACACCGGTTCCAAATTCGGCCGGTTGCCTGCGAATCCCAGGTAGTCCACCGCTATCACTTCGACATCTGACGACTCCCACTCCAGCAGGTGCTGCACATAGTTCGCGCCGATGAAACCCGCGGCGCCGGTCACGAGATAGACAGGCATGACTACTCCGGAGGTCGGACAGCCCTCAGGGGCTGGGGTGCTCGCCATAACGTTCGGCCAGGTGATCCGCCAGGGCGGTCACAGTCGGATGCTCGTAGATATCGGTCATGCGCAGCCGTCGGTCGATGCGCACCATGCTTCGTATCGCCTTCATGGAATCCCCTCCGTGGTCGAAGAAGTTGTCGTGGCCGTCCAGGTGGTCGACGTCCAGCACGTCCCGCCACGCGTCGACCACCAAGCACTGCCAGTTCCGGCCGTGCTCCGGTTCCCGCCGCGGCGTGCGCGGGGTGGTCTCGTTCCCTTGTGCCGGTGAACTCAGCGCAAGCCGGTCGACCTTGCCGTTCTTGTTGAGGGGAAGCGACTCCACGATCTCGATCGACGAGGGAATCATGTGTCTCGGAAGCCGTTCGTGCAGCGCGTCGAGCAGTGACGCGTAGTCCAGCGTTTCGCCGTGCTGGGCCGTCACGTATCCGACCAGCGTCACGTGACCGTCCGCCTCCCGGGAGACCACCACCGCGCGCTTCACCCCGCGGTGTGCGGCCAGGACGGATTCGATTTCCCCCAACTCCACCCTGATTCCGTTGATCTTGACCTGGAAGTCCTTCCGCCCGAGGATCTCGATCAGTCCGTCGGGCCAGAACCTCGCCATGTCCCCCGTGCGGTACAGACGCTCCGCGACGTGGTCGCCGCACGACCACCGGACGAAGCGCTCGCTCGTCTCCCGGGGGCGGTCGAGGTACTCACGGGCCAGGCCGACCCCCGCGAGACAGAGCTCTCCGACCACGCCGACCGGTACCGGCATCATCCGCTCGTCGAGGATGAACGCCCTCTGGTTCGCGAGGGGCCGGCCGTACGGAAGGTTGCCGCCGCCCCACTCCTCGGACGCGTCCCACTCGTACGCGGTCGAATGGACGGAGGCCTCCGTCGCACCGCCCAGTGCCACGAATCTGAGGCTCGGAGCGACCTTCCGGAAACGTGCGGGCATCGTCGCCGGGACCCAGTCCCCGCCTGTCATGCAGAGTTTCAGCGGAAGCGGACGGGTGCCGCCGCTGATCTCGACAAAGTCCAGGAACAGCTCGATCAGTGGCGGAGCCGTGTTCCAGACCGTGACGTGGTGCCGGTCGACCAGTTCCCACCACGAAGCCGGGTGATATCCGGCCTCCGCATCCGGAATGACGACTTTGCCACCCGCGATGGTGATGCCGAGGAACTCGTACGCCGACATGTCGAAGCTCGGGGAGGACAGCGCGAGAACCGCGTCCTCGGGTCCCACACCGAATCTCGTGTTGAGATCCGCGAGATTGTTCAGCACGCCGCGGTGGCGCAGGGCGATCGGCTTGGGCGTGCCGGAGGAGCCCGATGTGTGGATCACGTAGCAGAGGCTGTCCGGGCGGACCGCGGTATCGGGATTCCCGGCGGGTGCGCCGGGCCGGCTCCCCAGGTCGTCGACCACCAGGTGGTGCCGCACCTGTGCGGGGAGGATCCGGTCGAGTCCCCGGCTGGTGACCATTACTTCGCAGCCGGTGCCGAGGACCATCCTCTCCAGCCGGTCCCGCGGGTATTTCGGGTCCAGGGGCACGTACGCCCCGCCGGCCTTCAGGACGCCCAGGATCGCCATCAGGAGGCTGGGGGTCCTTTCGAGGTGGATGCCCACCCTGGCGTCCGGTCCGACTCCGAGCCCGATCAGGCGGTGGGCCAGTTCATTGGCCCGTCGGTTCACGTCGTCGTACGACCACGACTCGGATCCGAAGACGACCGCCACCGCGTCGGGCGCCTTCGCGGCCCGGGCCTCGAACGCCTGGTGGAGGCAGATGTCCTCGGTGAGGCGGGTGCCCGTGTCGTTCCACGCGCGGAGCATGGTGTCGGCTTCGTGTGCCGTCAGGATGTTCAGCCGTGCGACGGGCGCGTCCGGGGTACCCGCCATCTGATCCAGCAGGACCTTGTAGTGGCCCGCGATCCGATCGGCATACGCGTCGTCGAATCCGGTGGCGTCGAAATTGAGCGTCACCCTGGACGATGCGAGGTCCGCGGAGAGGACCAGTTCGTGTACGACCGCGGCGTCCGAACCACAAGCACCGGTGAACGAGACGGCGAAGGGGGCAGGTTCGAGGTCCGAGCGCGCCGTGGTGCTCATCCCTTCGACGAGATCGAGGGTGCTCGACTCGTCGGTGACAGCCAAGGAAAAGGTGTCCTGGCCGTCAAGTCCGTCGATGGCGACCCGCTCAAGAGCGGTGTACCGATGGACGAGAACGGCCATCGCCGCTGTCAGGATCGATGTGCGGGACAGTTCTCCGTCGGCCGTGGGAAACGCGACGTCGAGGGATCGTTCCAGGCGCTCGCCCGGTCGCGCTCGGTTCGGTGCCGAACGGACTCCCAGCCCCGAAGGAAAGGAGGAGGAAGCCGGCCGGGCCGTGTCATCGGCGAAAGTCATGCCTTGTACAACCTTCCGAACGAGGCGGGCGTCTACTCGTCTTCGAACCGAAACGGAAAGCGCGCACAGAGGATGCTCACGCGGTCGCGCACCGATTCGCGGAGCGTTCCCTCCAGTTCATAATGAGTGGAATCCAGGACCTTGACACCGGACAGCACTTCGTGCACGAGACCTGCGCATTCACGAACCTCGAAGGGTCCCATTCCACGCTGCGCGATGATATTTGTTCCGAAGCGCAGACCGCCTCCCAGCGTAGGCGGAAGAGAATCTCCAGGTATTTTGTTTCTGTTGACCAGGATTCCGCATTCTTCGAGTGCCCGTTCGGCCACGACCCCGGTGAGCCCCGAGGCCCGGACGTCGACCAGAACCATGTGGGTGTCGGTGCCCCCGGCCAGAACGTCGTACCCCAGCGTCACGAGTTCGTCCGACAGCGCCTTCGCACCGTCCACGACGCGTTTCATCGTGGACTGGAAACCGTCGCTCGACGCGACGGCCAGGGCACGCGCCTTGGCCGCGATCGAGGACGGATCCGGAGTTCCCTGGAACCCGGGAAACACCGCGCTCTGCATGAGCTTCCACAGCTCGGTCCGACCGTCCGGCGCGCTCCGGCGGTAGTCCTTGCCGAGGAGGATCAAACCCCCTCGGGGACCCGCAAGCTGCTTGTAGGTACTGGTCGTCGTGATGTGCGCGTAGTCGATCGGACTCGGGTGCAGGCCCGCGGCGACCAGCCCGGCTATGTGGGAGATGTCGGCGAGGAGGTAGGCGCCGACACGATCCGCGATGGCCCGGAACCGGGCGAAGTCCAGCCAACGGGGAAACGCGCTCGCTCCCGCGATGATGACGTCCGGTCGCTGGTCGAGCGCGCGGCCGAGGACCTTGTCGTAGTCGAGGCTTCCGTCGGGTTCGACGTCGTAGCGGGCCACTTCGTAGTACTTCCCGCTGACCGATGCGCTCGCGCCGTGCGTCAGATGCCCACCGGAATCGAGATCCAGCGCGAGGATCTTTCCGCCGCGGGGCAGCAGTGCCGCCATGACCGCCAGGTTGGCCGATGAGCAGGAGTGCGGCTGAACGTTTGCGTACCGGGCACCGAAAACGCTCTTGGCACGTTCGACCGCAAGCCTCTCGATCCCGTCGAAGTGCACGGCACCGGGATGGTAGCGCGCCCCCGGATAGCCCTCGGCGGTGACGTTCGACATGACTGTGCCGTTCGCACAGAGGACGGACGGCGGGGCCACGCTGGCCGAGGCCACCATCGACAGGCTCGTGGTCTGGTACCTCGCCTCGGCGTCAAGAAGCGCCCCGAGACCCGGATCGTTTCTCATCAGCACACTCCAGCCCATCTCGGCGATGGACCGGGTCGTAGGATTTGCCATTTGCCCAGATTCAAGCACAGAGGATTCCTTAGGTGCGATCGCGCGGTGCAGGTCTCGCCGAATAAGGACTGGAGTCCATTACTGGGATCAGCTCGGCCGCAGAGAGGTTCCGAGCGAGAGCAGCTGCGGGCGGTACAAAGCGATCACCGCAGCCACCGCAGTGCGGGGCGCATCCGTTCACCCCGATGGAACTAGCCGAAATTCCGTTTCAGCCAGGCATCATCAACGTATTCGGTCGCCGCATGGAAATCAATCTCCAATTGGCGCAAGAAAGAACTGATCACGTACACCTTTTCGGGCGCGAACTGCCGCAAGGCTTCCACCAGGCCCGGAACGTCGAGGGACTGGGTTTCACTCGCGATGAGCGCCTTCGCGGCCTCTGCGCCTGAGGTCAGCGTGTACATCCCTGGAACCGCGGTGACCACCGGAGCTTTCGGATGACCGAGCTCATTCTCTTTCAGCAGAGATTCCAGCCGCTGACGGCTGGGCTCCCGGAACGGTGAGTGATACGCCTGATGCGCGAGGGACCGGTCCACGACCTGTAGGTCCGCGGGGCCGTCTCCGCGCGCCGATTCGAGCGCCGAACGCAGGCCGGACACCATGATCATGCGGCCGGCGCCGTTGAGGACCGAGCCGAAGTCACAGGAGATGGTCATCCGCTCCGGCTGGTCGTAGTAGCGCCAGTCGATCGGCGCGGGTACGAACGCGAAACCGATTGCCTCGTCCCGCCCGGTGTCCTGCAGATGCCTCTCCCGAAGGAACCTGACCACCATTTCGGTCGAGGCCGCCCCAGACGAATGCAGTGCGGCGAGTTCACCCAGGGAGACACCGCCGTACACGGAGGCCGCACCGTGATTGCGCTCCAGGATCCGCCCCACACTGAGCATGGCGGCCAACTGCCGTATCCAGCGCAGCAGCACCGGATGGAGGTGCGCCACCTCTCCGTCGATGAGGTGGCCCACTGGAACATCGATTGTTTCGGCAAATTCACGATAGATCGACTGCGCGACCTCCGAGCTCCGCAGCATCGGTTCGTATCCACGGAAATCTACCGCGGCATCGGCGGGTCCGAACAATACGAACTTCGTCATGGAAACTCCATCCTTCGCTGTTGCAGGAATCAGCTTTCTGCCACGGCTTCCGCACTGCTCACCTTTCCTTTCGAAGCACCGATGGCGAGTGCCAGCAATGCCAATGCGCTCAGTCCGAGGACGGCAGCGACGGCCGGCAGCAGTCCAGCCCCCACGCTGCCCAGCGTCAGGCCGCCGATGGCTCCGCCCAACGAGACCCCGAGATAGGTGCTCGACGTGTTGAATGCCAGGGCCTGAGCCGCGGCCGGTCCGGCGAGCAGATAGAGGCGTGCCTGAATGGCCGGGGAATTCCAGAAGGCCATGCCGCCCCAGATCGTGCCCACCACGACGAGGACGGTGAAGGGCACGGGGCGAACGAACCACAGCAGGCCCAGCACCACCATGATTCCGGTGAAGAGTCCGATCCCGGCGACCAGGGTGCGGTCCGGACCCCATCGGTCGGTGGCCTTCCCGCCCGCCCAGATGCAGATGATGCCGGCGAACCCCGACAGGCTGAACGCGAGCGCACGCTGATCCACGCTGGCCTCGCTCACCGCGGCGAGATAGGGAGCCATGTACGTGAGCATCATCATCGAACCGGTCATGAGCGCGCAGTTCGCCAGGAGTCCGAGCGACACCGGCAGATTGCTGAGGGCACGCAATTGCTCGCGGATATTCGGTACTTCACTGGCCTTGTCGCCCTCGCGAGGCAGGGCCACGAGCAGGAAGGCCAGTGCCGCGACCCCGGCCACCGCCATGGCGACGAAGGTCGCCCGCCAGCCGTAATGGCCACCGATCCACGTGCCGATCGGGACTCCGGCCGCGATCGAGCCCGTGACACCGAGCGCCACGACGGCGACGTACCGCCCGATATGACTTTCCGGCGCGCGCTCGGCGGCGAAGGCGAACACCGCAGGAGTCGAGGCCGCCGCCGCGAGCGCCGCGACGATCCGCAGTGCCATCAGGAGACCGAAGCTGCTGTTCGTGGCCGCCACCAGGTTCGCGGCGATGAAGACCACGAACGCGACGGTGAACAGGCGACGACGGGACACCCGTGCGAGAGCGAATCCGGCGACCGGCGCCGCCACGGCGACGGTGAGGGAGAAGACGGTCACCAGCTGGCCGGCCTGCGCCTCACTGACATCCAGGTCTCTTGCGATCTCCGGCAGAACGCCGGCGATCACATAGTCATCGGTGTACAGGACAAAAGCCGCAACGAGCAACGCAAACAGCCACGCGGGCACAACTGATCTCCTTATGTACTTCGACAGTGCCTGATGGCGCAGCTATCAGGTCAGTCGTCGGTCGGTGCGGCGTCGACGCCGGGACCGTCCACCAGGATCGAACGCAGATGCGCCCGCAGCGTCGCCCGAAGGCGTTCGACGCTGAGCGATCCGTGTGGCGTCACCGAGTCCAGAACCAGCCCGCCCAGGACCGCGATGACCCGTTCGGCCTCCTCGGCCGGGGCGTGCACCTCAAGAACGCGCAAGGCATCCGTGATGACCTGCCGCATGTCGGCGGCCATCTGCTCGGTCACCGGACGGAAAATCGGATTCACCCGGGCGGCGACGATGAATTCCGTCAGCACAATCGCCTCGACGCGGCGTTCCTCGTCGACCGGAAGCAGTTCCTCCAGCCGTGACTGCAGGGCATCGACGGCGGATTCACCCGTGAGTCCGGCCAGCGCATCGGTCGGATACCGGGTGAGCCTCTCCCCCATGCGATTACCGACGTTGGTCACTGCCGCCACGAGAAGGCTGCGGTGGTCGTCGAAGTAGTGGCGCACCGAACCGATGTTCAATCCCGATTCAACGGCGACCTTTCGCAGCGACATTCCGCTGAGGCCCTCCGCGACCAGGAGGCGAAATGCTGCCTCGATAACCTCCTTGCGGCGTTGTTCGAGGTCAATCCGAGCTGGCATTTTCAAACAGTATCACGGATGTGACAAAACAGGAGTCGAGCGCGCCCGGCCGTGTGGATCCCACTTCGATGGGCCGCTGAAGCAGGGTCACGAGAGCTGACTGTCAGGCCGAACACCAGGGCATTGCAAGACAGTTGGCGCCTGCTGCTACTCACACCCGGCCGGACGGGCGGACGGACGCCGCCGACCCCTACGACGCCCCACCCTCCACATACCGAGCAGGCGCCCAACCCATCGCACGCGCAGGGACGTTGGTCACCCACGGCGCCGCTTCACGCGTTTCTCGTCCCACACCGGCTCCGGCGACTCATAGACGGTGCCGTCGGAACCGAAGACCAGGAACCGGTCGAAGTCCCGGGCGAACCAACGGTCGTGGGTGACCGCGATCACGGTCCCTTCGAAGCCGCGGAGCGCGTGTTGCAGCGCCTCGGCCGAGACGAGGTCGAGGTTGTCGGTGGGCTCGTCCAGCAACAGCAGTGTCGTACCGCCGAGTTCGAGCAGGAGAATCTGGAATCGCGCCTGCTGCCCCCCGGACAGGGAGTCGAAGGTCTGCTCCGCCGCGCCCGCCAGCTCGTATCGGGCCAGCACCCGCGAGGCATCCTCGCGCGGCAGCCCTTCCCGACGCTCGTCGCCGCGGTGCAGGATGGACACCAGTGTGCGGCCGGCGAGGTCGGGCCGCCCGTGGACCTGCGCGAACCATCCCGGACGCACCCTCGCACCCAGACGGCCCACGCCCTCGTGCGACACCGGCTCGACCGGAAGGTCACCCACCGGCTCGTGTTCGGGCTCGGGGGCACTGCCGCCGGCGGCCAGCAGCCGCAGGAAGTGCGACTTGCCCGAGCCGTTGGAACCGAGCACGGCAACCCGGTCCTCGAACCAGACCTCAAGGTCGAACGGCTTCATCAGGCCGGTGAGTTCGAGACTTTCACAGACCACGGCACGCTTGCCGGTACGCCCGCCGCGCAGCCGCATCGACAGATGCTGCTCGCGTGGCTGCGCGGGGGGCGGCCCTGCCTTCTCGAACCTGTCGAGCCGGGTCTGGGCAGCGCGGTACCGCGAGGCCATGTCCGAGTTGTAGGAGGCCTTCTGCTTGTACATCTGCACGAGCGCCTTCAGCTTCCCGCGCTCCTCGTCCCAGCGGTTGCGCATTTCGTCGAAGCGCTCGAACCGTTCCACCCTGGCCTGGTGGTAGGTGTCGAATCCGCCGGGGTGCACCCAGGCGGTATTGCCCGCCGCACCGAGCTCGATCGTGACGATGCTCTGCGCCGTGCGGGCCAGCAGCTCGCGGTCGTGACTGATGTACAGGACGGTCTGCGGAGTTTCCATCAGGCGGCTCTCAAGCCACCGCTTGCCGGGTACGTCGAGGAAGTTGTCCGGCTCGTCGAGCAGGAGCACCTGATCCAGGCCGCGCAGCAACGCCTCCAGCACGAGCCGCTTCTGCTCACCGCCCGAGAGCGTGTCCACGGCACGCCGTTGGCACCGGTCGAAGGGGATACCGAGGGCCTCCGTCGTGCACACGTCCCACAGCACCTCGGCGTCGTAGCCGCCGGCATCGCCCCATTCGGCCAACGCGTTGGCGTACGCCATCTGCGCCGCGGTGCCCCCACGCGCCTGCATGGCCGCTTCCGCCGCGTCGACCGTCGCCGCGGCGCGGCGGATGCGCGGGTCCGCCACCGATAAGAGCAGATCACGCACTTGGTCACCCTGGCGGGCGACGAACTGCCGCATGACGCCGTGGCTTCCGCTCCGGCTCACCGCCCCGCCATGAGGTGTCAGGTCTCCTGCGATCATCCGCAGCAACGTGGTCTTCCCGGATCCGTTGGCGCCGATGAGCGCGGCCTTCGTCCCCTCACCGACCCGGAACGAGATCTCGTCGAGCAGCACCCGGCCGTCCGGCAGGCCGAAAGAAATTGAGTTCACATCGATATATCCCACGGACGGGATCTTATCACAGCCGTGATACACGGTTCTCGGGCTTCACGCCACCTCGCGCGTGCGGCCCTTCACGAACTCGGCGATGCTCTCCGCCACGTAATCGATCTTCTCGATACTCAGGCCGGGGTAGACCCCCACCCAGAAGGTGTGCTCGGTAACGATGTCAGTATTGGTCAGCTCACCGGAGATTCGATAGTCGCGCTCGATGTAAGCAGGATGACGGGTGAGATTCCCGCCGAACAGTCGCCGCGTTCCGATGTGCCGCTCCTCCAGGAAGGCCACCAACTCCTGTCTGGCGTACGGTGCGTCCGGCAGCACGGTCAGAACGAAACCGAACCAGCTGGGGTCGCTCCCCGGGGTCGCCTCGGGCAGCAGGAGGCCGGGCAACCCGTCCAGCGCCTTCCGCAACCGATTCCAGTTGCGACGCCGAATCTCACCGAATTCCGGGACCTTGCCCAGCTGACTGAGTCCGAGCGCCGCCTGCAAATCAGTCGTCTTCAGGTTGTAGCCGATTTCGGAGAATATATATTTGTGGTCGTAGCCGTGCGGGAGATTTCCGAGCTGGTAATCAAAACGCTTGAAGCAGGTATTGTCCTGGCCTGGCTCGCACCAGCAGTCCCGGCCCCAGTCCCGCAGCTGCTCCACCAGCCGCGCCAGTTTCAGATCGTTGGTCAGCACGCATCCGCCCTCCCCCGTGGTGATGTGGTGGGCGGGGTAGAAGCTGAGCGTGGCGAAGTGGCCGAAAGTACCGGTGAGCCGGCCCTGATACGTCGAGCCGACGGCATCGCAGTTGTCCTCGACCAGAAAGAGATCGTGCTTCTCGGCAAGTGCGGCGATCTCGGCGACCTGGTAGGGGTTGCCCAGGGTATGGGCCATCGCGATCGCCCGGGTGCGGGGTGAGATGGCCGCCGCCACCCGCTCGACCGTGGTGTTGTACGTACCGAGCTCGACGTCGACGAACACGGGGACCAGACCGTTCTGGACGATCGGATTCACCGTGGTCGGAAAGCCCGCGGCCACCGTGATGACCTCGTCCCCGGGGCGCAGCCGCCGATCGCCGAGCTGCCGGGAACACAGCGCCGATACGGCCAGGAGATTGGCCGAGGACCCCGAGTTCGTCAGATGGGCCTTCCTCAGCCCGAAGAGATTCGTCAGTCCCCGCTCGAACTTCCTCGCGGTCACACCGGCGGCGATGCGCATGTCCAGCGCCGCGGCCACCAGCGCGACCCGGTCGTCCTGGTCGAGCGCCGCGCCGGAGGGCCAGATGGGCGTGACGCCGGGAACGAATTCCTCCGCGGCACCGGTTTCACCGTACGCGCGAGTGAGCTCCAGAATGTGATCTTTTTCGCTGCCTGCGGACACGCTGCCTCCTGATTGCTCACCTGTGGCTGTCTCGGATGCGGTCGGTCGATCTCAGGGCTGTCCCAAAATCCCTGCTGTCGGCGCACGCCCGCCGGGGATTACGGGACAGCCCTCAGGCCCGCGAAGGCGGACTTCGGGGCGGCCGCCTTCACCAGCGTTTCGGCGTACTCCGCCTCCGGGTCCGACAGCAGTGTGATCGCGCCTCCGACTCCGAACGATGCGGAGTCCTTCTCCAGGACCAGGGTCCTGATCACCACGCTCAAGTCGGCGCGCCCGTTGAGGGACACCCATCCGAGGACGCCGGAGTAGATGCCTCGCGGCTCCTCCTCCAGTGCCGCCAGAATCTCCATGCTGCGCAGCTTCGGCGCACCGGTCATCGAGCCGGGCGGAAATGCCATACGGATGCAGTCCACCGCCGAGACGTCCTGCCGGAGCTTCGACTCGATGGTGCTCACCATCTGGTGTACCGACGCGAAGGTGTGGACGCCGAACAGCTCGACGGGACGGACCGATCCGATCTCGGAGACGCGGCTGAGATCGTTCCGCATCAGGTCGACGATCATGAGATTCTCGGCGACCTCCTTCTCGTCGGTCGCGAGCTCCCGCTTCAGCGCCGCGTCCTCGTCCGTGGTGGCACCGCGTCGACGCGTGCCCTTGATGGGGCTCACCCGCACGGACCGGTCACCGCTGATGGTCATGAACCTCTCGGGCGACGCGGACAGCACGGAGAATTCAGAGGTCCGAAGGAACGCGCCGTAGGGAACCGGGCTGGCGGTACGGAGGCGTGCGTAGGTCTCGACCGCATCGAACTCACCTGCTATCGAGGCGGTGTTCGTCAGGCAGAGTTCGTAGGATTCACCGCTGGACAGGTAGTCCTGACACTTCAGGATCTTCGCCAAGTACGCCTCCTTGCTGTCCCGGAAGACGACGCCTTCCGGCTCTTCCGGCTGTGCCCGGGCCGTCGGCTCCAGGTCGGCGGGAGGCGCCGAGATCACCTTCCGCACCGTGCGCGAAGCGCTCTCGAACCACGCCTGCGCATCTGCGTGTTCCCCCAGCCCAGGGCCGGAGGCGAACAGCAGATAGACCCGTTTCTCCCGATGGTCGACGGCAACATAGCGATCGGTGAGCAGGAAGCGGGCATCGGGAAGCCGGGAATGCCGGGAAACGGCCATCTTCTCGGTGTCCGCTCTCAGTTCGTATCCGAAGTAGCCGACGAAGCCGGGGCGGAACTCGAAGGGCAGCAGGTCCTCCCTGTCCACCCTGAGGAAGCGCTGCTGGTCCTTCAGGAAGGTGAACAGGTCGCCATCGACGTACCGCACCGAATCGTCGGCGTCCGTCACCGTGACCCGCCCCTCGGCCACGCGGTAACTCGCCGTCGTCGAGCGGGCGTCCGGCAGCCCGCCGATGATGGAGAACCGCGCCCGGTCGGTGTCGGAACTGTCGAGCCAGAAGCTCTCCGTCGACGAGCCGCAGAACGCCTCGAACAACGTCCGGCCGTCAACCTCCCCTTCGACACACACCCACGTGCAGTCGATCTCACCGTTCCGGTTCTCACGATCGGGCGACGCGCCTCTGCTGTCGGTGACGATCTCGGCGAAGTTGCGCAGGAGGAGCCGTCCGTCGTCGCTGAGGATCGACTCGGGATGGAACTGAACGCCCCATACCGGCCGGTCGCCGTGACGGATCGCCATGGGAATCCCGTCCTCGTCCTCGGCGATGACCTTCAGGGGCTCTTCGACGCCCGACAGGGCCAGGGAGTGGTACCGGACCGCGGTGAACTCCTCGGCCATGCCGCGGAACAGGCGGTCTCCGCCGTGGCGGACCCGGGAGGTCCTCCCGTGCATGATCCTCGGAGCCGGCCCCACCTTCGCCCCGTAGGCACTGCCGATGAGTTGATGCCCGAGGCAGACACCGAGAATCGGCAGGTCCACCGACGTCACGATGGTGCGGGATATTCCCACGTCGGCAGGTACATCGGGACTGCCGGGCCCCGGCGAAATCACTATGCCGTCGAAATCCTCGAAGCATATGGATGCCAGCGGATCATCGTTCTTGACAACCACGCATTCGACATCCGGGAGCTCGCTCAGGTACATCCAGATGTTGTAGGTGAAGGAGTCGTAGTTGTCGATGATAAGAATACGGGTCATCGAATCACTCCAGGCTCTCCGTCGATGAGTACAGAAGTCAGCTTGTGCCTCATGATCTTGCCGCTGCCGGTGCGCGGAATCTCCGGCACCGGTGTCCACTGCTTGGGGACTCGGAAAGGATCCAGGTGCCGGCGAAGTTGCGTCCGGAGTGCGGCGAGGGACTCTTCCGGTTCCCCCGTCGACGGATTCATCACCACGAGCGCGGACAGTGTGGACACACCATCGACCAGGGGCGCGAGTACGGCGCAGTCCTCGACGCCCGCACAGCTTCTGATGGCCGATTCGATCTCCACCGCCGACATGGAGATTCCACCGGCATGCACGAAGTCATCCGTTCGTCCGACGACCACGAGACCGCCGTTGTCGGCCCAGTACCCGATGTCCTTCGTCTCCAGCCAGCCGTCGACCAGCAGCTCTTCCGTCCCGTTCACGGTGACCGCATGGCGCGGAATGGTGGGCCCGGTGACCCACACCGCGCCGACCTCCTGTTCCGATCCGACCGTCGGGAGCGGGCGGCCGGAGTCGCTACGCAGTTGCACCGCGTAGCCGGGACACACGAAACCGGCGGTACCCGTGGCCCGGCGCGTCACTCCGTTCGCGCAGAAGGCGTTGCCCACTTCCGTGGAGCCGATCTGGTTCAGCACCGGGACCTGCCAGCGGTCCTCCAGCCGAGCGGCGACGGCGTCGGGGAGCGGTTCGCCCGCGGAGACGACGGCCCGCAGCGCCGCCGGACGTTCGACGGCGGCACTCTCGACGTGGTCTGCCAGCTTGGCCAGCGCCGACGGAACGGAGAACGCCAGGGTGGCTCCGTACTGGTGCAAGGAGTCGACGAACGTCTTTTCGTCCCTGCGTTGCCTGCTCAACACGACCGAGGCGCCGCTGAAGAGCGGGTAGACGAACTGGTTGTTGAAACCGTAGGTGAAATAGTATTGCGAGAGCGAGACGATGGTATCGGTCGCCTGAATATCCAGGCCGTTCGTGCCGCCCACCGCGTCGTGGAAGAAGGGCAGGTCCAAACTCGTGTGTGCCACGGCCTTCGGAATTCCGGTCGTCCCCGAGCTGTACAGGTAGTAGCGCGAGACCTCCGGCCCGCCCCCGTGTTCATGGTGAACGGCCGGAGGACGGGATTCGCGGCCCTCGATGTACAGCGCGCCGTCGCGGTACGAGATCACGAACTTGGTGGGCAGAATTCCCAGCATCCTCGACTGCGTGTGCTCCGCCAGGTCCGGATTCACCACCAACGGAACTGCGCCGATGGCGTGCAGGGCAAGGAAGACGGGCATCCATTCGGGCCGGTCGCCCACCAAGAACCCGACATGATCACCTGGCCCGATCCCACGGCCGAGAAATTCGTCGGCGAGTTCGCCGGCACGAGCGTGGACGTCCCTGTGCCGCTGGATGTCACCCGTCCGTTCGTCTATGACAGCGGCCGTATCCGTCCAGCCGCCCTCGTCCGCCAACCGCGCGGCCAGAGTGGATGTGTTGCTGAACATAGCTCTCCCCGTTTCCCTGGATATTGCTGGTACGGACTGAATCAGCCGAGCGCCGCCGACGCCGTTTCACTGCGAGCGAGGGCCGCGCCTATGGAGTCGGTCAAGGTGAAATCCCTCGTCCAGCCGAGGTGTGATTCCGCACGTGCGGTGTCGGCGCACTGCCACCGCGCTCCGGTGCGCAGGCCGCCAGGATTCCGCCCGAACCGATAGGGAATCCCGGTCTGCGCAGCGAAGGCGTCGAAGAGCTGCCGGATGCTCGTCGCGGTCCCGGACGCCGCGTTATAGACGGCCACCGCCGGTCCCGGGCGTCCGGCGGCCAGGCTCACCAGGCCGGCCACGTCCCTGACATCGATCAGGTCCCGCGCCGTCTCCGGGAGCGGAACGTTGGCCACCACCTGCTCCGATCCCGCTTCTTCCGCGGCTCGGTACAGCCCGACCGCGGAGGCCCAGATCCCCTTCGTACCGTGCCCGGGGCCGATCACGTTGAAAGCGCGGATCAGCGTCACCGGCCTGTTCATCCGGTAGGCCGCGCGGACCAGGTGGGAGGCTCCCGCGGTCTTGGACTTCCCGTACGTCGTCAGAGGAGCCAGGACGCTCGACTCACTCACCCGTACGCCCGGCGCGGTGTCACCGTATTCGTGCGAGGACCCGAGGTGCAGGATCGACTCCGTCGTCCCGGACCGTTCGCACGCTTCCGCGAGGCGGCAGGGCCACACGACGTTGTCCCGGCGCACCACCGCGGGGTCGGTGGACCACGAGGCACCCACGGCGTTGACGATCACGGCAGGGCCGCAGCGCCGCAGGAAGCGGGACAGCGCGAGGGACGACCAGTCGTTCCCTGCGTAGTAGGGGCCGTCGACCTCCCCGGCGCCACCCGTCGTACGCCCGTACCGATCCACCCCTGTGCAACGCCACCCGTCCGCGGCCAACGCCGCGGTCACGCACCTTCCGATGAACCCCTTGGCTCCGAAGACGACTACGGTTCCGGCCACGCCGCCCCCGTCACTTCGCCGCGGCCACGCGGGCCGTGTCGAGTACGACCTCCGCGGCCACCTTCGCGCCGTCCGCCCCCACTTTCTCCACCAGGCCGGTCCAGATGCCGGCGGGAAGCGCCAGGCACTCCGGGATCAGCTTCGCCAGTTGTGTCCGGAAGGACAGGCGCGTGATGTCCGAGTGCCGGCGCAGACCGTCCGCGATCGCCTCATAGACGTAGTCGTTCCCGGCGGCTTCGCTCTGCGCCGCCTTCTGCCGGACCACCGCCTCGTCGACGACGCCGGCCGGCCACTTCACGCCGGTGTGGGCCCCGGTCGCCATCCTGTGGATCTCGCTCTGCTGGAATCCGGAAACGTTCTGCGGTGGCAGCCGGATCAACGGCGTCCCGCAGGCGCTCGCCTCCAGCAGGCTCATCAGTCCCGGCTGGCTGAGGCACAGCGCGCTCTCCGCGACGCGTGTGCGGTACTCGTCACGGGCCAGCGGACCGAAGCGGAATTCCGCGCGCCCCGAGTACGGGGCGACGAGGGCGTCCAGATCCGCCTGAGGGGTGTTGCCGGCTATGAGGATGTCGTCGAAGCCGGTTTCGATCAGGGCCTCGATGGCTCCTGGAAGCACCAGGGACGGGTACGTGGTGGTGTCCCGCATGGTCAGACCGAGCATCCCGCCGAGCGTGACGATGGCTCGCCGGTTTCCCTCCGCGTATCCGTAGGTGTTCCGCGTCTGGTCGGGCGGCTGCCACGGAACCACCGCGCCGATCCACTGCAGATTGCGGATGTCCCGCATCCAGTCGAGGGTCTCCTGGGACAACCCGGGGAGCCTCAGGGCGAGGTAGCGGCTCACTTCCAGCGGCGGCACGGCGAGGTCCGCGCCGTGCCACAGGAAGGGCATGAGGTCGACGAAGACGGTACGCACACCCGCCGCTTCGAAAGCGCGGGCGGCGAACCCGTCCAGTGTCACGAGAGCCACGTCGAGATCCTTCTCGGCGGCCGCCCGCGTCAACGCCTCGTAACCCGAACCGTCGAACGCGCACCACTCGTCGACCACGTTCTGCATGAGGGACCGTCCGTACTCGCTCCCGAAAGCGACGACCTGGCAGTCCCCGGACACCGTCCGCCGGATCTCGCTGATGACGGTCTCCAGCGCGGCATGCGGCCCCCAGCCGAAATTCACGCCGAGGATGCCGATCCGGACACCGCCGGGAGTCGAGGCCGACGCGTTCACCGTGCTCCTCCCGGCGAGCGGAACTTCAGGGCACGCTCGACCGCCGTGCTCTCCCAGAACCGGTCCGACTGCCGGTACTTCGCGCCGAGGCCGACCGCCAGGGAACAGGCCTTCTCCACGACCGCGGGGCTGCGCAGATCGCCCTCGACCACCTCCAGTTCGAGCAGGGTGCCCATGCCCCTCAGCATGGAGGAGAGCGAGTCGAAGGACGTGGTGACCAGGACCGTGGGCCGACGGACCGAGGCCGCGTAACCGAGTTCGAAGGCCACTCCGGCCGAGGGTTCGTCACCGACGAGTGCGCACAGGCTGTCGGACGCGTGCAGGGCACGGAGGTCGTCCCGCATGCAGTCCTCGGGCGGCAGTCCCGCGGCGCCCCACTCCTCGTTCATGTGGGAGCTGAAGACCGAGGCACCCAAATCGGAGAGCCGTGTGTGGTAGCTGAGGATTTCGGCCTTCCGCTCCGGCAGGAATTCGTCATCGCGTACGTAGTTCCCGAAAGGCGCCGCGAGGAACACCTTCGGACCGGGGACCATGGAACCGCTCATGCGCTGACCGCCTTCACTACGATGCTCCCGCCGAATCGGCCGCGTACCTGCCCCGTCGCATAGTCCCGGAAGCCGAGGCTCGCAATCCTGAGCCCGGATTCCCGGAGCAGCCGGGTCACTTCGGAAGGACTGAACAGATGAACGGGGGTGTGCAGAACTTCGTCGCCGTTCCGGTACGCCGCCGTGAAATTCCCGCCGCCGGGGAGCACACGGTCCCTGGCCACATTGCGGATCACACTGAGCGGGCCGTAGGTGACGGCGTTGTACCGGTTGTTGACATCGAACACGAACACGCCGCCGGGCTTCAGAAGACTTCTGATCTGCTTCAATCCCGGTACCAGCTGCGTCTGCGGGATGTGTCCCAGGACATTCGACAGACAGGTCACCAGATCGAAGCGCTCCGAGAACGCGTCCGGCAGCTCGGGGGCCCCAAGAGGCATCGCCAGCACCTGGGCGCTGGGACAGTTGCTCTGTGCGAGGACGGCCATCTCGGGACTCTCGTCGATGGCGGCAACGCGATCGGGACGGATTTCCGAGACCACTCGTTGCAAACGTTCACCGGTGCCGGTGCCCACGTCCAGCAACGCGAGGCCCTTCCGGCTCCCGGCTGCTGCGGCTATCTCCTTCTCGACTGAGCGAAAATAGCCGCTATGACGCTCCAAATATGTGGCGTATCCGCGTGAATAGGCGTCGTAGAACCGCTTCGACGTCACTGCGGTGGTCCGAGGTGTGGAACCCTGCGACATACGTCTCCTAATTCCGGATGTATCCGAGGCAACTCTCGATGTCGAAGCGCCCCCAGTCTGCGGCATGCTCCAGGCCGGCGGCGACGGCCTCCTTCGGCAGGTCCGCAGTCGCCCGCAGCACGAACTCGCACACCTTGCGCAGCTCCTCGACCGGTACGCCGCTGGACCAGGCCAGGTAGTAGAAGGCCTGTGCCCCGTGCCCGAGTGCGCGGAATTCCGCGTCCGCCGTCGACAGCACCAGCTCCTCGACCGCCTGCGGTGCTCGCCAGGGGTCGTCCAGGGTGGGATTCCGTCCCGCGAGGACGGAAATCTCCTCCCACAGAGCGGCGGTGATCATGTCCCAGGGGACGAATTCCCGCGCCTGACCGGTCGCCGCGAGTTCTGCGTAGACCGCCGTGTACTCCGATGCCAGCGAACGATTGGACAGACGCGCGGACAGGGGCCGTGCGGTCTCGACGAGCCGCTCCCTGGCATCGGGGTCGAACCACAGACTCCGGAGTGCTTCCGCGATCAGTCCGCCGTCCGGCGCGTCCACGTACAGCGCGCCCGACTCCCCTCCCAGGTACTCGCTGATCCCACCGGCCCGGGTGGCGATCACCGGACAACCGGCGGCCTGGGCCTCGACATTGACCAGGCCGCCGCCCTCCGACTTCGAGGCGACGACGGTGGCGAACGCGCCCTTCAGCAGGGAGGCGGCCTCCTCGATCGGCACCTCCCCGATGAACTGGACGCGGGAGCTCAGGCCGAGCCGGTCGGTGTACTCCTCCAGGGCGGCCCGCTCGCTGCCGTCCCCGGCCACGACCAGCTGGAGCTCCGGGATTTCGTCCTTCAGGCAGCTGATCGCCTCGATCGTCCTGTTCACGGACTTGGCGGGCTCAAGACGTCGCAGTGACAGCACATAGGGCCCTCGCGCGCCCGCGTTCTCGTGGGGTGCCGCGGTGCTGAACAGGTCGTGGTCGATGCCCACGTAGAGCGTCGGCACCGGGGCCTTTTCACCGACCATCAGCTCGGTCTGCCGGGCGAGGTCGTCCGACGCCGCGTTCAGCAGGTCCGCCCGCCGCATGGCCGGGAGGACGAAGTCCCGTCCGGTCAGCCAGACGAGCCGCGGATCCGGATCGACCACATCGGGGATGTCGTAGCCGCCGACGGTCTGGATGACCGGCACGTGCCACAGACAGGCCAGGAGCTCCGCGATCATCGGAAGCGGCCGGCGCAGGCCGACGACGTGGATGACATCCGGCTTCCTGACCCTTCGGATGAACTCCCGCAGCTCGCCCGTCAGTGCCCGGAAGTCGGAGGGCAGCACCGGATTACGGACTCGGTGTATGCGCACGCCATTGCGCACCTCTTCCTTCGGCGTGGTGTCGGGCACATGGCGCGTCAGCACGTCCACGTGGTGTCCACGTGCCACCAGCTCGGCCCCGAGTTGGTCGATGGGGTCCTGTGCGCCACCGGTCACCGGGTAGTACACGCTGCATACGAATAGAATGTTCACTGGCTTCCACTCCTCGTCCTGCCGACCGGTGTCGCCGAGTTCAGGGCTTGGCCTTGTAGCGCTTCCCCTTCAAGCCGTGGACTTCCTCCACGGGGAATCGGTCGATGTTGACGGCCAGCTTCTTGTCCGCCGCCTCGATCAGGTCGAAGTCGCAGTAGCGCGCGAAGCGGATCAGGTAGTTGAGGATGTCCGCCGCCTCGAAGGACAGCTTGTTCCTGAACTCCCTTTCCGTACGGAGCAGTTCGACGACTTCGGGTTCGCTGAGCCACTGGAGTTCGGCCAGCAGCTCGCCGGCCTCGCCGCCGACCGCCATCGCGAGGCCGCGCGCCTCCTCCAGTTCGTCCCAGCCCCGGTTGTGAACGAACGTCAGGAGGCGTTCGGTGTAGGCCTTCAACCGGTCGGAGTTGCGGCCCAGGTGAGTGGTCTCGCCGACGAGCCAACCCCACTGGGCGGCTACCTTTCCCGCGGAATACGCCTCCGGGAGCAAGCCTTCGAGCGTCCACATCTCGCTCTGGAAGGCGGTCACCACCGCCGGGTCCACGTGCTGGTGCGTATACAGCTTGTGCGTACGTCCCTCGGCCCAGGACTGCGCGAACCTGAGGGTCTCCCGCAGTGCGCTCCGCGATGTCGCGCTCAGCGGCATGAGCTTGACCGCGCCGCCCTTCTTCGGCCCGAACGCGACGACGGAGCTGAGGACGTCGGATGCGTAACCGAGGTATATCTCCTTGTACTTGGACTCCACCTCGCGCGAGCTCCGTCGCTCGTGTCCCGCGACCAGGGCTCGGACGAAGTCCTCGTCTATGCCGTCGACGAAGGCGTCCATGCGGGAGGTCAGGAACCGTTCGAGCTCCTCGTACTTCGACGGGGAGTACTCCTCGAACTTCAACGGCTCGCGTACGGCAGCGGACTCGTCACTGTCGATGTCGTAGTAGATCGCATGCTCGACGACGCCGGGACGGTACTGACTGTTCGACTGCGAACCGCACGTCCAGCCGCGGTTCAGGTAGAACGTCTCGATCCAGGAGCTCGGCTCGGCGACGGTTCCATAGAGCTGCCGGATGCCGCGCTCCTTCGCCACCTCGACGGACTTCGCGAGCAGCGCGGATCCGGCGCCGTTGGAACCGCGGAAGTCAGGGTTGACGATGAGAGGGCTGATCTTCATGGTGCCCTGGCGCTTCTCGGCGATGTTCATGACGCCGACCACCTCGCCACCGGCTTCGGCGACGTAGACGTGCTGGGTCTTCGAGAAGTGGCCCACGGGGTCCGTGCCACCGCCGAGGTGCGCATCGATGATGCGATCGGCCTGAGCGACGTGATCACCGTCGTAGTTCCGCCTGAGGGAACCGTGCAGGAGCCCCTGAATGACCGCTCGGTCCGCTTCCGTGGCGTCCCTGATGACGATCCTATCGAGCTCTTCGGACAAGGTTTCGTTGGTGTCCTGCTGAACAGTCATTTTCATCTCCCTCACGTATGGCGGAAATTAGGCGAGCTGTTGTCGACGGGCGACCGCGGCGTCGACCAGGCGGTCGGGTGTGCCTACGTCGAACCACCCGGCTTCCTCGGGAACGGCCACCGCGGTGAGGCCTCCGTCGTCGATGTAGGACTTGAGCAGAGACGTCACTTCCAATTCACCCCGGCGCGACGGGACGATCGACTCCAGCCTCTTCCATATCGAGCCGTCGAAAGAATAGAGCCCCGTGCACACCTGACTGCTGTGATGCACATCGGCCTTTTCCTGAACGCTTACGACTGTCCCGTTCGCGATGCTCTCGACAACCCCGAAATCCTTTGGATTGGGGTGTTCGATGACCGCGACCGCAGCGCTGCAGCCGGTGTCGTCGGCCTGCGTGAGGATGTCTCCTGCCCAGGTCGAACTGTGTACGTACAGCGTGTCCCCGAGGCCGACGACGATACGCTCGTACCCTTCGGGTTCCAGGTACTCCCGGGCACAGGCGATGGCGCCGGCGATGCCGTTCGGCTCGTTCTGGACCACCGTCCGGATTTCGATGTCAGAATATCCGAGCCAGGCCGGAATGCTCCGGTATATCTCTTCGTCCGCCGCATTGCAGACGAGGACCAGGGTATCGACACCGCATTCTTTCATCACGTCCATGGAAAAGGCGACAGCCGGTCGGTCGTACACCGGAAGGAGATGCTTGTTCACTACGCGTGTCGCCGGAAACAGCCGGGATCCGGTGCCTCCTACCAGTACGATTCCGGCAACTCGTTCTTTGACAGGGTTCGTTGCCCCCATTGCCTACCGCCTTCTGGCCCGCAACGGGGCCGTGGTCGATCTACGGTCGAGAGGTGTGGGTTACGCGAGAGAGGTCGCGGTTGCTTCTTCCAGCGCGGCGATGCGGCGCAGAATGGCCGGACATTCGACCAGCCCCGCCGTCCTCGAATTCCGCAGGTGCCTCGCGGCCGCGGTCAGGCACGCCCGCGTGGCGTTGGTGGGCTCGGAGGTCGCGACGACCCTCGGCCCGGGTTCGTCCCTCCTTCTTCCGACGACCTGCCCCGGGGTGTCCACCCGCGGTGAGAACGCCCGGAGCAGTTCCAGACGCCGGTGGGGGTCCGCGACGACGACGCTGTTGGCGTAGGAGTCGCCGATGGCCCACGAACCGGTGTAGGTGAAAGTCCGGCCGCCGATCAGTCGCCTCGTGATCGCCGCGCCGCCGTCGGCGTCGGACTCCCCGAACAGCACCGCGCCGATGTCGAGTTCTTCGGCAGCGGCACCGAGCCTCATCAGCGCGTCGACGCAGTAGGTACCCAGGTCCGCGGCGGCCCCTCCGTGTCGAGGATGCCGACGAAAGTCCGTCGGTTCTCGTCCCGGTATGCGGAACACCGCGGAAACGGACACGGAGTCCGCCCAGTCCTCGACGCGCACCCGGGCGAGGAAGTCGGTCCAGCCGGGGTGGTACGGGTAGGAAAGGCACTCGAAGACCGTGCGGTCGCAGGCACGAGCCATCGCGTCCAGCTCGCGGGCCTCCGCGGCCGTCAGAGAGACCGGCTTCTCCACCAGCACGTGTTTCCCGGCGGCCAGTGCCGCTCGGCAGTCGTCGAAGTGACGGCCGGTCGCACTGGAGACGTAGACGACGTCGACGTTCTGATGGGCCAGCACCGCGTCGCGGTCGGTGAGCTCGATCCCGTCGGGTGGTACGGCTGAGCGCGTGTTTCGTGGATGGTCGGTCCCCACGAGGAGAGGTCCGTCCGTGCCGTTGAGTTCCCGGAGCAGTGGAGCGGTCCGCCGGCTCAAGTACTCGGAATTTCCGATCGCCGCGATCATGCGTTCAGGGTTCCGCTCGCGATGAGGCCCTTGATCATCGTCAGACAGGTGCGCAGCTCGACGCTGAGCCGGTCACCGTGTTGATCGAGCGCCTCCACCTCTTTGAGAGTGATCCATTGCCCGGCCGGCTGCTCCTCGACGTCGGGAAGCAGCCCCAGTTGGTAGGTGGCGATGGCACCACGGAATCGACCGCCCTCCTCGGTGTGGACCGCGGAATGGATTTCACGGCAACGGACGAGACCCGAGGACTCCGCGATCATCGAACGGCGCCGGGACTCCGTTGTGTGGTCGGCGATATCGCCTCGCTGGAACCGCGCCTCCAGACTGGGTCCGCGGACGGATCCGATCCGGACTCGTTCCGAGACAAGCAGTTCCGGGCCGTCCGGACCGGGCCGGATCAGCAGAGTGCACTGGCCCATGCCGACCGGTGCCAGCAGCGGCTGGTCCCAGGACGCGACCTCACGGCCCTGTCCTTCGACGCGGCAGCCCACGACGGAGAAGAATCGACGCTGCCGGTGCTCGATACTGTCCGCGATTTGCCATTGCGACAAGCTGCCCAGTGGCACGAGTTCGGGATTCGATCCCGGCGATTCCGGATCTTGTCCGCCCGGTCGCGGTCTGCTCGTCACCGGGCCGAGGCCGTCCGGGGACGCGGTGGCCTCCAGCGGCCACATGGACAGGACCGACCGCAGATCCATATTGAGAAGGCGGCTTTCCAATGCCGCCTCCAGTAGAACCGGAATCGGTACCCACCGACTTTCCGGTACGGTCCGAGCGACATCGGCCGCTTTCTGGGCGTCGAGCAGGACTATGCGATTACGGTTGACCTTTCCGAGGAACCACGACTCCTGCTCGCGTTGTACGGCATCGGCCAGCGTGCACACATCCTTGGACAGCGCGATTTCGACGGCCGGAACCCGATGCCCGCCATGCGCGGCTTCGTAATTGCTACGGGTGGCCTGCACGGTCGGTGCTACTTCGATGCCGTCCGGAGTGCCCGGCTCGAATTTGAATGTGATCAGGGCATGGAATTGTCCGTCGAACTGTGCCACGAAGAGGCACAGGATTCCGACTTCGCTCTGTTCCACGAGCGGCTGCTCAAGTGGTTGATTCGTACCCGACAGATCTCTTGCGCCGACGACCCTGAAGAATCGACCCGTCTCGTGCGCCAATGACCCGTCTTCCGTCATGGACCACGATCGTAATTCGGTCAACGGAACGGGAAAAACGCGTGCGGTCAGCGAATTACGCCGCCGTAAACACTCCGAGCGTAGCTCCCGAACTGTGCCGATCACCTTGGATACTGGTTTCAATGACACGCATATTCCCCGTCGTGTACGCGTTCATGCCACGCATTCGCCCAGCCGGTCGCAGACGTAGTCGATCTCGTCAAGACTGAGCAGCGGATGGATCGGGAGGCAGATGACGTCTCGGGAAAAGCGCTCCGCCACGGGCGTATGGCGGGTAGCGCCGAGAGGAAAATCGCCGAGCGGTCTGAAATAGATCTCGGATTCGATTCCGGCGGAATCGAGTTCTATCCGCACGCGTTCCCGGTCCTTGACCAGGACGGGCACGGCGAAACCCCCGGACCTATCGGAGTCATCGGCCTCGCGCACGAGTTCCACCGGCGAGCCGGCCAGCCGCTCGCGGTACCGGCGCACGATCGACCTGCGCTTCCGCAGCTTGTCCTGCAGGGCTTCGAGCTGCGCGAGGCCGACCGCCGCCGCGATGTCGCCCATGTTGTACTTGAACCCGAGCTCGGGGATGTCGTAAGGGTTCCCCCAGGACCGGGCCCCCATGTCGATCCCGAGTCTGCGCAGTCGTTTCGCCCGCTCCGCGGAGACCGCATCGGGGAAGGTGACGCATCCGCCTTCACCGACGGCAAGGGATTTCGTCGCATGGAAAGAATAGGCTTGAATATGCGGCGACTCACTCATCGGACGTCCCTGCCACCTTGAGCCGATGGCATGGGCACAGTCCTCGACGACCGTCACTCCATATTCTTTGGACAACTCGTTCAACCCTGCAATGTCGCAAGGGATCCCCGAGTAGTGGACGGCGATGACCGCGCTGACGTCCGGTTCGGTGTCCAGAATTTCCCGCACCGAAGCCATATCAATGTTGCCCGTCGCGCGTTCAATGTCGGCGAGAATCACGCGGCACTGATGCTGAAGTGCCACTGATGCTGTCGAAACAAATGTGTTGGCGGGAACGATGATGGCGCTTCCCTTGGGCACGTTTGCCACAACCAGCGCCAGATGGAGGGCCGCGGTGCCGGAATTCACGGCGACCGGGTACTTGCCGACCATATCCGAGTTTGCTAACTCTTGTTCGAACTGCTCCGTCACGGGTCCGAGTCCGATCCAGCCGGATTCAAGAACCCCTCGGAGACGATCCAACGAGGACGTCTCCACTTGTGGTCGATACATTTTTATTTGTTTTTTTGACGGGACATGCTGCGTCATCACGCACCCCCTTCACCACTTACATGGCGACACTCCGGTCAAAACTTCAACATCTACACACTTGCCTATGCACCCATCAATGGATTCCCCGTCGATCCGTCTCGGTTCGGCGACTTGATCACACTCTATATCGGCTGTGATAAAACGTAAAGCTTTGGCATGGACTGCAGGTCACAAGCCTGTGTGACCTGCAGCTATTCGACTTGTCAAGAGTGCTGCGCGGCCTGCGGCACGCCATCGTGCGTGCGTCGCCCCGGCGCACCGGGGCGACTCGCGGCGGCCGCGCGGACCCTCGGGTCGGCGCATCCGACAGCTCAGCCGCCAAGGGCACCCGTCGCGGAAGCGAAGTGTGGGTGTCGGAGGTGAACCCCCCTCCGGACGCGGCCTGGCGAGTCGTCGCCGCCGGCCTCGTCGGCACCACCGTCGAGTGGTACGTCAACTCGTCCGACCAGAGCTAGGACCTGCACCTTCCCCTGGTTCCGGCCGCCGAGATCGGCACATATCCAGCGGCACCCCTTGCCGGCTCTGCCTGTTGCAGTGAGCAAGCGTTGCTCGGCTCACCTCCGCGCGAGCGGAGGTGAGCCTTGCCGAGCCCGGTGGTCGTTGGGTGTCCAGGCTGGTGGCCATCAGAAACCCAGGGGTGTGGCCAGTGGTGTTCCTGAGGGTGGGGATCAGTTCAAGGGGCCACTCCCTTACCGGCGGCGGGTGGCCGCGCCGCCGCCGGCGACCCCCTCGGTGATCAGAAGCCGCAGAACCTCGGCGGGGTCCCGGCGTTGGGCTCGGGCGGTGGCCAGGACGTCCGGGGCCGCTTCGCGTACATAGGGCAGGCGCATGAGCTTGTCGGGCTCCTCGGGCAGAGCCGGGGCCTGGGGAAACGTCACGGTTTCACATTCCTTCGTCGGTGCGGGTCGGCGCCGACAGGCTCGACGGGTGATCGACATGCAGGTGCGTGGTGACAGCGGCGACGTCATAGCCCGGGCCGAGGGCGGGTTGCGGTGGACCTCCGCTTTCGGTGATCTGAATCTGGGGCTGTTCCCCATGCTCTGGGGCCCGATTCCCTATGGGGATGCGGTCTTCAATCATCGGCAGGTGCCGCTGCTCCTGGCGGAACTCGACCGGCTCCCGGCCGCTTGCGGCGGTGACTGGGTCGAGCAGGCCCGCACGTTGTGCCAGGTAGTCGAGCAGGGGCCACACCGATATCTGTGGTTTGTCGGCGACTGAGCGCGGGGGCTGTGCGTCAACTTCCGTGAGGTCGTTGCCTACTGACCCAGGGCCGGCCGGCCGACGGTTCCGTTCTGGACGATCCCACCGGCGGGCTTGCTGTCCGCGATGTGTCCCAGGATCGAGAGCAGGTCGTGGTCGGCGATGCGCCCGGCTGTGGCCGCCGGACCGAGAGCCTGGTCGGCTTTGTCGTTTCCCAGGACGGCGGCCGACTCGACCGCGCGGGCCGTCTTGGCGCGGATGCGGGTGGCACCGGCAGGTCCGGCTTTCTTGAGCCGACGCCCGACCCCGGGCCGATGCCCACGAACCCGATCTCCGCCTCCGAACGGGGCCGCAGCCAGCGGTTCGCTGTGGTTCGCGGGTGGGCGCGGAGACGGCAACTGACCCTGGAACGTGGGCCTGTAAAGGAGCCGCATCACCGACGGACGAGGAATCTCACGCGCCGTCAGCGCCGGGTAGCGCGTTCGACGACGACATCCAGAGAGCCGATGCGGCTGTCCGCCGTGCCGTCGACGGCCTGCTCGACAGCGAGCTGAGGCCCGTACCCAGGCACTCGGGGAAACACCCACCGAGCGCCATGCCCCTCCCAGGCCGACACCGTCCGGACGACCACCTTCGAGACCGGTGACGTGACGTCAACTACCTCTAGCGAAAGGGCTCACAGAATCGCCCTCCGCCCGTGACATGCGCAAAGACCGCTACGCGGGGGATCCGCGGAGAACGACTTCGCCATTCCGCCACGATCTTATGTAAAGCCCCTCTAAGATCTCCGGCGAGGCGGTTCTGCGCATCTCTGTGTACTCCGTCACGAGCAGGACGAAAAGGCCCCTTCCAACATTGAGAGCAGGGGATGACATTCACACATGACGCCGCCAAGAGAGCCACGCCCGATCCGCGTCGGCCGCGGTCGGGCGTGCTCGGCCGCCGTACCCTCGGCTGCCTGGGCGTGCTCGCATTGGGAATCGGTAGTGGCTCGTTAGCCATGGCGCCTGCGGCGTACTCGCAGGCAGAGGAAGGATCGGTGACGGTCCGGGTGATCCGGGCCGTGGACGACAGCGGTGTATGGACGCCTGCGCTGGAGCCGGGTATCGCCGGCGTCAGGGTGACCCTCACCGACGACGCCGGAGTGGGCGTCGAGGGGGTCACGGCGGCCGACGGCACCGTGTCCCTGACGCCCACAGGAGACGGCGCCACCAACGGCAAGTACCGGGTTCAGGTGGTGAACCCGAAACCGGGTGTGCTGTTCCCGGCCTTCGCCTCCCGTCAAGGACTGGACGGTGCACCCAACCAGCTGAGCAGCAACGAGGAGTTCGTCGACCTCTCCGGCGACAAAGACGTCGCGTACACCACCGGGTTGTGGAGCCCTGGCGACTACTGCCAGAAGAACGCGCCCTTGGTGACCACCTGCCAGCCGGCCACGCGCGAGGGCGGGACACAGCGCACGCTGGTCTCCTTCCCGTACTCCGCGCGCGGCCAGGACGGCGTCGACGTCAACGTCACGAACATCGCCACCAACGCCGAGACGGGCACGCTCTACGGCATGGCGTGGAACAAGGCCGACAAGCGGGTGTTCTCCTCGGCGGTGGCCAAGCGCACCACGGACTATGGTCCGGGCGGCGCCGGGGGGATCTACGTGACCGACCTGGCGGGGAAGAAGACCACCCTGTTTACGGTCGTCCCGGACGCGGGGACGACGGCACACGCCTCGGGCACCGACGACGCCTTCCTCGCCGTGCCCGGCAGGGAGAGCCTGGGCGGCATCAAGATCACCGATGACGGCCAGGACCTGTTCGTCGTCAACCTCAACAACCGCAAGCTCTACCGGTACGACGCCACCGCGGCGACCACGGCGGCGCCCGAGGCCGTCGCGGCCATCCCGGATCCGGGCTGTCCCGCAGCGGTGGACTGGCGTCCGTTCGGCCTCGGCCTGCACGACGGCGTCGGTTATGTCGGCGGGGTGTGTTCCGGCGAGTCCACCGGAAAGGCCTCGGACCTGCGCGCTGTGGTCCTCCCCTTCGACCTGGCCACCGGAGCGTTCCAGGAACCGGTCCTGGACCAGCCGCTGGACTACCCGCGCCAGTCCACGATCGGCGGGCCGCCATGCGACGGGGCGGGCTGGTTCCCCTGGACCGACACGTTCCCGACCTCCCAGAACGGCCAGGCGTGCGCGACCTATATCGCCCAGCCCGAGCCGGAGTTGGGTGAGATCGATTTCGAATCCGACGGTTCCATGCTGCTGGCGTTCCGTGACCGCTTCGGCGACCGTTCCCCGGCGGGGCCCACGCCCGGCTCGGTCGGCACCGTTCTGTCCGGCGGCGACCTGAACAAGGCATGCCTGGTGGACGGCGCGTACGTGATGGACACCAACAACGGCTGTGGGCTCTCCCCCCGGGGTACCCGCTTCTTCGACACCAGCCGGATGGGTTCCCATCACAACGCCTCCTTCGCGGGGATGGCGTTCTCCAAGGTGGAGGACACCATCGCCACCTCGGGCTTCGACCCCAACAGCACCGCCTTCGGGTACGGCACCACCTTCAACAAGCGCGACGGCAGGCAGGACCCGCAGTCCGGTCTGCGTCTCAACCCGGCCGGGGTCGCGGCCCCGTTCGGCAAGGGCGCCTCGATGGGCGACCTGGAGGTGCTCTGCGACCAGGCCCCGCTCCAGATCGGCAACCGGGTCTGGTACGACCCCGAGCGCACGGGCATCCAGAAGCCGGGCCAGCGCCCGGTCGTGGGCGCGACCGTCAACCTGTACGACGAGACGGGCAAGCTCGTGGGGACGACGGTGACGTCGGCGCGCGGCGAGTACTACTTCGACGACTCCAATGTCACCGGAGGCCTCCAGCCGAAGACCAAGTACACCATCCGGCTCGACAAACCGGCCGACTACGCCCAGGGCGGTCCACTCCATCAGTGGGTGCCCACGGAAGCGGACGTCGGCGACAACCGCTTCATCGACTCCAAGGGCATCGTCCCATCCGGCGGGAAGTTCCCTGAGCGGGCGCTGACCACCGGGGGGCCGGGAGAGAACGACCACACGTACGACTTCGGCTTCCGGCAGCAGGAAGGCGCGCTGAGCCTGGTCAAACACGACCAGGACGGCAAACCCCTGGCCCGGGCCACGTTCCAGCTGTGGAAGGAGACGAACGGCTCCGACGCCTTGCAGACCTCCGGCGCGAAACCGGATACGAAGGTCAGCGAGCCCTGCGTGACCGGGACCGACGGCAAATGCGGCGGAACCGGCCTGCCGGGCACGTACTACTGGCAGGAGGTCAGCCCGCCGGACGGCTACGCCGTGCCGCGGGACCCCGTGTTCGGACCGCTGGTGCTCACCGCCGAGAAGCTCGACGACGGGGTCTCGGTGACAGCGGTCAACCACCGGTTGCCCGGTCCCGATCCGAAGCCCACACCGACGCCAAAGCCCACCACGCCGACACCGGGCACACCCGGCGCACCCGGGGCACCTGGTGCACCTGGTGCCCCGGGCCACCCGTCCGGTTCGGGCGGCCTGGCGGCCACCGGCGTGAGCCTGGCGGTTCCGCTGGCAGCCGGCTGCGCCGCGCTCACCGTCCTCGGCACGGTGCTGGTGGTGACGATGCGCCGCAGGCGAAGGGCACAGCGCCTCTAGCCCCCGGAACGGGGCGACCGGCACCGGGGTGACTCTCCGGGCCGGCTCGGGCGGGTTCGCGGACCAGATGTCCGCGAACCCGCCCTCTTGTGCGACCGACCGAAGAGAGAAGGCGAGTACATGGCGCGAAAGAGGAAGACCGGCGGCAGTACACCGCGTCGGACCCTCTGGTTCAGAACGCTGATCGCGGTCACGGTGTGCGGCGTCGCCGTGGGCGGCCTGGCGGTCTGGCGGGCCTTCTCCGCCGACACCGTCACCGACCGGCCGGTGACGACGGAGGAGGCGTCCAGGCTGGCGCTGTCGCGGCTGAGTCTCTACCAGGCCAGTCCCGTGGCGGTGAAGCTCACCGCCACCGAGGGCGGCGACGTGGTGGTGCGGGTCCAGGGGGTCGTGGACTACCGGAACCACCGGGCTGTGGGGAGCTACCAGGTCACCGGCGCCTCAGGAACCTCACAGCCCACGGGAGCCTCAGGGCCCGCCGCCGGGCAGCTCGACCACGGGCTGATCGTCTGGGACACCGGCGGTCTCGGGCTGGCTCCCGCGCCCAAGGACGACGACAGCCCGTTCTGGCAGCAGGCCGAGCGCATCCCGCGCTCCGGCTGGTCCGCGCGCTCCTACACGACCGACCCCCTGGACGCCGGGCTCCAGTTACTGATCGGGCTGGGCGCGGACCGCCCCGACAACCCGCTGCTGCTCGCACAGTCCGGAGCGCGCTGGCTGGCGCGCGAACGCGTCGACGGCCGTGACTACGACCGGTTCGCCGGGCCGCGCGCCCAGGGCGCCACGCCTGTCACGGGGCCCGACGGCGGACGGTCGCCGTTGACGTACTGGGTGGACGGCGACGGCGGACTGCGACGCGTGACGATGCGGATGCCGGGTCTGGGGATCCCCGCCACCCTGGAGTTCTTCGGACGCGACGGCCGCGCGAAGCTCCCCGAGGCACCGTGGGCCACCCGCTGACCGCTCACCGGCCGCTGGGACGCGGGCTCAGCGAGCGCGCGGCACCGCGTCCACGTTCTTCGGGAGCGGGTAGGCGGCCGGGTCCACGGCGCCGGGCAAACCGGTCGCCGGGCGGCCCGGGGCCGCCGGGTCCGGCATGGACGGCTGGGCGGACGGGGCCGGCACCTGGCTGAACGGGACGCCGGGCGGCGCCTGTACCGGAGTCGTCCGGCCGCCCGGCGGTGCCTCCCGGCGGCGTGTGCCACAGCCCGCGAGACCCTCCAGGCCGTCCGGGCTCTGGGTGGCGGGCCGGTTGCCCGCGAAGCAGTTGCCGGGGTCCGCCGAGGCCAGTACGAGGTCGGTGCCGTTGCCGGTGGCACGGTTGCCCTCGACGCGGTTGCCGCTCGCCGGATGTCCCGGCGGATCGGTCACCACCACCCCGGCCGCCCGGTTGCCCCGGACCAGATTGCGCTGGACACGGTTCCCGGTGCCACCACCGATACCGATGCCGATGCCGAACCCCCCGTCCGCCTGCTCGGGCGTGTCGGCCGCGTTGTTGTCGAGGACCGCGTTCCCCGCGATCACCGCGCCGCGTTGCGGGGCGAGGGCCTCCAGGTCATTGGAGTTGACCGTGATGCCGACCCGGTTGCGGACGACGCGGTTGCCCAGCACGAACAGGCGGTCCGAGGCGTTGGTCAGTTCGACGCCGACGGCGTTGCGCTCCACGGTGTTGCCCCGGACGACGGTGTCGCAGGGCTTGCACTGGCCGACGTAGATACCGGAGTCGGCGTGCCCGGAGGCGTACGAGTCCTCGATCACGCCCTCACGCGCGTCGAAGGCGTAGATGCCGTACAGGCCGTTGTTGTACGCCGTTACCCGCGTCGCGCGAAAGCCCCGGACGGCGGGGAAACGCTCGGTGTCCAGCGGGTCGTAGGCGGAGCCTCCGGCCCCACGCTGTTGCAGCCGCTCGTCGGTGACGCCGGTGAACAGCACGCCGTTGGCGAGATAGCCGTGCACGGTGAGGTTCTCGACCACCGAGCCGGCACCGGTCACGGTGATGCCGTTGGCCAGCCGCACACCACCGTCGAAGACCACCTTGTTGCGGTCCGTTCCGCGCAGCACCACGCGGGGCTTGGTCACGCGCACGCTCTCCCGGTACACGCCCGGGCCGATCAGCACCGTCTCACCCTCGCGAGCGGCGTCCACGGCCTTCTGCACAGTGGGGTAGTCCTGCGGCACGCGCAGCACACTCCCCGCCGGATGCCGTGCATCGGAGGACGTCGACTCCGGACCGGAGCAGCCAGTGGCCACCAATGCGGCTGAGGCGATCAGCGCAGACAGCCGCAGCATCGCCCGAGACGCCGTCAACCGACCGACCGGACGCGCCAACAGGCCTTGCGCAGACAGGATTTGCATGGATGTTGTTCTATCGTCTCCAATAGGCGCATGCCCACCGAACAGGGAAAAGAACAGGATTCATCCCGCCCTGCGGCAGCTCGTGTGGGGCGGCGCCGGGCGCTGCTGGCCGGCGGAGCGGTGCTCGCGGCCGGGATCGGCGCGGCGGCCGGCGAACTGGCGGCGGATGACCGTGCGGACGGCCGGGCCACCGCCGACGCCCCGCCGGCCGCGATCCCCTTCCACGGTGTCCGGCAGGCGGGCGTCATGGCGCCCCAGCAACCGGCCACGCATCTGCTCTCCTTCGACCTCCCGCGGACCTCCGCCGCCGCCGACCGGAAGACCCTGCGCGGCGTCCTCGGTGCGCTGACCGGCACACTCGCCACCGTCACATCCGACGCCCCGCCGGACCCCCGGCTCCAGGGCGGTACCACGACCCGGCTCACCTCGCTGGTCGGCATCGGCCCCTCGCTCGCCGCCCGCCTCGGTCTTGGCGTCCCCGCTTCTCTCACCGAGTTGCCGTCCTTCCCCGGCGACCGCCTCGACCCGCGTCGCAGCGACGGCGATCTCCTGGTCCAGCTGTGCGCTGCCGACCGCTGGACCCTCACCGTCGTCGCCGAGCTCGTCGGCGCCGCCGCGCACGCGGCCGGTGCCGTACCGCGCTGGACCCAGTCCGGCTTCATGCCCCACACGGCTCCGGGCACCACCCCCCGAAACCTGTTCGGTTCCAGGGACGGCACCGCCAACCCGGATCGGACGGCGGCCGAGCAGTGGGTCTGGAATCCCTCCGGAGCCCACCGGAACGGCACCGTGCTCGTCTACCGCAGGATTCACATGGACGTCGCCGGCTTCGCGACCCTTCCCGAGGCGCACCGCGACCGGGCGATAGGCCGCCGCGCACGTGACGGCGCCCCGCTCAGCGGCACCGCCGAGCACGACGAGCCGGACATCTACGCCAAGAACCCGGACGGTTCCTACGTCATCCCCGCCACCGCCCACGTGCGTCTGGCCAGCCCACGCTTCGACCGCGGCGCCCGTATGCTCCGCCGGAGCTACAGCTACGACGACGGTCCCACCGACCGCGGCCTTCTCTTCTGCGCCTTCATGCGCGATCCGGCCCAGTTCACCCGTGTCCAGAACCGCCTGGCCGCCCGCGACGCGCTGAACCCCTTCCTCCAGCACCGGGCCTCGGCCGTGGCCTACGTCCTGCCCGGTGCCGCGAGCGCCGGAACCCTCGGCGAACAGCTCTGGACCTGAAGTCGGCGGCGCCACACCATGCCGCTTCGCGTAGTTGACGACACGTCGCCATTCCGCGACCTCGTCGTCATGTGGGCCGACGAAGCGAACACGCCTTTCGGCAACCGAGTGCTCAACCAGTTCCCGCGCCGTCGCCCGCCGGGTGCGGGCGACGGGACGCTCGCTGGAACCCCGCGTGCGGGGTTCCAGCGATACATGCCCGGTCGGTGTACTGAATCCGGTACCGGCTCGGCACGCCCTCTGCTCAGGTGCCTCGCGGACGTCGAGAATTCCGACCCCCGGCATACCGGGGGTCGGCCGTTCGGATTTCCGGCCGTTTCCGGCGCGGCCGCGGCCGCGTGGACAGGGCGGTAGGAAACGGGGTGGTCACCGGTCTGTGGTCGCGGCGGTATCTTGCAGCGGGTCCGGGCGGGGCGGGATGTCTTCCGAGCGGGATGAGTCGGGGTGCGCCAGCAAGCTGCGAGCGGCGGCCAGAGCGTTCGGCTCGTCGCGGGTACCGGTCAGGACGCAGAGGGTGTAGACGATGCCCTCGATCCCGGGGTTGATCGAGGATCCCGGGCAGGGTGCGTCGAGACTCTGGAGCCTGTCGTAGCGGTGGACCAGCTCACGCACGACTTTGGGGTCGGCTTTCAGTGCCATGGGCCCTCCTCGGGTCCGGTCGCGTCCGGGCGTCTCTCCGATGGTGCAGTGTCGGCCCGGACCTCGCCACCGTAGACGGACATCGCTCAGGGAAAGGCGGTGCGCCGACCGGGTGACCGGTTGCGCAATCGCGTGGTTGCCCCGGACTCCTGCTGCTCCGCGAAAGATGGAGGTGGGATTGCGTCGGGGTTTAGGAACATGCAGAGGGTGAACGTTCTTACCAGGGCACATGATTGCTAAATTTTGCCCGAGGCTGCTCTTGTTCGGTACATACCCTTCCTTTTCGTGCCCGTTTTCGCGATGTAAATTAAATTCCATGAGTGGAATTCTTTATTTTCTTCTCATTTCACTTCCGATCAGCCCCTTCCTTTCTCTCGTTTTCGCGAATATCTTTCCTTTCACAATTTCGTGCAGCAGCGGCGGAAATTCTCCTGCCCGCAGGCAATCCGTAGACCGGGGCGTTCTGAGCCACCCGTCTCATTGTTCGGGTTCACCGGGTGCACGAATTCGCGAAAGAGGTCGGAAGTGCTGGAACCCAGAGGAAAAACCTGGTCCCCCAGAGCGGTCGTGTTCGACTGCGACGGAACCCTGATGGACAGCGAGAAGCACTGGGTGGACGCCCGCAAGCAGGTCCTCAATGAATACGGAGTTGTCCCGGACAAGAAGTTCTGGGAACTGTCGCAGGGAATCCACTACACCGAATGCGGGAGGCTCATGGCGCAGGTGGCCGGGCGGAAAGAATTGGCGTCGCAGATGACGGATCAACTGCTGGGCGCGTTCCGGATGCTGGCTTCCGCCGAGCCGGTGACGTGCCTCGGCGCGTCGGCGGTGGTGGAGGCCGCGGCCGGAAAGCTGCCGCTCGCGGTGGCCAGCAACTGCCCCGGGGACGTGGTGGAGGCCTGCCTGAGTTCGGCGGGGCTCCTCGGCCACTTCCGCCACGTGGTGGTCCCCGTCGGCCGGATGCGGCCCAAGCCCCATCCCGACGTGTACACCCGCGCGGCGGACCTGCTGGGCGTGGAACCCGCCCAGTGCCTGGCCATCGAGGACTCGCTGTGCGGGATCCGGTCCGCGGTGCACGCGGGGATGCCTGTCATCGGTGTCGGCGCGGGTCCCTCCCCTGAGTGCGCCGCGCTCGCCGACGCCTGGGTCGAGTCCCTGGAGGACGAGGTCCTGGCCGCCTGGATCGCGAGCTGGGGAGACCCGGACCGGGCGCCCACGGGCTGAGGCACCCGTATTCCCGCACCCGGGGCACCGGAAGGCTCACCCCGGTGCGGGAGTTCGCGATCCCCCGAGGTCTTCGGCGCTGGTGACCCGGGCGGGGTCCGGCAGATCGGCGGCCGGGCCCGGTTCGTGGACACGCGCCAGCGCGATGAGGACGAGGGCGACCGCGACCGCGCCGGGATCGGGCTGCCCGGTGCCGTGGGCGCCGGTGTAACTGGCCCTGCCACGGCGGGCGGGAAGCGCCGCGCTGGCGAGGGCGCCGTCGACGGCGGCCCGCGCCGCACCGGTCACCGGCTGGTGGTGGCCGCCCGGTGACGCGGCCGTGAGGGATATCGCCGCGGGGGCGAGGGCGTCGAGCAGCGTGCGGTCACCGGGCACGGCGCCGCCAATGGCGCTGATGCGGGTGAGTGCCTGCTGGAGGGCGGCGGCGAGATGCGGGACGTCGGGCGGGGTGCGGTCGGCAACAGGCTCCAGAGCGGTGAACAGGAGGCCGAACAGAGGGCCGCTGGAGCCGCCGACACGGTCACGGAACGTTTCGGCGAGCGCGGCTGTGCCCGCGAGCCGGTTTTCGCGGGCACACTGCGCGGCAGCGGTGACGCCGCCGCAGAAGTTGTCGCCGAAATCGCCGTCCCCCGCCGCCTGGTCGAGGGTGGTGAGGTCTGCGTGCGCCGCCAGACATATCCGGTGCAGTTCCTCCAGGAAGGCGCCTCCGGCTCGGGGCCCGACAGCGGGCGAGGCATGGAGGGGAGCCCGGCCGAACCCCTCCGGGGGCTTGAGGAACACGCCGCCGGAGTTCGCCGGGCCGGGGAGGCGCAACGGTGTGTCCGCGGGTGCCGTCCACAGCTCCAGCCATCCCGGGGCCAGACGGGTGAGGGTGATGCTGAACCCCGCCATGTCCAGCGCGGTGGCGTAGACGCCCGTAGCCAGGGAGCGTACCGGTACCCCGCGTGCGGTCAGGTTCAGGTGGACCAGCGCGCTGACCGCCCTCAGTTCCAGCTCCCCCGTCCCTCCCAGCCCTGATATCACGGCGATGACCCCGTCCCCGGCCCGCGGGAGATCGGCCAGCAGCTCGTCGAGCATGCGGCCGACGGTGTCTTCGACCGGACGGGAGCCGGTGACGGTGCGGGCAGCCCGTTCGCCGTGGATCCCGACGCCGTAGTCCAGAGCGCCCGGCGGCAGAGGGAACGCGGGCACCCTGAGCGCCGGGGACGTGTGGGCGCGGGCGCAGACGGCGAGGCTCCGCGTGGCGGCCACCACCTGGGCACCCAGCCCGGCCAGATCCCCCAGGCCGGCGCCCCGGTCGGCCATCGCCCCCAGCATCTTCTCCACGACCAGCACGCCCCCCGTCCCGCGCCGCCCCGCCGCCGTGCACGCCGTGGCGAGATCGTCGTCGACCACTACCTCGTCCACCTCGATCCCGGTGGCCCGGACCCGCTCGGCCGCGAGAGCGAAGTTGATCCGGTCCCCGGTGTAGTTCTTCACGATCAGCAGAACACCGCCACGCGAGCCGAGCGCGGCGGCGGCCCGGGCTCCCGCTTCCACCTGGGCGCCTGTTGGAGACGTGAACACCGGGCCCGGCACCACGGCGTCCACGCCACCGCGCCCCAACAGTCCGCCGTCGAGCGGCTCGTGTCCGGCGCCGCCCCCGGCCACCAGCGCCACCCTCCGTCCCGGGGCGGGCCTGGTCGCCAGCATGTACAGCGGGTCCGGACACACCCCGATCCCCGGATGGGACAGCGCCAGCCCCTGGCATCCCATCAGGACCGCCTCGCGATCAGGAAGGAAGAAGCTCATCTGGACCTCCAGGGGCGAGCGCCTCACAGGAACGGTCCCCACGGGCCGCGCCCGGCACCCAGTACCGGGCCCGCAGAACCATCCGCCCAGGGGGACATCGCGCGGACCCCCATTGTCGCCTCCGGCAGGCCGGCCGCAACGCGAACGGGTCTCGCGGAAGAACCCCGCTCGCCACGCACCGTCCGTGTGACAGTCCGCGCGGACCCCAGGAGGAGCCGCTGGGGAGAGCCCTCGGCCGGTCCGCCGCGCCAGACCTCTCGACCTGCGCACCCGGGTGATTCAGCGCGTGCTGGGCCCCGACGCCCTCACCACCCTCACCCGCATCGAGAAGGAGCTGGGGAAGCAGCCTCGAATCGCAACCGCACCGGTCTGCGCGACGTGGACGACCACCAACATGCGCGCCCCTCGCCACCTCCCGCGTGCCGCCTTCGAAGAAGCGCCGCTCGCCGCTCGGCATCCGGCACATACGGTGAGTCGCAGCCGGCACGACCAGTGGCAGGCCAGGCGATGTCGGCCGCCTCGGCCAACTCGGCCGCCGGCCCGCTCCCACCGCCGCCTTCACCGCCACGTTCACCGAGGCCATGCCCGAACAGCCCGACCGGGCCACCGTGCCCGAATATCGCAACTCGGACAACCCGCTCCGCAGCCTCGACGAGGCGGGCACTAGGGCCCCCGCACCGCCTCCATAGTGGGCACACGCACCTCGGCGACCGGAACTATGGTGCCCCACCACATACGCCCCTGAACTGCCCGTTCCTACGGTGTGGCGACACGAAAACGTCCCCACCAACCGTCCGGAAATGGTGCCCCATGGCCGCCCCCGCAACCTCTCCCCCAACACCCGGCTCCCTCAAGCGAGTCGTCGCAGCCAGCCTCGTCGGCACCACCGTCGAGTGGTACGACTTCTTCCTGTACGGCTCGGCTGCCGCGCTGGTCTTCAACAAGCTGTTCTTCCCCGAATCCGACCCGCTCGTCGGCACCCTCCTCTCCTTCCTCACCTATGCCGTCGGCTTCGCCGCGCGGCCCGTCGGGGCCCTGGTGTTCGGGCACTACGGCGACCGCCTCGGGCGCAAGAAGCTGCTGGTGCTCAGTCTGCTGATGATGGGCGGGGCGACGTTCGCCATCGGGCTGCTGCCGACCCATGCCACTGTCGGATCGGCCGCCCCCGTACTGCTCACCGTCCTGCGGCTGGTGCAGGGATTCGCCCTCGGCGGTGAGTGGGGCGGGGCCGTGTTGCTGGTGTCCGAGCACGGGGATGCGAAGCGGCGCGGATTCTGGGCGTCGTGGCCGCAGACCGGGGCTCCGGCCGGGCAGTTGCTCGCCACCGGGGTGCTGTCCGCGCTCACCGCGCTGATGTCGGACTCCGCGTTCCTGGCCTGGGGGTGGCGCATCCCGTTCCTGCTCTCGGGTGTACTCGTGATTCTCGGCCTGTGGATTCGTCTCTCTGTCGATGAATCCCCCGTCTTCAAGGCCGCGTTGGCCCAAGCCGCTCAGCGCAAGGCGGAGTCCGCCGCGGCGGAGAAGATGCCGCTGATCGCCGTGTTGCGCCATCACTGGCGGGACGTACTGATCGCCATGGGTGCCCGGATGGCGGAGAACATCAGCTACTACGTCATCACCGCGTTCATCCTCGTGTACGCGACGACCGCCGTCGACCTCAGCAAACAGACGGCCCTCAACGCCGTACTCATCGCCTCCGCGGTGCACTTCGCCGTGATTCCGCTGTGGGGCGCCCTGTCGGACCGCATCGGGCGCAAGCCGGTCTATCTGGTCGGGGCGATCGGAGTCGGGCTGTGGATGTTCCCCTTCTTCGCCCTGATCGACACCCGGAGTTTCGGGAGTCTACTGCTCGCCGTCACCGTGGGGCTGATCTTCCACGGCGCCATGTACGCACCGCAGGCGGCGTTCTTCGCCGAGATGTTCGCGACCCGGATGCGGTACTCGGGTGCGTCGATCGGGGCCCAGTTCTCGTCGGTCGCCGCAGGGGCGCCGGCGCCGCTGATCGCCACCGCGCTGCTCGCCGACTTCGGCACTTCGACGCCGATCGCGCTGTACGTCATCGCCGCGGCACTGCTCACCGTGGTGGCGCTCCTCTGCGCGAAGGAGACCCGGCACCGGGACCTCGCCGACATCGACGCCGAAGCGGAGGAAGGGCGGGAGCCGGTCACCCGGGCGGAGCTGCCCGCCGACGCCCGTCCGGTCTGAGTCCTCGGGCGGCGGCGGACGGCCGGCTCAGGCGAGGGGAGTGGGCTGGAACCAGGTCGGTCCGTCGGTGAGGGCCTGCTTGATACGGAAGAGATTGAACTCGGCGAGCGGCGGGAGCGCGTCGACGTCGAACCAGCCCACCTCCAGCGACTCCTCGTCATTGACCCGTGCCTCGCCGCCCGTCGCCCGGCAGCGGAAGGTGATGTCGAGGAACTGGCACCGGTCACCGTTGCCGTACTGCACCGGCTTCAGCGCCTTGGTGAGCACCACCCGCTCGGCCACGCAGTGCACGGCCGTCTCCTCCAGCACCTCGCGTTCGGCCGTCTCCGCGGGCTCCTCCCCCGGCTCGCAGATACCGGCGATGAGCGCCCACTTGCCCGTATCGGCGCGCCGCCCCAGCAGCACTCTGCCGTCGTCGTCGAAGACCACCGCGCTGACCCCTGGCAGCAGGAGCAGCTGGTGGCCCGCGGTGGCGCGGATGTCACGGATGAAGTCGGGAGTAGCCATGCGGCGAGCCTAAAGGGTGTCCTGTACTCCTCGGTGGATCAGCTCCCGGCCCTACGCCTCGCCGCGTCGAACCTGCCGGGCGCGCACCGCGCGGACCGTCACCCAGCCGAGCCCGGCCACGGCGAGCAGCGCGATGACACCCTCCGGCAGCGGTCCCATCCGGGTCGCGGGCGTCAGTGAGGACCGCAGCGGCACCTCGTCGACGAGAGCGTCGGGCGTGAACATCTTGGTCTTCCGCACGATCGTGCCGTCCGGCCTGATCACCGCGCTGACCCCGCTGGTGACCGGTACGACGACGGAGCGCCCGTGCTCGACGGCCCGTACCTGGGACATCGCCAGCTGCTGGTAGGTCATCTCGCTGCGTCCGAAGGTCGCGTTGTTGCTCGGTACGGCGATCAGCTGCCCGCCGTGCTTCACGGTGTCGCGTACGGCGTCGTCGAACGCGGCCTCGTAACAGGTGACCAGGCCGACCTTGGTACCGGCCAGGTCGAAGACCCCGACCTTCTCGCCCGGCCCGAAGTCCCGGCGTACGCGGTCGACGTCCTTGCTGAAGATCCGGACGAAGGACCGCATCGGCATGTATTCGCCGAACGGCTGGATGTGCCGCTTGTCGTACGTGGCGACGGGGCCCTTGTCCGGGTCCCACTCGATGAGGGTGTTGCGGAGGTTGCCCGAGTCGGGCTCGACCACGGCGCCGACGACCGTGGGGACGCCGATCGCCTTCACGGCGTCATCGATCACGATGCGGGCGTCGGCGTTGCGGTACGGGTCGAGGTCGGAGGAGTTCTCCGGCCACAGCACGAAGTCGGGCTGCGGCACCTTGCCCGCCTTGACCTCCCGGGCCAGCTGTTCCGTGCGCTTGGCGTGGTTGTCCAGGACCGCGCGGCGCTGGGAGTTGAAGTCGAGGCCGAGGCGCGGCACGTTGCCCTGGATCGCGGCGACCGTCGCCGTCCCGTCCTCCGCGGAGTCGTCGACCAGCGGCAGAGCGGCGAATGCCGCCGCGACGGGAACCAGTACGGTCGCCGCCGCGGCGACGACCGCGGCACGCGGCACCCTGCCGGTGGTGCGGCGGGAACGGAACCGGCGCAGCGCCTCGAAGAGTCCGAAGCCGCACAGCACCACCGCGAAGGACAGCAGCGGCGTCCCGCCCAGCGCGGCGAGCGGCAGGAACACGCTGTCCGCCTGGCCGAAGGCGATCTTGCCCCAGGGGAAGCCGCCGAACGGCACTCGGGCCCGGACCGCTTCGTCCAGGGTCCAGACCGCGGCCGCCCAGACGGGCCAGTACGCGAGCCGGGACACCGCGGCGATCCCCACGCAGCCCACCGCGATGAACAGCGCTTCGGCGGCGGCGAGTGCCAGCCACGGCACCGGGCCGACCTCCTCGCCCGTCCAGTGCAGCAGCGGGAGCATGAAGCCGAGCCCGGCGAGGAGACCGAGGCCCAGGGCCGCGCGCAGCCTGCGGCCGTACAGGACCCAGCCGAGCAGCGCGAAACCGGGCAGAACCAGCCACCACAGCGGCCGGGGCGGGAAACTCGCGTAGAGCAGCACACCGGAGAGTGCGGCAGCGAACGGCCGGACGAGCCCCGGCGGCAGCCTGCGGCCGAGGGGCGTGGCGGCGGGCGAGGAGTCGTCGACGGTGGTCAAGGTGGCGCTCACCCGGCGGATTCTACGGTGGGCCGCTGTGCGCGTCCGACGCGGCCGGGGCCGAGCACCGCGGCACCGGTGGCCGGGGCGGGGCATCGGCACCGGTGGCCGGGGCGGGGCATCGGCACCGGTGGCCGAGCCGGTCAGGCTCCGGCGGCCGAGCCCGGGGCCGGAAGGTGCAGACGATCCCGGATGAACCGTACGGCCGCTTCCGCGTCGTCCACCGTGACGGTGAAGGTCCGGCCGTCGCCGAGTCTGAGCACCAGGCCCTCCCCCTTGCGCACCACCACGGCGGAGCCCTGCTCGGGGCGCCAGCGATAGCCCCAGCCGCCCCACTGTCGCGGATTGACCGTGGGCGCGAACTCCGCGCCGACCACATGGGTGAGCAGGATGCGGCGGCGCGGCAGACCCGCGTGGCCGCAGCGCACCTCCAGGGCGTCCCCGTCGACCTTGACGGCCACATGGACGAAGGCGAGCGTCCCGAACAGCATGAGCAGCCCGGCGGCCACGCAGCCGATCACGGACATCAGCAGCGGGACGATGCCGGAAGTCCACGCGGAGTCGACGGCGAGCTGGACGCCCAGCGCCATGCATCCCGCGCCCACGGCCGCGAGCAGCCACTGCACACGATTGGTCGCCCGGCCGGTCCACACCGTGGACGGCGCCTCTGTCGAGCCGTGCCTCGCACTGTCGGGGTGGTGCGTCATGCCAGCAGCGTACTCACGTTCCGCGTCGCCGGGAGGGGGCGAGCGGCGCCGTTCCCTCGGGTCCGGGCGGTCAGTGCGCGGGGCTGACCGCTTTCAGGAGCAGACCCTCCGCATAGGCCATTGCGGGTTCCGGCAGGGCCGCGGCCCTGCCGCTGAGGATGACGGCGAGCGTCCCGGCCGGTTCGGCCGACGGAGCCGGTACGACGCCGATCCGGCGCAGCGCCTGGGCGGCGACGGCACCCGCGGAACCGTGCAGGGCGAGCGGCGGGCGGCCGGGGCGCTGCACGGCGGCGCGGATGCGTTCGGCCACCAGCTCGTAGTGGGTACAGCCCAGGACGACGGCCCGCACGTCGGGCGGGGTGAGGGCGGCGGCAGCGGCTACGGCGCGGTCGATCGCGGCTTCGTCGGCGTTCTGCACGGCGTCGGCGAGGCCGGGGCACGGGACCTCGGTGACCTGCGCGGAGCCGGCGAACTCCTGGATCAGTGCGCGCTGGTACGGGCTGCCGGTGGTGGCCGGGGTGGCCCAGATGGCGACGGGCCCGCCGCCCGCGGCGGCGGGCTTGATGGCGGGGACGGTGCCGATGACCGGCAGCGTGGGTTCCAGCTCGGCGCGGAGTGTCGGCAGAGCGTGGACGGAGGCGGTGTTGCAGGCGACGATCAGCGCGTCCGGCCGGTGGGCGGCGGCGGCGCGGGCCACGGCCAGCGCGTGCGCCGTGATGTCCTGCGGCGTCCGGGGTCCCCAAGGCATGCCGTCGGGGTCGGAGGAGAGCACCAGGTCGACGTCGGGCCGCAGGCGGCGTACGGCGGCAGCCGTCGGGAGCAGGCCGATTCCGGAGTCCATAAGTGCGATCTTCACCCGGTCACCATAGTCGACAGCCCTTGCGCCCCGGCCGAAGTGGGGCAGACTTCGGCGGATGAGCGCCGTTGCCTGGATCGCCGTGGGTTCGCTGATCGCGTGGGTGTGGCTGCTGCTGGGGCAGGGGTTCTACTGGCGCACCGACCAGCGGCTGCCCCGCCACGCGGAGCCCCCGCGCTGGCCGTCGGTCACCGTCGTCGTGCCCGCGCGCGACGAGGCCGCGATGCTGCCGGTGAGTCTGCCCTCGCTGCTGGCCCAGGACTATCCCGGGGAGGCGGAGGTCATCCTCGTGGACGACTGCAGCCGGGACGGTACGGGGCAGGTGGCCAGGGATCTGTCGGTACGGCTCGGCGGGCTGCCGCTGACCGTGGTCTCGCCCGGGGAGCCGGAGCCGGGCTGGACGGGCAAGCTGTGGGCCGTACGGCACGGGATCGCGCTGGCCCGGCAGCGGAAGCCGGAGTTCCTGCTGCTCACGGATGCCGATATCGCGCATGAGCCGGACAGCCTGCGGGATCTGGTGGCCGCGGCCGGTACCGGGGGGCCGGACGCCTTCGACATGGTTTCCCAGATGGCGCGGCTGCGGGTGGCGAGTGGCTGGGAGCGGCTGGTGGTGCCCGCCTTCGTGTACTTCTTCGGGCAGCTCTACCCGTTCCGGCGGGTGAACAGGGCGGGGGCCCGTACGGCGGCCGCGGCGGGTGGCTGTGTGCTGCTGCGCACGGAGGCCGCCGAGCGGGCCCGGATCCCGGAGTCCATCCGGCAGGCGGTGATCGACGATGTGTCGCTGGCCCGTGCGGTGCAGCGCAGCGGCGGCCGGATCTGGCTGGGGCTCGCGGAGCGGGTCGACAGTGTGCGGCCGTATCCGCGGCTCGGGGACCTGTGGCAGATGGTCTCGCGCAGCGCGTACGCGCAGCTGCGGCACAGCCCGCTGCTGCTCGCCGGGACCGTTCCGGGGCTCGCGCTCGTCTATCTCGGTCCGCCCGTCACCCTGGTGGCCGGGCTGTTGACGGGTGATCCGGTGGCTGCCTGGGCGGGCGGGGCGGCGTGGGCGGTGATGACGGGGACGTATCTGCCGATGCTGACGTACTACCGGCAGTCGCTGTGGCTCGCGCCGTTGCTGCCGTTCACGGCGGTGCTGTATCTGCTGATGACGGTGGACTCGGCGGTGCAGCACTACCGGGGCCGGGGGGCGGCCTGGAAGGGGCGCACCTACTCCCGCCCCGAGGCCACCCCCGACCTGTGACCCGGCCACCGCGACCCCGCCCATGACCGAGCGGGTGCCTGCCGGAGGCCGAGGGGATGTCTTGTCGGAGGGCGGCCGACGCCCTGCGCGGGCCCACCGGCCTCCGTCTACTTGCGGCCCGGGGTCCAGTTCATTCCCCACCCGTACGCGGCGTCGATGGTGCGCTGCGGGCTCACTCCGCGCTCGGGTACGAGATAGCGGGCCTCGCGCTGCACCGTGAGGTCTCCGGCGTTGTTGCTGATCAGCGCGAGGGCGCAGACGGTCGAGGGCACCGTGCATTCGTCGAGGGAGAAGTCGATCGCCGCGCCGTTCTGCGGCTGAAGAGTGACGGTGGCATGGAGATCGGCGAAACTCCGGGCACCTTCATAGATGGTGACGAAGATCAGAACGCGGCGGATCCGGTCCTTGTGGTCGAGGTTGACGGTGAGGTTCTCACCGGTGGAGACGGCGCCGGTGCGGTCGTCCCCGTCCAGATGGATATAGGGCGGCTGCCGCAGAGAGCCGAAGGCGTTTCCGAGTGACTGGACAACTCCCTTGCTGCCATCGGTGAGTTCGTAGAGAGCGCAGAGATCGAGATCGAGGTCGGCGTGCATGGCGATGGCCCGGCCGAGTTTGGCGCCCCAGCCCTTGAACTGTTTGCGTACTTCCCAGTTGAGATTGACGCGAAGCTCTCCGGAGGTACCGCCCTGTTTGGCGAGCGAGACGGAAGGGGCTTCCTTCGTCAGCGTGACCTTGGCCAGCCTCACCGGCGCGGCGGCGGGCGGTGCGGGTGGGGCGGGTGTGATTGCCGGGGGCCGGACCGCGGGCGGGGACTGAGGCCGGTGCGCACTCTGCGGCTGCTGCGATCGTTGCGGCTGTAGCGTCGGCCGTGACGGCTGGGCCTGCTGGGCCTGCTGGGCCTGCTGCGGCTTCTGGGGTTCGTCGACCGAGATCCCGAAGTCCGTGGCGAGTCCCTCAAGTCCCGTGCCGTACCCCTGACCGACGGCACGGAACTTCCAGGCGCCCTGACGCAGGTACAGCTCCCCGAGAATGAAGGCGGTCTCGACCGTGGCGTCCGTGCTCTCGAAGCGGGCGATCTCCGCGCCGCTCGCCGTGTCCACGATCCGTACGTACAGACCGCTCACCCGCCCGAAACTGCCGCCGTCCGCCGAAGCCGCCACGATGACGCGGTCGATCGCGGGCTCGATCCGCGCGAAGTCGACCGCGAGGGTGTCGGTGACGCTGTCGCCGGTGGTGGCCTTACCCTCGTACCTGACGGCACCGGAGACGTGTGCGGGCTGGTTGTAAAAGACGAAGTCCGCGTCGCTGCGGACCTTTCCCGACACCAGAAGCAGGGCTGACGCATCGACATCCGGGGTCCCCGGAGAGGCCCGCCATCCCAATTCGACCCGCACAGCCTGAGCCGGCACCGGAACATTGCTTCCCTTTAGCATGGTCATGCTCGCTCCCATCGCGAGTCGGGCTGCCCGAAAAGCTTTTCCCGCCAACCTAATCCCCCGGCCGGCCGGGGCGCCCGCGGCCCTCACGGGGACCTGCTCGGCGATCTGCCGGTAACCCCCCGTGAACTCGCCCTTTACACGATCACTACGCCACTGGGCGCCCTTTTTTGCCAAGTTCGCTCGCATTGGGGATCGCGGTTCACTCACAACACGCAAAACAACCCTCTTATCGGGCTCCCCAACCAGCACATCGTGGGCTTAACTTAGGTGTCATGACCTCCCCCCGCTCCACCTACGGCGGCGGCTACTACGCCGCACCGTCGTTCCCCGACACTCCGATCTACGACTCCCTGGTCGCGGAGCGGGGCACCCCTCAGATCGCGCCGATCCGAGTGCCTGCCGCCTACGACACCGGCAACAGCTATCTGCCTGCCCTGCCGTCGGCGTTGCCGGCTCTTCCCGCGGCTCCTTCGCAGGCCAACGGGTCGTACGGCTACCAGCAGCCGATGGCGCCGCAGTATCAGCAGCAGGCCCCGGCGCAGCACGCGCCGATGCAGCCCGCCCAACTGCAGCACGCCCCGGCGCCGTACATCCCGCAGCAGCCGGCCCCGGCGCGCGGCTATCAGCAGCAGCCCCCGGCCCGGGGCTATCAGCCCCAGCCACAGCCGCCGCGGCCCGCACCCGGCACCGGGTACGAGTCGATGCGGCCGGCTTCGCCCAGGCCGGCCCCGGCACCGTCCCCCTACGAGGACCCGTACAACAACCGCCCGTACCAGGGCCGGGGGTACTGACAGAGGCGGACAGGCACCGCACGGCGGGCCCACGGCCACACGCGCGCGCGACGGCACCGTATGCCCGTTCCGGGCCGGTCACGCGCGTTCAGGGGTGGCTGGCAGGATGGACGGCATGGCTTCTCCCATGCTCCGGTCCATTCATGTGCATCCGGTCAAATCACTGGCCGCGTGTGCCCGCGAAGAGGTCGTCGTCGAGCCATGGGGACTCGACGGCGACCGGCGCTGGATGCTGATCGACCACACGGGCAGGGCCGTCACGCAACGTCAGCAGCCGCGCATGGGGCAGGTTTCCGCCGCGCTGACCGGGGACGGCGGGGTGACGTTGTCGGCGCCGGGGAGCGCGCCCATGACCGTGGAGGTACCCCCGCCCGGCCGCACTCTCACCGCCGAACTCCACGGGAGCAGGTTCGAGGTCGTGGAGGCCGCGGCCGCCGCGCACTCCTGGCTCGGTGATGTCCTCGATACGCCGGTCCGGCTCGTCCATCTCGACGCGCCGTCGCACCGCAGGCTCATCGACCCCGCCTACGCGCGCCCCGGCGAGACCGTCTCGCTCGCCGACGGGTATCCGCTGCTCCTCACCACCACCGCTTCGCTCGCCGCCCTCAACGCGCTGATCGCCTCGGGCGGCCATCCGGAGGAAGGCCCCCTGCCGATGAACCGGTTCCGGCCGAATGCGGTCATCGACGGCACCGGCCCCTGGGCGGAGGACGACTGGAAGCGGATCTCCATCGGCGAGGTCCCGTTCCGCGTGGTGAAGCCGTGCGGCCGCTGTGTCATCACCACCACCGACCAGCGCACCTCCGAACGCGGCAAGGAACCGTTGCGTACGCTCGCCCGTCATCGTCGGGTGGGGAAGGACCTTCTCTTCGGCCAGAATCTGATCCCCGACGGGACCGGAGTGATCCGGGTCGGGGATCCTGTCCGGATCCTCGACTGACGACAAGGAGTCCCGGCCGGGCCGGGAAGCGGGGAACTCGCCCGGACACAGCGGACGTTGGAGGGGCGAGGTCGCTCTCTCCTCGCTTCCCCGACAGGCGAACCCTGCCGTATCGGGATATCACGGATTCGGTGGGCCACGAATACGGAAGGGGGGCGCACGGTGATACGGGCGGTATCGGGAGTCTGGCGCTGGCGGCACAACCCCCTGCGCCGGTCCACCGATCGCAGCGAGGCCTGGCTGGCGTTGACCGCGCTGCTGCTGATCGCGCTGGCGGCGCCGGTGCTCGGCTGGATATGCGGTGCGCTCACCGACGACGCCCTCCAGGAGTCGGTGCGGGCCCAGCACGCGCACCGGCATCTCACGGCCGCGGTCGTCGTGCGCCGGGCCGCGGCGCCGCCGCGCTTCTCCGGGGACCAGGAAGGCTCTTCCGGACGGGCCACGCAGACCTCGGTGGTGGCCAAATGGCGAGCCCCCGACGGAAAACCCCGCAAGGGGACGGTGTCCACCACCTCCAAGGTCGGCGGCCCCGGCTCCCGGGTGCGGATCTGGACCGACGACTCGGGGCACCCGGCGCCGCGCCCCATGGACCCGCCCACGGCCCACACCCACGCGGTGCTGGCCGGAGTCGGCGTGTTCCTGCTCGCCACCGGGTTCGTCGAAGCGGGCAGGCGGCTGGTCCTCTGGCGCATGACCCAGCGGCGGTACGCACGGCTCGACCGGGCGTGGGCCAGCGCCGGACCGGACTGGGGCAGGACTGGGACGGGCACCTGACGGCCTCCCCCGCCCGCCGCCGGGGACGAAAAGGGGAGAGAGGGTGCACGGACAGTGATACGGCAAGGCCCGTCGGGCTGATCGACGGCCGACTCGTCAACTCCCGCCCTTCGCGCGCGCTACGGTGGACCGGCCGCCCGCCCCCTCGGCAGGCGGACCCGGAGCTGTCGTCGTCCCATGGCGGTGGCACCGGCACATCGCCCGCCGCACGCGGACGGACCCGGGGGATCGCACACAGCACGAGGTGGGGGCACAGCAGCGCCATGGCACAGGGCTCGGTCCAGGTGACGCACACCGGCACATCTCGATGGCGGCGCCGTACCGGCGAATACGCCTCCCTCTCCGCGGCTCTGGAAGCGGCGGCCGACGGCGACGTCCTCACCGTCGCGCCCGGGACCTACCGGGAGAATCTCGTCGTCCACCGCGCGGTCACGCTGCGCGGCCCCGAGGGCTCGGTCGGCTCCGTGCGGATCGCGCCGGTCGACGGCGTACCGCTGACCGTCCGGGCCTCAGCGATCGTTCAGGATCTGCATGTGGAGGGCCAGGACTCGACGGCCCCCGCTCTGCTCGTCGAGGACGGTGCGCCCGAGTTCACGGATCTGCGGATCGTGACCCGGTCGGCGGCCGGCATAGAGGTACGGGGCGCCGCCCGGCCCACGGTGCGGCGGTGCACCGTGGACAACCCGGCCGGTGTCGGCATAGCCGTACTGGACGGCGGTGGCGGGGTGTTCGAGGAGTGCGAGGTCATGTCCGCCGGTCAGTCCGGTGTCGCGGTGCGCGACGGCGGACATCCGCGCCTCGACCGGTGCCGGGTGCACCATGCGTCGGGCGCGGGTCTCAGCGTCACCGGAGAGGGCAGCGGCCTGGAGGCCATCGGCTGCGAGGTGTACGAGATCAAGGGCAGCGGGGTCCAGATCACCGCCCGCGCCTCCGCGCACCTCACCGACTGCACCGTGCACCGCACTTCCGCGGACGGGGTCACGCTCGACACCGACGCGGTACTGACACTCGCCGACTGCGACATCCATGACATCCCGGAGAACGCGGTGGATCTGCGGTCCCGTTCGGTGCTCACGCTGACCCGGTCCACGGTGCGCCGCTTCGGCCGCAACGGCCTCTCGGTCTGGGACCCGGGCACCCGGGTCGACGCCAACCAGTGCGAGATCCACGACAGCACCGGCGACTACCCGGCGGTCTGGGTGAGCGACGGGGCGACGGTGATACTCGACGCCTGCCGCGTCCATGACGTGCCCGACGCGATCTTTGTCCTGGACCGGGGTTCACGGGCCGATGTCGTGGACAGCGATCTCTCCCAGATCCGCAACACCGCGGTCTCGGTGAGCGACGGAGCCACCGCCCAGCTGGACGACTGCCGGATCCGGGAGGCGTCCACGGGTGCGTGGTTCCGCGACCACGGCAGCGGTGGCACGCTGAACAACTGCACCATCGACGCCGCCCAGACCGGAGTGATCGTCACCAAGGGCGCCGACCCGACCATCGAGCGCTGCACGGTCACCTCACCCGCCGAAGCGGGCTTCTACGTCTCCGCCGAGGGGCGCGGCACCTTCGACAGCTGCCGGGTCACGGGCAGCGACGGCTACGGCTTCCATGTGATGGACGGCTGCCGCACCACCCTCACCCGCTGCCGCACCGAACGGTGTGCCCGCGGAGGTTACGAGTTCGCGGAGGGCGGCGCCCCGCACCACGACGGGAACGGCACGGGCCCCGTGGTGGAGGACTGCACCAGCGACGAGAGCGGGCTGCGCGGGGCCGCCGCCGCCCCGGCCCCCGCGGTGCTGACGGCGACCCAGGCGACTCCCGGGCTGCTCGGCGCGATGCCGGGGCAGCGCGCGGCCGTGCGGAGCGCCCCGGTGACGGAGCCCGCGGCCGAGCCCGCCCGCGACCCGGGCTCGGTCCTCGGTGAGCTGGACGCGCTGGTGGGCCTGGACAGCGTCAAGCGCGAGGTACGGGCCCTCACCGACATGATCGAGGTCGGCAGGCGCCGCCAGGAGGCCGGGCTCAAGGCCGCCTCGGTGCGCCGCCATCTCGTCTTCACCGGCTCCCCCGGTACCGGCAAGACGACGGTGGCCCGGCTGTACGGGGAGATCCTGGCCTCCCTCGGGGTCCTGGAGCGCGGTCATCTCGTGGAGGTGTCCCGCGTCGATCTGGTCGGCGAGCACATCGGTTCGACCGCCATCCGGACCCAGGAGGCGTTCGACCGGGCGCGCGGCGGGGTGCTGTTCGTCGACGAGGCGTACGCGCTCTCGCCCGAGGACTCGGGCCGGGACTTCGGCCGGGAGGCCATCGACACGCTGGTGAAGCTGATGGAGGACCACCGCGACGCGGTCGTGGTGATCGTCGCCGGGTACACCCACGAGATGGAGCGGTTCCTCACCGTCAACCCCGGTGTGGCGTCCCGTTTCTCACGGACCATCACCTTCAACGACTACCTCCCCGAGGAGCTGCTGCGGATTGTCGGGCAGCAGGCCGAGGAGCACGAGTACAGCCTGGCGGACGGGACCGGGGAGGCGCTGCTCAAGTACTTCACGGCGCTTCCCAAGGGCCCCGCGTTCGGTAACGGCCGCACGGCCCGCCAGACCTTCGAGTCGATGGTGGAGAGGCATGCGGGCCGGGTCGCCCAGCTCGCCGAGACGAGTACGGACGATTTGACCCTGCTCTATCCGGAGGACCTCCCGGAGCTTGTCTGAGTCTCCCCGCCCGTCTGCCGCGGCAGGAGCGGCCCGAGCTGTTCGAGCAGCGCGGCCCGCTCCTGGGCGAAGACCGGGTCGGCCTGGTAGTCGGAATGCCCCAGGATCGGTTCGGGCAGGGGCAGTTCGGGGGTACGCCCGTAGGCCAGCGGGTCCTTCAGGGGTCCTCGGTCGACCTCGACGCCATGGCCCTCGGCGATGCGGACGGGGCCACCGATCGGATCGGTGAGGCGCCACAGATTGCGCCAGCAGTGCACGGAGCGGTGCAGCCCGCGCAGGGGTCCGGGACCGAAGTAGGCCGGGAACCACCGTCCGTACAGCCGTTCCAGCGGCGATCCGTAGGTGAGCAGGGCGACCCGGCGGCGGGTCTCGTCGGGCAGTTGCCAGACCGCGGACGCGGCGAGGACGCTGCCCTGGGAGTGGCCCGAGATGACGAGCCGGCCCTGAGGGTTCCCGCCGGTCCAGGCGGTCATCCGGGAGGCCAGGTCGGGGACGGCGCGTTCGGCGTAGCAGGGCGGCGCGAAGGGGTGGGCGGCGCGCGGCCAGAAGGTTCCCACGTCCCAGAGGATGCCGATGGTGCGGCGGGCGGAGGCGTCGCGGTAGGCGCGGCGACCGCAGGCGACGAACAGGATGAAGCCGAAGCCGACCAGCCAGGAGCCGGTCGACTGGGCGGTCTCCGCGAGCGATTCGATGGCGGGAGGGGCACCGTCCGCCGCCAGCCCCGGTACCTGTCCGCTCGCCCAGGCCCCGGCGACCGCTCCGGCTCCGAGCAGCAGGGTGGCGCCGGAGACCAGGCCGACGATCCAGGGTGCGGAATCGGTGAGCGCGGCCGCGGCCCGGGTGCGTGCGATCCGCCGGGTCCGTCCGGGCTCGGGCCGCTCGACGCCGTACTCCCGCTCGATGGCGCCGCCCATGCGGCGGGCGTTGCGCGCGGTGCGGACGACCAGGGCGATCACCGGAACGAGCAGGAGCAGCAGGAGGATCGGGATGATGGACGCCTGCCAGCTGAGCAGTACGGGCGGGCCTTCGATGGCGGCGCCGAGGCCCATGCCGGGCGTGCCGGGTCCGTCGAGCCAGTCGGCCACACGCTGGGCGACCCCGCCGGTCATGACGCCCCCGAGCGCGCAGGCGAGCATCGCGACGGCGGGCCCGCCCAGGCCGTACATGATGGTGCGGGGTTCGGGCGTGCGGCGGTACAGGCTCCGGGCCACGACGGCGAGGGCGACGACGAGCGCGCCCTGGCCGAGAGTGAGTGCGCGGAAGGCGACCTCACCGGGCAGCGAACCCGAGGACCCCCAGTCGGGGCGCGACCAGGCCGCGTATCCGGCGGCGAGGACGAGCAGGGCGAGCGCGGTGCCGGGCAGGAATGTGATGAGGGCGCTGTCGAGCCGTTTGTCCAGGCGCCGTTCGCTGCGGCCTCGGCTGCACACCACCCAGACGGCCACCAGGGCGCACAGTCCCAGAGCCGTCCCGAGCAGCCCGCCGAGGGTGTTCGGTACGGGGCTGTCGGCGGCCCGGTCGTGACGGGCGGCGGCCACGGTGAGACAGGCGGCGACGGTGAGGAATCCGGCCGCGGTGTGGGCGGCGCGGAGCCGGGCGACGAGCCTGCGGCCGTACCAGAAGCCGGCCCGGCCGAGTGCGGGGCGGACGGGGTCGGTCGCGGCGTGCGCCCGCGCGTTCGGCGTCTCCTCCTCCGGCTCGGCCCCGTCCAGGGGGCGCTGCGATTCGTACGCGCTCCAGGTGCGGTTGGAGAGGTACCACAGCAGTCCCACCAGTGCGGTGGGCACGAGCGCGGCGACCGCGAGGCGGCGTCCCGGCTGGGACCACCAGCCGCCCTGCTCCGACGACAGGAAGCCCAGCCAGGACCGCCGGTTCGAGCAGTCGGGTACGCCCGCGCACTGCCAGGCCACCAGGTCCAGGGCCACCTCGCAGGCCGCGGCGGTCAGCAGCACGGTGAGGCTGAGTGCGACGAGGCGCACCAGCACTCCGTACAGCCGGACGGCACGGGTGCGGCCGGAGGCGGTGGGCCGCATCCAGTGGGCGAGGTTGACCACCATGAACGGGAGCAGCAGCAGCCACAGGGCGCGGGAGCCGTTGCCGGAGGTGAGGTTGGACCAGCAGTACGCCTCCGCGACGGGTTCCTTCCCGTACCGCTCCGGGTGGTGTTCGCCGTCGATGTCCTCGGGGCGCCGGTAGACGGCCGCCGTCGCGTCACCGGTGACCCGGACCGTACGGGGATCGCCGAGCATCTCCTGGGGTGTGGTGCCGCCGACGCCGTGGACGAGCAGTTCCAGCGCTGCCCCGGAGCTCTGCGGGGCCTGGATGGCAGGGGGCAATGGGGTGACTCGCTCTCTGGGGCGCTCGGCCTCACGGCCGACGGGGGAAAACGGAGGACGACGGAGGACGAGGAGGGGGAGAGGCGGGGGGAAGCGGGGGGAGGGGAGGCGGAGGAAGAGGAGGGGAAGCGCGGAGGAGTTGGGGCGCCGCGCGGGACCACCGGCCGACGCGCGGTCACCAGAATCCCGGACCCGGGACGGGTGCGGCAGAGCTCTCACGGAATCTCCCCAGTGACGCGTCCGACATTCCTGCGTGGCAGGATGAGTACGTTCTGCGGGCCGCTGCGGGACCGTACGGCCAGAGGGAAGGACCGGGACCCGGCGTTGAGCGAGAATCAGAATCTGCTCGCGGAGCAGCGGCGTGCCCTGATCCTCGACGAGGTGCGCAGGCGCGGCGGTGTCCGGGTCAATGAGCTGACCCGGAAGCTGAACGTCTCCGACATGACCATCCGCCGGGATCTGGACGCGCTGGCCCGTCAGGGCGTCATCGAGAAGGTGCACGGCGGGGCGGTGCCGGTGGTCGAGGCGAGCACGCACGAGCCCGGGTTCGAGGCGAAGTCGACGCTGGAGCTGCGCGCCAAGGAGGACATCGCGCGGGCGGCCGCGGAGATGGCGGTTCCGGGCAGCGCGATCGCCCTGTCCGGTGGGACCACCACGTACGCACTGGCCCAGCATCTGGTGGACGTACCGGACCTGACCGTGGTGACCAACTCGGTGCGGGTGGCCGATGTGTTCCACGGGGCGCGGCATCCGGCCGCCGGTGGCGCGGCGCGGCCCGGTGCGGCAACGGTGGTGCTGACCGGTGGGGTACGGACCCCGTCGGATTCCCTGGTCGGTCCGGTCGCCGACCGGGCCATCGCCTCGCTCCACTTCGATGTGCTGTTCCTCGGTGTGCACGGGATCTCGGTCGAGGCCGGTCTGTCGACCCCGAATCTCGCGGAGGCGGAGACGAACCGGCGTTTCGTGCGGGCGGCGCGGCGGGTCGTGGTGGTGGCCGATCACACCAAGTGGGGCACGGTCGGCCTGAGTTCCTTCGCGACGCTGGACGAGGTGGCCGCGTTCGTCACGGACTCGGGCCTGTCGGCCGGGGCTCGCGAGGAGATCGAGGAGCATCTGCCGGGTCTCGTGGTGGCGGGCGAATCCCCCGCCGAGGCAGCCCCGGAGCGCTGATCCGCGGCGGCGGCGCCCGGTTCCGCCGATGGGTGGCAGTCCGGCCGGTGGCAGTCGGTGAGTGGCAGTCCGGCGGGTGGCAGTCCGGCGGCCGGGGCCGTTCCCGGAGGTTCCGCCCAGCTCGCCGTACGCCCCGGACGTTCGGACCGACCGGCACAAGGAGGCGGTCGGTCTTAGGATCACGGTGTGGCCGTCTTCCGGATCGAGCGCTTCACTCCCCTTCCCGCCGCCGAGTCCTGGCGCCGGGTGACCGACTGGGAGCGGCACGCCGCGCATGTCCCGCTCACCTCGGTCACTGTCCCGACCGGCTCTCCGTCCCGGATCGGCACCGTGTTCGTGGCCCGGACGGGTGTGGGTCCGCTGGCCTTCGACGATCCGATGGAAGTGGTGCGGTGGACTCCGCCGGCCGCCGGGCGTGCCGGGGCCTGCCGGCTGGAGAAGCGCGGGTCCGTGGTGCTGGGCCGGGCGTCGATCGATGTCCTGCCGACCAATTCCGGGTCCCATGTGGTGTGGGTGGAGGAGTTGCGCGTCCGGCTGCTGCCCGCCTGGGGTGATCCGTTGCTCGCCTCGTGCGGTCGGCGGATGTTCGGCGGGGTTCTGGACGCCCTGCTCGACGGGCCGGTGCGTCGGGCCACCGAGGGAACCGGGGCTACCGGCAGGTCCTGAAAGGCTGCTGACGGTTTCGGGAAGATCGACAACGACCGGGCGCACGATTCGGTGCGGGTGATGTGACCGTCACACGATTGACTCGTTTGACGGTATGACGTTCTCCCCACGTGGCCCCGGAAGGCACCGAACTCATGCCGATCCATCAACCGCAGCAGCGGCCCGACACCAAGAGCGGACGCCCCGGCGTCCAGCAGGCCGAGGCCGCGCTCATGGAGCACTACCCGCGCCTCGTCCGGCTCGCCTATCTCGTGCTGCCGCCCTCGCTCGGCCGGCACCGCAGGGTCCTCGCCGCCCACGGGGCGGTGCAACGGTCCCTGCCCGCACGGCGGGGTGCCGCACCCGAGCGGGTCCTGGTACCGGCCCAGACGCGAGCCCCCGCGTCCGGCGAGGGGCCGGTCGGGCCGCAGGGGGCCGCGTACACCTGGATGCGGCTACGGGTGCTCCGTGCCGCGCTGGCGTACGAGCGCCGGCCCCGCTGGTGGCCCGGACGCCTTCCCGCACCGGCCGCCCTGCGCCCCACCGTGCCGTCGGTACGGGGGCTGCGGCTCTTTCCCCGGGCGGGTGGCGTCGACGAACTCGCGCTGGACCGGGCCCTGTCCACGGTGTCGGGAGGGGTACGGGCCGCCTTCGCACTGCAGTTGCTGGAAGGGCTGCCGGAGCCCGAGGTCCGCGCGGTGCTCATCGAGGCCGGGTGGAGCCACGCCGCCGACGCGGTGCGGGCGGCCGGGCGGCTGGGCCGGCCCGACCGTTCGGCGGCCGAGGCGCTGTTGCGATCCGGTGAGTTCGATCCGTGCACGGTGCAGACCCGGCCCAGCGATCTGCTGCGGCGCAGGCACCGGACGCGCGCCGCGGCGGCCGTCGCGGCCCTGTGCGTGGTGGCGGGCACGCTGGCCGTGGTGGCCGAGGAGAGTTCCGACGGCGCGACGGAAGGGATCTCCCGGCGGGCGTCGCCGGTCGCCGCGCTCGATCCGGCGGGGCTGCTGCGCGCGGCGCCGACGGAGTGGGCGGACACCTCGCGGGTGGACTTCACCGCCTGGCCCGCCCGCGGCGACCGGCGCGGCGACCGTGCCCTGCTCGGCCGGGCCCTGCGGGCCTGGGGACAGCCCTCGCGTGCCGTGCGGGTTTCACGCGCCCCGGGCGCGGCCGACGCGCCCCCCGCCCAGCCACCCAGACTGCTGTACGCGGGCGACGTGGACGGGGCGGCCGTGGTCCTGCTCCACGACGGCGGCGTACGAGTGGTGCGCTATGCCGAACCGCTGTCCGGATCCGGCGCCCCGGCGCTGGACTTCGCGCGGGCCGACGACGCGGATGTGACGACGGGGGCGGCCGTGGTCGTCAGCCGGACGGGAGACCGGGCAAGGTTCCTGCTCGCCCCGTGGGTCTCGGAGACCACGACCCGGGATCTGCTCACACCGGACACCCCGGCCCGCCCCCTGGACGTGAGTACGGACGGTGTCACCGCTCCGGTGCCCCGTCCCGCACCCGGCGGTGACTGCGGTTCCTGGCCGGTCATGCAACTGCGGTCCTCGGAAAGCATCGTGGAGAACCATGCCTTCCTCCTGACCGACCTGGGTGATCTCACCCCGGTCCATCTCACGTACACGCCGAAGCCCGGCCGGGGTGCGCCGCCGCGTCAGCCGCGCGAGGCGACGGGTGGCGAGGCGTTGCTCGGCTGGGCACGCACCGCGTGTTCGCTGCGCTCCCTGCGGGGCACCGGCGTGCGCGCCGTGAACAACTGGGAGTTCGCCGAGCAGAGGCTTCCCGAGGGCGGCGCCCCGGTGGACTGGGTGTGCACACGGGCCGACACCTGGCAGGGGCCGGGCCGGATCCTGGTGCAGTTGCTCCAGCCGTCCGCCTCCCCCACGGCCCCGGCCGCGGTGGTGGCCGATCGGAGCGACACGGCGCTGTGCAGCCGGTTCGGGCAGCACATTCTGGCGAGCGCCCGCTGGAAGGCGCCGTCCGGCCGCTGGTACGTCCTGGCCGCGGGCAGCCGGGCGGTGAACCGCATCGAGGCCGCGGGGGCCGTGCGCGGCAGCGTGCCCGGCACGACGCTCGCGTTGCGGGCACCGCGGGACGCCGTGGTCGATCTGACGGCCCGGCTGCGGGAGGGCGGAACGATGCCGGCGGTGCGCTGAGGCCGGGCGCGGGTGCGGGGCGTGGGTCGGTGCGGGACGGGGGGCCGGTTACGGTCGGCACGGACGGGGGGCGGGCTGATCAGCGCATTTGGTACAGACATCTGACGTCGCGGCCGCTATCGTGTGCGCGGCTCTCCGTCGCCTATCGCCCGGGAGGTGCGTTCCATGGCACGCCGACTCCGTACCGTGGGCCTGGACTTCACCGAGTCCGCGCCGCTGTGCCTGGTCTTCGCCGCCGAGGTGGCCGCGCCTCCCGACGCCGTGTACCGGGCGCTCGCCGAGGATGTCGTGTCCTGGCCGTACTGGTTCACCGCGGTGACCAGGGCCACGCCCACCGATGCGGGGGCGGGCCGGGAGGTCCGGCTCAGGGGCGGCACGGTGTTCCGCGAGACGATCGTCGCCGCGGAACCGGACGTGCGGTACGCCTACCGGGTCGATGAGTCGAACGCACCTGGTCTGCGGGCCCTGTTGGAGGAGTGGCGGCTCACCCCGTCCGCGACCGGGACGCATGTGCAGTGGACGTTCGCCGCCGACGGGACCGCCCCTTTCCGGTTCGCCCTGGGGCTGGGGCGGGCGGGGGTGGGGCGCTCGTTCCGCGACGCCGTGCGCCGGCTCGGCGACCGGCTCGCGGCGGCGGCTGCCTGAGTGGCGCGCTTCCGTGCGCCGCGCGACCGCCCGGCGCGCGGGGTCCAGGCGGGCTGGGTTCGGCACACGGGTCCGGTCATTCGGGCCACTTGCCCGTGCTGAGGAAGCGGTCGACGGTCTCGGTGTACGGGGCGATGTCGAGGCCCTGCTCGCTCAGCCAGCTGTCGGAGTAGTACTTGTCGAGGTAGCGGTCTCCCGGGTCGCAGATCAGGGTGACGATGCTGCCGGTCCGGCCCTGTTCCACCATCTCGGCGACCAGCTTGAACGCGCTCCACAGACCGGTGCCGGTCGAGCCGCCCGCCTTCTTGCCGATGGCGCGTTCCAGGGCGCGCACCGCGGCGACGCTGGCCGCGTCGGGCACCTTCATCATCCGGTCGATGGCGCCCGGCACGAAACTCGGCTCCATCCGGGGCCTGCCGATGCCTTCGATGCGGGAACCGCAGTCGCTGGTGGCCAGCGGGTTGTGCTGGGTCCAGCCGTCGAAGAAACAGGAGTTCTCCGGGTCGGGCACGCAGATCCGGGTGTCGTGCTGCATGTAGCGGACGTACCGGGCAATGGTCGCCGAGGTGCCGCCGGTCCCGGCGGTGGCGACGATCCAGGCGGGTTCCGGGTACCGCTCCAGTCGCAGTTGCTGGTAGATCGACTCCGCGATGTTGTTGTTGCCGCGCCAGTCGGTCGCCCGCTCCGCGTAGGTGAACTGGTCCATGTAGTGGCCGCCGGTCTCGGCGGCCAGGGCCGCGGACTCCTCGTAGATCTTCCGGGAGTCGTCGACGAAGTGGCACTGCCCGCCGTGGAATTCGATCAGCCGGCACTTCTCCGGGCTGGTGGTACGCGGCATCACCGCGATGAACGGCACGCCGATCAGCTTCGCGAAGTACGCCTCCGAGACGGCCGTCGAGCCGCTGGACGCCTCGATGACCGGCTTGCCCCGGCGGATCCAGCCATTGCAGAGCCCGTAGAGGAACAGCGATCGGGCCAAGCGGTGTTTGAGGCTGCCGGTGGGGTGCGTCGACTCGTCCTTGAGGTAGAGGTCGATGCCCCACTGCTCGGGCAGGGGGAAGCGCAGCAGATGGGTGTCGGCCGAGCGATTGGCGTCGGCCTGGACCTTGCGTACGGCTTCCTTGAGCCAGGCCCGGTACTCCGGGTCGCTGCGGTCGATGTCCACGGTCGCCGTGGCCCCACCGCCCCGTCCGTGCCCACTGGTGTCCATCAGCGCGTTTCCTCCTCGTGTCACCGATACTCCCGTCCACCCACGATATTCCCCCCACCTGCGCAAACATTGACTTTGATATGCCATAGCACTGCCTTGGTGCGGATCGGCGGCACTGCCTCGGCGCGGCCCCGCCCGGCGCGCACTCGCACCCCTGCTGCGGTGTGGACGCGTGTGACGGCTGTGGCGTGCGGCGCCGGGGGGCGCGCGTCCGGTGACGGATGACACCTGGTGAACTCGGCCCGACCAGGGCAGACTGCCCAAGCAGGAGTCGGTACGAAGGGGGGCGAAGCCGCGATGACGGACGCCGAGTTCAGTGCGTCAGGGGTCAGGATCGAGCGATGGGCCAGGTCGCTGACCAAGGCGGGGCAGGTGGTCGTCAAGGACGGGCGGGTTGCCCTCCTGACGAGTTACGGGCGAGAGATCGACAGCGCCCCGGTGGGGGCGGTGAGCGCGGGCAAACGCTGGTTCGCGACCGCCGATTCGGCGACCGCGCGGGTCAACGGCGTGCGGTACCGGCTGACGATGGGGCAGCGCAGCCGCAGACGGGACGGTGCGGCTCCGGTGCACCGTTTCCTGGAGGTGCTGCACAACGCGGGCGGCCGACGGGGCTGACGACCGGACGGGGCGGACGGCCCGGGAGAGGCGGCGGTGCGGACGGCCCCGCGAGGGCTGTCCGGCGGCCGGGCGGAGTGGCCGGGCGGGCACCGCGAGTTGCGGAGCCGTAACCACTGGTCCACGCTGGACATACGTCACTGATGGTGCACCGGCGGTAACACTGCGATCCAGTCCGCCGGGCAGCAGCGATCAGGACGGACCGAGTAATAAGCAGACCAGAAACAGCAGCCAGCCATCTGCTGGATCCGTTCCTTCGTCTTCTTCCGGACCTATTTCGGGGAGTCGCAGCCGTGATCAGCGAGCCAAGCAGGCACTGCACGGTGGAGCTCCAGGCCCTGCCGTCGCGGATCGGTCAGGTCCGCAGAATCATTTCGGCGCAACTGCGCTACTGGCATCTCGATCCTCTGATCGACCAGGCAGCGCTGGGCGTCACCGAACTGCTGACCAATGTCCACCGGCATGCCCAGCCGGACAAGTCATGCACCGTCGAGATCGAGCTGCTGCTCGACCGGCTGACGGTCTCCGTCCACGACCACGACCCACGGCTGCCGACCGTGAACGAGGCGGATTCCTTCGCCACCTCGGGCCGGGGGCTCGCCCTGATCGCCGCGGTCAGCGAGAGCTGGGGCGTGCGGCCGAGCGGCCTGTCCGGCAAGGCGGTCTGGTTCACCCTTCCGGCGCCCTGCGACACCAGCACCCTGCCACCGCTCCCGGTGTACGGGTCGATGACCGACGGGCCGTTCGGTGCCGTGCGCACCGACCCCGTGGAGGCAGCCGCGAACCCCGCCCGGTCGGCCGTCGTCGGCTGACCGGGCGGGGCGGGCGCGCGTCCCGGGGGTGGTGACCACTGCCGGGCGGGAAGTCGACGCGCACTCCGTCCTGGGCCCTGACCTCGGTATCGCCGCCGCCCTGGACCTTCACGGTGTCGACGACCCGGGCGACGGCGATACCGAGGGGCGGACGGCGGTCGTCATGCCGCACGCCCCTCGGAGCCGGGGCCGAACTGCTCGTCCAGGACGGAGAGCCGGCGCCAGTACTCGTCCTCGTCGATCTCTCCGGCGGCGAACCGGCGGCCGAGCAGAGCGATCGGCGAGGGCTCACCGGGAGCGCCGTGCGGGGTCCGGGCGCCGGCGCCGCCCTGCCAGGGACCGCGTCGGGAGCGCCACACGGTGCGTCGCAGCAGGGTGACGACGCCGACGACGACGGCCGCCCAGATGATCGGAAAGAGGAGGATCCAGGGCCCGGGTCCGCCGTTGTACGCCAAGGTGTTCATCTCGGTCAGCTCCCTCGGTTCAGGGGTGGTGTCGCGTTCTCCTGTCGCCTACGAGCCTGTCCCCGGCAGGGGGTCCGGGGCGTCGTACGGCCAGCGGCAGTGCGCGTACCCCCGCGGGAGCAGACGGCGGCATCGCGGCTGCTCCCGGCCGTGGCCACCCGCCCGCCGTCCACCCGCCGCATTCTGTACCTACTGGTATGTACAGTGGCGCCATGAGCACTCCGGAGCGTCTGATCGAAGCCACCCGGGCACTCCTGTGGGAGCGCGGCTATGTGGGCACCAGCCCCAAGGCCATCCAGCAGCAGGCCGGCGCGGGCCAGGGCAGCATGTACCACCACTTCACCGGCAAGCCCGATCTGGCGCTCGCCGCCATCCTGCGCACGGCCGAGGAGATGCGCGGGACGGCGGGGCGGCTGCTGGACGGCCCCGGTTCCGCGCGGGAGCGGATCTCCGCGTATCTGCTGCGGGAGCGCGATGTGCTGCGCGGCTGCCCGGTGGGGCGCCTGACAATGGATCCGGAAGTCGTCGCGAACGACGAGCTGCGCGCGCCGGTCGACGACGCCATCGGCTGGCTGCGCGGACGGCTCGCCGAGCTGGTCCAGGAGGGCCTGGACAAGGGCGAGTTCGCTCCCGGCCTCGTTCCCGGACAGGTCGCGGCGACCATCGTCGCGACCGTGCAGGGCGGCTATGTACTGGCCCGCGCCTCGGGCTCGACCGCCGCCTTCGACACGGCCGTCGAGGGTCTCCTCGCCCTGTTGACGGCCCACGCCCCCGACACTCCGACGGACTGATCCCCCACCTCCGCATCCGTCCACCCATCCACGCCCGGCGGCGAGGCCCGAGGAGTGCGCCATGCACGTCATGCGGTACGAGATCACGTTGCCCGCCGATTGGGAGCTGGTCCATTTCACGCTCCGGGAGCGGGCAGGCCCCAAAGCGGTCGGCGACCACGACGACGTGCTGCACCTGTCGGCGCCGGAGCCCGAGCGACCGGGCCGCGGGAGGTAGTGATGACAGAGCCTATGCCGACAGAGGCAGTGGTCGCGGAGGCAGCGGTGACAGAGGCAGCGGTGGTGGTGGTCCGTACCGTCCTGGGTGACATTCCCGCCGGGGAGCTGGGGGTCTGCGACGCCCATGACCATCTCTTCCTGCGCAGCCCGCTCCTGGCGGGGCAGGAGCTGGACGACGCGGGCCGGGCGGGCGAGCGGCTGCGCGCCTTCCGCGGGCTCGGCGGGCGTTCGGTGGTGCAGTGGACGCCGTACGGGATGGGCAGGCGGGCGGCGGACCTCGCGGCGCTGTCCCGTTCGACGGGCGCGCACGTGGTCGCGGCGACCGGCCTGCATCAAGCGGCGCACTACGGCGAGGAGTTGGTCGGCCGCATCGGCCCCCGGCTCACCGATCTCTTTGTCGCCGAGCTGACCGGGGGCATCGGGACGACCGGGGTGCGCGCCGGGCTGATCAAGGTGGCGGGTGCGTTCCACGGGGTCGACGCCCACGCGCGGCGCACGATGACCGCGGCGGCGGAGGCGCATCACCGTACCGGTGCGCCGATCGCCGTCCACCTGGAACTGGGCACCGGTGCGCTCGACGTGCTGGAGCTGCTGTGCGGGGAGTCGGGGGTCGATCCGCGTCGGGTGATCCTCGGCCACCTCGGCCGCTCCCCGGACGGAGTCGTGCAGCGCGAGGCCGCGGCGGCGGGGGCGTTCCTGGCGTTCGACGGTCCCTCGCGGGCGAACCATGCGACGGACTGGCGGCTGCCGGATCAGCTCGCGGCGCTCGCGGACGCGGGTTTCGGCGGACAGTTGCTGCTCGGCGGCGACACGACGGTACCCGAGACACCGGGCATGCCGCATCTGCTGCGCCGGGTGCGGCCCCGGCTCGAACAGACCCTGGGCAAGGAGCTGTTGGACGCGGCGCTGATCGGCAACCCGGCGCGAGCCTTCGCCTTCGCACCGGTACGCGGCGGCTGAGCGCGCGGCGACGTCGATGCGACCGCGAAGTCGATGCGACCGGTCGCACGGTGGCCCACCCCGGTGCACGACCTCCGAGCCCCGCGCTCCGGCGCGAGATCCGATCCCCACACTCCGGCTCAACAGCCGATCCCTCGCACGCCGGAGCGCCCTGGGCCCCGCGCCCGGACCGCCGGGCCCCCCGCGCGTGCCCGGACCGCCGGACGCCCCCTTCAGGAGAGGGCGCTCAGCGGGTCGTCGAGCACCGGCTGCCACGCCAGTTCGGCGGCGCCCACCAGGCTGTTGTGGGCGAGGGTGCAGGGCAGGATCGGCACGCTGCCGCTGCGCCCCCACAGGCTGCGGTCGGCGACGACCGCCCGCAGCCGCTCCGGGTCGGCTTCGAGGAGGTCGCGGTGCAGCCCGCCGAGGATGATGCGGTCCGGGTTGAGGATGTTGACCAGAGCGGCCAGACCGAGCCCGAGCCGGTCGATCAGCTCCTCGGCGGCGTTCCGTACGGCGGCGTCCTCGTACTCCGTACGCAGCAGATCACCGGCCTGCTTGAGCAGGGACTCCTCCGGCCCCGGCGCCCGGCGGGCGGCGGTGAGGAAGGCCAGCGGATCCGTTTCGACGTCGAGGCAGCCGCGCCCGCCGCAGTGGCAGGGGCGCCCCTCGGGGTTCACCGTGAGTTGTCCCACTTCCAGCGCGAGCCCCGAACTCCCGGTATGCAGGCGGCCGTCGATCACCAGGGCCCCGCCGACGCCGCGGTGGCCGGTGGCGACACAGAGCAGATGCCGGGCGCCGCGTCCCGCGCCGTGGCGGTGTTCGGCGAGCGCGGTGAGGTTGACGTCGTTGGCGGTGAACGCGGGTGCGGTGATGCCTGCCTCGCGTACGCAGGCGGCGAAGATCTCGCGGACCGGGGCGCCCGCCGGCCAGGCGATGTGGAGCGGGTTGAGTGCCGTGCCCTCGGGCTCGGCCACGGCGGACGGTACGGCGAGTCCGGCGCCGACACAGCGCAGCCCGCTCTCGCGCAGCAGCCGGGCACCCTCGGCGACGACCTCGCCGAGTACCTGGGCGGGGTCGGCCATCACGGTGACACAGCCCGGCGCGGTGGCGACGATCCGGCCGCCGAGGCCGACGAGCGCGGCGCGGAAGCCATCGGCGTGCACCTGAGCCGCGAGGGCGACCGGTCCGTTCTCGCGGACGGCCAGCCGGTGCGAGGGGCGGCCTTGCGAGCCCGCCGCCGAACCGGGGCTGGAGTCGACCCGGATGAGCCCGAGCGCCTCCAGCTCCGCGGCGACCGCACCGGCGGTGGCCCGGGTGACACCGAGCTCGGAGGTGAGTACGGCGCGGGTGGGCGCGCGTCCGGTGTGGACCAGTTCCAGGGCGGGGCCGAGCGCGCTGCGGCCCCTCTCCAACTTCGTCCGGGTGGTGGTCACCTTGCCGTTCATGGGGGCGAGTCTCCCATGATCCGGCGGTGCTGCCGACGCTTCGGGGCCGTGCGCCACCCGCTCCCGTGCCGTGCGCCGCCACGCCGTCGGCCACCTCGGGCAACCGCCTTGCGCCCTTCGTCCGCGCGCCCCTATGCTGAGTTTGTGCCGCAACTAAACAAACTGCGGACGGCCCTACCGGGGGGACTTGGCGGAGACACCGCCCCACCCTCGTCGGCCCGCCTCCGTACCGCGCTGACCGTGTTCTTCGCCCTCGATGGCTTCCTCTTCGCCGGCTGGGTGGTCCGTATCCCGGCCATCAAGCAGCAGACCGGTGCCACCGCCTCCACCCTGGGACTCGCCCTGCTGGGCGTCTCGGCGGGTGCGGTGATCACCATGATGCTCACCGGCCGGCTCTGCCGCCGCTACGGCAGTCATGCCGTCACCGTGGTCTGCGGAGTCCTCCTCTCACTGAGCATCGCGCTTCCCGCACAGACCCATTCGGCGACCTCGCTCGGCTTGGTCCTGCTGGTCTTCGGCGCCGCCTACGGCGGCATGAACGTGGCGATGAACAGCGCCGCGGTCGATCTGGTCGCCGCGCTGCGACGACCGGTGATGCCGAGCTTCCACGCCGCGTTCAGCCTCGGCGGAATGATCGGCGCCGGGCTCGGCGGGCTGGTCGCGGGCGGGCTCTCCCCCGCCACACACCTCTTCATCCTCACCGGAGTCGGGCTGATCGCCACCGCCGCCCTGGGGCCGACACTGCTGCGCCACCCCTCGCAGTCCGCGGCGCCCGCCGCGTCGCGCACCCCGTCGGCCCCGAAGCGGCGGCTGGACGGACGGGCCCGCCGGGTAGTCCTGCTCTTCGGGGTGATCGCGCTGTGCACCGCGTACGGCGAGGGGGCACTCGCCGACTGGGGCGCCCTGCACCTCGAACAGGATCTCGACGCCCACCCCGGCCTGGCCGCCGCCGGATACTCCCTGTTCGCCCTCACCATGACCATCGGCAGGCTCACCGGCACCACCCTGCTCGAACGGTTCGGCCAGACCCGGACGCTCGTCCTGGGAGGCGCGACGGCCGCGGCCGGAATGCTGCTCGGCGCGCTCGCGCCGACCCTCTGGCTCGCCCTCGTCGGCTTCGCCGTCACGGGCCTGGGGCTCGCCAACATCTTCCCCGTCGCGGTGAGCCGGGCCGGGGAGCTGGCAGGACCGAGCGGGGTCGCCGCCGCCTCGACGCTCGGCTACGGCGGAATGCTGCTGGGCCCGCCCGCGATCGGCTTCCTGGCCGACTGGTTCTCCCTGCCGGTCGCCCTGACGACAGTGGCCCTGCTGGCCACGGGAGCCGCCGTACTGGGGTACGCCGCGCGCAACGCCACGCACACGTGAGCGTACGCACACATGAGCGATTGAGTAGCCGTACTCAGGCGGTCCCGGCTCTCCCGGCGCACGCTGGAAGCCTCAACCACTCGATCGGGAGCCAGCCATGAAGAACCAGGTCATCAACCACCCGCACCTGCGCGCACTGGTGCGTCTGACCTTCGGCAACGCCGCCTCGCTGTGCTATCTCGGCCTCGTGCTCGCGGCGACGGTCTTCGTCACCGTGGACACCCTGTTCGTCACCCACGAAGACGCCTCGTTCTCCGGGGTCTGGCTGTTCCTGCTGGCCGCGCCCACCGTTTTCGTCTTCTTCGTCGGGAGTTCCCTGGCGGGTGCGGACGCGGGCGGGCCGACCTGGTTCCTCTGCCTCGCCCTCGTGGTGTCGGTCCTGGTGCAGTCGCTGGCGCTCGGATGGTTCGCCCGTCTGGTGCGCCGGGGCGGCCGGGCCGGGTCCGCGCACCCGCAGAGCGCCTGAGCCTCCTGCCACAATCGGCGCCATGGAGATCGCGGATTACCTCAAGTCTCTTTCCGTGGAAGGCCGTCTGCTCGCGGCGGAGGCCGAGCGGGCCGGTCCGGGCTCCTCCGTCCCGACCTGCCCCGGCTGGCAGATGCGCCATCTCCTGCGGCACACCGGCATGGTGCACCGCTGGGCGGCGGCGTTCGTGACCGAGGGACACACGGCGTACCACCCGGACGGCGGTGAACCGGATCTCGACGGGGGCGCGCTGCTCGACTGGTTCCGCGCGGGCCACCATCATCTGGTCGAAGCCCTCGCGGCCGCCCCCGCCGATCTCGACTGCTGGACCTTCATGCCCGCGCCCTCGCCCCTGGCCTTCTGGGCGCGGCGGCAACTGCACGAGACCGCGGTGCACCGCGCGGATGCCGAGTCGGCGCTCGGCGGGGCGCTCACGCGCGTGGGTACGGAGCATGCGCTGGACGGCATCGACGAGCTGCTGACCGGGTTCCACGCCCGTCCCAGGAGCCGGGTGCGCACCGACGTGCCACGCACCCTCCGTGTGCGGGCCCTGGGCGCGGACGCGGACGTCGACGGAAGCACGGGCAGAGGCGCCGGCGGAGGCATCGGCGCGGGCCTCGACAGTGGCGCCGACGCGGTGTGGACCGTTCGCCTGTCGGCCGAGCCGCCGAAAGCGATCCGCGAACAGGTTCTCCACGATGTGCCGCCTGCCGAATGCGAGTTGAGCGGGACGGCCGAGGGTATCTATCTGACCCTCTGGAACCGGCTGCCGCTCTCGGCCGTCACGCTGACCGGCGACCGTACGGTGGCGCGGCTGTGGACGGACAACTCGGCGGTCACCTGGAACTGACGTCGTACCGCGTTCCCTGAAAAGCGCGGCGCACCACCGGTGGGGCTCCCTTGCCGCCACCGAACGCCCCTGTGAGAATCCGGGCATGGGGCGACGCACACAGGCGGACCGGGACGCGATCACCGTCGAGATCGGCTACGCGCTGGTGAGCGGGGCCGTGGTGGCGGCGGTCGCCTTCGCGGGGATCTACGCGCCCGCCCTGCTCTTCGATCTCACGCACAACGGCGAACGCCTCCTCCTCGGCTTCGGTGCCGGAGCCGCCACTCTCGCCTTCCTCGCCCGGATCGTCCATGTGCTGTGGCGCTTCCCCCGTGTCGCCGAGGGCCGGCGCATTCCGGCCGATCAGCCCAGCCAGCCGGGCCGTACGAGCCCCGACTCATAGGCCAGCACGACCAGTTGGGCCCGGTCGCGGGCACCCAGCTTGACCATGGCGCGGCTCACATGGGTCTTGGCGGTCAGCGGGCTGACCACCAGCCTGCGGGCGATCTCCTCGTTCGACAGCCCCATGCCGACCAGCGCCATCACCTCCCGCTCCCGGTCGGTGAGCCGGCCGAGAGCGATCGAGGCCGTGGGCTCCTTGGACCTGGCGGCGAACTCCGCGATCAGCCGACGGGTCACTCCGGGCGAGAGCAACGCGTCCCCGTTGACCACCGCCCTTACCGCGCGCAGCAGTTCCTCAGGTTCGGTGTCCTTGACGAGGAAGCCGGAAGCCCCGGACCGGATCGCCTCGAAGACGTACTCGTCGAGTTCGAAGGTGGTGAGCACGACCACCTTCACCTCGTTCAGCTCGGGGTCGTCGGTGATCCGCCGGGTCGCGGCCAGGCCGTCCAGACGCGGCATCCGGATGTCCATCAGCACGGTGTCGGGGCGCAGCTCGCGCACCAGCCGCACGGCCTCCTCGCCGTCCGCCGCCTCTCCGGACACCTCGATGTCCGGCTGGGCGTCCAGCAGCGCCCGGAAGCCGGCCCGGACCAGTAGCTGGTCATCGGCGAGCAGTACGCGGATCACGGTGTCTCCTCCGGCTGAGCTGCTGGGTCCTCGGGCCGGGCCGCCGGGTCCCTCGGGGCGGCGGGCAGCGGGAGTTCCGCCCGCACCCGGAAGCCGCCGCCGGTCCTGGGGCCCGCCTCGATCGTGCCACCGAGCGCCGCCGCCCGCTCCCGCATTCCGACGAGCCCGTTGCCGCTGCCGCCCGCGTCGTCGCCGGTCGCTGGGCCTTCGTCGTCGATACGGAGCCGGATGCGCCCGGCGCCGTAACCGATCCGGACCAGGGCGGTACGGGAGCCCGAGTGCCGCACGACGTTGGTCAGGGCCTCCTGCACGATCCGGAAGGCGGCCAGATCGGTGCCGGGCGGGACGGCCCTCCCCGCGCCCTCGGTCTCGACGGTGACGGTCAGCCCGGCGCCCGCCGCCTGGTCGACGAGTTCGGGCAGCCGGTCGAGACCGGGGGCCGGGGCGCGAGGGGCGTCACCCGGCGTACGGAGGTTGGCGAGGACCTGCCGCACCTCGCCGAGCGCCTCCTTGCTGGCTCCCTTGATGGTGATGAGGGCCGTGCGGGCCTGCTCGGGATCGGAGTCGAGCAGGGCGAGCCCGACCCCGGCCTGGACGTTGATGACGGAGATGCTGTGGGCTAGGACGTCATGCAGTTCGCGGGCCATCCGCAGCCGCTCCTCATCCGCCCTCCGCTGCTCGGCGGCCACCCGTTCCGCCCTGGCCGCCGCCCATTGTTCGCGGCGTACCCGCAGCAGCTCGGCGGCGGCGACGATGGCCACCACCCATGCGGTGATGAACGCCTCCTGCCCCCAGGGCGCGGCACCGTCCCCGGCGGGCGGCAGCCACCGGTAGAGCCAGTGGCCCACCAGCACATGCCCGGCCCACAGCCCGCCGAGCGACCACCAGGCGGCCTTGCGGTGCCCGGACACGATGGCGCTGAAGCACCCCACGGCGACGGCGACGAAGACCGGGCCGTACGGGTAGCCCGCGGCGAGATAGAGGAGTGCGGCGGCGGAGGCCGTGGACACCGCCACCACGGGATGCCGGTGGCGTACCAGCAGCACCGCGACCGCGACGAACAGCAGCAGCCGCGCGAGGACGTCCACCGGCTGCCTGTCCTGGCCGTGCGCCGCGAAGCCCGTGCCGACCATGACGAACACCAGCAGCGCGACGGTCGAGGGCCACGGCAGCCGGGCGGCGGACCGTGCCCGCAGACCGGACAGCCAGTGCGGTGGTTCCCCGCGCCCCCAGGGGCCGCGGGGGCCGCAGGGCGGACCACCACGCGTGTGTGATCGCTGCTGCTCTTCCATGGCGGCAACGCTAGACGGACCAGCGCCGCGCGGGCGTCAGCCGGGCGTGGTGATCACACGTACTCCCCGGGGAGTACGTCGTGGGGGCGGCGGATGGTGTCGCGGCGGGCGGTGGCGGGGTGGGCGATGCCCGGGGTTCCGGCCGGACGGCTTCCGGCCGGGCTCGCTCTCCGGCTCCCCCCTCAGGTGCCCTACCGGGTTCCGGCCCGGCTTCCGGCCCGGCTTCCGGCCCGGCTTCCGGCCCGGCTTCCGGTCAGACCCACCGAGCGGGCGAGTTCACCGACCGCGTGCCGGAAGAACTCGTCCCGCGCCTCGACGACACGGTTGAACTGACCGAAGAGTTCGAACGAGATCAGGCCGAAGAGCTGCGCCCAGGCCGCGACGAGCGCGGCCACGACCGCGGGCGGGAGATCGGCGGCGAGGTCGGCCGCCATCCGCTCCGCCTCGGGGCGGAGTTCGCCGCCGAGGGGCGGCACAGCCAGGCCGTCGGCGCGGTACGCCTCGCGGAGAAGACCGATGAACACGAGCCCGACCCGGGAGGCGGGGCCGACCGTGTCCCGCGGAGCGATGTAGCCCGGGACGGGCGAGCCGTAGATCAGTGCGTACTCATGGGGGTGGGCCAGGGCCCAGTCGCGTACGGCGCAGGCGACCTCGGTCCAGTGCGCGAGGTACGGGCCGGCCGGTGCGGCGGCGGCGCGGCGCACGGCACCACCGGTACCGGGAGTGGTACCTGCGGCGCGGGCGGACTCCGCCGCCTCGCCGACCGCGTCGTAAGCGTCGACGATAAGAGCTGTGAGGAGGTCGTCGCGGCTGGGGAAGTAGCGGTAGAGCGCGGAGGAGACCATGCCCAGTTCGCGGGCGACGGCGCGCAGGGAGAGCTTGGCGGCGCCCTCGGCCGCGAGCTGCTTCCGGGCCTCGTCCTTGATGGCGGCGGTCACTTCGATACGGGCGCGTTCTCTGGCCCCTCGGATGGTGCTCATGGCCTCAGTCTGCCACGGCGACGGATCACCGACCACTAACGAGAGCAGTGCTCTTGCTTTTGAGCACCGAACGCGTGCACACTGATCTCAAGCGAGAGCACTGCTCTCCCAAACGGTGGGAGTCACCATGTCGCAGCCGTACTACCTTCAGGGCAGCGCGTTCACCATCCGGTTGAACAGCGCGATCGGCTGGCTCGCCCGGCACGGAGTGAGTTTTCTCGGCTCGGCCGAGATGTCGGTGCGCGGGCGCAAGAGCGGGCAGATGCAGCGCATCCCCGTGAACCCGCACACCTACGAGGGCACGCGGTACCTGGTATCGGCCCGCGGCCACTCCCAGTGGGTGCGCAACATGCGCGTCGCGGGCGGCGGTGAGCTGCGGGTCGGCCGGAAGGTCCGCACGTTCACGGCCGTGGAGATCGCGGACGACGAGCAGAAGACGCGCGTCCTCCGCACCTACCTGGAGCGCTGGGGCTGGGAGGTCAACAGCTACTTCAAGGGCATCACGGCGAAGTCCACGGACGCCGAACTCCTCGCCGCGTGCTCGGACCACCCGGTCTTCCGGATCACGGTCGAGGAGTGACCACCCGTACGGTCTCCCGGGCCGATGTGCCCACCCAGGAGACCGCGATCCGGCGGAACGGCGGAACCGCACAGAAGCGCGGGACCGCACGGGACCACGCAGAAGCACGCAGTGCCGCGGAACGGTCCTAGCGGTCTATCGCGCTCAGCGCCCGCTGCGCCAGCGGGTGTGTACGGACGAGCTCGGCCAGCGACGTGGTCCCGCGGGTGATCCCGGCGAACGCCTTCCAGGCCGGGCGGAAACTGGTCAGCACCGCGTGCAGCAGCCCCGGGCGGCGCTCGAACAGCTTGAGCATGCGCCGCCCGACGCCCATCTCCACACCCAGTCCGGCCTTGATGGCGAACGCGTAGTTGAGGGCCTGCCTGCGGGCGTCCACCGCGTCGTGCGACTCGGCGATCCGGACCGCCCACTCACCGGCGAGACGCCCCGACCGCAGCGCGAACGAAATGCCCTCCCGCGTCCACGGCTCCAGCAGCCCCGCCGCGTCGCCGCACACCACGACCCGGCCGCGCGACAACGGTGAATCATCGCTGCGGCAGCGGGTCAGATGACCGGAGGAGACCGCGGGCTCGAACCCGGCAAGGCCGAGCCGGGCGATGAAGTCCTCCAGATACCGCTTGGTGCCCGCGCCGTCGCCACGCGCCGAGATCACCCCGACGGTCAGGGTGTCTCCCTTGGGGAACACCCAGCCGTAACTCCCGGGCATCGGGCCCCAGTCGATGAGCACCCGCCCCGCCCAGTCCTCCGCCACCGTCGCCGGTACGGGGATCTCGGCCTCCAGGCCCAGGTCCACCTGGTCGAGCTTCACCCCGACGTGAGCGCCTATCCGGCCCGCGCTGCCGTCGGCGCCGACGACCGCGCGGGCGAGTACCGTCTCGCCCCCGGACAGCACCACGGCGACAGTGCGCCGGTCGGGCACGGCGGGGCCGTGCTGCTCCACCCGCACCACCGCGACTCCGGTGCGCAGTTCGGCGCCGGCCTTCTGCGCCTCCTCCACCAGACCCGAGTCGAACTCGGCGCGGTTGATGAGCCCGAAGAGCATCCGCTTGGACCGACGCGTGCGCGACAGCTTCCCGTTGAGCGAGAAGGTCACCGCGTGGATGCGGTCCTTGAAGGGCAGTTCGAAGCCCGGGGGCAGCGAATCACGGGAGAACCCGATGATGCCGCCGCCGCACGTCTTGTAGCGGGGCAGTTCCGCTTTCTCCAGCAGCAACACCCGCCGGCCCGCCACGGCTGCCGCGTACGCCGCCGATGCTCCGGCCGGACCGGCGCCGACCACGACGACGTCCCAAACGGACGACTCTTCCGACTCACGTCCGGCGTCTGCGTTCTCGCTGCTCACGATGTGCTTCTGCTCCCGATCCAACCAGTGGCCCCAAGCTGCTCACGGCATCCTACGGCGCGATTCGGCCAAGCCCCTCTGTGGGAGGATCGGCCATGATTTCGTCGTACAAACAACGCCGGACAAAAGGCGTCGCCCACGGCCGCGTACACAACGCGCCGTACACATAACGTCGCACCCACGAGGAGCGTGCCCATGACCGCCCGTCCGATTTCCGAGACCGTTGCCTCGCTGATGCCGCGCGCCAAGACGGAGCTGGCCGAGCTGGTGGCCTTCCGGTCGGTGGCGGACCCCGCCCAGTTCCCGAAGAACGAGTGCGAGGCGGCGGCCGGATGGGTCGCCGACGCGCTGCGCGCCGAGGACTTCCAGGACGTGGCCCTGCTCGACACTCCCGACGGCACCCAGTCCGTCTACGGTTTCCTGCCCGGCCCGGCCGGTGCGCCGACCGTGCTGCTCTACGCGCACTACGACGTGCAGCCCCCGCTGGACGAGGCCGCCTGGCTCTCCCCGCCGTTCGAACTGACGGAGCGCGACGGCCGCTGGTTCGGCCGGGGCGCGGCCGACTGCAAGGGCGGGTTCATCATGCATCTGCTCGCACTGCGCGCGCTGAAGGCGAACGGCGGGGTCCCGGTCTCCGTGAAGGTGATCGCCGAGGGCTCGGAGGAGCAGGGCACCGGCGGTCTGGAGCGGTACGCGGAGGCGCACCCCGAGCTGCTGGCCGCCGACACGATCGTCATCGGCGACACCGGTAACTTCCGGGTCGGGCTGCCGACCGTCACCGCGACCCTGCGCGGGATGACGATGCTGCGGGTGAAGCTCGACACGCTCGAAGGGAACCTGCACTCGGGGCAGTTCGGCGGTGCGGCCCCGGACGCGCTGGCCGCGATGATCCAGCTGCTGGCCTCACTGCGCGCCGAGGACGGCACGACGACGGTCGACGGTCTCACCGCGGACGCGGAGTGGGACGGTCTGCAGTACCCGGAGGCGGAGTTCCGCAAGGACGCGAAGGTCCTGGACGGGGTGGAGCTGATCGGCGCCGGGACGGTCGCCGACCGGATCTGGGCGCGTCCCGCCGTCACCGTCATCGGTATCGACTGCCCGCCGGTGGTCGGTGCGACGCCGTCCCTGCAGGCGAGCGCGCGGGCCCAGGTCAGCCTGCGGGTGCCGCCGGGCCAGGACGCCGTCAAGGCGACCGAGCTGCTGACCGCCCACCTGGAGTCGCACGCCCCGTGGGGGGCACGGGTGACGGTGGAACAGGTGGGCCAGGGCCAGCCGTTCCGTGCCGACATCACGAGCCCCGCGTACACGTCGATGGCGGACGCGATGCGGGTCGCGTACCCGGGCGAGGAGATGCAGTCCTCCGGCATGGGCGGCTCGATCCCCCTGTGCAACACGCTCTCGGTCCTGTATCCGGAGGCGGAGATCCTGCTGATCGGTCTGAGTGAGCCCGAGGCCCAGATCCACGCGGTGAACGAGAGCGTGTCCCCGGAGGAGCTGGAACGGCTCTCGGTGGCCGAGGCGCTGTTCCTGCGGAACTACGCGGAGTCCAAGAAGGGTTAGCCCGCCGCGTCGGATCGCGCCCGATCCGACGGTGGGGCTCTCGGCGTCGGCCCCGGCCCCGCCTCGTCGCCCGGTGATCCGGGCGGGGGCGGGGGCGGCGCGGGCCGGGGCGGGGGCGGGCCGGGAGGCCGAAGAAGACCAAAACCACGGCGCGTGCCCACTCCCGTCCGCCGTCCCGCCCCGCTTCCTACTCCGCCACGCGCGGATCCTGGCCCCGGTCCGTCACCCCACCGGCACCCCGGCCTCCAGATTGAGCACGGTCGACCGTTCGCGCGCCCGCAGTGCCCAGCGCAGCCGCTCGTAGCGGGTGGGCGGCAGCATCGCCGCCGCCTCCGCCTCGGTGACGAACCGCCAGCCGCGCAGCTCCGAGCCGGGCAGCAGCAGGTGCGCGGCGTCCTCGCTGCGCAGCAGCCCGCCGTCGAAGAGGAAGCGCAGCCCGCCGTAGCCGGGCGGCTTCGGCGACTCCCAGTCGACCACCAGGAGTTTCGGCACCCGGTCGAGCCGGAGCCCTATCTCCTCGGCGACCTCACGCATCCCGGCCCGCGCCGGAGCCTCCCCCGCCTCCACCACTCCGCCGGGGAACTCCCAGCCCGGCTTGTACGTGGGGTCGACGAGCAGGACGCGGTCCCGTTCGTCGAAGAGCAGGACCCCGGAGGCGACCGTCTCCGCGGTCGGTTCGGGGGTCTGGACTATCTCGCACGCCTCGGCCTGCCCATTGCGCACCGCCTCGGCGATCCGCTGTGCCGTCTCGTGCGGAGTGAGTGCGCTGGTGTCGATGGTGTGGGCGTCCGCCGTGATCCAGTCCAGGGCCGCCAGATAGGGGTCGATGTGCTCGTACGCCCACCGTCGGATCCGCTCGCTGTGTTCGGGGTCGGCAGGGAATTCCGTCCGCCCCGCGATCCGGCTACGCAGGATCGTTTCCTCAGGTGAGAGCAGTACATGGCGCACGGGAATGCGCCGGGAAGCGAGCCCGCCGAAGATCTCGTCGCGGTATTCCTGGCGCAGGAGCGTCATCGGTACGACGAGCACTCCGGGCACCTCGGCGAGCAGCGCGGCCGCCGTGTCCACCACCAGTCGCCGCCAGATCGGCAGGTCCTGGAAGTCGGTCACCTCGGCGAGCTTCTTCTGCGGCAGCAGGCCGCGCAGCCCGCCGCCGGTCAGCTCGGGGTCGTACAGCGTGCTGTTCGGGATCAGATCGATCAGTTCGCACGCGGCGCTTGTCTTGCCCGCACTGAACGCACCGTTCACCCAGACGATCACGGTTCCCCCTCTTCCGTAGCCCCCTGTGGCTTGCCCGCAACACCCTGCCGCGGAAACCCCGATGGGGCGATGCTGTTGCCGGGAAGTGGCGGCCGGGTGCCCGTCGGCGGGCATCCCACTGTACGAGGCCCGGCGTGCCGGAGGCCGTAACGGCGGGCGGCCGGGCGTCGTTGGAGCCAGCACGCCACGGGGCGCCACGGGGCGGCAGGTCGACGACAGGGGGTGCGCAGTGCGCCGGACGGTGCTCGAACGGTTTCCCGCCGGAGGGCCGCGCGGGAGTTGGCCCGCGGAGGAGTTCGCGGCCGAGAGGCGCGGCGAGGGGGTGGCCGCGGAGGTCGTGATGGATCTGGACCAGGACGCGTTCCTGGTGGTGGTGCCGCAGCAGTCGGCGGACCGGGGGCGTTGAGGCTGTGGCTCTGGCCCTTGAGGGAGTGACCGGGGTCGTTGAGAGTGCGGACCGGGGCCGTTGAGGCTGTGGGCCAGCCTCCGTCGACGCGGTCCGTCCAGGGGGTGTCCGGCCTGACGATCCGGGCACCCCCTGGAAGTCAGAGGGCCTGTGGCCGGCGCACGGCCGTCGCGGCGGCGGCCGCCGCTCCCACCAGCCCCGCGTCGGTGCCCATCACGGCCGGCGCCACCGTGAGGCGGCGTACGAACGAGAGCGTGGCGTAGTCGCGCAGGGACCGGCGCAGCGGCGCGAAGAGCACCTCGCCCGCACCGGCCACTCCCCCGCCGACCACGGCGATGTCGATCTCGACGAGCGTGGCGGTCGCGGCGATTCCGGCGGCCAGCGCCTGGGCGGCACGCTCGTACGAGGCGACGGCGACCGGGTCCCCGGCGCGCGCGGCGGCGGCCACGGCGGCGGCTGTGGCATCACCGTCCGGTCCGGGCAGCCAACCGCCCTCAAGGGCCCGGCGGGCGATGTTCGGCCCACTGGCGATGCGCTCGACGCACCCGCGTGAGCCGCACGGGCACGGGTCGCCGTCCAGGTCCACACAGAGGTGGCCGATGTGTCCGGCGTTGCCCGTGGGACCGGGGTGCAGCGTGCCGCCGAGGACCAGGCCACCGCCGACGCCCGTCGAGACGACGAGGCAGAGCGCGTTGTCGTAACCGCGGGCCGCACCGAGCCAGTGCTCGGCCGCCGTCATCGCCACACCGTCGCCGACCAGCGCGACGGGCAGCCCGCCGGTCGCCTTGCGCACTCGCTCCACCAGCGGAAAGTCGCGCCAGGCCGGGACGTTGACCGGGCTCACCGTACCGGCCGAGGCATCCACGGGGCCCGCGCTGCCGATGCCTACGGAGGCCGCCCCGCCCCACAGCGGTGACTCCATCAGCTCGTTCAGTACGTCGCCGACGGCCTCCATGACCGTCTCGGCGTCCCGCAGAGCGGGCGTCGGCCGCTGCGCCCGTACGAGAAGGGTTCCCCCGCCGTCCACCAACGCACCGGCGATCTTGGTGCCTCCGATGTCGAGCGCGGCGACGAGGTCGGTATGCATCGGTGTGGGCTCTCCGGGTGAGTGAGGGGGCGGGACCTGCGAGTTCAGTCGATGGTCTGCACAGTCTCTATTCTTCTGACAACGTTGTCCAGGGCCTATGCTCGACGCCACAGCCTTCCAGCGCCTTCCCCGGACCGTTCGCGGGACCCGCCGGAGCCTCTCACACCCGACGTACCGACGACAGGACAGCGCACCGTGGCCGAGACCATCCGTCATTCCGAGACCCGCTACGGCAACCGGCCGACCATGAAGGACGTGGCGGCCCGCGCCGGAGTGGGCCTCAAGACGGTCTCGCGGGTGGTGAACAGCGAACCGGGTGTCACCCCCGACACCGAACGCCGCGTGCAGGAGGCGATCGACGCCCTGGGCTTCCGCCGCAACGACAGCGCGCGCGTCCTGCGCAAGGGCCGCACCGCCTCCATCGGCCTGGTCCTGGAAGACCTCGCCGACCCGTTCTACGGCCCGCTGAGCCGCGCCGTGGAGGAGGTCGCCCGTGCCCACGGCGCGCTCCTGATCAACGGTTCGAGCGCCGAGGACCCCGAGCGCGAACAGGAACTCGTCCTCGCGCTGTGCGCCCGTCGCGTGGACGGTCTGATCGTGATCCCCGCGGGCGACGACCACCGCTATCTGGAGCCGGAGATCAAGGCGGGCATCGCCACGGTCTTCGTGGACCGCCCGCCGGGCCGGATCGACGCCGACATGGTCCTCTCGGACAGCTTCGGCGGCACCCGCGAAGGCGTCGCCCACCTGATCGCGCACGGCCACCGCAGGATCGGCTTCATCGGTGACCAGCCCCGCATTCACACCGCGACCGAGCGACTGCGCGGCTATCACACGGCGATGACGGACGCGGGCATCGAGGTCCAGGACGCCTGGGTCTCGCTCGGCTCCACCGACCCCGACCGGGTCCGGGCCGCCGCCGAGTCGATGCTTCGTGGCCCGGAGCCGGTGACCGCCCTGTTCGCGGGCAACAACCGGGTGACGGTGACCGTCGTTCGCGTCCTGGCGGACCGGGAACGCCCCGTGGCCCTGGTCGGTTTCGACGACATCGAGCTGGCCGATCTGCTCGGCATCACCGTCATCTCCCAGGACCCGGCGGCGGTCGGCCGCACCGCCGCCGAGCACCTGTTCCGCCGCCTGGACGGCGTCGACCACGCCCCGGCCCGGGTGGAACTCCCGACCACGCTCATCGCGCGCGGGTCGGGTGAACGCCCGCCCGCCTGATGCCGTCCGACGCCATGCGGGCGGCCCGTCGCCCGTACGTACGTCGGCGCCGCACCGGCACGGCCGTGGGAGCGGCCGCGCCGGGGACCCCGCGCTACGGGGCGGTGACCGTCAGCCCGCCGCGGCGCGGTGAGGCGAACGCGTCGAGGTCCGCGCGGGTGAGCCCGGTGAGACGGGCGACCTCGGCGGTGTCCAGAGCACCGCAGTCGATGCCGCGCAGCAGATAGCCGCTGAGGGCCTTGGCGGTGGCCGGTTCGTCCATGACGTCGCCGCCCGCCTTGGCGACGTACGCCGCGAGCCGGCCCGCCGCCTGCTCCAGACCCTCGCGGTAGAAGGTGTAGACGGCCGCGTACCGGGTGGGCAGGTGGCCCGGGTGCATGTCCCAGCCCTGGTAGTAGGCGCGGGCCAGGGCTCGGCGGGTGAGTCCGTAGTGAAGCCGCCACGCCTCGTGGACCTGGGAGGTGGGCCCGACGGGCAGGACGTTGGTGGAACCGTCGCAGACGCGTACGCCGGTGCCTGCCGCGGCGACCTGCATGACGGCCTTGGCGTGGTCGGCGGCCGGGTGGTCACTGGCCTGGTACGCGGGGCTGACACCGACGCAGGCGCTGTAGTCGAAGGTGCCGTAGTGCAGACCGGTCGCCCGCCCCCGGGCGGCGTCGATCATGCGGGCCACGGCGGCGGTGCCGTCCGCGGCGAGGATCGACTGGCTGGTCTCGATCTGGATCTCGAAGCCGATCCGCCCGGCGTCGAGCCCATGGGCCTTCTCGAACGCTTCGAGCAGCTGGACGAACGCGGTGACCTGCTCGGGGTACGTCACCTTGGGCAAAGTCAGCACGAGCCCGTCGGGCAGCCCGCCGGCCCGCATCAGGCCGGTGAGGAACACATCCGTGGTGCGGATTCCGCGGTCGCGTACGGCGGCCTCCATGCACTTCATCCGGATACCCATGTACGGGGCCGAGGTGCCGTCCCCGTACGCCTGGGAGACGAGCCGGGCGGCGCGGGCCGCCGCCTCGTCCTCCTCGGCGCCGGAGCGCGGGCCGTAGCCGTCCTCGAAGTCGATGCGCAGGTCCTCGACGGGCTCGCGCTCCAGCTTGGCGCGTACGCGGTCGTGGACGGGCCCGGCCAGTTCCTCGGGGATGCCGAGGGCCGCGGCGAAGGAGGCGGCGTCGGGGGCGTGCGCGTCGAGGGCCTCCAGCGCCTGGTCGCCCCAGGAGCGGATGGTGTCGGCGGCGAACACGTCGCCGGGTACGTAGACGGTGTGCACGGGCTGGCGGGTGCCGGGGTCTCCCGGATAGCGGCGGGCGAGTTCGGCGTCCACTGCCGTGAGGGAGGCGCTGATGTGCTCGCTGACCGTGCCGGCGAGGCTCGTTGCCACCTTCTCCTGCTGACCCATTCCCGCACCCTCCACGCTCTCGCTTTTTCCGCTTCCCGGAATCAACAATCCGTATAGTGAAGTTATAAGGCCGTCGTACCTGCGTCAATGGTGTCCGGTAATGGCCTGGGGCCGCGCGGTGGGTTTCACCGTGCGGCCCCGGGGGGTGCTGCGCTTGCGCTGTGCTGTGTGCTGCGTGTGCTGCGTGTGGTGCGCGCCTGCGTGGTGCGCGCTGCGTGTGTTGTGGTGTGCGCTGTGTGTGGGGGTCAGCCCTTGCGGGTGTTGATTTCTTCGGTGAGCTGGGGGATCACGTCGAAGAGGTCGCCGACGACGCCGTAGTCGACGAGGTCGAAGATCGGGGCCTCGGCGTCCTTGTTGATCGCGACGATCGTCTTGGACGTCTGCATCCCGGCCCGGTGCTGGATCGCGCCGGAGATCCCGGACGCGATGTACAGCTGCGGGGACACCGACTTGCCGGTCTGCCCGACCTGGCTGGAGTGCGGGTACCACCCGGCATCGACCGCGGCACGCGAGGCACCCACCGCCGCACCCAGGGAGTCCGCGAGCGCCTCGATCAGCGGGAAGTTCTCCGCACCGTTGACCCCGCGCCCGCCCGACACCACGATCGCGGCCTCGGTCAGTTCCGGACGGCCCGTCGACTCACGCGGCGTACGCGACACGACCCGCGCCGCGTTCTCCGTACCCGAGAAATCCACGTGCAGGTCCTCCAGGGCACCCGCGGCCTCCGCCGGCTCCACCGGCGCCGAGTTCGGCTTCACCGTGATCACCGCAACACCCCGCACCACCCGCGACCGGGTCGTGAACGACGCCGCGAACGCGGACTGCGTCGCGACGGGACCCGACTCACCCGCCTCCACATCCACCGCGTCCGTGATGATCCCCGAACCCGTCCGCACCGCCAGACGCGCCGCGATCTCCTTCGTCTCCGCCGACGACGGCAGCAGCACCGCGACCGGCGACACCGCGTCGAACGCCGCCCGCAGCGCATCGACCTTCGGCACCACCAGATACTCCGCGAACTCCGGCCCCTCCACGGCCAGCACCCGCACCGCACCATGCCCGGCCAGCACACCGGCCGTCTCCCGCGCACCGGCGCCCACCGCGACAGCCACCGGATCACCCAGACGCCGCGCCAGCGTCAGCAGCTCCAGCGTGGGCTTGCGGACAGCACCGTCCACATGATCGACATAGACAAGAACTTCAGCCATGGGACTTCAATCTCCTGCGAAACGAAACGGAAAAGGGGGAACGACAACGAACCGAACCGAACAGCGGACCCGGACGCGGGCCTCAGATGAACTTCTGGCCCGCGAGGAACTCGGCCAGCCGCCTGCCGCCCTCGCCCTCGTCCTTCACGACCGTGCCCGCCGTACGCGCCGGACGACCGGCCACCGCGTCCACCACCGTCCACGCACCCGCCAGACCGACCTCACCCGCACCGATCCCCAGATCATCCAGATCCAGCGACTCGACCGGCTTCTTCTTCGCCGCCATGATCCCCTTGAACGACGGATACCGCGCCTCGCCCGACTGGTCCGTCACCGACACCACCGCCGGCAACGACGCCTCCAGCACCTCACTGGCCGTATCACCGTCCCGCCGCCCCGTCACCACACCACCGGCCACCGACACCTCCGACAGCAACGACACCTGAGCCACCCCCAGCCGCTCCGCGAGCAACGCCGGCAGCACACCCATCGTGCCGTCCGTCGACGCCATCCCACAGATCACCAGATCGAACCCACGGTCCCCGACCGCCTTCGCCAGCACCAGCGACGTCCCCATCGCATCCGAACCGTGCAGACCGTCGTCCTCCACATGAACAGCCCGGTCCGCACCCATCGACAACGCCTTGCGCAACGCGTCCTTCGCATCCTCGGGACCCACCGTCAGCACGGTCACCTCCGCCCCGTCCACCCCGTCCGCGATCCGCAACGCCTGCTCGACCGCATACTCGTCCAGCTCCGACAACAGACCATCGACATCCTCACGGTCCACCGTCAGGTCATCGGCGAAACGCCGGTCACCGGTCGCGTCGGGCACATACTTCACACAGACAACGATCCTCAAGCTCACGCCGGCTCTCCTACTGCATCGTCATTTCCGGGCTGCCTTGTTGCACGCAGCATAGGCGCCTTATGGGGCGGTTTCCGGTCGGAGCGACCGACGCTCCGACCGGAACATTACTGGCCAGTACACCCAGGGGTTCACCCACGAGCAAGCGCTTTGCACTGTGACCTTGCCAACGTGGTGGGCCCGTGCGCCGCCTGGCTCCCTCAGTCTCGCAGAGCCGTAAATCGTCCCTGGTGGTAGACCAGCGGACGGCCGCCTCCGGCCGGGTCGCCGACCACGGCCTCGGCGATGACGATGCGGTGGTCCCCGGCCGGAACGCGGTCCACCACACGGCAGACCAGCCAGGCCGACACCCCGTCCAGAAGCGGTACACCCTCGGGTCCCCTGCGCCAGTTCGTCGACGGGCCGAACCGGTCGGCCCCACTGCGCGCGAACCTGGTGGCCAGCTCCTCCTGGTGCTCACCGAGTATGTGGACACCGATGTGCTCGGCGTCGGCGATCACCGGCCAGCTGGAGGAGGAGGTGCCCACGCCGAACGAGATGAGTGGAGGCTGCGCGGCGACGGAGTTGAGCGAGGTGGCGGTGAAGCCGACCGGACCGTCACCGGCCGCGGTGATCACCGCGACGCCTGCGGCGTGCTGCCTGAAGACGGAGCGGAGGAGGTCCGGCGAAGCCGTCCGGGCGGTGGCGAGATCGGGTGTAGCCGTCATGGAGGTGTCCTTCTGCGGGAGTGGCGTACGTGACCGTGGTTGCTCAGGCACCCGGACAGCGCGCACTCGCGTTGCGTGCGAGGTCCACATGGACCCGCCCGTAGAGAAGGAGTTCTGGCGGCATAGCGTCAGACTGACGATGCGGGTGGCTGAGGTCAAGGGTGTTCCGCAATGTGGGAGATGCCTCACGGTCCGTCATGTGCCCTCCCCACGCAAGAATGGCCCCATCCCCATATCGCCCCGTCACATGGCCCGTCCCAGTGCCGCCACCACGTCGACGGTGCGCGGCTGCCCCGTGGCCCGGCGGACGACTTCTCCGTGCGCGTCGAGCACCAGGACGGTCGGCGTACTGCTGATGCCCAACTGCCTCACGAGGGTGAGATGCGCCTCTGCGTCGATCTCGATGTGGGCGACCCCCTCGACCATCCCGGCCACTTCCGCGAGCGTGCGGCGGGTGGCCCGGCAGGGCTGGCAGAAGGCGCTGGAGAACTGGACGAGAGTGGCCCGATCCCCCAGTTCCGCGCCGAGTTGGGACGCGTCCAGCCTGTCACCGCGTGCCTGCACGTCCATTCCCGGCCTCCTGTCAGAGCTCTACGCAAAGACTCAGCACCGGCCGGCGGCAGGACATTCCCGCCCTTCTCACGTGACGAGAATCTCGCGCCCCGCACCCGCCGGGACTGGCCACCGCGTCGCGCATGGGGCACCATCGCCACAATGCCGAAAACCTACGGCTGCGTAACTTCCGCCGGGAGAACCCTCCTCAGGCGCTGAAGAAGGGTCTTCTCCAGATGGCAGAACTCGTCTATCGACCGGTCATCGGCGCCGCTCGCACTCTGTTCAAGGCGCTGGACCTGAAGATCGACACTCAGGGTTCGGAGCACATCCCGAAGACCGGCGGTGCGGTACTGGTCAGCAACCACATCAGCTATCTGGACTTCATCTTCACCGGTCTCGGCGCCCTGCCGCAGAAGCGGCTCGTCCGGTTCATGGCGAAGGAATCGGTCTTCCGGCACCGGATCTCCGGTCCGCTGATGCGCGGGATGAAGCACATCCCGGTCGACCGGAACCAGGGTGAGGACGCGTACGCGCACGCGCTCGAATCGCTGCGGTCCGGTGAGATCGTCGGGGTGTTCCCCGAGGCGACCATCTCGCAGTCGTTCACGCTCAAGAGCTTCAAGTCGGGCGCCGCACGGCTGGCCCAGGAGGCCGGTGTACCGCTGATCCCGATGGCCCTGTGGGGTACGCAGCGGATCTGGACCAAGGGACGGCCGCGCAATTTCGGGCGCAGCCACATCCCGGTCACCATCCGGGTCGGGGAGCCCATGGAGGCACCCGCCGACCAGTACGCCGGTGCGATCACCCGGCGGCTGCGCGAGCGGGTTCAGGAGCTCCTCGAAGCGGCGCAGCGGGCCTATCCGGTGCGCCCGAAGGACGCGAGCGACACCTGGTGGGTACCCGCCCATCTCGGCGGTACGGCTCCGACTCCCGCCGAGGTGCGCGAGCTCGGCTGACCCGGCCCGGCTCCGCCCCCGCGGGGGCGGAAACGTCACTCCGGTGCGTGGACGGTGATCCGCGCACCGGGGCTCAGCCTGTCCAGTGACTCGGCGAGTTCGGCGCCTGCGGCTTCGAGCTCGCCGGTCGTCATGGGGGCGAGGCTCTCCAGCAGGAAGACGGCGTTCACGGACTCCTCGGTGAGCCGGGTCCGCACACACTGGCGCCAGTTCCAGCGGCGGCAGGTGACGCCCTCGTCGTCACACCAGACCACTTCGCCCGGCTCGGGGTGTTCCACGCTCTCCTCGCCGCCCGCGACGGTGGGGAACGGTTCCTGGCCGGTGGAGCGGATGAGACGCATGGGGCCCTTGATGTGGTCGCTGTCCTCCCCGCCGACCGGGATCAGATGGGCGACGCTGATCGCGTTGTAGAGGTCGACCAGCAGGTTGATGCGCGGCAGCCCGGCGTCGGTGAGTGCGCGCCTGGCGAGCGCCTCGGCCGAGTTGCGGGTACGGGAGGGCTTGGCGCCGAACGCCGTGTAGGTCTCGCGCCAGGCGGCGATCCGCGGGTCCTCGTGCGGGGCGCGGCCACCGAGCCGCTGGACGAGCCTTCGGGTGGCCTGGTCCAGCAGGGCCGAACTCTCCTCGGTACTGGGGCCGTTGACCAGTCCGTCGGCTTCGACGGCGAGATGCGTGAAGCTCGGAGCCAGGGTGCGTACCTCGCCGGAAACTGTGAACGTCGGAGTCATCGTCTGCCTTGCCTCGGTGCGGGTCGGAGCCGGTGGGGAGGGTCCGCCACGGTCCGTGCGGTCCCGGGCGCCCTGGAGCGCACGGAGCACCACCACCGGTGGTGCAGCATAGACTACCGGATAGTCCACTTCACTGAACTCCGCGCGGCGGCACCCAGGCCAGCCGCTCCCCTCCGGCGAGAACTGCGCGTCGACGCCCGGGAGCACACCGAAGCGACCGACCGGAGATCAATTGATTTCCGGTCGGCCGCATATCCATACGAATTCTGGTGTGCGAGACGTGCGGGGCGCTACTTCGCCATCTCTTCCTTGAGCGCTTGCAGGAACGCGTCGACATCGTCCTCGGTGGTGTCGAAGGCGCACATCCAGCGGACGTCTCCGGCGGCCTCGTCCCAGAAGTAGAACCGGAAGCGCTTCTGCAGCCGCACGCCGACGTCGTGCGGCAGCCGCGCGAAGACGGCGTTGGCCTGGACGGGATACAGGATCTCCACCCCGCCGACCGCCCTGACCCCGTCGGCGAGCCGCTGGGCCATGGCGTTGGCATGGCGGGCGTTGCGCAGCCACAGGTCACGCGCGAGCAGTGCCTCCAGCTGGACGGAGACGAAGCGCATCTTGGAGGCGAGCTGCATCGACAGCTTGCGCAGATGCTTCATCGCGCGGACCGAGTCGGGATTGAGCACGATGACGGCCTCGCCGAACAGAGCACCGTTCTTCGTGCCGCCGAAGGACAGCACATCGACGCCGACGGTGTTGGTGAACGTGCGCATCGGTACGTCCAGCGACGCGGCGGCGTTGGCTATCCGGGCGCCGTCGAGGTGCACCTTCATGCCGCGCTCATGGGCGTGGTCGCAGATCGCGCGGATCTCGTCCGGCGTGTAGACCGTGCCCAGCTCGGTGTTCTGGGCGATCGAGACGACCTGCGGCATCGCCCGGTGCTCGTCGTCCCAGCCGTACGCCTGCCGGTCGATGAGCTCGGGTGTCAGCTTGCCGTCCGGGGCCGGCACGGTGAGCAGCTTCAGGCCACCCATGCGCTCCGGGGCGCCGCCCTCGTCCACGTTGATGTGCGCGGACTCGGCGCAGATCACGGCGCCCCAGCGGTCGGTCAGCGCCTGGAGGGCGACGACGTTGGCTCCGGTGCCGTTGAAGACCGGGAAGGCTTCGGCGGTGGCCCCGAAGTGGCTGTGTATGACCCGCTGGAGATGCCCGGTGTAGTCGTCCTCCCCGTAGGCGACCTGGTGGCCGCCATTGGCGAGGGCGAGGGCTGCCAAGACCTCCGGGTGCGCGCCCGCGTAGTTGTCGCTGGCGAAGCCGCGCACCCGCGGGTCGTGGTGACGCCGCGCGTCGGTCTTTACGGTTGCGGGGTCAGCCACAGGCGCTTTCCGTTCACTTCTGCGGCGGGCTTGTCCCAGACGCCGGCGATGGCCTCGGCCAGCTCCTTGACGTCGGTGTAGCCCGCGAACTTCGCATTCGGGCGCTCGGCGCGCATCGCGTCGTGCACCAGTGCCTTGATGACCAGGATCGCAGCCGCGGTCTGCGGCCCGTCGTCGCCCCCCGCCCTGCGGAAGGCGTCGCCCAGCGCGAGCGTCCATGCCTCGGCCGCCGCCTTGGCCGACGCGTAGGCGGCGTTGCCCGCGGTGGGCTTGCTCGCCCCCGCCGCGCTGATCAGCACGTAGCGGCCCCGGTCGCTGCGCTGCAGTCCTTCCTGGAAGGCGAGCGAGGTGGACTGGACCGTGCGGATCAGGAGCTTTTCCAGCACGTCCCAGTCGGCCAGGTCGGTCTCGCCGAAGGACGCGCTGCCGCGCCAGCCGCCGACGAGGTGGACCAGGCCGTCGATCCGGCCGAATTCCTTCTCCGTCCTGGCCGCCCAGTCCCGGGCCGCGGCGAGGTCGAGCAGATCCACGGTGTCGCCGGTGACGGTCGCGCCTCCGTGGGCGTACCTCGCCGCGTCGACCGCCTCGGCGAGCCGCTCGGGGTGGGCGTCGGACGCGACGACGGTCGCGCCCGCCTCGGCGAGCCGCAGCAGCGTCGCCCGGCCCGCGGGTCCCGCCGCTCCGGCCACCGCGACCACCGCGCCTTCGAGCGCACCGCTCCCGTTGGCCCTACCGGTTCCGTTCATGGCCACCGCCTCCTCGGCACGAGCGCTCACGCGGCTGCCCGCTCGGCATTCGTCGCGGTGATCCCCTTGGTGGAGGCGATCACGTTCTTCAGTTTCTTGGACAGTGCCTCATAGAACATGCTCAGGGGAAACTCGTCCGGAAGCACGTCGTCGACGAGCTTGCGCGGCGGCTGAGTGAGGTCCAGGGCGTCCGGACCCTTGGCCCAGCGGGAGCCGGGGTGCGGGGCGAGATAGGTCGCGACCAGGTCGTACGCGGCGAACCAGTGGACCAGCTTGGGGCGGTCGATGCCGTCGCGGTAGAGCTTCTCGATCTCGGCGCAGAGCTGGTTGGTGACCTGCGGGGCACGCTCCCAGTCGATCTTCAGGGTGTTGTCGGTCCAGCGGACGACGTCGTGCTTGTGCAGGTAGGCGAAGAGGAGCTGGCCGCCGAGGCCGTCGTAGTTGCGGACGCGCTCGCCGGTGACGGGGAACCGGAACATTCGGTCGAACAGCACGGCGTACTGCACGTCCCGCCCCTGGCCGAAGCCGTCGGCCTCCAGCTTCACGGCCTCCTTGAAGGCGGTGAGATCGCAGCGCAGCTCCTCCAGGCCGTACATCCAGAACGGCTGTCGCTGCTTGATCATGAAGGGGTCGAACGGCAGGTCCCCATGGCTGTGGGTGCGGTCGTGGACCATGTCCCAGAGAACGAACGCCTGCTCGCAGCGTCGCTGGTCCCCGACCATCGCGCGGATGTCCTCGGGCAGCTCCACGCCGAGAAGTTCGACGGACGCCTCGGTGACCCGGCGGAAGCGGGCGGCCTCACGGTCGCAGAAGATGCCGCCCCAGCTGAAGCGCTCGGGGGCCTCGCGCACGGCGATGGTCTCCGGGAAGAGCACCGCGGAATTGGTGTCGTAGCCGGCGGTGAAGTCCTCGAAGGTGATGCCGCAGAAGAGCGGGTTGTCGTAGCGGGTGGCTTCGAGGTCGGCCAGCCACTCGGGCCAGACCATCCGCAGCACGACCGCTTCGAGGTTGCGGTCCGGGTTGCCGTTCTGCGTGTACATCGCGAAGACGACCAGGTGCTGGAGGCCGTCGACGCGGTCCTTGGCGGGCTGGAAGGCGAGCAGGGAGTCCAGGAAGTCCGGCACCCGGAAGCCGTCCGCGGCCCAGCGGCGCAGATCCGAAACGAGGGCGCGGTGATACGCGGCGTCGTGCGGGAGCAGCGGGGCGAGCTCCTCGACCGCGGCGGTCACCCGGCCGACGGCCGCGGCGGCCGTCGCCCGCGCCGGAGCGTCCTCGGCCTCGAAGTCGATGGAGCCGTCCTTGGACTGCCAGGGCCTGATCTCCTCCACGGCATCCTTGAGCACGGGCCAGGCCGGGTGCTCGACCACCCGCTGGGCAGCAGTTATCGCACCGTCGGCGGCGTCGTGCACAAGAATTTCCGTCATCACACTTCCTCCACGGGAGAACCTCGCGTTAAGCAACCGTATCCGTGTGCGGTTCCTCCGGACAAGTGGGTCTCAGAAAAATATCCTGCCGACCCCCCATGGTCACCGTCATTTTTCCTGCCGTGCACCGCCATGACGACCAGTTCCCCCCGCCTGTGCGGGACAGGTTGTACCCGCCCCGCAGGGCGGAAGACAGTCGGCTCCGGGGCCATTACTCTCCGCAGTGCCGTAATGCCGTACCGCCCCGCGGGCAGGAAGCAGTCCAGGGGGCAGCCGACGACGGAAGCGAGATTGCCTTGACTTTTCTCACCATCGGCCACCGCGGGGTCATGGGGGTCGAACCGGAGAACACCCTGCGGTCCTTCGTCCGCGCGGAACGGGCCGGGATGGACGCCATCGAGCTGGATCTCCATCTGAGCAAGGACGGCGCGCTCGCCGTGATGCACGACGCCGACGTGGCCCGCACCACCGACGGCAGCGGGCTGATCGCCGAGAAGACGCTGGCAGAGCTGCGCGAGCTGGACGCCGGACGGGGCGAGCGGGTGCCCGTCTTCGAGGAGGTTCTCGACGCCGTGGGCTCACCGGTCCAGGCGGAGATCAAGGATGTCGCGGCGGCGCGCGCGCTGGCCGAGGTGATGCTGCGGCGCGATCTCGCCGGCCGGGTCGAGGTGTCCTCGTTCCACGACGAGGCCGTCGCCGAGATCGCGCAACTGGTACCGGGGGTACGGACGGTACTCATCGCCAGCCGTTGGGGCGGCGACGTGGTGGAGCGGGCGAAGGCGGTGGGCGCGGCGACACTCGCGCTGAACATCCGCCGTCTCACGCTGGAGGTCGTCGAGCGGGCGCACGGCGAGGGTGTGAAGGTGATCGGCTGGGTGGTGAACACCCAGGACCATCTGCGGCTGGTGCGCGCGCTGGGCCTGGACGGCGCGACGACCGACTTCCCGGAGATCCGCCGCGCGGGCCGGTTCACCGCCTGAGCCTCCACCGGGGCCGCCCCGGCCCGTGACCCGTACTCCGCAGGTCCTTGGCCAGGAGCGCGGGTCTACGGGGCTGCGGCCGGGCGGCCGGGCTGGCTGGCTGGCTAAAGGTCCTTCACCAGCAGTTCGAAGGCCAGATCCGCGCGCTGCGGGACGCCGAAGCGCTCGTCGCCGTACGGGAACGGGGTGAGCTTTCCGGTACGGCGGTAGCCGCGGCGCTCGTACCAGGCGATCAGTTCCTCACGCACGGATATCACCGTCATGTGCATCTCGGTCACGCCCCAGTCCTCCCGGACCGTGCGCTCCGCCTCGGCGATGATCGCCTTGCCGAGACCCGCGCCCTGCAGTCCGGGCCGGACGGCGAACATCCCGAAGTACGCGGCCTCGCCCCGGTGTTCGAGCTGGCAGCACGCGATGAGCGCGCCGTCCCGCTCGACCACGAGCAAGCGGCCGGAGGGTGCGGTGACGACCGCGCGCACCCCGTCCTCGTCGGTCCGCTGCCCCTGGAGGATGTCCGCCTCGGTGGTCCAGCCGGTCCGGCTGGAGTCGCCGCGATAGGCGGACTCGATCAGGGTCACGAGGGCCGGGACATCGTCCTCGGTCGCGTCGCGGAAGGTGAGCCGGTGCGAGTCGCGGGCCGGGGCGGTGTCCATGGTGGAGCTCTCCGTTTCTCTGCTTCTCTGCGTTCTCTGCTTCCGATAGTTCAGCACGAGACTAACCCGGCAGGAACCGCCCCCCACAGGCTCCGGCGCACTCCCCTCGCACTTCAATGCGCCGGGTTGGACCGGTGCGGTCGGGGCATCGATCAGTCGACGCGACACCGGTGCCGCAGGTCCTGAGCGGCCTGCTCCAGGGGGAGGTGCGCTGTGCACGGACCGGCCCTGTCCGGCTGGCTGTTGATGGTGCTGTGCGGCGTGACGGGCGCGTATTGCCTGCTGCGCACGCGCGAGGGGACCGCGCAGGAGCGCAGAACCGCGTGGGCGGAGGCGTTGATGGGCTTCGGTATGGCCGCGATGGCCGTCCCGGCCGCCCTGCTCACACCCCCGAGGTGGGCCTGGGGGGTGTACGCGGTGCTGTTCGGCGGTGCGGCTCTGCGGGCCCTGTGGTTCGCCCGGGTCAGCGCGCACCATCGGCATCACCTGGTCGGTTCGCTGGCGATGGTCTACATGGCCGTGATGATGGCCCCGGGCATCGCGGGGGGCGGCGGTCACGGCGGACACGCGGGGCACGGGGCCGCCGGCTCGCCCGGCGTCGCGCCGGAGGCCGGGGGGATACCGCTGCTGACGGGGGCCCTGCTCGTGTATTACGCGTTCTACGTGCTGCGGTCCGCCGGGCGGCTGATACCCGTGGCCGTTCCCGCGGGAACGGCCGTACCGGGCGCGTCGGGCGGTAGGGGCGCGACGGTAGGTTCGGCGGGTTCGGGCGGCGGCTGGGCGGGCCTGCCCGATCTGACGTCGGCCTGCCGGCTGACGATGGGGATGGCGATGTTCGCGATGCTGCTCACTCTGTGAGACAGGACACGCTTCAAACGGTGTCCTACGTCACTTGCCGGTCGCAGCCATACCCGTGGGTGCCGCGCCCCTCATAGGCTGACGCCCATGTTGGTCTCCCTCGTGCTGCTGTCGCTCGGCGCGCTGACCGCCCTGGTGACCCCGCGACTCATGGCGCGGGCCCAGTGGGCGGAGCGCGAGCCCGTGGTCGCACTCTGGGTGTGGCAGTGCGTCGTGTCGGGGGTGCTGCTCTCCTTCGGCCTGTCGATGACGTTCAGTGCCGCCGCCGCCTGGCAGGCGGTCCGCGGCCATGTCTTCGCCCCCGCGCCGCACGCGGTCGTGGAGGCGTACGCGCTGGCGGCGTACGGGCCGTGGTCGGCCGTCATCGCGGTGCTGCTGGCCCTCGGGGGCGTGTGGACCGCGGCCATGCTGTTCCGGGAGATCCACCGCGCGCAGCGACGTCGCAGGCAGCGGCGCGCCGAACTGCTGGTCCGCTCCCCCTTGATGCCCGGCGAGGAACCCGGCAGCGGGCGTCTCGTGGTGCTGGAGGGCGAACGTCCCGATGCCTGGTGGCTTCCCGGCGCCGCTCCCCAACTGGTCATCACCACCGCCGCGCTGGGCCGCCTGAAGGGCCGTCAGCTCGATGCGGTACTGGCCCATGAGCAGGGCCACGCCCAGGCGCGGCACGACTGGCTGCTGAACTGCTCCTCCGCGCTGGCGACCGGTTTTCCGCAGATCCCGGTCTTCGCCGCGTTCCGGGACGAGATGCACCGACTGGTCGAGCTGGCCGCCGACGATGTGGCCTCGCGGCGCTTCGGGCGTCTGACGATCGCACTCGCCCTGGTCGAACTCAACGAGGACCGCGGGGTGTTCGGCCCGTGCCCGACACCGCACGCGCAACTGCCGCTGCGGGTGAACCGGTTGCTGGCCCCGGTGGAGCGGCTCACCGCGGGCCGTCGGCTGCGGCTCACCGCCGCCGCCGCGCTGGTGCCGGTGGTACCGCTGCTGGTCGCCTTCGTTCCGGGACTCAGCGCCCTGGGATAGCCGGTGGGCCCGGTCATCCGCGAGGATCACCCCATGCACACCCCGCTCTCGTACCGTCCCGAACGTTCCCCCGCCACCGCGACCGCCCTCCGGACGGGCGTCGTCAGCGCGTCCCTCTCCGCAGTGCTGCTGATTCTCGTCGCCGTGCGCTGGTCCCCTCTGATGTCGCTGGACCGTACGGTCGCCGAGGCCCTGCACCGGCGGGCGGTGACCGAGCCGGGGCTGGTCCACGCCAACCGGGTACTGACGGACTGGGTGTGGGATCCATGGACGATGCGCGCGCTCGTCGCGGTCGTCGTGATCGCCCTGTGGTGGCGTGGGTTCCGGCCGCTCGCGGGATGGGTGGCGGCGACGAGCCTCTTCTCCACCCTCGTACAACAGGGTCTGAAGAGCGCCATGGGCCGGGAGCGCCCGGAGTGGCCCGACCCGGTGGACTCTGCCAACTACGCGGCGTTTCCGTCCGGTCACGTCATGACCGCCGTGGTGAGCTGCGGGCTGTTCCTGTGGTTGCTGCGTCTGTTCGGAGCGGGTCCGCGACTGTGGCGGGGCGCGTGTGTCGTGGCGGGCGTCTCAGTGGCCGGAGTCGGATTCACCCGGATCTATCTGGGCGTGCACTGGCTGACCGATGTGCTGGGCGGCGTACTGCTGGGCGTGACGGCGGTGGCGTTCTCGGTCGTCGGATACGCGGCGTGGGCGGCTCGGCGGACGTCGGGAGCGGTCGGCCTGCCCCGTAGCGGCTGAGCGCCGGGGCCGGGCTGTGCGAACACGCCGGGTGGCCGGTCTCACACCCCGTGGTGACACGGCAGCCGGAGTGTGAGGGATGTCCCTGCCACGCAATGGGTCGGATTGTCGGACCGGGGCCGTAGCCTTATCCGTATGTCCCCCATTCCGTCCTCGTCCCGTTCCGTGCGTTCGATGCGCCCCGTGCGTTCCGCAGCCGTGGTCAATGAAAAGATCCGCGACCTGTGGCAGCGCTCCGGCGGGCTTCTGTCGCCGGATGGCGAGGCGGAGTACCAGCGGTTGCTGGTGGAGTGGGCGGCGGCGACGGGCGGAAGCGCCCGGGACGCCGCCTGACGGAGCACGGGGGCGGCGTCACAGGCTCCGGGGCCCGGTGCGAGGTTGGTGGTCATGACTGATCAGCCCCCTGTCGCCGTTACCGCCGTGGCGGGCCGGGATCTGTCCTCCACGGACGGCCTGACCGAGCTGCTGACCGCCTACCACCTGTTCACGGAGGCCGAGAAGGGCCTCGCCGTGGGCGGCGCGGACGGGCTGCCCGACCGCTACCGGTCCGAGATCCTCTCACCGCGGAGCGCGTTCGCCGACGACACCGTGGTGGTCGCCCGGGACGGGCGTGCCGCCGTGGGCTGCGTGGTGGTGACCGCGCCCGTGGAGGGCGTCGCGGAGATCAAACGGCTCTGGGTGGATCCCTCGGTACGCGGGCGGGGCGTCGCGTCCGCCCTCGTCGAGGCGGCATTGGCGCACGCGGCGGAGTCCGGTGCGCTCAGGGTGCGGCTCTCGGTGTGGAGCTGGCGCAGCGGAGCCATCGCACTGTACGCGCGGGCCGGCTTCGGCGTGGTCGAGTCCTGGGACGCCCGGGACGGGCTCGTGTGCATGGAGCACGCCTGATTCCGGCGATCCCCCGCGTCGCCGGATCCAGGCGCGCACCCGCGGCCGGGTCCCGGAGGACAGGGCCTTGGGCCACGGCGACGACCGAAGAAACGGAAGCCGTCGACGCAGGACTACAGCATCACCCCGCGCGGCTCATCGGTCAATGAATTATGGCTGCGTAGCGTCGCCGGGTGTGGTCCGCCGGCCGTGAACCGCCCGGCGGACCACACTCTCGTCCCACTGCTTTCCGGATGCCTGGGAGCGGAGCGGTCAGCGGTCGAAGTAGTCCGGCTGCGTCTGCACGTTGAGCTCCTTCAGCCGTACCCTCTTCGCCGGGTCGGTACGCCGGTCATCGAGCTTCAGCACGTCGAAGCCCTTGGCGATGTCGTTGGAGTAGATGTAGCCGTTGTAGTAGTACGCCGACCAGGAGCCTGCCGTGGTGACGCCGTCGAGCGTGACGGGACCCCGCTCGAAGAAGGCGATCTCCTTGGGCTTCGAGGAGTTGGTGAAGTCCCATACGGAGATGCCGCCCTGGTACCACGCCTGGACCATCAGGTCGCGGCCCTTCACCGGGATGATCGAGCCGTTGTGGGCGACACAGACCTCGACGTCGGCCTGGTGGCGGTCGATCTTGAAGTAGCTGCGGAAGACCAGCTTGCGGTGGTCGCCACGTCCCACGATGTCGTAGATGCCGTCGGCGCCCCGGTTCGGGCCGATCTCCTCGTTGCAGGTCGCCGCGCCGCCGCCGCCGAGCTCGTCGGTGAAGACGACCTTGTCGGCATCCTGGTTGAACGTGGCGGAGTGCCAGAAGGCGAAGTTCACGTTGTCCTGGACCCGGTCGATGATCTTCGGGTTCTCCGGGTCCTTGATGGAGAACAGCAGGCCGTCACCCATGCAGGCACCGGCGGCCAGGTCCTTCGACGGCAGCACGGTGATGTCGTGGCAGCCCGTCGTCTTGGAGACGCCCGGGTTGTCGGGGGCACCCGGGTTCCCGCCGTCCGGGAAGAGGACCGGGAAGTTCACGATCGCGGCCTTCTCGGGCGCGTTGCGCGGCACCTTGATGACGGAGATCCCGTCGTGCGGCGGCTGGCAGTCGGGGAAGGCCGCGCTCGGGGCGTAGGAGGAGACGTACACGTAGACGTTCCTGCGCTCGGGCACCAGCGTGTGGGTGTGCGAGCCGCAGGCGGTCTCGACGGCGGCGACGTACTTCGGGTTGCGCTTGTCGCTGATGTCGAAGACCTTCATGCCCTCCCAGGAGGACTTCTCCGTGGCGGGCTGGGTGGTGCTGGCGCAGGAGTTGTCGCTGCGCGAGGAGTCGGTGGACAGGAACAGCAGGTTCCCGGAGACCGAGATGTCGTTCTGCGAGCCGGGGCAGAGGACCTGCGCGACCGTCCTCGGCTTCTTCGGGTTGCTGACGTCGAAGACGCGGAAGCCGTCGTAGTTGCCGGCGAAGGCGTACTTGCCCTGGAAGGCCAGATCCGTGTTGGTGCCCCGGAGGGCATCCTTCGGGATGTTGGTGAGGTGCTCGATGTTGTCGCTGTGGACGATCTCGTCCACGCCGGGTATCTCACCGCTCTTGATGGCTGCCGCGGCTTCGGCCTCCTGGCTCGCGGAGATGCCGCCGCGCTTGGCCGGGGCGTCACCCGGGTCGGGTGTCGCGGCCGCGGTGGTGGCCGTCAGCAGAGTGGCGAAGAGCCCGGCCGCGGCTGCTGCCACGCCCAGACGTCTGCGCCGCACGCGGGTGTTGGGCAACGAGGTCACTGCGTCCTCCCTTGTATCCGTTCGTAGTTGAACGGCTTACGGACTCCGGCAGTATCGTCCCTTTCATGTACACACCAATAGATGGCAACAGAGACGTAATAAAAGATTTTGATCATCGCCGTAAGGAAGCGTGCTAGGACGGTCCGCAACAAACCTTTTATGGCACAGGAGGTCGCCGTGTCGATCCGCCGTCAGTCCACGCGCGTGCGCGCAACCGTCCTCGCGGCAGCGGCCGTTGCCCTGGCCCTGACTCTGGGAGCCTGTGACTCGGCCGGGGGTGACGGAAGCCCGAAGGCCGGGTCGGACACGGGCCCGGCGGTCGTGGCACCCGGAAGACCGGGAGAGCCGGCCCGGACTCTCTCCGCCGAGGAAGCGGTGCGGGAGGCCGGTCAGGACACCGCGAACTCCGCCGACTTCCGCTACGCGCAGATGATGATCCAGCATCACGGTCAGGCCCTCGTCATGACCGAACTCGTCCCGGACCGCGCTTCCTCAGCGTCTGTCAAACGGCTCGCGGAACGCATCTCCGCAGGCCAGAAGCCGGAGATCGGCACGATGGAAGGATGGCTGAAAAACAACGGCGCGGACAAGCGCAAGGAGACGCACGACCACTCCACGATGCCCGGCATGGCGACCGAGGCACAGCTGAAGCAGTTGCGCGCCGCGCGGGGCAAGGCGTTCGACACCCTGTTCCTGAAGCTGATGATCACCCACCATCAGGGGGCGATCACGATGGCCACCGAGGCGCTCTCGGAGGGGAACAACGTGCTGGTCGAGGAGATGGCGGGCGATGTCGTCGCGCAGCAGACGGTGGAGATCGACCGGATGCGCAAGCTGATGGCCTGACGGCCCGCGCCTCTCCCCCGTTCCGCCGTGCGGTGCGATGCTGGAGGGATCCTTCGGGAAGAGGTGCGCCGTGCTCCGTGTCGCCGTGGTCGGATCGGGCCCCAGCGGGGTCTACACCGCCCAGTCCCTGTTGCAGCAGTCGCTGGTGCCCGATGTGCGGGTCCACGTACTGGACCGGCTGCCCACTCCGTACGGCCTGGTGCGCTACGGGGTGGCCCCCGACCACGAAAAGATCAAGTCGCTTCAGAACAGTCTGCGGGCCGTCCTGGAGGACGAGCGGATCACCTTTGTCGGCAATGTCGAGGTGGGCGGCGCCGAGGGGCTTTCACCCGCACGGCTCAAGGAGCTCTATCACGCGGTCGTCTACTGCGTCGGCGCGGCGACCGACCGCCCGCTCGGCGTGCCGGGCGAGGACCTGCCGGGCAGCTTCTCCGCCACGGAGTTCGTCTCCTGGTACAGCGCGCACCCGGACACGGCCACCGACGGATTCGCGCTGCACGCCCGCTCGGCGGTGGTGATCGGGGTCGGCAACGTGGCGGTGGACGTGGCCCGGATCCTGGCGCGCGACGCGGACGAGCTGCGTGCCACCGATGTTCCCCGGGCCGCGCTCCACGCGCTCTCCGGGAGCCGGGTGCGCGACGTGCACATCGTGGGCAGGCGTGGCCCCTCCCAGGCCAGATTCACCACGAAGGAGCTGCGGGAGCTGGGCGCCCTGCCGCGGGCGCACCTGGTCGTCGACCCTGCGGAGCTCGCCCTCGACGCGGCGTACGCGGCCCCTGCCGGCGGACCCGGCACGCCGCTGCCGGCGGTGGTACGGCGCAATCTGGAGGTGCTGCGCGGATGGGCGGCGGGCCCGCCGCCCACCGCCGCGAACCGGGAGCGCCGGATCCGTCTGCGGTTCTTCCTGCGCCCGGTCGAGCTGCTGGAGCGGGGCGGCCGGGTCGCCGGAGTGCGGTTCGCCCGCACGGCGCCGGACAGCTCCGGGGACGTACGGGACACCGGTTCGTACGAGGACATCGAGGCCCAGCTCGTGCTGCGGGCGGTCGGCTACCGGGGGATGCCGCTGCCCGGCCTGCCGTTCGACACCGCCCGCGGCACCGTTCCGCACCTGGCGGGGCGGGTGCTGCGGGGCGGGGTGCCCTCGCCCGGTGAGTATGTGGCGGGATGGATCAAGCGCGGGCCGACCGGGGTGATCGGTTCGAACCGTTCGTGCGCCAAGGAGACCGTCGCCTCGCTGATCGAGGACGCTCCGCTGCTGGCGCGACGGCCGGTGGCGGCCGATCCGCTGTCGGCGCTGTGGGAGTCGGGACTGCGACCGGTGGAATGGGACGGCTGGCTGTCGATCGAGCGCGCGGAGGCCGCACTGGGGCGGTCGCTGGGGCGTGGCCCGGTGAAGATCCCGGACTGGGCGGGGCTGCTCGACGCGGCACGGGGCGACGGCCGCTGAGTGACGGCCGGGGGCGGTCGGCTGTTGGCCCGGGGCGGTGGGCCGGGGGCGGCGGGTCGGGGGGTCAGTGGACCGCGTCAGCCTTCCAGGAGGCGTTGTGCCGGTCCGTCCTGGCCCAGGCGTTGCGCCTGTCGGTCCGCCGCCTGGAGAACGCTGTCGAGCAGGCCGGGGAAGAGCGCGTCCAGATCGTCCTGCCGCAGGCCGCTCACCTTGGCGGTACCCCGGTAGATCTGGTGGATGACCCCGCTCTCGCGCAGCACCCGGAAGTGGTGCGTGGAGGTGGATTTGGACACCGGAAGGTCGAACCGCGAACAGGCCAGTTCCTCGGCCGCACCCGACAACTGGCGGACGATGCGCAGCCGCATCGGATCGGCCAACGCGTGGAGGACGCCCTCGATCCGGATCTCCTCGCGCGCGGGATGGGCCAACGTGCGGGCCCCCGCCACGACGGCCGGGACTGCGATGGTGGCGCTTGCGGGGGTCACGGTGGCTCCACTTCGTCCTGAGGACTCCATTGTACGAGAGCCGTCGTAATTCCGGCCCGGGGCGTCGGCCGGGGTTTCCGGCCGGCTCATTCCCGGGTCGCCACCACCAGTCGGCCGCGCGGGCTCCCGTCGTCCCGCAGCCCCAGTTCCGTCAGTGGCAGGAGCCGCACGGTGAACCCGGTGCGGGTCAGGTCGGCCAGGACGTCGGGGACCCGGAAGGTGCGGTAGTACATGATGAATCGCGGGTGCCACAGCGCGTTGCGCACCCGCATCGCCGCGTCGAATCCCAGCAGTGTCCAGTAGGTCCGGGAGCCCACGGCGGGCGGGGCGCCCAGCGGGAAGACGAACCGGCCGCCCGGTCGCAGCGCCCCGTGCACCTGGGCGAAGAGACCGGGGCGCTCCTTCGGCAGGAAGTGGCCGAACGCGCCGAGGCTCAGCGCCAGATCGAAGGATGCCGTGAACGGCAGCGCCCGCGCGTCGGCCCGCACCCAGTCCACCGCCGGTCCCCCGGTACGCTCCGGCAGCGAGGTCCGGCCCTCGGCGAGCATGCCCGCGCTGAAGTCGACGCCGGTGACCCGCTCCCGGCACAGCCCGCGCAGCACCCCCACGCCCGCGCCGGTGCCGCAGCAGACGTCGAGCCCGGTGTCGAACGGCCCCAACGGCCGAAGGGCGCCGGTGACGGCGTCGAGCACGCGGTCGGGCGTGCGGTAGGGCGTGTGGTCGAACTTCGGGGCGAGCAGGTCGTATCCACGCTCGGTGGAGGAGAGCGCCTGGACGGCCAGCTCGCGGAGGGTGGGGCCCTTTTGTGTGAACATTGCCGGTCAGCGTACCGACCGGGGGCCCCCGTCCGGGCTCATCGACCGGTAACGTCCACGAAGACCGGGTTCGTGTAGAACCAGGTGTCCAGCCACGGATTGCCCTGCCCCGGCTCGTGTGGGAGCGGGCCGTGCGGGTCGACGGACCTGCCGAGCGGTCCGGTCCCGTGGCGCTTGCCGTCGCTGCCGCGCAGCCGCAGGTAGAAGGACTCGTCCGCGCGTCCGACGGGGATGCGCAGCGTGTACGTACCCCGGCGTCCGGAGACGTCCGTGGTGTGCGCGACGCGGGTGTCCGGTGCCCGCCACTCGTCGCGGTCCGCGGCCGGACCGTGGACGGCGCCGCGGATGACGTCGACGTGGGCCAGCTTCGGGAGCAGGCCGTGCGGGTTGCGGCGGGAGGCCGTGGTCACGGTGACGTCCAGGGTCAGTTTCTCGCCGCGCCGGGCGCGCAGCCTGCCGCCGAGGGTGACGCCGCGGCCGCGTTCGCCGCGCAGCCGGACGTCGACGGCGTCCAGGAGGTGGCCGTGGTCGACCCAGACGCGGCCCGCCCGCAGCCCCGCCATCACGTCGCGGTAGCCGTAGCGGGTGACGCCCACATGCGTACGGCTGAACTGGCCGGGCCAGAAGTCGCCGCCCGGCTGCGGCTCGGTGGTGTTGTACGGGTCGGGGAGGTGGCCGGTGTTGTCGAACGTCGCGCCGGGCGGCCAGGCGCCGTTGACCCAGGTGTCCTGGGCGACGCGGTGGACGTCGGAGTTGGACGTGATCGTGAAGAGCTTGCCCTCGGCGAGCATCGCGTCCCAGAGTCCGCCCACGGTGGCCGTCGCCCAGTCGAAGCCGCCGTGGGTGACGTACGCCTCGCGCGGGTAGCCCGGCCAGGAGTCGGCGGACGGCTGATTGCTGTACTCCCCGCGAACGTTGGTCGGCGGGTGCCAGCCGGGAATCGCTCCGGCCTGCGCGCCGGGCGCGCCTTCCATCCCGATCATGATGCCGGGCGCCGCGTCGCGCCAGCCGCGCAGCTCGTGCGGAGAGTCGATGCCGAGCCGCATGGGGTGGTTGGCGAGGACGAGTACGTCGTCGACGTATCCGGTGCGGCGCTGTTCGGCGAGCCACTTGAGGGCCTTGACCGCGTGCGCCTCGTTGCGGGGCGTGTCGGGGTGGTCGGGGGCTCCGGCGGTGTAGCCGAGCAGCTTCCCGTCGTACGCCGACTCGAAACGGGTGAGCAGGTCGACCTCGTGCCGTCCGGGCGGGGAGAAGACGGTGCAGTGTTCGGCGCCGGGGATGTACCACTCCAGGCCCTGGAAGATCAGCATGCGCTTGTTCTGCGCGCGGGCCTTCAGGATTTCGCGGTGCTCCTGGTGCGCGCCGAACTCGGCGTGGCCGATGTTGCTGTGTTCGGTGAAGACCATCCAGTCCAGGCCGAACTTCCGTCCGGCGGTGGCCAGCTGGGAGAAGGTGTACTTGGCGTCGTGGCTGTAGACGGAGTGGTTGTGGTGGTCACCGACGAGGTAGGCGAGCTCGGGGTCGCTGCCGCCGTGGCCGTGGCCGCCGCCGTGGCCATGACCGTTCCCGTGCCCGCCGCCCCGGCCGAGCGCCTGCGCGGGCGAGGCCAGCGACGCGGCGGCGAACGCGGCGCCGAAGAGACCCGCGCGGCGCATCACCCCGCGGCGGCTGAGCCCCTGGGCGTCGAGCGATGCTGCGGGGACCTGCGGGTCGGCCCATTCGGGCAGGGGCTGGCGCATGGCGGCGTGTTCTCCTCTGTACGGAAGGGAACCGACACGGCAGGATCGTCGCATCCGTTTGCGTACGCATCCATGACGGGCCGCCTCGGAAGGCGACCGTCGGCCCTTCACCGCAGAGTGACCTGACACGGAAAACCGCAGGTGAACCAGGCTCAAAGGCACGGCGATGCTCATATGACCGACCGGAGGCCGCCATGACTTCCGGCTCGGAACCCTTCGGTTCTTCGCCTTCGGAGATGACGTCGGTGCGGGCCGCCCGCAGGACCCGGGCGGCCCTCACAGCCGGACAGGCAGGCGTCGTCGCGTCAGGCCGCGCGGTCGTACTGCTGCGGTACGGACACCTCGCCGCCGAGTTCGCGTGCGGCGCTGCGGGCGAAGTAGGGGTTACGGAGCAGCTCCCGACCGAGCAGTACGGCGTCCGCGCGGTCCTCGGAGAGGATCTTCTCGGCCTGGGCCGGTTCGGTGATCAGCCCGACCGCCGCGACGGGCAGCCCCGCCTCGGTGCGGACCCGCTCGGCGAACGGAACCTGGAAGCCGGGGGCGGCGGGGATCTTCGCCCTGGGGGCGAGCCCGCCGGTCGAGACGTCCAGCAGGTCGACGCCGTGCGCCCGCAGTTCCCGCGCGAAGCGGACGGTGTCGTCGGCGGTCCAGCCGTCGCGCTCGTCCGCCTCGTTCTCGGTCAGCCAGTCGGTGGCGGAGATCCGGAAGAACAGCGGAAGGTCCTCGGGCCACACCGCACGGACCGCGTCCACGACCTCCAGGGCGAAACGCGTGCGGTTCTCGAAGGAGCCGCCATAGGCGTCGGTGCGGTGATTGCTGTGCGGGGAGAGGAACTCGCCGATCAGATAGCCGTGCGCACCGTGGATCTCCCCGACCTTGAAGCCCGCGGCCAGGGCCCGGCGGGCGGCGTCGGCGAACTGGGCGACGACGGCCTGTATCTGGTCGGTGGTCAGCTCGGCCGGGACCGGGTGGCCCTCGTCGTACGCGAGCGCGCTCGGGCCCAGCGGCTGCCAGCCATCGGCGCCCGGGGCGTCCGCCTCGATCGGGCCGCCACCGAGCCAGGGGCGGTCGGTCGATGCCTTGCGCCCGGCGTGGGCGAGCTGGATGCCCGCGACGGTCCCCTGCCCGGCGAGGAAGTCGGTGATGCGGCGCAGGGCGGTCACCTGCCGGTCGTTCCAGATGCCGAGGTCCGCAGGGCTGATCCGGCCTTCGGGGCTGACCGCGGTGGCCTCCACCAGGATCAGGCCGGTGCCGCCCGCCGCACGGGCGGCGTAGTGCGCGAAGTGCCAGTCGTGCGCGACGCCCACGTCGGGTCCGGACACTTCCGCGCTGTACTGGCACATGGGAGCCATCCAGATGCGGTTGGGGATGGTCAGCGACCGCAGGACGTAGGGCTCGAAAAGGGCGCTCACGCCGGACTCCGTTTCAGCAGGTGCGACTGGACTGACGGCACGGCGGAACGACCGGGCCTAGTACGAGATCGATCGTACTACGACACCCGTCGAATTACGATAACCCTCGTACTTCACCGGGTCTCCGGCCGCAGCCGACGCCTCAGCGCGATCTCGGTGTCCGGCGCGTAGCCCTGGGTCCAGCTGCGTCCGGCGCCCGACGTCCAGGTGACCTGGACGGTGCTCCCGACCGCCTTGACGCTCACTACGGTCATGGCCCGGTCGGTGTCCCGCACATCGCCGCGGAGCAGTTCGTGCGCCTTGACGGTGACGGGCCGCGCCGACTGCGCGTCCTCCGTCTCCTCGGCCGCCCGGACGAGTGCGGCCGCCAGCGCCCTGGCGGTCGCCGGGGTGCAGGACCAGTCGGCGCCCCCCGCCGGGGACGCGATCCGGATGCCGACCCGGGCCGGGCCACCGGCCACACCCCGCGTCAGCTCCACGAGCGCGGCCCGCCCACCCGTGTCCGTGATCTCGATACTCATCGCCGCACTCCCCTCGCCACCGCACCACAGACCGGGCCGGGCCGGACCGGACCGCCCTACCGTCCAGCACCGCCCCGGAACAGCCTCTTCCCCGGAATTTGAGCACATGCCCGAGGGCGGCGTCGCCCGCTCGTCAGCCCCGATAGACGTCCAGGCGGCCGCACATACCGAACTTGCCGCGCGCGGAGGGCTGTTCGGCGTACACACAGGCGTCGGCAAGATGAGTGGCATCGCCCCGGGCCAACGCGTCGAGCTGCTCACCCGTCGCCTCGGACGCGGCGGCGGCCCCCCTCTCCCACCGCTTGCGCCAGTCCTCGGTCCGGGGCCGTACGAGCACGGCGGCGGCACGGTGGAATGCGGCCAGCGGCTCGGGGTCGCCCGCCTCGGCGGCACGGCGCAGGGCGAGAAAGCCCTCGACTGCGAGGTCGCGACGGGTGCGGGCCGCCCGCTCCTGCTCCGCTTCGGTGCCGTCGGCGGGGATCGCGACGGCCGCGCGATAGGTGTCCGGGTCACCGAGGAAGCGGGGCGGCAGGGTGAGGACGGCGTCGCCCGCTTCGGGCAGCCCGCTGTTCTGCATCAGGACGACGATGCGCAGGCCGTCCTCGTTGACGAGCCGGTGGACGGTGCCGGGCGTGAACCGGACGAGGGCTCCGGGGGCCAGCGGCGTCCGCCGGAACCCGGACCCGGTGAGGGTCTGCACGGAGCCGCTGCCTCCGACGACCACGTACCCCTCGGAGCAGGTCAGATGAATGTGCGGGGTCCCGCCCCGCAACCCGTCCTCGGCGGGCCAGTCGTAGACGCTCAGGTGCGAGACGGCGACGGCGCCGGGCAGTCCTTCGAAGATCACCACGGGTACTCCTGGGATTCGGACGCTCGGGCCCGCCACGACTGCGCGCGCAAGCGCTTTCTACGGGCGGTTGCACGCTAGGTCGGCCGCCGGAGACCGGTCAAGGGCGCACGCCCGGTTCCGTACCGGGATTCGGCACCCGGGCGGCGTCATGTCCGTGTCCGGACCACGCGTCCCGTCCGCGTCCCGTCCGCGCGCCCGGTTCCGGCCGACTGCCGCCTCCGCCGGGGTTGCGCCTTTTGCGCCACCGCCGCTCCGACCTGCGCGCACACGTTCCGCACGAGCCGGTGTCAGTGGCCGGGTGCAGACTGTCCCGTATCCGGCACAACGGCGTTTCGGGAGGTCTCGGTCATGACCGAAGTACTGCTGGCGGTAGGCACCCGAAAGGGACTTTTCCTCGGCCGCAGGCGCGGCGGAGCCTGGGAGTTCGAGGAGCCCGATTTCCGTGCCCAGGCGATCTACTCGGTCGCCCTCGACACCCGTGGGCCGACCCCCCGGATCCTGGTCGGCGGCGACAGCGCGCACTGGGGCCCTTCCGTGTTCCACTCCGACGATCTGGGCGCGACGTGGACCGAGCCGAAACAGCCCGCGGTGAAGTTCCCCAAGTTCACCGGGGCGTCGCTGGAGCGGGTCTGGCAGCTGCAGCCCGCCGGTCCCGAGGCGCCCGACGTGGTCTACGCGGGGACCGAGCCCGCCGCCCTGTTCCGGTCCGAGGACCGCGGTGAGAGCTTCGAGCTGATCCGTCCGCTGTGGGAGCACCCGACCCGCTCGAAATGGGTGCCCGGCGGTGGCGGCGAGGGCCTGCACACCATCCTGACCGACCCGAGGGACGCGCGGGCGGTGACCGTCGCGGTCTCCACGGCCGGGGTGTTCCGGACCAAGGACGCAGGCGAGAGCTGGGCTCCGTCGAACAAGGGGGTGTCGGCGGTCTTCCTGCCCGATCCGGACCCGGAGTTCGGCCAGTGCGTCCACAAGGTCACACGGGACGCGGCCGATCCCGACCGGCTCTACCTCCAGAACCACTGGGGCGTGTTCCGCAGCGACGACTCCGGGGACCACTGGACCGACATCGGTGAGGGACTGCCGTCCGACTTCGGGTTCGCCGCCGCCGCGCACCCGCACCGCGGTGGGACGGCCTACATCTTCCCGATCAACGCCGACGCCGACCGCGTCCCCGCCGAGCACCGCTGCCGCGTGTTCCGTACGAGCGACGCGGGGCGGACCTGGGAGCCGCTGTCGGCGGGTCTGCCCGAAGGAGCGCACTACGGCACGGTGCTGCGCGACGCGCTCTGCACGGACGACGCGGACCCCGCCGGAGTCTACTTCGGCAATCGCAACGGCGAGTTGTACGCCAGCGCGGACGACGGGGACAGCTGGCGGCAGCTCGCCTCGCATCTGCCGGATGTGCTGTGCGTACGTGCGGTGGCGCTCGGCTGACCGGCAGTTGATCGGAGTGGTCGTATCACCAGTAGAGTGCGGCCCGTGGCAGCAAGACCTTTGAAAGAAATCGTTGAGCCCGGGTGGGCGCAGGCCCTTGAACCCGTGGCCGAACGCGTCGCCGAGATGGGCGACTTCCTCCGCACCGAAATCGCCGCGGGGCGCACTTACCTACCCTCGGGTCCGAATGTGCTCCGGGCGTTCCAGCAACCCTTCGACGAGGTGCGGGTCCTCGTCGTCGGTCAGGATCCCTACCCCACCCCGGGTCATGCGATCGGGTTGAGTTTCGCCGTGGCTCCCGAGGTCCGGCCACTGCCGGGCAGCCTGGAGAACATCTTCCGGGAACTGCACGCGGATCTGGGCCTTCCGCGGCCGTCCAACGGTGATCTCACGCCGTGGACCCAGCAGGGGGTGCTGTTGCTCAACAGGGCGTTGACGACCGCACCGCGACGGCCCGCGGCCCATCGCGGCAAGGGCTGGGAGGAGGTAACCGAACAGGCCATCCGGGCCCTGGTGGCGCGCGGCACACCGCTGGTGTCGGTCCTGTGGGGGCGTGACGCCCGCAACCTGCTGCCCCAGCTGGGCAACTTCCCGGCCATCGAGTCCTCGCACCCCTCCCCGATGTCGGCGGACCGCGGGTTCTTCGGCTCACGGCCGTTCAGCCGGGTCAACGAACTACTGGAGCGCCAGGGGGCGCAGCCGGTCGACTGGCGGTTGCCGTGACGGATGCGCCGCCCCCCGGACCCGCGTCCGGAACGGCATCAGCGACCGTTTCCGGGACCGCTTCCCCGACCGCTTCCGAAGTGGCGGCCGGAACTGCTTCCGGGGTTTTCGGTGCTCCCTCCGAACCGGCCGCGGGCCCCTACGTCCTCGGTGTGGATTCGGGCGGATCCGGTCTGCGCGTAGCGCTCGGGACGACGGCCGGGACGCGGGAGCCGCTGTCCACCGTCGTCTGTGCCGAACCCGTGCGGACGGGGTCGGCGGGGATCGACGCGGCCCATCTGCTGGAACAGCTGCTGCCCGCCGCGCGGACGCTGCTGGACCGGGCCGAGGCCGGACGGGGGGCGGCAGGAGGCCCGGAGGGCGCCTGCGGGCCGATCGCCGCCGTAGCCGTGGGGGCTGCCGGGATGGCGACGCTCGGCGGGCAGCTGCGGGCGGAGCTGCCCGCAGCGCTCACGGCCGCGTTGGGGGTACGCCGGCTCGCCCTGGCCGCCGACGCGGTGACCGCGTACGCGGGCGCGGTGGGCCAGCGGCCGGGTGCGGTCGTCGCGGGCGGCACGGGCCTGATCGCGCTCGGCACCGACCTGACGTCGTGGCGCAGGGCGGATGGCTGGGGACATCTTCTGGGTGACATCGGCGGCGGTGCCTGGATCGGCCGTGCCGGCCTCGACGCGGCGATGCGTGCCCACGACGGACGACGCGGCGGATCCGCGGCGCTGCTGTCCCGGCTGCGCGCCGTGTTCGGTCCGGCGCCCGACCTGCCCGGCCTGCTCTATCCGCGCGCCGACCGCCCCGCGCTGCTCGCGTCTTTCGCCCCCGAGGTGGCGGCGTGCGCCGGTGACGACACGGTCGCCGCGGACATTCTGCGCCGGGCCGCCGCCCATATCGCCGAGGCGGCCGCCGCCGTGTGTCCCGAGGCCGCGAGCGATGGCGGTCCGGGATGCGAAGTTGCCCTGACCGGTGGCCTGTTCAGGATGGGCGACCCCTTGCTCGTACCGCTGCGCGAGGAGCTGGCCCACCAGGTGCCGCAGGCACTCGTGGTGCCCGCTTCGGGGGATCCGCTGGCCGGTGCGCTGCGGATCGCGCGGGCCCTGGCGACAGCGGATCTGAGACTGCCGCTCCACCCGACGCTGCTGTTCGTCCCGGGGTCCGCGCAGGGGGTCGTACCGGAGTGCGCGTCGGAGGCGGGGCAGCCCTGACGACGCCCGCGCGCTGCTGCCCCGCAGTAGTCCCCCGACCCTGAACCGGGCCGACAGAGCGGGGCAGTTGCCCGGTATGCCACGCATCAGACATAAGCGGACAGATGACGCCTGACTGGGCCCTCCCCGAACAGAGGAGCATGCAAAACCAGTAGCATGCGGCGCCATGAGCACCCCCACTGGGCCCGCTTCCGGCCTGCCTGTACGAATGCCGCGACCTCGCCAGTCCGGACGGCACCGCCGCCCGGAGCCCGTGGTCGCACCCGAGGGCGCTGCCGCCCTCGTTCTCGCCGTTCCCGGTACCCCCTCCTCGGCCACGCGCAGCCTGGCCGAAGAGGTGATCAGCATCGCCCGTTCCGAGCTGCCCGGCCTCAACGCGCGGATCGGCTATCTCGACGGTGACGACGCCGAGTACCCCACGCTGACCAGCGTTCTCGCACACTCCGCCGCCGAGCGCGTCGCGCGCTACGAGCAGGCCAGGGCCGTGGGCCGCGAAGTCGCCGAACCCGTCGGCCCGCCCGCCGTCGTGGTGCCGCTGCTCGCGGGGCCGGACAGCGCCCTGATCCGGCGGATACGGCAGGCCGTGATGGACAGCGGTACCCAGGTCGAGCTGACCGATGTGCTCGGCCCGCACCCACTGCTCGCCGAGGCGCTGCACGTGCGGCTGTCGGAGGCCGGGCTGGCGCGCGCCGACCGCGCGAGGCTGTTCACCGTGGCGACCGCCGCGGACGGCATCGTGCTGGCCACGGTGGGCGGCGACGAGGCCGTGCGGGCGGCCGGGATCACCGGCATGCTGCTCGCCGCCCGCCTCGCGGTGCCGGTGATGGCCGCCGCACTCGACGTGGAGGGTTCGGTCGCGGCGGTCGCGGAGCAGCTGCTGAGCTCCGGTTCCACGCAGCTCGCGCTGGCGCCGTACCTGGTGGGCCCCGAGATCGACCCGGGTCTGCTGGACGCCGCGGCGAAGGAGGCCGGCTGCGCGACGGCCGAGCCGCTGGGCGCGTACCCGGCGATCGGCAAGCTGGTGCTGTCGATGTACGCCACGGCGCTGGGCATCACTCCGGCAACGCCGCAGGGCGCGCAGGCGCACTGATCCGCGCCCGCGCACACCGGCGTAACGGCGTAACGAGCAGTGGGGCGCGGACCGGGTGGACCCGGTCCGCGCCCCACTGTCGTACCTCGACGCCGAGCCGCGCCCCACTGCCGTACCGCGCCGCCCGGACACCCGGACGCACCCGAGCGCCCTGTGCCGGCCCCAGGACGGCCCGGGGCGGCTTGTCGGTCGGTTCCCTGCGGGCCGAACCGCCCGGCGGGGGCCGCGGGCCGCCTCAGGCGAAGACGACGCAGGAGGCCGCAGGGGCCTCGACGGAGCCCGCGTACTGCGGGACTCCGGTCTCCGCCTCCACGGCGAACCAGCTCACGTTCCCGGAGTGCTCATTGGCCGCGTACAGCCACCGGCCCGTGGGGTCGAGGGTGAGGTCGCGCGGCCAGCGGCCCCCGCAGCCCACGGTCGCGACGAGGACCGGCTTCTCGCCGGTCTCGTCGAGGGTCAGCACCGAGATGCTGTCGTGCCCGCGGTTGGCGGTCCACAGGAACCGTCCGTCGTGCGAGACGACCACCTCGGAGGGGTACGTACGCACCGTGCCGTCCGAGGACGGGTGCTCGGGCAGCACAGGGGTCTCGCCGACCGGTTCGAGCCGTCCGGCGGCCGCGTCCCAGCGGCACACCGTGACGGTCGGCTCCAGTTCGTTGAGGACGTAGGCGAGCGCACCCGAGGGGTGGAAGGCCAGATGACGTGGTCCCGCACCCGGCGGCAGCGCCGTCTCGCCGTGCAGCCGCAGTACTCCCGTGTCGGGATCCAGGGCGCAGACGCGTACGGAGTCGGTGCCGAGGTCCACACTCAGCACCCAGGCGCCCGAGGGGTCGCCCAGCACCTGGTGGGCGTGCGGGCCCTCCTGACGGCCGGTGTCCGGGCCGCTGCCCTCGTGCTGGAGCACGGAGACCGCCGCGCCGAGCGAACCGTCGGCCAGCACCGGCAGCGCGGTGACACTGCCCGAGCCGTAGTTGGCGGTGACCAGGTGGCCCGCCGCGAGCGCGAGATGGGTGGGCGAGCCGCCGTCCACGGCCTGGATCCCACCGATGAGCCGGGGTACGTCGCCGCTGATGTCGAGGGCGGCGGCCGCGCCGCTGGGGGTCTCACCGACGGCGTACAGGGCCGTTCCGCCCGGCCCCGGACCGAGACCGACGGCGAGGAACGAGGGATCGGCCAGGACGTCCGTGGATCCGAGCACGGTCAGGGCACCGGTGTCCCGGTCCACGGCGGCGGCGGTGATGCCCGGACCGCCCGACGAGGTGAACGATCCTATGAATGCCCGCCCGGCGCTGTTGCCGCCCATCGCGCTACCCCTCTTCACTGTCCGCCGCGATCTTCACGGCCGACGGTAGCAGGCAGCCCCTTTCGCGGTCTGGACCAATCCGCTCCGGGTCATGCGGCGGCGGTGCCCGTTCCGGCCGCGCGCCCCGTCCACGTACGCGCCGCACAGCGGTCCGAGCCCCGTGCGGGCTGCGGCCGGTGACCCGCCGAGCCCCGTCGTGCCGCGCTCAGGCGGGGATGAGCGGCGCCCGCGTGGAGCTGCGCAAGGGCGCGGCGAGGTCCACCAGCGCTCCCTCCAGCGCGTGCAGATGCGCGAGTGCGGCCTCGGCCCCCGGGTGGTGGTGCGGGGCCTGAACAGGGACGGCCGACCGGTCCGTACGGATCTGCCCCGGAGGCGCCAGGGCCAGCACGGCGGCCTCCACGCGATGGCAGGCGGCGGTGAGGCGCGCGTCGTGGGAGGCGTCCGGGTCGGCGGCCACGGTGGCGAGGCCGCGCACCTCGCGGGCGCAGGCGTCGAGCAGATCCAGTACCTGACGGGCGCGGGCCTTGCGGGCGCGCAGCGGGCTGATGGGGTGGACGAGCGGGGCGAGCGACAGCCTGGCCCGGCCCAGCAGCAGTTCCAGCTCGGCGGCGAGCGGTGCCGGGTCGGCGTGCTGGTCACCGGCCAGCCGCAGCGCCGCGGCGCCGGTGCAGCGGTGCACGCAGTGCAGGGCCCGCTGGATCCACGCCTCGGTGGTGGCGTGCGTGGTGACGGGCAGGATCAGGGCGACCCCGAGGACCGCGCCGAGCGCCCCGGCCGCGGTCTCCTCGAAGCGGAGCCACAGCAGCCCGGGGTGCAGGACGCCGAGGAGCCCGTAGAGCAGTCCGGCCATGACGGTGACGAAGAAGGTCATCCAGCTGTACGAGGGCGCTGCCGTGTAGAAGATCCCGAAGACGCAGACGGCGACGAGAGCGGCGGTGGGTGCGGGTGCCCCGTGGAGCGGTACCGCGACGAGCAGCCCGACGCCGATCCCGGCGACGGTCCCGACGACGCGGCGGAAGCCGCGGACGAGCGTCTCCCCGCGCGAGGCCGTGTTGACGAAGATCCACCAGGCGGTGCCGACCGCCCAGTACCAGCGGTCCGGGGACAGCAGCAGCCCCACCGCGAGCGCGATCCCGCAGGCCGCGGTGGCCTGGAGCGCCTGCCGGGTGGTGGGCCTGTCGAACCCGCGTCCGGTGAGGGGCGCGGGCTGGGCCGACAACGGGGTGCGGCGCTCGATGCACCAGGCACCGAAGCGGACCGCGCAGGACGCCGCGACTGCCAGCGCCACCGCGCCGTACAGCTCCGGCAGCTGGCCCGGAACGGCGTGCAGGAACTGGGTGCTGAAGAACATCATGAAGCCGAAGATCCCCAGCGCGTGGCCGCGCGGCCCCCAGCGCCGCGCGTACACCCCGGCGAAGACGACGGCCAGCCAGCAGACGGCCCGCAGCAGGGGCAGTCCGTGCAGGGTGCTCGCCAGGGCGAGCACCGGGAAGCCGACTGCGGGCAGCAGCAGGGTGGTGACCGCCTGCCTGCGGACGGTCGGGTCGCCGACCGTGAACAGCGCGAGGAGGGCGGCGAGTCCTCCGGTGATGGAGGCGGTCAGGGAAAGGCCGGCCAGTTCGGCCGCGGCCACGGCCAGGCCGATACCGAGCACGGCGCGCAGGGAGACCCGCAGTCGCACAAGCCCCGGATCCGGGGCCACGAACATCCTCTTCACGACGGTCGGACCGCCCCCTTCGGCTGGAGAACACCCTCTTCTGCATGGCAAAGGCGCCGCGGATCCGGATGCGGCTTCGTCGCCGTCCGGCGCTGCGCGGCGCCATCGATGACCAAAGCAAAGCATCCTGGGGGACAGTGGCTCAAATCGATGAGCGAGTACTGTGCCATTGGTACAGTCAAACTCGGCATCGGCATGCCAGAAGGAGACCAACGGACCATGGCGGTGGACGCTCTCGACACCCGCATCCTGCGACTGCTCATCGAGCAGCCGCGTACCAGCGTGCGTGAGTACGCGCGTGTACTCGGGGTGGCCCGGGGCACGCTGCAGGCCCGGCTCGACCGGCTGGAGCGGGACGGTGTGATCACCGGGACCGGGCCGGCGCTCTCCCCGGCGGCGCTCGGCCACCCGGTCCTCGCCTTCGTCCACCTGGAGGTCACCCAGGGGCATCTGGACGAGGTGGGTGACGCGCTCGCCGCCGTCCCCGAGATCATCGAAGCGTTCTCCACGACGGGGGGCGGGGATCTGCTGACCCGGGTCGTGGCCCGGGACAACGGGCATCTGGAGGATGTGATCCAGCAGCTGATCCAGCTCCCCGGGGTGGTCAGGACACGCACCGAGGTGGCGCTGCGCGAGCGGGTGGCGCACCGCACGCTGCCGCTGGTGGAAGCCGTGGGGCGGGCCGCGGGGACCCCCGACTGACGCGAACCGCTCGCGGGAGCGGCGCCGGTCTCCACCGCCCTGGGCGGCGGGCCGCATCTCTCGGCGGAGCAGGCCGAGTTCATGGCGCGGGCCGAGACCGAGCGCCTGGTGGACCGGTCCGCACCCGGTCGGCCGGGCCCGTATCCGCCGGTCCGTCAGCTTCCCGCATCATTTCCATGGCGGCCGGGGTGGCCAACGGGGCATTCGCGGTCCTACAGACCGATATCCTGACCGGGTCGCGCGCCCCGCCCCGTCCCGCTCCGGAAGAGCCCGACGGGGGCAGGTGCCACGGCAGTCGGAGCGGGCCCACAATTCGAGATTGGTGCACAGGTGCTGGTAGCTGGTCGGTACCGGTTGGTATCCCCCATCGGTCGTGGCGGCATGGGCGAGGTGTGGCGTGCCACGGACGAGGTGCTGGGCCGGGCCGTGGCCGTGAAGCTGCTGCTGGGAGACCATGCCGACGCCTCGTCGACCGCCCGGTTCCGCATGGAGGCGCAGACCGCCGCCCGGCTGAGCCACCCTCATCTGGTGGCCGTGTTCGACTTCGGGGCGTGGGAGGACCGCTTCTATCTGGTGATGGAACTGGTCGAGGGCCAGAGCCTGAGCGATGTGCTGGCCACTCAGGAGACCGTGCACCCCGAGCAGGTGGCGCTGATCGCGGGCCAGGCGGCCGCCGGTCTGGCCGCCGCGCACCGCCAGGGCATCGTCCACCGGGACATCAAGCCCGGCAACCTGATGCTGGACGCCGAAGGGTCGGTGAAGATCGGCGACTTCGGGATAGCCCAGTTCGTCGACGACCCCTCGACGGCGTTGACGACGGCCGGTCACATCGTGGGCACCAGCCTCTACTTGGCCCCGGAACGCGCACTCGGCCGCACGGCCGACTCCGCGTCCGACATGTACTCCCTCGGCTGCGTCATCTACCAACTCCTGCTCGGGCAGCCGCCGTTCCGCTCCGACACGGCGACCGCGACGCTCTACCAGCACGTCGACACGGCACCGGTACCGCTCAGACAGCGGGGCGTGGACATCTCCGCCGCGTTCGACTCGTACCTGCTGGGGCTGCTCGCGAAGCAGCCCGAGGACCGGCCGAGTGCCCAGCAGGTCTCCGACTGGTTCCGCACCGATGCCTGGCGCGGCCGTCCGGAGCCCCTGCCGATGCCGACGCCCGCCGCCGCACGCGCCCCCCGGCCCGCGCCGGTCGCCACGCCGCCGCCGGCCGCCCCGGCCGCGCCCGTCGGCCCCCCGACGTACAGGCTCCCGCAGCCCACCGGCCGGCGGCGGAACACCTCGGGCAGCAGGGCCGCTCCCGCCCGTCGGCGCGGCGCACGCGAGGCGATCAGGCGGCGCCCGCGGGTGGCGAGCGCGATCGCGGGGACGGCGACGTTCCTGGCGGCGGTGTATCTGGGGATGATCCTGTTCTCGCCGGACTCCAGTTCGGCCGGGACGCCGGACTCCGGCCCTTCCGGCCCCACCCCGGCGGCCGGGACCGACGCACCCGCGCAAGGCGGTCCGGCGGACAGCGGTTCCACAGGAGACGCACCGGCACCGAACGAACCGTCACAGAACCAGGCCCCGCAGGACACCTCGGCCGGGAACGCCGGACAACAGCAGAGCTCCGGTCAGCAGAACTCGGGGCAGGAGCAGGGCACCGGGCAGGAGCAGGGCACCGGGCAGGAGCAGGGCTCCGGGCAGCAGGACCAGGACCGTGGTCAGCAGCAGGGCGAGCGGGGCAAGAAGCATGACGGGGACGAGGAGGACGGGGAGGACTAGCGGCTCCGTTCCGCGTCACCCGGGATGTTGAGCCGCCTTCTGTCGGGCTCTCGGATTCCGCGCCACAGTTGTCATCGGCCGACTCGTTCAACGGGGGCGCCGGACCCTCGGGGGATGACATGGGTTCAGAAGCACGCTCGTCCGGTGACAGCCTGGTACGCGATGTGGTGCACGAGGTGGTCACCGAGCTCGCTCCGGATGAACTGCCCCTGCTGGAGGGTCTGTTCACTCTCGACGACACCGCGGCCATCCGGCGTCTCTCCGGTCGGGGGCAGCGGCGCCTACTTCCGGGTCCCCGACCCCGAGGCCCAGTCGGCCCGGCAGGCACTCGGCACGCAGTCACTGAAGGGCAGCCAGGACTGCGAACGCGCCCTGAAACAGCAGGACGGCGTTCTCTTCGTCACCGCGATGCGTGAACTGACCGCCGCGGGAAACAGCGCCGCGACGCCCACGAGGAGAATCACCACCGTGCCGCACGAGGCGGGTTACGCCGGCTACTGACCCCGGTACTCAGCTCCGCGACGACTGTCCACGGTCCGGCCCGCGGCATCGGCACCGACGGCAGCCGGCACGGCGGAGGGATCAGGGGCAGCGGCCCTGTGCGGCCCGGCCGTTCGTCACCAGCGGTCGTGGATCTCGGCGCGGATCCGCCGGTCGTACAGCTCCCGCACGGCGTCCAGCGTGCTCTGCGGGAGCGGCGGCAGCGCTGCGGCCGACGCGTTGGCACGGGCCTGTTCCACCGAGCGTGCTCCGGGGATCACGCTGGTGACACCGGGTTGCTGGATGATCCAGCGCAGCGCGGTCTGCGCGGGGGTGGCACCCTCGGGAGCCAGCTCGGCGAATTCGGCGGCCGCGGCGACCCCGGTGGCGAAGTCGATGCCGGAGAACGTCTCGCCCTGGTCGAACGCCTCGCCGTGGCGGTTGTAGGTGCGGTGGTCGCCGGGGGCGAAGACCGTGTCCTTGGTGTACTTCCCCGAGAGAAGTCCGGAGGCGAGCGGGACACGGGCGACGATGCCGACTCCGGCGGCCACGGCGGCCGGAAGGACCTCGTCCAGTGGCTTCCGGCGGAACGGGTTCAGGATGATCTGGACGCTCGCCACCCCCGGGCGGGCGAGGGCGGTGAGCGCCTCGGCACAGGTCTCGACGCTCACCGCGTAGGCGGCGATCCGCTGCTCGGCGACCAGGGCGTCAAGGGCGTCGTAGACCGCGTCCGAGGAGTAGACGCTGCTCGGCGGACAGTGCAGCTGGACGAGGTCGAGCGTGTCGACGCCCAGGTTGGCGCGGGAGCGGTCGTTCCAGGTGCGGAAGTTGTCGAGGACGTAGTTCTCCGGCACCTGGTCGGCGCGGCGGCCCATCTTGGTGGCGACGAGGATGCCCGCGTCGGGGCGGTCCTTGAGGTACCGGCCGATGAGCTGTTCGCTGCGGCCGTCCCCGTACACGTCCGCGGTGTCGAAGAAGGTGACGCCCGACTCGACGGCCGCGTCCAGCACGCCGAAGGCGTCGGGCTCCGCCACCTCCCCCCAGTCGCCGCCGAGCTGCCAGGTGCCCTGTCCGACGACCGATACGTCACGGCCGGTCCGGCCGAGTGTGCGCTGTTCCATGGGGCTCATGCTAAGCGGGTGGGCAGGGTGGGCGGCTCCGGCCGGATGCCCGGCCGGAGGTACGTCAGCCGGTGGTGACGCGCACGTAGTCGACGACGAGCTGCTGCGGGAACGTGGTGTTCCCGTCGGGGTCGCCGGGCCAGTAGCCGCCGACCGCGAGGTTGAGGATGAGGAAGAACGGCTTGTTGAACACCCACTGCTTCCCGGCGAGGTCGGCCGGGGTGCGCCGCTGGTACACGGTGCCGTCGACGGACCAGGTGATGGAGCCGGGGGCCCAGTCGACGGCGAAGGTGTGGAAGGCGTCGGCGAAGGCGGCCCCGCCCGGGAGGGTGTAGCCGGCGCCGATGCCGCCCGAGCCGGAGTAGCCGGGGCCGTGCAGAGTTCCGTGGACCGTGCCGGGTTCGAAGCCGACGTTCTCCATGACGTCGATCTCACCGCTGTTGGGCCAGCCGACGCTGCCGATGTCGTCGCCGAGCATCCAGAACGCGGGCCACATGCCCTGTCCGCGCGGCACCTTCATCCGGGCCTCGACGTGACCGTACGCCGTGGTGAACTTGCCGGAGGTGTTGAGCCGGGCCGAGGTGTACTGGCAGGAGCCGTACCAGCACTGGTAGTTGGCGGGGTTCTCCTTGCGGGCGGTGACGACGAGGTTGCCCTGGCCGTCGAGTGCCGCGTTCTTGTTGCCCGCGGTGTAGAACTGCCGCTCGTGGTTGTTGACGTTGTCGCCGGTCTCGATCTGCCACTTGCCGCCGTTCACGGCGGACCCGGCCGGGCCGTCGAATTCGTCGGAGAAGACGACCGCCGAAGGAGCCGCGGCCGAGTGGGGGGCGGCCGAGGCTCCCGCGGGCAGCGCGGTCACGACCGCGGAGCAGCAGAGCAGGGAGAGCGCGAGCAGGGTGGCGCGGCGGCGCCTGGAGACGTGCCGCACAGCGTGTCGCGAGAGGTGCACAGTCATCACATCACTTCGCGTGGGGGGCATGCGCATGACATATTCACACCGAGAGGTGAACGATCAGCGTGATCACCTCGGGTGAACTTTTCACTACTTGTTCTAAGGGAGCGCTCGAAGCGGCGTCAATGGCCTGGTCCAGACCGGAGAGGGAACGGACCGTGCCTCCGGCATGTGCGGATGAACTCGGAGCACCGCACGACACCCGGGCGCACGGTCCGTTCCCCCGCCCGTCGTGCGGTCCACGGCCGACGGCGTCACAGTGGAAGTAACGGGGCGGGCGGAGGGAGCGCGGGCGTGGACGCTGACGACACACTTCGGCCCCGCTTCGTGGTGCAGATCCACGACGCACGGCGCATGCACTTCGACTTCCGGCTGGAGGTCGACGGCGTACTGAAGTCATGGGCGGTGCCCCGAGGGCCTTCCGAGAACCCGAGCGACCGGCGGCTGGCCGTTCCGACCGAGGACCACCCGCTGGAGTACCGGGAGTTCGAGGGGGTCATTCCACACGGCGAGTACGGCAGCGGCACCGTCATCGTCTGGGACCAGGGCACCTATCGGCCGCTCAGCCACGACCGGCAGGGCGTCGCCGTGCCCTTCGACGAGTCCTTGGCCCTCGGTCACGCCACTTTTTGGCTGCACGGGGCCAAACTGCACGGCGAGTTCGCCCTCACCCGGTTCCGGGTGGGCGACGAGGAGAACGGCGTCGGCCAGGAGGCGTGGCTGCTGATCAAGGCCAACGACCGGCTGGCCGTACGCGACAGACCCGGCTCGCCCGACCCGTACCACGCCCGGTCGGCGCGCACCGGGCGCACGCTGCACCAGGTCACGGCCGCGGCGCGGGGAGTCGACGGCTGACGGCGAGATGCCGGTGGACGTACGAGGTACGACGAACGACGTACGTGTCGCTCCGCGACGGATGCGGCGTCTACCTGTCGTCGGCGCCCGTGAGCCGGTCGAGGACGTCCGTGTACCGGGACCGTTTGTCGGGGCGGGCACGGGCGGCGGCGTGCCGGAGTGCCGGGACCGCGGCAGCCCCGAAGCGGCCGATGGCCTCGCGGGCCGCGCTGCGGACAGCGGGCTGTGCGTGGCCGAGGAGACCGACCAGAGCGGGGACCGCCGGTTCCCAGGACGCGTGGGCGAGCGTCCGGATCGCCATGCGCACCACATCCGGCTGCGGGTCGGCCAGCAGGATCATCGTCTGCCGCGCATACGTCGAGCGGTCCAGCAACGCGCGCGAGGTCCGATGAGCATGCAGGCGTACGCCGGTCTTAGGGTGGCGCAGCAACGCGTCGATCACTCCGCGCAGCACCTGGTTCCCGTTGTCGCGCAGGCTCGGGTGCCCGCCGCCCAGCGATCCCGGCCCCGGCTTCCGATCGGCCCGCGGCGGTGGGTTCCGGTCGCTCCCCGCCGCCCGGTCGCCGTGCCGCTCGGCGAGGAGCGCGAGGGCTCGCCGTATCTCCTCGGGAGTGCCGGTACGGGCGAGGGTCAGCAGTTCCGGCAGTGCGGGGCGGGGCCCGGCCCCTGGCGTCACTGCCGCGACCGGGGCCGGGGCCGGGCTGCGCAGGGCTTCGAGGGCGGCGGCGTCCGCCCGTGCGGCGCCGGGTCCGCGCAGAGGCCCCTCGACCAGGAGGACCGCGTCGGCCAGGGCGTCGCGTCCTTCGGTACGCAGCCGTCGCCGGGCCCGGGTCAGGGCGGGAGTACGCAGCAGTGGCCGCCCCGACAGCAATTCCAGGAGCCCCGTGGCGCCCGCGTCGATGCGCTCGCCGAGCAGCGTCGCCAGTACGTCGGCGGGGACCCCGCGCAGTACGCGCAGGGCTTCCGGGCGGAGATCGGGCGGCCCGCTCTCCCACCACCCCAGGAGCAGCGGGACGAGCGGCGGCAGGTCCCAGGGGTCCAGCCGGGCGGCCAGGCGGAGCACGCGTTCCGGCCGGACCGCGTCGCCGCGCAGCTCCGCCCCGTCGACGGCGACGAGTGCGCGGGCAAGGTCGATCCGGGTGCCGAGATCGTTGGCGGTGCCGTTCGCAATGCCGGTGCCAGCGCCAAAGCCGGTACCGGTGCCGTTCGCAATCCCGGTGCCGGTGACAAAGCCGTTCCCGGTGGCCGGGTCGTCCACCCGGCCGCGCAGGTAGGCGCGGAGCACGGCCAGGGAGATGTCGGGTTCGGGCCACGCCCGCAGGGCCTGCGCGGCAGCGTTGCGCCGGTCCGCGTCGGGGGCGTCAAGCAGGGTCAGCAACCGGGTGCGCAGGGCCGTGGAGCGCGGCTGATCGAGATCGTCGAGGTGTACGGACCTGACGGCCGACGCCGACGTACCCGTCCGTGGTTCCGCCGCTTCCCGCGTCGGCACGGCCGTCTCGGTGATCGTCCAGGCCGGTGCGTCGAGTGGCTGGAGCCGCGTCATCCAGTCGACCAGCCGCTCGCGCACGCCGGGATCGGCACCCGGGTAGGCATCGATCAGTGCGTCGAGGCGGTCCCGGGACCCCGGAGCCAGGGAGTGATCGCGGCGGCGGAACTCCTCCAGGGCACGGGGCGTGCGTACGGCGGCGTCCAGCGCGGCCCGCCACGCCGTCGACCCGGTGGAGGGGGACGTCCGCACCGGCACGCCGAAGGTCTCGCGCAGCAGCGCGGGACCGGACAGCCAGGGGTCGGCTCCGAGGCGCGCGGCGGCGAGAGCCCGGTCCAGATCGGGGCGGACCAGCACCGCACCGCACCTGCGCAGCAGGGTCAGCGTGGACGTGCTGCCTGACGGTCCGGCCGGTGACGCGCGTACCGCCTCGGCGACCGTGAACCGCTCGGCGGCGGACAGCCGGGGCGCCACGGCGTCCAGTACGGCCATGAGTTCCGACGCGCACTCCCCCGTCACCGCCGCATCCCGCTGTCCGCGCGCGACCTCGTCGTACGCATCGGTCACGATCCCGCCGAACCGGGCGAACGCCGCCACCTCACCGGACGTCCACGGGGCCGGGCACAGCCGGAGCGTGCACCGCAGGACCCGGCGCCGCGCATCGGCCGACCGGACGCTCTCCGCCAGCCCGAGCCAGTCCTCCAGCATGGGCCGCAGCCTCCGCAGCTCCCGCAGCCGGTCCGCGTCCGGTGGTGCGGGGTGCGCGGCGATGCGCAGGGCGACCGAGGTGTTCCACCCCCCGGTCAGCAGGGACTCGATCGCGAGGGCCGCCGCGTCACGCGGCTGGGGAGCGCGCGCGAGGCGGGTCGTGATGCCGTGCCTGGACAGGGGCTCCGCCAGTTCCGCGACCGACCCCGAGGCGAGACGGACGCCGCCCGACGACAGCAGGCCGAGCAACGCCGGAACGACCGGCGACGCCTGGGCATCCAGGGCGAGAACCGCACGCGGGGTCAGTACGTTGTCGAGACCCGCCAGCAGCAGTTCCCGGGCGCGCCCGTCCTCGCTCTGTTCGGCGGCGGCGAGAACGGTCGCCGTGCAGGCGTCGCCGAGGATCGCGCGCAACGCCTCGACGAGCGCGGTACGCAGCCCCGGGTTGTCGTGCCGGCCCAGCCAGTGGAGCAGTCGCGGCACCGCCGCCGGTGCGCCCGCGCGGACCAGGACCGACGCGGCGGTCTTCTTGATGTTCATGTTCGGGTGGTCGAGGCAGGCGGCGATCGACGCGGACGCCCAGCGGGCACGCGCGTGCCCGAGTGCCAGCAGCGCCTGCCGTACGGTCCGGATGTCCCGGGCCCGGGTCAGCACGGTCAAGGTCGCCGACAGGGCCTGTGCGTCGTCCCCCTCGGCATCCCGCGCCAGCAGGGCGATCACGTGCTTGCGCACCTGCGGGTCTCGGCCGCGCAGCAAGGAGTGCACACGCGGCCGGAGGGGCACCGCGCCCGGCACCTGGAGCAGCAGCTTCAGCAGCACCGCCTGCTCACCGCCGGACAGCGCGGGGCGGTCCAGCAGGTCCAGTGCCGTCGTGGCGACGAGGGCGTGGCCCGCCTCCTGCGCGTCCGCCGCGTCGAGCAGGCAGACCGGCCGGATCCGCTGCCGCCGGTGGAGTCGGCACCCCAGAGCGTGCACGGCGTCCACGACCTCCTTCGGTACCTCGGGTTCGCCGGTGGGTCCGGCCGTGTCCGGGCGGCGTTCGTCCGTGGGCCGGGCCGCGCGGGGGCGGACCGCGGCGGGGTCCGCGTCCCGGGGCAGGGCGAGGTCGCGCACGATGCGCAGAAGCAGGTCGGCGATGACGGGCAGCGTTCCGGCGCCCCCGTGATCCGCGAGCCGGCACAGCGCCGCCACGGGTTCGTCGGGGTCCGGGCGCGCACTCAGGAGGGCCAGTTCGGCCTCGTCGGGGCCCCCGAGGTCGGCGGCTATCCGGGCGGGCAGGTCCGTGGGGTCGAGACGTACGAGAATGCGCCGCCGTGATTCCGGATCGTGGCTCAGATGCCACAGGAGCTCCAGGGCCCGGCCCCGGACGCCACGGAACGCCGGCGCGATCGTGCCCGTGGCCGCGCGGGTGTCCGCGCCCGCCCCTGCGTCTTCGCCCGCGCCCAGGCCCTCGCCCACGGTGAGGCCCAGCCCTTCGGCGAGCACCTCGGCCGTCCGGCGGCCTCCGATGGCCTCCAGGGCGGTGAGGGCTGGCGCCGGGGCGCGGGGAAGGAGGGCGATCACCGCTTCCTCGGCGTCCGCGTGACGCAACGTACGAATGGCGTCGAGGAACGGCCCCGGCGTGGGAGCGGCCCGAAGCAGACCGGTGACGGCCGCGCCGATCGGCAGGTCCCCCGTGCCCTGACCGGCCAGAGCGACGAGCAGGTCGAGCCGGCGCGGCCAGCTCGGGTCATCGGCCGGAGCGTCGATCAGGGCATCGAGCATCGCCCGGCGGCAGGTGTAGAGCACGGTGGCGACGTCGCGCGACGGGACCGAATGGTCGGCCAGCGCCAGCCCGACGACGGTCCGTACGTCCGGGGGCGTCGGGAAGTGCCCGCGCCGGTGCAGTCCGCGCAGACAGGTCAGCACCGGCCCGCCGAGCAGCAACGGATCGCGCGTGGCAACGGCCAGGAGCCCACTGATGTCGTCGCGTTCCGCGAGATCACCGAGGAGTTCCAGCGCGTTACGGCGAAGTGCGGGCGGAAGGTCCTGGTCCTCGGCCGTCTGCCGAAGGAGCCTGCCGTGCCCGTGGCGGGCCGCGGTGATGAGCGCGGCTGCCGCGACCTCGGGCCTCCCGGTCGCGGACTCCGCGGTGAGGCCGGGGGCCAGGAGCGCCGGGTCCAGCGGCCTCATCACGGCCCACGGTGCGGCGAGTTCGCCCAGTGCGCCCGCCGCGACATCGGCGTCGGCCGCGCCGAGCAGGGGGATCAGCCGGGCACGCGCCGTCGCCGGGGAGAGCAGTCCGGCGTGCAGACCCTGCCGGGCCAGCCGCAGGGCCTCCGCCTGGAGTACCGGGTTCCGGGTGTCCACGAGTTCGGCCACGAGGTGCGCGGGCCGGTGCGCGTTCATGATGTCGCTGCCGCGCACGGCCTGGTACAGGAGTTCCCCGGGCGTCTCGTCGCGGATGGCGGCGGGATCGGTGAGGACCTCGGCGCGCAGCCAGGCGACCCGTACCCGTACCGGCAACCGGGCGGCCCGCCAGTCCGGCCTGCTCCCGTACGGCAGCCGCGGCCCGAAGTGTTCGTGGAGTCCGGCGAGGACGAGCGATTCCTCCGGCGAACCCGCCGGAAGACCGGACAACAGCGCTGCCAGCTCCCCAAGTTCGGCCGAGTCGCCGCGTTGGGCCGGCTCGCCGCGTTCGGCCGGCTCGGCGGGTTCGGCCAACTGGGCGGGTTCGGCCGCGTCTCCCGTACCGCACGGCGATCCGACCCGCTCGGCGAGGAGGGTGAGTCCCAGATACCGCACCCGTGAATCCTCGTGCCGGACGAGGCGTCCGAGGACGGCCGGCGGACAGACCCGCGCGTCGAGGTGCCGGGCCAGCCATCCGGCGTCGGCCCGGCCGAGGGCGTCCAGGATCTGTTCGTCCGGAGGTGTCGTCACGACCGGATACCAGGCAGCGCCTGCACGGCTCCACCAGCGGAATTCGCCCGGTCCGGGATCGTCTCCGGGACGACTCTGGCCGCCAGCCGCTCACGCAGCAGAGTGAGCCGGGCGATCTCCGCGTCCAGGGCGGCGAGCCGCCGTGCCGCCACTCCCTCGCCGCCTCTGCCCCCGTCCGCGTCCGCGAAGCCGCGGCACTGCTGTGGCGGGGCTTCCAACAGCACGTCGAGACGGTCGGCGCAACGGTGTACGTCCCCGACGGTGAGTCCGACCGCCAGCAGTTCGCGGATGACTCCGACCCGGGCGATGTCGCGCGTACCGTAGTCGCGCTGGCCCGTCGCCGTGCGCGGCGGAGGGGGCAGCAGACCTCGCTCCTCGTAGAACCGAAGCGCCCTCGGCGTGGTCCCCGCCGCTGCCGCCGCGTCACCGATCCGCATCCGCCACCCCCGACAACCTCAACAGCAACAGCGCCTACGGCCGCACGCACGAGCACGTGCGCCTTCAGCTATACCTATACCTCGACGATCACCGAGCCAAGGTGCTGACCGCCGATCAACTCGTACAACGCGCGGGCCGCGTTGTCCATGCCCGAGATACGCACATGGGGAAAGGTGATCTCCCCGGAGCGCAGCCACTCGCCGAACTTCCGGTTCCACTCCTCGTTGGCTTCGGGGTGGTCGAGTCCGCTGATGCCATGCATCGTGATCCGCTTGACGATGAGCTGGAACGAGTCGATCTCGACCGGGGCGGAAGCTCCGTTCCCCCGCTCCGCCAACTGCCCCGACAGGGCACCGATCAGGACGAACCGCGCACCGGGCCGGGCCACCGCGATGGCGGCCCGGAGCTGTTCGCCCCCGACCATGTCGACGAAGACGTCGATGCCGTCGGGCGCGGCCTCGGCCAGCCGGGCGGCGAGCGAGGTGCCGGGTTCCCGCAGGATGGCCGCGTCGTAGCCGAGGTCGGCCGTCATACGCTCCGCCTTCGCCGCCGAGCCGGTGGTTCCGATCACCCGGCCCGCGCCCAGGAGCCGGGCGGTCTGCCCCACCATCGAGCCCACCGCACCGGCCCCGCCCGACACGAACACGGTTTCGCCGGAGCGGAGTCCGGCGACCCGGCCGAGTGCCGCGTACCCCAGCGACCCCTGGGAGAGATGGGCCGCCGGGTCGGGCAGTACGTCACCGAGCGGGGTGTATCCGCCCGCCGGAATCACCGCGTACTCCCGCCAGCCCAGCCAGTGCGACACCCACTCACCGGCCCGCGGCCCCTCCGCGCCACCGCTCTGTCCCTCGGCCACGGCGTCCCCCTTGGCCACGATCTGGCCGACAGCGGCTCCGAACAGCGGTTCACCGGGGCGTACGCCGGAGAAGGGGGCGCCTTCCACACTTCCCGCGATGACCGTGCGAAGGGCGGGGAACACCTGGAAGTACCGGTTCCGCACCAGCACCTCGCCCTCAGCCAACGGCGGGATCTCCGTGTCCACGACCTCGAAATGTTCCGGGCGCGGGAGACCGTCGGGGAAGGCGGCGAGCCGCACTTCTCTCGACGTGCGAGGGGTGGGCAGCGCACGGGACAGGGCAGACTCGGCGACGGACATGACGAACTCCTCGGAGGTGTGGTCCTCTTCGGCCTGACGGCCGGAAGGCACGCAGACGCTAAACCCTCACCCGCGCGTCAAGGGCAAGCCCGCAGCGGGCCGATCGAGGCTCGCCGCCTGTCCGGGTGCGGGAGTTCTCCTCGGAGAACCGGCCGGTCCGGCACTCGCCAGTATGGAATCGGCCCAGCAGTTGCATCACGGTTGAGCCGGTCCGCACCTCATGTGGCCAGTGGCATCCCTCTGGTTGACACCCGCCTCACCCGTCCCGGCCGGATCGCGTCCTACCGGAGCCGACGCTCGGTCCGGACCCTGAAAACCATGGGGTACACCGAGAACGCCGCGCCCGCCCCGTACCACCCCGACGACGCTCCGCAGGCCGCTCGCGAAGGAGCCACCGCTTCCCCGCCGCCGACGCCACCCGTCTGCCCGTGCTGCGCACTCCCGCAGGACCGCTACCCCACCCTCTACCCGCAGACCTGGGTGCTGCTGGAACCCGGCATCACGGTCGCATCCCACATGGTGCCGCCCCGCCGCCGGTGGCTCATCACCCCGGGCGGCATCGCCTGGAACACCTGGGACGCGGAGCCGATCCCGGGATCCCGCTGCCGGATCGCCCATCGCTCCGTCTGCCCCTGGTCCGAAGCTGACGACCTCTGGCCGTGGGGTACCGCCCTGCGCCGGGAGAACGGGCGCACGGCACAGCGGCTCTTCAACCTGCCGGACACGGGCTGAAGCGAGCCTGCCGCCGGACCGGCCCACCACCGCAGTGTGCCGATTAGCCTGATATCGTAAAAAATGCCGTATACAGCCTGCGACACTCAACCGTGCCGCCCGCGCGACGGGAGCAGGAATGACCGGTGGACCCGAACCCATCAGCTCTGCCGCCCGCGAGGCGCTCGATCGAGAGCTCGCCGATCTGCGGGCCGAGCGCGCGACAGTCGCCGCCACCTTGGGCGGCGGCGAGCAGGTGGGCGACATGGCCGATTCGGCCGATGAGTTGCAACGCGCCACGGAACTCGACCGCCTGGACACCCGTATCGCCGAGATCGGTACGCGGCGTCGCGAGGCGGGCGTCGCGGGGGCCGCCCCGACCGAAGCCATCGGCGTGGGCAGCACCGTGACGGTGCGGTTCGCGGACTCCACGGAGATGACCCTCCAGATCGGCGAGGTCGCCGCGGTGCTGGACCGGACGTTGATCACCGCCGACAGCCCCCTCGGTCGCGCGCTGCTCGGACATCGCGCCGGTGACTCCCTCACCTATGACGCTCCCGAGGGACGGACGACCGTGCTCGTGCTGTCACTCGGCGGCCACAGCGGCAGTCACAGCGGGTCGTAGCGCAACGGTTTCGCCGTACGGACCCGCGCATCCGACCCGCGCCCGTCAGCCCGTCAGCCCGTGACGATTCCGGCGACGAGGTTGATGGTGGTGGCCAGGATGCTGGCGCCGAACACGTAGGACAGCAGGCAGTGCCGCAGGGCAACCGCGCGGATCGTGGAACTGGAGACGCCGGTGTCGGAGACCTGATAGGTCATCCCGAGGTTGTAACTGAAATAGAGGAAGTCGACATACTTCGGCCGGTCGGAAGAGTTGAAGTCGATCCCGCCTTCGGCCGGCAGGTAATAGAGGTACGCGTAGCGGGTGGCGTACATCAGGTGGAGTGACGCCCACGCCAGGAACACGCCGCAGAGTGCCAGCGCCGCCGCGGCCCGACTCAGGCCCGTCTGGCCGACCAGGAGCAGCACCACGATGCCGACCAGCCCGCACAGGGCGGCCGCGACGACGACGAGCTCTTCGAGGACGGGCCGGAACTCCTGGCGTCGGACATTGCTGTGGGTGGTGGCCGCGTCCATGGGCCACAGTACGACCCACCCCGTCACGACGAAGATCAGCTGCGCCCCGGCGATACCGGCGAGAATTCCCAGTGGCACGTTGGCCAGCATGCCCGCGGCCACACCGATCAGTGCCCCGACGACCGTCGCGCCGGCGAGTCGAGGAACGGCGGAGAGCGCCTGCCGGCGGTTCATCGATCTCAAGAGCGACCGCCTTCGACGGCTCGGTGACGGGCCTCGGGCTTCCGCTTCGGCCGAGTGGCGACGCCCCGGCGCGGAATGCCGCCCATGAGACAGGTGGGGGACCGAACGGGGACACCAGACTATCCGTGCGCCTGTCACGGTGCAGCCCGGCGGCTCGACCCACGCCCCCGGAGGCACGCGCCGGGGCCCAGGCGTTCGAGCCGCGCTCCGCGTACCGCGCCCGAAGTCGAGTGGCGTGGGTCGATCCGCCTGCATAGCCTGCCCAAAAGTGTCGATTTATCGCCCCATGCCCGAATGGTGGAAGGGTTGAGTGCCTTGAGTACCGACCGTGACGAGCAGGAACCTCCGGAGCCCGCGGCCGGTCCCGCTCCCCAGGGCGATCCGCGGTTCCAGCCCTACCACCACCCCGCCGCCGGCTGGGGCGCGGCCAAGAGTGTGAGCCGCTTGCTGGTGAGCGAGGGCGCGCCGGTGGACGGACCGCGGGCCATCCTGCGGATGAACCATGAGAACGCCGGGTTCGACTGCCCCGGATGCGCGTGGCCGGACGACACCAAGGGCCTGCACCTGGACATCTGCGAGAACGGGATCAAGCACGTCACCTGGGAGATGACCCGCAAGCGGGTGGGCCGCGAGTTCTTCGCCGCCCACTCGGTGACCGAGCTGTCCGGGTGGAGCGACTACGACCTGGAGAACCAGGGCCGGCTGACCGAACCGATGGTCTACGACCCCGGGTCGGACCACTACGTCCCGATCGACTGGAAGGACGCGTTCGAGGTGGTCGGCCGCGCTCTGCGGGAGCTGGACCATCCGCATCAGGCAGCGTTCTACACCTCCGGCCGGCTCGGCAACGAGGCTTCGTTCCTCTACCAGTTGATGGCTCGTGAACTGGGCACGAACAACCTGCCGGACTGCTCCAACATGTGTCACGAGGCCAGTGGTCGCGCTCTCAAGGCGTCCCTGGGCACCGGCAAGGGCACCGTCGATCTCAAGGACTGGGAGGCCGCCGACGCACTGTTCATCCTCGGGGTCAACGCCGCCTCCAACGCACCCCGGATGCTCACCGCCCTCGCCGAGGCGTATCGCCGTGGCGCCCGGATCGTGCACATCAATCCGCTCGTCGAGGCAGCGGCCACACGCACCATCGTCCCCCACGACTTCCTGGACATGGCCCTCGGCAGGACGACGCGGACCAGCACCCTGAACCTTCAGCCCCGGATCGGCGGTGACATGGCGCTGCTGCGCGGCATGGCCAAGGCGATCCTGGAGCAGTCCGAGACCGACCCCAGGGCTCTGGACCGGGAGTTCATCGACCGCCACACCTCCGGCTTCGAGGAGTACCGCGCGCTGTGCGAGGCCACGCCCTGGGAGGAGATCGAGAACCAGTCCGGGCTGAGCCGCGCCGACATCCTCAAGGCGGCGCGCGTGTACGGGGAGGCCGACCGCAGCATCGTCAGCTGGTGTCTGGGCCTCACCCAGCACGAGCACGGCGTCGACACCGTCCGGGAGATCGTCAACCTGCTTCTGCTCCGCGGCAATCTGGGACGCGAAGGGGCGGGCCCCTCCCCCGTACGGGGGCACAGCAACGTCCAGGGCAACCGCACCTGCGGCATCGATCACCGCCCCACCGACGCGTTCCTGGAACGTCTCGCCGCGGCCTGCGGGATCGAGCCGCCCCGTGAGCACGGCCTGGACACGGTCGGCACGATCGAGGCGATGGGGCGCGGTGAGGTGAAGGTGTTCGTCGGCATGGGCGGCAACTTCGCCCGCGCCGCACCCGACACCCCGGTCACCTGCGCGGCGCTGCGCACCTGCGACCTCACCGTCCAGGTGAGCACCAAGCTGAACCGCAGCCATCTCGTCCACGGCCGCCGGGCGCTCATCCTGCCGTGCCTCGGCCGTACCGAGAAGGACCATCAGCGCGAGGGCGTCCAGAGCACGTCCGTCGAGGACTCGATGAGCATGGTCCACCTGTCGATCGGCATGAAACGGCCCGCCTCGTCGCATCTGCTGTCCGAGCCGGCCATCGTCGCGGGCATGGCCGGCGCCGCCCTGCCCGACAGCGCCACGCCCTGGCAGTGGTACATCGAGGACTACGACCGTATCCGCGACACCATGGCCCAGGCCCTCGACGGCTTCGAGGACTTCAACCGCCGCGTGCGCCTGCCCCTCGGCTTCCGCATCAAGCAGCCCGCCCGTGAACTGGTCTTCCTGACCCCGTCCGCACGCGCCGAGTTCTCCAGCGCCGTCCTGCCCGACATCGTCCCCGCCGCGGGGACCCTGGCACTGGGCACCATGCGGTCCCACGACCAGTGGAACACCACCATCTACTCCGACAACGACCGCTACCGCGGCATCAAGAACCTGCGCACGCTCGTCTTCATGAACCGGGCCGACATGCGCGAACGCGGTATCGCCGACCTCGGCCCCGTGGACATCACGAGCACCGCGAAGGACGGCAGCCGGCGGTCCCTCAACGGCTACCTCGCCATCCCCTACGACATCCCCCGCGGCTGCGCGGCCGGCTACATGCCCGAGATGAACGTGCTGTGCGCGCTCAGCGACTACAGCACCCAGAGCGACCAGCCGATCATGAAGCACGTCAAGGTCACCATCGACCCCGCCGCCTGAGCGGGAGCGCGTACGGGCGGAGACCCGCACCGCCCCCTCCGCGCTCGCAGCCGACCTCGCCACGGACTTCGCAGCCGGCCTTGCCGGCGACGTCGTCGCGGACCTCGCCATGGACCTCGTCGCGGGGCCGTTCCGGCCGATCGGGTGACGTGCGGGCGCGGTCGAACGCCTGTCGCGCCGGGCCTGGCTAGCGTGGGCGAGCGCCTTCCCTTCACGTCCCCGAGCCCCCGCGGAGCAGGTCCATGACCACCACCCCCCTCGCCTCACTGTCAGGGAACTACACCCTCGACCCGGCCCACACCCAGATCGGGTTCGTGGCCAGGCACGCCATGGTCACCAAAGTCCGAGGCGCGTTCAACGAGTTCGAGGGCAGCGGCCACTTCGACGGAGCGGACCCCGCCAAATCCTCCGTGTCCGTCACCATCAAGACCGCGAGCATCGACACCCGCAACGAGCAGCGCGACGGCCACCTGCGCACCAACGACTTCCTGGACGCGCCGAACTTCCCGGACATCACCTTCGCGTCCACGGGTGTCGAGCAGCTCGACGACAGCCACTACCGGCTGACCGGGGACCTCACCATCAAGGACGTCACCCGGCCGATCGGCATCGACTTCGAATACCAGGGCAGTGCCACGGACCCGTTCGGCAATCTGCGGGTCGGATTCGAAGGCTCGGTTCCGATCAGCCGCAAGGACTACGGCATCACCTGGAATGCCCCGCTGGAGGGCGGTGGCGTCCTGGTCGGCGACAAGGTCGTGCTGGAGTTCGAGGTGTCCGCGATCCGGCAGCCCTGACCGAAGCGGCCCGTCCTGCGGCTCATGGCAGAAGACCTCGGGACCCGGCAGGAGATCCTGCCGGGGTCCGGGGCCCGGCCTCGCCCGGTCTGGGCCTCCGCCGCTCAGGCACGTGAGTCCCGGAGGCCCTTGGGCACCAGCAGGCGCTGGACCAGACCGATCAGGCCGTCGGCCAGGAGGGCCAGCGCCGCGACCCAGAGTGCGGCGGCGATCACGCCCTCCAGCCCGTAGTTGGCCTGCCCGAGGACGATGTCGCCGAGTCCGCCGCCACCGGCCACGGTGGCCAGCGTCGCGGCGGAGATGACGTACACCACCGCGATGCGGATGCCCGCGAAGAGCAGCGGAAGCGCGAGCGGCAGCTCCACCTTGATGAGCACCTGTACCGGGGTGAGGCCCATCCCGCGCGCCGCACGGACCGTGTCCGGGTCGACCTGGTCCACGGCCAGGTACGCCTGGCTGAGGATCGGTGGGACGGCCGTGATCAGGAGCGCCACGGCGATGTTCGTGAAGTTGAGGCCGAAGATGCCCAGCCCGATCGCGATGACGGCGAGGTTGGGCAGGGCGCGCCCGATGTTGGAGATGCTGGTGGTGAGGAATTCACCGCGGTGCAGGTGCCCGAGCCATAGTCCGGCCGGGACGGCGACGACGAGCGAGACGGCGATGACCACCGCGCACATCCACACGTGCTGACCGGTCTTCTCCAGCATCAGCGGCAGCCGCTCGTGCATGAAGGTGAACGATCCGATGAAGGTGTCCATGTGGCTATGCCCTCCTGCTTCGGGCCCAGGGGGTGAGCAGCCGTCCGGCGAGTACCAGCAGGCCGTCGACGGTCAGCGCCAGGACGACGGCGAGCGCGCCCGCGCCGACGAACTGGGTGTTGAAGGGCGACTGCAGCGCCTTGAGGATCAGCGAGCCGAGACCGGCGTCGATGACGTACGCGGCGATGGCGACGGTACCGACGGTCATCACCGTGGTCACGCGCAGCCCGGAGACGAGCGCCGGGAGGGACAGGGGCAGTTCGACCTTGAAGAGGATCTGCCGCCTGGTCAGCCCCATGCCGCGAGCCGCCCGCACGGCGTCCTCCGGCACCTCGCGCAGCCCGGTGAGGAGCGTGGTGAAGAGCAGGTAGAGGCTGTACGCGATGAGCGCGATCTCGACCGTGAGCACGGAGAATCCGCTGACCGGTACGAGGAGTTGGAAGAGCGCCAGCGGCGGCACCGTGTAGAGGAAGGACGAGACCGCCGAGGCCGGTGCCGCGAACCAGCCCTGGAAGTGGGCGAGTACGGCCATCAGGAAGGAGATGACGAAGCCGATGGCCACGGCGATCAGGGTGAGCTCGATGTGCTGGACGAGCGCGGGCCAGAAGAGACTGGACCAGTGGTCGGCGAACCAGTCCGCGCAGAACGTGGCGTCGTTGGCCACGCACGAGCTGGGGTCCCCGTAGTCGGGGATGACGGGGCCGCCCATCATGCCGCGCCCGCCTTCCGTATCGCGTCCAGCGAGGCGGTGCCGAGGACCGTTCCGTCGTCACCGGTGACCCGGACGGCGTCGGTGCCCTCGGCCACCATGAGGGAGAGCGCGGACCGGAGCGTGGCGCCGACGGCGAGGCCGGGCAGCTCGGTTCCGGCCGCGGGCGTGGTGGTCGTGGGGGTCAGTTCCAGGTCCCCGAGGCGGATCAGGGAGAGGCGCCGCAGGCCCCGGTCGGCGCCGACGAAGCGGGCGACGAAGTCGTCGCACGGCTCCTTCAGCAGCATCTGCGGGGTGTCGTACTGGGCGAGCTTGCCGCCCTCGCGGAAGATCGCGACGCGGTCGCCCATCTTCACTGCCTCGTCGATGTCGTGGCTCACGAAGATCACGGTCTTGCGGATGCGTTCGTGCAGGGCCAGGAACTCGTCCTGCACATGCTCACGCGTGATGGGGTCGAGCGCGCCGAACGGCTCGTCCATCAGCATCACCGGTGGGTCCGCCGCCAGCGCTCGGGCGATGCCGACGCGCTGCCGCTGGCCGCCGGAGAGCTGGGCGGGATAGCGCGATCCGTACTCCGCGACCGGCAGCCCGACGAGGTCGAGCAGTTCGGCCACCCGCTCCTTCACCCGCTTCCGGTCCCAGCCGAGGACCTTCGGGACGGTGGCGATGTTGGCCGCGATCGTCAGGTGGGGGAAGAGCCCGCTCTGCTGGATGACGTAGCCGATGGAGCGGCGCAGCTGGATCGGGTCGAGGTCACGGATGGACCGGTCGCCGATGCGGATGTCGCCGCCGGTCGGCTCGGCCAGCCGGTTCACCATCATCAGTGCGGTGGTCTTGCCGCTGCCGGACGGACCGAGCAGCACACAGATCTCACCCGCGGGGACGGTCAGCGACAGGTCGTCGACGGCGGGCGAGGTGCTGCCGGGGTAGGTCTTGACCACATGGTCGAAGACGATCTCCTGCGCGCCGGCGGGAATTCTCTGGTTTTCCTGGCTCATGGGGCCTTCTCCTGGAGGGCGACGGGTGCGGACGGTCGCAGACACGAGGGGTGCGGGCGGGACATTCGGTCCCCCGCCGGTCAGATGAGGTCGTTGACCCGCAGGAACTCCGCCGCGACCTCGGACGGAGCGAGCCGTACGGTGTCGACGCCCCGGTTCATCTCGCGTACCGCTTCGTCGGTGAGCAGCGCGTCCACCTTGTTGAGCGTCTCGGCGAACCCCGGGCCCTGTTCCTCCTGTACGCCCTGGCGGATGACGGGGGCCACGTTCTGGTAGCCGTAGTAGCCCTTCACGTCCTCCAGAATCGTGTAGTCGCCACGGGCGAGCTGCGGATCCGTGGTGAAGACGTCGGCGGCATCGACCTGACCGTTGTCCAGCGCGGGGTACTGGAGGCCGATGTTCAGGGACTTCACCTCGGTGTTGGTGAGTCCGTGCGCCTTCACCATGTCGTGGTAGCCGAGTGCGCCTTCCATGTTGTCCGGGTACTCGGCGAAGACGACATGGCCCGCCTTGGCCAGGTCACTGATGGTCTTCAGCCCGTGCTTCTTCGCGAACGCGGGCTTGACCGCGACCGCGTTGCGGTTCTGGAACGGGGTCGGGTCGAGCATCGTCAGCCCGCGCGTCTCCTGATACGCCTTCGCCTCGCGGAAGGTCGCCGCGGCGGTGGGGGGCATCGCATCGCTCTTGGCCAGCACCTGGAGGATCACCCCGGTGTACTCGGGGTAGACGTCTATCCGGCCGGAGGTGAGCGCGCCGTCGATGATCGTGGTGCTGCCGATGTTCGACTTCAGCTCGACGTTGTAGCCGGCCTCGGACAGCGCCTGTTTGTACAGCTCGCCGATGATCCACTGCTCGGTGAACTGTTTGGCCCCGATGACCACGGTGGGCTTGCCGACCGTGGCGACGGCGCTGCCGCAGCCCGAGAGCGCGACAAGAGTGGCGAGAGCCAGCAGTCCGGCCGCCGTCCCCCTCACCGGACGGCGGAGCCGGGAGCGCCGGGCCGGGGCGGAATCCGTTCCGCGTACTCCGCCGACCAGGGTGGACAGGACCGCCGACGCGCGGCGGATGCCTTTCACACCTGGTCCCGGGGGACGGTGAAGGACCAGGTCCGGGCGAAGATCTCGCGCTCCGCCGCCCCGGTGCCCTCGAACGCGGACAGCTGATTGACCACACAGAAGTCGTTGGCGTCCGCGGTCATCCGGGACCGGGTGCGCACGCGCGTCGCCCAGTCGCCCCGGCTGATGAACTCCTCGCGCTCGCTCTCCACCGTCGCGGACAGCGGATCGCCCTCGACCAGCCGGAAGCGGTTGAGGTCCTTGCCGAAACGGGTGAGACCGTCGGCGTGGTCCGTCATGGTGCCGTCCGCCGGGGTGGTCACGATGACCTGTTCCCCGGTCTCGGCGTCGTGACTGACCTTCCGGTCGCCGGGGATGGGCGCCGTCTCGATGCTGTGCGGGGGAACCGCCCGCGGCGGACCGTACGGGCGCAGCGCCGCTTCCTCGGCGGGGCGGGGCGCGCGTACGGGCAGCGTCAGGGCGCCGTGGGCGGTGTCGAGTTCCAGCGCCACCACCTCGGGCGAGGGCCAGAGCCAGGGCCACAGCGAGGCGGACACGGAGACCCGGACGCGGTTTCCGGCGGCGAAGGCGTGCCCGATGGCGAACAGGGGCACCGACACCTCGTAGGCGCGGCCCGGCTCCAGGGGCTTCGGGTCGGTGTGTCCGTCGCGGTGGGTGAGGTTGAGGAATCCCGCGGTGACCAGCTTCGAGCTGCCGTCCGGGGCGACCTCGCACAGCCGCACCGCGAGCTGTGCCTGCGGCCGGTCGCTGGTGACCCGGAGGGTGACCTCGGGGGTGCCGAGGATCTCCAGCCGCTCGGTCAGGGCGGGTCCGGTGAAGGTGTGCGACCGGCCGTCGTCGGCGGCCTGGTCCGCGTACTGGCCGGGCACATCACCGAACTTGAGGAAGTCGCCGCCACTGGCGCCGATGGTCAGCGGCGAGCGGAGCACCGCGGTGCCCGCGGCTGCGCCGAGCGTGCTCAGCGGCAGCTCGCGCGCCTCGACGCCGGGTGTGGGCCAGGAGGGCTCGCCGACCCAGCGGCCGGGACGCCCGGTGAGGTCGGAGCCGACCGGGGCGGGGTCGGGGATCCAGGCGCGCAGCGCCGGCTCCTCCATGATGCCGTCGTCGACACCGCCCATCCAGCGGTCGAACCAGCGCACGCACTCGCCCTGGAAGTCCATCGCCGGGCCGGGTTCGGCCTGGTGGGGGTAGGTGTGCGCCCAGGGCCCGAGCATGGCCTTGGCAGGCACCCCCAGGTTCTCCATGAGCCGCAGGACGGCGCCCCGGTAGGGGTCGAGCCAGCCGCCGACCGCGTAGACGGGCACCTTGATCGCGGAGTAGTCCTCGCAGACCGACCCGTGCTGCCAGTAGGCGTCCCGGCGCTGGTGGCTCAGCCACTCCTCGGCGTACGGGACCGTGTGGTCCAGCCGGTCCAGCCATTCCTGACGCCAGGAGTCGCCGAGCACGGCGGGGTCCGAGGGGCGGGCGTTGTACGCGAGCATGGTCGCGGCCCAGGGCAGCATCTCGGAGGCGAGCAGGGAACCGCCCGCGTAGTGCACGTCGTCGGCGTACCGGTCGTCCGTGGAGCAGACGGTGACGACGCAGCGCAGCTGCGGCGGCTGGAGGGCCGCGATCTGGAGGCCGTTGAACCCGCCCCAGGACTTGCCGATGATGGCCACCTGGCCGTCGGACCAGTCCTGGGCCTCGATCCAGTCGAGGACTTCGAGGGCGTCGGCGAGTTCGGTGGCGTGGTACTCGTCGAGCATGATGCCGCTGGAGTCGCCACTGCCCCGGCAGTCGACGCGCACGGCCGCGTATCCGGCGGCGGCGAACTGGGCGTGCAGTGTCACATCACGGGGAGCGGTGCCGTCGTTCTTGCGGTACGGGATGTACTCCAGAACGGCTGGAACCGGCCCCTCGGCGTCGGCGGGCAGCCACACCCGGGCGGCGAGCCTGTTGCCGTCCTTGAGAGGAATCCATACGTGGCGCAGGACGCGTACGGGGTGCCGTGCGGTGGTTTGCGAGGTACTGGTGGTGCTCATGATCCCGGACGATAGACGAGCAGCTGGGACGAACTGGACGTATATCCCGGGATATTCCGGAATTGTTTAACGGTGAACAAGAGCACAGGAATGCGAGGGGACATCGGGGGTAGGCGGAAGGTACTCCTCTGCCGAGAGGACGCCCGAAGACCGGCTCCCATCTACGTTTTTCGGCCACCCTCTCGGGCCTCCCGCAGGTGGGGGTGATCGGCCGGTGGCGGCAAGTGGGCGCATCACGGCTTCCCGGCCCGGGTCCGGGGCAGCCTCGTGGCTCCGGCGGCGGCGATCAGGCAGAAGCCGAGCACCCACCAGAAAGTGTCACCGAACGCCGCGGCGACGTCCGGGCCGCGGGCCGACAGCCGGTTCTGCAGGACCACGGCGAGGGCGGCGGTGCCGACCGAACCGCCCACGGTGTTGAGCAGGTTGAGCGCTCCGGCCGCGCGCGGGAGATGCTCCGGCTCGATGCGGCTGTAGACGATGTTCATCACGGGCGCGCCGACCATGGCCATCCCGACGCCGCGGACCGCGAGCGCCGAGACGATCACGGCGTTCGGGAGTTCGTGGCCGAGCTGCGTGAACGGAACCGTACCCGCGAGGATCAGCACGATGCCGGTGACCACCAGGGTCCGCGGCGCGACCCTGTTGATGGTGCGGTTGACCAGCACGGACCCGGCCGCCGCGCCCAGCCCCTGGGGGGCGAGCAGCAGCCCGGCCTCCCACGCCGACAAGCCACGGCCGGTCTGGAAGTACAGCGGCAGCAGGAACATCGTGCCGAACACCGACGCGCCCAGGACCAGCAGCGCGACGGCGGCGGCGCCGAAGGGCGGCCGGGCGAACAGCCGGGGGTCGACCAGCGGTGTGCGGCGGGTCCGCAGCCCGTGCACGGTGAAGCCGGTCAGCATCGTCAGCCCCGCCACCACGCCGACCGCGGCCGGGAGGGTGCGGCCGTGGGCGACCTCGGTCAGCCCGAACACCAGCACGGCCAGGCCGGGCGAGAGCAGCAGCGCCCCCCGCCGATCGAAGGCCGTACGCCGCGTCGACGGCGGCACCACGGGCACGTGGCGGCGGGCGAGCAGTGCCGCGACCACCCCGATCGGCAGGTTGACCAGGAACAGCCACGGCCACGGCGCCACTTGGAGGATGGACCCGCCGACCAGCGGGCCGAACACCGGTGACAGCAGCGGGACGACGGCGACGACGCTGATCACCCGCCCGGTGCGGCCGGGGCCCGCGACACGGGCCAGCAGCGCCTGCCCCGTCGCGGGCAGCAGCCCGCCGCCGAGGCCCTGGATCACCCGGAACACGATCAGGCTGGTCACCGACCAGGCCGACGCGCACAGAATCGAGCCGAGCAGGAACACGCCCACGGCGACGAGCCACGTGCGTCGGCCGCCGAACCGGCCGGCCAGCCAGCCGGACGCGGGCACGGCGGCGACAACGGCCAGCAGGTAGGCGGTGGTGACCCATTGGATCTCGGCGACGGAGGCGCCGAACTCCTCGGTCAGGCTGTCGATGCCGACGCTGACGATCGTGGCGTCCAGCGTGGCCATGAAGGTACCGAGCACCAGGATGAACGCGACCCGCAGCAACTGCCTGTCCATGCGGTCGTCCGCCGGCGCGACGTTCCCGTCCGGCGGCGCGGTCCTCCCGCTCATCGGCCCTCCAGGAGATCGAGCACGTCGTTGTCGAGGTGCTTGTCCAGGCTGCGCAGCAGGTCGAGCAGGTCCCCGGCGAGCCCGTCGACGTCCGTTCCGGCCCGGTGGGCGAGCACGCCGGTCCAGCCGTCGCCGTCCGGCATGACGGTCAGGGTCACCGGGTGGTGCGTGGCCTCCCGGAAGCGGGTTCCGACGACCGTGAGCCCGGGGGCGGGTTCCCGGAGGCGGTCCGGGTCGACCGGGTAGTTCTCGAACACCACCAGGCTGTCGAACAGCCTGCGCCGCCCGGTCAGCCGTTCCAGGTCGGTGAGGGCGACGTGGTGGTGCTCGACCAGTGCCCGCTGCCGGGCCTGCAGGTCGGTGAGCGTGTCGGCGAGCGTGCCGCCGAGCCGGGCCCGTACAGGCACGGTGTTGGCCAGCAGCCCGATGATCTCCTCGACACCCTCCAGCTCCGGGGGACGGCAGGAGACCATGGCGCCGAAGCAGACGTCCGTGTGCCCGGACCGCCGCGCGAGCAGCACCGCCCACGCGCCCTGGACCAGCGTGTTCAGGGTCAGACCGCGCCGGGCGGCAAGGTGGGTGAGGGCGGCCACCAGTGCCGCGTCGAACGCGATGACCTCGGGTTCCCGCCAGGCGGGACCGGGTTCGCCGCCACCCAGACAGTCGCCCTCGGGCAGACCCTCCAACTCGGCTGCCCAGGAGCTGAGGTCGGGCTCGTGGTCGGCGCACCAGGCCAGGTAGTCGCCGAACGGTACGGGGTCGGGCAGACCGGAAGCCTCGCCGCGGACCCTCGCCGTGTAGAGCGCGAACAGCTCGGTGAGGATGCGCGGGGCCGACCAGCCGTCGGAGAGCACGTGATGACTGGTCAGGACCAGGTCGGCGCGCTCGGAGCCACGCCGGATCACGGTCAGGCGGAAGAGCGGGCCCCGGGCGAGGTCGAACGGCTCGGCCAGATCCGCCGCCAGCACCTCCTCGGCGGGCCCGTCGGTCACGCGGAAGTCCGGCCGGGGCGATGTGGGGATCACCGCCAGGGAGGCGGGGAACACAGCACCCAGGTTCGGGTGACGGGCCAGCAGGTCGACGCCCGCGTCGCGCAGGGCGTCGGTGTCGAGCGGGCCGGCGAGGGTGAACGCCGACTGCACGGTGTACGGATCGGGGCGCTCGGTGCGCGAGTGCCGCAGCATCACCTCCTGCAACGGGGTCAGCGGCTGCATGTCGGCGACCGGGCGGTCCTGGTCGAGTGCCCTGATCTCCGGGGCGGCGGCGACGTGCAGGAGCGCGGTCCGCAGACTCTCGGCCAGTTCCTCGGCCTCGGCGGCGGTGAACAGGGCGGACGGCCAGGTGATCCGGACCCCGAGCGCGTCGTCGCGTACCAGGGCGTTGATCATCAGGCTGTACGGCAGGGGCATCGCGTCGGAGCCGTTCGAACCGAGCGGGTCGGCGTCCGGGGGTGCCTGCCACGGCGTCTCCCTCGCCGGGGCGCCGGGGTACCGGCCGAGATAGTTCCAGGCGATCTCCGGTGCCACGGGGTCCAGCAGACCCGCCGCGGTGAGGATGCCGTAACCGAGGCCGTCGCCCTGCGCGCGCAGCCGTTCCCTGACCGCCTTCACATCGTCGCCCGCGTCGAGTCGCACGGGGTGGACGGCGGTGAACCAGCCGACGGTCTGGGACAGGTCGACCTGTCGGGGACGGCCGTGGCTCTCCAGCGCGACCAGCACCTGCGATGTCCCGCGCCAGGCCCGCACCGCCTGGGCGAGCGCCGTCAGCAGCACGGCGTCCGGCGTGGTGCGGTAGGCGGCCGGCAGGGTCGTGATCAGGGCGCGGGTCGAGTCGGCGTCGAGCCGGATCTCGTGGTGTGCCGCGGTCGCCACGGTGTCCCGGGCGGGGTCGAGCGGGCGGGTGAGCGCCGGCGTGGCGTTCATCCGCCGCCAGTGCGGCAGTTCGGCCCGCCGGTCGGCGTCGCGCAGCGACCGCGCCCAGCCGAGGAACGACTGACCGTGCCGGGCCAGTGATCCGCCGGAGTGGGCGTGTTCCAGGTCGTCCAGCAGGATGCGCCAGGACACGCCGTCGACGACCAGGTGGTGGGCGATCAGGACGAGCCGGCCCGGCCGGTCCGGTCCGGCGTCCACCCACACCGCGCGCAGCAGGGGGCCGGTGCGCGGGTCCATGGACCCCCGGGCGGCAGCGATCGCGGCGTCGGCCGGGCCCCGCAGGTCTTCTGCCGCCGGTACGCGGGTCAGCACGTCGGCGCCGGTCACCGCGCCGACCGGCGGGATGCGCAGCGTGTCGTCGGCCAGGTGGGCCCGCAGCACGTCGTGACGGGCCAGGAGCGCGTCGAGGACGGCCCGCCAGGCCGTCTCGTCGCCGCCCGGCGGGACACAGATCTCCACCCACTGGCAGAATCCGTCCGCGGCGGAGCCCGCGCGGCGCAGCAGGTCCCGCATGACCGGGGTCAGCGGTGCGTCCCCGTCCGCGGGTCCCGCACCGCCGTCGAGGGCGCGCGCCCTCGACGCGATCCCGGCGACCGTCTCTCCCTCGAACACGTCCCGCGCACTCAGGCCGAGGCCCTTGCGCCGGGCCCGCGAGACCACTTGCAGCGACACGATGCTGTCCCCGCCGATGGCGAAGAAGCTGTCGTCGGGGCCGATGTCATCGGTGCCCAGGACGTCCTGGAACACGCCGAGCAGCACCGCTTCCGCCCCGGTGGCGGGTTCGCGCCGCGGGGCCTCCACGGTCTCGGGAGCGGGCAGCGCGGCGGTGTCGAGCTTGCCGCTGGGGCTCAGCGGCAGCCGGTCGATCGGTACGAGCGCCGTCGGCACCATGTGGTCGGGCAGTTCCTCGGCCAGGTACGCGCGCAGCCGCGCGGTGTCGAGGTCGGCGTCGTCGGTCGGGATGACGTAGCCGACGAGCCTGCCCTCCCGCATGATCACGGCGCCGGCGCGCACATCGGGGTGGCTGGTCAGAGTGGACTCGATCTCGCCCAGCTCGACCCGGAAGCCGCGGACCTTGACCTGGTGGTCGGCGCGGCCGAGGAACACCAGCTGTCCGTCCGGCCGCCACCGCACCAGGTCGCCCGTGCGGTACATCCGCGTCCCCGGCGGGCCGAACGGGTCGGCCACGAACGTCGCGGCGGTCAGGCCGGGGCGGCCGAGGTATCCGCGAGCCAGGCTCGGCCCGCCGAGGTACAGCTCGCCCGTGACACCGACGCCGGCCGGCTGGAGTCCGCCGTCGAGGACATAGGCGCGGACGTTGGGGTCGGGGCGGCCGATCGGCAGCGGCCCGGCGTCGTCCGGGTCGTAGTGCCAGGTCGTGGAGTTGATGGTGACCTCGGTCGGACCGTAGGCGTTGAACAGCGCCCTGCGGCCCCGGCCCCAGCGTCGTGCCAGCCCGGGGTCGAGGCGCTCGGCGCCGACGACGAAGAACACGTCGGGGTCGACGGTGCGGTCGTCGGGCATCGCGGCCAGGAACGACGGAAGCAGGTTCACTCCGGTCACCCGGTGCTCGACGATGTAGTCGAGCAGTTCGTCGCCGGGGACTCGTACCTCCTCGGGCGCGATCACCGACGTACCGCCGGAGAGCAGGGGCACCATGGTCTGCCAGAACGCGACGTCGAAGCCGGTCGACGCGAAGTGCAGGTACCGGTCGTTCTCGGTGACGCCGACGACCTCCTCCTGGAGCGCGATCAGGTCGGGCACGCCCCGATGGGTCACGCCGACGCCCTTGGGCCGCCCGGTGGTTCCGGAGGTGTAGATGACGTAGGCGAGCGCGTCCTCGGTGAGCCGGGCGCGTGCCCCGGCCGGGTCGGTGTCCGCCGCGGACGCGAGTGTGGCCGGGTCGTCCAGCCGCAGTACCGGGATCCCGCGGTCGACGGGCAGTTCGGCGCCGGTCGTCACGGCGGCTGACGGGGCGATGTCGTCGAACATGTACGCCAGCCGCTCCCGCGGGTAGCTCGCGTCCATCGGCACGTACACCGCGCCCGCCTTGGCCACGCCGAACAGGGCCACGGTCATCTCGATGTCGCGTCCGAGCAGGACCGCGACCGGGTCCTGGGGCCGTACGCCGCGCCCGATCAGCGCGTGGGCGAGCCGGTTGGCCCGCCGGTCCAGCTCGGCATAGCTGAGGCTGCGGTCCCGGCAGACCAGGGCCTCGGCGTCGGGCCTGCGGCGCACCTGGGCGGCGAACTCCTCCAGCCAGTGGCCGCGCGCCTTGACGGGGACGGCCCCGGCGCCGGTACGCAGCATCCGCGCCCGCTCGTCGGGGTCGAGCGCGGGCAGCCGGATCGCGGGCCGTGCCGGGTCGTCGACGATCTCCCGCAGGAGGTTGTGCAGCCAGCGGCCGTAGTCGCGCACGGTCTCCGCGGCGAAGGCGCGCGGCTGGTAGCCGAGGCCGATCGTGATCTCCTCGTCCGGAATCACGATGACGGTCAGGGCGTAGTGCGTGGCGTCGGTGATGTCCACGCCGGCCAGGTCGAGGCCGGGGGCGAGCGGAGTGCGCTTCCGGCTGGACAGCGGGAAGTTCTCCATGACCAGCATCGTGTCGAAGAGTTCACCGATGCCCACCGCCCGCTGGATCTCGGGCAGGCCGATGTGGTGGTGCTCGCCCAGGGCGACGCTGTCGGCGTGCACGTGTGCCATGAGGTCCCGCGCGCTCTGGTCCTGGGTGTGCCGCACCCGCACCGGGATGGTGGTGCCGAGCTGGCCGATCATCGACTCCACGCCGTCGACCTCGGCGGGCCGCCCGGACACCGGGCAGCCGAACACGACGTCGCGGCGCCCGGTGAGCCTGCCCAGCAGCAGGCCCCACGCCGTCTGGAGCACCGTCGTCAGGGTGACGCCCTGCTCACGGGCGAACGCCCGCAGCCGGTCGCTGAACTCGCTTCCCAGCCCGACGATTTCGCGGCCGGGCCGCTCGACACCGGTCCCGGTGCTCGCGGGTGCCAGCCGTGTCGCGTCGTCGACTCCGGCCAGCGCGTCCCACCACGCGGCGAGCGACGCCTCGCGGTCCCGGCCCGCCAGCCACCGGAAGTACTCCGACAGCGGCGGGGAGGCGGGGGTGGCGGGGCCGCCGCTCAGCTCGGCGTAGATGGCGAGCAGGGTGCGGCCGACCAGCGGCATCGACCAGCCGTCGAGCAGGGCGTGGTGGTTCGTGATCACCAGCTTGTGCTCGGCGGGCCCGACGCGGGACAGCAGGAAGCGGATCAGCGGCGGCCTGGCCGGGTCGAACGGGCGCTCCAGATCGGCGCGGGCCGCTTCGGGGTACCGGTCGTCCTCCCGCCAGTCCAGGGCGACATCGGCGGGGATCACCTGCACCACGTCGTCCCCGGCCGTGCCCAGGTAGACACGCAGGGCGGGGTGGCGGCGCAGCAGTTCGCGTGCGGCCTCGGCCATCCGGTCCGGCTCCAGCTCACCTGCCAGGGTGGTCACGGCCTGGACGACATAGACGTCGGTGTCGGTGTCGTCGCGGACCAGGGTGTGGAAGGACAGCCCGACCTGGAGGGGTGTGGCGGGCAGTACGTCAGCGACGCGGCCGGTGCGTTCGAGGGCGTCGATGGCGGTCTGGTCGAGGTCGACCAGCGGCAGGTCGGACGGGGTGAGGCCGCCCGGGGTGTGGAGCGCGTGCTCGGCGAGTGCGTCCAGTGCGGCGGCCCATGCGCTCTGGAGGGCTGCGACGGCGTCGGTGCCGAGCACCCCGGTCGCGGCCGTCCACTCGACGGCGAGCCGTGGTGAACCCTCTTCATGGACGAAGCAGTTGAGGGCCAGCACCTGTTCCAGGGCCTTGGCGCCGGGCTCGTTCACCGAGAAGGCGTCGTGCTCGGGCAGGCGCCATCCGGTTCCGGACAACGGACCGAACCGGCCCAGGTAGTTGAGCAGCACGTCCGGCGGCGGGGTGGCCGCGAGTTCGGCATGGGTTTCGGGGTCGAGGTGGCGCAGGACGCCGTAGCCGACACCGCCGTCGGGGACGCCGCGCCTGGCCTCCTTGGCGGCGCGCAGCGCCTGCCCGATGTCGTCGGACGCGGGAACGCGCACCGGGTACTCGCTGGTGAACCAGCCGATGGTGCGGGACAGGTCGAGGTGTTCGCGGCCGTGGCCCTCCATGGACACGGTCACCGCGTCGCCCGGCAGGCCCCAGTTCCGCAGGGTGAGTACGAGGGCGGCCAGCAGCACCTCGTCGACACCGGCGCGGTACGCCGCGGGCAGGGTGGTCAGCAGCGCCTCGGTGGCTTCGGCCGAGGCCACGGTGACCGACCGGTGTGCGGTCGACACCGTGTCCCGCGCCTGGTCCAGCGGCCGGGCGCCCAGCCGGGCCGCGGAGCCGAGCGCGGTACGCCAGTGGTCGAGTTCGCCGCGGCGCGCGCCGGATTCCCCCTGATCGGCGAGGAGCGTGGCGTGCCGCCGCCATGACGTGCCGACCGGGTCGAGGGTGCCGCCCGCGCAGGCCGTGTACAGGTCGGGCAGCAGGATGCGCCAGGACACGCCGTCCATGGCGAGGTGGTGCACGACGACGACCAGCCGGTCCGACGTGTCGTCACCGGTGCGGAGCAGGGCGACCCGCAGCAGGTCGCCCGTCCCCGGGTCGAGTTCTCCCGCCAGCCGCCGGGCCAGGTCGCTCACGTCCTCGCCGCGGACCTCGCCGACGACGGCCCGCACGGCGCCGCGGGGCAGGATCTCCAGCCCCTCGCCCGCCCGCAGCCGCAGCGCGTCGTGGTGGTCGAGTACGGCCTGCACGCCGGTGACCAGGTCGTCGTGGGCGAGTTCGTCGACACGCAGGGCGGTCCACTGTGCGTATCCGGCGACGACGTCCACATCCGGATGCGGGTCGAGGAGGCCGCGCACGATCGGCGGCGCGGGCACGGACCCGACCGGGTCGTCCGCCGGCTCGGGAGCGTCCTCCAACAGCTCGGCGGAGGCGGCCAGCGCGGCGAAACTGCGGCGCGCCAGCAGGTCCCGCGGACGCAGCCCGAGCCCCACCGCCCGCAGTCTGCTGCTGACGGTGATCGCGGTGATGCTGTCCCCGCCGAGGGCGAAGAAGTCGTCGTCCACGCCGACCCGTTCGACGTCGAGCGCCTCGGCGAGGACCGCGCACAGCAGCCGCTCCCGCTCGGTGCCCGGCTCCCGGCCGCCGCCGGGCAGCGCGGGCGCGGGCAGGGCGGCCCGGTCGAGCTTGCCGTTGGGCGTCACCGGCAGCTCGGCCAGCACCACGACCGCCGCGGGCACCATGTGCTCGGGCAGCCGCTCGGCCAGACGGGTACGTACCTCGTCCCCGGTGACCGAGGTGGACACGACGTAACCGATCAGCCGGGACGACCGCACCCTGGCGGCCGACGCGCTGACTCCGGGCACCGCGGCGAGCGCTGCCTCGACCTCGCCGGTCTCCACCCGGTGGCCGCGGATCTTGACCTGTCCGTCGCCCCGGCCCCGGTACTCCAGGCCCCGGCCGGGCACCCATCGGGCCAGGTCGCCGGTGCGGTACATCCGCTCCCCCGGCGCGCCGAACGGGTCGGCGACAAAGCGCTCGGCGGTCGCTCCGGGCCTGCCGAGGTAGCCGCGGGCCAGGTGCGGTCCGGCCAGGTACAGCTCGCCCGCGGCGCCGTGCGGCACCGGCTGCAGCGCGCTGTCCAGCACGTAGATCCGGGTGCCCGCGAGCGGGTGGCCGATCGTGGGCTCGTCGCCGTCGATCAGTGCGGTGGTGCTGTCCACCGTCGCCTCGGTCGGCCCGTACATGTTGCGCGCGGTGATGCCCGACCCGGCGACCCGCCGCCACAGCGCGGGCGGGGTGGCTTCCCCGCCGAGGACCAGCAGCGTCGGCCGCCGGTCCAGCAGGCCGCCGTCGATCAGCGGCGTGGCCATCGACGGCGTGGTGTCCACGATGTCGATGCCGTCGCGGGCGTACGCGGCGAGGAGGGCGTCGGCGTCGCGGGCCGTCTCGGTGTCGTAGACGTGCAGTTCGTGCCCGCACAGCAGCCACACCAGGTGATCGAAGGCGGAGTCGAAGGCGAGCGAGTAGGTGTGAGCGGCGCGCAGCCGCCTGCCCGCGGCCCGTTCGGCCTCCGCGACGACCGTCGAGCGCTGGTGGTACAGCAGCGCGGCCAGACCGCCGGCCCGGCCGAGCACGCCCTTGGGGCGTCCCGTCGACCCGGAGGTGTGGATCACATAGGCGAGGTGCTCGGGGTGCCGGGGCCCGGCCAGTTCATCCGCCGTCAGGGGCGCGCCGGACAGTGCGGCGGCCTCGTCGAGCAGGGTGGTCCACGGCAGCCCGTCGACCGCACCGGTGGTGAGGACCAGCGCGGGCCGGGTGTCGTCGATCAGCTCGCGCAGCCGCTCGGGCGGGTACGCGGCGTCCAGGGGCAGGAACGCGGCGCCCGCGTCCAGCACCGCCAGCAGGGCGGCCACCGAGTCCGCCGAGCGCGGGAGCGCGAGCGCCACGACGTCGTCGGCCCCGATCCCGCGGGCCCGCAGCGCCCGGGCCAGCCGGTGCACCCGGCCCGCCAGGTCCGCCGCGGACAGCCGGTCCTCACCGCACACCAGTGCCGTACGCCCCGGACCGGCGGCGGCCATCGTGTCGAACGCGGTCGGCACGTCCACCGGCGTGCCGGGCAGCGCGGGCGGGCACCAGTCGGCCAGCAGCCGGTCCACGTCGTCGGTCAGGGCGATCCGCCCGACGGGCAGCCCGTCGGTCAGCCCGGACATCAGTGCCCGCAGTCCGGACAGCAGACTGTCGACCGCGGCCCGGTCGTTGGACCGGGCGTCGACCTCGAAGCCGAGCAGCAGCCCACCGTCACGGGTCGGCAGGACGCTCAGCCCCATGTCCTCGGGCGGACCGCCCGCGACGTTGCGCATCACACCGGCGGCCCCGGCGAAGTCGATCGCCAGGTCGAACGCCTTGAGGTTGATGCCGCGTCCGTGCAGCAGCGCGCCGGCGCCGGGCGCTCCGAGGTCCCTCGGCAGATCCTCGCCCCGGTAGCGCTGGTGGTCGCGCATCTCGCGCATGGCGGAGGCGACCCGTCGGCTCAGCTCCCCGAGCCCGTCCCCGCCGCGCACGGTCACCCGCAGCGGCAGCACATTGACCGCCATGGCGGGGGTACGCAGCTCGGTCGATCCCGCGCGGCACATCAGCGGCAGCGCGAACACCACGTCGGTGCGGCCCAGCATGCGGTGCAGGAAGGCGGCGTAGCAGGCGATCAGTGCCTCGCCCCAGGTGACGCCCTGCCCGTCGGCGAACGCGCGCAGCCGGGCGGTCTCCTCGGGCGTGACGACGGCGCGGGCGGTAAGGGTGCGGTCGGGCGGACCGGCGGCGGTGTCGGGATCACCGAGGTGGCCGAGGTCGGGCAGCGGGGTGAACCGCTCGACCCAGTACGCGCGGTCCTCGGCGAACCGGTCGCCGTCCCGGTAGGCCCGGTCGGCGGCGACGAGTCGGTCGAAGGCGCCGAAGGCCGACTTCGGCGGTTCGGTCCCGCGTACGAGGGCGGTGTAGCGGGCGGCGGTGCGGCGGGCGAGCATCGCGGCGGTGTAGCCGTCGAAGACCAGGTGGTGGCCGAGCTGGGTGTACCAGACCTCGCGGTCGGACAGCCTGATGACGGTACGTGCGTACAGCGCCCGGTCCACCATCCCCCGGCAGGCCTCGGCCGCCCGCCCCCGCTCGGCGTCGACGAGCGCGTGTGCGGCGGCCACGGGATCGGCCTCGCCGCTGACGTCGACCACCGAGGGCGGCTCGACCGGCTCCCGGCTCACCGCCTGGCGTGGCCCGTCCGGGGTGTCGTACACCCGCAGCCGCAGCGTGTCGGCCTCCTCGGTGGTCGCCCGGACCGCCTCCGCCAGCGCGGCCACGTCGACCGGATCGACGCCGGATATCTCCACCACGTCGCCGACCGTGTAGTACGGCGATTCGGGTTCGAGGCGCTGTGCGTTCCAAATGCCCAACTGGGCGCTGGTCAGGGCGAGGAGGCCGTCCGGGGACACGCTTGCGGTGCTCAACTTACTCTCCTGGAAGTGTGGGAACGATCATCGGTGTGCCGGTCACCGGGTCGGGGACGATGACGCTCGGCAGGTCGAACACGTCCTTGATCAGCGCGGCGTCCACGATGTCCCCGGGGTCGCCCTCGGCGAGCACCCGGCCGTCCTTCATGGCGATCAGGTGGTCGGCGAACCGGCACGCCTGGTTGATGTCGTGCAGGACCACGACCACCGTCCGGCCCTCGTCGCGCAGCCGGGCCAACAGGCCGAGCAGTTGGTACTGGTGGGTGATGTCCAGGAACGACGTCGGTTCGTCGAGCAGCAGGTAGGGCGTCTGCTGGGCGAGCACCATGGCCATCCACACCCGCTGCCGCTGTCCGCCGGACAGCTCCCGCACCGGCCGGTCGGTGAGGTCGCCGACACCGGCGGCGGCCATCGCCGCGGTGACGGCCTTCTCGTCGTCCGGCGACCACAGCGCCAGCATCGACTGGTGCGGGAATCGCCCGCGGCCCACCAGTTGCCGGACCTTGATGTCGTCGGGTGCCAGCGGATCCTGCGGCAGGAAGCCGAGCTGTTTGGCCAGCGCCTTGGTCGCGTAACCGCCGACCGCGCGGCCGTCGAGTTCCACCTGACCGGAGGCGGGGCGCAGCAGCCGGACCAGGGCACTCAACAGGGTTGACTTTCCGCAGGCGTTGGGGCCCACGATGGCGGTGAACGCGCCGTCGGGAATGTCGAGGCTCAGCCGTGTGGACACGACGCGGTCTCCGTAGCGCAGGGTGATCTCCCGCGCCGTCAGGCGTGCGGTCACGCGCGCCTCACCTCCTTGGTCAGCAGCCAGATCAAGTAGCAGCCGCCGATCGCGGTGCTCACCACGCCGACGGGCAGCGCGACGGGCGCCAGCAGCATCTGGGCGATCAGGTCGGCGCCCAGGAGCAGCACCGCCCCGGTGAGCGCGGCCGGGAGCAGCGGCACACCGGCCGCGCCCGCGAGCCTGCGGCCGATCTGCGGGGCGGCCAGGGCGATGAACGCGATCGGCCCGGCCACCGCGGTCACCGTGGCCGTGCAGCCGACGCCGACCAGCACCATCAGCAGTCGCAGCCGGTCGAGCCCGACCCCGGTGGTCACCGCGATCGCGTCGCCGAGCGATGCCTGGTGCATGGCGTGCGCCCGCGCGGTCATCAGGGTCAGCAGCACGGCGATCACCGTGAACGGAATCCTCAGGTCGGCCCAGCCCACGCCGTTGAGCGAGCCGGCGCTCCAGCCGACAGCGGCGATGGCCACCTCCAGCTCGGCGCGCAGCACGATCCACGAGTTGATCGCCGTCACCATCGCGTTGAACGCGATGCCGATGACCACCAACCGCATCCCGGAGAAGCCCCGTTCGAGCGACAGCAGATAGATCGCGGCCGCGACGACCAGCCCACCGAGCACCGAGCCGACGGCCAGTTGCGCTGACGTGCCCGACAGCACGGTGAGGGCGACCAGGGCGCCGGTGTAGGCGCCCGCGTCGAGACCGATGACGTCCGGGCTGCCCATCGGGTTGCGGGTGAGGTTCTGGAAGATCGCCCCCGCCACACCGAGCGCGGCGCCGAAGACCAGTCCGGCGAGCACCCGCGGCAGCCGCCAGTCCCGGATCACCACGGAGGGATCCGAGCCGCTCAGCGCGGCGAACACCTCGCCGGGGGTGGACCATGACGCCCCGTAGCAGAGCCCGAGCAGGCCCAGGCCCAGCATCAGGGTCACCAGCACGGCACAGAGCACCACCGTGCGCCGTTCGGCCCTCAGCGCGAGCACCTTCACAGCGACCCCGCCCCGTAACGGCGAACGGCCCAGATGAGCATGGGGCCGCCGAGGAAAGCGGTCACGACGGCCACCGGAACCTCCCCGGTGGGCAGCAGTACCCGCGACCCGATGTCGGCGATCAGCAGCAGGATCGGACCCAGCACCATCGTGTAGAGGATCAGCCACGGCACGGAGCCCGCCGCCGGTCTGCGGACCAGGTGCGGCACGATCAGCCCGACGAACAGGATCGGCCCGGCCACCGCCGTGGCCGCCCCGCTGAGCACGGTGATCAGCACCAGGGCGAGGGCCCGTACCCGGCCCACGCCCGCCCCCAGGGTGTGCGCCACGCTCTCGCCCAGCGTCAGTGCGTTGAGCGCGCGGCTCAGCATCAGGGAGCCGAGCAGGGACACTGCGATCGCGGCCAACGGCAGGGCCAGCGGCGCCTGTTCGCGGGCCGCCAGCGACCCGACCGACCAGAACCGGTAGGTGTCGAAGACGTCCGGGAGCATCAGCCGCATGCCCAGCGAGACGCCGCTGAGCACCGCGGTCAGCGCCACGCCGGTGAGCACCAGGCGCAGTGGCGAGCGCCGCCCGACCGCGGCGACCAGCAGCGCGGCGAGCACGGAACCGGCGATCGCGAAGCCCAGTTCGCCCGCCTGTCCGGCGGCCAGTCCGAGCGCCGAGCCGACGGTGACGGCGAACCCGGCGCCCGCGGTGACCCCGAGGATGCCGGGCTCGGCCAGGGGGTTGCGGGCCAGCGTCTGGATCATCGCGCCGGCCACCGCGAGCGCGGCGCCCACCGCGATGGCCAGCAGTGCGCGCGGCGCCCGGACGTCCCGCACGATCACGTGGTCGTCGGTGCCGTGGAAGTCCAGGAACGCCCGTACGACCTCGGCGGGCGGGACCGGGCGGGCCCCGACCCCCATGCTGAGCACGGCGACCGCTGCCAGCAGCACCAGTCCGCCGATCAGCAGTCCGGTCCGCGGTACGGCCCGTTCGGTTCCCGCCGCCCCGGACGCGCGGCCCGCGACGGTCACCGGTTCAGCAGCGGGGCGAGCGACTTGTCGATCGCGTCCAGGGTCTGCATGCCCTGCCCATAGGTCGCGGCCTCGGTGTAGCGGAGCGGGAATGCCTTCCCGGCCTTGACGGCGGGCAGGTTCTTCCACAGCTTCGAGTCCATGACGTACTGGACCGGCTTGGGGATGCTGCCGTCGGCGTTGACCGAGTACGTCATGACGTCGGCCTCACCGAACGCGGCCGGGAGCTCCTCGACGGACGGGTACTCGCTGACCGAGCGCGAGCCCGGACCGGACTCCTTGACCTTGCCGTAGTACTTCGCGCCGAGGTCCTCGGCGATGTTGGTGCCCCACGAACCGCCGAACTCGCGCTGGAAGGTGCCCTTGGCGACCTCTCCGTACGCGCCGACGTGGCCCAGCTTGAGCTGGGGCAGCACGTCCTTGTACTTCGTGGCCAGCTCGGCGGCCTTGGCCTCGTACGTGCCCTTCGCGGCGTCGAACCGCTTGAGCGCGCCCGCGGCGTCGGCCTGCTTGTGGGACAGCTCGCGCCATGCGGAGGGTACGGTCGGGCCGATCGCCACGACCGGGGCGATGGACTCCAGCCGCTTGATGTCGATGTCGCCGAGCACCGGGGCGGGCACCCCGATGACGATCAGGTCGGGTTCGGCCTCGGCCACGGCCTCGTAGTTGGTCTCGGCCGCCTGCTCTCCCGCCACCTTGGGGAGCTTCTTGTACGCGGCCAGGTCCTTCTTCGACATCATCGGCTCACCGCGCTTCCACGACGAGATCCCGACCAGCGGCGCGTCGGCCTCGATCATGACGGGCACGGCATAGCCGGTGGCCACCACACGCTTCGGGTTCGCCGGGATGGTGATCTTGCCGTTGTCCGCGGCGAACACCCGGGTCCCGCCGTCCTCCGAGGCGTCCGACCCGCCCTCCGAGGAGAACCCGCATCCGGCCAGGACGAGGGTCAGCGACACCGCGCCGACCAGGCCGAACGATCTGCGTATGGACATACGATTACCCCTTGATAGTTAGGTAAGGCTCACCTTAGTTGATGGCCTTTCGGCGGGACAAGTCAGGGAGCGGGCGTAACGCCCGCCCCGGTCCGGCCGGTTGATCAGTGGTCGTCCTCGTCGAAGTCGGCGACGCCGCGCTTCCAGTAACCGGAGATGTCGCTGTCGGTCTTGCCCAGGCACAACTCGTCGCGGACCCAGCGGCGCAGCGGCTTGATCTGTCCCGCCTCACCCGCGGCCCACACGTACACCCGCTCGCACTCGGGCACGGTCACCGACATCACGGCCCGCGCCAGCGCGTCGCCGGTTCCCGCCGGCAGGCCGCCGCGGTGCAGCCAGCGCACCTCGACGCCCTCGGGCGCGGACAGCGCGATCTCCTGTGCGGCATCGGCGACTTCGACGAACGCCCAGCCCTTCGCACTCCTGGGCAACTCCTCCAGCCGACGCGCGATCGCGGGCAGTGCCGTGATGTCGCCCGCCAGCAGATAGCGGTCGTAGGCGTACGGGACGATCAGCCCGCCGGGCGGCCCCGCGATGTGCATGACGGAGCCCGGCCGGGCCGCAAGTGCCCAGTCCGACGCGAGACCGCCGTCGTGCGGCGCGATATCGATGTCGATCTCGCCCGCGACGGGGTCGTAGCGGCGCACGGTGTACTCCCGCGAGATGAGCGCCGGGCGCGGCCAGCGCAGCATCGCCCCGTTCGGCTCGGGCAGCCGCAGTGAGCCGTCCGGATCCGGGAAGATCAGTTTCACGTGCTCATCCGGCGCGTGGGCCTCGAACCCCTCGGTGCCCGCCCCGCCCAAGGTCACCCGCAGCAGGCCGGAGCCGACCATGGCGGTACGTACGACCTCGGTCTCCCGGATGCCGATCGGGTAGCCCACCTTCTCGGCATGACGGCCCGCCCGGACCTCCGCCATCCGGTCCAGGTGCCGGTGCCGGTGATCGACGCGGCTCACGCGGCACAGCCCGTCAGCAGCGCGGTCCAGTGAGCCAGTTCGGGCTGCTCGGCCAGGTCGGGAAACTCCAGCGCGGCCGCCCCTGCGGCACGCCAGCGCTCGACCAGGATCATGATCCGCACCGAGTCCAGGCCGAGGTCGACCAGGTTCTCCTCGGGCGCGATGCCCGCGGGGTCGCGGTCGAGCAGCTCGGCGACGTCGGCGCGGACGCGTTCGGGCGACAAGGTCTGGTTCATCGGTTCGCTCCTGCGGGGATGTGCGCCGACAGCGCGGTCAGCGCGTCGACGGTGATGGTGGTGACGACGCCACAGCACTGGGCGACGCACACGCACGCCCGGTCATGGCGGACGCGGGAGAGACGCCTAGGCCCGTATCCGTGCGGGGCATCTCAGTGGTGGCGACGGGGGAAGGTGTCCGCGCGGCCCTCGACGACGTCGGCGCCCAAGCCCCGGCCCCTCACGTTCCAGGCCACCCCGAACCCCCTCCCACGTTCAACCAAGGCAAGGCTAACCTAACTTATGAGTGATGGATGCGTGAAAGCGGAATGGGCGCCGAACGACCTCGCGCGACGTGGCTGCACTTCGCATGACTCCCCGTCATACCTCTGTGAGGTCCCGCCGATCGCTCCCTTCCGGAGCGGCGGCGCACTCGACCACCAAGCCCGCCCACACCGCCGGGACGGACCTGCTTCAGGGCGAGGTGGCCCATGACCTGTCCGGAAGGAGTGCGCGGGTGGGATGCTTTGCGCAATGGATCGCGGGGCAGGGGGATGCCGTGAGTGCGGTAGGTGCACGTGTGGTCGTAACGCCGGACAATTCCGTCTATCGGCGGCGGTTGGCGATGTACGGGGTGATCGGCGTTCCCGCGCTCTGCTCCCTGGGGGCCATGACGATCGGCGAGTTCGGGCTGGGCTGGCTCGTACCGTTCGTGGTGCTGATCCTCCTGCCGGCGGTGACAACCCTCGTGATGATGGCCTTGCGCTCCTCCATGGCCCAGATCACGGTCATCGATGACGAACTCCGGATCGACAACGCCGTCGGAGTGAACCTCTTCAGCTCTCCCCTGGAATTCCTGACCGCGCTGCACCCGATCACGTTCGGCGCCGGCCCCTTCACCCCCACACCAGGACGCGTGGTCATCGCCTCGCAGTCCACCCGCCCCTATGTGCTCGACCTGCGACTGTGGCGCGCAGCCGATGTGGAGCGGTTGTCACGCCGACTGCGGGACATACCCGTGATGGACGAGCGGACTTTCTCGCCCAAGGAACTGAAGAGGCAATTCCCCCACGTGCGGCTGCCGTGGCGGCACGCCCGCCCCTGGGCCACCCTGCTCCTGCTGACCGCGTCGACGGTCACCTACTTCACCCTCGTGGGCCTGCTGTTCATGTGACACCAGCCGCACATTCCGCCACCGACGGAAGTCCTGGCGGCGCCGGACATGCGACGCACCGACCACGCCCGAGCACCATCGACCGACGAGACCGGCGTGCCGTCCGGACCGACCGCGGCAGAGCCGGGCCACAGGTCCCATCGGCGGTGGTCCGTACGCGACACACCCCGGTCAATTGACCGTTGCATGTCAAAAATCATGGCGGTGTGTCTTGTTGCCTCAAGGCGACCATGTCTCAATGGGGGACCACCTTGCTGACGGCTCGTCAGTAAGTTGGTTCCGGCGCGGCACGCAGCCCCGGCGCGCCGGCAGTCCCCCCACATGAAGGGCAAACATCATGAGGCACGGTTTACGGCGACTCGGTGTCTTTTCCGCCCTCGCCGCGGGCACGCTCGTTCTGGCCCCCACGGCCGGCGCGGTCGCCCCCACCACCGCCACCATCTCCTTCGACTGCGGCTCGTACGGCTCGGGCAGTGCGACCCTCACTGCCGCCCAGAACGGTACGGCCGCGACCATCAACGTCTCGACGTCCGCCATCACCGCCCCCATCAGTATCGGCGCGAACTCCGTCAAATCAACGCTTACGCTCACCAACAAGGGTGCGGGCTCGGTGACCTTCACCGGTAACGCGAACCCGGCCATCCCCGCCGGAAGTCCCGTGTCCACGGGGCCGCTCGGCGGGACGGTCGCTTCGGGAGACAGCCTGGCGGCCACATCCCTCAAGGTTGTGGTCTTCGGCATCACCGCGACCTGCAACGCAACCTCCGCGCAGTCGCCCGGCCCGTTCGTGTTCTGAACCGGTCCGAACTGACCGACGTGTCGGATCGGGACAGCGGATCGACGTGTCGGTGCGGCCGGACCGTGCCACCCGTCTTCAGCGGGTGGCACGGTCCGGCCGCCCCTTGCGTCAGGAGTGAGTGAAGCCGGGCTGTCGCTTGTCGACGAAGGCGGTCATGCCCTCCTTCTGGTCCGCGGTCGCGAACACGGCGTGGAAGAGCCGGCGTTCGAAGCGGACCCCCTCCGCGAGGGTCGTCTCGAAGGCCCGGGACACCGCTTCCTTCGCCATCATCGCGACGGGCAGGGACATCCCGGCGACGGTCTCGGCGACGGCGAGCGCCTCGCCGATGAGGTCGTCGGCGGGTACCACCCGCGAGACGAGACCGGCCCGCTCCGCCTCCGCGGCGTCCATGGTGCGGCCGGTCAGGCACATCTCCATGGCCTTGGCCTTACCCACCGCACGGGTCAGCCGCTGGGAGCCTCCGATACCGGGGATGACGCCCAGCTTGATCTCGGGCTGTCCGAACACGGCGGTGTCGGCGGCCAGCAGGATGTCGCACAGCATCGCCAGCTCGCATCCGCCGCCGAGCGCGTATCCGGAGACGGCCGCGACCGTCGGAGTCCGCAGCGCTCCGAGCCGGTCCCAGGCGGTGAACCAGTCGCTGAGGTACATGTCCATATAGCTGTGGGGCCGCATCTCCTTGATGTCGGCTCCGGCCGCGAATGCCTTGGGCGATCCGGTGAGGACGATGCAGCCGATGCCGGGGTCCCGGTCCAGGTCCGCCGTCGCGGCGACGACCTCGTTCATCACCTGGACATTGAGTGCGTTGAGGGCCTTGGGGCGGTCGAGCGTGAGAAGTGCGGTACGCCCCGTGCGTTCGACCCGGATCGTCTCGTAGGGCTCTGTGGTCATGCGCCGTCTCCGTCCCGGACCGTGTGCGGTGCCGACTTCTCCCTGATGGTTCCGACGATCCCGGAGAAGTCCCGGCCCGTCCCGGCCCCCTCGGCATAGGCCGCGTACACCTCTGCCGCTCTCATGCCGAGTTCCGCATGCACACCACCGGCCCTGGCGGCGTCGGCCGCGAGTCCCAGGTCCTTGGCCATCAGCTCGGCGGCGAAGCCGGGACGGTAGGCGCGGTTGGCCGGGCTGCCCCGGACGGGACCCGGCACGGGGCAGTTGACGGTCAGGGCCCAGCACTGGCCGGACGCGGTGGACGCCACGTCGAACAGAGCCTGGTGGGACAGGCCCAGGCTCTCGCCGAGGACGAACGCCTCGCTCACCGCGATCATCGAGATGCCGAGGATCATGTTGTTGCAGATCTTCGCGGCCTGCCCGGCGCCGGGCCCGCCGCAGTGCACCGCCCGCTTCCCCATGATCGCCAGCAGCGGGTCCGCCTCGGCGAACTCGGCCTCGCCGCCGCCCGCCATGAAGGTCAGGGTGCCGGCCTCCGCGCCGACCACTCCCCCGGAGACCGGGGCGTCCAGTGCCCGCATCCCCGCCGCGACCGCGGTCTCGTGGGCGCTTCGCGCGTCGGCCACATCGATGGTCGAACAGTCGATGAACAGGGTGCCGGGCCGGGCGGCGGCCAACGCCCCCTCCTCCCGGTAGAGGCCCAGGACATGGCGCCCCGCGGGCAGCATGGTGAGCACCACGTCCGCCGTCGCGGCTGCCTCCGCCGATGATCCGGCCGGTTCCACCCCGTTCGCCACGGCCGTGCTGAGCAGTTCGGGCATCAGGTCGTAGCCGATGACCCGGTGGCCGGCCCGGACGAGGTTGGCCGCCATCGGGCCGCCCATGTGGCCGAGGCCGATGAAGCCGATCGTGCGCCTGCTGTTCACCACGGCACCTCCTGTGCGGTTGCGGCCAGGTGGAGTCCGCCCCCGGCGGGCGGGGCGAAGTAGCGCGCCACGTCCGCGCCGGAGACCTCGGCCAGGGTGGCCGGTGTCCAGTGGGGGCTGCGGTCCTTGTCGATGACCTGCGCCCGGATCCCCTCCGCCAGGTCGTGCGAGGCGAGTGCGGCGCAGGAGATCCGGTACTCCTGCTCCAGAACGCGCTCCAACGGGCCGAGCCTCCGTGCCCGGTGGAGCGCGGCGAGCGTGACCTTCAGCGCGGTGGGCGACTTGGCGACCAGGGTGTCGGCGCTCTCCGCCGCGGCACGCGAGCCGTGGGCGCGCAGCCGGACAAGGATCTCCTCGACGGTGCCGGCCCGGTAGCAGGCGTCGATCCAGGGCCGGTGACCGGCCAGTTCGCCCGGCGGCGCCTCCCGCACGTACGAGGGGAGCACGTCGCGCACCGGTCGCGTGGCGAGGTCGCCGAGCAGCCGGGGCAGATCCGCGGAGGGAACGAAGTGGTCGGCGAGCCCGCACAGCAGCGCGTCGCCCGCGCCGATCCGCGCGCCCGTCAGCGCGAGGTGGGTACCGAGTTCGCCCGGTGCGAGGGCGAGCAGATAGGTGCCGCCCACGTCGGGGACGAAGCCGATGCCGGTCTCCGGCATCGCGATCCGGGAGCGCTCGGTGACGATGCGGACGCTGCCGTGCGCGGAGACCCCGACGCCGCCTCCCATCACGATTCCGTCCATCATGGCGACGTACGGCTTCGGGTAGTGGGCGATGCGGGCGTTGAGCCGGTACTCGTCCCGCCAGAAGCCGGCCGAGGCCGTGTTCCCGGCGCGCACGTCCTCGTAGATGGAGCGGATGTCGCCGCCGGCGCACAGGCCGCGTTCACCGGCACCGGTGATGATCACGGTCTCCACCGCCGGATCGTGCTCCCAGACGGTCAGTGCCGCGTCGATGCGCCGCACCATGGTGTGGGTGAGGGCGTTGAGCGCCTTCGGCCGGTTGAGCGTGAGGTGGGCCGCGCGGCCCTCGGTACGGAGCAGCACGTGCTCCTCGGCGGCGGTCACCGGAACGCCTCCGTCAGTCCGCGGGCCACGATGACGCGCATGATCTCGTTGGTTCCTTCCAGGATCTGATGGACCCGGAGGTCGCGGACGATCTTCTCGATGCCGTACTCGTTCACGTATCCGTAGCCTCCGTGGAGTTGGAGGGCACGATCGGCGACGGAGTAGCCCGTGTCGGTGGCGAAGCGTTTGGCCATCGCGCACAACTGCGGGGACTGCGGGTCTCCGCGGTCCAGGGCCTCGGCGGCCTGGTGGAGCAGGGCGCGGGCGGCGGCGAGTTCGGTCGCCATGTCGGCAAGGCGGAACTGCAGGGCCTGCTGGTCCAGCAGCCGGGCGCCGAACGCCTCACGGCCCGCGAGATACGACAGGCTCCTGCTGAGGGCGCTACGGGCGCCGCCCAGGGAGCAGGCGGCGATACCGAGCCGGCCGCCGTTCAGGCCGTTCATCGCGATGCGGAAGCCGTCGCCCGCCCGGCCGAGCAGCCGGTCCGCGGGCACTCGGACCCCGTCCAGGACCACCTGGCGGGTGGGCTGGGCGTTCCAGCCCATCTTCTTCTCGTTCGGCCCGAACGAGAGGCCGGGATCGTCCCGGTCCACGACGAACGCGGAGATGCCGTCTGGGCCAGCTCCCCCGGTGCGTGCCATGACGACGTACACCTGGGATGCGCCCGCTCCGGAGATGAACTGCTTGACGCCGGTGAGGAGGTAGTCGTCCGCGTCCCGCACCGCGCGGGTGCCGATCGCCCCGGCGTCCGATCCCGCGCCGGGTTCGGTGAGGCAGTAGCTGCCGAGGTCGTCCATGGCGCACAGCCGGGGCAGCCACCGTGCGCGTTGCCCCTCGTCGCCATAGGTGTCGAGCATCCAGGCGACCATGTTGTGGATGGAGAGGTAGCCGGCGATGGACGGGCAGCCGGAGGCCAGGGCCTCGAAGACGAGGACACCGTCGGCGCGGGAGAGGCCGCTGCCGCCCGCGTCCTCCCGTACGTACACGCCGCCGAGCCCGAGCCCGGCGGCCTTGCGCAGCGTGTCGAGCGGAAAGTGCTTGTCCTGGTCCCACTGGACGGCATGGGGGGCCAGGTGGTCCTGCGCGAAGTCGAGGGTGGTCTCGATCAGGGCCTGTTGGTCCTCGGTGAGCGATGTGGTGGTCATGGCGCTCATCCCATGGTGGGGAGGGTGAAGCTCGCGCCTTCCCTGGCGCCCGAGGGCCAGCGCGAGGTGACGGTCTTGGTGCGGGTGTAGAAGCGGATGGCGTCCGGGCCGTGCTGATTCAGGTCGCCGAAGCCGGATCGCTTCCAGCCGCCGAAGGTGTGATAGGCGACGGGGACCGGAATGGGGACGTTGACGCCGACCATGCCGGTGTTCACCCGGCGGGTGAAGTCGCGGGCGGTGTCACCGTCCCTGGTGAAGATCGCGACCCCGTTCCCGTAGGGGTGCTCGCTGGGCAGGCGCAGGGCCTCCTCGTAGTCGGCGGCCCGTACGACGCACAGGACGGGTCCGAAGATCTCCTCCCGGTAGATCCGCATCCGTGAGGAGACCCGGTCGAAGAGGGAGGCCCCGGCGAAGAACCCGTTCTCATGGCCGGGCAGGGTGAAATCCCTTCCGTCGACGACGAGTTCGGCGCCCTCTGTGACGCCGATGTCCACATAGCGGCGGACCCGTTCGAGGGCGTCCTGGCTCACCAGGGGGCCGAAGTCGGCCTCCGGGTCGTCGGAGCGGCCGATGCGGAGTGTGCCGATGCGTTCCCTGAGCGCGGCGACGAGCCGGTCGGCGGTCTCCTCGCCGACGGGCACGGCCACGGAGATCGCCATGCAGCGCTCTCCCGCGGATCCGTATCCGGCGCCGATGAGCGCGTCGACGGCCTGGTCGAGGTCGGCGTCCGGCATCACGATCATGTGGTTCTTGGCGCCGCCGAAGCATTGGGCGCGCTTGCCGTGGGCGGCGGCGGTGGCATAGATGTGGGCGGCGACGGGAGTGGAGCCGACGAAGCCCAGCGCACCGACCCTGGGGTCCTCCAGGAGGGTGTCGACGGCTTCCTTGCCGCCGTTGACCACGTTGAGGACACCGGGCGGCAGACCGGCCTCCAGGAACAGCTCGGCCAGGCGCAGCGGCACGGACGGGTCCCGCTCCGACGGCTTGAGGACGAACGCGTTTCCGCACGCGAGAGCGGGCGCCGCCTTCCACAGCGGGATCATCGCGGGGAAGTTGAACGGGGTGATTCCCGCGACCACTCCGATCGGGGAGCGCAGCGAGTGCACATCGATTCCGGTGCCCGCGTTGTCGGTGAACTCACCCTTGAGCAGATGCGGGATTCCGGCGGCGAACTCGACCACCTCCAGGCCGCGTTGGATGTCGCCGTGCGCGTCAGCCACGGTCTTGCCGTGCTCGGCGGACAGCATCCGTGCCAGGGATTCGCGCTCCGTCTCGACGAGCTGGAGGAAGCGCAGCAGGACGCGGGCGCGCCGCTGCGGGTTCCACCGGCCCCATTCCCGCTGCGCGTTGACCGCCTCGGTGATCGCGATCCTGGTGTCGGTATGGCCCGCGAGCGGTACGCGTGCCTGGACGGCGCCGGTGTTGGGGTCGTACACGTCGCCGAAGAGGCCGGACGTACCGGTGGTGTGCTTGCCGCCGATGAAGTGGGTGAGTTCACGGACCATGGATGCCTGCTCTCGTCAGGTGAGATCCGGGGATGGCACGGCGGGACGCCGTCGGGCGCACGGGTGGGCGCACCGCCGGGGAAGGCCGTGGGACAGCGAACAGCGGGGCCGGGGGCCTCGGAGGTCTATGAGCGCACGGTGGTTCGGGTACGCTCCGCCGGATCACCAGGGTCGTGGGTATGCGTACGGACCGGTGCCATGCGTGTCTGCTCCATCCTCGTGGAAACACGGAACATTCCGCGGCCGGTATCCTGACTCCCGGATCCCCGCGTGCTGCCCGCCTTCCCGGCAGACCTCGCCAGTGGCGTGTGGATGGCAGCACACTCCCCGGTCACAGTGGCGGGACCGTGCCGGATTCACACCGGCTTCCCTGCACCGCGGACCTTGTGCCACGAACATATAGTTGGACGTCCTAGTAAGTCCACCCCTCCACTCCCCGTGTCGTGACCGGCCGCTCGAACAGCCTTCCTGAGCAGCCGACTTGTGCCGTGACCGCGCGCCGGGCGCGCCTCGGAACCGGAGGGACCCGAGAGGGCGGAGGGGGCGGAGGGACCGGAGCGGGCGCGTGATCCACCCGGGGGCGAAACCGGCGACGTCCGCTCCTCTCGGCGCGCGGGACACCGGCGTGCGCGAGCAGTTACCCGCCTCGGAGAATCCTGACGCGGGCAGCCATCAGGCGGCCCTCGCCGCGGCCGCCCCGGGGGTCAGTGCCGCGTATTCCAGGGGCGCGGACGGGTCGATCGACACGTCGAGGGGGGCGGGCTCGGCTCCTGCTCGTACGAGGAGGTCGCCGACAGCCGCGATCATCGCGCCGTTGTCCGTGCACAGGGTCATCGGGGGCACGCGCAGTCGCACGCCCGCGGCCGCGCACCGCTCCTCGGCGAGCGCGCGCACCCTTGAGTTCGCGGCGACACCGCCGACCACGACGAGGGTCCTGACGCCGTGGTCCCGGCAGGCGGCCAGCGCCGTGCGGGTCAGCACATCCGCGATCGCCTCCTGGAGCGAGGCCGCGCCGTCGGCCACCGGCAGCTCACGGCCCCGGTGTCCCTCGGCCCAGCGCGCGGCGGCGGTCTTGAGACCGGAGAAGGAGAACGCGTAGGGGTCCCCCTTCCGCCCGGTCAGCGGGCGGGGGAAGGCCACCGCACGCGGATCGCCTCCCCGGGCGGCGCGGTCGATGGCCGGGCCTCCCGGATACGGCAGGCCGAAGACCCGGGCCACCTTGTCGAAGCACTCTCCGGCGGCGTCGTCCAGGGTGTCCCCCAGGTGCGTGATCGGATCGCGGGCCAGGTCCCGTACGAGCAGCAGGGAGGTGTGCCCGCCGGAGACGATCAGCACCACACAGGGATCGGGCAGCGGGCCGTGCTCCAACGTGTCCGCGGCGACATGCCCCGCCAGGTGGTGCACCCCGTACAAGGGGGCGTCGATCGCGTAGGCCAGGGCCTTCGCGCCCGCGAGGCCGACCTGGAGCGCCCCGGAGAGGCCCGGCCCCGTGGTGACCGCCACCGCGTCGATGTCGGACAGCCGCAGACCCGCCTGGTCGAGGGCTTGCCGGACGACAGGGGTGAAGGCGTGCAGATGCGCCCGTGCGGCGATCTCCGGGACCACGCCGCCGAACCTGGCGTGCTCGTCCATGCTGGACGCCACCGCATGAGCGAGCAGACGGCCCTGCGAGACGATCCCCGCGCCCGTCTCGTCGCACGACGACTCGATCCCCAGCACAATGCCCCCCGCCGCCACCGGCATCTCCTTCACAAACAGGCTTTCCGCACATGCAGTGTAATTGCAACTCATACGCAATAAGCCCGCCGGGCCGGGACGGTTTCGCGAGGGGCCCGCGGTGCGTGGAGAGCGGGGCGTGCGGCAGACAGCGGCCTGCGGCACGCTCCCTCCGGCCTGACCCGTCGGGCGGATCCCGTGTCTCACGTCACGTTCCGGATGGTGAACATCGGTGCCCCGGAGGTGGCCCGCCCTCTACTCTGGCGGTGCAGCTGGTTCGCCCTGTCCGCCAGGCAGACGCGTCGTAAGAGGGAACCCGGTGGGAATCCGGGACTGCCCCGCAGCGGTAAGTGGGAACGACCGCCGTCATACGCACTGGATCCGGTCGGATCCGGGAAGCGACGGCCACTAGGAATCTGCCCCCGGCAGATGTGCCCGCGAGTCCGAAGACCTGCCCGTTGCCCGTACGCGACCCCTCGTGTGCGGATATCCCGGTGACCTCGTGGGCGGGTCGGCGTACATGCCAGACGGAACTCCACGCCGGTGGCGTGCGCAGGATCCGTCCGGTTCGTCACCCCTTCGCGTCCGTGTCCCGTCTCCGGGATCTCAAGGAGTCATCTCGCGAAGGAGATTTCCGTGACAACCGAGCCCGCAGCCGCGGCAGCACAGGCCACTGTGTACGGCTACCCCCGCCAAGGCCCGAACCGGGAACTGAAGAAGGCGATCGAGGGCTACTGGAAGGGCCGCGTCGACGCCGACACCCTCCGCACCACCGCCGCCGACCTGCGCCGCACTAACTGGCAGCAGCTCACTGAAGCCGGCATCCACGAGGTCCCGACCGGCGACTTCTCGTACTACGACCACGTCCTCGACACCACCGTCATGGTCGGCGCGATCCCCGAACGCCACCGGGCCGCCGTCGAACTCGACGCGCTGGACGGCTACTTCGCGATGGCGCGCGGCACGCAGGAGGTCGCGCCGCTCGAAATGACCAAGTGGTTTGATTCGAACTACCACTACCTGGTGCCCGAGTTGGGCCCGGACACTGTCTTCACCACCGACTCCACCAAGCAGGTCGCGGAATTGAAGGAGGCCCTCGCCCTGGGCCTGGCCGCCCGCCCCGTCCTGGTCGGCCCGGTCACCTACCTCCTGCTCGCCAAGCCCGGGCCCGGTGTGCCCGCGGACTTCGATCCGCTCACCCTCCTGGACCGCCTGCTGCCCGTGTACGCCGAGGTCCTCGCCGACCTGCGCGCGGGGGGCGCGGAGTGGGTCCAGCTCGACGAGCCCGCGCTGGTCCAGGACCGCACCCCGGCCGAACTGAACGCCACCACCCGCGCCTACCGCGACCTCGGCACCCTCACGGACCGACCGAAGCTCCTGATCGCCTCCTACTTCGACCGGCTCGGCGACGCGTTGCCGGTGCTGGCGAAGGCTCCGGTGGAAGGCCTCGCACTGGACTTCACCGAGTCCGCCGCAGCCAACCTGGACGCCCTCGCCGCGGTGGGCGGACTGCCCGGCAAGCGGCTGGTCGCGGGCGTGGTCAACGGCCGTAACGTCTGGGTCAACGACCTCACCAAGTCCCTTTCCACACTGGGCACGTTGCTCGGTCTTGCCGACCAGGTCGACGTGGCCGCGTCCTGCTCGCTGCTGCATGTACCGCTCGATGCCGCAGCCGAGCGGGACATCGAGCCGCAGATCCTGCGCTGGCTCGCGTTCGCACGGCAGAAGACGAGCGAGATCGTCACGCTCGCCAAGGGATTGGCCCAGGGAACCGATACGATCGCCGCCGAACTCGCCGCCAACCGCGCAGACTTGGCCTCCCGCTCCGGCTCGGGGCTCACCAGCGACCCCGCCGTACGGGCCCGTGCCACCGCCGTCACGGACGCCGACGCTCGCCGCTCCCAGCCGTACACGGAACGGACGACGGCCCAGCGCGCGCACCTCGGGCTGCCTCCGCTGCCGACCACCACCATCGGGTCGTTCCCACAGACCGCCGAACTACGCACCGCGCGGGCCGACCTGCGGGCGCGGCGGATCGACACGGCCGGTTACGAGGAGCGGATCAGGACCGAGATCCAGGAGGTCATCTCGTTCCAGGAGAAGACCGGCCTGGACGTCTTCGTGCACGGCGAGCCCGAACGCAACGACATGGTCCAGTACTTCGCCGAGCAGCTGACGGGCTACCTCGCCACACAGCACGGCTGGGTCCAGTCCTACGGCACGCGGTACGTCCGGCCGCCGATCCTGGCCGGCGACATCTCCCGCCCCGAACCGATGACGGTGCGCTGGACGACGTACGCCCAGTCCCTCACCTCACGCCCGGTCAAGGGCATGCTCACCGGGCCGGTCACCATGCTGGCCTGGTCCTTCGTCCGCGACGACCAGCCACTCGGCGACACCGCCCGCCAGGTCGCCCTCGCCCTGCGCGACGAGGTCAACGACCTGGAAACGGCAGGGACTTCGGTCATCCAGGTCGACGAGCCCGCCCTGCGCGAGACGCTCCCGCTGCGGGCGGCCGACCGCCCGGCCTACCTGTCGTGGGCCACCGAGTCGTTCCGTCTCACCACCAGCGGCGTGCGTCCGGACACCCAGATCCACACCCACATGTGCTACGCCGAGTTCGGCGACATCGTCCAGGCCATCGACGACCTCGACGCCGACGTCATCAGCCTGGAGGCCGCCCGCTCGCACATGCAGGTCGCCCGCGAACTCGCCGCGCACGGCTACCCGCGCGAGGCGGGACCGGGTGTCTACGACATCCACTCCCCGCGCGTACCAAGCACGGCCGAGGCAGCGGCCTTGCTGCGCAAGGGACTTGAGGCCATTCCGGCGGAGCGGCTGTGGGTCAACCCGGACTGCGGCCTGAAGACGCGCGGCTGGCCCGAGACCAAGGCGTCCCTGGAGAACCTGGTCGCCGCGGCCCGCACGGTCCGCGGTGAGCTGCCCTCGGCCTGATCGGGAAGATCCCCGAGGGGCCGGGGTGCCGACCAGCACCCCGGCCCCAACGGGCGGCGCCCCGGGCCCGGCCCGACTAACGGCGCGCGGCGCGCGGCAGCGGAGGCGGAGGCGAAGGCGAAGGCGGAGGCAGCATCCCGTCGGGTCAGGACCGCCATGGCTTCAGGGTCGGACTGATCGCACGTACCGAGGCGAAGCTGGACGCCCTGGTCGATGAGCCGGCCGCGCCGGGCGTCACCGCCGCGGCCTTCCCCGCCGATATCCGCGACGGCACGTCCTGCCGGAGACGCGCGCCCGTGGCGAGCGCACGCCGCCGCTGACCAAGGACGTTTCCTCGACGGTCCCGGCTCCCTTCCGGGCCCTCGTCGGCCGGCGGGTCCGCGTGGCGCCGGACACCGCGGGTTCCGACGGCGGCGCACACCATCGGCAGGCCCGAGCCCGCTCCGTCCGGCCGGTACGCTTCCGGGGTGACGCAGCACCCCATGCCGGACGAACGGCGACCCGCGAACGACGGGCCGAAGGCCGCCGCCCGCAACCGGGCCGCTCTGGTCACCGCCGCCCGGGAGATCTACGCGGAGTACGGTCTGGACGCGCCGCTTTCCGCGATCGCGCGCCGGGCCGGGGTCGGACAGGGCGTTCTGTACCGGCATTTTCCCGACCGGGCCGCCGTGGCGACCGCCGTTCTGGAGGAGAACGTGCGGCAGGTCGAGCAGGCAGCCGCGGCCGAGGACGCGACCCTGGCCGACGCCCTCGGTGTGATGACGTGGCACCTTACGGAGTCGGCGGCTTTCATCGGCCTCTTACACGTTGAGGGAGCGGGCGGTCGCTCCGACATCCACGCGCACGCCCTGGCCCTATCCGAGCGGGTCGAGCGTGGTCTGCGGGGTCACCTGACGGATGGTCACCGACTGAGTGCGTCGGACGACCTCATGCTCGCGGTCGCCATGGTCTCCGGCGCCGTCACCGGCCCGACCCGTGAGGATCGGGAACGCCGAGCGCTGGCTGCCTGGCGGCTGCTCGGCGTCGAGGTGGGACCGGTGCGGCCCTTCAACGGGTGAGTGCGGGAGCGGTGTCAGCCGCCGTTGGACTGCCGGATGCCTTCCGCCGGGGCGTCGAAGGCGTACAGGTAGCCCCCGGCGGGCCCGCTGACGGTCATGTACGCCGTGGTTCCGCCGGGCGTGATCGCCACGTTCGTCACCGACTCAAGCCCTGTGTCGCGGGCGGGTATCTCGACCGTCGCCAGACGCTCACCGTGCTGGTCGTACACGACCATCGCGGCCCGGCCGTGCAGTCCCTGGTACAGGTTGCCGTCCGCGTCCACGGCGATCGAGTCGGTCTGCGCGATCCCCCCGTCGACGCGGACAGCGGTGTGCTGGGAAGCGACGCCTCCCTGCGCGTCGAGGCGGAGGTAGGAGATCCGGTTCTGTGTCAGCTCGCTGATCCACAGCCCTCGGTAGTCCGCGTCGAACGAGATGCCGTTCGTCGCGGCCAGATCCTCGGCCAGGACGGTGGCCTTCCCGCCGTCGCGCTCGATCCGCACCACACGCCCGTGCGCCTCGCCCTCGGCCAGGCCGCGTGAGTCGCTGACGTACAGGTCGCCCTCCTCGTCGAAGGCGATGTCATCGGGGTTCATCCGCGCTCCGTCGACCTTGCCGGAGAAGAAGGTCCGCGGATCACTGCCGTCCGGGGCCAGGCTCACGACCTCGCCGTGGGCGTAGTCGGTCAGGTAGAGCCGTCCGTCGTACGGGCTGAACTGTGCCGAGGTGTAGGCCCCTCGGCCGTCGGTGTGGACCGCCCGCGACGTCTTCTTCTCGACGTCGACGCATATCACCTTCGGCTTGCCCGCGGGGGCGGTGACGTCGACGACGAACAGGTGGCCGTCCTCGTCGAAGGTCGGACCCTCCAGCAGGGTCATCCCGGTCTCTTCGTGCACCCGCGTCAGCCGCATGACCTTGTGCGCGCGGATGGTCCTGTCCGCGCCGGTGAGGGCCGCTCGGTCGCTGACGTCACTGGGGCCACTGGGGCCACTGGGGCCACTGGGGCCACCCGGGTCCGTACCGCATCCGGTGAGCGCCAGCGCGCCCATCGTGGCGAGCACGGCAAGGGATCGGATCGGGAGTCGTCGCATGGGGGATCACTCTTCCTGTCCGCTGTGTGCGGGTGCCGCGGGCCGGGAGGTTCGCATGCGCCCCGACCGGGCGCGTGGACGTGTTCCGGCCGAGTGCCGCGGTACGCCCGCGCTTCAACCGGACACCGCTGTCCGGTAGTTGCTACCGTAGCGGACGGCCGTTCACTCCGGGGCGGCCCGATCGGCAGGATCGAGGCCCCACATGACACCCCCTCAAGCGTCGGCTCCCGACGACCTCACCGCGCTGAGGCAGCGATACCGCCTCGAACGCGAGCGGCGCGTACGGCCCGACGGCGCCCGCCAATACCGCGACGCCGAGACCGAGTTCGGCTACTACGCCGCCGATCCGTACGCGGGAGAGCCGGCCGCGCGTGATCCGCTGCGCGACACCGTCGATGTCGCCGTGGTCGGCGGTGGATTCGGCGGGATCCTCGCCGGGGCGCGGATGCGGCAACAGGGGGTGACGCGCGTCCGGATCGTGGAGAAGGGCGGCGACTTCGGGGGCACGTGGTACTGGAACCGGTACCCGGGCGTCCACTGCGACATCGAGTCGCACGTGTACCTGCCGATGCTGGACGAGACCGGATACGTACCGGAGTGGAAGTACGCTCCCGGTGAGGAGATCCGCCGCCACGCGGTGCGGGTGGCACGGCAGTTCGACCTCTACCCGGACGCCCTGTTCTCCACCGCGGTCACCTCGCTGACCTGGGACGGGGAATCCGGGACATGGATCGTGGCCACCGACCGCGGCGACGCGTTCCGGGCCACGTACGTCGTCACCGCCACCGGCACTCTCTCCGAGCCGAAGCTCCCCGGGATACCCGGCATCGAGGACTTCACGGGCCACACCTTCCACACCTCGCGGTGGGACTACGCCTACACCGGCGGCACCGCGGACGGCGGCATGACCGGCCTCTCGCGGAAGCGGGTGGGCATCGTCGGCACCGGAGCCACGGGCGTCCAGGTCATTCCCCTGCTGGCCGAGGACGCCGGACACGTCTACGTCTTCCAGCGCACCCCCTCCACCGTGGACGTGCGCGCCAACCGCCGCACCACCGCCAGGGACGTCGGCGCCGACCACGACGGCTGGGCACGCGAGCGCCGCGAGAACTATCTCCGTATCGTCTCCGGCGAGAGGGCCGAACAGGATCTCGTGGCGGACCGCTGGACCACGTCGGCGGGGCTCCTGGAGAAGCTCCTGCCGAGCTTCCACCGTCAAGGCGACCGGACAGCCTTCGAGGCCGCGTACGAGACGGCCGACGCCGCCAAGATGAACGAACTCCGCGCCCGCGTCGAACAGACCGTCACCGACCCGGACACGGCGGAGAGGCTCAAACCCTGGTACCGGTACGCCTGCAAGCGCCCCACCTTCTCCGACAGGTACTACCCGGCGTTCAACCGCGACAACGTCACCCTGGTCGACACGGCGGACACCCACGGCATCGAGCGCATCACCGAACACGGCGTCGTGGTCGGCGACACCGAATACGCGCTCGACTGCCTGATCTTCGCCACGGGATTCTCCGTCGGGACCTCCGGCATCCTCTCCGGCAAGCTCCCCGTCCACGGCCGGGGCGGCACCCCACTGCTGCACGCGTGGGCGCTACAGGGTCCGCGCACGCTGCATGGCTTCACCAGCAACGGTTTCCCGAACCTGATCCTGATGGGATCCCTGCAGAACGCCAGCAGCGTCAACTACACGCACATTCTGGACGAGCAGGCTGTCCATGCCGCCGCCCTCGTCGCCGCCGCCGAAGCCGGGGGCGCCCTCATCGAACCGTCCCGCGAGACCGAGGACGCCTGGATCGCCGCCCTGGCCGAGGACGCCCCCGACCACGAGTGGTTCCACGCCGAGTGCACCCCCGGCTACTACAACCGCGAAGGGCGCGGCCGGCCGAACGGCCCGTTCGCCTACCCCCACGGCGCGTGCGCCTTCCACGACCTCCTGAGGCGATGGCGCGAGGAGTCCATGGACGAGATCCTCCGGACCAGGACTCCCGCTCGTCCCTAGCGATCGGCCCGTCCTGGGCGCTCTTCCGGGCTGTGCGGCACACACCGGTCGCGAGTGGGGCGGTCATCGGCACTCTGCACCGGGACTCGTCCCGCAGGAATCTGTCGCCGATGCCCTCGGCGAGGGCCAGGACCGGGCCCAGGTCTGCTCGCACTTCTTCGCGGATCGTCGGGACACCGGTGAACCCGGCATTGGCACCCCACCCCCTCACGCAATTCGGCATCCACTCTCCCGGGCCTGCCGCCCCATCGTGCCGCCCGCCGGAACGGGGCGCTTCGGCGTTGTCCGAGGTTGCGGTTACGATCCCGGCCATGCGTCTTGAAGATCAGCTGGACATGTTGGCGGAACTGGGGCTGCCGCTCGCGACCGGCCGGACCGTGGAAGAGCTGCTGCACGCGTGGCCGCGGGAGGAGTACGAACTCAAGCCCTTCGACCTGGCGCTGTTCGCGCTGGGCTGCGCGGTCCAGGCCGAGCCGTGGGAGCGGTGGTTCTGCGACCGGGCATGGCACTTCGACACCGAGTGCGTCCGCGGGCCCGGATCGTACGTGGCGATCGCCCGGCAACTGTGCCGGATCGCCGGCCGGCCGGACGCCCTGTCCGGTCTGCGGGACCACGTCGACCTCGACACGGAGGAGGCGTGGATCGAGTACACGGCCGACGGCCGACGGGTCAACTGGCCCATCGATGTCAGGGACGACTGGGCCGACCTGTTGGTGGTCGGCTATCTCATCGACGAGTTGGAATACGGCGACCGGCGCTTCCATGTCCGGCACAACGGCCAGGCCATGACGCTCTTCTTCCTCGACGCCGACGCGGCCGCCCGGATCGACGCGCTGGCCGGCGGTCAGGCGGTCGCCCCGTTCCCCGGATAGCGCCCCCGCTCGCACCGGCCGGGTGATGGCCTTGTTCACGAGTCGGCACGGCAGGGAAGGCGGCCGACGGCCGGTTCCGCCGGGGTCAGCCCGACTTCGGCGGCTTCTGAGCGTCGAAGGCGAAAAGAGTGTTCTTGGCCGCGGCGACGATCACCGCACGCCCCGCGACGGTCACGCGCGGGCTTGCGCCCTGCTCGCCCGTCAAACCATCGGCCTGCGGATCCGTTGTCCACAGGGGTTCGCCATCGTACGGCGACAGCGCGACCACCCGGCCGGTGGCCGAGCTGAAATACACCGCGCCGGCTCCCGTCACAGGACCCGACGCGCCCTCCACGCCCGTCTGCCGGGACCACTTCTTCCGGCCGGTCGCGGGGTCGAGCGCCGTGATGAGACCGGTCTGCCCGCTCACGTAGATGGTGCCGTCCGCCATGCCGGGCGTCCCCGCGTATGTCTTGGCCAGCCGGGAGTACGTGACCTTCCGCGAGGCCGGGTCGACCCGCGCCACCCCGTCGTAGCCGGCCAGTGCCGTTCCCTCCATGTGCCTCTGAAGGAGTACGAGCCTGCCGTCGCCGACGCCCATCGGCACGGCGGGGCCGTTGACCGCGATGGGCCTGCCCAGTGTCCCCGAGGCGCGGTCGACCGTGTACAGGGTGGGGCGGCGAACCTCCAAGGCGTCCACCTCCGTGTCCGTCGCGCACATCGCGTAGAGCTGCGCGCCCGCCGGAACGGGGGCGCACCGCGTGCCCGCGGGGAACGGCGTCCTCCAGGCGACCTTGCCGCTGTGCGCGTCCCGGGCCTCGAAGCGGGAGTTGGAGGAGTCGACCGTCACGACGGCGGCGCCGACCACCACGGCGTCCTGGGTCCGCCCCGTAACAGCCGTCGACTGAGCGCCGGAGGGCACGGACCACAGCTCCCGGCCATTGTCCGCGTCGATGGCCACCACCTCACTGGGCGGGCCCTGCGGGGCGTCCTGGGCGGCGAAACGGTAACCGAGCACCGTGTCGTCGGTGGCGCCCACCAGGTGCATGCCCTGGACGGGGACGCCCGGACTCTTCGCCGTCCACGCCCGCGAGCCGTCCTGGGCGCTGATACGGGTCGCCACGACTCCGCCGCCCCCGCAGAACAGCGCGTCGCCGCGCGCGACGCAACGCAGCTCGTCGGGGATGTCCTCGCTGCCGCCCCGCACGGTCTCGCGCCACGGTGTGAAACCGGCCGGAAGCGCGGCACCAGGCGTCGCGACGCTGTTGCCCTTGTCGACGCCGTCGTTCCCCCCGAAGCTGTCGGCCGTCACCGCGGCGACCCCGCCGCCGATCGCTGCCACCGCGACCGCGGCCGCGAGCACGGGACGCCATCGGCGACGCAGACGGCGGCCGACCGGGGTGCCGGTGCTCCCTGTATCGGGACCGGCCTGGGCGGTGGCCGAGTCGGTGGCCGGGGCAGTCGGCGCCGGGGTGTCCGGCGTCGCGAAGTGATGCTGCGTGATCATGTCGCGGGTGCGGCCCGCGCCAACCGCTTGCGCGTCGGTCCCGCCGAGGTCGACCGGCAGGTCCCGCAGCAGCACGAGGAGTTCGTCCGCCGAGGGGCGCCCCTCGGGCTCCTTGTCCAGGCACGGCTCGACGACCGCGCGCAGAGCCGACGGCACGGCACCCAGCGACGGCTCCTCATGCACCACCTGATACGCCGTCAGGTACGGGCTGTCCGCGTCGAAGGGCCCTTGCCCCGTCGCCGCGTACACCAGCAGTGTCCCCAGCGAGAAGACATCGGACCGCGGCCCCACACCACGCGGCGCCTGCAACTGCTCCGGCGACATGAAGGGCGGCGTACCGATGACCCGTCCCGTCATCGTCAGCGTCTGCTGGTCCACGGCGCGCGAAATGCCGAAGTCGATGACGCGCGGGCCCTCGGGCGAGAGCACGACGTTCGAGGGCTTCAGGTCACGGTGGACAACCCCCACCCGGTGGATGTCGCGCAGCGCCTCCGCCAGCCCGATGGCGAGCCTTCGCAGCTCGGCTCCGTTCAGCGGGCCCTCCGCGGCGATGCGCTGGGCGAGCGTGTGCCCCTCGATATAGGTCGTCGCCATCCACGGCTGCTCGGCCTCGGGGGCGGCGTCGACCACGGCGGCGGTGAACGCGCCGCTGACCCGCCTCGCCGCCGCCACCTCCTGCCGGAAACGGATGCGGAACTCGTCGTCCCCCGCGAACTGCTGGTGGATCAGTTTGATCGCGACAGGTCGCCCCGAGCTCGTACGGGCCAGAAAGACCGTGCCCATGCCACCCGAGCCGAGCCGCGCCTCAAGCGGATAACCGCCGATCTCGGCTGGATCACCTCCGCGCAGCGACACTCTTCCCGACCTCCTGTCCCCCGTGCACCTCTGCCACCACGGGCCTGCGTATCCGTCCTGCACACAAACTAGTCGCAAGGCAGTACAGCAGAGCAAAGCGGGTGACGAACAGGGAGCCCGGGGCCGCTCCCGTGCCCACCATGCCGCACGCACACTTCTCATTCAGCACGGCCGGACCACCCCCGAGGTCCCACCGGACCGCCCCGCGGTCCCACCGAAGCGGCCCGCTGACCGCCGGCCGAAGAAGCTCAACCGTACCCGGCGGTGGGAATTGTCCACTTCGGTATCGGCCATCCTCCGTTAGAATCAGAGGAAACCGCAGGTCAGGTCCAGTCTTTCGTCTCCGCCCGGAGGCCACCGGGCGCGCAGAGCGTCACATGGGCATCACGGTGGAGAAACAATGGCGCGGTGACCCGGCAGGGAGTGCGCCAGACCCTGCCAACCGTGGTCAGGTTCAGCCTTGGCGCTCACACCGGAGAACGATGAGTCTCGGCCGCGGACCCACCCATCCATGTGGGCGATCTCGTCGGCTCCCCCGTAGATCGGAGCCACGGTGGTGACCTCGACATCAGCTTCGTCGAGGGCACGTCCAGTCCCGCGGGCGGCCGCGCGCCTGGGCTCATGGAGCGGATGACGTGCTTCTCTCCTCCTTCGTTCCGGCGACCGGAAGCACGTACTGACCGGCGAGACGCGTCAGGTGCAGCGGGAGGGGCCGCGGTCCGGTGGACGCGCGGGCCGAAGTGACATGGCGACCTCCAGACGACATCGCATCCACGGGGACGTCTGCCCAGTTCCTGCCGTGTGATGGCAACGGACCGGGCAGGATGGTCGAACTGCTCACCCGTGTGCCAACGCCCTCATCTGCATTGACTCAGCCACCAGGAGTCCGGGGCGCCAAGGTCGAGCAGTAGGCAGGGGAACGTCGTGCTGATCGTGTCCGTCAGGTACCGGACACAGGGTTCGGGCTGCGGGTCAAAGATGGGGTGCATCAGCTTTCAGGCGCGGAGGTGAGGTCGCATTACAGAAGCGAGGTTCACACCCGCGGCTCGATCGTGGTCGCCACGAACAAGACCCGCCCCCTTGTCCACTGAGCTCCCATGCGCCTACACCGCGAGGCTGAGGCATCGCACCCCGGTAAGTGCCACGTGGGGCGAGCCGAGCGACAGGGCATCACCGGCCCCTCAGGAGCGCCACGTTCAGACCGGGCCGGTCAAGCCTGACCTCGCTCCGGCGGGCCCGCCCGCAACGCTGAGCAGGTCCACGACGAAGATCAGCGTCGAGCCCGCCGGGATCAACGGAGAGGGTGACTGCCTGCCGTAACCGAGACGCGGCGGAACGATGATCTCGCGCCGGCCGCCGACCTTCATTCCCCTCACCCCCCGGTCCCAGCCCTTGATGACCCTGCCACCGCCCACGGAGAACTTGAACGGTCTGTCCCGCTCCCAGGAGGAGTCGAACTCCCTTCCGGACGCGAACGTGACCCCTACATAGTGAACCTGGACGACCCTGCCCGGCTGCGCCTCGGGTCCGTCCCCAACCACGAGGTCCCGGATCGTCAGCTCGGTTGGCGCGTCACCCTCCGGAACCTCGATCCTGGGCTTCGTCAGTTCGCTCATCACGTGTCCCATCACTCGCCGCCGGAATACCTCGCACGGGCCGGCCGGTCACATGGACATTCCATGCGGCAGGCGATCACGCTACCGGCAATGCCTGTGCACCGATAAGCCGCGCCGTGGGAGTGATCTTGATCAGCCCAGAAAGCTCAGCCGAACCTGACGGTTGACATTAGAGATGTTGGTGTCGACCAGGCACACCGACTGCCACGTCCCCAGCTCCAGGCGTCCGCCGATGACCGGCAGTGTGGCGTGCGGTGGGACGAAGGCGGGGACGACGTGGTCGCGTCCGTGGCCGGGGGTGCCGTGGCGGTGCTGCCAGCGGTCGTCGGCGGGCAGCAGCGTGTGCAGTGCGGCGAGGAGGTCGTCGTCGCTGCCCGCGCCGGTTTCCAGGACGGCGATTCCGGCGGTGGCGTGGGGTACGAAGATGTTGAGCAGCCCGTCCCGGCCGACCGCGTTGCGGGTGAGGAACTCCTCGCAGTCGCGGGTCAGATCGGTGACGGTCTCCGTCGCGCCGGTGGTGACGTGGAGAACACTCGTGGTGAAGGTATCGGCCATGCCCCCATCCTGCCGCCCGCACGGCGAGATGGCGCGTCCACGTGCCGAGACACCATTGACCCGTTCCGGACCGCGTCGCTACGTTCGGCGACATGTTCCGATCAGCTCTGCTCACTGCGCGCGGTCACATCGACCTGCTGCGGGTGGCTTCCGCCGCGTGTTGTCGCGGCTGCTGACGTTCTCTCAGCCCATGTGGCGCCCGGTCCGACCGGGTTCGCGCCACTGTGCCGTACGTACCCCCGCGTCGCGGTTCACCGAACCCGTGGCGTGAGTCCCGTGCCGCTGCCGTAGTCGGCCGGCGGGCGCGTGCGGTCCCGGCGGCGTCATGCCGCCCTTCCTCGCTCCCTTCCGTGGACTGCCCGTGGAGCCCTCATGACCATCGGCCATGCCCCCGCATCGTCCCCGCCACCCGGCATCACCGTCGAATCAGGAAAAACGCCCGGTCCATGGCCGCGGGTGCTCGACCTGGAGCCCGTCGTTCCGGCGTCCGTGCGCACCGCGCGCCTGCCCTCCGTACCCCGGTGGCTTCGCCGTACGATCGGTCCGCTGCTGCTCCTCGCGCTGTGGCAGGTGTTCAGCGCCACGGGTGTGCTGCACCCGGACGTGCTCGCCTCGCCCGGCACCATCGCGCGGGCCGGGTCCGGCCTGATCGCCGACGGGACCCTGCCCTCCGCCATGGCCGTGTCGCTCCAGCGGGTGGCCATGGGGCTGCTGCTCGGCGGGATCGCCGGGACCGTACTCGCGTTGGTCTCGGGACTCTCCCGGCTGGGCGAGGATCTCGTGGACGCGACCGTACAGATGCTGCGCACCGTCCCCTGGGTGGGGCTCATTCCGCTGTTCATCATCTGGCTCGGCATCGGTGAGGCGCCGAAGGTGGCGCTGATCGCTCTCGGGGTCGCCTTCCACCTGTATCTGAACGTGTATGCCGGTATCCGGGGCGTGGATGCCGAACTCATCGAGGCAGGACAGTCGTTGGGGCTCGGCCGGTGGGGGCTGGTGCGGCATGTGGTGCTTCCGGGGGCGTTGCCGGGCGCCATGACCGGGCTGCGGTATTCCCTCGCCACCGCCTGGCTGGCACTCGTCTTCGGCGAGTCCATCAACGCCGACGCCGGAATCGGGTTCCTGATGAACCAGGCACGGGAGTTCTTCCGCACCGATGTGATCGTCGTCTGCCTGGTCGTCTACGCCTTCCTCGGTCTCAGCGCCGATGTCATCGTCCGGACTCTCGAAAGGCTGCTGCTGCAATGGCGACCGACCTTCACGGGCCAGTGACCGCCCGTTTCCCGACGCCGCCCGAGGAACCGGAGGCCGCTGTACGGGTCCAGGGGCTGACGCGCGCCTTCGACGGCCGGCCGGTGATCGACGGGCTCGATCTCACCCTTCGGGCCGGGGAGTTCACCGCTCTGCTGGGGCGCAGCGGTTGCGGGAAGTCCACCCTCCTGCGGGTGCTGGCCGGACTCGACCGGGAGATCAAGGGCACCGTTCTCGTACCCCGACGGCGTGCCGTGGCCTTCCAGGCACCGCGGCTGATGCCCTGGAAGCGGGTCTGGCGCAACGTACTGCTCGGACTGCCCGGCAAGCCCGAACGGGCCGTGGCGGAGAAGGCGTTGGCCGAGGTCGGGCTCGCCGAGCGGGCCGGGGCCTGGCCCAGGACACTCTCCGGCGGCGAGGCCCAGCGGGCGTCCCTGGCCCGCGCTCTCGTACGCGAACCGGATCTGCTGCTGCTCGACGAACCGTTCGGCGCACTGGACGCGTTGACCCGGATCAGGGCGCAGCGGCTGGTGGCCGAGCTCTGGCAGCGGCGCGGCTGCGCGGTGCTGCTGGTCACCCATGACGTCGACGAGGCCCTGCTGCTCGCCGACCGGGCGCTGGTGATGCGGGACGGGGAGATCGCGTACGACACTCCGGTCGCCCTGGACCGGCCGCGCGGTCCCGGCAGCCCCGGGTTCGTCGCCCTGCGCTCCCGGCTCCTGGCCGAGCTCGGTGTCGAGGCCCCGGACGTGGCCGCCTGAGTCCCGCACGCACCGTCCCTCCGCTCTCCTTCCGCACGGACCCACTGGAGAAAGATCATGAGACGCCGCACCCTGCCCGGCCTGCTCCTCCCCTTCGCCCTGCTGCTCACCGCCTGTGGTGGCGCCTCGTCCGCGAACACGGCGGGCAACACCGACGGGAAGGGCGGTGTCGTCCTCGACATCGGTGACCAGAGGGGAGGTTACGAAGCCATCCTGCGGGCTTCCGGAGAGCTGGACGATCTCGACTACCGCGTCACCTGGTCGACGTTCACCTCCGGGCCACCGCTCCTGGAGGCTGTCAGCGCCCGGGCGGTGGACCTGGGCGGGGTGGGGAACACACCGCCCGTCTTCGCCGCGGGGTCCGACTCGAAGATCGTCGTGGTGGGTGCCACGCACGGTTCGTCGGCGGGCGAGGCGATCGTGGTGCCGGAGGACTCCCCGCTGAAGAAGCCCGCCCAGCTCAAGGGCAGGTCGATCGCCGTCGCCCAGGGCAGCTCCGCGCACTATCAGCTGGTGGCCTCGCTCAAGAGTGCCGGACTCCGCATCTCCGACGTGAAGTTGAACTACCTTCAGCCCGCCGACGCGCTCGCCGCGTTCAGCCGCGGCAAGGTCGACGCCTGGGCGATCTGGGATCCGTACACCTCACAGATCCTGCGGACCGCGAAGGCCCGGGTGCTCACCACGGGTGAGGGGGTGGTCAACGGGCTCGGGTTCCAGGTGGCCTCGCCCGCCGCGCTCAAGGACAGGAAGAAGTCCCGGGCCATCGGCGATCTGCTCATCCGCCTTCAGCGCGCACAGGAGTGGGTCTTCGAACACCCGGAGGCCTGGGCGAAGGTCTGGGCGAAGGAGACGGGCATGCCGTACGAGGTGGCGCTGGACGCCGTGAAGCTCACCCACGGGACCCGTGTCCCGGTGGCCGTCGACGCGGCCGCCATCGCCTCCGAGCAGCAGATCGCCGACACCTTCGCCGAACTCGGTCTGATCCCGCGCCGCTTCTCCTTCGAGGACTACGTCGACACCCGTTTCAACCGCGACCTCCCCGCGTCGTCCGCGGCTCCCCGCTCGTACGGAAAGGCTTCCTCGTGAACGTTCATCTGCACTGGTTCCTGCCCACCGGCGGTGACGGCCGCACCCTCGTCGACCGGCACGCGTACACCGACGGCGGTATCAAGCGTGACCGGATCACGCCGGTGAGCGGGGTGCGCGCTCCCGACATCGAGTATCTGGCGCAGATCGCGAAGGCGGCGGAGCAGCTGGGTTTCGAGGCCGTGCTGACACCCACCGGGACGTGGTGCGAGGATGCCTGGCTGACGACGGTCGCGCTGGCCCAGCACACCGACCGGCTGAAGTTCCTGGTGGCGTTCCGGCCCGGTGTGATCTCGCCGGTGCTGGCCGCCCAGATGGCCGCGACGTATCAGCGGATCACGCGTGGACGGCTGCTGCTCAACGTGGTGACCGGCGGCGATTCGACGGAGCAGCGACGGTTCGGTGACCATCTGGACCATGACCGGCGCTACGCGCGGACCGCGGAGTTCCTGTCGGTGGTGCGGGGCGCGTGGAGCGGGCGGCCGTTCGACTTCGACGGCGAGCACTATCAGGTGGAGGGCGGGCTGACGGCCCTGCCGCCGGACCCGTTGCCGGACATCTTCTTCGGCGGCTCGTCGGCGGCGGCCGGTCCGGTGGCCGCCGCGCACGCCGATGTCTATCTGACCTGGGGCGAGCCTCCGGCGGCCGTGAAGGAGAAGATCGACTGGATTCGCGGGCTGGCGGAGGAGCGGGGCCGCACGGTGCGGTTCGGCATCCGGCTGCACACCATTTCGCGGGACTCCTCCCGCGAGGCATGGGCGACGGCCGACCGGCTGCTCGGCGATCTCGATGCGGAGACGGTCGCGGCGGCGCAGCAGGCGCTGGGCCGGAGCGAGTCGGTGGGTCAGCAGCGGATGCTGGCGCTGCACGGCGGCTCCCGCGACAAGCTGGAGATCGCGCCGAATCTCTGGGCGGGCGTCGGTCTGGTGCGGGGTGGCGCGGGCACCGCGCTGGTCGGCAGCCATGCGGAGGTCGCCGACCGGATCGAGGAGTATCACGAGCTGGGCGTGGAGCACTTCGTGCTCTCCGGGTATCCGCATCTGGAGGAGGCGTACTGGTTCGGCGAGGGCGTGACTCCTGAGCTGGCGGCGCGTGGGCTGCTGTCGACCGTTCCGGCGTCTCCGCTGCTGGGGGTGCCCGCGGTCAATGGCCGTCCGGCGTCGGCACCCGGCGGGGCGCCGCTGCTGTTCGCCGGGGGGCGCTGAGGCGGACGCGCTCAGCCGGGGCCCGTGAGCCGGGGTGCTCAGCCGGTACGCGAAGGCGACAGGCGGGCCGCGTGGGTCTCTGGGCTTCCTTCCGGGCGGGAAGATCCGGGAAGATCCAGGAACCCCCCGCAGTTAGTAGAAGCGTGAATTACTTTGGGGTGCGCGAGCTGGACGTGGTCGTGATCGGCGCCGGGCAGGCGGGCCTGTCCGCCGCCTACCACCTGCGGCGCTCGGGGCTGGAGCCGGACCGCGACTTCGTGGTTCTCGACCACGCGCCCCGCCCCGGCGGCGCCTGGCAGTTCCGCTGGCCCTCGCTGACGTACGGGAAGGTCCACGGGATGCACGCGCTGCCCGGCATGGAACTGGCCGGCGCCGACGACAGCCGGCCCTCGTCCGAGGTTATCGGTGAGTACTTCGACGCGTACGAGCACCGCTTCGGCCTGCGGGTGCACCGTCCGGTCGAGGTGAGCGCCGTACGCGAGGGGGACGGTGGGCGACTGCTCGTCGAGACGTCCGAGGGCGGGTATGCCACGCGCACGCTGATCAACGCGACGGGCACCTGGGACCGGCCCTTCTGGCCCCGCTACCCGGGGCAGGAGACCTTCCGGGGGCGGCAGCTGCACACGGCGAACTACCCCGGACCCGAGGAATTCGCCGGGCAGCGGCTGATCGTCGTCGGAGGCGGCGCCTCCGGTACACAGCATCTGATGGAGATCGCCGATGTCGCCGCCGCGACGTACTGGGTGACGCGACGCCCCCCGGTCTTCCGGGAAGGGCCCTTCGGCGAGGAACAGGGACGGGCCGCCGTGGCGATGGTGGAGGACCGGGTACGACGCGGACTGCCACCGCAGAGCGTCGTGAGCGTCACCGGCCTGCCGGTCACCGACGCCGTCCGGCGCGCCCGTGAGCAGGGGATTCTCGACCGGCTCCCGATGTTCGACCGGATCACTCCGACCGGGGTGGTCTGGGACGACGGACGGGCGGTCGAGGCCGACGCGATCCTCTGGGCGACCGGCTTCCGGGCCGCCGTCGACCATCTGGCGCCGCTGAAGCTCCGCGAGCCCGGGGGCGGCATCCGGGCCGAGGACACCAGGGCCGTACGGGACGGGCGCGTGCATCTCGTCGGGTACGGGCCGTCTGCCAGCACCATCGGGGCCAACCGGGCTGGACGGGCGGCGGTCCGGTCGGTCCGGCGGCTGCTGGACTCGGCCGGGCGTCAGGAGACCCCGGCGTCCGTTCCGGCCTGACCGCGGCACGGTGATTCCTCGGGGCCGATCGGGCCGTGGCCGCGCGGTCAGTTCGACGTGGCGGCGCGGCGGTTGCGGTTGAACTCCTCGACGTTCTTCAGCTGCTCCGCATAGTTGTCGGTGAAGCGGGTGTCCCCCGGTGCGACCGTGACGAAGTACAGCCAGGGGCCGGGCGCGGGGCTGATCGCCGCCCGCATGGCCTGTTCGCCCGGATTGCCGATGGGCGTCGGCGGGAGCCCCTTGCGCTCATAGCTGTTGTACGGGCTGTCGATCCGGGTGTCGCCGGTGGTGGTGTCCAGGGTGGAGCGCTTCAACGCGTAGTTGAGCGTGGAGTCCATCTGGAGGGGCATGTCCCGGGCCAGCCGGTTGTAGACGACGCGGGCCACCTTGCCCATGTCGGAGGCGGTGTCGGCCTCCGCCTGCACCACGCTGGCGATCGTGACCGACTGGTAGACGGAGACGCTGTTGCGTTGCGCCCCGGCGGTGATGTGGTCCGCCCCGAACCGATTGAGCGCGGTGTCCACCATGTAACGCAGCAGGCTCTTCGGGGTGGTGGCGGAGCCGACGGGATACGTGGCCGGGAAGAGATACCCCTCCGGGTTGCCCTTGGCCTCGGCCGGGAGGGCGAGGTCCGCGGACGGCACCGCCCTCTCGATGGTGCCTGCCGCGACGCCGAGGGACTTGTCGGCCGCCGCGTACACCTGGGAGGCCCGCAGACCTTCGGGGATCAGCAGTGACCGCGTTTGCTCCTTCTCCCCCTTCGTCCCGCTGATCAGCAGGGGAACCACCACCGCTGCCGCCACGACGAGCATCGCGCCGATGATCAGGGCCAGTCGTCCGCGACGCGTCGGACGGAGTCTGCGGCGGGGCCGGACGTCCGGGGACTCGTTCACCATGCGGGCACGTTAACCCGCGCCGCCACCGCGGTCCGGTAGCCCGACATCGGCGACACGCGCACCGCCGAGCAGAACCAGAACACACGAACAAGGGATCGGGTGTTCGCTGGAACGCGTGATCGTATCGGTTTTCGTTGCTCATCACCCGTACGAGGCCTGATGATTACAGAGCGCAGGCAACGGGCTGCAGACCGCGACTGCGCAGTCCCACAGATGCACCACGCACAAGGAGAAAGCACCAGATGAACTTCCTCACCAACCTGCTCGCCGGCGTCATCCACTTCGTGGGTTGGCTCGTCTGACGATCGCATCACCTGACGCCGTCGCTCCCCGTCCCACGGGAGCGGCGGCGTCGCCGTGTGCGCCGCTCACGGGGCCACCGGGACCAGTCGGGCGTCACGGCGGACCAGGGCCGCGTATCGGCCGTCCTGGCCGAGCAGGTCCTCGTGCGTGCCGCGCTCGGCCGTGCGTCCGCCGTCCAGGACGACGATCTGGTCCGCGTCGCGGACCGTGGAGAGCCGGTGGGCGATGGTGATCGTCGTGCGCCCCGCGGAGAGGGCGTCGATCGCCTGCTGCACGGCATGTTCGGTACGGGTGTCGAGGGCGCTCGTCGCCTCGTCGAGGATCAGTACCGGCGGGTCCCGGAGGATCGTGCGGGCAATGGCCAGCCGCTGCTTCTCGCCCCCCGAGAAGCGGTAGCCGCGCTCCCCGACCAGCGTGTCGTACCCATCGGGCAGGGACGCGATGTGGTCATGGATCTGCGCGGCGCGGGCAGCGTCCTCCATCTCCTGGTCGGTGGCGTCCGGCTTGGCGAAGCGCAGATTCTCGGCGACCGAGGCATGGAAGAGATAGGTCTCCTGCGAGACCACGCCGACGGCCCGCGCGAGGGTGTCGAAGTCCAGGTCCCTCACGTCGACCCCGTCGAGCGTGACCCGGCCTCCGGTGACGTCGTACAGGCGCGGCACCAGATAGCTGAGGGTGGACTTGCCGGAGCCGGTGGGTCCGACGACGGCCAGACTGCCGCCCGCCGGTACGGCCACATCGATTCCGGAGAGCGTCGGGCCGCTCTTCTCGTCATAGCTGAAGTCGACGTCCTCGAAGGCGATCTCGCCCCGGATCTTCTCCAGCCGTACGGGCTTCTCGGGCTCGGTGATGTCCACGTCCAGGTCGAGATACTCGAAGATCCGCTGGAAGAGCGCGAGGGAGGTCTGCATCTGCACACCGGTGGAGAGCAGACTCACGACCGGACGGAACAGGCCCTGCTGGAGCGAGACGAACGCGACCAGCGTGCCGATGGAGACCGCCGTGCCGCCGGACTGGAGGGTGAGCCCCGCGGCCCAGTAGATGACGGCGGGCATGGCGGCCATGACGATGCCGATCGTCGACATCCGCCACCGCCCGGCCATGTTGGAGCGCACTTCGAGGTCGACCAGTCGCTCGGACTCCTCGGCGAAGCCCTTGGTGAGGGAGTCCGAGCGGCCCATGGTGCGGCCGAGCAGGATGCCGCTGACCGAGAGCGATTCGGTGACCGTGGCGGCCATGGCGGCCATCTGCTTCTGACGCTGCGTGGTGATCTTCTTGCGCTCCCGGCCGACGCGTCGGCTGATCCAGACGAACACGGGCAGCAGGAGCAGTGAGACGACGGTCAGCCGCCAGTCGAGCGCGAGCATGGCGACGACGGTGGCGATGACCGCGGTGAGGTTGGAGACCAGCGACGTCGCGGTGGAGGTGACCGTCGCCTGCATGCCGCCGATGTCGTTGGCGATGCGGGACTGCACCTCGCCCGTGCGGGTCCTGGTGAAGAAGGCCAGCGGCATCCGCTGCAGCTGGGTGTAGACGGCGGTGCGCAGATCGTGCATGACCCGCTGGCCGACCGTGGTCGATATCAGGGTCTGCAGGACGCCGAAGACGCTGTTCATCACGGCGGTGAGGATCATGCCGAGGGCGAGCAGCGTGAGCAGGCCGGTGCGCCCCTGCGGGATGGCGGTGTCGAGGATCTCGCGGAGCAGGAACGGAGAGGCGACCGATACCAGCGACGAGGCGCCGACCAGCAGCCCGACCAGCGCGAGCCGGCCGCGGTACGGATGGAAGAGACGGAAGATGCGGCGCAGCTCGGCGGGCGGCTGGGCGGCATCTCGGGGCGGGGGTGTCCACGTGGGTTCGTCGGGTTTCATGTGCTCCTTCGCCGGGCGTGAGGTGGCGGACATGCGATCACGGAGAAGCATGCCGAACTTTTGAGAGCATAGCTCATTGTTACCTATACTCACAATGAACAAGGTCCTGTTATTGTTCTCTCATGGACTCCCCCGACTCCGACGGCCTGCTGGCCGAGCAACTGCTGCGGCTGACGCGCAGGCTCCACCGCATCCAGAGCCGCCAGCTGGAGCCGATCGGCATCACGCCCGCGCAGTTCCGGCTGCTGCGCACCGTCGCGCAGTACGACGCCGCGCCCCGGATGGCGGATCTCGCCCAGCGCCTGGACGTCGTGCCGCGCGCCGTGACCACCGTGGTCGACGCCCTGGAGGCGAGCGGCCGGGTGCGGCGGGCCCCGGATCCGGACAGCCGCCGGGTGGTGCGCATCGAGATCACCGATGAGGGGCGCGCCACGCTCCGGTCCCTGCGCAGCGCGCGGCGGGCCGCCGCGGAGGAGATCCTGGCTCCATTGACCGCCGATCAGCGCGAGGTGCTCGGCGGGCTGCTGTCCGCCCTGGTCGACGGAATGCCGGAAAGACATTGCTGACATGCTGAAACCGAACGGGCGCGGTGTACCGCGCCGAGCCGCTTGAGGGGACCCTGACATGCCGTTGCTGGAGCCGAACCCGGAATCCCTTCGTCCCGGTACGGCGCGTGAGCCCTCGCCCGACCGGGTACCCGACCGGAACGCGCAGGGCACCCCGGAGCCGCTGCGCTCCGATCTGACCGCGCTGCTCGGCGCCGACAAGGTGCTGTGGAAGGTCTCCGACCTCGTGCGGTACGCCTCCGACGCCAGCCCCTACCGGTTCCTCCCGCAGGTCGTCGTCGTCCCCGAGGACATCGACGACGTCTCGGCGATCCTGTCGTACGCACACGGCAAGGACCGCGACGTCGTCTTCCGGGCGGCGGGCACCAGCCTGAACGGGCAGGCGCAGGGCGAGGACATCCTCGTCGACGTACGGCATCACTGGACGGGGATCGAGGTCCTGGACGACGGGGCACGGGCCCGGATCCGGCCCGGGACCACCGTGATGCGAGCCAATGCCACGCTCGCCCGGCACGGGCGCCTGCTGGGTCCCGACCCGGCGAGCGCCATCGCCTGCACCGTCGGCGGTGTCGTCGCCAACAACGCCTCCGGGATGACGGCCGGGACGACCCGCAATTCGTACCGCACCGTCTCCTCGCTCACCTTCGTCCTGCCGAGCGGCACGGTCGTCGACACGGCTGATCCCGATGCCGACGCGACGCTGGCGCACGCCGAGCCGGGCCTGTGCGAAGGACTCCTGGCACTGAAGGCGGAGATCGAGGCGGACGACGCGCTCACCGCCCGGATCCGCGCCAAGTACGAGATCAAGAACACCAATGGCTACCGCCTCGACGCGTTCCTCGACGGCTCGACGCCCGTGGAGATCCTGCGCGGGCTGATGGTCGGCTCCGAGGGCACGTTCGGCTTCATCTCCGAGGTCGTCTTCGACACCCTTCCGCTGGACCGCAGGATCTCCTCGGCGCTGCTCTTCTTCCCGTCCCTGACCGCCGCCGCGGCGGCCGTTCCGCGCTTCAACGACGCGGGCGCCATCGCGGTGGAGCTGATGGACGGCAATACGCTGCGCGCCTCGGTCAGCGTCCAGGGCGTTCCTGCGGACTGGGCGGCGCTGCCGAAGGAGACCGCCGCGCTGCTGGTGGAGTTCCGTGCCCCCGACGAAGCCGGCCAGGAGGAGTACGAGCGGGCGGCGGACGCGGTCGTCGCGGGTCTCGACCTGGTCGCACCGGCCGCCTCCGTCACCAATGAGTTCACCCGGGACACCAAGGCCATCTCCGGCTACTGGAAGGCCCGCAAAGCCTTCGTCACCGCGGTCGGCGGCTCCCGCCCCTCGGGTACGACACTGATCACGGAGGACTTCGCGGTCCCGCCGTCCCGGCTCGCCGACGCCTGCGAGGCCCTCCTCGGGCTCCAGGCGGAGCACGGCTTCGACGCCGCCGTCGCGGGCCACGCGGCGCACGGCAACCTGCACTTCCTGCTCGCCTTCGACGCCGCGCAGCCCTCCGACGTCGAGCGGTACGCCGCGTTCATGGAGGATTTCTGCACCCTCGTCGTGGACCGTTTCGACGGGTCGCTGAAGGCGGAGCACGCCACCGGCCGCAATATCGCCCCCTTCCTGGAACTGGAGTGGGGGCCGAAGGCCACGGCGCTGATGTGGCGAACGAAGCAGATCATCGACCCCGCCGGGGTCCTGGCTCCCCGTATCGTCCTCGACCGCGACCCCCGGGCCCATCTGCGCGGCCTGAAGACGATCCCGAAGGTGGAGGCGGTCGCCGACCCGTGCATCGAGTGCGGCTTCTGCGAACCCACCTGCCCCAGCCAGGATCTGACCACCACACCGCGCCAGCGGATCGTGCTGCGCCGGGAGATGATGCGGCAGCCGGACGGCTCCCCGGTGGAGACCGCGCTGCTCGACTCGTACGGATACGACGCCGTGGACACCTGCGCCGGCGACTCCACCTGCAAGCTGGCCTGCCCGGTCGGCATCGACACCGGCGCGATGATGAAGGACTTCCGCCACCGTCGGCACTCGCCGCGCGAGGAGCGCGTCGCCGCCCTCACCGCGAAGAACTTCAAGTCCGTCGAGGTCTCGGCACGGCTCGCGGTCGCGGCGGCCGACAGGATCGGTGACCGGCTGCTGGAGTCCGTGACCGGGCTGGCCCGCAAGGCCGTGCGCCCCGACCTCGTACCGGAATGGCTTCCGGAGATTCCCGGTGCCGCCGCCCGGAAGCTGCCCCGTACGGCGCGGGTCGGTGCGAGCGCCGTGTACTACCCGGCGTGTGTGAACCGCATCTTCGCGGGCCCCGACCGGCACCGGGAGCCCTCGCTGCCCGAAGCCGTCGTAGCCGTGTCCGCCCGCGCCGGAAAGCCGGTGTGGATCCCGGAGGACGTCGCGGGGACCTGTTGCGCGACGATCTGGCACTCCAAGGGGTACGACGCGGGCAACGCGGTGATGGCCAACCGCATCGTGGAGGCGGCATGGGGCTGGACGGCGGGCGGAAAGCTGCCGCTGGTCGTCGACGCATCGTCGTGCACGCTCGGTATCGCCCATGAGGTGGTGCCGTATCTCACCGAGGACAACCGGGAGTTGCACCGGGAGCTGACGGTCGTCGACTCCCTGGTCTGGGCCGCCGATGAACTGCTGCCGGAGCTGACGGTGCTGCGAAAGGCCGGTTCGGCGGTCCTCCATCCGACGTGCTCGATGGAACACCTGGGCGACGTCGAACAGTTGCGCACGTTGGCCGAGGCGTGTGCGGATGAGGTGGTCATTCCGGACGATGCCGGATGCTGTGCCTTCGCGGGCGACCGAGGCATGCTGCACAAGGAGTTGACGGATTCGGCGACCGCGAAGGAGGCCGCCGAGGTCAACAGCCGGGAGTACGACGCCTATCTGTCGGCGAACCGGATGTGCGAGATCGGGATGGACCGGGCGACCGGCCGCGAGTACTACTCGGTGCTGATGGAGCTGGAACGGGCCACCCGGCCGTCCGCCTGAGCGATCGACGGCCGCCGGGCGGGCGGGGTGGAGCCGAGGTCGGCCGGGTGACCGTGGTGGGTCCCGGCATCGGGTGAACGTAGCCGCACGCCCGTGCACCGGCACACTCCGTACACCGGTGCACCCCGTACGACCGTGCCCTCACGCCGGTGCGCCCGCTCTGTGGCGCACCGGCCTTTCGTGCTGCGCGCACGCATCCCGTTCGTGCCGCGCGCACGTATCCCCTACGGCGTAACTGCCCGCCGCCGGGACGAAAGTCCATGGTTTCGGCGCGAGAGTCCAATTGCCTCTCTTGCGCATCACCAGCCTCACCGTCCAGGGTCCTTACCGAGGTTCGGCCCCGTCGCACAGCCGGGTTCCGGATCCGCACGCGCACCGTCAGAACCCCCACCCCACCTGGAGGCTCGATGAACGACGACGCACAGCACGAGAACGATCCGCAGGAAGCGAACGGTGGCTCACCGAGCCGCCGTTCGGTGCTCTGGACCACGGCGGGAGTGGCCGGTGCCGGGCTCGGCCTCGGCGGCCTGGGCGGCGGTACCGCGTCCGCCGCTTCCGCCACCGGATCCCGGGGCCCGGAAGCCGGTGCCGTACCCGCGCGCAAGGGCCGCACCATGGTCTCCGTACCCTTCGAGGGACGTTCCACCGTCCGGGTCGGCATCGTGGGCCTCGGCAACCGCGGCGGCAGCATGATCGATCTCTTTCTCGCCGTCCCCGGAGTGCGGGTCGTGGCCGTCTGCGACCCGGTCAAGGCCAAGGCCGAGAGTGCGTCCGCCAAGGTCATCGCCGCCGGTCAGCCGGCGCCGGCCGTCTACACCAAGGGTGAGGACGACTACGAGAACCTCTGCAGGCGCGGGGACATCGACTTCGTCTATGTGGCGACGCCCTGGGACTTCCACTTCGAGATGGCGAAGACCGCCATGCTCAACGGCAAGCATGTCGGTGTGGAGTGTCCGATCGCTCTGCGGCTCGACCAGCTCTGGGAGTTGGTCGACCTCTCCGAGCGCACCCGGCGGCACTGCATGCAGTTGGAGAACTGCTGCTACGGCCAGAACGAGATGCGCGTCCTGCGCATGGCGCACGCCGGTCTCTTCGGCGATCTGCTGCACGGCGCGGGCGCCTACAACCACGATCTGCGCGGCCTGATGTTCGACCCCGACTACTACGAGGGGCCCTGGCGCCGGCTCTGGCACACCCGACTGCGCGGCGACCTGTACCCCAACCACGGGTTCGGGCCGGTCTCCAACTACATGGACATCAACCGCGGGGACCGCGCGGTGAGCATCACCAGCGTCGGCTCCCCCGCGCTCGGCCTTGCCGCGTACCGCAAGGAGCACATGCCGGCCGGTGACCCCAGCTGGAAGGAGACCTATATCGAGAGCGACCGGACGATCAGTCTCGTCCAGACCGCCAAGGGCCGGGTCATCCGGCTGGAGCACGACGTGTCGACGCCGCACCCGTACTCGCGCATCAACAGCCTCGGCGGCACGAAAGGTGTCTTCGAGGACTACCCGGCCCGTATCTACATCGAGCCCGACCACACCAACGACGAGTGGGCGGACTTCTCCAAGTACGCCGAATGGGACCACTGGCTGTGGAAGGAGCATGCCAACCCGCCCGGTGGCCACGGCGGTATGGACTACATGATGGTGTTCCGGCTGATGCAGTGCATGAGGCTCGGGCTCGTTCCCGACTTCGATGTGTACGACGCGGCGACCTGGACGTCGCCCGTACCGCTCAGTCATCTGTCCATCAAGGCCAAGGGCGCCCCGCAGCAGATTCCGGACTTCACCCGCGGTGAGTGGAAGAAGGCCCGTTCCGGCATGGACTCGGAGAACCCAGAAGCGTGACGGCTCGGGGGTTCCGCGCCGACGCGCGCGCGGGACCCCCACCCGCACGGTCAGGCCTTGAGAGTGGCCCGGTCACCCATGACGACGACCGGGTGCTGACGCGGGTCGAGGGTTCGCAGCAGCATCCGCATGGCGGATTTCGGCACGCTCACACACGCCGATGTGCCGCTGCCGTGGTCCATGTGAAGCCAGATACTGCCGCCCTTCGCCTGTCCCCGCGGGCGCGTCGGCTCGTTGGGCGGGGTGCCCTTGAGGCGGTTGTAGTCGATGGCGATGACGTAGTCGAAGTCGTGCCAGTGGCTCTTGGACCAGTAGTGCGGTGCCTGGAAGGAAGCCGACTCGGAGTACGGAAGGCGGGCGCCCGGGTCCGGCAGGACCCCGCCCGCGTCGCTGAGCGTGAAGACACCGACCGGGCTGCGCTTGTCGTTCTCGCGGTGGTCGGTGGTCCAGCCCTTCTTGCCGTTGTGGGCGGCCCATCGGCCCGACGGCTCCCAGTCGGCGCCGTCCTTCGTGAAGAGCACGACGGTGGCGTCCGGGGAGTCCTTGCCCGCCCCGTACACCGCGACGACCTGGCGCGAGTTCTTCGGAATCTCCGACCGCAGCCGGTCACCGACGCCCGGTACGCGCTTCGGAGCCGTGGCCCGCGACTTCCCGTTCCCCGCATCGCGGTGACTCGTGCCGCCCTGCGGCGCACCGCAGGAGGTCAGGGGGACGAGCAGCGCGCCGCAGACTCCCGCGGCGACTGCCATGCGCACTGTACGTTTCCTCGGCATCCGCCCATGGTCGCACCCCCGCCGACCGGGACGGAGACCGGCCGAAGTCCACGGCGCGGAAAACCTGTTGCCCCGGACCCGGGCGAGAAGCGAACCTTGCACGGTTTGATCCCCCCACCCGTTTTTCGAGATCCTTCACAGATCTCCGCCCTTCCGAGCCCTGGGACGTCATGCAGATTCGCGATCTTCCGTACTCAGATCCCGGCGATCCCGATGTCCGTTCAGGCCCACGTTTCCTGTTCTGGCTCGGGCGCAATCAGCTCGCCGGGCAACTGAGGTCCCTCGCCTGGGGGCTGCTCCACCAACTGGCGATCGCCGGGCTCCCGCTCGCCGTGGGCATCGCCGTCCAGGCCGTCATCGACAGGTCCGGCGGACGGCTCGCGCTGTCCGGCGGGCTGATCGTGGTTCTCGGCGTACTCATCGCGGTCGGCGACACCATGCACCACCGGACCGCGGTCACCAACTGGATCACCGCGGCCGCCCGGGTGCAGCAACTGCTGGCCCGCAAGACCGCCACGCTCGGCTCCGCACTGACCCGGCGGGTCGCCGCGGGTGAGGTCGTCGCCGTCTCCACGGGCGACGTGGAGAAGATCGGCTGGTTCGTCGAGGCGCTCTCCCGTTTCGCCGCGTCGGCCACCGCCCTCATCCTGATCTGTGTCGGCCTCGTCCTCTATCTGCCCTCCCTCGGCGTCCTGGTGGCGATCGCCACACCGGTACTGGCACTGACCGTGCTGCCGCTGCTCCCCCGCGCCACCCAGCGCGCCGACCTCCAGCGCGAGAAGGCGGGCAAGGCCACCGAGCTGGCCTCCGACACGGTTGCCGGTCTGCGGGTCCTTCGTGGCATCGGCGGCGAGGAACTGTTCCTCGGCCGCTACCGGCGCGCCTCCCAGGAGGTCCGCAAGGCCGCCGTGCGCAGTGCCCGCATGTGGGCACTGATCTCGGCGATCCAGGTGCTGCTGCCGGGTGTTCTGCTGATCTCGCTGGTCCTGTACGGGGCGACGCTGGCCCGGGACGGGCGGATCGACGTCGGTCAGCTGGTCACGGTGTACAGCGCGGCGACCCTGATGCTGTTCCCGCTGAGACATTTCGAGGAGATCGCCATGGCGTACTCCTTCTCACGGCCGTCGGCGCAGCGCGCGGTACGGGTGCTGTCGCTGCACCGCGGCACGCGGACCGCCACGATCGACGGCCCGGCCCCGCCGGGCGATCTGTACGACCCCGCCACGGGCCTGATGGCCCCCCAGGGCCTCTTCACCGCCGTGGTCTGCGGCGATCCGGACGAGGCGGGCCGGCTGGCCGAGCGGCTCGGCGGGCACGCGCAGACCGGCGAGGACGCCGACGACGACCTGGCCGGGGCCGCCGCGACGACTCCTTCGGTGCTGCTCGGTGGCGTACCGCTGGACGAACTGCCGCTGGACTCGGCGCGGGCCGCCGTTCTGGTGCAGGACAAGGACCCGGTGCTGCTCTCCGGAACGCTCCGGGAGCTGCTCGACGTTCCCTCGTCCGGTCGGGTGTCCGCCGAGGACGCACTGGACGCGGCCCAGTGCGGCGACGTGCTGGACGCACTGGCCCAGGCGTCGCTCGAAACGGACGGCGATCCGATGAGGACCCGGATCACCGAGCGCGGCCGGTCGCTCTCCGGTGGCCAGCGCCAGCGGCTGGCACTGGCCCGTTCCCTGGTCACGGACCCGGAGGCACTGGTACTCGACGAGCCGACGTCCGCAGTCGACTCGCACACGGAGGCCCGGGTCGCGGCAGGGATCAAACAACTGCGCCGGGGCCGTACGACGGTCGCGTTCGCGTCGTCACCTCTGGTGCTCGACCTCGCCGACCGGGTGGTGCTGATCCACCAAGGCACCGTGGTGGCCGTCGGCGTCCACCGCGAACTGCTGAGCGAGGAACCGCACTACCGGGCGGTCGTCACCCGCGAGACCGACGACGAAGTCGCGGCGTCGGCCGCACAGGACAGGATCGCGGACATCGAAGCGATCACCACGATCGAGGAAATCGAGGAGAGGGCATGATCGGCGTCGCACCACCGGCGTACGACCCGGACGCCCCGGAGTCGGCGACGACCCTGCCGGTCGGTACGCCGACGACCGTACAGGCCTACGTACGTGAGCTGCTGCGGCGCCACCGCAAGGCGTTCGTCCTGCTCGTCTCGGTGAACGCGGTGGCGGTGATCGCGTCGATCGTCGGGCCGTATCTGCTGGGCGGGCTGGTCGAGGACCTGTCGAACGGGGTGACCGACCTTCATCTGGAGCGCACCGCCGCGGTGTTCGCGACCGCGCTCGTCATCCAGACACTGTTCACCCGGACCATGCGGCTGCGTGGCGCGATGCTCGGTGAGGAGATGCTGGCCGATCTGCGCGAGGACTTCCTCGTACGGTCGGTCGGGCTGCCGCCGGGTGTCCTGGAGCGGGCCGGTACGGGTGATCTGCTCTCCCGTATCACCACGGACATCGACCGGCTGGCCAACGCGATGCGCGAGGCCGTGCCGCAGCTCGCGATCGGGGTGGTGTGGGCCGGGCTGTTGGTCGGCGCGCTCACGGTCACCGCTCCGCCGCTGGCGCTGGCCGTGCTGATCGCCATGCCGGTGCTGATCCTGGGCTGCCGCTGGTACTTCCGGCGTGCCCCGTCCGCGTACCGCTCGGAGGCCGCCGGATACGCGGCGGTCGCCGCGATGCTCGCCGAGACCGTGGACGCCGGGCGGACCGTGGAGGCGCACCGGCTGGGGGCCCGGCGGGTGGCGCTCTCGGACCGGCGGGTCAAGGAGTGGTCGGCCTGGGAGCGGTACACCCTGTTCCTGCGCTCGGTGCTGTTCCCCGTCATCAACGCCACGTACGTGACGATCCTCGGTGCCGTGCTGATGCTCGGCGGCTGGTTCGTCATGGAGGACTGGATCACTGTCGGGCAGCTGACGACGGGGGCGCTGCTGGCCCAGATGATGGTCGACCCGATCAGTCTGATCCTGCGCTGGTACGACGAGCTCCAGGTGGCCCAGGTGTCGCTGGCCCGGCTGGTCGGCGTGCGGGAGATCGAGCCGGACGCGGGCGACGCCGGGGTGGGTCCCGACGGCCGTGAGGTGCGGGCCGACGAGGTGCACTTCGGGTACCGGGCGGGGGTCGACGTGCTCCACAAGGTGACGCTCGACGTCGCGCCGGGCACCCGCCTCGCCCTGGTCGGTCCTTCGGGCGCGGGCAAGTCCACGCTCGGCCGGCTGCTGGCCGGGATCTACGCTCCGAGGACCGGTGAGGTGACGCTCGGCGGCGCCGAGCTGTCCCGGATGACGGCGGAGCGGGTACGCGCGCATGTGGCCCTGGTCAACCAGGAGCACCATGTCTTCGTCGGCTCGCTCCGCGACAACCTGCGCCTCGCCCGCAACGGCGCGGGCGACACGGAGCTGTGGGCCTCGCTCGCCGCGGTCGACGCGGACGGGTGGGCGAAGGCGCTGGAGGAGGGCCTGGACACGGAGGTCGGTTCGGGCGGTCTGGCGCTCACCCCGGCGCAGGCGCAGCAGATCGCGCTGGCCCGGCTGGTGCTCGCGGATCCGCACACGCTCGTGCTGGACGAGGCGACCTCGCTCCTGGACCCGAGGGCGGCCCGTCATCTGGAGCGTTCGCTGGCCCGGGTGCTGGACGGGCGGACGGTCGTGGCGATCGCGCACCGGCTGCACACCGCCCACGACGCGGATGTGATCGCGGTGGTGGAGAACGGACGGATCAGTGAGCTGGGCAGCCACGACGACCTGGTGACGGCGGACGGCGCGTACGCGGCGCTGTGGCGCTCCTGGCACGGCTGAGCCTCGCGGGAGGAGGCCCGGGGCGATCGGCCGGGCCACCGCCCCGGGGTGGCCCGGCGCCGGGAGGCGAATTCAGCGGTGCCCGGTGAGGATGAGGTGACCGGCCCGGAATACGGGGCAGGCGAGCTCAGGACCGCGTAAGCCCGAGAAGGGACGCACACCGTGGCACCACCCAGGATTCTCGTTGTCGGCGCCGGCTTCGCCGGTATCGAATGCGTACGCCGTCTGGAGCGCCGGCTCGCCCCCGGGGAAGCAGAGATCACGCTCGTCACCCCGTTCTCCTATCAGCTGTATCTGCCGCTGCTGCCCCAGGTCGCCGCCGGGGTGCTCACTCCGCAGTCGGTCGCCGTTTCGCTGCGGCGCAGCAGTCGGCACCGCACCCGGATCGTTCCCGGCGGTGCCATCGGCGTGGACACCGCGGCGAAGGTCTGCGTCATCCGCAAGATCACCGACGAGATCGTGAACGAGCCCTACGACTACATCGTGCTCGCCGCGGGCAGCGTCACCCGGACGTTCGACATCCCCGGTCTGCTGGACAACGCCCGGGGCATGAAGACACTCGCCGAGGCCGCCTACGTCCGGGACCATGTCATCGCCCAGCTCGATCTGGCGGACGCCAGTCAGGACGAGGAGGAGCGGGCCTCCCGGCTGCGGTTCGTCGTGGTCGGCGGAGGCTACGCGGGCACGGAGACCGCGGCCTGTCTGCAGCGGCTCACCACGAACGCCGTCAAGTACTACCCGCGGCTGGACCCGAAGCTGATCAAGTGGCATCTGATCGACATCGCTCCGAAGCTCATGCCGGAGCTCGGCGACAAGCTGGGGCTGAGCGCTCTGGAGGTGCTGCGCAAGCGCGGTATCGAGGTGTCGCTGGGGGTCTCGATCGCCGAAGCCGGACCGGAACAGGTGACGTTCACCGACGGCCGGGTGCTGCCCTGCCGCACGCTGATCTGGACGGCCGGGGTGGCGGCCAGCCCGCTGATCGCCACGCTCGGCGCGGAGACGGTACGCGGCCGGCTCGCCGTGACACCCGAGCTGAAACTGCCGGGCTCGGACGGGGTGTTCTCGCTCGGTGACGCCGCGGCGGTGCCGGACCTGGCCAAGGGCGACGGCGCGATCTGCCCGCCGACCGCCCAGCACGCCATGCGCCAGGGCCGCACGCTGGCGGACAACCTCATCGCGTCGTTGCGTGGCCGCCCGTTGCGGAACTACGTCCACAAGGATCTCGGTCTGGTCGTGGATCTCGGCGGCAAGGACGCGGTGTCCAAGCCGCTCGGCATCGAGCTGAGGGGGCTGCCCGCGCAGGCGGTGGCGCGCGGCTACCACTGGTCGGCGCTGCGGACGAATGTCGCCAAGACCCGGGTGCTGACGAACTGGATGCTCAACGCGGTCGCCGGCGACGACTTCGTACGGACCGGATTCCAGTCCCGCAAGCCGGCCACGCTGCGGGACTTCGAGTACACGGACTCCTATCTGACGCCGGAGCAGATCAAGGAGCACACCGCGTCGGCGGTGATCCGCCACTGACGGCCGGTCCGCCCCGGTCCTACGGCAGGGCCGCGTTCCGCCCTCACGGCGGGACGCGGCCCCGTGTCACGGCCGGGCGCGGCCCTGTGTCAGTTCTGCCGGGAAAGGACCGTTTCCAGGGTGTCCGCCTCCTGCGGCCGCTTGTCCTCGCGGTAGCGCAGCACCCGGGCGAAGCGCAGGGTCACCCCGGCCGGATAGCGGGTGGAGCGCTGGAGTCCGTCGTAGGCGATCTCCACGACGAGTTCCGGGCGCACGGTCACCACGAATCCGTCGTCGCCGGTGGCCAGCTCGCTCAGCCGCTCGGTCTGCCGGCTGAGCATCGTGTCGGTCAGTCCCTTGAAGGTCTTGCCGAGCATCGCGTACGAGCCGTCCGGCAGCCGGGCCCCCAGGTGCAGGTTGGACAGCTTGCCGGTGCGCCTGCCGTGTCCCCATTCGGCGGCCAGCACCACCAGGTCCAGGGTGTGTACCGGCTTCACCTTCAGCCATGAGGCGCCGCGCCGGCCGGCGCTGTAGGGCGCGGTGAGACCCTTGACGACGACGCCCTCGTGGCCGCGTTCCAGGGTGTCGGCGAGGAAGGTCTCGGCGGCCAGGAGGGCTGCCTCGCCGTCCGGGTCGGGCACCAGGGTGCGCCGTACCCGCAGCGCCTCGGGGACCAGCCGGGCCAGTGCCGCGTGCCGGACCGTGAAGGGCAGGTCCAGGAGTGCCTCGCCGTCGACGGACAGCGCGTCGAAGAAGACGGGGACGACCGGGACGTGCGCCGCCGCGCCCGGCACGTCACGCCGGGAGCCCACCCGGGCGGCGGTCTCCTGGAACGGGCGCGGCCTGCCGTCGTCCCCGAGCGCGATCACCTCGCCGTCGAGGATGAACCGGTCCCCCGGGAACCCGGCCACGGCGGTGACCACGTCGGGCAGCCGCTCGGTGATGTCGTCGAGAGTGCGCGTATAGGCGCGTACGCGAGGGCCGTCCCGGTGCACCTGCACCCGGATGCCGTCGAGCTTCTCCTCGACGGCGCACGGCCCGAGCCGCTCGACCGCCTCGGTGACCGAGCGTGCGGTGTGCGCGAGCATCGGCTGGACCGGGCAGCCCACGGTGAGCCGGAAGGCGCCGAGCGCGTCCGGCCCGTCCGCCAGCAGGGCCCGCGCCACGTCCTGGAGCGACCCGGCGAGCATCACGGCGCGCCGCACCTCTGCGGGCGGCGCTTCGGCGGCCCGCGCCAGGGCGTCGACGGCGACGGCGTCGAGCGCGCCCTGGCGTACCTCGCCGGTGAGCAGTGCCCGCAGGAAGTGCTGTTCGTCGGCGGTGGCCGCGCCGAGCAGGGCGCGCAGGCGCTCGCCGCGCACGGCCCGGGAGCCCGTGCCGGACAGGGCGCCGAGCGCGGTGAGCTCGGCGTCGACCCCGGTCACGGTGAGGGTGGGAGCGGCGGCGGGCGGCACCGGGTCGCCCAGCGTGCGCCACCCGATGCCCAGCCGCCCCTGCGGCAGACGGCCCGCGAGGTACGGGATCACGATCGGTACGTCGTCCGGCCCGGCGTCCCGGAACAGCTCGGCCAGCAGGGCCACCTTCCGGTTCCGCGCGGACGTGGCGGCGACCTGGAGGGACACCTGGGCGAGCCGGGCGAGCAGCATGGGTTCATCGTGCTACGCCGCCGGACGGACCGCCCCCGCAGAATCTCCGGCAGGCGGCACATCCCGTGCCCGGACCGGACCGGGCCGCGCCCCCGCCTCCGTACGCCCCCGTCGATCCAGGGCCGCGCCCCGCCCCCGTACGCCCCGTACGCCCCCGTCAGATGAAGTTGAGGGCGGCGGCCCCGCCCACTCCCCCGAGCACCATGAACGCGGGCATCAGCACCTTCAGCTCCACCCAGCTGCCCGCCCGGAATCGCAGGGCCTTCGGCGGTCCGATCGGGTACCAGCGCCTGCGCCCCAGGGGGATCGGCCACAGGATCGGGCAGCCCGAGACGGTGAGCGAGTCGCCGATGTCATGGACGAGGGCGCCCAGCACGATGGGCAGCCCGAGCCACAGGTATTCCTGGCCCGGGGCGTCGAACAGCCAGCCGGAGCCGTTGCCCGGCTTGTCCAGGACGCCCGCCAGGATCCAGGCGCTGGTGGCGCCGAGCAGCCACACCAGGACGTCGCTGGACATCCGGGCGGCGCGCCAGAGCAGGCCCTCGACCGCGAGCACCAGGTGGACGAAGAGGATCGCCAGGACCGCCCAGCGGCCGCCGGTGATCGCGGCGACCGAGGCCCCGCCGCCTATCAGGACCGCCCACAGCCAGGTGTGGGTCAGCGTCCGGTGGCCACCGTTCCTGCGGGGGTCGCCGGGGCCCCTGGTCGCCTTGTAGACCGCGTGCGAGAGCTTGTCGACGATCTCGCACAGGCCGCGCGAGACGGGGCCGAAGGCGCGCGAGATGGTCGCGGACTTGTGGTCGAGGTCGGGGGCGAGCGCGGCGCCCGCGCAGATCAGCGCCCCGACGACCAGGACGGGCCAGGGCATCGTGTGGCCCGCGGCGGCTGCCGCCGCGCCCACCCCCAGCCAGGCCGCCGCCCCTGACAGAGAGTGTGCCGGTCCCATCATGGTCGTTCCCGCCCCCAGTACGGTGGTGCGGCCATCGCCGTTGCGGCGCGGCCGAGTTGAGTGGGAAGCGTATCGTCCGTGATCTTCGTGCGGTCCTCCGGTTCCCTCATCGGGGTGGAAGACAGGCAAGATGGGGGCGTGACCCTCATCGATCAGCTGCCCCCGACCGACGACCCCGACGCCCTCTTCGAGGCCTTCTCGTCATGGACGGAGACCCAGGGCATTACCCTCTATCCCGCTCAGGAGGAGGCGCTGATCGAGGTGGTCTCCGGGGCGAACGTGATCCTGTCCACCCCCACCGGCTCCGGGAAGAGCCTGGTCGCGGCCGGTGCGCACTTCACGGCACTGGCCCAGGACAAGGTCACCTTCTACACCGCCCCGATCAAGGCGCTGGTCTCGGAGAAGTTCTTCGACCTGTGCAAGCTCTTCGGTACCGAGAACGTCGGCATGCTCACCGGCGACGCCTCGGTCAACGCCGACGCCCCGGTCATCTGCTGCACGGCCGAGGTGCTGGCCTCCATCGCGCTGCGCGACGGCAAGCACGCCGACATCGGCCAGGTCGTGATGGACGAGTTCCACTTCTACGCGGAGCAGGACCGCGGCTGGGCCTGGCAGATTCCGATCCTGGAACTGCCGCAGGCACAGTTCATCCTGATGTCGGCGACGCTCGGCGACGTAGCGATGTTCGAGGAGGACCTGACCCGGCGCACCGGCCGCCCCACCTCCGTGGTGCGCTCCGCGACCCGGCCGGTCCCGCTCAGCTACGAGTACCGGCTCACCCCGATCACCGAGACGCTGACCGAACTGCTGGACACCCGGCAGTCCCCCGTCTACATCGTGCACTTCACACAGGCGGCGGCCGTCGAGCGGGCGCAGTCGCTGATGAGCATCAACATGTGCACGAAGGAGGAGAAGGAGAAGATCGCCGATCTGATCGGCAGCTTCCGCTTCACCACCAAGTTCGGCCAGAACCTCTCCCGGTACGTACGCCACGGGATCGGTGTGCACCACGCGGGCATGCTGCCGAAGTACCGGCGCCTGGTGGAGAAGCTCGCCCAGGCGGGCCTGCTGAAGGTGATCTGCGGCACCGACACCCTCGGTGTCGGCGTCAACGTACCGATCCGCACGGTGTTGTTCACCGCGCTCACCAAGTACGACGGCACCCGGGTCCGTACGCTGCGCGCGCGTGAGTTCCACCAGATCGCGGGCCGCGCGGGGCGGGCGGGCTTCGACACGGCGGGCTTCGTCGTCGCGCAGGCGCCCGAGCACGTCATCGAGAACGAGAAGGCCGTCAAGAAGGCGGGCGACGACCCGAAGAAGAAGCGCAAGGTCGTCCGCAAGAAGGCTCCCGAGGGCTTCGTCGCCTGGTCGGAGACCACGTTCGACAAGCTCATCCAGTCGGATCCGGAGCCGCTGAGCTCCCGCTTCCGGGTCACCCACACGATGCTGCTCGCGGTGATCGCGCGCCCCGGCAACGCCTTCGACGCGATGCGGCATCTGCTGGAGGACAACCACGAGCCGCGCAGGGCTCAGCTGCGGCACATCCGCCGGGCCATCGCCATCTACCGCTCGCTGCTCGACGGCGGTGTGGTGGAGCAGCTGGACACGCCGGATGCCGAGGGCCGGATCGTGCGGCTGACCGTGGACCTCCAGCAGGACTTCGCACTGAACCAGCCGCTGTCCACGTTCGCCCTGGCCTCGTTCGATCTGCTGGACGTCGAATCTCCCTCGTACGCGCTGGACATGGTCTCCGTCGTCGAGTCGACGCTCGACGATCCCCGGCAGATCCTCGCAGCCCAGCAGAACAAGGCGCGCGGCGAGGCCGTGGGGCAGATGAAGGCGGACGGCGTCGAGTACGAGGAGCGGATGGAGCTGCTCCAGGACGTCACGTACCCCAAGCCGCTGAGTGAACTGCTGTGGCACGCCTACGACGTGTACCGCACGAGCCACCCGTGGGTCGGCGACCACCCGGTGTCGCCGAAGTCGGTGATCCGGGACATGTACGAACGGGCCATGACGTTCACGGAGTTCACCTCGCACTACGAGCTGGCCCGTACCGAGGGCATCGTGCTGCGGTATCTGGCGAGCGCGTACAAGGCCCTTGAGCACACGATCCCCGACGACCTGAAGTCCGAGGACCTGGAGGATCTGATCTCCTGGCTCGGCGAGATGGTCCGCCAGGTGGACTCCAGTCTGCTGGACGAGTGGGAGCAGCTCGCCAACCCCGAGGTGGAGACCGCCGAACAGGCGCAGGAACGGGCCGACGAGGTCAAACCGGTCACCGCCAATGCCCGCGCCTTCCGGGTGCTGGTGCGCAACGCGATGTTCCGCCGGGTGGAGCTGGCCGCGCTGGACCGGGTCCGCGACCTGGGCGAGATGGACGGCGAGTCCGGCTGGGACGCGGACGCCTGGGGCGAGGCGATGGACGGGTACTGGGACGAGTACGAGGACCTCGGCACCGGCCCCGACGCGCGCGGGCCGAAGCTGCTGAAGATCGAGGAGGACCCGGAGCACGGTCTTTGGCGGGTCTGGCAGGCTTTCGCCGACCCGAACGGGGACCACGACTGGGGCATCAGGGCGGAGGTCGATCTGGCGGCGTCCGACGAGGAGGGCCGGGCGGTCGTCCGGGTCACGGCCGTGGGCCAGCTGTGAGCACGTACCCGATGAGGCGGGCGGCCACCGCGGACCGCGCGCGGGAGTGGAGACGAACGGCATGACGAACCCGGCGGAGCGCCTGGTCGACCTTCTCGACCTGGAGCGGATCGAGGTCAACATCTTCCGCGGCCGCAGTCCGCAGGAGTCCCTGCAACGGGTCTTCGGCGGGCAGGTCGCGGGCCAGGCGCTGGTGGCGGCCGGCCGGACCACCGACGGGGAGCGGCCGGTGCATTCGCTGCACGCCTACTTCCTGCGGCCGGGGCGCCCCGGGGTTCCGATCGTGTACGAGGTGGAACGGGTGCGGGACGGCCGGTCCTTCACCACCCGCCGGGTCACGGCCGTCCAGCAGGGCCGGACGATCTTCAATCTGACGGCGTCCTTCCACCGCCCCGAGGCGGGCGGCTTCGAGCACCAGTTGCCGCCGGCTCGCACGGTCCCGGACCCGGACGAGCTGCCGACCGTCGCCGAAGAGGTCCGTGAGCATCTGGGCGCGCTTCCGGAGGCGCTGGAGCGGATGGCCCGGCGCCAGCCCTTCGACATCCGTTACGTCGACCGGCTGCGCTGGACGCGGGAGGAGATCAAGGACGCGGATCCGCGCAGCGCGGTGTGGATGCGCGCGGTCGGCCCGCTGGGCGACGACCCGCTGGTGCACACCTGCGCGCTGACGTACGCGAGTGACATGACGCTGCTCGACGCGGTCCGGATCCCGGTGGAACCGCTGTGGGGCCCGCGCGGTTTCGATATGGCCTCGCTGGATCACGCCATGTGGTTCCACCGGCCGTTCCGGGCGGACGAGTGGTTCCTGTACGACCAGGAGTCGCCCATCGCGACGGGCGGCCGGGGCCTGGCGCGCGGCCGGATCTATGACCGTGAGGGCCAACTGCTGGTGTCCGTGGTGCAGGAGGGGCTGTTCCGGCGCCTGGACGTGTAGGGGTTTCCCCCGGGCCGGGACCGGCTCAGATGCCGGGCAGCGGGTCCTGGTCGACCTCGTGACGGCGGGTGCGGATGTCCGGCGGAGCGGGGTGCAGTTTGGCGTCGCAGGACGGTCCGAGCGCCTTGCGCCGTGACCCGGCGCCGATGAGCGGGCGGCCGCAGAGCCGGCAGCGCACGGGGCGGCGTACGGGACCGCCGTCGGACGTCGCCGTCCCGGCGGCCTCGGCGTTTCCGGCGGTCCGGGGCAGCGGTTCGGGGAAGGGTTCGGCGGACTCCACGGTGTGATCCTCTCAAACGGGGACGGCGGCGAGGAGCGGTGCGCCTTCACAGCGTGTCCCTGATATGGGATATCGTCTCTCAGGTGAGACACGCTGAGGATATGGCCCCCGGCTCCAGCTCCGACACCGACTCCGACTCCGACTCCTTCGATACGGGGCTCGCCCGGCGGCTGGGCGAGCTGCGCGGCGAACGGGGCTGGTCCCTGGACGAACTGTCCCGGCGCAGCGGAGTGAGCCGTTCGACGCTCTCCCGGCTGGAGCGGGGCGAGCTGAGCCCGACCGCCACCCTGCTGGGACGTCTGTGCACGGTGTACGGGCGGACGATGTCCCGGCTCCTGATGGAGGTGGAGGCCGAGCCTCCGCCGCTGGTGACCGTGGATCAGCAGCCCGTGTGGCGGGACGAGGCGGCCGGGTTCGTCCGGCGGTCGGTCTCGCCCCCGCACGCCGGACTGCGCGCCGAGGTCATCGAGTCCACGCTCGAAGCCGGTGCCTCGCTCGCGTACGAGAACGCTCCCGTGCCCGGTGTGGAGCAGCACATCTGGGTGCTGGAGGGGACGGTGGAGATCACCGTCGACGGAACCGCGTACCGCGTGGGCCGCGGTGACAGTCTGCGCTTCCGGCTGCGTGGCCCCTCGCACTTCCACTGTCCGGGCCCGGATCGGGTCCGCTACGCCCTCGTGATCGTTCTGCCGTGAAAGGACCCTGCCCCATGACCGAGATCGTCCCCGTGTCCGGCCCCGAACTGGTCACGTACGCCGATGAGCTGGCCGCCCTCCTGGTGGAGACCGTCGAGGAGGGGGCGTCGGTGGGCTTCCTCGCCCCGCTGGGCCGTGAGGTCGCCGCCGCCTGGTGGCGCGAGCGGGCCGCGGCGGTCGACGCGGGCGGCCTCGGCGTCTGGATCGCCCGCGACGGGGAGCGGGTGGCAGGCACCATCGGTCTGGTCCGGGCTCCGCTGCCGAACGCCCGGCACCGCGCGGAGGTCGCCAAGCTGATGGTCCGCCCGACCGCACGCGGCCGGGGGGTCGGCCGGTCGCTGCTGGCCGCCGTCGAGCAGTGGGCGGCCGGCTCCGGGGTGACGCTGCTGATCCTGGACACGGAAACGGGGAGCCCCGCCGAGCGGCTCTACCGCGCGGCGGGCTGGACCGCGTGCGGGACGGTTCCGGCGTACGCCGGTGACCCGGCGGGGGTGTTGAAGCCGACCACCTTCTACTACAAGGAGGTCGGCTCCCCCGCGCCCGGCCGGCTGGCGGGAGCGGCCGACCGGGCGACGGATCAGGCCGCGAGCCCGTCGACGTCCTTGTAGGCGACACCGTCCTTCATCACGAGCAGGATGTTCTCGGGCCTGCCGAGCGCGTGGATGTCGGTCAGCGGGTTGCCGCGGGCGATGACGACATCGGCGCGCTTGCCGGGTTCCAGGGTGCCGATCTCATGGGCGAGGCCGAGGAGTTCGGCGGCTTCGCTCGTGCCCGCGCGCAGCGCGCCCATGGGGGTCATCCCGCAGTCCACGAGATGGCCGAGCTCGCGCAGATTGGTGCCGTGCTCGGCGATGCCGCAGTCGGTTCCCATGGCCACCCGCACCCCGCGTTCGATGGCGTGCGGGATGTGGGTGCGGGCGACCTCCTGCCAGTGCCTCTTCTTCGCGTACGCCCAGGGCGCCGCCTTCTTCGGGTCCGGGTCGGTGTTGGCCGTGGTGAGGGTCGGGACGAGGAAGGTGCCGCGCTCCAGCATCAGATCGATGGCCTCGTCGTCGATCTCGTAACCGTGCTCGATGCTGGCGACCCCGCCGCGCACGGCGTTGAGGATGCCGCCCCGGCCCTGTGCGTGGGCGGCGACCTTCTTGCCCCGGTGTCCGGCCGCGATCTCGGTGATCGTACGGATCTCGTCCTCCAGGAATCCATCGTCGTCCGGCTGGTCGGTGGGGCTCCACACTCCCCCGGTCGCGGCGACCTTGACGCAGTCGGCGCCCTGGCGCAGCACCCCGCGCACGGCCTTGCGGCACTCCGCGGGTCCGTCGGCGAGGCGGCCCATGGTGCTGTCCACCGCGCCGTCGTTGTTGGCGGCACGGAAGTCGCCGTGGCCGCCGGTCGGGCTGAGCATGGCGACGGCGATCAGCAGCCGGGGGCCGACCAGGAGTCCCGATTCGACGGCGTGCCGGTGCCCGGCGTCGGCTCCGCCGAGGTCGCGGGCCGTGGTGACACCCGCTTCCAGGGTCTGCTTCATCCGGGGCGCCGCCAGGAACGTGAGGAGGCTGCGCGGCATGGTCGCGATCTCCGCGTGGCTCATCGCGGTGCCCGGGGCGGCCATATGGACGTGGCAGTCGATGAAGCCGGGCAGGATCGTGTCGCCCCGCACGTCGATCCGGCGGGTGTGGTCGGGGAGTGCGGGGTGCTCGGCGGTCGGGCCCGCCCACTGGACGGTCCCGTCCACGACGAGCACCGCGCCGTCCCGGACCGGTTCGCCCCCGGTGCCGTCGATGAGCAGGCCGTTGTGCAGGAGTACGGGAGTGGTGGCGGGGGCGGGCATGGCACGGTTCCTTCTCTGGAGAGGGGTGATTGCGGGGTGCGTGCGCGGGGCGCTCAGGGGGCGGTGTCCGCGCGGGGCCGGGCCACGACCGCAGCGGCGACGGCGACCAGGGCCGACACGGCGGCGCAGCACCACCAGACGGTGGTGTAGGCGTCGATGGTCGGGATCTCGGTGCCCTTGAAGGTGATCGCGGTGAGGACGGCGGCGAAGACGGCGCCCGCGACGGAGCCTCCGACGGTCTTCGCGGTGTTATAGATGCCGGTGGCGACGGCCGTGCGCTCCTGCGGGCTGGCGTCGACGATCAGTACGGGCATCGCGCTGAGCGCGAGTCCGATGCCGAGACCCACGACGCCGTTGACGACGACGAACTGCCAGGGCTCGTCATGGGCGGCGATCAGGAAGAGGTAGCCGGCCGCCATCAGCACCCCGCTGAGTGCCAGGGCGCCGCGGCCTCCGATGCGCTTGAAGAGCCGGGCGGCGAACAGTGAGGCCACGAAGGCCATCCCACCGGAGGGGAGCATCAGCCAGGCGATGCCGAGCGCGTCGTACCCGAAGCCGTAGCCCAGCTTCTCGGCGGGCGAGGAGACGAACAGCACGGCGGCGGTCTGGGCGCCGAAGAGGGCGGTACCGAGCAGGAAACTCGCCGCGTACACCGGGAGCAGGGTGCGCCGGACGGTGAGCCGGATGTCGACGATCGGCTCGGCGACCCGGAGTTCGACCAGGACCCAGGTCACCAGGGCGAGCGCGGCGACCGTGAACAGGGTCAGCGTCCACGCGTCGGTCCAGCCCCACTTGGGGCCCTGCGAGATGGCGAGCAGCAGGGTGGCGAGCCCGACGCTGAGGAGCCCCGCTCCGGCCCAGTCGACCTTGCCCCGGGCGCGGGTGGTGGATTCGGGGACGAGGAAGAAGACCACGGCCGCGCACACGGCAGTGGCGGCGGCCGGGATCCACAGGACGCCGTGCACGGAGGAGATGACCTCGCGCAGCAGTCCGGCGATGACCATGCCCGCGCTGGCGCCGAAGGTGAGCGAGCCGACCAGCATGGCGATGGCGCCGCGGCTGCCTGCCGCGTCGAGCCGGTTGCGTACCAGGCCGATCTCCAGCGGGAGGAGGGCGGCGAGGGGGCCCTGGAGGACCCGGCCGACGAGGAGCACCTCGAAGGAGGGTGACCAGGCCACGAGGACGGAGCCGACGGCGAGGCAGAGCACGGCGATGCGGAGCAGTCGCCGGTGGCCGTACATGTCGCCGAGGCGTCCGAAGACCGGTACGGAGACGGCCGCGGCGAGCAGTTGCGCGGCGTTGACCCAGTTGAGGTCACCCGCGCCGACGTTCAGGACGGCGCCGAGCTCCGGCAGGAGCGTCGGCATCATCCCTTGGATGATGCCGCTGGTCAGTTCGACGAAGACGAGGAATCCGACGACGGCGGCGACTCTCGGGCCGTCGGGGCCGGGCGCGCCGGTGCCCTTGACGGGCTGGATACGCGACATGGGTTCTCCACTGGGGAACGGCCGCATCGGAATGCGGCGGTTGAGGCAGGAGGTGAAGCGAAGGGGGTGGGGCGGGTACGGGGAGGCCCCGGCGTCAGCCGGCCGGGCGTGTTCCGGCGTTCAGCAGTGCGTGGGCGACCGCCCGTACGGCGGCCAGATCGGCCGGTCCCGGGGTGATGCCGACGGCGGCCAGTGCGGCCTCGATGCCGGCGGGTTCCGGGGCCTGGGCGGGAGCGGACGGTACGGGGGGCTTCGGGTCGGCCCCGGTGGCGTCCGGGTCTCGGAGCGGGGCGGGCCGGTGCCGGGGGTCGGGCGCGGCCCGGCGCAGATGCCAGGTGGTGACGGACTGGAAGGCCCCGCCCGCGGCGAGCAGGGTGCTCTCCGCGTGGGGGCGGCCGGCCAGTTGGAGGGAGAGCGGCAGTCCGGCCGGGTCCGCGCCCATGGGGAGCGCGAGGGCCGGGAAGCCGGTGGGGTTCCAGATCGCGGTGAGGTTGAGCTCGTCGCCGGGCGCCGCTTCACGCGCGTACGGGCGGGCGGGCGCGGGCCAGGTGGGGGTGGCGATCACATCGACGCCGCCGGGCGAGTCCAGGCGGGCGAGGAGGCGGGCGGTGAGCTGTTCGCGGGTCCGCTGGGCGCGGAGGTAGAGGTGTGCGGGCAGCACTGCCCCGGCGGCGGCCAGCCTGCGGAATCCGCGCCCGTGTCCGTGCCAGTGGGCGGCGAGGCGTTCGCCGTGCACGGCGAACGCCTCGGCGAGCATGGTCACGGCGTTCACGGCAAGCAGGGGGCCGAACTCGGGAAGGTCGAACTCCCGTATCTCCGCGCCGAGTTCCCTCAGTTCACGCAAGGATCGGTGGAAGGCTGTGCGGCACTCCTCGGTGACGCCCGGCCCCTCGACGAGGCCGTACGGGACACCGATGCGGAGACCTCGCACCCCGGCGACCGGGGCCGCGGGCCGCGGCCGTCCGGTGAGCGCGTCGAGCAGCAGGCCGCAGTCGCGGGCGCTCACGGCCATCGGGCCGAGGACGTCCTGCGAGGGGCTGAGCGGTACGCAGCCCTCGGCGGGCAGCAGGCCGTAGGTGGTCTTGAGGCCGGTGGTGCCGCACAGGGCGGCCGGGAGCCGGACGCTGCCGGAGGTGTCGGTCCCGAGGGCGCCGAGGAAGAGTCCGGCGGCGATCCCCGCGCCGTTGCCGGTGCTCGATCCGCCGGTCCAGCGCTCGGGGTCCCACGGGTTGCGGGGCACCGGGAAGGTGTGGGCCGGGTCGGGCCGGCCGATGGCGTACTCGGCCATGGTGGTCTTGCCGAGGACGACCGCCCCGGCGCCGCGGAGCCGGGCGACGGCGGGCGCGTCCTGTCCGTGCCACCAGCCGGGGTCGTGCACGGGACTCTGCGCGGTGGACGGGCCCTCGACGGTGGCGAGGTTGTCCTTCACGGCGAGCGGCAGTCCGTGCAGCGGACCGCGGTCGCCGCTCCGCCGGGCGTCGGCGGCGTCGGCCGCCGCGAGCGCCCGCTCCGGGAAGCGGGTCACGTACACACCGAGCAGCGGGTCGAGCCGTTCGGCGTCACTCAGGGCCGCCTCGACGAGTTCCCGGCTGCCGACGGCACCCGAGCGCAGGCTGTGGACCGCCTCGGTGAGAGTGGTGAAAGGCTGCTGCACGACGCACCTCCGGACGCTGAAAGTGGCTGGATCTGATGGGGTACGGCGATGCTAGTCTCCGATCAAGAGGCGGCCGGGAATTGCTGATCCCTGTCACCGCTCAACATCAAATGCAGCAATTTCCCATGACGGCCCAGGATGCGGATCACCGATGACCGAAACTCTGCCCCCGCTCAGCGAGCTCGATCTGGCCCTGATCAACGCCCTCCAGATCAATCCGCGCGCACCGTGGACCGAGCTGGCCAAGGCCCTGGACGTCGACGCGGCGACGGTGGCGCGGCGCTGGGAGCGGGTGCGGACGGCCGGGCACGCCTGGGTGACGGCCTATCCGTACGGGGACGCCGGCGGCGGTGCGCTGATCGAGATCGACTGCGCGCCCGGTCGGGCGGGGGCGGTGGCGGCGATCCTGTCGGCGGACCCGCACGCGGTGACCGTGGAACACGCGGCGGGCGGACGGGACCTGCTGATCACGGCCATGGCCACGAGCTTCGGCGCCCTCTCGCGGTACATCGTGGACCGGCTCGGCACCGTCCCCGGCATCATCGCGACCCGGGCGCATCTGGTCACCCGCAGCTATACGGAGGGCAGCGTCTGGCGGCTGACGAGCCTGAGCCGCTCGCAGCAGGAGGTCCTGGCCGCGTCCCGGCGGGCGGCGGCGGGCAACTCGAACGAACTTCCCGAGTACGCCGATCTGGTCACCGCGATCGGGGAGAACGGGCGTATGTCGCTGAGCGAACTCGCCGATCAGCTGGGGATCTCGGTGAACACCGCGAGCCGCCGGCTCAACCGGCTGCTGGAGTCCGGGAAGCTGGTGCTCCGCTGCGACCTGGCCCGTTCGCTGTCGGGCTCACCGGTCGCCGTGACGTTCTTCGGGACCGTGGCGGCCGAGCACCTGGACGCGACGGCGCGGGAGCTGGCGAAGCTGCCCGAGATCCGGCAGTGCCTGGGACTTGCCGGGCCGCAGAATCTGATCGCCACAGTCTGGGTATCGTCCCTGGTGGACGCCCAAGCCCTGGAGGTACGTCTGGCCGCCGCCCTGCCCCATCTGCGCATCGCCGACCGGGCGGTCGCCCTGCGCGCGGTCAAGCTGATGGGCAGGCTGCTGGATCCCGAGGGGCGGGCCGTCGGCTTCGTTCCCATGAACCTCTGGGCGTCACAATGAACACCGACGCATTGGACACGAGGAGCGATTCCATGACGCTGCACGACATCCCGCTGCACACCCTCACCGGCGAGCCGACCACGCTGGGCGCCTACAGCGGCCAGGCGCTCCTGCTGGTGAACGTGGCTTCCAAGTGCGGGCTCACCCCGCAGTACGAGGGCCTGGAGCGGCTCCAGAATCAGTACGGGGACCGCGGCTTCACCGTCCTGGGCGTGCCCTGCAACCAGTTCGCGGGCCAGGAGCCGGGCAGCGCGGAGGAGATCCAGACCTTCTGCTCGACGACGTACGGGGTCAGCTTCCCGCTCCTGGAGAAGCTCGACGTCAACGGGGACGGCCGGCACCCGCTGTACGCGGAGCTGACGAAGCTCGCCGACGCGGAGGGCGAGGCCGGGGACGTGAAGTGGAACTTCGAGAAGTTCGTGATCTCACCGGCGGGTGAGCCGGTGGCCCGGATCCGTCCCGGCACCGAGCCGGAGGCCCCCGAGGTCGTCGCGGCCATCGAGGCCCAACTCCCCTCCTGAGCCGACGTCGTGTGCCGCGCGGGAGCGTGCTCCCGCGCGGCACACGGCCGGGCACGTCAGGGCCAAGGGCCCGCCCGTAATCCCCGGCGGGACAGCCCTCAGCGGATCGGCATGCCCGACAGGGTCCGGGCGATCACCAGCCGCTGGATCTCACTGGTGCCCTCGAAGATGGTGTAGATGGCCGCGTCCCGGTGCATCCGCTCCACCGGGTACTCCCGGGTGAACCCGTTGCCGCCGAGGATCTGGATCGCCTGGGCGGTGACCTTCTTCGCGGTCTCGCTCGCGTAGAGCTTCGACATCGAGCCCTCGGCCGAGGTGAACGGCTTTCCGGCGGACGCCATCCAGGAGGCGCGCCAGACCAGCAGACGGGCCGCGTCGATCTGCGTCCGCATGTCAGCGAGCTGGAAGGCGATGCCCTGGTTGTCGATGATCGGGCGGCCGAACTGCGTGCGGGTCTTCGCGTAGTCGAGGGCGACCTCGTACGCGGCGCGGGCGGTGCCCACGGCCATGGCGCCGACGGCCGGGCGGGATGCCTCGAAGGTGGCCATCGCCGCGTTCTTGACGCGCTCTCCGCCACCGGCCCTGGCCCGCTCGCGGGCGCGGGCGAGGCGCTCGTCCAGCTTCTCCTTGCCACCGAGCAGGCAGTGGCCGGGGACGCGCGCGTCCTCCAGGACCACTTCGGCGGTGTGCGAGGCCCGGATGCCGTGCTTCTTGAACTTCTGGCCCTGCGAGAGACCGGGCGTGCCCGGCGGCACGATGAACGAGGCGTGTCCCTTGGAGCCGAGCTCCGCGTCGACGACGGCCACGACGACGTGGACGTTGGCTATGCCGCCGTTGGTCGCCCAGGTCTTCGTACCGTTGAGGACCCACTCGTCCTTGGCCTCGTCGTAGACGGCACGGGTGCGCATCGAGGCGACGTCGGAGCCCGCGTCCGGCTCGGAGGAGCAGAACGCGGCGACCTTCACGTCGTCGGCGTCGCCGTACATCTGCGGGATCCAGGTGCCGATCTGCTCCTCGGTGCCGTTGGCGAGGACGCCGACGGCCGCCAGGCCCGTACCGACGATCGACAGGGCGATGCCCGCGTCGCCCCAGAAGAGCTCCTCCATGGCCATGGGGATGCCGAGGCCCGTCGGATCGAAGAACTGCTGGGCGTAGAAGTCGAGGGAGTAGATGCCGATCTTGGCCGCCTCCTGGATGACGGGCCAGGGCGTTTCCTCACGCTCGTCCCACTCCGAAGCGGCCGGACGGATCACGTCCTCGGCGAAGCCGTGGAGCCAGTCGCGGACCTGCTTCTGGTCGTCGTTGAGATCAAGCGTGAACTCGGCCATGTTCCCCTCCATGCACTGCCGTCAAAAGCGTGCGTTACTTGCGGTAACAACAGTCTGTTACCGGCAAGTAGCCCCTGTCAACAGCCAAGATGCCGATCGGCACCGTCCCGGGGCAGGGTGTTACGTTGCCCCGGCGTGAAGAAACTGCAAGGCCAGGGGTGGGGAGAGACACGACATGGAGACCACGCGACAGGCCGAGCGGCAGCGCAGCGCGGCCGAACGCCGCCGCCGCGAGTTGTTGGAGGCCGCGGACCGGGTGGTGCTCAGGGACGGGCCGAAGGCGTCGATGAACGCGATCGCCGCCGAGGCCGGGATCACCAAGCCCATCCTCTACCGCCACTTCGGGGACAAGGGCGGGCTCTACCGCGCACTCGCCAAACGGCACACCGACGCGCTGCTGAGCGCGCTGCGCTCGGCGCTCGACGCACCGGCGGAGCGCCGTGAACGGGTGGAGGCCACGCTCGACACCTACCTCGCCGCGATCGAGGCCCGCCCGCAGGTCTACCGCTTCCTGATGCACCCCTCCGACGACGCCGCCCCCTCCCCCGAGCAGGGCTTCGACGTCGGCCGGCACTCCGCGCCCCTGCTGCGCCGCCTCGGCGAGGAGCTCGGCAAGGTCATCGCCGAGCGGGTGGACCTGGGCCCGGACAGCGAACAGATGGCGCGCATCTGGGGCCACGGCATCGTCGGCATGATGCACGCGGCGGGCGACTGGTGGCTGGGCGACCGGCCCTGTTCCCGCGCCCAGTTGGTGCGCAGCCTCGCCGATCTGCTGTGGGGCAGGCTGGCCGGGGCGGGCGACCGGCCCGGCGGCCCCGGCTTCTGACCCCGGCCCGGCGGACCCGGTTCCCGGCCCCGGCCCGGCGGACCCGGTTCCCGGCCTCCGCCCGGCGGTCCCGGCTTCCGGCCCCCGCCCGGCACCGCCGCTCAGCCGCCGCTCGCCCAGGGCGCCCGCCGCGCCGCCCGCAGCGCCCTGGCGCGGCGCAGCCCGGTCAGCCGGTCGGTGTAGACCGTGCCGCCGAGGTGGTCGCACTCGTGCTGGAGGCAGCGGGCGAACCAGCCCGTGCCGGTGATCCGCAGCGGTTCCCCGGTCATCGTGAACCCTTCGACGACCGCGCGGTCGAAGCGTGACGTACCCGCCTCGATACCCGGAAGTGAAAGACACCCTTCCGGTCCGCGTACGGTAAGGCCGTCCGCCTCGACCAGTTCCGGATTGACGATGTGCCCCAGGTGCCGGACATCGTCGTCGTCCGGACAGTCGTAGACGAACACCTTGAGCGGGACGCCGATCTGGTTGGCGGCGAGCCCGACACCCTGCGCCGCGTACATGGTGGCGAACATGTCCTCGACCAGCCTGGCGAGCGGGGGCCCGAAGTCCATGACGTCCTCGCAGGCGCTGTGGAGCACCGGGTCGCCGAGCAGACTCATGGCACGGATGAGTCCGGAACTGCCGGGGATCGGGCGGTTTCGCATGCCGGCAAGCGTACGTTCCGCCGCGGCCACGGACTTCCCGTGGTGCCGCGGTGCGGTCGTCGCACCGGACATCGATAGGCTGGGCGCGGACCGATGCAAGGAGGATCTAGGACGATGGCAGGCAACACGGAGCCGTTGTCGCCGCGGGCCAAGCTGGCCGTGACGGCGGGCAAGGCCGCGGCGGCGGTGTCGCGCGCCGCGGGGCGCGGCAGCGGATCGGTGATCGGCGGCCGGGTGGCGCTCAAGCTCGACCCCGACCTGCTGGGGCGGCTGGCGCAGCACCTGGACGTGATCCTCGTGTCGGCGACGAACGGCAAGACGACCACCACACGGCTGATCGCCGAGGCACTGCGGGCCGCTGGGCCCGTCGTGTCGAACGCGCTCGGCGCGAACATGCCCGCGGGCATCACGTCGGCGCTGGCCGGCGGCTCGGACGCGAAGTACGGCGTGATCGAGGTCGACGAGAAGTACCTCGCCGGTGTCGCACGCGACACGACGCCCAAGGTGATCGCGCTGCTCAATCTCTCCCGCGACCAGCTGGACCGCGCGGCGGAGACCCGGATGCTCGCGGAGCACTGGCGCGAGGGGCTGTCCGGCTCGAAGGCCGTGATCATCGCCAACGCCGACGACCCGCTGATCGTGTGGGCGGCGTCCTCCTCCCCCAATGTGGTGTGGGTGGCGGCCGGTCAGGCGTGGAAGGACGACGCGTGGTCCTGCCCGTCCTGCGGCGGTGTGATGCAGCGGCCGGGCGACGACTGGTTCTGCGGGCAGTGCGGCTTCCGCCGTCCCGCCCCGAGCTGGGCGCTGAACGGCGACTACGTGCTGGACCCGCACGGTTCGGCATGGCCGATCCACCTCCAGCTGCCCGGCCGGGCGAACAAGGCGAACGCCACCAGCTCGGCCGCCGTCGCGGCCGTCTTCGGCGTGCCGCCGCAGGTCGCCCTGGAGCGCATGTACCAGGTGCAGGCCGTCGCCGGCCGCTATGACGTGGTCTCCTTCCAGGGCCGTGAGCTGCGGCTCCTGCTGGCGAAGAACCCGGCGGGCTGGCTGGAGACGTTCTCCCTGATCGACCCGCCGCCGACGCCGGTGATCCTGTCGGTCAACGCCCGTGGCGCGGACGGCACGGACACCTCCTGGCTGTGGGACGTCGACTACACCCAGCTCGCCGGCCACCCGATCTTCGTGCTCGGCGACCGCAAGCTGGACCTCGCGGTCCGGCTCGAAGTGGCCGGTCTCGACTTCCGGGTCTGCGAGACCCTGGACGAGGCCGTGCAGCTGGCTCCGCCCGGCCGTATCGAGGTCATCGCCAACTACACCGCCTTCCAGGATCTGCGCCGTCGTGTCGGCAACTGACCCCGGCGCCGGCCACCTCCGGAGAGGACGAAGCATGAGCAACAACGGTCTGCGTCTGGTCTGGGTCTACCCCGACCTGCTCAGCACGTACGGCGACCAGGGCAACGCCCTGGTCGTGGAGCGCCGGGCCCGGCAGCGCGGTCTGGACGTGCAGCGCGTCGACGTGCGCAGCGACCAGCCGGTCCCGACCTCCGGCGACATCTATCTGATCGGTGGCGGCGAGGACCGGCCGCAGCGGCTGGCGGCGGAGCGGCTGCGCCGCGACGGCGGGCTGAGCCGGGCCGCGTCCAACGGCGCGATCATCTTCTCGGTGTGCGCGGGCTACCAGATCCTCGGGCACGAGTTCGTCAACGACCTCGGTGAGCGCGAGGCCGGTCTCGGTCTGCTCGATGTGGTGTCCACCCGGGGCGAGGGCGCGCGGTGCGTCGGCGACGTACTGGCGGACATCGACCCGCACCTGGGGCTGCCGCCGCTGACGGGGTTCGAGAACCACCAGGGCGTCACCCATCTCGGCCCCACCGCACGGCCGTTCGCCCGGGTCCAGTTCGGCCGGGGCAACGGGACCGGGGACGGCACCGAGGGCGCGTACAACGACACCGTCTTCGGTACGTACATGCACGGTCCGGTGATGGCCCGCAACCCGCAGATCGCGGATCTGCTGCTGAAGCTGGCGCTCGATGTGAACGCGCTGCCGCCGACGGACGAGCGCTGGTACGACGCGCTGCGCGCCGAACGGATCTCCGCGGCGACACAGCCCGCCTGAGGCAATTTCCGCTCAGCTGAGCGGAGTCCAGCAGGCGGACGCCCGGTTCGGTCCCGCCACCCTGCGCCGGTAGGGTGGCGGGGATCCAACCGGACGACGTGGTCCGGTCGTCGGCCCACGTTGCAAAGGTTTCCCGGGCAATGCGAATTGGTGTGCTCACCTCCGGCGGCGACTGCCCCGGCCTCAACGCAGTCATCCGTTCCGTCGTGCACCGCGCGGTGGTCGACCACGGCGACGAGGTCATCGGCTTCCACGACGGCTGGAAGGGACTGCTGGAGTGCGACTACCGCAAGCTCGACCTGGACGCGGTGGGCGGCATCCTGGCCCGCGGCGGCACGATACTCGGCTCCTCCCGGGTCCAGCCCGCGCATCTGCGTGACGGGGTGGAACGGGCCCGGGGCCATGTCGCGGACCTCGGCCTGGACGCGATCATCCCGATCGGCGGCGAAGGCACGCTGAAGGCGGCCAATCTGCTCTCCGAGGCGGGTCTGCCGATCGTCGGAGTGCCGAAGACCATCGACAACGACATCGCCTCCACCGATGTGACCTTCGGGTTCGACACCGCGGTCGGTGTCGCCACCGAGGCCCTCGACCGGCTGAAGACCACCGCCGAGTCGCACCAGCGGGTACTGATCGTCGAGGTCATGGGGCGGCACACCGGCTGGATCGCCCTCCACTCGGGCATGGCCGCCGGTGCGCACGCGATCGTCGTCCCCGAGCGCCCCTTCGACATCGACGAGCTGACCGAGCTCGTCGGCAGGCGTTTCTCGGCGGGCAAGAAGTTCGCGATCGTCGTGGTCGCCGAGGGCGCCAAGCCGCGCGCGGGCTCCATGGAGTTCGAGCAGGGCACCAAGGACATCTACGGGCACGAGCGCTTCGCCGGGGTGGCCACACAGCTCTCCATCGAGCTGGAGCAGCGCCTCGGCAAGGAGGCCCGCCCGGTGATACTCGGCCATGTCCAGCGCGGCGGCACCCCCACCGCGTACGACCGGGTCCTCGCCACCCGCTTCGGCTGGCACGCCGTGGAAGCGGCGCACCGCGGCGAGTTCGGCATGATGACGGCGCTGCGCGGCACGGACATCACCATGGTGCCGCTGGCCGCCGCCGTGGAGACGCTGAAGACGGTCCCCGCCGAGCGGTACGCCGAGGCGGAGTGCGTGCTCTGAACGACCTGACCTGAGGAACTGCCCCCGGCCGCAACCGCGGCCGGGGGCAGTTCTACTCTGGACCGGACAACCGGCACGAAACGGGGACGTCCCCATCGGGAGTGAACAGATGGATCACAGCGGGCACGGCATGAACATGGATCTGCCGCCGTTCACGCTGGGTCGTGGGCTCGAATTCTCCGCGGACCCGTTCTTCTTCATCGGCTGCCTCGTCGCCCTCGCCCTGTACGGCTATGGCGTGGTGCGGCTGCGCAGGCGCGGGGACAGCTGGCCGGTCAACCGGATCATCTTCTTCGTCATCGGTGTGCTGAGCATCGCCCTGGTGATGTGCACCAAGCTCAACGACTACGGCATGGTCATGTTCAGCGTGCACATGGTGCAGCACATGGTGATCAGCATGCTGTCGCCGATCCTGCTGCTGCTGGGCGCCCCGGTGACCCTCGCGCTGCGGGCGCTGCCGGTCGCGAGCCGGCGTGGGCGTACCGGGCCGCGCGAGCTGCTGCTGAAGCTGCTGCACAGCCGCTACATGAAGATCATCACGCACCCGGTGTTCACGATCCCGCTGTTCATCGCCAGCCTGTACGGGCTGTACTTCACCCCGCTCTTCGACTTCCTGATGGGGTCCAAGCCCGGCCACATCGCGATGATGGTGCACTTCCTCGCGGTCGGCCTGGTGTTCTTCTGGCCGATCATGGGCATCGACCCGGGCCCGCACCGGCCCGGCTATGTGATGCGGATGCTGGAGCTGTTCGCCGGCATGCCGTTCCACGCGTTCTTCGGCATCGCGCTGATGATGGCGACCACGCCGATGGTGAAGACGTACGAGAACCCCCCGGCCTCGCTGGGCATCGAGGCGCTGAGCGATCAGGGCTGGGCCGGCGGCATCGCCTGGGCGTTCAGTGAGATCCCGTCGGTGCTGGTGCTGATCGCGCTGGTCTTCCAGTGGTACCGCTCCGACCAGCGGATCGCCAAGCGCGCGGACCGGGCCGCCGACCGGGACGGTGACCAGGAGCTGGCGGCGTACAACGCCTATCTGGCCTCTTTGCAGGCTCGCGGACAGTAGCGCCGGGCACGCCGGTGGGGTGACCATGGGCTCAACGGCCGTGTGGCCGATGAGGAGCGTGCGCTCATGTCCGGATCGACGAAGACCATGGGAGTCATGACCGTCGGGGCGCTGGTCGCGGTGACCGCGTACACCGTGGCGCTGGGGAGCAACGGCTGGCTCTGGTTCGGCTGGGTGGTGCTGGGTCTGGCCACGCTCGGGGTGCTCGCCACGCGGGACACCTGACCCGGCTCCGCACCGCCCGGCACGCCGCAGGGCGTACCGGGCTGTGCGTCGGGGTCGCGCTCCGTCGAGGCCAGGTCGGCGCGGGCCGCCGCGCCGCGGCGGCCCGCGTCCGGGCGGGACGCGTGCCCCGCGGAAGTACGGGCAGGCGTGAGAGGTGACCGGGCCGTGACCGGTCGGTACGGTCACACCGCGCCACCGGGGACCCTAGACTGACGGTCCTCCGCACCACGATGACCTGGTACGACGCAGCCCCGACCCAGCCCTGACGCCGACCCCGGCAGAGCGAGGTGCACTCTCCGTGTTCTATTACGTCCTGAAATATGTCGTACTGGGACCCGTTCTGCGGCTGCTGTTCCGCCCCCGGATCGAGGGACTGGAACACATTCCGGCGGACGGCGCGGCCATCGTCGCGGGCAATCACCTGTCGTTCTCCGACCACTTCCTGATGCCCGCGATCATCAAGCGGCGCATCACCTTTCTGGCGAAGGCCGAGTACTTCACGGGGCCGGGTCTGAAGGGCAGGCTGACCGCCGCGTTCTTCCGCAGCGCGGGGCAGATTCCGGTGGACCGGTCCGGCAAGGACGCCGGTCAGGCCGCGATCCGCGAGGGTCTGGGCGTGCTGGGCAAGGGCGAACTCCTGGGGATCTACCCGGAGGGCACCCGCTCGCACGACGGCCGCCTGTACAAGGGCAAGGTCGGGGTCGCGGTGATGGCGATCACGGCGCGGGTACCGGTGGTTCCGTGCGCGATGGTCGGGACGTTCGAGATCCAGCCGCCCGGTCAGGTCGTCCCGCGGATCAAGCGGGTCACGATCCGGTTCGGTGAGCCGCTGGATTTCTCCCGCTACGCGGGCCTGGAGGACCAGAAGGCCGCGATCCGGGCCGTCACCGACGAGATCATGTACGCGATCCTCAATCTCTCGGGCCAGGAGTACGTCGACGAGTACGCGGCCAAGGTGAAGGCCGCGCAGCCCGCGCAGCCGAAGAGGTTCCCGAAAGTGCGACGCTGACCGCGAATTCGCGATCGGCGAAGACACCTCGCCCGGCCGGCCGGGCACGCCTAGCGTTCCCCGCATGATCAAGGGAAACGCGTGGGTACTCGGAGCGACCGGACAGATCGGACGGGCCGCTGTGCGGGCCCTGGTCGAGGACGGCTGGGAGGTGACCGCGGCCTCGCTCGGAGGCGGCCGTGACGAGCGGTGGGCCGACGGAGTACGTACGGTGCGCCTCGACCGGAACGACGACGGTGCGCTCGCGTCGGCGCTCGGCGCGGGCTGTGACGTCCTGGTCGACCTGGTCGCCTTCGACGCCGCCCACGCCCGGCAGCTGACCGGTCTCGCCGGCCGGATCGGTTCGGCGGTCGTCATCTCCAGCGGCGCGGTGTACGAGGACGACGAGGGGCGCGGCTTCGACACCCAGCAGCGGCCCGGTGGTGCCCCGGTCTATCCGGTGCCGATCGCGGAGACGCAGCGCACGGTGGCGCCCGGGGACACGACGTACGGGACCCGGAAGATCGAGCTGGAGCGGCTGTTGCTGGCGGCGGACGAGGACCTGCCGGTGACCTTGCTGCGGGCGGGCGCGATCCATGGACCGTACTGCCGCACCCCCCGCGAGCTGTACTTCGTGAAGCGTGCACTGGACGGCCGCGGGCGCCGGGTGCTGGCGTACGGCGGGAAGAGCGTCTTCCATCCGGTCCACGCGTCGAATGTGGCCGAGCTGATCCGGCTGGCCGCGCTGCGGCCCGCCTCGCGGGTGCTGAACGCCGGGGACCCGCAGACGCCGACGGCCGCGGAGATCGGTGCGGCGGTCGATGAGGTGCTGGGCCGGGAGACGGAGACCGTGCTGGTGGCGGGGGCGCCGGGTGCGGACGGGGTCGGGGACACGCCGTGGGGTACCGAGCATCCGGTGGTGTACGACATGTCGGCGGCCGAGCGGGAGCTGGGGTACCGGCCGGTGACCGGCTACACCGAGTCGCTGCCGGAGACCGTCGAGTGGCTGTCCGCGCAGCTCGCCGGGCGGGAGTGGACGGAGGCGTTTCCCAAGATGCTCGAGAACTACGGCCCGGGGCTCTTCGACTACGCGGCGGAGGATGCCTGGCTGGCGCGGTACGACGGGAGGGCGTGAGAGCGCGGGAGCTCGGGGCCCGCGGGCCTGAAACGGCCCGACCGTTGCGGCCGGCCCGATGCGGCCCGATAGCGCGGCCTGTGCGGACGAACGGGGCGGGTGGCCGGAGAAGACTCCGCCCACCCGCCCCTGCCGTGCCGGGTACTTACGGCTTGGGCGTGGCGTGCGGAGCGCACGTCACGTCGCGCCGGTCGGTCGTCCCGCTGAGCAGGTAGGCGTCCACCCGCTCGTTGACGCAGGGGTTGACCAGTCCGGTGACGCCGTGCGATCCGGCGCCCTTCTCGGTGATGAGACGCGAACCCTTGAACCGCTTGTGCAGCTCGACGGCGCCCTGGTACGGAGTGGCGGCGTCACGCGTGGACTGCACGATCAGGACCGGCGGCAGACCCTTGCCGGTCTTGACGTCGAGCGGGGACTGCTGCTTGGACGACCAGGTCGCACAGGGCAGGTTCATCCAGGCGTTCGCCCAGGTCATGAACGGGTAGTCCTTGTGCAGCCGGGTGTTGTCGCGGTCCCACTTGCGCCAGCTGGTGGGCCACTTGGCGTCCGCGCACTCGACGGCCGTGTAGACGGCGTTGCCGTTCTCCGAGGAGATGTTGCCCGCGATGTCCGACATGTCGGGGCCGGCGGCGTCGACCAGCGCCTGGGTGTCGCCACCCAGGTAGTCGCTCCAGGTCTGGGCGACGAGCGCCCAGGTGGAGTCGTAGTACGGCGCGTTCTGGAAGAAGCCGATGAGCTCGGCGGGTCCGACGACGCCACCGATCGGGTTCTTCTTGGCGGCCGCGCGCAGCTTCAGCCACGCCTTCTCGACCTTCGCGGGCGTGTTGCCGATGTGGTAGGCGGCGTCGTTCTCGGCGACCCACGCCTTCCAGTCGTCCCAGCGGGACTGGAAGGCGATGTCCTGGTTCAGGTTGGCCTGGTACCAGATGTTGTCCTTCGACGGATCGACCACGCTGTCGACGACCATGCGGCGCACATGGCCCGGGAACAGGGTGCCGTAGACCGCGCCCAGGTAGGTGCCGTAGGAGACACCCAGGAAGTTGAGCTTCTTCTCACCGAGCGCGGCGCGGATGACATCCAGGTCGCGTGCGGTGTTGGGCGTGGTCATGTGCGGCAGCATGTCGCCGCTGCGCTCGGCGCACCCGTCCGCGTACTCGGCGGCGAGCTTGCGCTGGGCGCGCTTGTCGGCCTCGCTGCCGGGGACCGGGTCGGCCTTCGGAGCCTTGACGTACTCCTGCGGGTCAATGCAGGAGATCGGCGCCGAGTGGCCGACACCTCGCGGGTCGAAGCCGACGAAGTCGTACGCGTTCGCGACCTTCGTCCACAGCGGGTTCTTGGTGACGATCCGCTTCGGGAACGCCATGCCGGAGCCGCCGGGGCCACCCGGGTTGTAGACGAGCGCGCCCTGGCGCTCCGCCTTCGTGCCGGTGCTGACGTGGCGGTCGACGGCAAGCTTGATCTTCTTGCCGTTCGGCTTGGCGTAGTCGAGCGGAACGGTCACCCAGCCGCACTGAATCGGCTTGGCGATCGCCCAGTCGGCCGGACAGTCGGTCCAGTCGATCCCGGCCCTAGCCGCTCGCTCGGCGGCGAGCTGGACGCCGCGCGCCTCGGAGCCGTTGTTGTGGTGGCGTCCGTCGGCTGTGGCCGCCGGTGCGGCTATCGCGCCCGCTATGAGCGTGCCCGCGATCAGAGTGCCGGCCGAACCGAGCACTGCGGTGCGTCTCAAGTGGAACCTCCCCCATCTATCCGATGCGCCGCCGGTGGCGGCGCAGTTCATCGGGACTTCCCCGGGATCCTTTCGTCTGTGGGGTTCCTGAGAACAGTGCGTACACATGTTTCTTTACCGAACCAATAACCGGTGCCCGCTGTCCCGCTGAGCGGACTCACTCAGCGCGACCGGACCGCAACCCGTCCAGTACGTCGGCCAACGCCGCGTCCAGGACGCCTCGCAGCAGGCGCGCGTCGGCGGCCACGGCGGTCACCAGCACGGCGGGCCCGGCCAGCGGGGTCAGCGCGGCGGTGTCGCCGATGAGCCGCGGCAGAGCGGGAGCACCCTCGAAGTCCGGGTCTACGAAGAGGAGTTGACCGACCGCGCGATGGCCGCCGAGGACGGCCGCACCGTCCCAGCCACCGGGCGCGCCGGGCCCGTAGGCGAGCTGCTGGTCGAGCAGCGGGCGGCCCGCCCGGCGAACGGTGAGCCGGGTGGTCAGCCCTCCCGTGCTCTCGCCGTGACGGCCGAGGACCTGCTCCTCGCGCAGCACCAGCCGTGCGGTGGGGGCGAGTTCGACCCTGGTGCCCATGCGCAGCTCGCTGCCGCACGCCGAGATGAGCTGTTCCGGCAGCCAGCGCAGTACCGCCCCCTCCCCCACGGACAACTCCAGCTCGTACGAGGCCGGTTCGGGGTCCGGTCCCGCTCCCGGCAGCGCCACCGTGGCCGCCGCCGAGTCGACCGTCAGCCGGGCGCCGTCCTCGACGCGCGCCTCAATGGTGAGCCGGTCACCGCCCAGGGGCGCGCTCATCGCGCCGACGACCGTGACCCTGGCGCAGGAGTCGGCGACGGACCGGGTGCGGCGCAGGGCGAGCGGCCCGTCGCTCTCCAGCACGGGGAGTGCGGTGGAGCCCCGGCCGTCGGGGGCGGCGACGATCCGGGCGGTCGCCCGCACGCTCACGCGGTCCAGGCGGCGAGCTGCGCCCGTACCCAGTCCGCGACCGGTCCGACGCCCTCGGCGGAGGTCAAGGAGGTGAAGACGACGGGGAGTTCGCCGCGCTGCTCGGCCGCGTCGTGGGCCATTTGGTCCAGGTCGGAGCCGACGTACGGGGCGAGGTCGGTCTTGTTGACGACCAGAAGGTCGGCGGTCGTCACGCCGGGGCCGCCCTTGCGCGGGATGTCGTCGCCGCCCGCCACGTCGATGACGAAGATCTGGGCATCGACCAGCCCCTTGGAGAAGGTGGCGGTGAGGTTGTCGCCGCCGGACTCGACCAGTATCAGGTCGAGCGGGCCCACGGCGTCCTCCAGGTCCTCGACCGCCTCGAGGTTGGCGGATATGTCGTCCCGGATGGCCGTGTGCGGGCAGGCGCCGGTCTCCACGGCCTGGATGCGCTCGGGCGGCAGGACGGCGTTGCGGAGAAGGAAGGCGGCGTCCTCGCGGGTGTAGATGTCGTTGGTGACGACGGCGATGGACACCCGGTCGCGCAGGGTGCGGCACAGCGCGGCGACGGTCGCGGTCTTGCCCGAGCCGACCGGTCCGCCGAGTCCGATCCGAAGGGCCCGGCGGGTGCCGTCGGGGCGTGCGGCGTCCGCGGCGACGGCGGCGGGTCCGTCGTGGAAGTGGTCGAGGTGCATGGGATGCGGCTCCTGGTTCTTGCGGTGTTACGAGGCGAACAGCCGGACCGGCCAGGCCGCGTGTGCTTCGGCGGTGATGTCGAGCAGCGGGGCCGAGGCGGCAGGCAGGGCGTCGATGCCCTGCCGGGCGGCAGCGGCGGCCCGCGCGGCCACCCGGTCGAGTTCGGGGGCGAGGCGGGCGAGGACGGCGGTGGCCTCGAAGGGGTCGAGGGAGAGCAGCCGGACCACCGCGGTGGCCGGTCCGCTGACCGTTTCGTACGCGACGCAGTGCGCCGCGTCCTGTGGTCCGAGCCCCGCCGCGCGTGCGGTGAGACCGAGGACGACGGGCTGGTGGGCACCGCGCGGCCGGGCGGTGGCGAGCGCGGCGAGTTCGGGGCTCGGCCAGGTGGCACGGGCGGCCCGCATCAGCTGCCGGCCCAGTTTGCGCGCGGTCGCCCGCAGGGCGGGTGACGGGGTGCGGGCATCGGCGGCCTCGTCCAGCGCGAGCGGGTCGAGGCCGTGGGCGGCCGCCGCGGCGAGTGCCGCGGCGGTGAGTCCGCTGGTGTGCAGGCGGCCCCGGCAGAAGTCCGCGAGGTCGTCGGCGTCGCGGATGCGTCCCGCCTTGACGGCCGGTTCGGCGCCGCCGGAGTGGGCATGCCCTCCGGCGGGGAACCGGCCGTCGGCCAGGACGAGCAGAGCTGCGCGTGACATGGTCGGTTCCGCCGGTCAGAAGAGGAAGTAGCGCTGGGCCATGGGGAGCTCCGCGGCGGGTGCGGGTTCGACCGGATCGCCGTCGATGGTGACGGCGAAGCTGTCGGGGTCGACATGGACGTGCGGCAGGGCGTCGTTCTGCCGCATGTCCGCCTTGGTGACGCCGCGGGTGCTGGTGATCGGGACGAACCTCTTGCCGAGAGCGAGCCGTTCGGGCAGCCCGTCCTCGATCGCGGTGGCCGAGACGAAGTTGAAGGAGTTGGCGGCGGGCGCCCTGCCGCGTGCGCCGAACATCGGGCGCGGCAGCACCGGCTGCGGGGTGGGAATGGAGGCGTTCGCGTCGCCCATCTGCGCGTACGCGATCTGGCCACCCTTGATGACGGTCTGCGGCTTGACGCCGAAGAAGGCCGGGTCCCACAGCACGAGATCGGCGAGCTTGCCGGTCTCGACCGAGCCGATCTCCCGGTCCAGGCCCTGCGCCACCGCCGGGTTGATCGTGTATTTGGCGACATAGCGACGGACCCGGTGGTTGTCGGCCGTCCCGTCTCCGGGCAGTGCGCCGCGCCGCCGCTTCATCACATGGGCGGTCTGCCAGGTCCGCAGGACGACCTCGCCGATGCGGCCCATCGCCTGGGCGTCGGAGGAGATGATCGAGATGGCGCCGAGGTCGTGCAGGATGTCCTCGGCGGCGATGGTGGAGGGCCGGATCCGGGACTCGGCGAACGCGAGGTCCTCGGGTACCGCGGGGTTGAGGTGGTGGCAGACCATCAGCATGTCGAGGTGTTCCTCAAGGGTGTTGATGGTGTGCGGCCGGGTCGGATTGGTGGAGCTCGGCAGGACGTAGGGCTCGGAGACCACGGTGATGATGTCGGGGGCGTGCCCGCCGCCCGCGCCTTCGGTGTGGTACGCGTGGATGGAGCGCCGGGCGATCGCGGCGAGGGTGTCGGCGACGAATCCGGCCTCGTTGAGCGTGTCCGTGTGGATGGCGAGCTGGGCCCCGGTCTCCTCGCAGACGTTCAGGCACGCGTCGATGACGGCGGGGGTGGCCCCCCAGTCCTCGTGGATCTTGAATCCCAGCGCGCCGCCGCGCAGTTGTGAGTACATCGCGTCGCGGGACATCGTGTTGCCCTTGCCGAGCAGCCCGATGTTGACCGGGTACGCCTCCAGCGCCTCGAACATCCGGGCTAGATGCCAGGGGCCGGGCGTGACGGTGGTGGCCTTGGAGCCCTCCGCGGGACCGGTGCCGCCGCCGACCAGTGTCGTCACCCCGCTGGAGAGCGCCTGGTCGATGACGGTCGGTGAGATGAAGTGGACATGCGCGTCGACGGCGCCCGCGGTGAGGAACTTGCCGTTGCCCGCGATGATCTCGGTCTCGGGCCCGATGATCAGGTCGGGATGGATCCCATCCATCGTGTCCGGGTTTCCGGCCTTCCCGATGCCGGTGATCCGGCCGTCACGGATGCCTATGTCGGCCTTGACTATGCCCCAGTGGTCGATGATGACGGCGCCCGTGATGACGGTGTCGGGGGCACCCTCGGCACGGGTGGTGCGCGCCTGGCCCATCGATTCGCGGATCACCTTGCCGCCCCCGAACACGGCCTCGTCACCGGCGAGTCCGGGGCCGCCGCAGCGGTCCTCCTCGATCTCCACGAGCAGGTCGGTGTCGGCGAGCCGGATGCGGTCGCCGGTGGTGGGCCCGAAGAGATCGGCGTACACGGCGCGGTGGAGTTCAGGCATCGAGGGGACCTCCGGTCGCACCGCGCAGGCCGGGAACGATCCGGCGGCCGGTGAGCGGGACAAGTTCGACGTCGACGGGAATGCCGGGTTCGAAACGGACTGCCGTACCGGCGGCGATGTGGAGCCGCAGCCCGTGCGCGGCGGCACGGTCGAAGCGGAGCCCGGGGTTGACCTCGGCGAAGTGGTAGTGGGAGCCGACCTGGACCGGGCGGTCGGCGGCGTTGAGGACGGTGAGGCGGGTGACGGCACGGCCCGCGTTGATGGGCACGGCCCCGTCCGCGTACAGGATCTCTCCGGGAATCATCGGCCGCGCTCCTCGTCAGACGATCGGGTCATGGACGGTGACGAGCTTGGTGCCGTCCGGAAAGGTGGCCTCGACCTGTACGTCGTGGAGCATCTCGGGTATGCCGTCCATGACGTCGGCCCGCGTGAGGAGTTTGCGTCCGGACGCCATCAGTTCGGCCACCGTACGGCCGTCCCGGGCGCCTTCCAGCAGATGAGAGGTGATCAGGGCGACGGCCTCGGGGTGGTTGAGCCGCAGCCCGCGTGCCCGGCGCTTCTCGGCCACGTCGGCGGCCACATGAATGAGCAGACGCTCCTGCTCGTGCGGGGTCAGTTGCACGCTTCCACCTCATCGTCTTCCGCCCAGTACCGGCCCTGGGCGCAGCGGGAACCTATCCGCCATCAACAGTCTGTTGAAAGATGAATGAGGGTCCTGCGGCGAGGTATTGCACGTTAGGGCGGAAATTTTTCCACCGCGTTAACTGATCTTTGGGGAATCCATGAACATCGGGCCGCGCAACCCGTTCTCCAGCACTTCGGGCCGTACGTCCCCGAAGAGCCCCTCCTGGGCGATGAAACCCCGGGCCGCGGCGATCACTGTGCGCGTCATGTCGTCGGCGGGTACGGCGGAGTGCGGATGACCGCCATCGAGGATGGTGTCGTATACGGCTCGGCCGTGGCCGCCCCGAAGGTCCCGTAGACAGCCGTGCGTCCCCGCCGTGGCGGACGGGGAGGCGCGGCCTTTCCGTTCCGGGCGGGCGAGCCTGGGGAGGATCCTGGGATCCCTGGGGTCCGTGGGGCCCCGAGGATCCTCAGTCGTTCCGGTCGTGATGTCCGCGGTGCTCGGCGGCGATGCCGAAGCGGCGCCGGTCGCCCGGAGCGGACGTCACCGACCCGATCGAGGACACCGAGCTGATCACCTGCTCCTCCGCAGCGGCTTCCTCACCCTCAAGTCGCTCCAGGTCAGCGGCGGAGACCAGCGCGACGAGCGGCTTGCCGTGCCGCGTCACGACGACACGCTCACCGCCGTACACGACACGGTTGATCAGTTCGGCGAGCTCCGCCCGGGCTTGCGTCACCGGAATCTCGTAGGCCATGGTCCCCAGCCTATGCAATGTCCACCTGGTCCGCCGCGGTCCGTGGCGACAGCGATTGTCCAGGTCAGAGGCTCCCGTGAGCTCCCGCGCGCTCCCGTCTGTGAGAGATGTGTGAGACGGGGTGAGACTAGGTAAGACGAAGAGTTTCCTGGTCGCACGGATCCTGGCAGGCGCCGCTGCCGGTTTCGGCGGGCAGGCGATGAGCGGATCGGCACCACTGGTGGCGCGTTCCAGCGGTGAAATACGGTTCCCGGTAGCGGCAAAGTCCGGGCGGGGCTCGCGCTCTCGGCACACCGGCTTTGCGGTAGTGCCCGGTGCGTCTCTTTCTCTCGTGATCTTTCTGGGAAAGGGACCTCTGTGTCTGACTTTCCCGTGGACGGCGTAGTCGTCCGCACCCCCGTCCCCCCTGCCCAGGAGCGGGACGCCGCGCACCGTACCGGTGGCGCCGGGTCGCTCTGTGAGTGCTGCTCGCCGCCGAGGCGGTGGACATGCTGGACGTGCAGATCGCCAATGTCGCCGCGCCTTCGATACGGGCCGACCTGGGCGGCGGCGCTGCCACGGTGCAGTGGCTGGGAACCGCGTACGCGCTGGCGATAGCGGTCGGCCTGATCACCGGCGGACGTCTCGGTGACATCGCGGGCCGCAAGCGGATGTTCCTGATCGGCGCACTCGGCGTCACCGCCGCCTCGCTGCTCTGTGCGGTGTCCTGGTCGCCGGGGATGCTGATCGGCGCCCGCGCACTCCAGGGCCTGTTCGGCGCGGTGATGGCCCTGTCGACCGTGGGCGCAGCTGAAAGTTCCTGTCTGAGTCACGCTCCGCGCAGCGGCCCCGGCTCGGCCTCGCGGGCGCCGCTCCGGCTTCACTGGCCGCGCCACTGCTGGTGTTCTTGCTGGTGCGGTGCCGCGAACTCGGCCGGCCCCCGGACATTCCATAAGAAGCCGGACAGTCTCGCAGCCGACAAGGCATACAGCGACGGCCCGTGCCATGAGTACCTGCGGCGTCGCAGCATCCGTCACGCGATTCCCGAAAGGACTGACAGCCAGGCGGCCCGACTCCGTGAAGGCTCACGTGGAGGACGACCACCGGGCTTCGACGAAGAGCGGCACAAGAGGCGCGACACCGTCGAACGGGCGATCAACCACTCGAAGCGGTTTCACGCGGCGGCCACTCGCCACGACAAGCGCGGCTATGTCTCCCTCGGCACCGCCACCGCCGCAGCCCTGGTCATCTGGCTCCGGACCTGACGATCGCATCGGCATGGAGGTCCGGGCGCAGCGGAGCCAGGTCGGCCATCCGCTCCCGGCTCGTACGCCGACAGAAATGTGAGCGCTCTGCCACCTCGACGGTGAAATCGGCCACTCTAACGGGGTAATGCCCGACAGATCACGGGATAGTACATTAGGGATGGCAACGAAGAAGACAAGTGACTGGGCTTCAGGTCCTACGTCCGAGCGCCCAACGCGGTTTGCCCAGTACCAGTAGCAAAATCGCGAAGAGGGGCCGACACGGCCGCTTCTGTTTCCCACCCAAGGACATGACCGGCTGCGGGAACACGTAGTTGGATGACGATCGACGCCATGTCAGCCACGGCCCGGCGAGCGGTCCGCCGGACAGCCTTCTTCCGCTCCCCGGTTGCGCGGCCGACTTCAGGTCCGTCGGTATTCCCCAACGCACCTGCCCCAGCTCGACTTTCATCTGTTTCGGCCGACGAGCCGGCGTACCACCCCCTCGCACACCAAGCGCGCGCAAGTGGCATGCGCACACCGCCACTGCCATTGCCATTGCCATTGCCATTGCCACCACTCCACCTCACAAAAGGAGTTGACCCATGAGCGGATGCGGCTGCGGGCAGTCCCCAATCGCCATCGGCGGCTGTCAGCCCTCCAAGCCGGCCTGTCCCCCCGTTGCTTGTCCCGGCTCCAAGCCGTGCGAGCACTGCGAGACGACCCCACTGCGCGACTCCGCGCCGTACCGGGTCGCAGCGACCGCGAGCAGCACCGACCCGACGCCGTACTACACCATCGCCAACACCCATGCCGCACTGGACCCTGTCGTCGCCCAGACCATCCTGAACAGCGGCACGGGCACGTTCCCGGCCGACGACGGGACGCACAACGGCCAGCACACCTGGCTCGCCGGCGTCGTGCACATCGACCCTGCGTCACTGCGCGGCAACCCCACCAGCGTCACGATCAGCGCCTCGGTCCATGTCCACAACGACGGCGCGAACACGGCCTGCCAGCTCTACGGCCGCTTCGCCCTGTGGAACGGCACGACCCCGATCCGCACCGATCTCCTGGGGCCACCCGATCTACCGGCGGGTGGTGACGACAACGGCGTCATCCCACCGACCACCGTGTCCCTCGCGGACGTCCTCGCGGGAAAGATCGTCGTCGAACTCAACCTGGAAACAGGCAACGACGACGCCTGCCGAGTCGGCCCCAAGCAGTGGACCGTCGACAGCTTCGTCCTGACCGTCCAGGCGTCCGCCCCGGGCTGCGGCAGGCCGTTCCTCCGTACGACCTGCCGTAACTGCGACGGCACGGTCACCTGCACGACCGACACCCTCGACGGCTCGACTCCCTACGCCGCGGTCCCGCCGGTCATCCCGGTCGCCTCCTGCCAGGATGGATGCGCCACCGCCCGCCCCCCGTGCATCTCCACCGACCGGGGCAACGCCATCACTCGGGGCAGCGACGGGTGTCTGTACGCGCCCGACACGCCTGCTCTGGACCCGTCCCCGTGCAATGCCGCACGGAACACGACCGGTGGACTACTCGTGCCGCGGATCGACCTGACGGGTATCGCTCCTGGCGGCAACAGCAGCACCGAACGGTCGGTGGACATCGACGTCACCGGCACGCCCGGCTGCCCCGAAAGGTGGAAGATCGGCGCCCGCCTCACGCCGGTGAGCGCGTTCCTCAACACCGAGCGGCAGAACGCCAACCTCCTGGCCCAGGCCGGTACCGACGTGCCGATCCCCGAGTCCGACATCGTTCTCCCGGAAGCCGGGGTGTACCACATCGACAGCGATGTACGGTACGCGCTCGGTACCGCCACCGGCGGCAGCGGCTACATCATCGGCTGGCTCAGGGACGAGACCACGGACACCCTCCTAACGAGCTTCACCCAGATCGCGGCGATCAACGCGGCGAGGCAGGAGCAGCAAGGCGGAACCACACACATCATGACCGAGTACACGGTCGCCTCCGGCCCCCGGACGGTCCGCCTGCACCTGATGTTCGTCCTCACCGGCGGCAAGATCTCCAACGCCGAGGCCGGCGGCACCGACAGCAATGGCGCGACCCGGATGCGTTCCCTCAAGGTCAGGGATTAGGACGTCGCTTCGTTCGGTGAGTGGGCGTTGGCCGAGTGACGGTGTCGCGCTCGTAGCCGCGGTCGAGCGCGACGATGCCCCAGCGGCCGTCGCGCGCTCCAGGCGGTAGAGGATGCACGCGTTCGTCACCACCTGCTCGCACACGGCTTGCGCCTGGGCGGCGAGGTCGCGTTCGCGCTGGTCCAGGCGGACCAGGACCGCACCGAGGGTCAGGTCATTGTTGTTGATGCTCAACGCCAGGCCAGGGTTGAGCGCCGGTCAGGCGGCGCTGCAACAACAGGATGCGACCCGAGCACGGAGCAGTCACACGATCGGTCGGACAAGCCCTAGTAGTGCTTCGTTACCTTGAGTGATCTTGCCTGGTGGTGGGCATCTTCAAAGGAAGTCGCTCACGAGCTGAGCGTCGAGCCCCACCAGCCGGATCACGGCAGGCTCGGACGGCCGGCGCTTCCCCGTTACCGGACGGCGCCCCGGCCCCTTTCCCTCCACGCGGCCGATGCCGATGCCGCCGACCGGCTCACCGAGGTGGCCTGGCGGCAGGGCGGCAAAGGACCGATGACCCCACGGTTCACGGTCATGGCCCTCCGCCCGGCGGGCAAGCAGTCCCTGACCGCCGCCCAAGCGACAGGCAGCGGATGCAACCAGCGGAACGGAGTCCCGCCCTCTTCCACCGTGCTGACGGCACGGCCCGCCGACCAGGATGGGCCGACGGGTTACTGGATATCGAACCTGCCGCCCGATACTCCGACCGCCGGCCTGGTGCGGTGGGCGAAGATGCACCGGCGGATCGAACACGACGACCGCGAGCTCAAACACGGCCTCGGCCTGGACCACTTCGAAGGCCGCACCCGGCGCGGCCGGCACCACCTGCAAGCGCCCCCTGCCCCCTGCCCCCTGCCCCCTGCCCCGCAACAGAACCAGACCCAGAACCTGACGAAGCACTACTAGATGATTGAGTCCAAGGGCTCGTAGCCGTAGGCCGCCAGCGAGAATGGTCGCATGTCGCTGCCATCGCCCGCCCAGCACGTGCAAGACGTGCCCGTTTCATTTCGGAGGTCAGCGGAGAGTACGCGACTCATGCTTCAACGACTCGGTGGACGTCTGGGACGCGGCCCGGCTGGGGAATGGCCTTGAGTCTCCAGTGACTGGAGACAGCAGAGTGGGGGACATGGACGTTACGACCCTCTACTCGATCGGGGAGCTTTCCCGGCGGACCGGATTGTCTGTGAGGACCATCCGGTTCTACTCCGATTCGGGGGTGGTAGCGCCGACCACCCGTAGTCCCGCCGGTTATCGGCTCTACGACCTCGACGCGCTGCTTCGTCTGGAACTCCTCCGCACACTGCGCGAGTTGGGCATGGACCTGGCCACGATTCAACGGGTACTGGACCGCGAGCTCTCGGTGGCGGAAGTCGCCGCGGCGCACGCCGACGCCATGGACGTCCAGATCCGGATGCTGCAACTGCGTCGGAGCGTTCTGCGAGTCGTGGCCAGACGCGGCTCCAGTCCCGAGGAGACCAGGCTCATGCACAGGCTCACGCAGTTGTCCGGCGAGGAACGCCGACGTTTGATCGACGATTTCGTGGATGGCACCTTCGGCACAGTGGATGCCGACCCGGCCGCGGTGGCCATGGTTCGCGCTGCCACTCCAGACCTCCCCGATGATCCGTCCAGCGAGCAGGTCGCCGCGTGGGTGGAGCTCGCCGAGCTGGTCGGCGACGAGGATTTCCGTGCCCGGATGTGCCAGGCGGCCGTACGTCAGGCCACCGGGCGCCCGTTCGGCATCGAACGCGATGCCGGCGAGGAACTGATGGAATATACCCGTCAGAAGGTGGCCGAGGCCACGGAGTCGGGCATCGACCCGTGCAGCGACAGGGTCGCACCCGTCATCGACGACCTCGTGCACCGCTTTGCCGAGGTGTTCGCGCGCACCCCCGACACGGAATTCCGGGACTGGATGGCCCAGCAGTTCGAAGAGGCGCACGATCCCCGGGTGGACCGGTACTGGCGGCTGGTGTGGATCACCAACGGCTGGCAGGTAGTACCGAACCTGATCCCGGTGTACCCCTGGCTCATCCAGGCCCTGCGAAATGACCGTGACGCGTAGTCACGCAGAGGGCACCGCCCCGGATCCTTGAATGAGTCCAAGAAATCGCCTGCGGATATGAGACGAGGGCGTCCAACGTCGATGTGTGACTAGCGACCTGGACACCCTCGCAACGGCACTCTATGCCCGGATTGACGACGAGTTGAGGGCTTCGCCGTGGCTCGCGCCGTGGCGGCCCGCCGTCGGGATCACGCCCAAGCTCACCGACGCCGAGCTGATCACGCTCGCGGTCATGTCAGCGCTGCTCGGATACGCCTCTGAGCGGCGCCGGCTTCGCCGCGTCGGGCGGGACTTCGGCCACCTGTTTCCCTACGTGCCCCAGCAGTCCGGCTACAACAAGGGGCTGTGCGCCGCGTTCTCACTGCTCACCAGCATGATCCGGATCGTGGCCCGCGATACCTCGCTGTGGAGCGACGATGTGTGGCTGGTCGACTCCACGCCGGTCGGTTGCGGTTGCTCCCGCGAGACGGCCAAACGCTCTGACCTGGCAGGCTGGGCCCAGTACGGCTACTGCGCGTCACACTCGCGATACTTCTGGGGGCTGCGTCTGCACCTGGTGTGCACACTCGGCGGACTGCCGGTCCTGTTCGCGCTCACCGGGGCCAAGGCGGACGAGCGCGAAACGCTGCGCGACATGCTCGATACCGCGCCAGACGTCCTCGCCGTTCACCCCGGGCAGACGATCATCGGGGACAAGAACTACTTCGGCCGCGAGTTCGAGCACAGCCTTGCCGAGCGTCACCTGAAGTTGCTGCGGCCGGCCCGCAAGGGGGAAGCCGAGCCACCCGGGTCACACCTGTTCAAGCCGCTGCGGCAGGTCATGGGGACTCCTGTTGACGAGAGTGGGCGGGTGCCCGGTCCGCTCTCGTCAACGCACCGGTCCCTGAGCGGATGCGGTCCGCCGCACCGCTTCACCCTCCCGCACCGCACCCCCGCCCCGCGACGGAAAACCCCACCGGGCGGGACTGGCCGGACCACCCCGTCACACCAGCCACAGATTCGTTCGGCTCGGCACTCCCCGGCCCCCGTTCGGAGGGGCGCCTTGGACGGGAGAGACCCCGGACCGACCGCAGGAGAACCACCATGCAGCACAAAACCGTGACCGCTCAGCGCTACTGGCACACCCGGGCCCGCCTCAGGATCAGCCCGCGACTACACAGCGTGAGCCGTGGACCCTGGACGTCCAGCGGTACATCGCCGTGGGCGAGGAACTCACACTCATCCGGTAGGGCGTCGCCGGCCATCCCATCGGGACCCAGTGGTGAATCTCCCAGGACATCGACGGCGCCCACAGCATCCCGAACAGCCACGTCGAGATCCTGAAAGTCATCGAGCGCATCTCACCCATTGAGTGAGCCATCGGGCGCCCCGCGGCCGCAGGGCCCACCAGGGCCCCGCCCGGCTGTGCTGCCGGGACAGGTCCTGTCAGCCGTCGGCGCGGCTATTCCTCTCGTTCCAACTCGGCCTGGGCCCGCTGGGCGTCCAGGTCGTCCTGAGCGGTCTTGTAGATGTCGCGCACGAGCTCGGCGCTTTCCTCTTCGGATGCGCCCTTGAGGCCCTGCATTCGATCGGCCCAGGTTTCATCAGGCTGAGTCATCTCGGTCTCCAACCCTGGAGGACACGGACATACGACAGGCTCAACAGGTGGCAACGTACAAAAGACACATCCACCATTGCCCTACTTGCGACGATATCGCGCTATTTACCCGAACTCCACCCGCCCACGGACGAGAGCGACGTCGAGGCAGCCGCCCGGCAGATCCACCATCCAGTCTGGCTTTGTCGACGTCTCCCGAGAGCAGTTGATGACGACCGCGGGAGGCTGCCTGCCGAGCCGGGATGTCGCTGTCGACGAAAACAGACGGCAGCCGAGCTGCCGGCAGCCGTCCGCGTCTCCCCCGCCGCAGTCCGGGCCCGGCCCGCGATCCGGAACATCGTCACCCAGCTCCGCACCCCCCACAGCCAGGTCACAGGGTCCGGGAGCAGGTCGGAACCGTCGGTACGAGCACCTCCACCGCCGTCATACCAGCGCTGTTCAGGACGGTGGCACGCGCCGGTCCGCACGTGCCGCATGAGAGCTTCCACGCTGCGTCGCGGTCGCCGCCCGCCGCGCGATGAACGCCGCAGTTGCCGCGGTGGTCCGGGAACACCCGTCTCGCGTTCAGCTTCGCGCTGGCGGAGAAGAAGCCGGTGCACCAACTGTGGCGCGACGGAGGCGACGCCCTGGTCGAACAGGGACCCCGGAGACGACGGCCCGGAAGAAGATCGGCTGGTGATGTGCCCGGCTTCAAGAGAGCCATGGGTCGTCTGCCCCCTGTCCGGGCCCGGCGGTGTAAACGCCGCCGGGCCCGGACGTAGTCTGATCAACCCTTCACACAGAATCCGAGGAATCCACTCATGTTGCGCTATTGGCTCGCGACCGTGCGTCGCACCGCCGTGGCCGCCGCCTCGCTCGCCGTTGTCATTGCGGCGGCCATGGCCGGTGTACTGATATCGGAGGACGCGAACGCCTGGTCGGCCGCGCTGCTCCAAGGGGCGCTCGCCGGCCTCCTGGTCGGCGTCGTCCTGGCCGTCGTGATCGCCACGTCGAACACGTGGCGTGCCTGGCGTACGGCCTCGCGTCATGGTCTGACGCTGGCCGCCGAGGCCGCGGCTGTGTCCTGCACCGCCGAGTTCCGAACACCAGTGCCCGCCGGCACCACCGCCTACCAGCTCACCGACAGTGTGCTGCACGCCCTCAAGAAGGTGCCGTTCCCCCGGATCGATGAGGTCACGGAGTTCACGCACGGCAAGCTCACCCTCGTCTGCGCGAGTTCGCTCGCCAGTCCGGTGAGGCTGCACATCTCCATCGAGACAGACCGGGACACCGCGACGGTGACCATGGACGCCCGCCCTGTGACCACATGGAAGCGTCTTGACGGCGGCGCCAGCTGGAGCGTCCTCACAGCTTCCACACCGCATGTCAGAGATGCCATCCATGATGAAGCGGGCGGCACGAGCACAACCTGAGCGCGGTCGACAACGGCCTTCTTGACCTCGGCTATTCAGGTCGTGGGTGGTCGGGGGATCTGTCGGTCAGCCGGCCGAGCGGGGCAGGGGCAGGGGCCGCGAGTCGGTGGAAGGCGGTGACGAGCTCGTGTCGCCAGGGCCAGGCGGCAGCTATCCGCAAGCACAGACGGCAGCCGTCGGCGGCCTGCGACCGACGGGACTTGCCTAGGGTCCGGGTCGTCGCATGAAAGAAGCACTCCTCAGGTGAAGAGACGTATCGGGTCCTATCCGTGTGTCCGCATCGAGGACATCGACACTCTCGCCGCGGCCGGGGCCGTGGCCCTGACCGCGGTCCGCTCGGCACGGGCCGAAGTACGCGAGCGTCTGTGGACGTTGGCCAGGGACGCGGCGCCGGATGTGGGCGGCCAGGTGATCGTGGACCTGGACGGAGTACTGGTCCTGGCCCACTCCGACAAGCAGGACGCGGCCGCGACCTGGAAGAAGTCGTTCGGACACCACCCTCTGATGGGCTTCGTCGACCACGGAAGCAATGGCACCGGCGAGCCAGTGGCAGTCCTGTTGCGGCCCGGGAACGCGGGCTCCAACGCCGCCGCCGACCACATCACCGCCACGCGGCTCACCCTGGCCCGGCTCCCCAAGCGCCACCGGCGCGGCCGGTCGACACTGGTCCGTAGCGATTCCGCGGCGGTACCCATGGATTTCTCGCCCGGGTTACGCAACGGGGCCGGTGGCTGTCGTACTCGGTCTCAATGACCATCACCGAGCAGATCCATCAGGCCGTGCTGAAGGTCCCGGGCTTCGCCTGGGACCCGGCGGCCGAGCCGGACGGCGAGATCCGCGAGGGCGCCTGGGCCGCCGAACTCAACGGCGACGTCCTCCAGGGCTGTCCGAAGGGCATGCGGCTGATCGTCCGCGAGAAACGCCCCCACCCCGGAGCACAGTTGAGGTTCACCGATGCCGACGGCCCTGCGGCTCACCGCGTTCGCCACCAACACCACCGACGTCCCGATCGCCGCCTCGAACTGCGACACCGTCAAGCGAGTGGCCGCCCGCCATGGTTCCCGCGGTCGTGCGACGAGATCGGCCTGGGCTGCTTGGTTCCTCGGCGGGCGGGAAGCCGGCCCCGGCTGCTACGTCAAGACGCGCCCCACCCGGATGCCGAGCACATCCTCACACTCATGGCCCAAGGCGCCCTCGCCGGGAGGAGATCCCAACGGTGGCGTTCCTCTTTGACGGTCCGTGAGCTGTCTGGCCGACGGCCTCGGACCCGCTGGTACAGGGTCCGGAAACGGGCACTCATACGGATGCCCACGCCTGACTGTTCAGGCGGTCCGGTCGCCGGTGCGTCCTGGGGCCGGTCGAGGCGTACGTGGACGGCGCGGGCGTGACCGGTCAGTTGCAGGGCGATCTGTTCGTAGTCGTGCGGGGCGAGGGTGGCGGGGTCGGCCCAGGACACGACGGCGGCGACCAGGCATTCGAAGGGGACGCGTCCCAGGGGCAATTGCGCTCCGAGGAACCCGTACGGTCCTCAGGGCGTTGCGGCCGCCACCCGTGGGTCCTGGGTCGGGCCGCGGGTGGGAGATCGCCGACCAGATCTCCCACCTGTACTCCCGGTTCCCCGAGCACTTCGGCCCCCTCGCCGGTCGTTCGGGTCCATCGTGGGGCGGCCCGCCTCCGCGATGCGTACCCATGTCGGAGCGGATCCGGTGGTCCATCACATGCCCGGCAGCGCGTCCCGCCCGCACGGCGCCCTGTACACCGTGCAGCGGCTGCGCGAGAAGGGGGTGCGGCACTACGGCTGGGACCCGGCGCACTGGAAAGACCGCACGTTCGCGAAGTGGACGAAGAAAGGCGTGGTCGTCCAGCTCAACGGCCTGCTCAGGCAGTTCTTACGGCAGAGGGAAGGCCGGGACGCCGAACCGTCGGCCTGCGTGATCGACGCTCAGAGCATCAAGACCGCCACCAACGTCCCGGCCTCCACGCAGGGCGCCGACGCCGGAAAGAATGAAGATCGCGAGATACCCACCTTCGATAAACAGCCAAAAACTCCCCTGACTTGGGACTTTTAGTCGATCACCAGGATCGGACTCCATCCGAACATTCTGTACGTCCTGTACATTTTTTACAGGCATGCGGCAGCTGAAGCGCGCATGCGGACCGAGGCCTGCGCAGATCCCAGGAGAGGCACCGCGATGATCCGACCTGCCGCCCGTTATGTCCTGCCCGAGTTCACCGAGCGCACCGCGACCGGGACCCGGACTCTCGACCCGTACTCCAAGCTGCTCTCCGAGCGGATCATCTTCCTCGGCACCCCGGTGGACGACACCGCGGCCACCGACCTGATCGCCCAGTTCATGTATCTGGAATACGCCGAACCGGACCGGCCCGTCTCGCTGTACATCAACTCTCCCGGCGGATCGTTCAGCGCCATGGCCGCGATCTACGACACGATGCAGTACCTGGCCTGCGACGTGGAGACCTTCTGCCTCGGCCAGGCCCACTCCAGCGCGGCCGTGCTGCTGGCGGCAGGGGCACCGGGCCGCCGACATGCCCTGCCCGGCGCCCGGGTAGTCATCCGTCAGCCCATGCTGAACGAACCGGTGCAGGGCCAGCCGTCCGATCTCGAAATCGAAGCACGCGAGTTGATGCGGGTACGCGAGATGCTCGCGGCCATGCTGGTCCGTCACACGGGCCGGTCCACCGAGCAGATCACCGCCGACATCGAGCGCGACACCATCCTCGACGCACGGGCCGCGAAGGCGTACGGGCTGGTCGACCACGTCGTGGAGAACCGCAACCCGCCCCGGCCGCCGCACCCCGCGAGGTGAACCGACGATGCTGCCACCCGAATTCCCACCGCTCCCCGCCCTGACCCGCGCCGAAGGGGAGTTCATCGACCGCTACCTGGAAGTCCTCGACCAGCTGGGACGGATCAACCCGGCCCGCGGCAGCGACACCTACGGCGCCCTCCGCGCCGCCCAGGCACTGGCCTCCCGGGCCGCGGCACTGCGCGACGCGCTGGCGCTGATGCACGAGCGGGGCGAAGCGCAGATCCACGCGACCACCCTGGCACGGGCGCTGCGCCTGCTCGACGGGGAACGGCGCGCGGGCCGGGTCACGGTACCCCCGCCACCGGCGGGTTGACCCGCCCCCTGCCTCACACCCCGGTCCCAGCTCTCACACCCCGACCCCGGCCCTGGCCCCTGCCGCTCCCCGCGGCTGAGGCCGGGGTCGGGGTCGGGGCGTGAGAGGAGTCCGTGAGGGGAGTCGGGGCCGAGGTCGGGGCGTGAGGGAGTCGGAGCCGGGGCCTGCCGCGCCGCGCCGACACGCCCGGTCAATTGATCAATTTTCCTCGCTCGTTCGGCGTAGCCAGTCCCCCTCACGAGGGACACCCCAACTTGCGCTCAGCGCGTGGACGGTACTCGGAATATGTCCTTCCGTCGCTGGTACGAGACTGGTCGGGCAGCGCCGCCGAGGGCTCGAATCCGCCCCGTCCACCCGAACGGATCAGTCGTGATGAGCCTCACAAATCACTGTTTCGCCTCGGAAATCCGGCACTTCGTGAGTCAAGATCCCTGGGACGACAAGCCCCCGCCACCGCGGCGGGGCGGTCCGGGCGGACGCCGAGTCCTGCCGCTGCCCGGATGACTGGTCGACAGAAGTGGATCGGCAGGAGTGGAGGACCCGAGCACAACGGGTCGACCGGGCAACCGGTCGCCCCTCGGGGTGAAGCCGCCAAGTGCGGCCGGGCAACTTCGCCAGCCCGAACCCGACAGGTCATCCTTCACAGGCGGCTGACGAAGGGTTGCGCATGACTGCGCAGGTACATGTCCCGTCTCTGCTTGCCCGGGTCGGTACGGCCTCGGTTCTCACTCTCGCCGTCGGCAGCACCATGCTGGCGCCGGGTCTGGTGACCGATGCCGAGGCCGCCACTCACTCGACGAAGGCGCTCAAGATCGCCGCCTCGAAGAAGGGATCGCCCTACAAGTACGGAGCATCCGGCCCCCGCCGGTTCGACTGCTCGGGGCTGACTCTCTACTCGTTCAAGAAGGCGGGCAAGAAGCTCCCCCGCACGGCCCAGCAGCAGTACAACAAGACCCGCCACATCTCCTCCTCGAAGCGGAAGAAGGGCGATCTGGTCTTCTTCCACTCCGGCCGAAGCGTGTACCACGTGGGCATCTACGCGGGTAAGGGGAAGATCTGGCACTCCCCCAAGACCGGGTCGCTGGTCCGCCTGGAGAAGATCTGGTCGAACAGCGTCTGGTACGGACGGGTCCGCTGATCCCCGGCCGGAACCGCTTCAGCGCAGCAGTGGTCCGGTCACCAGCGCGAGCCCCAGTGCGGTGAGCGCCGCGCCGCTGCCGCCCTCGATCGCACGGGCGGTACGCGGCCGGCGCAGCCACCGGCCCAACCGGTCCACCAGCAGGGCCACGGCCGGGAACCAGACGAGCGCCAGCACCACGACGACAGCGGCGAGCAGCAGGGTCCTGGGCAACGGCGGCTGCCCGTCGGGGACGAACTGGGGCAGCAGGCTGAGGAAGAGCACCGGCGCCTTGGGGTTCAGCGCGTTGGTCAGGAAGCCCTGGCGCAGTGAGCGGCCGAGCTCCTTCGGCGCGGGGCCCGGCGCCTGTGCCGGTACCCCGTCGGTCGCCGCGGGCCGTCGCCGTACCGCGTACAGGGCGCTCAGACCGAGATAGAGCACATACGCCCCGCCGAGCAGCTGGACGGTGCGGAAGAGCACGGGCATCGTCACCAGCACCGCGGCCAGCCCCGCCACGGCCAGCGCGGTGTGCACCAGCAGTCCCCCGGCGACTCCCAGGGCGGTGGCCACCCCGGCACGGCGTGAGGCCAGCGCGTTGCGTACGACGACGGTGAAGTCGGCGCCGGGCAGCGCGACCATGCCTGCGGCGACTCCCGTGAAGGCGAGCAATTGTGCGTCCATGCGTACACCCTGGCCCGAAGTAGCCTTTAGCGTGTACTTGCAATCTTCTGGGTCTGCCAAAAGGAACGCTTAATGTACGACCCGACACGGCTCGCGGCGCTGGTGGCGGTCGCCGAGGCCGGATCGATCACTCGGGCCGCGGCCCGCCTGGGCTACACCGCGCCCGCCCTCTCCCAGCAGCTGGCCAAGCTGGAGCGCGAGGCCGGTGCGGCGCTCCTGGTACGCCACCATCGTGGCGCCCGGCTCACGTCCGCCGGTGAGCTACTGGCGGGCCGGGCCAGACGGGTCCTGGACGAGCTTGACCAGGCGCGGCACGAGCTGGCCCAGCTCGCGGGGCTCTCCGGCGGGCGGCTGCGGGTCGGCACGTTCACCACGGCCGGAATCCATCTGCTGCCGCCTGTCCTGAGCGCGTTCCGGCGCGCCCACCCCGATGTCGAGCTGGCGGTGACCGACTACGAGCCGCCCGGCACGGTCGCGGCGGTGGCCGCCGGGGAGGTCGATCTCGCCCTGACCCACACGTACGAACCGGCGGCCGCCGATCCGCCTCCCGCAGGCGTCACCATCGAGCCTCTGCTGGTCGAGGAGCTGGTCCTGATCACCGCGGTCGGCCACATGCTGTCCGAGGGCACGGGCCGGCTGCCCGTCGCGGAGCTGGCGGGCCGGCCGCTGATCAGCAGCGCACCCACGCATCCGCCCCGGCGCGGGGTGGAGCGAGCTCTGGCGGAGGCCGGGGCCAGCCCTGCCGTGGTGTGCGAGTCGCCCGGCTACGCCCTGGTGTGCGCGTTGGTGAGCGCGGGGCTCGGGGTGGCCGTGGTGCCGGAGATGGTCGCCGCCATGTCCCCGACCCCGCTGTCGGTGCGACGGCTGGAGCCCGCGGCCTTCCGGCGGACGATCTCCGTCGCGCACCGGGGCGACCGGGCGAGCGCCGCGGCGTCGACCCTGATGGCACTGATGCGCAGCGGTTTCGGCCGCGGTGCCGCGGCGCGTTAGGACGGCGGCGACCGGCCGGGGTCAGCCCTGGACCGGGAGCGTCCAGGGCAGGGCGATCCAGACGGTCTTGCCGCCCTCCGCGGTGGGAGTGACGGTGAGCCGTCCTCCGAACTCCTTGGCCAGGGCCCGGATGATCACCATGCCGCGTCCGTTGTCCTGCTGCACGGCGGCAGGCAGCCGTTGGGGCCAGCGGGGGTGACTGTCCGTCACCCCCAGGTGCAGTTCTTCTTCCCGGTCCAGCCGGAGGTCCACCGTGAAGGTGGGCGACTGCCCGAACGTGTGCTGCACGGCGTTGGTGGCGAGCTCCGAGACGATCAGCCGGATGGTGTCGGCGAGCTCGGTGCCGTCGGACATGCCCCACTCGGCCAGCGTCCGGGCGACGTACCTGCGGGCCGAGGAGACCGATACCGGATCGCTCGGCAGAGTGACGGTTGCTTCCTGATGGTCTGCCATGGCGACGCCGTCCCTTCCCGCCCCGGCCGACCCGCGATCGGCCAGGATTGTGCTTCGCGCCAGATTGCCACTGATGCTGCCCTCTGTAACGACGATCGACCAAGATATGCATATATCTGTCGCTCGAAGCGGTGAACTCTGCTCCGGCGGGGCTCGAACGCGCGGCACACTGACCTCTCTGCGGGCCGGACCCCGGTGCGGGCCGGCTCTCCCTGTATGAGCGGAAGGAGGCCGGCATGCAGCACGGCCCCGTGGTACGCCGACGCAAGCTGGGCGAGGAGTTGCGCGGTCTTCGCCATTCGTCCGGGCTGACCAGCCGGGACGCGGCGCGCCTGCTCGGCTGGCACCAGTCGAAGGTGAGCCGTATCGAGACCGGCGCGAGCGGGGTGAGTCCTGCCGATGTGACCCGGCTGCTGGACGCCTACGGCGTACGCGACACGCAGCTGCGCGCTCTCCTCGAAGTGCTCGCCGGTTCGGCGGGTGGCGGCGGTACGGGGTGGTGGCACGCGTACCGGGGCCTGATCCCGCCCCAGTACCGCGACTTCATCAGCCTGGAGTCCCAGGCGAGGACCGCGCGGACGCTGGAGACGTCGGTGGTGCCCGGACTGCTCCAGACCGCCGAGTACGCACGTGCCGTGACCCGGGCGTCGCTGGACGGGCTGCCGGCCGGGCAGCTGGATTCGCTGGTGGAGGTGCGGCTGACCCGCCAGCGGGTTCTGTGGGCGAAAACGCCACTGCATTTCACCGCCGTGCTCGACGAGGCGGTACTGCGGCGCGAGGTGGGCGGGCCCGAGGTGATGAAGGACCAGCTGACCCATCTGACACGTGTGGCCCAATTACCGCACGTACAACTCCAGTTACTGCCGTTCAACGTCGGCGGCTACATCGGGCTCACAGGTCCTTTCGTTATTTTCTCCTTTCCGAACATTTCTGATCTGGATGTGGTCGTTCTTGACCATTTGACGAGTAGCCTCTATCTGGAGCGGAAAGAAGACCTTGAGGCGTACAGCTCGGCCTTCCGCACCTTGCAGGCTCACGCGCTGTCGCCGGAGCGTTCGTTGGACCTCATCGCCGCGGTCAACCGCGGCGACTAGGGGGAGATCGGGCAGGACCTGCCGGGCTGTCGGGCCGGACCCGCCGGGCTCCCCCTTGGACCTTCCGACTGCCCGAGGGGTGCATCATGTCCGACCGCCTTGCACAGCCCGCGTTACGGTGGCGCCGCAGCAGCCGCAGTACCGGAATGAACAACTGCGTGGAGACCGCGCCGCTCAACGGTGAGCAGCTGGCCGTACGGGACTCCAAGGACGTGGGCCGGCCGGCGCTGCGCTTCTCCGCGACAGCCTGGACGTCGTTCGTCACAGGGCTGCACGACCGCCCGGTCAGCTGACCGGGACAGCCTCCGCCCGGGGAGCGGTGCGTACGACCGTGTCCACCGCGGTCGTGATCTGCTCCTGGGTGAGGTCGGCCCGCGCGGTCAGCCGAAGACGGGAGATGCCGTCCGGCACCGACGGCGGACGGAAACATCCCACCATCAGCCCGGCCGCGCGGCAGTCGGCCGCCCAACGCACCGCCGCGTCCGCGGAGGGCGCGCGCACGGAGACCACCGCGGCGTCGGGCCGGACGGCGGTCAGTCCGGCTTCGGTCAGCCGTTCGTACAGGGCGGCGGCGACCGCTCGGGCCCGGTCCGCGCGTTCCGGTTCCCGGCCCAGCAGTCTCAGCGCGCCGAGGGCTCCGCCCGCCGCCGCCGGAGCGAGTCCGGTGTCGAAGATGAACGTACGGGCCGTGTTGACCAGGTGGTCGATGACCCGGGCCGGACCGAGAACCGCTCCGCCCTGGCTGCCCAGGGACTTGGAGAGGGTGAGCGTGGCGACGATGTCTTCGCCGCCCGCGAGTCCGGCGGCGGCGAGCGCGCCGCGTCCGCCGTCCCCGAGCACACCCAGACCGTGCGCGTCGTCGACGAGCAGTGCGGCGCCCTCGGCGCGACAGGCGTCGGCGAGCGCGGGCAGCGGGGCGGCGTCGCCGTCGACCGAGAAGACCGAGTCGGTCACGGCGAGGGCCCGCCCGCCGTGCGTGTGCAGCGCCTTGCTCACCGCCTCGGGGTCCGCGTGCGGAACGATGGCGGTCTCGGCCCGGGAGAGGCGGCAACCGTCCACGATCGAGGCGTGGTTGCCCGCGTCGGAGACGATCAGCGAGCCACGGGCGGACAGCGCGGTAAGGGCCGCGAGGTTGGCCGCGTATCCGGAGGAGAGCACCAGGGCCGCTTCGAAGCCGCAGAAATCGGCCAGCTCGCGTTCGAGTTCGGCGTGCAGCGCGGTGGATCCGGTGACCAGCCGCGAACCGGTGGCACCCGCGCCCCAGCGGTGCGCCGCTCCGGCGGCGGCGGCGGTGACCTCGGGGTGCCGGGTGAGGCCGAGATAGTCATTGCTCGCGAGGTCGAGGACGTCCGGTTCGGCGGGCCGCGGGCGGAGCGTGCGGACGAGTCCGGCGGCGGCGCGGCGGCGGGCCTCGTCGTCGATCCAGTCGAACGGGGCGAAGGACATGAGGCGGTCCCTTTTGTAGGCAGCTCACAGACCCTAGCCGGGTGCGCAGCAGGTCAGGGTGTGGCAATACACACACGCTCACCCGGCTCTCCTGTCTGGTTCCTCCTTGGCCGGAGACCCCGCCGTAGGCCAGGATCGAGGCCATGGACCTGCTGAACACGCTGGTGGACAAGGGGCTGCGGCGCGAACTGCCGACCCGCGAAGAAGCGCTCGCCGTGCTGGCGACCTCCGACGACGAACTGCTCGATGTGGTGGCCGCCGCAGGGAAGGTGCGCCGCCAGTGGTTCGGGCGGCGCGTGAAGCTCAACTATCTGGTCAACCTCAAGTCCGGGCTCTGCCCCGAGGACTGCTCCTACTGCTCGCAGCGGCTGGGGTCGAAGGCGGAGATCCTCAAGTACACGTGGCTCAAGCCCGACGAGGCGTCCAAGGCCGCGGCCGCCGGGGTGGCCGGCGGGGCGAAGCGGGTCTGTCTGGTGGCGAGCGGACGCGGGCCGACGGACCGCGATGTCGACCGGGTGTCGCGGACCATCGAGGCGATCAAGGAGCAGAACGAGGGCGTCGAGGTCTGCGCCTGTCTCGGTCTGCTCTCCGACGGGCAGGCCGGCCGACTGCGGTCGGCGGGAGCGGACGCGTACAACCACAACCTCAATACGTCCGAGGGGACGTACGGAGACATCACGACCACGCACACCTACGCCGACCGGGTGGAGACCGTCCAGCAGGCGCAGGCCGCGGGGCTCTCGGCCTGTTCCGGGCTGATCGCCGGTATGGGTGAGAGCGACGCGGACCTGGTGGACGTGGTCTTCTCGCTGCGGGAGCTGGACCCGGACTCCGTTCCGGTGAACTTCCTGATCCCGTTCGAGGGAACCCCGCTCGCCAAGGAGTGGAACCTCACCCCGCAGCGCTGCCTGCGCATTCTGGCCATGGTCCGCTTCGTCTGCCCCGACGTCGAGGTCCGGCTCGCGGGCGGGCGCGAGGTACATCTGCGCTCGATGCAGCCGCTCGCCCTGAACCTGGTGAACTCGATCTTCCTGGGTGATTATCTGACCAGTGAGGGCCAGGCCGGCCAGACGGACCTGGACATGATCGCCGATGCCGGTTTCGAGGTGGAGGGCGCGGGAACGACGACGCTGCCCGAGCACCGGGTGCCGGCCGGTGGCGGCTGCGGTTCGCACGAGGGCGGCTGCGCACCCTGCGGTGACACGGCCGCGGCGGGCGAGAAGTCCGTTCCCGCCGAGGTCCCGGCGGCGCGCACGGATCTGGTGGCGGTCCGCCGCCGGGGCGCCGGTACGGATCTCGCGCCCAATGCCTGAGACCTACGCCCCCGAGTCGTCCGTAGCACTCCCGCTCCCGCGCACGCCCGCGCTCGCCCCCGCCGAACTGCGCGCCCTGGACCGGGCGCACGTCTGGCATCCGTACGGTCCGATGCCGGGCCGGCAGGAACCGCTGGTCGTGGAGTCCGCGTCCGGCGTACGGCTCCGGCTCGCCGAACCCGCATACGGGCAGAGCGAGTTGGTGGACGGCATGTCGTCCTGGTGGTCGGCGGTGCACGGCTACAACCACCCGGTGCTCAACGACGCGGCGCGCGGTCAGCTGGACCGGATGAGCCATGTGATGTTCGGCGGGCTCACCCATGAGCCCGCCGTGCGCCTGGCGACACGGCTGGTGGAGATCACCCCGGAGCCGCTGCGGCACGTCTTCCTCGCCGACTCGGGCTCCGTCTCCGTCGAGGTCGCGGTGAAGATGTGCCTCCAGTACTGGCGATCGGCGGGGCGACCGGCCAAGCACCGGCTGCTGACCTGGCGCGGCGGCTACCACGGGGACACCTGGCAGCCGATGTCCGTGTGCGATCCCGAGGGCGGGATGCACGAGCTGTGGTCGGGGGCGCTCCCCCGGCAGGTGTTCGCCGACGCGCCACCGGACGGTTTCGACGCGGAGCCGGACCCCGGCTACATACGCCACCTGCGGGAACTGATCGCGTTCCACGCGGATGAACTCGCCGCGGTCATCGTGGAACCCGTGGTGCAGGGTGCGGGCGGTATGCGGTTCCACTCGCCCGCGTATCTGCGGGTTCTGCGCGAGGCGTGCGACGAGAACGACGTCCTGCTGATGTTCGACGAGATCGCTAGCGGCTTCGGCCGCACCGGAAAGCTGTTCGCCGCCGAACACGCCGGGATCTCCCCCGATGTGATGTGTGTCGGCAAGGCGCTGACCGGCGGTTATCTGACCATGGCGGCGACGCTGTGCAGCTCCCGGGTGGCGGAGGGCATCTCTCGCGGCGAGGTTCCGGTGCTGGCTCACGGCCCGACGTTCATGGGCAATCCGCTGGCCGCCGCGGTGGCGTGCGCGTCCGTGGATCTGCTGGTCGGCCAGGACTGGGAGCGGGAGGTCGGGCGGATCGGCGCCGGGCTGCGGCACGGCCTGGCCGCCGCGGCCGGTCTGTCCGGTGTCGTCGATGTGCGGGTGCTGGGCGCCATCGGTGTCGTACAGCTCGATCACGAGGTGGACATGGAGGCCGCGACCCGGGCGGCCGTACGCACGGGTGTCTGGCTCCGGCCGTTCCGCGATCTCGTGTACACGATGCCGCCCTATGTGACCGGTGATGACGATGTGGCGCTGATCTGCCGGGCCGTGTGCGCGGCGGCCGAGGAGGGCTGAGATGACGATTCTGGTGGTGTCCGGTACGGGTACCGAGATCGGCAAGACGGTGGTGACCGCCGCCATGGCCGCGGCCGCCCGGGGCCGCCGGGTCGCGGTGCTCAAGCCCGCCCAGACCGGCCTCAAGCCCGGGGAGCCGGGGGATACCGCCGAGGTGGTGCGCCTGGCGGGCGCGCATGTGACGGCGGTCGAACTGGCGCGGTTCCCCGAGCCGTTGGCCCCGGCGACAGCGGCGCGGCGGGCCGGTCTCGCGCCGGTGCGCCCGTACGAGGTCGCCGAGGCGGCCGAGAAGCTGGCCACCGAGCACGATCTGGTGCTGGTGGAGGGCGCGGGCGGGCTGCTCGTGCGGTTCGACGACGAGGGCGCCACGCTCGCGGACGCGGCCCGGCTGCTGGCGGCGCCGGTGCTGGTGGTGGCGCAAGCGGGTCTCGGCACGCTCAATGTCACGGCGCTGACCGCGGAGGCCCTGCGGGCACGGGGCCTGACGTGCCTCGGTGTGGTGGTGGGCAGCATGCCGGCCGAGCCGGATCTGGCCGCACGGTGCAATGTGGACGACCTGCCGGTGGTGGCCGGTGCCCCGCTGCTGGGCGCCGTCCCGGCCGGGGCGGGGGCGCTGACACCCGCCGACTTCAGGGCGCGGGCGGCCAGTTGGCTGGCTCCGGAGCTCGGCGGGGTCCGTACCTGGACGACGGGGGGCTGAGCGGGCCGGTACGGGGGAGAATCGAAGGCAGCCGCTGCTTTCCCGCCACGGAGGCCCGTCATGCATCTGCGCAGCACGAAGATCCCCCGGGACGCCGTGCACCACCCGGTCTTCGCCCGGTTCTATGCCCGGATGAGCGTGAGCGCCGATCAGCGGGGCGGCATCGCCGCGTACCGCCGGGAGTTGCTGGCCGGGGCGTCCGGCCGGGTGATCGAGATCGGCGCGGGGAACGGGCTGAACTTCGCGCACTACCCGGCCGCCGTCTCCGAGGTGGTGGCGATCGAACCGGAGCGCACCCTGCGGCAACTGGCGGTCCGTGCGGCACTGCGGTCCGAGGTGCCGGTGGATGTCGTGCCCGGCGCGGCGGAGGCACTGCCGGTCAAGAGCGAGGCGTTCGACGTGGCCGTGGCCTCACTGGTCCTGTGCACGGTACGGGACCTGCCCCGGGCGCTCGCCGAGCTCAAGCGCGTCCTGCGGCCCGGTGGGGAACTGCGCTTCTTCGAACACGGGCTGGCCCCGGGCCGGGCGCTGGCCGCGGCACAGCGTGCCGCGGACCGGACCGTCTGGCCGTTGCTCTTCGGGGGCTGTCACACCGCGCGCGACCCCCTCGCCGCGATCGAGGCCGCGGGCTTCGAGACGGGGACGTACCGCAGGCTGCGAATTCCGGAGAAGGGCGTGCAGGTCCCGTCCTCCCCCTGCGTCCTGGGCGTGGCCCGTCGGCCCTTCACGGTGGACGGGCCCGGCGCGACGGAATGACGGTGCGGACGTACGGGTGGCCGTACTGCGGGGGTGGGTCGCCGTACTGGCGCAGGGCAGCCGTCAGGGCGCGGAGCGGCCGTCCGGTCCCACGTCGACCGGACGGTCGTACGGCGACCGATACCGGCCGGGTGGGAGGCCTCGCGGGAGGGCTCTCACACACTCCACTGCCGGAGCTCGTCCGCGATGGCCCGCACGTCGGCCTTGCCCTCCTTGACGAGCCGGGCCAGATCCCGCACCTGCTCGGGCGAGGTGATCACCTTCAGCCCTGAGGCGACGAGATAGCCGTACGCCACGGCCGAGGCGAACATGGCGTTGGAGCGTTCGAGCGCGGGAACGTGGAGCAGCAGTTGCAGCAGGGCCGCGGCCCGGGAATGCGGGTCGCTGTAGACGGGGCTGCCGAAGATCTCCGCCTCGTGGCGGCTCACCGCGGCGACGAGCGCGCCCCAGTCGACGACCTGCGGATCACCGGGCGTCTTGTGCTCGGCGACCATGAGCAGCCAGGAAAGGTCGATCCGTAGGTTCAACGGGTACCTTCGCGCTCCGGGCCGAACTCATCGGCGAACACCGATTCGTACTGTTTCATGAAGTCGGCCGCCGCTTCGACGAAGGTGTGTCCTACTTCGCCCGCGTCCTGTTTGACGAGCTCTTCTATATAGCGGTTCACGCTCATCCCCCTCTGCAACGCGCGCTGCCGCGCGGCCTCGGCGGTGGCCTCGTCCACTCGAACGTTCAGCTGAGTCTTGGGCACAGCCTCACGCTAGCGCGACTCCGCTAGCAGCGGCAAGAGGGAGCCGGAGGTGCCCCGTACACCGTTCTCGCGCCACGGATCACGGGATTCTCCGGTTCGGCGGACGCCCCGCCGTGCGCTTGGCATGGTGGGTGGCGAGGCCATCGATCGGACCATCCACCGGTCCACCGCCGTTGTGCGCCCCGGCGCACCGGCGTTCCGTACCGCCGGGGCTCTCGGGGCACCGGCGGAGTGAGGAGACGGTATGACCAGGCCGTTCCGCTTCGGCGTGAACATGTTGACACTGACCGGCAGCGTGGAGTGGCGCGATCGCTGCCGCCGGGCGGAGCAGCTCGGATTCGACGTGATCCTGGTCCCGGACCATCTGGGCATGCCCGCGCCCTTTCCCGCCCTGGTCGCGGCCGCCGAGGCCACGGAGCGGCCCCAGGTCGGCACGTTCGTACTGAATGCCGGTTTCTGGAATCCGACGCTGCTGGCCCGTGAGGCGGCCGGGACGGACGCGCTCACCGAGGGCCGCCTGGAGCTGGGCATCGGCACCGGATACGTACGTGAGGAGCACGAACAGGCAGGTCTCCCCTTCCTCTCCCCCGGCGGCCGGGTGGACCACCTGCGGCGCACGGTCGAGGAGGTGGACCGGCTCCTGCGGGACGAGACCCACCTGCCCGCCGCCGTGCGGCGGCCCCGGCCCCCGCTGATGATCGGCGGGAACGGGGACCGGGTCCTGCGACTCGCGGCCGAGTACGCCGACATCGTGGCGTTCACCGGAGCGGCGGCGGGGAGTGACGGCTCACTCACCATGATCACCGCCGAACAGCTCGACGAGCGGGTCGCCGCGTATCACGGGTTCGCGAGTGACCGGACGACCCCGGCAGAGCTGAATCTGCTCCTCCAGAAGGTCGCGGTGACCGGGGACCGACGTGGGGCCGTGAGCGACCTGCAGCCGCCCTTCGCCCACCTCGCCGACGAAACGCTGCTGGAGCTGCCGCTGTTCGCGGTCGGCACCGTGCGGCAGATCGCCGACCAGCTGCGCGAGCAACGGGAACGGTTCGGCTTCTCGTATCTGACCGTGCTGGAGCCGTCGATGGAGGCGTTCGGACTGGTGATCGAGGAGTTGGCGGGCAGCTGACCGCGCGGGCGGCAGCACGGAGTTCCATACCTGAATATGTCGGAATATGTCGGAACACATCACGCGCTCGAAACACGTTGAATTCTTACGGAATATGTCGGAATTCGCTGGAATACGCCTGAGTGTTACGGAATGCGACCTACCGGGCACGGGAGGTATCGCATTCCGAAACACTGTCGACGCCCCGGCCGCCCGGTGCTGGGATTGCCGCATGGATGATCTTTCGATACGCACCGCGACGCCCGCCGACCTGGACGAGGTTCTCGCCTTCTGGAAGGTGGCGGCCGAGGGCACCAGCATCAGTGACGACCGGGACGGCATCGCACACCTGGTGGAACGCGACCCCGAGTCCTTGATCCTCGCGAAGCGGGACGGCGCCCTCGCCGGAACCGTGATCGCGGGTTTCGACGGCTGGCGCTGCCATCTGTACCGGCTCGCGGTCCACCCGGATCAGCGCCGCCGGGGCGTCGGTGGCGCACTGCTCGCGGCAGCGGAGGAACGGTTCGTCCGGCTGGGCGGGCGACGGGGAGACGCCATGGTGCTCGACCGTAATGATCTCGCGCGGCGTGCCTGGCGAGCCGCGGGATACGCCCCGGAACCCCAGTGGAGCCGGTGGGTGAAGCACCTGACCGGATGACCCCCGAGGAGGAACCGACTACCCTCGATCGACCACCCGCATACGACATCGACCACCCGCATGCGACTTTGCCGATCCTTTACTATGGGATCTCATTTCGACCGCCCCCTCTTCGAAAGGTGTGAGCGTCCGCCCATGGGCGAGCCTCCCAGTAGCCGACATCGCCGACATCGCGCGATCCTCCTGACCCTGCCCGATCATGGGACGGAGGTGAACCGATGACCGAAGTGCTTCTGCTGCTCGTCGCGGTACTGCTCGCCCTGGCCTGTGGCGCCTTCGTCGCCGCGGAGTTCTCTCTGACCACGGTGGAGCGAGGCGAGCTCGAACGGGCCGTGGAGCGGGGCGACCGGGGCGCGTCGAGTGCTCTGAAGGCCGTTCGCAGCCTCACCTTCCAGCTCTCCGGCGCACAGCTCGGCATCACGGTCACCAACCTGGTGGTCGGCATGCTCTCCGAACCGTCCGTCTCCAAGCTGATCCGCGGACCGGTGGAGGCGATCGGCCTCTCACCCGGCGTGTCGTCCTCGATCGCCCTCGTGATCGGTACGGCCCTGTCCACCGTGGTCCTGATGGTGGTCGGCGAACTCGTCCCGAAGAACTGGGCGATCTCCTCCCCGTTGGCCGTGGCCAAGGCGGTCGCGACACCGCAGCGCGCGTTCACCGCGGTGTTCCGCCCCTTCATCAGCCACCTCAACAACACCGCCAACAGGATCGTCCGCCGCTTCGGTCTCGAACCGGCGGAGGAACTGGCCTCGGCCCGCAGCCCCCAGGAGCTGGTGGCACTGGCCCGGCACTCCGCCAAGGCGGGCGCGCTGGAGGCGGACACCGCCGAGCTCTTCGTCCGCACCCTCAACCTTGGCGAACTGACAGCGGAGAACGTGATGACGCCGCGGGTCCAGGTCACCGCCCTTGACATGCAGGCGACGGCCGAGGATGTGGCCAACGCCACCCGGGCGACCGGGCTGTCCCGCTTCCCCGTCTACCGGGGCAGCCTCGACACGGTCGTCGGCGTGGCCCACATCAAGGACGTGCTGGCGATCCCGGCGGAGCAGAGGTCCCGCAGACGAGTCTCGGAGATGCTGCGCGAACCCCTTCTCGTACCGGAGACACTCACCGTGGACCGGCTGCTGGACCGGCTGTCCGGCAAGCTCGCCATGGCCGTCGTGATCGACGAGTACGGCGGCACGGCCGGCGTGGTGACGCTGGAGGACATCGTCGAGGAGGTTGTCGGCGAGGTGCGCGACGAGCACGACCCGCACGAGACACCGGACCTCGCCCCCGCCGGTGAGGACGCCGACGGACGCACCCTGTGGTCGGCCGACGGCGCGGCCCGCACCGACCAGCTCCGCACCATCGGGCTGCGGGTGCCGGACGGACCGTACGAGACGCTGGCCGGGCTGATCGCCACCGAGGTCGGCCGCATCCCGGCGGTGGGTGACACCGTCGAACTGGCCGACTGGCGGATCGATGTGGTGGACGCCTCCGGGCGCCGCGCCGCCCGTGCCCTTCTGCACGCCCCGCTGCCCGGCTCCGAGGAAGACATGGAGGACGCGCGATGATCGCCCTCCAGCTCTTCATCGGCCTCTTGACCCTCGTGGTCAACGCCTTCTTCGTCGGCGCGGAGTTCGCGCTGATCTCCGTACGCCGCAGCCAGATCGAACCGGAGGCGGAGGCCGGGAACCGGCGGGCCCGCAGCGTCATCTGGGGCCTGGAGCACGTATCGGCGCTCCTCGCGGCGGCCCAGCTCGGCATCACGCTCTGCACGCTGGTGCTGGGCATCGTCGCGGAGCCGGCCATCGCGCATCTGCTGGAGCCCGTCTTCGACTCGGTGGGTGTGCCGCAAGGACTGGTCCATCCGATCTCGTTCGTGATCGCCCTGTCCGTGGCCACGTATCTGCACATGCTGCTGGGCGAAATGGTGCCCAAGAACATCGCGCTGGCCGAACCGGCCCGTAGCGCGCTGCTGCTCGGTCCGCCCCTGGTGGCCCTCGCCCGCACCCTGCGCCCGGTGATCTTCACGATCAACGCCTTCGCCAACGCGCTCCTGAAGCTTCTGCGGGTGGAGACGAAGGACGAGGTGTCCGCGACCTTCTCGGACGACGAACTCGCGCGGCTGGTGAAGGACGCCGGGGATGCCGGGCTGGTCGACGACCGCTCGGCGGAGCGGCTGCGGCACGCCCTGGAACTGGGCCGTCGCCCGGTACGGGACGTGGTCATGCCGGTCGACCGGGTGGTCTACGCCCGGATCGGCACCACGCCCGAGGAACTGGAACGCCTCTCCTCCAAGTCCGGCTTCTCCCGCTTTCCCGTGATGGACACCGAGGAACGCATCCTGGGCTACCTCCATGTGAAGGACGCGCTGGACGCGACACCGCGTGATGTCCCCTTCCCGGTGACCGCGATGCGGCCGATCGCGCGGGTGCGCGCGGCGACCCCGCTCGATGACGTGCTCACCGCGCTGCGGCGCAGCCGTACGCACCTGGCAGCCGTCCTCGACGAGGACGACCGGCTGGCGGGCATGGTCACGATGGAGGACGTACTGCGCGAGCTCGTGGGCAGGCCACAGGCTCGCTGAGTCACCAGGAGGGGCGGGGACAGCTGGTGTGTGCGGCAGCTGTCCCCGCCCCTTTCCCCTTTCCCCTTTCCCCTTTCCCGTGTCCCCTGTCCCGCGTCCCCTGCCTCAGCCCCCGGCACCGGCCCCGGACGCCCGGACCCCGGCGCGGCTGCCACGGTACGATCGCAGGGCCATGGAATTGAATGCCTCCTACACCAGTCTTGTCGCGGTCGGCGACTCGTTCACCGAGGGCATGTCGGACCTGCTGGCCGACGGCACGTACCGAGGGTGGGCCGATGTCCTCGCCTCCCGGCTCGCGGCCCGGTCCCCCGGATTCCGGTACGCCAATCTCGCCGTACGCGGAAAACTGATCGGCCAGATCGTCGACGAGCAGGTGGCCCCCGCGGCGGCCATGCAGGCGGATGTGGTCACCCTCGTGGGCGGTCTCAACGACACGCTGCGGCCCAAGTGCGACATGGGCATGGTGCGCGGACGGCTCGAAGAGGCGGTGGAGCGGCTGGCTCCGTCCTGCAAGCAGTTGGTACTGATGCGCAGCCCCGGTCGCAACGGCCCGGTGATGGAACGTTTCCGTCCGCGCATGGAGGAGCTGTTCTCGCTGGTCGACGACCTGGCCGACCGGTACGGCGCACTGGTGGTGGACCTGTACGGTGCGCCGTCGCTCGGCGATCCCCGGATGTGGGACGTCGACCGGCTGCACCTCACCGCCGAAGGGCACCGCAGGGTGGCCGAGGCGGTCTGGCAGACGCTGGGTCTCCCCTCCGAGCTCGACTGGCGGACGCCGATGCGGGCGACGCCGCCTCCGCGCTGGCCGACGCGGCGGGTCGACGACCTCCGCTTCGCCCGGCAGCATCTGGTGCCCTGGATAGGGCGTCGGCTCACCGGCCGGTCGTCGGGGGACGGGCGGTCGGGGGCTCAGTTCAGCGCCGAAACGGGCCGGGCTTTCTGGATCACGCCCGACGACTCCGCCACTCCGGGCCCGGTGACGAGCTGGCGCCGGGTGGAGGACTCCGCACACTGACAGCACCTCGGATGCCGGTGCACCGGCATCCGAGGCTCTCTCGGGTATCCGACGCCTCTGGGCATCCGCCGCCTCCGGGTGCAGGCGGTGGGACTCACCACCCGACGGCAGGGGATCGCGGCCCCACTCGTCGCTTCCGTCCTCTGCGCGCGTTCGTAGCAAGCCACAAACAGGCCTGCGGCGCTGGCCTGCACAAACCGCCAGTAGAATCTGTTTACGTGACTGCTGTGTCTGCGAAGCCTCGCATCCCCAATGTCCTGGCCGGCCGCTATGCCTCCACGGAGCTGGCCGTCCTCTGGTCCCCCGAGCAGAAGGTGAAGCTGGAGCGTCAGCTGTGGCTGGCGGTGCTGCGCGCCCAGAAGGACCTCGGGATCGAGGTCCCCGACGCGGCTCTCGCCGACTACGAGCGCGTCCTCGACCAGGTGGACCTGGCCTCGATCGCCGAGCGCGAAAAGATCACCCGGCACGACGTGAAGGCCCGGATCGAGGAGTTCAACGCTCTCGCGGGCCACGAGCAGGTCCACAAGGGCATGACCTCCCGGGACCTGACCGAGAACGTCGAACAGCTGCAGATCCGGCTCTCACTGGAGCTGATGCGCGACCGTACGGTGGCTGTCCTGGCCCGTCTCGGCAAGCTGGCGGCCGAGTACCGCGAGCTGGTCATCGCGGGGCGCTCGCACAACGTCGCCGCTCAGGCGACGACCCTCGGCAAGCGCTTCGCCACCGCGGCGGACGAACTGCTGGTGGCGTACGGGCGGCTGGAGGACCTCCTCGGCCGCTACCCGCTGCGCGGCATCAAGGGCCCGGTCGGCACGGCGCAGGACATGCTCGACCTGCTGGGCGGAGACGCCGGGAAGCTCGCCGACCTGGAACAGCGCATCGCTGGGCACCTCGGCTTCGCCCAGGCCTTCACCTCGGTCGGCCAGGTCTATCCCCGCTCACTCGACTACGACGTGGTGACCGCGCTGGTCCAGCTGGCGGCGGCCCCCTCGTCGGTGGCGAAGACCATCCGGCTGATGGCCGGCCACGAACTGGTCACCGAGGGCTTCAAGCCCGGCCAGGTCGGCTCGTCCGCGATGCCGCACAAGATGAACACCCGCTCCTGCGAGCGTGTGAACGGTCTGATGGTGATCCTGCGCGGCTATGCCTCGATGACGGGTGAGCTGGCCGGTGACCAGTGGAACGAGGGCGATGTGTCCTGCTCCGTGGTCCGCCGGGTGGCCCTGCCGGACGCCTTCTTCGCGTTCGACGGCCTGCTGGAGACCTTCCTGACGGTGCTGGACGAGTTCGGCGCGTTCCCGGCTGTCGTGGCGCGGGAGCTGGACCGCTACCTGCCGTTCCTGGCCACCACCAAGGTCCTCATGGGCGCCGTACGGGCCGGGGTGGGCCGCGAGGTCGCTCACGAGGCCATCAAGGAGAACGCGGTCGCCTCCGCGCTGGCGATGCGGGAGCAGGGCGCGGAACGCAACGAGCTGCTGGACAAGCTGGCCGCCGACGGGCGCATCCCGCTGGACCGCGCGCAGCTGGACGCCCTGATGGCCGACAAGCTGTCCTTCACCGGTGCGGCGGGTGACCAGGTCACCGCGCTGGTGTCCCGGATCGAGGACATCACGAAGCAGCACCCGGAGGCCGCGGCCTACACCCCCGGCTCCATCCTCTGACGGTCACCACAATCGCCTGATGACACCCGAAGAGCTCCAGGCCGCCCGCGATCGCGTCGTTCCCGATGTGGTCGCGGGCGGCCTGCGTGTGCTGTTCTGCGGAATCAATCCGAGCCTGATGACGGCCGTCACGGGCCACCACTTCGCCCACCCCGGCAACCGCTTCTGGCCGGTGCTCCACCTCTCGGGCTTCACGCCCCGTCGGCTGAAGCCCGCGGAACAGGGCGAACTGCCGGCCCACGGACTCGGCATCACCAACGTGGTGGCCCGTGCGACGGCTCGGGCGGACGAACTCGGCGCCGACGAGTTCCGGGAAGGCGGCCGGATCCTGGCGGAGAAGACGGAACGGCTCGCCCCGCTGTGGCTCGCCGTGGTCGGTATCACCGCGTATCGCACAGCCTTCGGTGAACGCCGTGCGCGGATCGGCCCGCAGGACCGACGGATCGGCGGCGCACGCGTCTGGGCCTTGCCCAACCCCAGCGGCCTCAACGCCCACTGGACCGTCCACACCATGGCCGACGAGTACGCCCGTCTCCGTGAAGCCGTCGAGTGGCCCCCTTCAGCCTGTCCCTGAACGCCGCGGAAACCGAGCCCTCACCCAGGTGCCTCGGGGCCCACGAGCCCTCGCCATCCCGTCAGCCCCGGGCCGGAGAGCCGGATCTGTACATTCCTTGCGGGTAAGCCGATCAGGGCGGGTCGATCACGGTCACCAGGACAGTCAGCTCGAAGCCGGGGCCGCCCTCCTCCAGGAAGAGTCCCACCGCGATCCACCGGTCCTCGATCCGCCAGAGCTGAAGGTACTCGCAACCGGCGACCGGATCGGCCCACGGTTCGGGTATCACCTCGCCCGCCATCATCCGCTCCTGCGCGCTCCACAGGCTCATCAACTGCGGCTCGCCCCAGCGCGAGGTGAGCAGTGTCAGCAGCGCGTCGTGCTCCGCGAGACACTGGGCCCGGTGCTCAGGGCCTCCTGGCTCGTCGTCATCCCAGTGCTCCTCATCCGTGTGCAGGGAAGCAGTGTGATATCCGGGTCCGCTGACTCCCGAGCCCCATGGGATGCGCTCCGCGGGAAACTCCCTGGTGCGCATCCCATCGATGAGGTGGAGGTGATGTGCGGTCGTCATGCCATCAGTAAACCGCCTGGCACTGACAAGTGGCATCTTGGCCCGCGCCCGTGAAGCACGCCAGGAGAACTGGAGCAGCTTCGTCTCCCGGGTTCTCTCCCTCTCCCCGCGTCTCGGGGCTTCACGCGTCCCGGTTCCGTATCGCACACCAGCCTGCCAGCAGCGCGGCCGCGGCCCAGGCCGCTGTCACCAACAGTCCGGTCCACGGTCCGAGGCTGCCGTCGGGATTCTGGTGCAACACCAACTGGCCCGCCCGGTCCGGAAGATATTGAGACACTCTGCCCGCGATGTCCCCGATCACGAAGGAGACGATCAGGATGAAGGGTATGAGCAGGCTGAGCACTGCCGCAGCACTGCGAAACAGCGCCGCCAGCCCTGCCGCGAACAGCGCCATCAGCGCGAGGTAGACACCCCCTCCGAAGGCCGCCCGCAGTGCGCCCGGATGCCCGAGGCCGATCGCGAAGTCCCCCATGAAGAGCTGTCCCACCAGAAACGTGGTGAAGCTGGTGATGAGCCCCACGCCAAGGGCCGGGCCGCCCACGACTGTCATCTTGGCCAGGTAGAAGAGGCCGCGGCGCGGGACAGCGCACAGCGATATCCGCAGAGCGCCGTTGCGGAACTCCGAAGAGAGTGCGGTCGCACCGAAGCTGATGGCCGCGATCTGTCCGAAACTCAGGGCGTAGAAGGCGTCGAAGACCGGCTCGGCATCCGCGTTGCCCGCCTCCGCCCGGCCGATCGTGGCGAACGTGAGAACAGTGGCGACAAGCGTCGCGACGAAGACCGCGGACAGCGAACCGGACACGGACCGCATCGATCTGATCTTGATCCACTCGGAGTGGAGCACTGCGGCCGGGGACATGGTCACACCTCCTGGCGACTCATGGGCGACGCCGTGGCGGCCGCGAATTCCGTCTCGTCCCTCGTGAGATCGAGGTATGCCTGTTCCAAGGTCATCTGCTCGTCGATGAGTTCAAGGAGAGGGATGCCTTCGGAAGCGGCCAGGACGCCGATCTCCGCCGCCTTGGCGCCGTCGACCGTCCAACTCCCGTCGTCGCCTTGCGCGGATGGGTGGCCTTTCCGGGACAGCATGTCTCGGAGCCTGCTGGATTCCGTCGTGCGCATTCGCACCCGGGGCCGACTGCGGGAGTCGAGGAACTCCCGCGTCGTCATGTCGATGAGGAGTCTGCCTCTGCCGAGGACCACCAAGTGGTCGGCGAAGGACGATGTCTCGTTCATGAGATGGCTGGAGATCAGAACCGTACGGCCTTCGCGGGCCAGCCGCTTCATCAGCTCCCGGATCCAGACGATGCCTTCCGGATCCAGTCCGTTGGACGGCTCGTCCAGCATCACCACCTCCGGGTCGCCGAGCAGCGCGGCCGCGATTCCGAGGCGTTGTCGCATACCGAGAGAGAAGGTCTTGATCCGCTTTCTCGCAACTTGTCCGAGTCCGGCCTCCTCCAGCACGGCGTCCACCCGGGCGGCGGCTATGCCGTTGCTGGTGGCATGGGCGAGCAGGTGGTTACGCGCGGTGCGCGATCCGTGAGCCGCGTGGGCGTCGAGCAGCGCACCGACCCGATTCAGCGGATTGTGCAGCGCGGCGTAGCTTTTCCCGCCCACGGTTGCCGTGCCACCGGTCGGCCGGTCGAGGCCGAGGACGAGCCGCATGGTGGTGGACTTTCCCGCACCATTCGGACCGAGGAATCCGGTGACCCGGCCGGGCAGCACACTGAACGTGAGGCGGTCCACGGCACGGGTGGAGCCATATTCCTTGGTGAGTTCGTGCACGTCGATCCTGGTCATGTCCTCAGCCTGGCCCCCGCACCCGCTGCTCTGCCTCCCCCGGCCGGGGGGTTCGTCTCCCTCGCTCGGGGGAGCCGTCGCGTGCTGCCCGGCTGACACGATGACGGCATGCGCCGCTTCCTCACTCCGCTGGCCAGGCCGGTCACCTACACCCGCTGGCTGCATCTGCTCATTCCGGCCGCCGTCGTCAGTGTGTGGCTGTTCATCTCGATGGACACACCGTGGATGCCGGTGCTCCTCGCGGTGCCGGTGGGGCTCATCCCCGCGATGCGCCTCGCGGAAGGGGTCCAGGCGCAGTTGCTCCTCACCCCTGACGAGCGCGGCAGTCCGGATGCCTCGATCTCCGCGGCTGTCACGGCTACGTGGGCGGACCGTTGGCGGACCGTTCTGTGGCTGGAGGTGCGGTTGGTGCTGGCCCTCGCGGCGGGGGGAGCGACGATCTGGCTGCCCGCCACCACGGTCGACCTCATCCTGATCGGCCTGGGCAAGGACCCCGGCGACAACGGACTGCTCGCGTACTTCGATCCGCACGGATGGTCCGCTTTGCTGCTCGCTCCCCTGCCGATGGTGCTGCTGTTCCCCGTGGTCGTTCTCGCGGGGGCGCTCGCCACAACGGCCGCCCGTCAGCTGCTCGGGCCTTCACCGGCGGAGCGAATGACCGCTCTGGAAGAGCTCACCGAGCAGTTGCTGGAGCGCAATCGCATCGCCCGCGAGCTGCATGACTCCATCGGGCATGCGCTGACGGTCGCCGTGGTGCAGGCGGGTGCGGCACGGACCGCGAACGATCCGGAGTTCACCGAGCGAGCACTCGCCGCCATCGAGGAAACGGGGCGTGATGCGCTGGACGATCTGGAGCGGGTGTTGGGGGTGCTGCGGGAGTCCGGTACGCCGGTGAGCCGGCGGCCGACGCTCGGCGAGGCCGACCGGCTCCTCGACTCGGCCCGCGGCTCCGGGGCCACGGTGGACGCGGAGATGTCCGGAACCCTGGACCAGGTACCGGGCCCGGTGTCCCGCGAGGGGTACCGCATTCTTCAGGAGTGCCTCACCAATGTGCTGCGTCACGCCGGGTCGGTCCCCGTCCGGGTGAGGATTGCCGTGATGAGCGGGTGCCTGGAGCTGGAGGTGGCCAATCCGCTGACGGAATCGTCCGGGCTGCCGGGCAGCGGAAGTGGGCTGCGCGGCATACGTGAACGGGCCGCGCTCCTGGGTGGAGAGGCCAGAACAGGGCCCTGTGACGGCGAGTGGAGAGTGCACGTGAGCCTCCCTCTGGACCGCATACGCTGAACCGATGCCGGTTACCGTTCTTCTGGTCGACGACGAACCTCTCGTACGCGCGGGCCTGCGTGCCGTCCTTGGGGCTCAGCCCGATATCGAGGTGGTGGGCGAGGCGGCCGACGGCGCCGCGGTGATCCCTCTGGTGCGTCAGCTGCGGCCCGATGTGGTGGCGATGGATGTGCGGATGCCCCTGATGGACGGCATCGAGGCGACCCGGGTAGTGCTGCGGACGGTGCCGGATCCGCCGAAGATCCTGGTGGTGACGACGTTCGAGAACGACGAGTACGTCTACGAGGCGTTGCGGGCGGGAGCCGACGGGTTTCTGCTCAAGCGCGCCCGGCCCGCCGAGATCGTGCATGCGGTGCGCCTGGTGGCCGAGGGCGAGTCGCTGCTGTTCCCCGCGGCGGTCCGGCAGCTCGCGGCCGAGTACGGCACGAGCAAGGCCAGGGCGGCCATGGACCGGGCGGCGCTCACGGAGCGCGAGGGCGAGGTGCTGAGGTTGATGGCCCGGGGGCTGTCCAACGCGGAGATCGCGGGCAAGCTGGTGGTCGGCGTCGAGACGGTGAAGACGCATGTCAGCGCCGTGCTGGGCAAGTTGGGCGCGCGGGATCGGACGCAGGCGGTCATCGCCGCGTACGAGTCCGGTTTCGTCGCTCCGCGATGACGTAGGTTGCGGCTCGGTACCGGCTGCGGCTGCGGGTCGCCGAGCCCCTGGCCAGCGAGTACGATCCGGCAGACATGCGCGCACGAGGTGGGAGGACACACGGTGGGCCGGCTGACCGGTGGGGACCCTTCGCTGTTGCGGCGGATCAATTCCGCGGTGGTGCTGCACGCCCTGAGAGGGGCCGGCACTCCGACCTTGACTGATCTGACCCGGATCACCGGTCTGTCCCGGCCGACGGTCGAGGGCGTGGTCGAGGGGCTGTTCGAAGCGGGTCTGGTCGTCGAGGCCGTGCCCGACGAGAGTGAGGCCCGGCGTCAGGGGCGGCCGGCACGACGGTTCCGGTTCCGTGCCGAGGCGGGGCATCTGCTGGGTATCGAGATCGGGCCGCACCGGGTCTCCTCGATGTTGTCGGGGCTGGACGGCCGGATCATCGGTGCCGGGTCGCGTGCCGTGTCCGAGACCGCGGGCGCGGACGACCGGCTTGACCAGGTCAGGGCCGTGATCGCGGATGTCCTGCGGCGCACGGGGGTGGCCAGGAGCAGTCTGCGCGCGGTGGGTGTGGGCAGTCCGGGCATCGTGGATGCGGATGGGACTGTGCGGCTGGGAACCGCACTGCCGGACTGGACCGGCCTGCCGCTCGGGGAGCGGCTGCGGCGTTCTTTCCGTTGCCCGGTGCTCGTGGAGAACGACGCCAATGCCGCGGCGGTGGCCGAGCACTGGAAGGGTGCGGCGACCGAGTCCGACGACATCGTCTTCGTACTGGCGGGACTGAGCCCCGGGGCCGGGTCGCTGATCGGCGGACGCCTGCACCGGGGTTTCGGTGGTGCGGCAGGTGAGATCGGCGCCCTGCATCTGCTGGGCAGGGATGTGACCCCGGAGCATCTGTTGTCGACGACGGACACACCGCTGGTTCCTCTGGACGAGCACGCCGTGACGGCTGTTTTCGCCAAGGCCCGGCACGGCGATGCCGGAGCGCGGGCGGCGGTCGAGCGGTTCATTCAGCGGCTGGTGCACGATGTCGCGGCTCTGGTCCTGGCGCTCGACCCGGAGTTGGTGGTGATCGGGGGCTGGGCGGCCGGTCTGGACGGTGTCCTGGACCCGCTCCGCAATGAGCTGGCGCGCTACTGTCTGCGCCCTCCGAGAGTGACGCTGTCGCTCCTGGGTGAGGCGGCTGTCGCCACCGGTGCCCTGCGGCTGGCACTCGATCATGTCGAGGAGCAGTTGTTCGCGGTGGACGGCACGGTAACGGCCCGCCGCTGAGTGCGACGGGCCGTGCGCTGCGATGTGTAGCCGGTGGGGCGGGGTGGCTCGATCACCCAGGAACCGCGCGTACTGAACCCGGGCGGCTCGGGCTGCCCGGCGCGGAGCCGGGCGGCGTCAGGATGCCTGGCGCGCCTGCTCGTCGTGGGTGATCTCCAGCGCGCCCGAGTCACCGAAAGTGAGCCGGCAGGTGTCGGCCCGGTAGGTGGCGACGGAGACGGCCGCGGTGCCGCCCGCGGCGAAGTAGCGGGTGGTGACCACGAGGACGGGCGCGCCGGGGAGCCTGTCGAGCTCCTTCGCGTCGTCCGCGCGGGCCGATCCGAGCTCGACGGAACGGTCCTGGCCTTCGAGGCCCAGCCGGTGCAGCTCGCGCAGCACGCTCCGGGCGCGGGCGGGACCGGACGGTGAGTCGATCGCGGAGAGTTCCGGCACCGACGATGCCGGGATGTACAGCAGCTCCGCGGCGACCGACTGGCCATGGGTGACACGGATCCGGCGCACCACGTGGACCTGCTCCTCCGCGCTCGTGTCGAGCATGGCGGTCACCGCGGCCGGGGCCGTGTCGGTGGCGCAGTCGATGGGCTGCCACGCCTCGTCGGCGACTCCGCCCGTCCAGTCGTGCTGCGCGGTGGAGACCGCGATGCCCACGCGCGGCGGGGCGACGGTCGTCCCCACGCCACGGCGGCGGTGCAGCCTGCCTTCGAGTTCGAGCTGCTCCAGTGCCTGGCGGAGCGTGGCTCGTGCGACACCGAACCGTGCCGCGAGGTCACGCTCGTTGGGCAGGACCGCTCCCACCGCAAAGTCCGAGTCGAGTGCCTCGCTGAGCACGGTCTTGAGGTGCCAGTACTTCGGCTCCTGAACCGATTCCAGCTGCGTGGTCCCCACCCTGTCCTCCGCAATCGCCCAGCGTCTATTCCGCGACGTTATTTATTAAAGGTTCCTGTCTTAAGGTGACCTTAGGGTGACGCACCCCCTTGGTCAAGACCAATCCTTATTCGGTAACGGAGCGAAACGGGGCTTTGGCGCAGAGCGTTCACAGGACGTTCTTGACACGGTGAGCCGCGCGCAGCACAAAGCCCCGCGGGCGGGGTCGCCCGTGGGGCTCTGACCAGGCACATTAGGAACCTGTGAGGCGCGGGGAGTCAGCCCTTACCACTGAGGCGGGCGACTATTCGATGGACAGACCGGAGAGCTTGTCCGGATTTCGAATAATATAGGCGCATTGAATGGCTCCGTCACGAACATCCACCTGGAAGAAACTGTCGGGCTTTCCTCCGGAGAACAGCACCACGCCCGGACCGCCGTTGAACTCCGCGAACCGGACCTCCATACCCGGCTCCATGTCGTGCGCCACCGCGAAGAGGAACCTGCCGACCTTGTCGGCGGTCTCGATGATCCGCCTCGGGGCCTTCGCCTTGCCCCCGCTGTCGCTGACGAGCCGGACATCGGGGGCCAGCAGCGCGAGGAGCTGCTCGACGTCACCGCCGGACGCCGCCGCCAGGAACCGTTCGGTGAGGTCGCGCCGTTCCGCCGGATCCACGTCGTAGCGCGGCTTGCGCTCCTCCACATGGCGCTTGGCGCGCCCGGCGAGCTGGCGTACGGCGGCGTCGGTGCGGTCCAGGGCGAGCGCGATCTCGGCGTACGGGAACCCGAAGGCCTCGCGCAGGACGAAGACGGCACGCTCAAGCGGCGAGAGCGATTCGAGGACGACCAGCACGGCGAGGGACACGGAATCGGCGAGGACCGCCTGTTCCGCGGTGTCGGGCACGGACGGCCCGAAGCCGGTGACGACCGGTTCGGGCAGCCAGGGCCCGACGTATGCCTCGCGGCGTGAGCGGAGATGCCGGAGCCGGTCGATGGCGAGGCGGGTGGTGATCCGCACGAGGAACGCCCTCGGTTCCCGTACGTCCTCACGCGCCGTGGACGACCACCGCAGCCACGCCTCCTGCACCACATCCTCGGCGTCCGCGACGCGGCCGAGCATGCGGTAGGCGACCCCGGTGAGCACGGGACGGTGTTCTTCGAAGAGGTCGGTCGCGGTGTCGGCTGTCACTCCCCCATCCCAGCCGACCCGCCGGACGCTGTCCAGCGGGAATCGCCGGGCCCCTTGAACTGCGGTCTACCGAACGGTAATTGTTGTTGACGCGACGTCTACCCACTTCAGGGAGCAGCGATATGGCCACCACGGTCTCGTTCACCATCGAATCGGCCCACGGCCCCCGCCCGGTCTCCGTGACGTACGAACGGATGGGTTCCGGCGAACCGTTGCTGCTGCTCCATGGCATCGGACACCACCGTCAGGCGTGGGACCCGGTGCTGCGGATCCTGGCCACCGAGCGCGATGTCATCGCCGTGGACCTGCCGGGATTCGGGGCTTCCCCGGCGCTGCCGGACGGTGTCCCGTACGCCTTGGAGTCGGTGACCCCCGTTCTCGGCGCCTTCTGTGCGGCGCTCGGCCTCGACCGTCCGCACGTGGCGGGCAACTCGCTCGGCGGGCTGCTCGCCCTGGAGATGGGCCGCGAGGGGCTCGCCCGCTCGGTGACCGCGCTGTCCCCGGCCGGATTCTGGACGGAGCACGAGCGGCGCTACGCCTTCGCGACCCTGCGCGCGATGCGCAGGGGAGCACTGTCGCTGCCGTTGACGATGATCGAGCGGATGTCGCGGAGCACGGCCGGGCGGGCGGCACTCACCAGCACCATCTACGCGAGGCCCGGCCGGCGTTCACCCGAGGCCGTGGTCGCCGAGACCCTCGCCCTGCGCGAGGCGACGGGATTTCACCAGACGCTGGCCGTCGGCCGGAATGGCGGCTTCACCGATGATGTGCCGGGGCTTCCCGTCACCGTCGCCTGGGGCAGCCGCGACCGGTTGCTGCTGCGCCGCCAGGGGATCCGGGCCAAGCACCGGATCCCCCGCGCCCGGCTCGTGCGGCTGCCCGGTTGCGGCCACGTCCCGATGAACGACGACCCGGCGCTGGTCGCGCGCGTCGTCCTCGACACGAGCCGCTGACCCGGCGGCACGCCCCGCCGAGGCCGCAGCGGGCGTGCGGCGTCCCAGGACACCGGAGCCGAGCGCCACTCCGGCACCGACCAGCAGACTGCCCACGCCCTGAGCGATGCCGTACGAACCCGCTCCGACGAGGGGCGCGGTGAGGGCGGCCGAGACCGGGATCAGACCGGAGAAGAGCGTGGCGCGTTCGGCGCCGATGCGCTGGATCCCGCTGTACCAGCAGACGAAGCCGATGACCGTGACGACGGCGGCCTGCCAGAGCAGTGCCGTCGTCTCGCCGGGCGTCGGCATCCGCACGAACCCGCCGCCGTCCAGCAGGACACCGAGCAACGCGGCCTCCAGGGCGGCGATGCCGCAGACGGTCGCCGACAGCAGTTTCGGTCCGAGCGGGCGCAGCACCGGCACCGCGAGCACGGCGAACCCCACCTCACCCGCGAGCGCGCCCACCGAGCACAGGATGCCCGCGAGGTCCGTACGCCCCCAGCCCTGGACGGTGAACGCCCCGGCCGCCACGAACCCGGCCGCGTACAGGACGGCGCGGGACGGGCGGCGGCCCTCCAGCACCGGTACGAGCACGCCCACGACGATGGGCGCGCAGCCGACGAAGACGCCTGGAACCGCTGGTTCCGCCGATCGTTCGGCGGCCAGCACGGCCAGGTTGAAACCGACCATGCCAACTGCGGCGAGAAGAGTGAGCCTGCCCCATTGGCGTCGGGTGAGGGTACGGAGCTGAGCGAGGCCGGAGCGTCCGTCGCGGCGCAGCAACGGCACGAGCAGCAGTGCGGCCAGGCCGTAGCGCAGTGCCTGGCCTCCGGCGTACGGGTAGTCGCCCAGCACGCTGTTCGCCGTGAAAGAGGCTCCCACGAGGACGCAGGCAAGGGCTGCGAGGAGTACCCCGCGTACAGAGGGTGCGTTCATGCCGCTGACGCTAGATTCCGAACCGGCTCGGCTTAAGGTCCACTTCCATGACGTCTTCGGGGACCAATTCGCCTGTCGGCAGCGTGGGAAGCGATGGCCGGGCAGCCGGCTGCGTACCGCTGGACTCCGCCTCCGCGGCGTGGGAGCTGCTGCTCCCCGCCGTTGCCGCACCGGCGCGGCAACGCGGTCGTGCGCTCCAGTCGGCGTTGCGCGAGGCGGTGCGCTCGGGCCGTCTCGCGGCGGGGACCCGGCTGCCGTCCAGCCGTGAGCTCGCCGCCGATCTCGGAGTGTCGCGCGGTCTGGTCACCGAGGCGTACGAGCAGCTCGTCGCGGAGAGCTACCTGCGCAGCGGGCGGGGCGCGGGTACCTGGGTGAGCGGCGGAGTCCGGGCAGCGGCACGCGGGGCGCGGGACCTGGCGCCGCGTGCGCCCGGCGCACGGGTGGACTTCCGGCCGGGCACCCCTGATCTCTCGCTCTTCCCGCGCGCCGCCTGGGCCGCCACCCAGCGCGCGGTCCTCGACCGGCTGCCGCACAGCGCCCTGGGATACCCCGATCCGCGTGGGCTGCCGGAGTTGCGGGAAGCCGTGGCCGCCCTGCTGACCCGGCGGCGCGGGGTCGTTGCCGATCCCGAACGGCTGGTGGTCTGCTCGGGCGTGGCGCAGGCCACGACCCTGCTCGGCTTCGTCCTGCGCGACCAGGGGCTGTCCACCGTAGGTGTCGAGGACCCGGGCAGCCCTGAGCACGCTTCGCTGTTCGCGTCGGCCGGTCTCGGCGTCGTCCGGCTGCCGCTCGACGACGAGGGGCTGGCGGTGGAACCGTTGCTGAGTTCCGGCGTGCGCGCGGTCGTCACCACACCCGCCCATCAGTTCCCCACCGGAATCGCCTACTCCGCGAAGCGCCGCAGCCGACTGCTCGACTGGGCGCGCAGCAATGACGGGGTGATCATGGAGGATGACTACGACGGGGATTTCCGCTACGACAGGGCGCCCGTCGGCGCGCTTCAGGGACTGGATCCCGAACATGTCGCGTACACCGGTTCGGTGAGCAAGTCGCTGGCCCCCGGACTACGGCTGGGCTGGCTGATCGCGCCCGCGTCGTTGACCGAGGGCATCGTCGCGCGGAAACGGACGATGGACCTGGGCAACCCCGCCATCGACCAGGCGGTGCTGGCCGACTTCATCGCGCGCGGCGGCTACGACCGGCAGCTGCGCCGCTGCCAGCGCGCCTACCGGGAGCGTCGCGACGCCATGGTCGGCGCACTCGGCGAACACTTTCCCGGTACCGAAGTCAGTGGCATCGCGGCGGGGCTGCACATCATCGCGCGGCTTCCCGGACGATACGGCCCGGAAACCCGGTTCCTGGAGCGGGCGGCCGGGGCGGGCATCGCACTGCGGCCGCTGCGCGACTGCGGGACGACGGGGGCGGATGCGCTCGGCCGGGGGACGGCGGGGACAGGTGCGGCCGGTCGCGGGACGGCGGGTACGGCCGGTCCAGGGACGGCGGGTGCGGGTGTGGCCGGTCCAGGGACGGCCGCGACGGCCGGGACCGTGGACCGCGCCGTTCGGCTCGTGCTCGGCTATGCCCATCTGACCCCGGCCGAAATCCGGCGGGGTGTGGGGCTGTTGGCCGACTCTCAGCGGGCTGCGCAGGCGGGCGTGCGGGACCGGTCCGGTTGTTCACCTGGGGTTGGTGTGGCGGCCGCCACCGGGCACTAGGCATGTCGCGGGGCGATCGGCCATTCAATGATCGCCCCGCGCACCGCCACCGCTGTACCACCACCCTGCCCGCTCGGCCTGCCCGCTCGCCCTGTCCCCTCGCCCTGGAGGCGCACCGATGCCGAACCGCACGCGTATTCACTCCCCCGGCCGCCGAACCGTCCTGCGCGGCTCGCTCCTCGCCTCGGCGGCTGTCACGCTGCCCACCGCTGTCGCGGCGGCGCCCGCCTTCGCGCTCTCGGGGCGGCCCGAGGCCGCCTGGGGTGTGCAGGTGGGCGATGTGACGCCGTCGTCCGCGCTCGTGTGGGTGCGGTCGGACCGGCCGGCGCGGATGCTGGTGGAGACCTCGGCCACCGAGTCCTTCCGCCGGGCCAGGCGATGGCACGGGCCGCTGGTCGGTTCGGGCACCGACTTCACGGGCACTACTCCCCTGTACGGCCTGCCCCCGGGTGTGCAGGTGCACTACCGCGTCACGCTCTCGGACCCGCACGACCCGCGCCGTACGGGCAGGCCGGTGTACGGAACGTTCCGTACCGCTCCCGCCCGCCGCCGGGACGGTGTGCGCTTCCTGTGGTCCGGTGACATCGCCGGACAGGGCTGGGGCATCAACCCGGACATCGGCGGCTACCGGGTGTACGACGAAATGCGCCGCCTCGACCCGGACTTCTTCCTGTGCAGCGGGGACAACATCTACGCGGACGGCGTGATCGAGCCCAGCGTGACGCTGCCCGACGGGCGGATCTGGCGCAACATCACCACCGAGGAGAAGGCGAAGGTCGCCGAGACCCTCGACGAGTACCGGGGCAATTTCCGCTACAACCTCCTGGACGAGAATCTGCGGAGGTTCAACGCGCAGATTCCCTCGGTCGTCCAGTGGGACGACCATGAGGTACGCAACAACTGGTACCCCGGCCAGATCCTGGACGACGCGCGCTACACCGAGAAGAACGTGGACATACTGGCCGCGCGTTCGATGCGCGCCTTCCGTGAGTACTTCCCGGTTTCCACGCTCCACGGTTCATCGCGCGAGAGCCGCGTGCACCGTGTCGTGCGGCACGGTCCGCTGCTCGATGTGTTCGTCCTCGACATGCGCTCCTTCCGCAACGCCAACTCCCCCGGCCGGCAGCCCGATGACGCGACGGGCATCCTCGGTGCCGATCAACTGCGCTGGCTCAAGCGGGAACTGTCGCGTTCCCGGGCGGTGTGGAAGGTGATCGCGGCGGACATGCCGCTCGGGCTCGTCGTCACGGACGGCGCGACGGACTTCGAGGCGGTGGCACAGGGCGACCCCGGCGCACCTCTCGGCCGGGAGCTGCAGATCGCCGAGCTGTTGCGGTTCATCAAGCACAGGCGGATCACCGGGACACTCTGGCTGACGGCGGATGTGCACTACACCTCGGCTCAGCATTACGCCCCCGAGCGGGCGGCCTTCAAGGACTTCGCACCGTTCTGGGAGTTCGTCTCGGGGCCGCTGGCCGCCGGTGGATTCCCCGCCAACGCGCTCGACGGCACCTTCGGTCCCGAACGGGTCTTCGTGCGCGCCCCGGACCGGGCGAACGTGTCCCCGATGGAGTCTCCGCAGTTCTTCGGCGAGGTCGACATCGACGGCGACAGTGGAGAACTGACGGTACGGCTGCGCGCGGAGGGCGGTTCCGTGCTGTTCAGCAAAGTCCTCCAGCCGGGGCTGACGGGGCAGTGAATCCGCGCGTTCCGCCCATGCGTCCAAAGGTGTGAGGGGTCACCGACGGGACGGTGAGCGCGCGCCGTTGAACCAGCCCCGGAGCGTCTGCCGGGGCCGATTGTCAGTGGTGGGCCCTACGGTTTTTCCATGACCCGATCCGTTCAGGCTTTGGCCTACTCACGCCCTTCCGCTCTGGAGTCCTCGCAGACCGGAGCCCTGCTCGGGCTGGAGACCGCAGGTGGTCTCACCCCGCGCGGGGCCGAGGCCCATCCCCGGTTCTTCAACGGCTTCCTCACCTCGCCGCGCATCGCCGCACGTGGTCTGCTGGCGGTGGCCGACGTGGCTTCCACGCGCTACTACCAGCGGTCACTGGCCGCGTCCCTCGATCCGGTGGTGACGGGGAACGGCGACCGGCTGCGCTTCGAGTCGTTCTCCGGCTGCTGCGGGGTGTACGCGCGCCTCGATGTGCTGCGGGAAGGTCTGGACGGGGCACGGACGGGGCACGGCACGACGAATGTCGACGTCAACAACCCGTTGCGGGAGGCGCTTTCGCGGATATCGGCGGACGATCCGCTGCATCTGCGGGTCGGTCCCGAGGAGATGGCGGTCACGACGCTGGACGGCCCGGTGGTGGAGAAGAAGGTTCCGCTGCCGGACCGGTGGCTGCGCGGTTTCGCCGAGGCGCAGGTGGCCTCGGCCGGTTTCGATCTGCGGGCCGAGCTGTCTGCGGCGGAGGCTGTCAGGTTCCTCCGGTCCCTGCCGCGTTCCTCGGGAAATGCCTCGCGCGGCGCCCAGTGGGTAGTTGCCGCGGGGGCCGGTCTGCGACCGACGACCCGACCGGTTCCGGGGGCGGTGTGCCTGCCGGGGCCCGAGCGGCTGGTGGCGCTCCAGCGGGTGCTGCGTCACGCGTCGGCCCTCCGGGTGTACGGGCCGGTGGCCGACGGCGCGGAGACGGCGAGCGCCTGGGAGGTGGTGCTGCCGGGGATGCGGCTCACGCTCACGCTGTCGCCCGAGGCCTCACGCGGGTTCTCCGGTGAGGGTGGCGTCCTTGAGGCGCTGGCCACCGACGATGCCGCCGCGGACGCGGAGTTGGTGTCCGTGCTGCTCGCCTGGGAGCCCCGGATCGAGCCGGCCGATCTGGCCGAGCAGTCGGGACTGACGGTCGAGCGCGTACGGGCCGCGCTCACCCGGCTCGGCACGGCCGGCCGGGTGGGCTACGACCTGGCGGACGCCGCGTACTTCCACCGGGAGCTGCCCTATGACGCGGACCGGGCCGAGCGCCACAATCCGCGGCTCGTGGCCGCCCGGAAGCTCGCCGGTTCGGGCGCGGTGACCCTGGACGGTGAGCTGGCTTCGGTGGCCTCCGGAGAGCGCGGGTACCGGGTCCGGGAGAAGGACGGGGTGCTGAGCTGTACCTGCCAGTGGTGGGCGGACTACCGGGGACGGCGGGGGCCGTGCAAGCACGCGCTGGCCGTCCGGATGGTCCGCCGCGGTGCGACGGTTGCCGGGGGTGTGCGATGAGCGAGCTGCTCACAGCGGTACGGGAAGGCCGCGAGGAGGACGTTCCCGCTCTGGTGCTCCGGCTGGACCGGGCCGGTCGCAGGGCGGCGCTGGTGGAGCTGAAGGAGCTGCGCAAGGAGTCGCGGACCTGGGAGTGGCGGAAGCGCGAAAAGATCCGGAAGGCTCTCCTGGTGGCCGGTGCGGGCTGCCACTCGGGCGCGGCCGGCTGCGCCGCCTGGATCGGCTCCCGCGAGATGCGTGACTGGGCGAGGTCGCCCTATCCCTTCGTCCTGGAAGCGCTGGCGGACCGCGATGCGGCCTGGCTCGGCGACCTGGCACAGCGACTGGCCGAGCGGTCGGCCACCGCGGAGTCCGAATACTGGTTCGTCTGCGAGCTGGTACGGATCGCCCAGTGCCCGATTCCCGCCACGGACGGTCTGGTCCTGGGCTGGACCGAGCGGTGCGGCCTGGCGCGATGGCAGAGTCCGTCCGCCACGTCTCTGCTGGACGTCCTGCGCGCCGACCCGCATCTGGCCACTCTCGTGCCCCGCATCTTCGAACTGCCGGAGCTGCCGCCGCAACTCAGCTGGTACGAGGACCCCGACTCGCTCAGGCACTGGCCGGCCGCGCTGATCGCGCTGGCCGGGGAAGGGCTGCTGGACCGTGCCGTGCTGGTCGACGGATGCGTGACGCGGCTGTTGCGCGGCGGGAAGCCCGGCGAGCAGCGCTTCTTCCTGGTGCTGCTGCGTCGGCTCGCCCTGACCGAACAGGAGGAGACGGCACGGCTCGCCGACTGGATGGGCATGGCGGCGGACGGCATCTCGACCGTGGCGGGCCACGCCCAGACCGTCCTCACCCGGCTGGACGGGCTCGGCAGGCTGACCACACGGGATCTCGCGGACGTCTCGGGCTCGGTGCTCTTCCGCCGGGAGAAGAAGCTCGTCCGCAGCCAACTGGTCTTTCTGGGGAAGGCGTTGCGCCGGGACGCGTCGGCGGCGAACGAGCTGCTGCCCGTCGTCGCGGAAGCCTTCGGTCACGAGGACACGGACATCCAGGAGCGGGCACTGAAGCTGGTCGCCCGGCATCTCCCGGCCGCGGACGACGCACTCCGGGAGGAACTCGCCCTCGCCGCTGGGCAGATGGGGCAGATGCACCGGGCCGCGGCTGCCGAGCTGTTCGGTGACCTCCCGGACGAGACCTCCGACAGCGGTCCCTATGAGGAACTGCTGCCGCCCGCGCCCGTCCTGCGCCGACTCGAACCGGCACCGGAGAGCGTCGCCGAGCTCGTCGAGGAGGTGGCGGCCCTGGTGAAGTCCGGCTCACGGGAGACCACGGCCTTCGAGCGGGCGCTGGACGGGCTGATCCGGCACGCCCGGACGGACCGGTCGGCGCTGGAGTCAGCGCTGCGCGAGGCGCTGGCCGGGCACTGGTTCCTCGGCGGAACCCCGCAGGATGAGATGGACAGGAGATTCGCCAGGGACCCCGGCGGGTTGGACCTGGTCGCGGCCTCCCTTCTCGGCCTGGTGTCCCCCACCGCCGTACACGACGGAAGCGCCCGCTGGACCGGAACGGGCACCTGCGCCCATGCCGCGCTGAACGGCGTGCTGTTCGCCCGGATGTGGGAGGCAGCCGCTGCCGTGCGGACCGCGCGGATTCCGTTCCTGCTGGCGACGCCGACCTGGCACACGGGGTCGCTGGACCCGGCCGAGCTGGTCGAGCGGCTGCGGACGTACCAGCGGCTCGGCGCCGATCCCGGCCCCGTCGACTTCGCCCAGGCCCTGCTGCGCGTACGCCGGAGCGGGGAGCAGGAGGCGGCAGCGGCCGCCGCCCTGCTCGGCACCGCCGAGGGCGACCGGCTGGCCTCCTGGATACATGCGGACCAACCACTGGCGCCGGTGCTGCGGCACCGCCCGCCCAGCGGCCCGCCCTCGTCCGGCAACTGGTGGCAGCGCTCGGCCACCGGTACCCGGCGGGTGCTGCTCGCCACCAAGGAGCGTCTGGTGATCCAGCAGGAGTTCCCGCGTTCCTTCCATTGGCTGGGCCGTCCGCATCTTCCCGACGCGCGCCAGTGCTACCACTGGATGGGCGGGCGTGCCGAGAACTGGATCGCCGCACTGCCCGAGGACGGGGAGACCTTGGCCGCATGGCTGATGCCCAACCTGATGCACTGTGCGGACGAGGGCACGCAGGGGGCGGCCTGGACACTCCCCGTCCTCGCCGAGGCCGGCGGCCCGGCCGGCGGCGCGATACATCTGGCCCTGGCCTACGGGCTGGGGGCCCGACACCCCCAGGACCGGCTGTCGGCGGTGGACGCCCTGCTGGTGCTGGCAGCCCAGGGACGCCTGGACGCGCCCCTGCTCGGCCGGGAGCTGGCGATCCTCATCGATCACGACCTGGTGAAACCCAGCCGGATCGCCGACTCGGCGCGGACGGCTGCCGCCACCGGCGCGTACCGAACGGTGCTTTCGGTATTGGTGGAACTGCTGCCTTCGCTGCTGACGTATCCGAAGCCTCCCCACGGCCTCGGGGAGGTGCTGGCCGTTGCCGCCGACTGCGCGGAACGCAGCGGCGTCGAGGACCTCGCGCCGATCAAGGGGCTCACCACGATGGCGGGACGCAAGGGTGCCTCGCAGCTGGTGCGGCAGGCCGGCCGCCTGCTCACCGCCTGCGGCACCGGATCCAGTGCCGGGACCGAGGCCGGAGCTGGCTCGCAGAGCTCCGGCTCCGGCTCCGGCTCCGGCTCCGGCTCCGGCTCCAGCTCCAGCTCCAGCTCCACGAACGACGAGGGCATCAGCGGGACGGATGAGGGAAAGAGGCGGAATCAGGCCGTGGAATCTGACCAAAAAGCGACGATAGGCGACCAGATCCACACTTAACCCATCAGTCACAAGGCGTTCGTGATCAGGCAACACCGCTCAGTCACAGTGAGGTCATGACTGATGTGACATCCGCGAAGACTGCCCGGCGTCCACACCACTGGCGCCGGGACCTGATCGAACTGGCCGCACTGTTCACGGCGGTCGCCGTTGCCGACGCGATCGCCAACCTGATCGGTCACCAGCCGGACGGGCCCTATCTTCTGATCGCGTCGGCCGTGGCGCTGGTTGCCACGGCCACCTTCCACACCTGGTGGGCACGGCGCCACAGCCACGCCCCACCGCCGGGCCCCGGCGACGCGGGCTCCGCCGGGGATCCCGGCGCGGTCGCGGCGTCCACCGGGAAGGGGCCATCGTTGTCCGCCGAGGACACGGTGCTGTGGCGGATGCGGACGACCGTACGGGACACCCCGGGCAGCCTGGCCGTGCTGTGCACCGCGCTCGCCCGGCTCCGGATCGACATCCTCACCCTTCAGACGCACCCGCTGGCGCACGGCACCGTCGACGAGTTCCTGCTCCGCGCGCCCGCGACGCTCCAGGCCCAGGAGCTGACCCGGGAGATCTCCGCGGCGGGCGGCAGTTCCACCTGGACCGAACGGGCGGACGCCCACGATCTCGTGGACACCCCGACCCGCGTCCTGGGGCTGGCCACCCGTACCGCACTGGACGCGGCGGAGCTTCCGCTGGCCCTGCGCCAGTTGCTCGGTCGCTGCACCATCCACTCGCTGCCCGCGGTCTCGATCACCGGCCGCCCGACCGGTGAGAGCGCACCGGTGGAAGGCGTGCTGGAGGAGACCGTGATGCGGCTGCGCGATCCGTCCGGCGGGGTCATCACCGTCGAACGCCCCTATCTGCCCTTCACACCGACCGAGTTCGCCCGTGCCCGTGCCCTGGTCGAGCTCGATGCCCGGCTCGGCCCCCGCGTCCCGCGCAGCGAGGACGTGCTCACCCTCCCCGAAGGCAACGAGATCACCGTGCGCCGCGCCGACCGCGACGACCTCGCCGCCGCCCGCGCGATGCATGACCGCTGCTCCCCGCGCACGCTCGGTCTGCGGTACCACGGCCCGGTCGGCGGCGCGGACCGGTACCTGGACCACCTGCTGAGCCCGCGTTTCGGCCGCACCCTCGCCGTGCAGACGGCCTCCGACCGGCTGGTGGCGCTGGGCCACCTGCTCTGGGACGGGGACGAGACCGAGGTGGCCCTCCTCGTCGAGGACGACTGGCAGCGCCGGGGAATCGGATCCGAACTGCTCGGCCGCCTGGTGGCGCTCGCCATGGCGGCCGGCTGCGAGAGCGTCTACGCCGTGACGCAGTCCCACAACACCGGCATGGTCGCTGCCATGCGCGCGCTCGGACTGCCCCTCGACTACCAGATCGAGGAAGGCACCCTGGTCATCACCGCCCGGCTGAAGACGGCTCCGACGACTTCGAACGCTCCGACGACTTCAAGCGCTCCGGCCACTCCGGCTCAGCAGACCGAACACGCCGCATGGGCTGAGCAGGCCCGTCGCTGAGCGCCTGGCACAGATCCGCCCACAGGTCCTCGACGTCCTCCAGGCCGACCGACATCCGCAACAGCCGGTCGCCGACACCGGACGCCTGCCGGTCTCCCTCATCCACAATGCGGTGGCTGATGGACGCCGGATGCTGGATCAGCGAGTCCACACTGCCGAGGCTGACGGCAGGGGTGATGAGCCGCACCCCGGCGATCACCCGGTGCGGATCCCCGTACACCTCGAAGGAGACCATCGCCCCGCCCAGCTCCGGGTAGTGCACCCGCGAGATCCGGGGGTCGGCGGTGAGCCGGCGGGAGAGTTCGGCGGCGCTCGCCGACGCCGCGCGTATCCGCACCGGCAGCGTGGAGAGCCCGCGCAGCAGCAGGTAGCCGGCCAGCGGATGCAGTACGCCACCGGTGGCGAACCGCACCTGACGCAGCCGGGCCGCGAACTCCTCGTCGCAGGCCACGACGCCGCCCATCACATCGCCGTGCCCGCCCAGGTACTTGGTCGCACTGTGCAGGACGATCCGGGCCCCGTGCTCGGCGGGCCGCTGGAGGACGGGCGTCGCGAAGGTGTTGTCCACCAGCAGCGGAACCGTGCCGCAGGAGTGGGCGACGGCCCGGATGTCGACTTCCGCCAGGGTGGGGTTGGCAGGCGTCTCGACCATCACCAGGCCGGTGTCCGGCCGGATCGCGTCGCTGATGCCCGCCGGGTCGGTCCAGGTCACCTCGGTGCCCAGCAGTCCGGCTCCCAGCAGGTGGTCGCTGCACCCGTAGAGAGGGCGGACGGCCACCACATGGCGCAGCCCCATGCTCGCGCGGGCCAGCAGGACCGCCGTGAGCGCCGCCATTCCGCTGGCGAACGCGACGGCGCTGTCGGTTCCTTCCAGCCGGGCCAGTGCCGTCTCGAAACGGGCGGTGGTCGGATTGTCCAGCCGGGCGTAGACCGGCGGCCCGTCGAGCCGGGCGCCGGTGGTGGCGAACGTGTCGATCCGCTCGGCCTCGCCCCGGGAGTCGTACGAGGGGTAGGTGGTGGACAGGTCGAGCGGCGGGGCGTGCAGGCCGAGTGAGGCGAGATCGTCGCGTCCGGCATGCACGGCTTCGGTGGCCAGTGCCCTGGACCGGGGTGGGGTCGCGGGCGTGATCGAGACTTCGTTGTCCATGCGGTCACTCTGAACAGCTACCGGAAAGTAGAGCGAAAACCCCGTGCTACGTTCGCCTGATGGCTGATTCTGTCGTCCTGGATCCGGTCGATCTGCACATTCTGCGACTGCTACAGAACGATGCACGGACCACGTACCGGGAGCTCGCCGCCGAAGTGGGCGTGGCGCCCTCCACCTGTCTGGACCGGGTGACCCGGCTGCGCCGCTCCGGTGTCATCCTCGGCCATCAGCTGCGTCTGGACCCCGCCAAGCTCGGCCGCGGTCTGGAAGCCCTCCTTCTGGTGCAGGTCCGGCCCCACCGACGGGAACTCATCGGCCCGTTCGTCGAACGGATCAGGGCCCTGCCGGAGTCCCGTGCGCTGTTCCACCTCACCGGCCCGGACGACTATCTCGTCCATGTCGCGGTGGCCGGCACCGCCGATCTGCAGCGGCTGGTGCTGGACGAGTTCACCGCGCGCCGCGAGGTGGCCCGGGTGGAGACCCGGCTGATCTTCCAGCAGTGGGAGTGCGGCCCCCTGCTGCCACCTGGCGGGATGCCGGCCGACGGAATCCAGACCGGCGGGACGCAAACCGGTGCGAGCCAGACCGGCGGGACCCGGACCGGTTCCCCGGCGCCCGGCAAAGATGCGGATCCGGACGCCTGACACCGAATGATGGTGACGCGGAGGGCCACGCCGTACGAGGATGTCCGCATGTCAGACACATCGAGCCGCGCGCTGCCCCGTCAGGTCGCCGACGCCTACGTCGACGCATTCATCGAACTCGACCCGATCACGGGCACCTATCTGGGCGTGGCGGAGAGCTCGCGCCGCCTGCCCGATTTCTCACCGGCCGGTCAGGCCGCCGTCGCCGCTCTCGCCCGCGCCACGCTGGCCGAGCTCGATGCCGCGGAGCTGCTGCCCGGCGCGGACAGTGACGCGGAACGCCGGTGCGGGCGGCTGCTGCGCGAGCGCCTGACCGCGGAACTGGCCGTCCACGAAGCCGACGAGGGGCTGCGGGCCGTCTCCAACATCCATTCGCCCGCGCACAGCATCCGTGAGGTGTTCACGGTCACCCCGACCGAGACCGACGAGGACTGGGCAGCGGTGGTGGACCGGCTGCGCGCGGTTCCCGCGGCGCTGGAGGGGTACCGGGCCTCACTCGCCCTCGGCCTGGAGCGCAAGATGTACGGCGGGCCGCGCCCGACCGCCACGTTCGTCGAGCAGCTGACGGAATGGAGCGGGAACAACGGCCCGTCGTTCTTCGAGGACTTCGCCGCCCCCGGTCCGGCCGCGCTCCGTGAGGACCTGGACGACGCCGCGCGTCAGGCCACGGCCGCGCTCGCGACGCTGCGGAACTGGATGAGCGAGGTCTACGCCCCCGCGGTCGAGGGTGCGCCCGACACGGTGGGCCGTGAGCGCTACGCCCGCTGGTCGCGCCAGTTCAACGGCACCGACCTGGATCTCGACGAGGCGTACGCGTACGGCTGGGCCGAATACCACCGGCTGCTCGCCGAGATGAAGACCGAGGCCGCGAAGATCCTGCCCGGCGCGGGTCCCTGGGAGGCCCTCGCCCACCTCGATGTGCACGGCAAGCACATCGAGGGTGTCGACGAGGTCCGTGACTGGCTGCAGAACCTGATGGACGAGGCCATCGAGGCGCTCGACGGCACCCACTTCGAACTCGCCGAGCGGGTACGCAAGGTGGAGTCCCGGATCGCCCCGCCCGGTGGCGCCGCCGCCCCGTACTACACCGGCCCCTCCGAGGACTTCTCGCGCCCCGGCCGCACCTGGCTGCCGACCATGGGCGAGACCCGTTTCCCGGTGTACGACCTGGTTTCCACCTGGTACCACGAGGGCGTTCCCGGGCATCACCTGCAGATCGCCCAGTGGACGCACGTCGCCGACAGCCTGTCCCGCTACCAGGCGTCGGTCGGTCAGGTCAGCGCGAACGCCGAGGGATGGGCGCTGTACGCGGAGCGTCTGATGGACGAGCTGGGCTTCCTGCCGGACGCCGAGCGCCGACTCGGCTATCTGGATGCCCAGATGATGCGGGCCTGCCGGGTGATCGTGGACATCGGCATGCACCTGGAACTGGAGATCCCGGCGGATTCACCGTTCCACCCGGGTGAGCGCTGGACCCCGGATCTGGCCCAGGAGTTCTTCGGCAGCCACAGCGGCCGGCCGGCCGACTTCGTGGAGAGCGAGCTGACCCGCTATCTGTCGATGCCGGGGCAGGCCATCGGCTACAAGCTGGGCGAGCGCGCCTGGCTGCTCGGCCGGGAGAATGCCCGCAAGGCGCACGGGGACGCGTTCGACCTCAAGGCGTGGCACATGGCGGCGCTCTCGCAGGGTTCGCTGGGTCTGGACGACCTGGTGGACGAGCTGTCGAAGCTCTGATCCGGCGCGCGGGCGGCGCCCGTGCGGCCGGTTTCGGCTCCGCTCCGTTCAGTCCAGGGTCCGTTCAGTCCAGGGCCATGAGCCCGGCCGTCGTCGGCCGGTGACCGGGCCGGGCGGCGGCGAAGAGGGCGTTGAGTTCCGGGCCGGTCAGCGGTGGGCTGATCTCGACGTTCATCACCACGTACTACCAGTCGCCGCCCCCGTCCGAGGACGGGCGTTCACCCGAAACGAGGTCGCACGCGTTGTCCCCGACGACCGGATTCCTGTTCTGCGCCGACCCGTTGCGTCCCGGCCGGCCCGACCCCCAGTTCGCCGGGGAGGCCGCCGCCGTGCGGGCGTCCGGCGGCCGGATCGCCCTGCTCGACCATGACGCGCTGCTCGCCGGGGACGCCGCCGGGGCGACGGCCCGGATCGAGCGGGGCTCCGGCCCGTACTGGTACCGGGGCTGGATGGTGCCCGCCGCCCGGTACGGGGAGCTGGAACAGGCGCTTCGCGCGCGGGGCTGTTCGCTGTACACGGACGCGGTCGCGTACCGGGGAGCGCATGAACTACCGGGCTGGTACGAGACGTTCGCCGAGCTGACCCCGCGCAGCGTCTGGCGCGCCATCGCACCGGGGAGCCCTGCCCCCGGCGGCTCGTCCTGGTCCACGCTCGCCGCACCGCTCGGTCCGGGACCCGGGATCGTGAAGGACTTCGTGAAGTCCCGCAAGCACGACTGGCACGAGGCGTGCTACATAACGGAGTTGACCGACCCGGAACGGCTCGCCACCGTCGTCGGCCGGTTCGTCGAGCTGCAGGGCGACTTCCTCGCCGGGGGCGTGGTGCTGCGCGCGTTCGAGGCGTTCGTGCCGGGTGGCGAGGCACGGGTGTGGTGGGTGGACGGTGAACCGGTGCTGGTCACCGCGCACCCCGACACTCCGGAGCACCTGCCCACACCTGACCTGACCGCCGTGCGCGAAGCGGTGCGGCGGCTCGGACGACGGTGGGTGACCACCGATCTGGCGTTGCGGGAGGACGGCGTCTGGCGGGTGGTGGAGGTGGGCGACGGGCAGGTCAGCGGGCTGCCCGCCGGGGCCGACGCCGCTGCCCTGGTCGCCGCCCTGACGGACGCGGGGCGCCGTGCGCCGGTCAGCAGCCGCAGTTCTCGGCGTCCACCGGTGCGGTGAGCTCGTCGGCCGTGCGCTGCCCGACGCCTTCCCAGGTCTCGTACGCGAAGCCCTCCCGCGCCCAGTACTCGAATCCGCCGAGCATCTCCTTGACCTGGTAGCCGAGTTCGGCGAGGGCCAGGGCGGCGCGGGTCGCACCGTTGCAGCCGGGGCCCCAGCAGTAGGTGACCACGGGCACGGCAGGGTCGAGGAGCGCGGCCGCCCGCTCCGGGATGAGGGCGGTCGGCAGGTGGACGGCGCCGGGAATGTGCCCCTGGTCCCAGGCGGCGGTGGACCGGGAATCCAGGACGACGAACCCGGGCGCGTCCTCGGAGGCGAGTGCCGCGGCGACGTCGGAGACATCGGCGTGGAAGGCGAGCGAGGCGCCGAAGTGGGCGGCGGCCACGGCCGGGGAGGCGGGCGGAACACGCAGGACGGGGTCACCGGCAGTGGCGGCGGGCTGTGAGGTCATGCCCAGAAATCTATGGTCAGCGGCCCTCGGCCGGAAGCGGAGATCCCCGGCGCTCGCCTTGATCCGCCGGGGATCTCCCTGCTAATTCTGGCCCATGACCGACTATTCCCCGGACGCCACCGACTGGCGCATCCTCGATGTACTCCAGCGCGACGGCCGGGCGACGTTCGCCGAACTGGCCCGCGCCGTGGCGATGTCCCCGAGTGCGGTGACCGAGCGCGTGCGCCGTCTCGAAGAGGTGGGGATCATCAGCGGATACGCCGCGGTGGTGGACCCCGACCGGCTCGGGCTGCCGATCCTCGCCCTGGTGCGGCTGCGCTATCCGAACGGCAACTACAAGCCGTTCCACGATCTGCTCGACACCACACAGGAGATCGTGGAGGCCCACCATGTGACCGGCGACGACTGCTTCGTCCTGAAGGTCGCCACACGGTCGATGAGCCACCTGGAGGAGGTCGCGGGACGGATCGGCGCCCTCGGCTCCGTCACCACGAGCGTCGTGTACTCCTCACCGCTCCCCCGGCGCGCGATCAGCCGCTGAGACCTCAGGTCACACGGTGGCGCACCGCGGATCCGTGCCGCTCCTTCACCACTTCGAGCTGGGCGGGGATACGGCGGCGCAGATCGGCGACATGGCTGACGATGCCCACGCTGCGGTCCCGCTCGCGCAACGAGTCCAGCACGTCGAGCACCTCGTCGAGGGTCTGGTCGTCCAGGCTGCCGAAGCCCTCGTCGATGAAGAGCGTGTCCAGCCCGGCGCCGCCCGCCTCGTCGGTGACGACATCGGCGAGGCCGAGCGCCAGGGCCAGCGAGGCGAAGAACGTCTCGCCGCCGGAGAGCGTCGCCGTGTCGCGCTCGCTTCCCGTCCACGCGTCGACCACATGCAGGCCGAGTCCGGCCCGGCGGCCGCCGGTGCGGGCGTCGGAGTGGACCAGGGTGTAGCGGCCCGAGGACATCCGCTGCAGGCGGGCGGTGGCGGCGGCGGCCACCTGTTCGAGGCGGGCGGCGAGTACGTACGCCTCCAGGCGCATCTTGCGTTCGTTGTCGGCCGCCGTTCCCGCGGTCAGTCCGGCGAGCCGGGCGATGCGCTCGTACTCCTGACGCACCGGGCCGAGCCTGCGGACCTCCTCGGCGGCGCGCCGCGAGAGGCGGCCGAGTTCGGCGCAGCGTTCCCGCGCGGCGGCGAGCGCCGCGGCGGTGTCGCGCAGCTGCCGCTCGGCCCGGTCGTACGCGGCCCGAGCGAGGTCCGGGGTCGCGCGCGGACGCTCGGCTGCGGCGCGCGCGTCCTGTTCGGCGCACCGGTCGGCGACCGCGGCGGCCTCGGCCTGCCAGGTGTCGATCCGCTGTTGGAGGTCGCGCTGGCCGGCGGCGTCGAGCAGGGTCGCCGCAGCCTCCCGCGGGGTGTCGAAGCCCGCCCGGAACGCGGCGTCGGAGAGCCGGTCGTCGGCCTCCTTGCGCCGTTGTGCCGCGTCCTGTTCGGTGCGTACGGCCTCGGCGGCCTCGGCGAGGAGGGCGACCCGGCGCGCGAGCCGGTCCGCGTGTGCGGCGACCGAGTCCGACTCGCCCCTCGCGGTCGCCAACTCTGCTTCCAACGTGGTCTGTTCGCGATCGAGGGCTTCCCGCTGGGAGGTCCGGGCGGCGGCCCTCCGCTCAGCCTGCTGTTGCTGGTCGAGGCGGCCCAGGTGCTCCCGTTCCGCTGCGGCGAGGGCTTCGCGCGCCGCATGCGTCCCGGCCGCGAGGCGGTGCGCCTCGGCGTGCTCCCGGGACAACCGGTCCACGAGTGCTCGCAGTTCCACGACGGAGGGATCGACAGCTGAAGGATCGACGGCCGAGGGATCGACAGCTGAGGGATCGACGGCCGAGTCGCGAGCGGCACCACCGGTCACGGCTTCAGCGGCGTTCCCGGCCCCCCGGGCCTCCGGCTCCGCCGCCTCCCCGCGCGCCGCGGCATGTCTTTCGCGTACGACTCCGAGGGCGTGCTCCGCCCTCACGCGGGTCTCCTCCGCGCGCCGGTGGGTGGCGAGTGCCGCCTCTTCCGTCGCCCGGTCGACATGGCCGTCTCCCGCGCTGGCGGGGGCCGGGTGCTCGGCCGAGCCGCACACCGTGCAGGCCGTGCCGTCGACGAGTTCGGCCGCCAGCTCGGCCGCGATGTCGCGCAGCCGCCGCTCGCGGAGTCCGAGCCAGGTCTCGTGGGCGCCGAGGGCGTGTGCGCGGGCCTCGTCCAGCCGGTCCCGGGCGTCGGCCGCCTCGACGGCGAGCGCGTCGCGGCGACGCGCCGCGTCGAGCCGCCTGCGGGCCGGGGCCAGGCGCCCGGCCACCTGTTCGGCGCGGGTCGCGGACTCCTGCGCCGTTTCGATCCGTTCCCGCAGCTCCTGATGGGTGGCGTCCCAGCCCGTCAGCCAGTCGGCCGCTTCCCGGATCAGCTCGTCGTCGGCCCGCGACTGCCGTTCCAGCCGGACGCGCTCGCTGTCGATCTCCGCGCTGCGCCGCTCGGCGCGGCGGGCGGCGTCGAGGCCGCCGAGCTCCTGGCGGAACCGGCGCTCCAGTTCCGCGAGTTGCTCGGCGCCCGCGTCGACGAGGCTCGCGGGCAGTCGGGCGCGCGACCGTTCGCGGGCCTCGCTCGCCGTGCGGTACGCCCGCTCGGCCTCGTCCCGGAGCTCCAGCGCCGGAGCGACGCGGTCCGCCTTGCGGGCGCGCTCCAGCCGTGCGTGGCAGCGGTCCCGTTCGGGGCGTCGCTCCTCCAGCGCGGCGGCGCGGCGCCGGGTCTCCTCGTACCGCTGCTGGAGCCTGGCCAGTTCGTGCGCGGCGTCCAGCGCCCGGCGGGCGGCGGCCTGCCCGTTCTCCACCTCGGACAGGACGGAGCGGGCGATGTCGAACCGTTCGTGTGCCGCGCTGCGGGCGACGGCGGCCCACTCCAGGACGCCCTCGGCGAGCCCCGGTTCACCGGGCTGGGCGGCGGGCAGTACCGCCTCGTGGGCCGCCGGTCCGGCGGCCTGGGCGATCCGCTGGGCGACCGCGAGGATCTGTTCGTCCCCCGACTTCACCCTGGCCTCGGCCCCCCGGCGCAGTTCGGCCAGACGCTCCTCCACGGCGGCGAACCGGCGGGTGTCGAAGAGCCTGCCGAGGAGTCTGCCGCGGGCTTCGGCGTCGGCGCGCAGGAACCGCGCGAAGTCACCCTGGGGCAGCAGCACGACCTGGCAGAACTGGTCCCGGCTCATGCCGATGAGCTGGGTGATCTCCTCACCGATCTCCTGGTGCGAGCGGCTGAGCGCCTGCCAGCCGTTCTCGGAGTCGTACTCGCGCAGCCAGCTCTGTGCCTTCTCCGTGGTGAAACCGTCGCCCTTCTTCTTGGGGCGGGGCTGGGCGGGCCTGCGGGTGATTTCGAGGCGTCGGCCGCCGACGGTCAGCTCCAGCAGGACTTCGGTCGGCAGCCCCGCGGGGGCGTGGTCGCTGCGCAGCGAGGTACCGGGGCTCTGCCGGGCGCCGGGCACGGCCCCGTACAGCGCGTAGCAGACGGCGTCGAGCACCGAGGTCTTCCCGGCGCCGGTCGGTCCGTGCAGCAGGAAGAGTCCGGCCGAGGAGAGTGCGTCGAAGTCGACTTCCTGGGTGGCACCGAACGGGCCGAAGGCGGTGAGGGTCAGGCGGTGCAGTCTCAACGGGACACCTCATGAACGCTGTCGTCCACCCGTACGTCGTCGAAGGCCGCGCGCAGCACGGTGCGTTCGCGCTCGTCGGGCCCGCTGCCGCCCCGGACATGGGCCACGAAGTCCTCCGCGATCTGCTGGTCGTCGCGCCCCTTGAGCCGCTGGGCGTACGAGGCGAGGGGGTCCTCGGGGGCGCGCTCGGGATCGAGGACGAGGCTGAGGACGTACGGAAAGCGGCGGGCGAGACGGGCCATCGGTTCGGCGGGGCGCACCGGGTCGGTGAGCGTGGCCTCGACCCAGGAGTTCTCGTGACGGTCCAGGGCCGGGTCCTCCAGCAGGGTGTCGAGGCGGCCTCGGAGCCGGGCGAGCGGGCGCCGGACCGGGCAGTCGACCCGTTCGGAGGTGAGGTCGCCGGAGCCGTCGAGGTCGATCAGCCACATGGTCTTGCGGTGGTCGGACTCGGAGAAGGAGTACGCGAGCGGGGAGCCGGAGTAGCGGACGCGCTCGGTCACCGTCTGGCACCCGTGGAGGTGCCCGAGTGCCACGTAGTCGACGCCGTCGAAGACACCGGCCGGGACGGCGGCGACCCCGCCGACGGTGATGTCGCGCTCGCTGTCGCTGGGCTGCCCGCCCGCGACGAAGGCGTGCGCGAGGACCACGGACCGGGTGATGCCGCTCCCGGCGGACCCGGACCGTCCCGGGCTGTTCCCCGTGGCACCGGATCGTCCCGGGCTGATCTCGGTGGCCGCGGACCGTCCCGCGAGGTCGGCGCGGACCTTGTCCATGGCGGCGGTGAGGACGGCCTCGTGCCCGGCCTTCGCGGCCCCCAGCATGTCCTTGACCAGGGCGGGCTCCAGGTAGGGCAGGCCGTAGAACGCCACGTCGCCGTGGTCGTCGGACAGGACGACCGGCGTTGCGCAGCCCTCGGGGTCGGTACGCAGATGGATACCGGCCCGCCCGAAGAGGCCCGCGCCGACGCCCAGCCTGCGCGCCGAGTCATGGTTGCCGGAGATCATCACGGTCGGGACCCCGGCGTCGGCGAGCCGGTGCAGCGCGGTGTCGAAGAGCTCGACGGCCGCGAGCGGCGGTACGGCGCGGTCGTAGACATCGCCCGAGACCAGGACCACATCGACGTCCCGCTCCCGCACGGTCGCCACCAGGTGGTCGAGGTAGGCGGCCTGGGCGTCGAGCATCGGGACGCGGTGGAAGGACCGTCCCAGGTGCCAGTCCGAGGTGTGCAGAATCCTCAAGACATCACTCCGCCGACTCCGACCTGCATGTTTCTCGTCCTCCACCCCATGGGCCGGATCGGCCCCGCACCGGATCCGCGCCCTTCGGCCCGTGATCACGCTGTCAGCATCGACCACGCTAACGCCGGTGCGCCCCCGAACCCTCATCGATCACGGTTTTCCCACGGTGCGAGGCCGGTGTCAGGCGTCGCCGTACGCCTCGCCGCCCAGTTCGAGCGTGGCCGCGCCGGCGGTCGCGTCGGCCAGCCAGGCCGTGAACGCCGGGACGTCGGAGTCCGGGAGTCCGATCCCGATGGTGACGGCCTCCGCGTACCGCACCTCGCGCACGTCCCGGCCGGTGGCGCGCAGATCGTTCTCCAGTTTGCCCGCCCGCTGGTGGTCGACGGTGATCGTCGCGAGCCGGAACCGCTGCCGGGTGAGGGTGCCGAGCGCGTCGAGCGCTTCGCCGACCACACCCCCGTAGGCCCGGATCAGGCCGCCCGCGCCCAGTTTGACGCCGCCGTAGTAACGGGTGACGACCGCGACGACGTACCGCACCTCGCGGCGCAGCAGCATCTGGAGCATGGGGACGCCCGCGGTGCCGCCGGGCTCGCCGTCGTCACTGGCCTTCTGCACGGAGGCGTCGGCGCCGATCACGTACGCGAAGCAGTTGTGCGAGGCGGTGGGGTGTTCCTTGCGGACGCGTGCGACGAACTCCTGCGCCTCCTGCTCGGTGGCGGCGGGGGCGAGCGCGCAGAGGAAGCGCGATCGGCTGATCTCGGTCTCGTGCACGCCCGCGCGGGCGACTGTCCGGTACTGCTCCTGCATTCGGCCACCCTATGCGCCGGTCCCCGCCCGCGTTCGGGCGGGAATGGTGCGCGGGGGCTGTCCGTTGTCCGGGCATGTACGCAGACGAAGAGACGATCCAGCGGATTCTCCAGGACTCGGGCGACACCTGGGCGGTCGTGGGTCTGTCCAACAACCGTTCCCGGGCGGCCTACGGCGTCGCCGAGGTCCTTCAGCGCTTCGGCAAGCGCGTGGTACCCGTGCATCCCAAGGCGGAGGCGGTCCATGGCGAGCGGGGGTACGCCTCGCTCGCCGAGATTCCGTTCCCCGTCGATGTGGTGGACGTCTTCGTCAACAGCGAGCTGGCGGGCGCCGTCGCGGACGAGGCGGTCGCGGTGGGCGCGAAGGCGGTCTGGTTCCAACTGGGGGTGACGGACGAGCGGGCGTACGAGCGCACCCGAGCGGCGGGACTCGACATGGTCATGGACCGCTGCCCCGCGATCGAGATCCCGGCGCTGCCTCCGCGAGCCTGAGAGCGCTGCCTCCGCGAGCCTGAGAACCTCGGCCCCGCAGGCCCGAGGCGGGCCGCCTGGTGTGGCGCCCGTACGCGGACGGGAAGAATGCCCACCGTGAGCGTTCCTCTCGACGGTGACCTGGCCGCCGCCCGGCTGACCGCGCTGGGTGTACGTCCCGGCGACGTCCTGATCGTGCACGCCTCGCTGCGGGCGCTGGGGCCGGTCGACGGGGGTGCCCGGACGGTACTGGACGCCCTGCGCCGGGTTCTGGGACCGGCGGGGACCCTGGTGGTGCCCACGTTCACCCCGGAGAACTCCGACACCTCTCCGCACTACCGCGCCCTGGTGCGCGGACTGAGCCCCGAGGCCCGGGAGGCGTTGCGCGCGTCGATGCCGCCGTTCGACCGGGCCACCTCGGCGGCACCGTCGATGGGCCGCCTCGCCGAGACCGTACGGACCTCGCCGGGGGCCGGGCGCAGTGGCCATCCGCAGACCTCGTTCGCGGCGATCGGCCCGGCCGCGGGGACGCTGCTCGCGGGACACCGCCCGGACTGCCACCTCGGGGAGGACTCGCCGCTGGCCCGGCTGTACGAGGCCGATGCCCGCATCCTGATGCTGGGGACCAACTTCGGCACCTGCACCGCCTTCCACCTCGGCGAGTACCGGGTCCCCGATCCGCCCCGCCGCCGCTACCGCTGTGTGGTGACGCGCGACGGGCTGCGGCAGTGGTGGGAGTACGAGGACATCGCGCTGGACGACGGCGACTTCGGGGCCCTGGGGGCGGCTTTCGCGGACGCGGCCGACGACGGGGCCGTACGCACCGGCCGGGTGGGATCCGCGCCCTGCCGGCTCGTCCGCCTCACCGCGGCCGTGGACTTCGCCGCCGCCTGGTTCCCGGCCCACCGGCCCGCCCCCGGCTGAGGACCGGGGCTCCGGCGGGGGCCGCTCCGGTCAGACACCGAGGCCCTCGACGAGCACCGCGCCCGGCAGCGCGGCGAGTGCCTTGCCGGGGACGATCAGCTTGCCCCGTCGCCTGCCGCTGCCGAGCAGGACCCATTCCTCGTCCACGACGGCGGGGTCGAGCAGGAGGGGCCAGGAGCCGGGCAGGCCGATCGGGGTGATGCCGCCGTACTCCATGCCGCTCTCGCCGACCGCCACCTCCATCGGGGCGAACGACGCCTTGCGGGCGCCGAGGTGTCTGCGTACGGCACCGTTCACATCGACCCGGGTCCGGGAGAGCACGACACAGGCGGCCAGGGTGACCTCGCCGCCGCGCTTGCCCGCCACGACGACGCAGTTGGCGGACGTGTCGAGCAGCTCGGCTCCGTGGTGCTCGGCGAAGACGGCGGTGTCGGCGATCGCCGGGTCCGTGTCGACGTGGACGATCTGCGCGGCGCTGATGCCGCCCCATCCGGCGGTCAGCGCCTCGGCGACGGGGCCGGGGAGCAGATCGAGCCGTTCCGAAGCGGGAGAGGCGTCGTCGAAGGTACCGAAGGGAGCGCGCATGGGCTCACGCTAACAGCGGCCTTTCCCCGTCCGTCCGGCCGTCTCAGCGTACGGGCGGGATCGACACCGCCATGGTGAACTCAGTCGGCTCGGCGCCGTCGTTGCGGTAGGCGTGCGGCACGTGGGCCTCGAACGTCGCCGACGTACCGGCGGGCACGGCGTGTGCCTCGCCGTCGACGACGAGCGTCAGTTCGCCCGCGGTGACATGCAGCAGTTCGACCGTTCCCTCGGGGTGCGGGTCCGATGCGCTGCTGTCGCCGGGCGTCAGGCGCCAGCCCCACAGTTCGAGCGGCCCCCTGGCCTCCGTACCGACCAGCAGGGTGGTCGAGCTGCCCGCCGGTGTGGACCACATGCGTACGGCCTGGCTTCCGGGCACCAGCCGGACCTGGGGGCCCTGCTCGTAGTCGAGGAGCGTGGTGATGCTGATCCCGAGGGCGTCGGCGAGCTTGACCGTGGTGCCGACGCTCGGGTTGGTACGCGCCTGCTCGATCTGGATGATCATGCCGCGGCTGACTCCCGCGCGGGCGGCGAGGGTGTCCAGCGTGAAGCCGCGTTCACCCCGCCAGCGTTTCAGGTTGCGGGCCAGTGACTGGGTGAGCTGATCGAGGTCAGACACATTCCGTCCAATATTCTGAATGACACAGTCGAAAATACTGCACTACGGTGTGGTGCACCCAACCGTTCATCGCACTGTACTGCGAGGCCTGCCATGACAGCACTGTTCGCCCTGGCCACCAGCCTGTTGTGGGGGCTGGCCGACTTCGGCGGCGGGCTGCTCACCCGGCGCACGCCCGCGCTGACCGTGGTGGTCGTCTCGCAGACCGTCGCCGCGGTGGTGCTGGGCATCGTGGTGATCGCCACGGGTGCCTGGAGCGAGGCGGGCGGTCAGCTGTGGTTCGCGGTCGCGGCGGGCGCCGTCGGGCCGGTCGCGATGCTCAGCTTCTACAAGGCGCTGGCGCTCGGCCCGATGGGCGTGGTCTCCCCGCTGGGATCGCTGGGGGTCGCCGTACCGGTGAGTGTCGGGCTGATCGTCGGTGAGCGGCCGGGGCTCCTCCAGTTCGCCGGGGTCGGCGTGGCGCTGGTGGGGATCGTGCTGGCGGGCGGCCCGGAGCTGCGCGGGGCGCCGGTGCGGCGGCAGGCGGTGCTGCTGACCCTGCTGGCCGCGTTCGGCTTCGGCGCGGTGATGACCCTGATCGCGGAGGCGTCCACCACCGTCACCGGGCTGTTCCTCGCCCTGTTCGTCCAGCGCCTCACCAACATCGCGGTCGGCGGCACCGCGCTGTACGTCTCGGTGCGCCGCGGCGGCCGCGCCCTGCCCGCGGCGGGCGGCCTGCCGGTCGTGGTGGCCGCACTCCCCGCGCTGGCCTTCGTCGGACTGGCCGACGTCGCCGCCAACGGCACCTACGCGATCGCCGCCCAGCACGGCCCGGTGACCGTCGCCGCCGTCCTCGCCTCGCTGTACCCGGTGGTGACCGCGCTGGCCGCGCGGGGCGTGCTCGGCGAACGGCTGCGCGGCGTCCAGGCGGCAGGAGCCGGACTGGCCCTGGTGGGAACGGTCCTGCTCGCGACGGGGTAGGCCGTGTCCGCGAAAGTTCCGCCCGGCGCTACTCGGCCGTCGGCAGCTCTTCCGACCGGGCCAGGGCCACCAACTGCTCGGACGTGATGCCCGCGGGGATCGGCACGGGAGCCGGCGTACGCAGGGGCGGCTGCCAGCCCGTGTCCGGGTCCCAGCGTCGTACGACGCGCGCCGGAGCGCCCGCCACCACCGCGTGGTCGGGGACGTCTCCCCGGACGACCGCACCGGCCGCGACCACCACATTGCGGCCGAGCCTGGCGCCCGGCAGGACCACGGCCCCCGTACCGATCCAGCAGCCGGGACCGATCTCGACCGGCTCCATCCGCGGCCACTGCTTGCCGACGGGCTCGTGCGGGTCGTCGTAGCTGTGGTTCGTCGTGGTGATGTAGACGTACGGGCCGCAGTACGTGTCCGAGCCGATCCGTACCGTCGTGTCGGCGATGACATGACTGCCGCGGCCGAGCACCACACCGTCCCCGAGGGTCAGGATCGGATCGGGCCCCAGATCCAGGCCGGGCATCATGCCGGCGGTGAGTGTCACCTGTTCCGCGATGACGCAGTGCTCGCCGAGCACGATCCACGGCTCGCCGAACACCGTGCCCTGCGGGAACGCGAGCCGGGTCCCCGCGCCTATGCGGCCGAAGCGCAGACGTCCGGGGTGCTGAGCGGTGACCGCGCCGGACTCCCGCACCCAGGCCCAGCCGCGATGGACCGCGCGGGAAGCGGCACGGCGCCGCCAGTGGGCGAAGGAGGAGAACACGTTCCGGTTGTTCGGCACGCGCTCACGGTAGTCGGCGGCGCCTCGGGCCATCCGTGCGGTGACCTGTGATGTTCACCCCACTGCGTTCATCCGGGAAGGACCGTCGCTTACGGTTTTCCGTGGCGCGAGCGCAGCACACCGGAGCACGGAGGAGCAGGCCATGGCGGAGCGGGCTTTGATCACGGGCATGGGCGGCAAGGAGCCCGACATCGATGCGGATGCCTTTGTGGCACCGACCTCCGTGGTGATCGGCGAGGTGTCCCTGGCCGCGGGCTCCAGCGTCTGGTACCAGGCCGTCCTGCGCGCCGACTGCGGCCCGATCACGCTCGGCCCGGACAGCAATATCCAGGACAACTGCAGCGTGCACACCGACCCCGGGTTCCCGCTCACGGTGGGCGCGCGGGTCTCGGTCGGACACAACGCCGTGCTGCACGGCTGCACGATCGAGGACGACGTCCTGGTCGGCATGGGTGCCACGGTGCTCAACGGTGCGCACATCGGCGCCGGCTCACTGGTCGCGGCGCAGGCCTTGGTCCCGCAGGGGATGCGGGTGCCGCCGGGTTCGCTCGTGGCGGGGGTGCCTGCCAAGGTGAAGCGCGCGCTGACCGAGGAGGAGCTCGAAGGCATCAAGTTCAACGCGGTCGGCTATGTGGAGCTGGCCAAGGCACACCGCGCGGCGCACGAGAGCTGAGGTCGGCCTCGCGGGCTCCCTATCCGCCCTGGCGCTCACTCTCCGCCCCGCCGCTCCCGCCGGTCCCTCTCCGGCCGCCGCTCCTTCACGCGGTCAGTCCGCGGCCGGTGCCACCGCGGGTTCGGCCGCCGGGTGAGCGCCGGACCGCGCCGCCGCCTTCTTCGCCCGGTTCCTCAGTACGAGCATCGAGGCCAGCCCGAACAGCACGGCGACCACGAGGCCCAGCCACGAGAAGCGCTTCAGCCAGGCCTCGGCGACGACTCCCACCGAGTAGATGACGGCCGTGGTGCCGCCCGCCCAGATGATGCCGCCGAGCACGTTGGCGGTCAGGAACTTCCAGTACGGCATCCGCAGGACTCCGGCCAGCGGCCCGGCGAAGATCCGCAGCAGGGCGACGAAGCGGCCGAAGAACACGGCCCACATGCCCCACTTCTCGAACGACCGCTCCGCCATGGCGATCTGGGCCTCGCCGAAGTGCTTCGGGAACTTCCGGCCGAGCCTGGCGAGCAGCGGCCGGCCGCCCTTGCGGCCGATGGCGTAGCCGATCGAGTCACCGATGATCGCCCCGGCGGTCGCACAGGCACCGAGCACCACCGGGTCGATCTCACCGTGCTGCGAGGCCAGGAGCGCCGAGCTGACGAGGATGATCTCGCCCGGCAGCGGAATGCCCAGGCTCTCCAGTCCGATGACGACCCCCACGAGGAGGTAGACACTGATCGCGGGGACCGTCTCCAGCCACTCCTGAACGTGCAACGCCGGTGCCTCCCGTGCAGGTTGTGCGGCCGTGTGTGCCACGGCGCAGGCGGGAAGCCTACCTGCCCGCGGCAGCGCGAAGGGCCGCCGCGCCCCCGGCCAGGGGATGCGCGACGGCCCCGCTCGGCATCGTGTGCCGGTCAGCTGTTCGGGCGCAGCGTCCAGACCACCGTCATCTCGCCCGTCACCGCGCCGTCGCCGCGCCGGATCTCGATGGCCACGGGGAACTCCGGCCGCTTGCCCGCGTCCAGTTCGGCGACCACCTCGGCGAGCGGACGGCCGAGGGTCGCGGTCGCGGTGACCTCGCCCATGGCCAGTTTCTTGTAGCCGATCTCCGCCCGGACGGCGAGCGGCACGGCGCGCGTCAGCTGGTCGCCGAAGGCGGCTATGACGATCGCGCCGCTGGCCGACTCGGCGAGCGTGAACATCGCTCCGGCGTGCGGTCCGCCGACGTGGTTGTGGTATTCCGCCTGGTCCGGCAACCGCACGACCGCACGCTCGGCGGTCGTTTCCAGGAATTCGAGGTTGAGGGTCCGGGCCATCGGAACCGTCGCGACGAGCATCTCGCCGACGGTCATCTGTTCAGCGCTCATGGGTCCGCATGTTACTTACCGGTAGAACTGTTTGGCCATCCCCCCGGGGGCGGGCGTAGCAGGGGACACGCCGCCCCTCTATGGTTACTGGCCATGTGGCCAGGACAGCAGCCGCCCGGGGGCGAGCAGAACCCGCAGGACCAGAATCAGAACCCGTATCAGCAGCCGGGTTACCAGCAGCCGAACCCCTATCAGCAGCCGGGGTATCAGCAACAGGGACAGCCGGGGTACCCGCAGCAGGGACAGCCCGGCCAGCAGCCGGGGTACCCGCAGCCCAACCCGTACCAGCAGCCGACCATGCCGCAGCACGCCGTTCCGGGTCCGCCCGGAGGGCCGCAGCCCGACAAGAAGAAGACGACCGTCGTCGCGATCGTCGCGGCGACCGCGGTCGTCGTGGCTGCCGTCGTGACCGGCGTGGTCGTGATGAACAAGGACGACGACAAGGGCGACGGCTCGGCGGTCGCCGACGGCAAGAAGTCGTCACCGACCGCGAAGCCGTCCGATTCCGCCACCGCCAGCCCGCCCGCGAACCCGCGGGGTGCCGGCGGGGACCCCAAGCCGGTGATCCCGGGCTGGAAGGTCGTCACCAACCCCAAGTGGGGCACCCAGTTCGACGTACCCGGTGACTGGGAGGTCTCGGCCGCGGGAGTGTTCGCCGGATTCGAGGACGCCAAGAAGCCCGAGGGCCCGCCGGTCATCGGCTTCTCCGCACCGGCCTACTACAAGAGCAAGTGGTGCGTCGACGACCCCGACAAGGACGGCACCAAGGAGGACACCGGTCTGGCGGGCGTCGGCACCAAGGGCGCACAGGGTGCCAAGAGCACCGACGAGGCCGCGACGAACGAGGCGGGCAACTGGGTGTGGGCCGCCTACGCCCAGACCGAGCCCAAGGGCACCGTCAAGGTCGCCAAGGCCAAGCCGTTCACGACGAAGTCGGGCCTGACCGGGAGTGTCGTGACGGCCACCGCGTCCGGAGTGTCCAAGAAGGAGAAGTGCGACACCGACGGCAAGTCGATCGCCTTCAGCTTCAAGAACGCCAAGACCGAGTACTCGACGTGGGTGCTCTACGCCAACGCGGCTGTCAAGGACGAGCTTCCCGACACCACCATCCAGCAGATCCTGAGCACGGTGCGGCTCGCGGAGACCTCGGCCGGATAGGACGACCGGCCTCCCCACGCTGTCCGGGCCGCACCTGCGACAGTTGGACGCCGCCGCCGGTCCCTACGGGTTACGGAATTCCGGAGCTCGTACGGATCGGCGGCGGCGTTCGCCGTTGGGGGGGCGTGGAGCGACCACGGGTCCGAGCGGTTGCCGCGCGGCTGCCCGACGCCTCAACCGATACTGAACGCCCCGTCCGGCGGCACGGGCGAGCCGACCGCGTCGGCGTCCCCGACCGGCTTCGCCCCGCCGATGAGCCGTGCGAGGGCGTCGTCGTACTCGACCCGCGCCGGGAAGGCGTCGGCGGCGCAGCGGCGGGTGAGCGCCGCCGTGTCGACCGGGGTGTGCGAGGCGACGAGAACGACGTTGCCGAAGCGGCGCCCGCGCAGCACGGCCGGTTCGGCGATCAGCGCGAGTTCCCCGAAGACCGCCGCGAAATTGGCGAGCTGGGAGCGCAGGAAGCCGAAGGGCGCACTGTCGGCCAGATTGGCGGCGTAGATCCCGTCCCCGCGCAGGACCCGCGCGGCGGCCCGCGCGTACTCGACGGAGGTGAGGTGGGCCGGTACCCGCGAGCCGCCGAAGACATCCGCGACCAGGACATCGGCCGAGCCCGGTGCCGCCTGCTCCAGCCACTCGCGGGCATCCGTGCCGTGCACCGTGATGCCGCTGTCCTCGGGCACCGGCAGATGTTCGCCGACCAGGTCCAGCAGTCCCCTGTCCGCCTCCACCACGTGCTGCCGCGATCCGGGCCGGGTCGCCGCGACATAGCGGGGCAGGGTGAGGGCGCCGCCACCGAGGTGCAGGACGTCGAGCGGGGTGCCCGGACCGGCGGCGCGGTCCACGACATGGGCGAGCCTGCGGACGTACTCGAATTCGAGGTACGTGGGGTCGTCGAGGTCGACGTAGGACTGGGGCGCCTCGTCGACTGTCAGCAGCCAGGCCCGGTCGCGGTCCACATCGGGCAGCAGGCGGGCGGTGCCCCGGTCGACGTCGCGGATGACGGGTATCGGCTCGTTCACTCCCCCATTGTGAGGCGTGGGGCGGGCTGCTCCGCACCGCGCGGAGCAGCCGCGCCCCCTCACGACCCGCCTCCCGGAAGTTGCGGGAGGCGGGTCGCACAAGGCGGTCCGGGTCCGTCAGAGCAGACCGGTGACCGTGCCCGCGCCGACCGTGCGGCCGCCCTCGCGGATCGCGAAGCCGAGACCGGACTCCAGCGGAACGTCACGGCCGAGCTCGACGGTCATGGTGACCGTGTCACCGGGGCGCGCGACGGCCACCTCGCCGAGGTCCACGTCTCCGACGACGTCCGCCGTACGGATGTAGAACTGCGGCCGGTAGCCGGTGGTGACCGGGGTGGTCCGGCCGCCTTCCCGCGCCGACAGGACGTACACCTGCGCGGTGAAGCGGCGGCTGGGAGTCACGCTGCCCGGCGCCGCCACCACATGGCCGCGACGGACCCGGTCACGCTCCACACCGCGCAGCAGCAACGCCACGTTGTCACCCGCCTCCGCGGACTCCATCGGCCTGCCGAAGGTCTCCAGGCCGGTGACGACCGTGTCGATGTCCGCGCCGAGCACCGCCACCCGGTCACCGACGCGGACGGTGCCGCGCTCCACGGCGCCGGTGACGACCGTGCCCCGTCCGGTGATGGTCAGGACGTTCTCCACCGGGAGGAGGAACGGCGCGTCGGTGTAGCGCACCGGCATCGGTACGTACGTGTCGACGGCGTCCAGCAGTCCCTCGATCGCCGCCGTCCACCGCGGTTCGCCCTCCAGCGCCTTGAGCCCGGAGACCCGCACGACGGGGACGGTGTCACCGCCGTAGCCGTGCGAGGTGAGCAGTTCGCGGACCTCCAGCTCGACCAGGTCGGTCAGCTCGGGGTCGCCCGCGTCGGCCTTGTTGAGGGCGACGACGATATGGTCGACGCCGACCTGGCGGGCGAGCAGGACGTGTTCGGCGGTCTGCGGCATGATCCCGTCGAGGGCCGAGACGACGAGGATCGCCCCGTCGAGCTGCGCCGCGCCGGTGACCATGTTCTTGATGTAGTCGGCGTGGCCGGGCATGTCGACGTGGGCGTAGTGCCGGGTGTCGGTCTCGTACTCGACGTGCGCGATGTTGATGGTGATGCCGCGCCGGGCCTCCTCGGGCGCCCGGTCGATCCGGTCGAACGACACGTAGGAGGTACTGCTGCCGCCGCGCTCGCTGAGGACCTTGGTGATGGCGGCGGTGAGCGTGGTCTTGCCGTGGTCGACGTGGCCCATGGTGCCGATGTTGAGGTGCGGCTTGGTACGCACGTATGCCGTCTTGGGCATGGCTCGTTCCTTGGTGTTCGAAGCTGAGAGCAAGAGACCCCAGTGCCCTGCCGACCCTCCCCTTACGGGGTCCGCCGGACTGTCGGGGGAGGGTCAGCTTCGGGCGCCGCCGAGGGGCGCCGCGGCAGCGGTGGGAACCGCTGCGAGGAGTGCCGTTGCCGCGGGAACCGCGACAGCGCTCACGGCAGCCTTCGGCGCGGCCGCGACTGCGGACCGCGCTGCGAGGAAGACGTACCGGAACATGCCTCGATCATGGCCGGGCGGGAGGGGCCCGTCGAATGGTTTTCCGCACCGCGCGACGAAAGCGCCTCACCTGGGCGTTACGACGATCACACACCCATTTCGGTTACTCTCCCCGAATGTTCGACCCCGTCCCCGCCGCCCGGCCCACCGGTGGTCTCGCCGTGCGTTGTTCGAGGGTGCTGCTCTCGCCCTGGTCCCGGTTGTCCCTGCTCGTGGTGGTGCTGCTGGCCGCCGCGTCGACGATGCTGCTGTTCGAACCACAGCGGCTGCTGGCCGCCGGGTGGCCGCCCCAGCTGACCGGCGGAGCCGCGGCCATGCTGTTCGGGCTCGCGTACGGGGTCTGCACGGTGGCGTTCGTACCGCGCCCCCTGCTCAACATCGCCGCGGGCGCGCTGTTCGGCGCGCAGGCGGGTCTGGCCGCCGCCCTGGCGGGCACGGTGCTCGGCGCGGGTGTCTCGTTCATGCTGGGCCGGGTGCTGGGCCAGGACGCGCTGCGCACGCTGCTGCGCGGGCGCTGGCTCAAGGCCGCGGACGGGCTGCTGAGCCGACACGGCTTCCGGTCCGTGCTGGCGCTACGGCTCTTTCCCGGAGTGCCGTTCGCCGCGGCCAACTACTGCGCGGCGACCTCCCGCATGGGCTACCCGCCGTTCCTGCTGGCCACGGGACTCGGCTCGATCCCCAACACGGCGGCGTACGTCATCGCGGGCAGCGAGGCGGCCTCCCCGACGTCGCCCGCGTTCCTGGCCGCGATGGGCTTCATCGTGCTGACGGGCATCGGCGGGGCGCTCGTCGCCTGGCGCAAGCGCCACCGGCTGGGCGCCGGATGATCCGGGCGACGCGGGACATGAGCGGCGGGCAGCCGGGGGCAGCGGAAGGAACGTTCACCTGTAGGCGATACGCTGCCCGCGACCCACAAAGGGACTCCGGGGCCGATACCCCGAGGCGTCCCTTCTCTCTTTGACCGCAATCCGCACGCTGCCGACGGCCTTCGCGTCCCTCGGCCGATGCACGATCACCTCCGGGATGGCCAAAGCCCCATGAGCTGGTTCGAATCATTCGTCCTGGGCCTCGTTCAGGGACTGACCGAGTTCCTGCCGATCTCCTCCAGCGCCCATCTGCGGCTCACCGCGGCGTTCGCCGGCTGGCACGACCCGGGAGCGGCGTTCACGGCCATCACCCAGATCGGCACGGAAGCGGCGGTGCTCATCTACTTCCGCAAGGACATCGCGCGGATCCTGTCGGCCTGGTTCCGCTCGCTGACCAATGCCTCGCTGCGCAGCGATCACGACGCGCAGATGGGCTGGCTGGTCATCGTCGGCTCGATCCCCATCGGTGTGCTCGGTGTGACGTTCAAGGACCAGATCGAGGGCCCGTTCCGGGATCTGCGGCTGATCGCGACGACGCTGATCGTGATGGGCATCGTCCTCGGTATCGCGGACCGGCTGGCCGCCCGCGACGAGGTCGGCGGAAAGCACCGTGCGGTGAAGGAGCGCAAGTCCCTGAAGGAGCTGGGGATCAGGGACGGCCTGATCTTCGGTTTCTGCCAGGCGCTGGCGCTGATCCCCGGTGTCTCCCGCTCGGGCGCCACGATCAGCGGTGGTCTGCTGATGGGCTACACCCGCGAGGCGGCGGCCCGGTACTCGTTCCTGCTCGCGATCCCCGCGGTGCTGGCCTCGGGCGTCTTCGAGCTGAAGGACGCGGGCGAGGGCCATGTGTCCTGGGGCCCGACGATCTTCGCCACGGTGATCGCGTTCGCTGTCGGATACGCCGTCATCTCGTGGTTCATGAAGTTCATCACGACCAAGAGCTTCATGCCGTTCGTCATCTACCGCGTGATCCTCGGCATCGTCCTGTTCGCCCTGGTCGCGGCCGGTGTGCTGAGCCCGCACGCGGGCGAGTCCGCGGGCTGACCGAGGTATTTCGAGCGGTGGACCACACCTCCGATCCAGGGGTTTCCGGAGGCGATTCGAGCCCTCTCGACTTGATCATCTCCCATTCGTCTCCCACTCCACGCCCACAGCTGGACAGATGAAGGCCAGGGCGGAACAGCCCGCTCCTGACCGGCCGGCGGCAGAACCGGAATCCCGCTCGGCGGGACCGTGCCGTACGGGCGGCGGACGATCTTCCGCGGTCCTCGGGAACTCCACGTGCCACCTCGCCGACTACTGGGAGGAACGATCACCGGCACGCGCGGAACCAGGGCCCCGGGGCCCGGGAGGAGGCCGAGAGGCATGCACTGGTACGAGGACGACGCGCTCTGGTCCGATTTCGCACCCACGATGTTCCCGCCCGCCCGAGCCGAGGCCGCCGCGGATCTGGTGCACTCCTCCCCCCTGCTGGACTTTCCGCCGGGCTCACGGGTGCTCGACCTGTGCTGCGGGCCGGGGCTCTTCGTGGTGCCGCTGGCTCTGCGCGGCTACGACGTCACGGGCGTCGACCTCTCGCCCTCGATGCTGGAGCGGGCGCGGAGCGCCTGTGAGCGGGCGGGGGCCGAAGCACGCCTGGAGCGCGCGGACATGCTCGCGTACGCGGTCCCCGGCGCGTTCGATGTCGTACTCAACGTGTTCACGTCGTTCGGGTACTTCGACGATGCCGAAGACAACCTCCAGGTGCTCCGCAACGCCCACCGGAGCCTCGCCCCGGGCGGGCAGCTCCTGGTGGACGTGATGGGCAAGGAGGTCCTGGCCGGCTGGATCGGGCGCCCGCAGGCAGTCGATCTGCCGGACGGCTCGTACGTGGTCCAGCGGGACGTCGTCCTCGACAGCTGGCGCCAACTGCGCACCGACTGGACGCTGGTGCGGGGCACATCGGCACGCAGCGCGTCTCTGACGTCCTGGCTCTACAGCGCCGCCGAACTGCACGCCCTGTTCGAGGCCGCGGGATTCACCGATGTGGAGTGCTTCGGCGGCTTCGACGGATCCGCCTACGACCACCGGTCGGCGCGGCTGATCGTCCGCGGGCGGCGCAAGTGAGGCCCCGCGCGGAGCGCGGCCCGCGTGCCGCCCGCGCCGTCGTCCATGAACACATCACCGACGCGGTCAAAACGCCGGACCTGATCCGGCTGGACGGCGATGTCGTCCTCGCCCGCTTCGAGACGATGAAGGTGTACGCGGCACTCGGCGCCGTCCGCTCGCTCCTGCGCCGTGGGCGCGTCGTGCCCGGACAGACGCTGATCGACAGTTCGAGCGGCATCTACGCCCTGGCCCTGGCCATGGCCTGTCACCGCTACGGGCTGCGGTGCCACATCGTGGCCTCCACGACGGTCGACTCGGTGATGCGCGCCCAGTTGGAGATCCTGGGCGCGACCGTCGATCAGATGCCGCCGTCGCAGAGCCTGCGGCTCGACCAGGAACGCCGCGTACGCCATGTGCGCCGGCTCCTCGATGAACGCCCCGACTTCCACTGGATGCGGCAGTACCACGACGCCGTCCACTACGAGGGGTACCGGGAGTTCGCCGATCTCATCACCGGGTCCCTGCCCGAGGGGCCGGTGACCGTCGTGGGCGCGGTGGGCACCGGCGCGTCCACCGGCGGGCTCGTCAAGGCCCTGCGGGAGTCGGGGCGCCCGGTGCGTCTGGTGGGCATCCAGCCGTTCGGCAGTGTCACCTTCGGCAGCGAGGGGTTCAGCGACCCGGAGGCGATCATCGCGGGTATCGGCAGCTCCATCCCGTTCGAGAACGTCCACCACGAGCTGTACGACACCGTCCACTGGCTGGACTTCCGGCACGCGATGGCCGGTGCCGTCGGGCTGCTGCGCACGCACGCGGTCTTCGCGGGGCTGTCCACCGGTGCGGCGCACCTCGTCGCCTCCTGGGAGGCGGCCCGTGCTCCGGGGCGACCGTATCTGGTCCTGGGTGCCGACACGGGACACCGCTACGCGGAGCGGGTCTTCGCCCGCCACCGCGAGGCGCTGGACATGGCCACGCTGCGGCCCCGGCGCATCGACACGCTCGACGCGCTGCGACCGCCGTGGTCGGTGCTGGAGTGGGCGGGACGCCCCGCCCCGGAGACCGCTCACCCGGCCGGTCACGACGACAACGCCCCCACCCCCGTACCGAGCGTGGAGCTGCTGCCATGACCCTCGTCGCACTGGAGTCCCTGTCCTTCGGGCTCGGCCGGATGGTCTCCGCCGCCGCGGAGACCGGGCACCGGCTGTGCCTGCTCACCGGTGACCGGTCGGTGTACCGGCACGAACTCGCCACGCTGCCGCCGGACGCGCTGACCGTCGTCGACGTCGACACCGGCGACCCGGACGCGACCCGTCGCGCGCTGGCCGCCGTACCCTCTCCGGCGGGGCTGATCAACACCACCGACACCTGGGGCGTGCCCGCCGCCGAACTCGCCGCAGACTTCGGGCTGCCGGGCCCCGACCCGGAAACCGTCCGGCTGCTGCGCGACAAGTCCCGCGTGCGCGCCCTGCTGCACGAGCGGGGGCTGAGCAGGAGCACCGCCGTACGTGTCAGCCCGGACCGGGCGTCAGCCGGGGAAGTGCTGAGCCGGGTGGGTCTGCCCGCGGTGCTCAAGGACTCCGCGGGCACCTCGTCGCGCAATGTCTGGATCGTCCACGACGAGGAGTCGCTGCACCGGGCGCTCGACGAGGCCGGGCAACGACCCTTCATGGGAACGCTGTTCGCCGAGGCGTTCCTGGCCGGGCCGCTGTACAGCGCGGAGACGCTGAGCTGGGACGGCACCACCCGGCTGCTCGGGGTGCTCAGCCGTCAGACGTCCCGGGAACCGGCGGTACGGGAGGAGGCGGCGGCCTTTCCGGTGGCGCTGCCCGAGGACGGGCCGGACGACGGAAGGGCGGACAGGCAGCCGGACAGTCGGGGTGGCATCGAGCGGTGGGTCGGCCGTGTCCTGGACGCGGCGGGGCACCGCCGGGGGTTCGCCCATGTGGAGTTCATCCTCACCGCGGACGGCCCGGAGCTGGTCGAGATCAACCGCAGGATCGGCGGGGCGCTGGTGGGCGAGGTGCTGTGCCGTTCGCTGGGGACCAATGTGTACACGGCCATGATGGAGGAGGCCCTTGGCAGGCGGCCTCGTCTGATGGACGATCCGCTGGACCGGAAGGGACCGGCGTACGGCTTCGTCCTCGTGTACGCGGACCGGCCGGGGGTGCTCAAGGGCTGGCACGGTCTCGGCGAACTGGCCGCGTTCCCCGGCTCCGTGTGCTGGTATCCCACCCGGGAGCCCGGGGAATCCCTGGCCCATGTCAGCGACCAGCGCGGCTGCACCGGCATCGTGCTGGCCGAGGGAGCCACGGCGGAACTGGCACAGCACCGGGCGTGGAGTGCGGCGACCCGGGTGCGCCCGATCGTCGTCGGCGAGGCGTGAGCGTACGCCGGGCGGGAACGGGGAGCGGGCGTGAGCGTACGCCGGGCGGGAGGCGCGGGTGGGTGCTGAACGGGCGGCCGTTGGAGGGCGGTTCACGGGCCCGCAGGTGTTCCTGCTGGCCGGTTCGTTCCTGATCACGCTGGGCAGCTTCGCCGTGCTGCCGTACATGTCGGTGCTGCTGCACCAGCGGCTCGGGCTGGGGCTGGGCACGGTCGGGTTCGTCCTGGCCGTCGCCTCGCTGCTGCAGTTCTCCGGGGGCGTGGTCGCGGGCCCGGTGGCCGGGCGCATCGGGCTGCGGCGCGCGATGTGGGTGGCGCTGGCGCTGCGTACGGCCGGATTCGCGGCGTTCGTACCGGGGCTGACCAGTCCGGTCCTCGCGGTCGGTGCCCTGTTTCTGGTGTCGGCGGGGGCAGCGCTCTATCTGCCCGCCAACAAGGCGTACCTCGTGGACGGCGCCGCCGAGGCGGAGCGGCCCCGGCTGCTGTCGGCGAGCGGCTCGGCGTTCAACGCGGGGATGGCGCTCGGGCCACCGCTCGCGGCACCGTTCGTGCTGGGCTCGCCGATGGTGGTCTTCTCCTGCGTCGCCGGGCTGTTCGCCCTGGTCGGGGTCGGCCACGCACTGCTGCCACCGGGAAACGGCACGACGGCGGGCCCGACCGGCGGCGGGAAGGGCCGGCCCGGTGGGCGGAGTGCCGACTGCCACGAGGACCGGCCCCAGAAACGGCGGGCCGGGCCCTCCCCCTTCGCGGTGACCGTTCTGAGCGTGTACGTCTTCATGTTCTTCCAGCACTACGTGGCGCTGTACGCGATCCCGCGCACCTCGGCGGCCTTCTACGGCGGCGTGCTGATGGGGTACGCCGGTCTCCTCGTGGTCGCGCAGCCGCTGCTGGCCCACCGGATCGCCGCGCTGTCGTACCGGAGTGCGATGCGAGTGGGATTCGGCGCCATGGCGGCGGGGGCGGCGAGCATCGGCTTCGGCGGGTACCTGGGCATCGGCGCGGGCAGCGCCCTGATGTGCCTGGGCGAGATCGTCCTCTTCCTGAAGAACGATCTGGAGGCCCTGGCCCGCTCCCCCGCACCCGCGGCCTCGGTCTTCGGGCGCCAGCGGCTGGCGGCGGGGATCGGCGCGTTCGGGAGCGGCGTCGTCGGCGGCCAGTTGTACGGGGCGGCGGAGGCAGCCGACGCGGTACCGGGATTCTGGGTGGCGGTGTGCGTGCAGGCGCTGTTGCCGCCCCTGTTCCTCCTCGGCCGGCGGACCGGCCCGGACGCAGGTGCCGGCCGCGCCTCGGGCACGGCACGCCCATCGGGGACTGCCAGCCCGTCGGACACGGACCGGCCAACGGGCACGGCACACGCGCCGGCCACGGAACGGCCGCCGGGTGGTCCCGGCGGCCCGTCCCGCTCACGACGCTAGGAACATCCCTGCCGCTCCCGCGCCGCCGTCCGGCCGCCCGGCTCCGCACTCCACAGCACCGCGAGATCCCGTCTGGCCCGCGCCACCCGGGAACGTACGGTGCCGATGGGGCATCCGGCGGCGGCGGCCGCCTCCTCGTAGGAAAGGCCCAGCAGTTGGGTCAGCGCGAAAGCCTGGCGCCGCGCGGGCTCCAGGCTCCGCAGCGCGTCGAACACCGCGACGGACTCGTCGAATCCGGGCAGTTGGCACGGCTGGGCACGCTCCACCACCGCCTGCCAGTCGGCGGTGTCCGCGATCCGCGGCCGGGCGGCGGCCGTGCGGTGGCGGTCGATGACGACGCGCCGCGCGATGGACAGCAGCCAGGTTCGGGCGCAGGACCGGCCCGCGAACCTCGCCAGGCCGCTCATGGCCCGCAGATAGGTCTCCTGGGCCAGGTCGTCGGCGCCGGGGGCGTCGGCGCTGAGGTGGGCGACGAACCTCCTGACGTCGTCGTAGGTGGCGCGCACGAAGTGCTCGGCGGCCTCCCGGTCGCCGCCACCGGCGGCCAGCGCCCAGTCGGTGATCTGTGCGTCGTTCTGCCGGGCGGCGAACACCCGGGGCCGGGGCGACCGCGCGGGCGGCACCGGAGGGGCGGGTATCCGAGCGGCGGGCACCCGGGCAGCGGGGATCGGGGTGACGGGGACTCGCGCGGCGGGCGTGGGGCGCCCGGCGAGGAGGGGGGCGGAGAGCATTCGCGCAGGGGGCATCGGGGCAGGGGGTGTCACTACGGTTCCTTAGCGTCCTCGCGGAGCCGCCGCGATTCCGCGCGGCTCCTCGTGACCGGCCTCCGGGCGATGTCGGCGTCCCGGCAGATCGGCATGCCTGTCACAGGTGTTCACCCGTGTCACGGGCGCGCACCTGGGCCACCCCGGCCCGGATCGGGCCCAGGGGCGGGTGAAGGTCAGTGGGTGCGGACGCGAAGGGGCGGTCCCCGGCGGGACAGTCCGTGCAGCGCGAGGAGGTCCTGAAGGCGGCGCCCCGGCCTGCGGCGGGTCCGCCACCGTGTCACCGGGGTGCGGTCGGCTCCGGCGCACCAGAGCCGCCAGGCGGCCCGCAGTGGGGCGCACACGAACAGGGCCAGGGAGCGGCCGAGTTGGACGAGCGCCGCCTCGCCGCCCCACAGCCACCAGCCGCAGAGCAGTCCGGCGATCACGTGGGCCGCCACCATGCCCGTGCCGAGCGCGGAGCCGTCGAAGGCCGCCAGGGTCATGGCGTCGGCGGGTGTCCCGGCCATCGCGTCATGGGCCGAGTGCGTCATGACGCCGGACGGGTGACCGGAGCCCCCGCGGCCGTCCGGGCCCACGATGCCCGGCAGGCAGGGCTGCACCGAGGAGAAGAAGGTGTGCAACGACAACTGGCCGACGGCGCTCGCCGTCACGGTCACCGGGGCGCTGCGCTCGCGGCCCGCCAGCCACCACCCGCCGCCGCACACCAGCAGAAAGGCGAAGGCCAGGCCGAGCAGCGGCAGGGACCCCCCGGACATGAGCGCATGCCCGAGTCCGGACACCGCGACGCACACGGCCGCGAACACCACGGTCCGTACTGCGCGGGGGGCGGTTCCGCCTCTCATGGCGGCCATCGTGCCAGCGTCACCCGCCCCCGCGAGAAGACCTACAGATTTGGAAATAGCGCTGGTTCACCGGATATCGGATGACACCTGCGATCAGTGATCCATGTCACACATGCGTGTGGGGAACTTTCATCCCCTTCTCCCCGACTGCTCCAACAACGCGTGTGCGCCGACCTCGTGGCCGAGGACACGCATCCGCCCGCCAGCCGACGTCCCCGAAGAGGCCGCATGACGAACCCGCCCCCCGCACCAGAGCCGGCCGACACCGCCGCACCCGCACCCGCACCGGCCGACACGGCGGCACCCGCACCCGTCGAGGACCCCGGCACCGCTCCCGGCACCCGGCAGCCACGCCCCATGCTCCGCTCCGACCTGCGCGCCTCCTTGCCCGACGGCCTGGTCGCCCTCGCGGTGACCGCGGCCGTCTTCGCCGTGCTCTACGTCCGGATCCGCGACAAGTCCTCCTCGACGGTCTCCGTCATGCCGTTCATGGCCGACGTGGGCGGCTTCTGGATGTACTTCCTCAGCCAGGCGTTCGGCTGGTCCGCACTGCTCTGGGCATGGGGGACGGTCATCCTCGGACTGCTGCTGTCGGGCCCGCGCCCGGGACGCCTGCCACTGTCGGGCCCCCGGCTGGAGCGCCTGCACCGCACGACGAGCCTCAACACGATCGCGCTCATCGCGGCCCACGCGCTGCTGTTCGCCGCGGAACTGGTACGGCACGACACGGCGGGCTGGAACTCGGCACTCGCCACCGCCCTCACGGAAGCCTTCGTACCGGGCGGCTACGACTCGGGCACCGGGCGGATCGCCATCCCCGTGGGGCAGGCGGCCCTGTACCTCGCGGTACCGCTGGGCCTGCTCTTCTACGTGAGGCACCGCATCGGCCCCAGGACCTGGCGCATCCTGCACCGCTGCGTGATCGTCGTCTACGTCCTGAGCGTCTGGCACACCCTGCTGTACGGGACGAACGTCTGGTACGACGGCTGGTTCCGCACCTCCGTGTGGCTCCTCCAGCTGCCGATCGCGGCGCTGTTGCTCCTACGGCTGCTGCGGCCCGCCCGCCGCTCGGAGAAGCTGTCCGCGCGGCCCGGCGACTCCTCGGGGTCCCGAACGGGCTGGGCCCTGCGCCTGGGCGGCCGGCTCGTCGTGGCCGGGGTCCTCGTGGCCCTCGTCGCCGTCGTGGTCAGCGGGAGTGACGGCGGCCGGACCGTGCCGCCGGACGACACGTCCTCCAGTCACAACCACGACTGACCCGCCTCGCCATTCACGACCGACACGCCTCGCCGGGGCGCCGGACGCCGACCGGCCGTAGCGTACGAGAAGGCTCTGTCCCGAGACAAAGGCGCCGTCCGGGGACATAGGGGCACCCGGCCGGGACACACTGCACGGGGTGAGGGCTTCCGACCCGCTGTCAGGGCCGAAAGTCCCTCCCGTTCCGCGCCGGCGAGGACAAGGCTGGGACGTGCAGGACCCGGACCCTGGAGGGATTCATGACCACCACCGAGCTTCCCGTCATCGCCGCTGTGGACGGTTCGTCGCACAGTTGGGACGCGCTCGACTGGGCCACCCACGAAGCCGTGCGGCGAGGGCTGCCGCTGACGGTCGTGCACGTCCGGCCACTCACCCGGCGGATCAGTCAGGAGACCCAGCGGCGCGAGGCCGAGGAACTGCTCACCGAGTCCGTACGCCGGACCACGCTGATCGCTCCTGAGCTGCATCCCTCCACCCTCGCCCCGCTGGACTTCCCGTCGGCCGCGCTGGTCTCGCTCGGCCGGGACGCCTCGATGGTGGTGGTGGGTTCGCGCGGGCTCGGCGGATTCCGCTCGCTGATGATCGGCTCCAACAGCCTGGCGACCGCGTCGATGGCCCCGTGCCCCGTCGTGGTCGTCCACAGCGGTCGCGCGGACGAGGACGAGGCGGAGGCCGCCGAGACCGCCTTCCCCGACATCGTGGCGGGGGTGGCCGCCGACGAGAGCAGCGAGGCGGTGCTGGACTTCGCCTTCGAGACCGCCGCCTCCCGTCCGGGCGCACGCCTGCGGATCGTGCACGGGTGGACGATGTTCTCCTCGATGCTCTCGGGCGGCCCCGTCTTCGACCGGGAGGCCGCGGCGGGCGCGGCGGAGCGGACCCTCGCGGAGCTCACGGCGGGCCGTCACGAGAAGTACCCGCGGGTGGACGTCGTACGCGAGCCGGTGAGCGGTTCCGCTTCGCGCACCCTGGTGACCGCGTCGGCCACGGCGGCGCTGACCGTGATCGGGCGTCGCAAGGGTGGTGAGTCGCTGGGTCTGGGCCTGTCGCCGGTGGCACAGACGACGGTCACGCACGCGCTGGGGCCGGTGGCCGTCGTCCCCTGCTGACAACGGGTCGCGGGGCTGGGAGCGGAGCGAGCGGCGGGGCGGCAACGGCGCGAGCGTCGGGCCGGATACCCGGCCCGCCCGAGTGACCGACAGCGCGGAGCCCTTGGCCTCACGCGCGTCTTGACAGAGACTTGGCCAATGACGCAGCGTGTGGCTCTCGCGACCGTAATGGACCAGCTCGCCATCGATGCAGTGATCACTGGATATGCGGTGGCGGTCGACGACGGCGACTGGCCCGGCTACGGCGACCTGTTCACCCCGGACGGCCGTGCCGACTACCGGGAAGCGGGCGGCGTGGAGGGCCCGGCCACCGAGGTCGCTCAGTGGCTGACGGAAACGATGCGACTCTTCCCCGTCCGGCAGCATCTGATCGTCAACCGCCGCATCGGCCTCCAGGATCTCGGCGGCTATCCGGGCGACCGGGCCGACGTACAGGCCGACTACCTCAACCCGATGCGACTGGTGGCGGGGTCGCGTCCCGGCACGGCCGAGGGCGGGGACACCGCACCGGACTTCGTCTCCGGCGGCCGGTACAGCTTCGAGCTGCTGCGTACGGAGCCGGGCTGGCGGATCCGTTCCGTCGTCGTCCACGAGAAGTGGCGACGTACGCCGGGTGGCTCCGTCCCGGCCTGAGTCCCCCTCGCCGCGCCGCCCATCCCGCGCCGGCCGTCCCGCCCATCCCGCGCCGCCCGGACGGCGGCGCGCCGCGGCCGGGTGCCCTGTCGCCTCCGGTTCCCCTCCCTCACACTGGGCACGAAGACGTTGTCCGGCGCGAACACACTGCTCGCGCGGGGCAGGACGAGGAGGGCACGCCATGCGGATTCGGGACGGGCACGTTCCGACCGGTACCACCCCTGCCGCGCGGGCCCCGGGCGGTCCGCGTGAAGCGGGCCGGCGACTTCTGGCGTCCCCGTGGGGGCGCGGCGGCGCCGCGCTGCTCGCCGGTGCCCTGCCCGCCCTCGCCTTCCCCGCGCCGGGGCTCTGGTGGTTCGCCTATGTCGCGCTGGTACCCCTGCTGCTGCTGATCCGGTCGGCGTCGACGCCACGGCGCGCGGTGCTGGACGCCTGGATCGGCGGCACCGGTTTCATGATCGCCGTGCATCACTGGCTGATGCCGAGCCTGCATGTGTTCATCGTGGTCCTGGCGGCGTTGCTCGGGCTGCTCTGGGCCCCGTGGGGGCCGCTGGTGTCCCGGCTGCTCGGCGGCGACCCGTCCGCTTCGCGTTCGGTGGCCGCGGTCGTCCTCGTACCGTCCGGCTGGCTGATGATCGAGCTGGTCCGCTCCTGGGAGGGACTCGGCGGCCCCTGGGGGCTTCTCGGCGCCTCCCAGTGGGAGTTCGCCCCTGCGCTCCGGGTGGCGTCGGTGGGCGGCGTGTGGCTGGTGAGCCTGCTGGTACTGGCGGTCAACACCGGCGTCGTTCTGCTGCTCGTCGCGCCCGCCGCCCGCGCCGCCGCCGTGGTCTGCCTCGTGACCTGCGCCCTCGCCGTGGCGGCGATGTGGAGCTGGGCGCCGCGGCCGGAGTCCGTCGCGACGGCCCGGATCGCCGTCGTGCAACCGGGTGTGGTGGAGGGTCCCGGCAGTGTGGGGCGCCGTTTCGCGCGTAGTGAGGAGCTGACGCGTTCGCTGGCGGGCCGGGATCTCGATCTCGTGGTGTGGGGCGAGAGCAGCGTCGGCGTGGATCCGCTGAGGAGTCCGGAAACCGCGGCGCGGCTCGCGGCGCTCTCGCGGCTGGTGGGTGCCGAGGTGCTGGTGAATGTGGACGCCCGGCAGACGGACGCGTCGGGCCGGACCGGGATCTTCAAGTCCGCGGTGCTGATCGGCCCGGACGGGCCCACCGGGGACCGCTACGACAAGATGCGGCTGGTGCCGTTCGGCGAGTACGTCCCGGCACGTGCGGCGCTCGGCTGGGCGACCTCGGTCGGCAAGGCGGCGGGCCAGGACCGGCTGCGCGGCACCCGGCCGGTGGTGATGACCCTGCCGGGCGAGCGGGGGCTGCGGTTCGGCCCTCTGGTGTGCTTCGAGTCGGCGTTCCCCGACATGAGCAGGCAGCTGACCCGGGACGGTGCGGGGCTGCTGATCGCCCAGTCGTCGACGTCCTCGTTCCAGCACAGCTGGGCGCCCGGCCAGCACGCCTCGCTCGGGGCGCTGCGGGCCGCCGAGAACGGCCGTCCGATGGTGCACGCGACGCTGACCGGCACCAGTGCGGTGTACGGGCCGCGGGGCGAGCGGGTGGGCGGGCAGCTCGGTACGGGTTCGAGCGCGGCCGCCGCCTTCGACGTACCGCTCGCCCGCGGCACCACCCTCTACGTCCGTTTCGGCGACTGGCCGGTGTACGGCGCGCTGGCGGCACTGGCGGCCCTGCTCGCCGCCGAGGGGCTGCGGTCCCTCAGGAAGCCTGCTCCAGCGACTCCCGCACCACTCGCTCGCACAGCTCATGGGTCGCCAGAGCGTCCCGGGCACTGAGCGTCTCCCCGGCCCGTACGGCGTCCAGGAACGTCAGCACGCTCTGCTCGATGCCGCGCTGCCGGGCGACCGGCACCCAGTCGCCGCGCCGGCGCACGGTGGGCTGGCCCTTGTGATCGATGATTTCCGCGAGGTTCACCACCTGGCGCTTGGTGTCCTGGCCGGAGACTTCGAGGATCTCCTCGGTCGATCCGCTGAGCCGGTTCATCAGGCCGATGGCGGTGAACCCGTCGCCGGACAGCTGGAGCACGACATGGTGCATCAGACCGTCGACGATCCGGGCCCGTACGGACGTGTGGTCGACGGGGCCGGGGACCAGGAAGCGGAGCGTGTCGACGACATGGATGAAGTCGTCCAGCACCATGGTCCGCGGGTCCTCGGGCAGACCGACGCGGTTCTTCTGCATCAGGATCAGTTCGCGCGGGTGCTCCAGGCACTGCGCGTAGCCGGGGGCCAGCCTGCGGTTGAAGCCGACGGCGAGGCTGGTTCCGCGCTCCTCGGCGAGGCTCACCAGCCGCTCGGAACCGGCGAGTTCATAGGCGAGCGGCTTGTCGACGTACGTGGGTACACCGGCTTCCAGGAGCCGGCCGACGATCTCCGGATGCACCGAGGTCGGGGCGTGCACGAAGGCGGCGTCGAGTCCCTGGGCAAGCAGCGAGTCGAGGGAGGTGTGGCACTGCCCGGCCGGAATCCGGTGCGTCTCGGCGACTGCGGCGAGCGTGGCGGGGGTGCGGGTCTGCAGATGCAGCTCGATCCCCGGCAGCGTGGTCAGCACCGGCAGATATGCCTTCCGCGCGATGTCGCCGAGCCCGATGCAACCGACCTTCACAAGAATCCCCTATCGCTGTGTCATATGCCTGACGTGGTTCCGGCAGCATACGTGCGCCACGACGGCGGCCGGTCGGCGATGCCGCCCCAGCCCGAACGGGTACCCGTTTCGCCGGGCCGCCTGTGCGGCCTGCGCGAGGCGCGGCCACGAAATGGCCTGGCCGGAGCCATGATCGATGAGCGAGGATGACGGTCATGACCGCTCCTGAACGCTCCGAACCCGCCACCGACGCCGCCGAACGCCCCATGCTGGAGGGCTGGCTCGACTACCACCGCGAGACGCTCGCGACGAAGTGCGCCGGGCTCACCGACGCCCAGCTGCGGGAGGCGTCCGTGCCGCCGTCGGAATTCACGCTGCTCGGGCTCGTCCGGCACATGGCCGAGGTGGAGCGCGGCTGGTTCCGTAGCGTGCTGACGGGCGAGGACGCGGCGCCGATCTACGGCACCGACGAGGACCCGGACGCCGAGTTCCATCTCACCGAGGCGGACACCTGGGCGGAGGCGGAGGTCACCTGGCGCGCGGAGATCGCGCAGGCACGGGAGAACGCGGCGAAGGTCGGCCTCGACGAGATGTCCGTGGGGCTGAGCCGCAGCGGCGAGACGTTCAACCTCCGGTGGATCTACACGCACATGATCGAGGAGTACGCCCGGCACAACGGCCACGCCGACCTCGTCCGCGAACGGGTCGACGGCGCCACCGGCGTCTGACGTCCACGGCCCCTCGGCCCGGTGGTTCCGGGCCTGCGGGGTCACTCGTGCGGGCCAATCCTGGCGCACCGGCTCCCCGGACGGCCTCCGCGCACAGCAGAGTTGCCCAGGTGCATCGAACGAGAATCACCGCGAAGATCCTGGTCGGAGTGGCTGTCACGGCCGTCTCCGGCTGTGTGTCGGTGGAGCCGTCGGCGGAACTCCCGCCGCGGCCCGGCGTCGGCAGACCGGTCCAGGACGTGGCACCGCAGATCATGCAGCCACCCGCCCGCGAGGCCCTGGAAGCTCTCCCGGACCCGACGCCCTCCCCCTCCGCCGCCGCTCCCCCTTCCGACGCCTCCACCGGGGCGCCGCCCGGCACCCCGCGCGTCGCACCGCGGCAGCGGGAGGCCGCGGACCCGCCCGGGCAGCGCGCCCCGCTCCAGTTGCCGCGCGTCCCGCGGCCCGAGCCGCGTGCGGTACCGCGTACCCCCGCCACCGGCGCGGGTGTCTGCGCGCTCGGCCGGGGGTACGGGGGCTGGCCTGCGGGCAGCCCCCAGTCCACCATCTGTCAGCAGACGTACGGCGGCTGAGCCCCCGCGCCTACCCACGCCCCGTCCACATCCACATCCACGTCCACGTCCCCCACGTTCGCCCCCACCCATCGAATCCCTGGGGCCCACCGGTTTCCGGCCGGTGGGCCCCAGGGATTCACGGCTGCCGCATCCGCAGCTCCAGCCGCTCGATGGCCGTGCGGACCCCTGTGCCGTACCCGCTGTCCGGGAGCACTTCGGCCGCCGCCCTGGCCCGGTGCAGATGGGTCCGGGCCGTATCGGGGCGCTGGAGCTTCAGATAGTCCGCCGCGAGGTTGAGATGCAGGGAGGGGTAGAAGGCCCGCACCGCCAGGGAGTCCTGGTGCTCCGCGACCCGCTCGTCGCTCAGCCCGTCCGCGGCCGTCAACGCCCGTAGATCCCAGGCCAGTTCATCCGCCGGGTCGTCCTGCGTATCGGCCATGTAGTGCGCGAGGGTGCAGCGGTGGAGGGCGTCGCCACCCTCACCGATCTCCGACCAGATGACGGCGAAGCGATTGCGCGCCTCTTCCCGGTCGCCGCCGTGGAGCAGCATGATCGCCTGGCCGATCCTGGTCATGACGGCGTCCGGGGACGCCTCTTGCTGCTCCATCACTGCGCTCTCCCTCGTGCCCGTACAGCCGGTTGCGGTCGTGCCGACGCCAAAGGGGTGTACCGCGAGCCCCGGCGGGCGCGCGGCGACAGCTACGGCGACTCGCGGCGTTGTCGAAACGCCCCATACATCCAGTATGCGGACGTTCCTCCGCCTTCCGACGCACCGTATCCGCCGCCGCGCGCCGATCCACCGGGGATGGCGGGGTCCTGATCCACGAGGATGACCGGGCCCGTGATCCATCGGGATGACGGCACATCTCCCGGCCTCGGCCGTCACTCCCGCTCGGGCGCGGGCCCGGCCTGTCGGCCGGGCGCCGCAGTCAGCCCAGGTCGGGGATGCGCCAGTCGATGGCCTCGTGCCCCTGGGCGGCGACGGCCTCGTTGATCTGGGTGAAGGGACGGGAGCCGAAGAACTTCTTGGCGGAGAGCGGCGAGGGGTGGGCGCCCTTCACCACCACATGGCGCTCCTCGTCGATCAGCGGCAGCTTCTTCTGCGCGTAATTGCCCCAGAGCACGAAGACCGCCGGGTCCGGCCGCGAGGCCACCGCGCGGATCACCGCGTCGGTGATCTTCTCCCAGCCCTTGCCCTTGTGCGAGTTGGCCTCTCCGGCCCGTACCGTCAGCACGGCGTTCAGCAGGAGGACTCCCTGCTCGGCCCAGGGCATCAGATACCCGTTGTCCGGGACGGGCAGGCCGAGCTCCTCCTTCATCTCCTTGTAGATGTTGCGCAGCGAGGGCGGCGTCTTCACGCCCGGCCGCACGGAGAAGCACAGTCCGTGCCCCTGGCCCTCGCCGTGGTACGGGTCCTGGCCGAGGATGAGGACCTTCACCCGGTCGTACGGGGTGGCGTCCAGCGCGGCGAAGACCTGCTCGCGCGGCGGATACACCGGCCCCTTGGCCCGCTCTTCCTCGACGAAGTCCGCGAGCTCCTTGACGTACGGCTTCTGCAGCTCTTCGCCGAGGACGCCGCGCCAGGACTCGGGCAGCAGGTCGGTGTCGGTCACGTCCACAACCTCCGGTAAGCAATCGGTTCTTGACCACAGAACCTACCGGGGACCACTGACAACGCCCCCGCGAGCCCTACCAGCTGGTCTTGCGGTACAGCTCCCACAGCTGCATGACGGTCTGCGGGTCCAGTGCGCGCTCACCGCCGCCGATGTCCTCGCCGGACGCGACGTACAGCTTGCCCTGCCACAGGGGCAGCAGCCGGACGTCCTCCACCAGGATCTCCTGGGCCCGTTCGAACTGCTGGCTGACCGCGCCCCGGTCGCTCTCCTGCCGGGTGGCGGGGATCAGCTGCTGGGTGATCTCCTTGTTCAGGTACGGGGTCCCGGTGACGCTCTCCTTGCCCACGAAGGGCGCGATGAAGTTGTCGGGGTCCGGGAAGTCCGGGAACCAGCCTCGGCCGAAGACGGGATACTTCCCCTTGGTGAAGCCCTCCTGGAAGGTCGTCCACGGCTCGCCCTTCAGCGTGATCTCGAAGAGGCCGGAGTCCTCCAGCTGGCGCTTGAGCTCCTCGAACTCGGGCTTCGTGGCGGAGCCGTAGCGGTCGGTGGTGTACCAGAAGGTCATCTTGACGGGCTCGGTGATACCCGCCTCGGTCAGAATGTCCTTCGCCTTCGTCACGTTCGGGTCGCCGAAGGTGTCGAAGAAGCTCGTGGTGTGTCCGGCGATGCCCTTGGGCACCATGGAGTACAGCGGCTCGGCGGTGCCCTGGTAGACCTTGGCGACCAGGGCGTCCCGGTTCACGAGGCGGGCGATGGCCTTGCGGACCGCGGGCTTTCCGGCGGCCGGGTCCTTCGGGTTGAAGACGAGGAAGCGGATGTCCGCGCCGACCGTCTCGACGATCTGCAGGCCGTCGTTGTCCTCCTGGTTGTCCTCCAGGCTGACGACTTCGTCGGCGGTGAGACCCCGGTAGATGGCGTCGATCTTCTTCTTCTTGAGGGCGGTCACCATCCGGGTGGATTCCTTGAAGTACCGCACGGTGACCGCGTTGTTCTTACGGTTGGCGAAGCCCCGGTAATCAGGGTTCTTCGTCATCTCCGACGTGACCGCGGGCTTGTAGGAGTCCAGGAGGTACGGGCCGGATCCGGTGACCTTGCCGTCGTCGCGGATCTTGTCCTTCGGGTAGTCACCGGGCGCGACGATCGACATCGCGGGGGTGGCCAGGATGAAGGGGAAGGTGGCGTCGGAGGTGTTCAGGTGGAAGATGACGGTGTCGTCGCCCTTGGTCTCCACCCGGTCGAGGGAGCCGAGCATGCCGACCGGGCCGCCCTTGACCTTGATGTTCACGATCCGGTCGATGCTGTACTTCACGGCCTCGGCGTCGAGCTTCTCGCCGTTGGAGAATTTGAGATTCTTACGGAGCGTGCAGCGGTAGGCCATGCTCGTGGAGTCGGTGAACTTGCAGTTGTCGGCGGCGTCGGGCTCCGGAATCGTGGTGCCGGTGGGGAAACTCACCAGTGTCTGGAACACGTTCCGCATCAGTTCCCACGAGTTGTCCCAGGCGGCCGCCGGATCCAGGGTCGAGGGCGAGCTCGTCGAACCGACGACTATCTTCTGGTCCGTGTCCGACTCGCTGCCGGACAGCAGACCGCAGCCCGCCAGCAAAGACAGGGAAGCAAGGGCTGCAGCAGCCTGCAGACTGGCCCGGTAGAACACGCGCACGCTCCTCGATCAGCCATGGGTCGGCAGACCATACCGCAGCGCCCCACCGGGTCAATCCGCTGACCCGGCGGGGCACTTGAGTCAATCGGGGCCAAACCGGCGCAGGCCGCTCTCAGCCCACGCCCGCGTTCAGGAAGATGCCGCCGTCGACCACGAGGGTCTGTCCGGTGATCCAGTCGGACTGCTCGGAGGTGAGGAAGGCCGCCGCGCCGCCGATGTCCTGCGGGACCCCGAGCCGGCCGAGCGGATAGGCCGCGGCCGCCTCGGCCTCACGGCCCTCGTAGAGAGCCTGGGCGAACTTGGTCTTGACCACGGCCGGAGCGATCGCGTTGACCCGGACGGCCGGCGCGAACTCGTGGGCCAGCTGAAGGGTCAGATTGACCATGGCCGCCTTGCTCATGCCGTAGGCGCCGATGAAGGGCGAGGCGGAGATACCGGCGACGGAGGCGATGTTGACGATCGCCCCGCCGTTCTCCTTCTGCCACGCCTTCCAGGTCTGCTGGGCGAAGCCGAGCGCCGAGATCACATTGGTCTCGTACACCTTGCGGGCGACATTGAGGTCGAGCTCGGCGATCGAGCCGAAGACCGGGTTCGTACCGGCGTTGTTGACGAGGAAGTCGACCCGGCCGAACGCCTCCATGGCACGCTCGACGGCCGCCGCCTGGTGGGCCTCGTCGTGGGCCTTGCCCGCGATGCCGATCGCCCGGCCGGAGCCGAGCCGTTCGACGGCCTCCTTGAGGGCGTCCTCACCGCGGCCCGTGATGCACACCCGGTCGCCGCGGGCGACCAGCGCCTCGGCGATGCCGTAGCCGATGCCCCGGCTGGCGCCCGTGATGAGGGCGACCTTGCCACTGTCCTGCACAGTCATGATGTCCGTTGCCCTTCGGGTCAGTTGAGGGGTCCACCGGCGACGTACATGACCTGCCCGGAGACGAACCCGGCGTCGTCGCCCGTGAAGAAGGCGATGGCGTTGGCGATGTCCTCGGGGCGGCCGACGCGCTGCACCGGGATCTGGGTGGCCGCGGCGGCCTGGAACTCCTCGAAGCCCATGCCGACCCGGGCCGCGGTCTGCGCGGTCATCTCGGTGACGATGAAGCCCGGGGCGACGGCGTTGGCGGTGACGCCGAACTTTCCGAGCTCCTTGGCGAGGGTCTTGGTGAAGCCCTGGAGGCCCGCCTTGACGGCCGAGTAGTTCGCCTGCCCGCGGTTGCCGAGGGCCGAGGAGGAGGACAGGGACACGATGCGGCCGAACTTGGCCTCCACCATGTGCGACTGGACGGCCTTCGCCATCAGGAACGCGCCCTTGAGGTGCACGTTCATCACGAGGTCCCAGTCCAGCTCACTCATCTTGAAGAGCAGGTTGTCGCGGAGCACGCCCGCGTTGTTGACGAGAATCGTCGGGGCGCCGAGCTCGGCGGCCACCCGCGCGACGGCGGCCTCCACCTGGGCGCTGTCCGACACATCGCAGGCGACGGCGAGGGCGCTCCCCCCGGCGGCGGTGATCTGTTCGACCGTGTCCTCGCAGGCCGCCTCGTCGAGATCGAGTACGGCGACGGCGCGGCCCTCGGCCGCCAGGCGTACGGCGGTCGCGGCGCCAATGCCCCGCGCCGCTCCTGTCACGATGGCGACGCGCTGCTCGGTGGTGGACATGCTTGGTTCTCCTCGCCCTTGGATCGCGGCTCAGCGGACGTCGGGACACTCCTGGAACATTCCCTGACAGCAGAATCCCGATGACTGAGCAACCGCTTAGTACCTTCAGCAGACGTGACGCTAGAAGCCCTGGCACCCGGTGTCAACGGCCCACGGGCGCAGTGGCCGCATGTCACACCCGGCGACGCGGCGCCGGACACCGCCCGGACGCCGCCGCCGGGGGCCGGATCAGCGCACCAGCAGGTCGAGCAGCCGGTCGACCTCGCCCGCCGGATCCAGCGTGAGACCACTGTGCACGGCGCCCGGCTGGACGACCGTGGAGCGTGGCGCGATCAGCCAGCGGAAGCGCCGCCCGGCATCGTCGCCCGCCGCCTGCCCGGCATCGTCGCCGCCTCCGCAGACCCCCTCGACCGCCCGCAGGGCTGCCCGCACCCCGACCACATCGGCGTGCGGGTCCAGCGCCTTCAGCTTGCTCTCGTCGAGGTACGTGCGGGCCGCGACGAAGGACCGGGCCCGGCAGTACACCAGCACACCGGCGTTGAAGCACTCGCCGCGCTCGACCCTCGGGACGACCCGCAGCAGCGCGTACTCGAAGACATCGCGCTTGCTCATCGGCCGTTCTCCTTGCCGCCGCGCGCGGCGTCGTCCGGACCGGCGACGCCCTGCGCCGCGCGGTCGTTCTTCGTGGGGTGCGGCCGGGGGGTGAGGCGTTCGGCGAGCCACCCCGGAGCCCGGGAGGGGGTGGTCCTGGTGGGGGCGTCCAGCGTGATCCGCCGATGGATCGTGGTGGCGCGCGCCAGCAACGGCCGCACATAGGCCCGGCGCAGCTCGTCGGTCGAGCCGAAGCCGGGCTCGTCGGTCAGCCACGCGTCGGGCACGTCGGCGGCCACCTCGGTGAGCAGCTCCTCGGTGACGAGCGGGGCCAGCTCGCGGTGGGCGGCGGCGATGTCCGGCCCGAAGGACGCGAGGACATGGTCGGAGGCGTTGTACGGCTTGGCCGCCGACGCCTCGGCGCCCGGCCAGTTGTGGTGCCAGATCATGGTCGCGCCGTGGTCGATGAGCCAGGCATCGGCGTGCCAGACCAGCATGTTGGGGTTCCGCCACGACCGGTCGACGTTGTTGATCAGCGCGTCGAACCAGACGATCCGGCCGGCCTCCGCCGGATCGACCTCGTAGGCGAGCGGGTCGAACCCGAGCGAGCCGGGCAGATAGTCCATCCCGAGATTCAGTCCGCCGCTCGCCTTGAGCAGCTCCTGCACCTCCTGATCCGGCTCGGCGAGCCCGATCACGGGGTCGAGCTGAATGGTCACGAGTTCGGGAACGCGCAGCCCCAGCCGTCGGCCGAGCTCCCCGCAGATGACCTCCGCGACCAGGGTCTTGCGGCCCTGCCCCGCGCCGGTGAACTTCATGACATAGGTACCGAGGTCGTCGGCCTCAACGATCCCCGGGAGCGAACCGCCCTCACGCAGGGGCGTGACATAGCGGGTCGCCGTGACTTCTGTCAGCATTTCCCCAGGCTATACGGCGCGGATCCCCGCGAATCGGCAGGCCGGGGCGCACCGTACAGCCAGGCGGTCTCACCCCCGCCGGCCCTGGGGAGAATCTGGGCAGTTTCCACCGGCACGTTACTCCTCCGGCTCCCCAGGATTCCGTCGATGACGGTACGCCCGGGGCCCCTCGCTTCGCTCAGCCGGAAGGGGCGGTCTCCTGCGGGTGGATGACGGCGGGCAGCTCGCTGTGGCCGTTGGAGATGAAACTCGGCTTGGGGTGGAGCTGGTGCGGTGGTACGGCGAGGGCAAGTCGCGGGAAGCGTTCGAAGAGGGCGCGCAGGGCGATTTCGGCTTCGAGGCGGCCGAGGGCGGCCCCGAGGCAGAGGTGCATCCCGTAACCGAATGAGAAGTGTGTCTTGTCGCTCCGTGTGGTGTCGAAGTCGTCGGCGCCGGGGCCGTGCAGGTCCGGGTGCCGGTTGGCGGCGGCGTACGAGGGGAGGATGGCGTCGCCCCTCCGGATGGTCGTTCCGTGTTCGGGGAGGGGGATGTCCTCCACGGCGAAGCGCATCGGCAGATGGGCGAGCGGGGCTTCGTGGCGGAGTGATTCCTCGACCACGTCCTTCCAGCCCACGCGTCCCGCGCGGATGTGGGCGAGCTGCCCGGGGTGGGTGAGGAGCGCGGTGATGGCCTGGTCCAGGAGGTTGACGGTGGTCTCGAATCCGGCGTTGATCACCAGCAACAGGGTGTCGCGGAGTTCGGCCTCGGTCAGGGCCGATCCGTCGCCTTCCGTGTCCCTGGCGGCGATGAGCGCCGAGGTGAGGTCGTGACCGGGCGCGGCCCGCTTGGTGGCGATGAGGTCGGTGAGGAGCGCGTACAGGTCCTGCACCGCGGCGGTGGTCTCCTCGGGACTGTGGCTGGTGGAGAAGATCACGTCGACGGTGCGGCGGAACCGCGGCCGGACGGATTCCGGAAGGCCGGCGAGATGACTGATCACCCCGATGGGCAGTGGGTAGGCAAAGCGCTCCCGCAGGTCGGCCGGCTCACCGGGCGGGGTGGTAGCGAGGGCGTCCAGGAGCTCCGCGGTGAGCTGCTCGATGACCGGTGCCAGCGCGTTGATCCGGCGGGCGGCGAAGGCCGGTCCGATGGTGCGCCGCAGCCGTCTGTGCTCCTCGCCGTAGGCGGTGAACATGTTCTCGACCGCCACCCAGAGCTCAAGCGCCCAGACCCCGACGACCTTGTCGGGGAAGGCGGGCCAGTGCTGCCGGGCATCCTTGGAGACCCGGGAGTCCAGGAGCAGTCGCCGCAACAGCGCCGGGTCGCTGATCGACCATGCCTCCACGCCGAGGACATCGACGCGGGTCAACGGGCCACGGATACGAAGGGCGGCGTCCTCGCCGTGACGATCGCTGCCGCGGGGGTCAAGCACGAACACGGGTTCTCGGTCCACGAAGGCTCCTTGGAACAGGGGGCGGATGGACGACAGCGACGAGCGTACGGCGGAAAGGGCCATCGAACGGGTACGTTGCCGACGTCGTTCCACCAAGGCACGGGGCGATCCTCGGGCCGGCTGATTCCCGGGCGCGGTTTGAACGCGGACGCCCACCGGAACGTATCCCTGGTCGAAGCCATGGACACCGATGAAGGGAATGCCGCAATGAGCGCATCGCAGGAGCGCCGGGTCCTCCCCGGACGCCGCACCGTCGTCGCGGCGGTGGGCGCGGCGGGAGTGGCCGCCGCACTCACCGCGTGCGGCGGATCGGACGGCTCGGAGGGTTCGGACACGGTCGAACAGGCCGGGTCGGGAAAGAGCCGCGAGGTCCTCGCGAACACCGCGGACATTCCCGAGGGCGGCGGGACGGTGTTCGCGAAGCAGGGTGTCGTGGTGACACAGCCCAAGGCCGGTGAGTTCAAGGCGTTCTCCGCCACGTGCACCCATCAGGGCTGCGCGGTGAAGGATGTCTCGAACGGCTCCATCAACTGCCCGTGCCACGATTCGGCGTTCGACTCCGCGACGGGCGCTGTGACCGCCGGGCCCGCCACGCGGCCGTTGCCTACCCGGCGGATCACGGTGGCGGACGGCGCGATCACCCTGGCATAGCCGCCACGGCGTGATCACCCTGGCGCAGCCGCCTCCTGCCCGCGGCGGCGCTTCCAGCAGCCGAGCGCGTCGTCGGTGGTGGTGATCGTGGCGACCAGGGCGAGCGTGTTGCGGATCATCGCGGGGGTGTATTCGGCGGGCACCCCCGCGATGGCGTCCGACGGCACGACCGCCGTGTAGCCGAGATTCACGGCGTCGAAGACGGCGTTGGGAATGGCGACATTGGCCGATACCCCGGTGATGACGAGGGTCCGGCAGCCCAGGTTGCGGAGCAGCGCGTCCACCTCCGTACCGGCGAGGGGAGACAGACCGTGCAGCCGTCGTACGACGAGGTCCTCGTCGGCCACCTCGATGGGTTCGGCGACGCGCACCGCCGTACTGCCGGAGTACTGCTGGACGGGCAGCCGCGCGGCGGCCCGGAAGAGCCGGGCGTTGTCTCCGGAGCCGCGCCCGTCGGGGCGGCGTTCGGCGACCGCGTGCACCACCTGGACACCGGCCTCGTGCGCCGCGGAGACCAGCCTGGCCACGTTCGCCAGGGCGCCGGAGGACCGGGCCGCTCGGGCGAGTTCGGGCAGGGCGCTGTTCCGGCCCACGACGCCCTGCTGGCACTCGACGGTCAGCAGGGCGGTGGTGGCGGGGTCGAGCTGCGCGGCGAGCCGCTCCCGCGAATCCTTGGACGGCACAGTGCCTCGCTTCCTGTCGGCTGTCCGGCCCGGTGAAGGACGGAATCACCCGGACGGACCGGGCGCGCGAGGCTAACGGCCATTGCGCGACGAGGGAAGAGCCCCCATGATTTCTGACACATAGTCAGACATTGGGAGGGGACACTCCATGGCCGTCACTCAGCGACGAGGCCGCCGGATCATGATGACGGACGGCGAACGCGACGCCTACCTGACCGAGCAGCGCACCTGCCGGGTGGCCACCCTCGCCGCCGACGGACGGCCGCATGCCGGGGCGCTCTGGTTCGTCTGGGACGGCACCTCGCTCTGGCTGTACTCCCTCACCCGCAGCCTTCGCTGGGCCCAACTGCGTCACGACCCACGGATCGCCGTGGTGGTCGACGACGGGGTGGAGTACGGGGAGCTGCGCGGCGTGGAGCTGTCCGGCGAGGCGGAGTTCGTGGGCGAGGCACCTCGCACCGGTGCGGCCTGCGCCGAACTGGAGGTACCGGAAGGGCTGTTCCCGCCCAAGTACTTCGGCATGGAGGCCATGCCGCACGACGGGCGGCACGCCTGGCTGCGGCTCACGCCGGACACGGTCACTTCCTGGGACTTCCGCAAGCTGACCGGCTGACGGGTCCCGCACACCGGGCACCGGAGGGGGACGGCCGCCCCAGAGGGCCGTCCCACCCGAGGACTGTTCCGACCGAGGGCCGTCCCGCCAGGGACGGTGGGGCAGTCCTCAGTGCCGCTCCCCGGCGGCCTCCGCGGCCCGGCCCGCTCGGCGCAGCGCCTCGACCGCCGCCCTGATCGACGGGCGCCGGTCGGCGTCCGCCCGCCACACGACGTGGATGTGCCGCCGCACGGTCTGCCGTACGGGCACCAGCCGCACACCGTCCGGCACCGGGCCACGCCCAAGACGCGGCGCCACACAGACACCGAACCCGGCGTCCACCAGGGCGAGTTGGGTGTGGTGTTCGCCCGCCAGATGCGCGATTCGCGGCTCGATGCCCTCCGAGCGCAGGGTGAACATCAGCCATTCGTAGCAGAACTCGCCCTCGGGCCAGGACACCCACTCGTCCTCGGCGAAGTCCGCCAGGGCCACCTCGGCACGGTCCGCGAACGGATGGCCGGCCGGCATGGCGATGTCCGGTGCGTCATCGAGGAGTTCGGCCTTGGTCAGCCCGCCGGGCACGGGCAGCCGCTTGTTGCTCCAGTCGAGCACCACGGCCAGGTCGACATCACCGCGAAGCACCGCCAGAATGCCGTGTTCCGGCTCCAGCTCCGTTGTCCTGACCTTCAGTTCCGGATGGTCGGCGCGCAGCCCGGTGAGCGTCGCGGGGAGCAGCCCGCGCGCCGCGGTCGGGAAGGCCGCGATCCTGACCTCGCCCACCACCTCGCCCCGCTGGGCCTCGATGTCCGACTGGGCCAACTCCACCTGGGACAGGATCCGCGCGGCATGGTCGGCGAGCAGTCGGCCCGCGTCGGTGAGGCGAACCCCGCGGCCGTTCCTGGCGAGGAGCCGCTGACCCACCTCGCGTTCCAGTTTGGCCATCTGCTGGGAGACCGCGGAGGTGGTGACGTGCAGTCCTCCGGCGGCTCCGCTCACCGAGCCGTGCCGGGCGAGGGCGTCCAGCGTACGAAGGCGCTCCAGGTTCAACATGTAAGCGATGCTACGCGAAGGGGGCCAGTAACTTTCACTTGTCCTACGTTGTTGACTTCGTCATCGTTGTCCCCATGAGTGCCCCTTCCGAACCGGCGACCGCACCGACCGCACCGGCGCCGCCCCGTGCACCGGCGACGGGCGCCGCGCCGCCACCCCCGCGCACGCCCCAGCACCCGCCCGCGTCCGCACCCACGCCCACGCCCGCCCGGCGGCCGGTGACCGACTGGCGCATCAGGTTCGGGGCGCTCTCGCTCATCTGGGGATTCAGCTTCCTGCTCATCAAGGTGGGCACCGATGCCTACGCCCCGTTCCAGGTGACCTTCGGCCGCCTGCTGTCCGGTACGGCGGTGCTCGCCGTCGCCATGGCCGTACGTCGCGAGCGGCTGCCCCGTTCGGCACGGACCTGGGGCCATCTCACCGTCGCCGCGTTCTTCCTCAACGCGCTGCCGTTCTCGCTCTTCGCCTATGCCGAAACGACCATTCCGTCCACGCTGGCCGGAATCTGCAACGCGACGTCTCCGCTGTGGGGCATGGCGCTCTCGATCGTCGCGCTGTCCGAGGACCGGCCGACCCGCCGCCGCGTCGTGGGCCTCGGCCTCGGCTTCCTCGGCGTACTGACCGTGCTCGGCGCGTGGCAGGGGTTCTCCGGCCTGGATCCCAGCGGTACGGCGATGGCTCTGCTGGCCTCCCTCAGCTACCCGATCGGCTGGATCTACGTCCGCCGGACGCTGGCCGGCACGGGTTCGTCCACGCTGGCCCTGACCGGCAGCCAGCTGTTCGTCGGAACGCTGCAACTGGCCGTGGTGACCCCGCTGTTCACCTCCTCACCGACGGCCTTCCCCCTTCTGCCGACGCTCGCCGTCGTCGCGCTGGGCGCTCTCGGGACGGGCCTCGCGGTACTGCTCCAGTACGGCCTGGTGGCGGAGGTCGGCCCGACGACCGCGCAGATGGTCACCTACTTCATCCCGGTGATCGCCACCGCGGCCGGGGTCGCCCTCCTCGGCGAGGAGTTGAACTGGAACACCCCGGTCGGCGCCCTGATCGTCCTCGCGGGCGCCGCTCTCACACAGAGCCGGGCCGGGTCGGCGGCGACCCGTCCGTCACGACGGCCCGGCCGCGGCCGACCGGGCCGTGCCGCCGCACCGTAACCGGCCCCCGGCCCCCTGCCCCGCAGCCGACCGGCCGCCCCACCCCTCAGCCGTAACTGATCGGGCGCGCCGGTCCCGCCGCTTCCGCCACCGCGTCCGCCAGCGGATCGATGTCCGCCGCGGTCAGCGTCGACACGGTGAGCCGCACCGCCGGGGGCGCGGCCAGCCGGAACCTCGCCCCCGGCGCCACCGCCCAGCCCGCGCGCAACAGCCGGGCCACGGCTCCGGTCTCGTCGCTCACCGGCACCCACACGTTCATCCCGCTGCGGCCGTGCGCCTCCACACCCCGCTCCGCCAGCGCCCGCACGAGGGCGTCGCGGCGCTGCGCGTACGACCCCGCGACCGTTGCCGGATCGACGGCGCCCGAGGTCCACAGATGCAGCACGGCCCGCTGCAACAGCTTGCTGACCCAGCCGGGCCCCAGGCCGAGCCGCCCCACCACCCGGTCGACGGTCACCGCGTCGCCCGTCAGCACGGCGACCCGCAGATCGGGGCCGTACGCCTTCGCCACGGACCGTACGAACACCCAGTGGTCCGTGACCGCGCCCAGCGGGTGCAGCGGCAGATCGACGATGGCGTGCCCGTGGTCGTCCTCGATCAGCAGCACCCCGGGGTGGCCCGCGAGCACGGTGCGCAGCTGCCCGGCCCGCTCCGCACCGATCACGGCACCCGTCGGGTTCTGCGCCCGGTCGGTGACGATGAGCGCCCTGGCACCCGCCCGCAGGGCACGCTCCACGTCCCCGGGCAACGGGCCATCGTCGTCCACGCCCACCGGCACGGCACGCATCCCGAGCGCCGGTACGAGATCGAGCAGGCTGCCCCACCCCGGATCCTCGACCGCGACCGCGTCGCCCGCCCTGAGGTGCGCGGACAGCACCCGCTCGATCGCGTCCAGGGATCCCGAGGTGACGGCCAGCGGCCCCGGCGGCACCCCGTCGGCATCCATCGCGGCACGCGCGAACGCGGCGAACTCCGCGACCACCGGCGCCTCGCCATACAGACCCGGCTGCCGCGCGTACGCGGCGGCGGACACGGCCAGCGCCTCGCCGAGATCCGGGAGCAGCGCCGGGTCGGGGTTGCCCTCCCCCAGGTCGCGTACGCCCGGTGGGGCTTCGATCCGCAGTGAGCCGCGCGCGGTACTGGCCGGGCGCGGTCGCACCCGGCTCCCCCGGCGCCCCGCCGTCTCGATCACCCCTCGCTCGCGCAGGGTCCGGTAGGCGGCCGCCACCGTATTCGGGTTCACCTCAAGGAGCGCCGCCAACTCCCTCATGGGGGGCAGCACTTGACCGGGCGCGAGATCTCCCGAGCCGACTCCTCGCTCCACACTGGCGGCAATTTCCGATGCACGCCGCCCACTGATCCGATACTCTCCTAGCACAAACTACATTATGCACTAGTGCAATGGAGTACGCAATGCCGGACATCGCAACGCCCGACAGTACGGGCCCGGACGCCGCCACCCCGTACCTGCCCACCGAGCGCACGGTTCCCACCCGGAGCAAGGAGCGGGCCTCCTACGACCGGGAGCTGGTCCACTCGATACTGGACGCGGCGTACCTCTGCCATCTGGGCTTCGTCCGCGACGGTGCGCCGGTCGTGCTGCCGACCCTGTTCGGCCGGATCGGCGAACGGCTCTACGTCCACGGCTCGACCGGCTCCCGGCCGCTGCGCGCGGCGGCCGGGGCGGACCCCGGTCTGCCGGTCTGCCTCACGGTCACGCATGTCGACGCGCTCGTGCTGGCCCGGTCCGCCTTCCACCACTCGCTGAACTACCGCTCCGTGATGGTCCACGGGGTGGCGGTCACGGTGACCGACCCCGAGGAGCGGCGCATCGCGCTGGACGCGATCGTCGACCAGGTCGTCCCCGGCAGGTCGCGGGACGCGCGGCCCGCCGACGCGAAGGAACTGGCCGCGACGGCGGTGATCCGGCTCGACCTCGACGAGGTCTCCGCGAAGGTGCGCACCGGCGGCCCCGGCGACGAACCGGCCGACGTCGCGCTGCCCCACTGGGCGGGCATCGTCCCGCTCACCCGTGGGTACGCCGAGCCCGTCCCGGCGGACGATCTCGACCCGTCCATCGCGGTGCCGGCGTACCTGTCGCGCTGACCGCTCGCCCCGGCCGGTCACGCGCGGCGGACCCGCCGGAGCGCGGACCCGCCGCGCGGCAACGGCCCGGCGGTCACACCGTGACGGCCGCCTTCCGGCGGCCGGCCGCCGCGCCGCGCGCCTCGGCCACGGCGAGCCCCGCCACCGCGGTGAGCAGGAACAGGGTGCCGATGACGGTGGCCGCCGTCAGCCGCTCCCGCAGCACGGTCACGGCGATGAGTGCCGCGCTCACCGGCTCCAGGAGCATGATCACGGAGACGGTCGCCGACCGGACCGCCGCGGCGCCGGCGAAGTACAGGGCGTACGCGAGCGCCGTCGGCACCGCGGCCACGTACACCAGCAGCCACAGCACCTGACCGGTTTCCGCGGTGTGCGGCACGAGCCCCTCGGCGGCAGCCATCGGCAGCAGCCCCACGGCACCGATACCGAACGCCCAGGCACTGGTGGCGAGTGCGTCGCCGCCCCCGCCGTCCCGCCCGAGCCAGCGGGTCAGCAGGGTGATCGCGGCGTATCCGGCGGCGGAGAGCAGCGCCAGGGCGATGCCCAGCGGCCGTACCTCGGCACCGTCCCCGCCGAGGACCAGCACGGCCAGTCCCGCGAGCGCACCGGTCACCGCGGCCAGCCCGCCGCGGCCGAGGCGCTCGCCCATGGTCAGCCGCGCGCCCACGGCGATGAGGACCGGCCCGGCCCCCAGGGTGACGACGGTCCCGACCGCGAGGCCGGTCACCTCGACGGCCGCGAAGTACGCGCTCTGGAACAGGGTGAGACCGATCCCGGTCCCGAGGATGCGCAGCAGCCGGCGGCGCCCGGTCTCCGAAGGGCCGGGAGTACGGCGTGGCCGCAGCGCCAGGGCTCCGGCCAGCAGGACGAGGCCGCCGGCGCAGCGCCAGAACGACAGGGCGAGAGGCCCGAGATCACTGACCCGGAAGATCAGGGAGGCGGCCGCTCCGGCGGTGCCCCAGGCGACTCCGGCGACGACGAGGTACAGCAGGCTCCGCCCGACGGGCAGGCCGGGAACGACGGGCAGGCCGGAAGCAGGGTTCGACACGTGACTTCTCCAGAGGAGGACGGGGTGGTGGTCGCTCGACTCCGCACGCGGGCAGCGACGAACCGCTCGGGGACTGCCCGAGCCCGGTCTTCGTCAGGAGTGGCCGCCCGCGCTAGGCGGCAGGCGGCGGAAGCACGGTCAGATGCATGCTCGGCACACTACGGCGAGGTGCGTCCCACGGACAACTCCCCCTCGGCCGTGCCCTCGACGGCCCCCTCCGGCGGGGCGACGGCCGAAGCGACCGGCCCGGAGGGCGGTTTGGGCGCCGAGGACTGTGCGATGAACGCGCCGATCAGGACGACCGAGCCACCGATGAGCTGCGGTGCGGAGAGGTGCTCACCGAGCAGCACCCAGGCGAGCACGGTCGCGATGACCGCCTCCAGACAGGCGACGACGCCCGCCACCTGCGGGGAGAGCAGCCGCACCGAGATCACCCCGGTGACATAGGCGAGCACGGTGGCGAGCAGCACGATCCAGCCGAGCAGCAGCCACGCGGGGACCGCGTTCCCGTTCATGTCCGCGGTCCCGCCGAGGATCGCCCAGTCCATGCCCCACGGCCGGGCGACCACGGTGAGCACAGCGGCACCGATCAGCAGTCCGTACGCGATGACCCCGACCGGATGCGGTGGCGGGACGCTCTTCCCGCCACCGCTCGCGGTGTCCTGGCTGCCCTGGTCCGACAGGACGAAGTAGCCGACCTGGCAGCAGGCGGCGCCGAGCGCGAGCAGCAGCCCGACGGCGTCGAAACTCAGTCCGGACCACACCTCGACGACACAGGCCAGACCGCCGACCGCGAGGATCACGCCGAGCGCGGCGGCCCGGGTGACGGCTCTGCGCTGGACGAAGCGGACCCAGCCGAGAACCAGGGCGGGAGCCAGGTACTCGACCAGGAGCGCCACACCGACGGGGATCCGGGAGATCGCGGCGAAGTAGCAGGCCTGGACACCGGCGACGGCGAGCAGGCCGAACCCGGCCAGCAGAGCGGGCCGTTCACGCACGAGGTTCCGGTGGCGCCAGGCGACCGGCAGCATGACGAGGGCGGCGCCCGCCACCCGTAGCCACACCACATGCAGCGGGTCGAGCCCGGCCTCGATCAGCGGCTTGGCCGCCACCCCTGAACCACCGAATGCGAAGGCCGAGGCAAGGGCTAGTCCCAGGCCGGCGCTTCTCCCCTGAGACGCGTGCATCGGCACATCATGACAGTTGCGATCAGTACCGTCACCCCTGTCACACCTGTCGAGACGCCTCGGCCGTCGCTTCCGCCGCGCGGGCCGCCAGCCACTCCGCGTCCACGCCCGCCCGTGCCAGTACCTCCACGGCCCGGCACTCCGTGTCGGCCGCCAGCGCGGAAAGCAGATCGAGGCCGCCGGCCCGCGACTCGCCGCGGAGTCCGGCGCGGTGTCCGGCCGCTTCCATCGCGCTCACGGCCGAGGGCGACCAGCCGTCCGCGGCCGCCCCCCGGACCACCGGGACCGCGCCCGAGTCCTCGACCGAGCCCTGCCAGCGGAGCCCGTAACCGATGCTGCGCTGCACGAGGTAGCCGAGCACCCTGGCCAGTTGCGGCCCGCCGTCGAAGGCTTCCCGGACGGCTGGGTCCGATTCGATGAGGGAGTGCAGGAGATGGGCCGTGTCGATCTGGCGGTCACCGTCGCGCAGGGCCCGCCTGCGCGCGCCGGTCACCACCGAGGCCAGCTCCAGGGTGAGTCTGGCGTCGAGGTCAGCGGGGTTCGGTGCGGGCTGTTCAGGTATCCGCGGCGTCCGGTTTTGCACACCTCTTACCCCATCAGTCCCCCGGTGCCGGAACATCCCCGGAGGGGCCCATTTACACATCCCACCCAAGTTGGGCACATCAGATCACCCCCTCATCCTTCTGGATGAGATCTCGCCACCACGCACAACCAAGCCGAAAAGTGGCGCGCGCCGTCTTGCCCCACGCCCCCGGGCAACCGCGAGCCCCGTGGTACACGTCCCTCACGCAACAGCGAACTCACAGCACCCGGAAGGAGCGCGGCGGCGGTGTTCTGGATGGTCGCCCTGCTGGCGCAGGACGGACTGCAGTACGTCTACCGGGTGTACGCACCGGAGGACGCCCTGCCCGCCGACCTCTTCTGGGCGGCGTTCCATTGCCACGACGAGGGTCCGCATCCGCGCGCATCGGACTGGTTCGACTCGGCGGTGATCTGGCGGAACCGGCAGACCCAGCAGATCTGACGGTCCATCAGCATTGCTTGTTCTCGCCGCCGACGCTACGTTCCGCGGCACCGTAACCCGACGAGCAAGGGGTGGTCGCATGGCCGAGGTCAGCGCCGAGGCGCGTATCGAGGCACCCGCCGACAAGGTCTGGGCACAGCTCACGGACTTCACCACGTACGGCGAGTGGAACGCCACCCACACCAGTTTCCCCAAGGGCGGCCCCGCCGTACTGGAACTCGCGGCCACCTACGAGGAGAACATGAAACTCATGGGCTTCCCCGCCGAGGTGACCTGGACGGTCGACGAGCTGGAGACCGGCCGGCTGCTCACCACCCGGGGCAAGGGCCCGATGGGGGTCACCCTGTCCATGCGGTACTCACTGACCCCGGACGGGGACGCCACCACGATGCGTATCGACGGGGAGTTCACCGGGGCCGCGGTCTCCCTGATGGCGGGCAAGCTCAAGGACTCGGCGACGGCGGCGCTGCATGAGTCGCTGCGCAAGCTCGGCGGCCTCGTCGCCGCATAGCCCGCCTTACGCCGACGGGGCTCGGGAAGCACCGAAGGGCCCCGCGGATCGACCGCGGGGCCCTTCGTACCGACTGTGGCGCACCGAACCATCAGTGCTCGTCGGCAAGGATCAGGTAGAGCTTCTTACGGGCGTCGTTGATGACGGTCAGCGCCTTCTCCCGCTGATCGGCCGAGCCGGTCTTCCACACCTGCCCGAACGCCTCCATCAGACCGAAGCCGGCCTGACGGATCTCGTTCACGCTCTCCCAGTCGACACCGCGCCCGGCCTCCTCCCACGGCGCGTCGGGGCCTGATTCGGCCTCACCGCGCCCGGAGTCGGTGAGCGTGAACAGCTTCTTGCCGCCCTCGCTCGCACTGACGATCAGGCCCTCGTCCTCCAGCAGCTGGAGGGTCGGGTAGACGGAGCCGGGACTGGGCCGCCAGGCCCCGCCGCTGCGCTCGCCGATCTCCTGAATCATCTCGTACCCGTGCATCGGCCGGTCCTTCAGCAGGGCCAGGATCGACGCGCGTACGTCACCACGCCGCGCCCTTCCCCGGCCACCACCCCGGCCGCGCCCGCCACCGAAGGGGCCACCGCCGAAGGGACCGCCACCGAACGGCGGCCCGAACTGCCCGAAGGCCGCCCGGCGCCCCTCGAAGTCGCCCCGACCCGGATGACCGGGCCCGGAGTGGCCATGTCCATGTCCGTGCTCATGCTCGTATCCATGTGAACGCATCGCTACGCTCCTTCCATCGTTGATCTGTCGCGATGCGTCAACGATATATCGGAAACTATCGTCTAGCAAACCCCTGCGCCCGCTTGCCCCTGACCTGCGACAGCGAAGATGGGTCGCTTTCCACTGAAGTTGGGCCAACGCCAGTTCGCGACAACGAAGTTGGGCCGGTGGGCGAATCGCCGGGCGGGGGACGTGACGAGGCACCCGACCAGGCGATCAGCCATGCGGAACCCATGGCCTTCGAGCGGGACTTTTCCGTCTACGGGGCGCGTCGGCGTCGGATGCCGCGCACGAGCCGGGATGTCCGGTTCGAGGCTGTGGACCCGGTCCGCGAGTTCACCTGGCACAAGTACGGCCGGGGCTTCGCGGGCCGGTATCGCTCGGCGACCGCCCCTGCGAGGGGCCGGCGATGCCGCCGCCCCGGCCGCGCGGGCACGCTCCCGTGCACCTGACTGGGCACCGAGGGGTGCACGTCGACCACACATCGCGCGATGTGACATAGATCACCATGCCACATTGGGGGCGTCACGTGTTTACCTACAGCTGTCCAACAATTGGAGGTTTGTATGGAGGGGTTGAGTGAGCCTCGCCGTGGCGCGACCCTGTCCGCCCAGGCCGCTGATCAACTACGGGAGCAGATCGCCTCCGGCCGCTGGCCGGTCGGTAGTCGCATTCCTCCCGAACACGAGTTGGTCGCGATTCTCGGAATCAGTCGCAACACCGTGCGAGAGGCTTTGCGCGCTTTGGTGCATCTGGGCCTGCTGGAAGCCCGTGCCGGAGACGGCACCTACGTCCGGGTCGCCAGCGAGTTGGAGGCAGTGCTGGTGCGCAGGGCGGCAACGGCACACCTGTCCGATGTCTTCGAGCTGCGCGCGGTACTGGAGGAGCATGCTGCGGGGCTGGCCGCGCAGCGTCGGACGAGCGCGGACGTGAAGCGATTGCGGGAGCTGCTGCACAAGGCGCAGGAGACCAACTGTGCCGGTGAGATGACCGCGTTGGCTGACGCCGATGGCTCATTCCACCTGGCGGTGGTGGAAGCCGGCGGGAACAGGTTGCTTGCCGAGGTCTACAAGCACTTGGGGAGCGCGCTGGCCGCAGCGGTCGCCGGGCTGACCTGGGGCAGTGATATCGCCGCCGAACACGACCACTGGCACACCACCCTCGTAGAGGCCATTGCGGCGGGAGATGCGGCGGCTGCCCGCTCCGCCGCCTCCACGCTCGTGCGGATCAGCCGTCGAGCCGCGCCGGGGCAAGAGGGGGTGCATGAGCGTGACTGTGCCGAAGGGCGCTGACGCTCCCGGGGCCGAATCCGACGGTCACCGGGGCGGAGCGCCTCGCGTGGGGTTGCTCCTGGTGGGGATCTTGCTTGTTGCGGCGAATCTGCGGGCGCCGCTGACAGGTGTCGGCTCGGTGCTGCCGATGATCGAACACGACACCGGCTTGTCCAGCACCGCGGCAGGACTGCTCAACGCCCTGCCACTACTGGCTTTCGCGGCCACGTCGCCGCTGGTGGGCAGGAGTGCGCAGCGCCACGGATCCGAGCGTGTCCTGTGGGTCGCTTTGCTGGTGCTGACGGTCGGCATCGTGCTGCGCTCGCTGCCGGGCGTGGTGACCTTGTTCGTCGGCACCGTGATCATGGCAGCAGCGATCGCCTACGGCAACGTGCTGCTGCCCGCGCTGGTCAAGAGCACCGTTCCCGAACGGCGGATCGCCACGGTCACCGGGCTCTACGTCACTGTCATGGGGTTGATAGCCGCGGTCTCCTCCGGGGTGTCCGTGCCCCTGGCCGACCATCTTCCCGGCGGATGGCATACCGCGTTGGGCTGCTGGGCGGTGCTGGCGCTACTCGGGGTCCTGGCCTGGACACCGCAACTGGCCCGCCGCCGGCCCGTGACTCCCACCGCCCCCGGAGCGAGGCAGGCGCATGCTCTGTGGCGTTACCCACTGGCCTGGCAGGTCAGTGCGTTCATGGGACTGCAGTCCCTCGGTTTTTACACCACGATCGCGTGGTTGCCCAGCATCGTGCACGACCACGGCGCCTCCGAAGGCGCCGCCGGCTGGCAGCTGTTCCTGCTCCAGGTGACCGGTCTGGTCTCCAGCAGTACTGTGCCGATCCTCGCCCGACAGCTCACTGACCAACGGCTGCTGGCCGTCAGCGGTTCATTGATGTGCGCCGCCGGATACCTGGGGCTGCTCATGGCCCCCGAGATGGCGATCGTCTGGAGTGCGCTGATCGGCCTCGGCGGCGGTGCCTGCCTGGTGTTGGCGCTGACGTTCCAAGGCCAGCGTGCGGCCGACGCGTCCCAGGCCGCCGCACTGTCCGGCATGGCCCAGAGCGTCGGCTACCTCCTGGCCGCCGTCGGGCCCCTGCTGTTCGGCTCAGCCCACGACCTCACCGGTGGGTGGACTGTTCCGCTCGGCCTTCTTGTCGCGCTGACCCTCGTTCAGGGCCTCTTCGGCCTTGGCGCCGGTCGCGCCGTCCGCCTCCCGCTATCAACGACCGCCCAACTGGAACCGAAAGGGATTCGATCCGCATGAACGGAACGACCTGCTTCAGTTACTTGGACACTCCCATGGCAGCACCGCTGTCCATCACCGAACTCATGCCCGGCGCCTATAACGTCATGGAGTACACCGCCGTTGCCGCCGGCGAACAGGTGCTGATCCTGACCGAGAACTCGGTGGACCCGGTGGTGGTGCAGGCGCTGGCGGCAGCAGCCGCCTATCGCAACGCCGAGGTGCACGTTCTGACCGTTCCCCCGTTCAGCGCGGGTGGCTGGGACTCCGAGCGGCCATCACCAATGCTGTCGGCCATCCACGCCGAGGCCGATGTGGTGCTCTCCTGCACATGGTGGGGTGAGGTGCACAGCGACCGCTTGTTCTTCGACGAGGTCGCCAAGCGCAAGGCCCGGTTCCTCTCACTGCACCAGACCGCGACCGCATCGGCTCTGGCCACCGGTGCCCGCTTCCCGCTGGAGCTGTATTTCGCCTTGGAAGCCAAGGCGACCGCACAACTCGCCGCAGCCGACGAGATCCGGGTAACCACCGCCGCAGGCACCGATGTGACCTTCCGTGACTTCGCCACCAGTGGCCATCACGCTCCTCTCATCGCTGGAATGTGGCGGCCCTTCCCTTACGGTGGCGTCAACTTCTACCCCAACCGCACCGACGGGCTGCTGGTCATCGAGGAGTCCACGGTCACCGGCACACCGGCCGAGCCCACCACGATCGAACTCACCGACAACGTGGTAACAGCGATCGAGGGCGCGACTGCCGCCACCGAGCTACGTCACTATTCACCAAGGGGCTACTACCTGCGGCACGCCCTGATCGGACTCAACCCGAAAGTGCGCTCAAGCGGTGGCACCCAGTTCGAACGGGAGAAGCACGCCGGTGCGTTCTACCTTGGCCTGGACGCCCTGACCGAGGAGGGGGAGCCTGACCGCAGCGGGCCAGGGCACGCCCACTGCGACTGCCAGTTCGACAGGCCGACCATCACCATTGACGGCACACCCTTTATTGAAGACGGCCGCCTCCGCCTTCTCGAAGATCCCGAGATCCGCGAACTGGCCGCACGGTTCGGTCCCGCCGATGTGCTCCTCGATCCCAATCCCCGAATGGTGCTACCTGTCAGATACATACGGCACTGACCAACCCCTTCGGTAGCCCCAAGACATTGTGTATGGCCACCGAGGCTGAACTCTTGTCCGCATCGACGCCCAAGGAAACCCAACTCGCCCTGGACACAATGGATATGGGCCTTGGGGAACGCGACCGCGAGGGCCACCCCTCGCGGTCGCGCTGCTGACCGGCCTGACGCCCTTTCAACCGAACAGCAAGAACATGCAGCTCGGGTCACCACTGCCCGGCACGAAACCCACACCGCCTGATATCGATGTCCAGGTCGCCCAGCGCGAGCCCGGCACACGAGGGTTCACGCCCGAGCCGAAGCGGTGGGTGGTCGATCAGACGCGACAAGTGATCTCGGCCGTTTGCCAAATGATCTTGATGGCCGACGGGTTTCTGTCACTTGTTCTTGTTCGGTGAGGGAAGCTACGGCTGTTGCCGCGCATGGGCTGGGCCCGTGCGGTGTCGGTCGGCTGTCGGTGGGGACAGCGACCTGTCGGCGGAATGTAGGTGGCGCCCGGGACCGTGGGAACTGGGCGTGGCCGACTGCGAATGTGCGGTCCCGCCCGCCTCCAGACCATGCCAAGCTTCCGGGAGCCCGCCATGCCCTCCGTACCCCAGTTCCCGCAGTGGGACGTCCACCGGCTGCCTCACGCCGAGGGAAAGACATTCCTGGTCACCGGCGGCAACGCGGGCATCGGGTATTTCGTCGCCGAGCAACTCGCCGGCACCGGGGCCATGGTCGTTCTCGGCAGCCGCGACCGGGCGAAGGCCGAAGACGCGATCGCTTCCATCAGCTCGCGCGTCCCCGGCGCCAAGGTGAAGCACCTGCCCCTGGACCTGGCCGATCTCCCGTCGCTCAAGGCATCCGTGGACGCGCTCGGTCTGGATCGCCTCGACGCCGTCATCCACAACGCCGGAGTGGCGCTCGACCATCCACCGCGCCGCGAAACCACGGCCGGCCACGAGCTGATGCTCGCGACCAACCACCTGGGGCACTTCGCGCTGACCCACCATCTGGCCCCCCTGCTCACGGCAACCCCGGGGAGCCGGATCGTCACCACCGGCAGCTTCGCCGCCAAGTCCGAACACCTGGACCTCGACGATCTCCAGAGCACGCACGACTACCAGCCCAAGCGCGCCTACGCGCGGTCGAAGCTGGCCCAGATGCTCTTCGCTGTCGAACTCGACCGTCGCCTGCGTGCCGCCGGCGGCACGACGCTGAGCGTGATCGTTCATCCCGGCGGCGCGCTCGACTCCCTCACGCCTTCGCGCCCGCCATTCCATGTCCGGACCACCGGCGAGCGGCTGCGCCATCTGCCGCTCGGCCTTCTCGTCCAGGGCAAGGACGCTGCCGCATGGCCCGCTGTTCGGGCCGTGCTCGACCCAGGTGTCCGCGGCGGCCAGATGTGGAGCCCCCGACTGTTCGGGCTGCGCGGTACGCCCAGGGTCGAACCCCTCTGGAACCACCTCGCCGACACCACGACCGCGGCACGTCTCTGGGCGGCCAGCTGCGACCTGACCGGCAACGATCTGACGTTCACCGCACCGACAAGGTTCGGTGGGACTGAGGACCCAGCGACTGAGCACGGCGAAGTAGACGCCTGACCGGATGAGACCTGACCGGATGAGATCGGACAAGCGGTCAAGATCGTATGGCAAACGGTCAAGATCTCGTGACACAGCACAGTCGCTTCGGGACCGGCGGAACGCCGGGCCACCGCTTCGGCGAAGGTTCACGCGGCGAGCCGCCTGCGGCGGTCCATTGCCGCTCGCGTCCGCCGGTGCGGGGCCGCGGAGAACCAGCTCAACGACCGGCGAGCAGCCCAGCGTCGTGGGCGAGGACGGCGGCCTGTACGCGGTTGGCGCAGCCGGTGCGGGTGAGGATCCGGCTGATGTGCGCCTTGACCGTGCCGGCGCTCAGATACAGCTGATCGGCGATCTCCGCGTTGGACAGGCCCGTGCCCAGCAGCCGTAGGACGTCCCGTTCGGCCGGGGTCAGTTCTTCGGTCCGGCGTAGCGCGGCCTCGGTGTCCCGGCCGGACTTCACATGCTGTTCCAGCAGCCGCCGGGTGATCCGGGGTGCCAGTACCGGTTCGCCTCCGGCGGCGAGTTGCACGGCGCGGATCAGTTCGGCGGGACCGGTGTCCTTGAGGAGGAATCCGCTCGCACCGGCCCGCAGGGCGCGCGTCACGCTCGCCTCCTCACTGAACGCCGTCAGCATCACGACACAGGTGCGGGGCGAGAGGCGGGTGATGTCCTCGGCAGCGGTGATTCCGTCCCCGACCGGCATGTTGATGTCGAGGAGGGCGACATCGATGTCCTGGGCGCGGCATGCCGCGGCGGCCTCACGACCGTCGCCCGCCTCGGCGACCACCTCGATGTCCTCGGCGTTCTCCAGAATCATCCGGATTCCCGCGCGCATCAGCGCCTCGTCGTCGGCGATCAGGACTCGGATCATCAGGTCATCTTAGGGCCGCGTGGACCAGCAGGACGACGAGGAAGACGGCCGTGGGCAGGGTCACGAGCAGCGCCACACAGCCCGATCCCAGGACTCGCGGCCAGGTCAGGATCTCGTCCCGCAGCGGGGCTCGTGCCCCTCTTTGTTCGATGCCGTCGGATCGAAGGCGGGCCGGGTCCGGAGCGGGTTCGGCGGAGGCCCCCGGTAGCGCGGCGAATCCCAGGGGCTCGCTCCCGTGCGTGGGCAGCCAAGCCGCCACGCGGAATCCACCGTTCGTCAAGGTGCCTGCCCGGAACGTGCCGCCGAGCAACGAGATCCGCTCCTGGCAGCCGGCCAGCCCGCTGTGACTCCCCCCGGGGGAGTGGCCGGACGCGCGGGGCGCCTCGTTGGTGACGGACACTTCGACGCCTCTGTCCGTGCTTCCCACCACCACCCTGGTGGGCGCGCCGGACGCGTGTTTCAGCACGTTCGTCAGCCCTTCGCGGACCACCCGGTGGATCGCCTGACGCGTACGCGGACCCACCTCGGACGTGTCGGGAACGGACCAGTCCAACTCGACAGTGCTGCCTGTCTGCCGGGATTCCCTCACGAGAGCGGTGATGTCCTCACGCGTTCCCCTCGCTTCGCCGGTCCCGTTCGTCGGGTCGGTCATGTCCTCGCGCCGCAGGACACCGAGGATCTCGCGTAGTTCCTCCATGGCCGAACCGGCTGTCGTGCGGAGCAACTCGGCCTGTCCGACGAGGGCAGGGGCCTGACGCGCGGCACCGAGTTCGAGCGCCCCGGCGTGCACCGAGATCAGGCTCAGCCGGTGTCCCAGGAGATCGTGCATCTCTCCCGCGATCCGGGTCCGTTCCTCCAGCCGGGCCGCCGCGGCGGTCAGCGCACGGGCCTGCTCCAGATAGGCGTTGCGTTCCCGCAGCAGGCTGACCAGGGGCCGCCGTCGCCCCAGCAGGGTGCCGGCCAGAGCGGGAAGCAGGAGAAGCAGCACGGCCGAGACCGCGTTCTCGGCCAGTTCCGGCAGCGGGGACTCGGGCCGGACCAGGGCACGAGCGAGGGTCAGGACACCGACAGCGGCGCAGGCCACCCCCACGAACTGCCACACACGTCGCGGCGGTGCGATACGACGGGTGGCGGACAGCACGATCAGTGGCGCCACCGCCAGGGTCCACACGTTGTCGCCCACGACCAGCACAGAGGAACCCAGGACCGCGGCGACCGGCCGGCCGCGCCGAGCAGGAACGAGCGTCACCGCCCACAAGGCCTCCAGAACGGCCGCCGCCGGCCGATGCGGGGGCGCCAGCAGCAGCGGCATCAGGCCGACGGCTGCCACCAGGGCACACAGGAGCGTCTCGCTCACGACCGTACGGCGCTCAGCGGCCCGCACCGCGGACCAGCTCTCCACCGCCTCACGGCGCAGCCACCGCGGCACACCGGCCAGCGTGTGCCGCAGCCGTACGGACGGGCGCGACAGCTGCCTGTATTCGGGCGCCTGACTCATGATCTCCCTTGCCCCGTCTCTGGGTCTCCGGGGAGAGACGGTAGCCGCGGCGGTCGCGTCCCGGCGGGCCCGGGTGTCATGCGCCCAGCCGGGAGCTCAGCTCCGCCCGCAACGCGGCCACGTCCACCTGGTCGGCGGCCAGCAGCGCGACGACCACGCCACCGGCCCCGGCGTCCGCATCCGTCGCCGACTCGTCGAGCAGCGCGGACAGCAGGTGGACCGTACCGACCGTGGGCGACCCGTGCTCGGCGGCGGACAGCCGCGCCATCGCCATGGCCCGCTCGGCGGCGGCGGACCGCGGCACACCGTCCCCGTCGGGGTCACCGGCCGCCAAGCTCGCCGAGGCCAGCGAGGCCGACGAGGCCAGGGAGAACTGCCGTACGCCGTGTCGGCGCATCAGGGCAGCAGCGGAGTTGGCTTCCTCCAGGCTCCCGGGAAGCGAGCGCCCGGCGACGGACAGTGCCCGGTCCAGCGCCAGCGTCCCCAGCAGAAGATCCACCGGCTCCACCTCGGCGTGTCCGCACCGGACCGCTTGCCGCATGGCCTCGACGGACACCGCGAACAGAACCGGTGAGCCGTTCACGGTGCTCCCGGAGGTCCATGAAGTCAGCGCGCGGGTCAAACGGTTACCGCTCCTGCCCAGCGTTCCGGCCCGGCGAAGAAGGGTGACGCCGCGGGACTCCGGTCGCTCGGTCTCCGCCGGAGCGCTCGCGTCCAGTCGATCGAGGGCGCTCGACGCGTCAGCCACGTCCAGCCGCTGCAGCAGCAGGGCTTCCCGCGCCCGGGTGTCCGGCAGGTCCAGCAGGGCACGGGCCACATGCCTGCAGCGCACCGAGATCGACCCCTCGGCGCGGGCCGACCCGAGCGCGAGCAACAGGCACGCGCGCATCGCCCCGCTCATCCCGGGCAGCGCCGAGCCGCTGTCCACGGCCGATCCGCGCGAACCGAGGCCGACGCGCCACTGTGCCTCACGCCAGGCGGCGTCCACCTCTTTCCCGTCGGCATCCTGATCAGCTGCCTCACCGGCGCCGGCCCCGACCCGCGCACCGGGTCCCCCGTCGTCGCTCACCCAACCGCGGCCCGCCCTGCCGCTGATCGACCCGCTGAGCGAACCGGCCTTCCGCATGCCCGGGGCAATCGCCGCACCGGCGTCCGTGTCCCCCATCACGAGCTCCCCCAGCAGTGTGTCCGTCCCCACGGCAGACAGCTCACGCCTGACCGCACGGCGCAGAGTCTCCACGAACAGGTCCACGACGTCCGGCTCGAACTCCGTGGTCGCCCCGGTCACGGCCATGCCGTCGGCTGCTCCGGTCGTCCCTCGCTGGCTCATCAACGTTCCCCTCAAAGCGTGCTGGTCCGGTCCGTACGACGCTAGGCGCACCCACCGCGCCATCGCGTCGGCCGATCGGCCACACTCCCCGTCCGATCGGCACACCGGCCGCGGAAGGAGCTAAGTCGCTGCTGAGGCTCCCCAGGAGGAAGGGCCCAAGAAGGCAGGGGCCCAAAGGAAGAAGGGGCGCAGGGAGAAATCCCGTACGCCCCCTCGGCCACCGTCCGCTCACGGCGTGGGCAGCCAGTCCACCTTTCCGGCGAGCAGCGCGTAACCCACGAACGCCCCGATGTCGAGCAGCGCGTGCGCGACGACCAGCGGTCCGACCCGCCCCCAGCGCCGGTACAGCAGCACGAACACGACGCCCATCACCATGTTGCCGATGAAGCCGCCGATGCCCTGATACAGGTGGTAGGAACCGCGCAGCACCGAGCTCGCCACCAGCGCGGCCATCGGCGTCCAGCCCAGTTGCCCCAGTCTGCGCAGCAGGTACCCGACGACGATCACTTCCTCCAGTACGGAGTTCTGCACCGCGGAAAGGATCAGTACGGGGAACTTCCACCACACGTCGGGCAGCGACTCCGGAACCACGGTGAGATTGAAGCCGGTCGCCCGCGCCACCAGGTAGAAGGCGAGCCCGGCGCTGCCGATGCCCGCGGCGACGAGGGTGCCGCGGCCGAGGTCGGGCCCAGGCCTGGTCCGGTCGAATCCGATGGCCCGCAGGCCCGCTCCTTCCCTGATCAACAGATGCGCGACCAGGGCGACCGGCACCAGAGCCGTTGCGATTCCGAACATTTGCCATGCCAGATCCAGCCACGGCCGCCCCGGAGCGTACGAACCGTTGAGCGTGGCCGCCTGGTCCTTCAAACCCCCTGGTTTGGTCAGCGATCCGATAAAACTGATCAGGGCAGACACCCCGCTCGCACCCAGCGAGAGAGCCAGCACCAACACCGTTTCGGACCGCAGGATCCGCTGTGACACGGCCTCTTGGGGAAAAGAATCAGCCACGCGCCCCGTCTCCACCTGTCCACCCGCCTTTAGTTGTGCAATCGCGTCTCATCCCGCCCGCCGTCCCACTAGGGTCTCGAATGCAGGTACGAAGATCATGCGCGACAGGCCGGGGGACGACCGCCATCGCCGATGGTGCGGTCCCCTTTTTTTCCTTGTTCATCCTCAAGGAGGGGCACCACCGACATGGGACGTCATAGCTTGCCTGACGACTACGAGGCGGAGGGACACCGGGACGGTCCTCCCCCGCGTCGCCGCCGAACCGTTGCCATCGCCACCATTCTGGTACTCGCCGTGGCGGCGGGAACGGCAGTCGCGGCCCAGGGCGGCCTGTTGTCGTTCTCCGAGTCCTGCGAGGGCTCCACCGTGCGTCTGTCGATGGCGACCTCCCCCGACATCGCCCCCGCCATGCGGGCCATCGCGGACAAGGCCCGCGCGGACGAGGTGAGATCCGACGGCCGCTGCCTGGACGTCGATGTGGTGGCCCGCGACTCCTACAAGGTCGCCGACGCACTCGCCACCGGCGGCAAGCCCGTCGACTACCAGGTCTGGCTGCCCGACTCCGACCTCTGGCTGGACCGGGCCAAGGGCGTCGGCGACGGCCTCCCGATCACCCCGTCCGACTCCGTGGCCTCCTCACCGGTGGCCCTGGGCATGGTGCCGTCCGCGTCCGAGCAACTGGGCTGGCCCGAGAAGACCTACTCCTGGGCCGAGTTGGTCGCCTCGGCCATGCGGTCGGACGAGGTGCGCCTCGGCGCCGCCGACCCGGTACGCAGTGCCACCGGGCTGCTCGCGACGGCCGGCATCGGGGCCTCGTCCGACAAGCAGGGCGGGGACAGCGACACCAGGGTCGCCGAGACGGCGAAGGTACTGGCACAGCGGATGTCCGACAGCGACGCCCAGGTACTGGAGACGCTGGCCCACGACAGCCCGGGCGCCGCGGACGGCAACCCGAAGCGCAACCAGGCGGTGCTCGTCTCCGAGCAGGCGGCTTTCACCCACAACGCGGAGGCGACCGGAGGGGGCAAGCTCGACCTCTTCTACCCGAAGGACGGCACCCCGCTCCTCAACTACCCGTACACCCTGGTCAACGAGCCGAAACTGAGCACCCACGAGGCGCGGGCGGCCCTGCGCTTCATGCCCCTGCTGAACGACCCGGGCTCGCGGGCCATCCTCACCCGGCACGGCTTCCGGCCCGTGGACGGGACCGCCGAGGACACGGTCGTCGCGTCGGCCGGCGGCAGAGCTCCCCAGCCGTACGCCACCTCGGCGGCCGAGGCCCCGTCCGCGCGGGCTCTCCAGGAGACGCTCGGCATGTGGACGATCACCGTGCAGAGCGCGCGGCTGACCACGGTTGTCGATGCCTCCGGTTCCATGGCCACCCTGGTGCCGGGCCGCAGCCAGTCCCGGATAAACGTCACGAAGGCGTCCCTGATCCAGGCTCTCGGCCAGTTCACCGCGAACGACGAGATCGGGCTGTGGGAGTTCGCGACGACGCTGGACGGCGAGAAGGACTACCGCGAGCTGATGCCGGCCAGACGGCTCGGCGACCCGGCGAAGGGCGGCGGCACCCACCGGGAGAAGCTCTCGGCGGCGTTCGCGGGGCTCCAGCCCGTACCGGGCGGGGCGACCGGTCTGTACGACACCACCCTGGCCTCGTACACGGCGGCCCAGTCCTTGTATGTGAAGGGCAAGTTCAACGCCCTGGTGATCCTCACCGACGGCTCCAACCAGGACTCCCACGGCATCTCCCGCAGCGCGCTGATCGACCGGCTGAAGCAGCTCGCCGACCCGCAGCGGCCGGTGCCGATCATCGCCATCGCGGTGGGCCCGGACGCCGACCGCGACGAGGTGTCGGCGATCGCGAAGGTGACCGGCGGCGGGTACGAGGTGAGCGACCCGGCGGAGATCCAGGCGGTGATCCTGCAGGCCATCATGACCGCCGGACAGAACGGGCGCGCCTCACAGGAGTAGCCCGCGGGCCCGAGCGAAATCACGCGGCCGCAGGCCCGTCCCCGGCACAAGCCCGCCACCCCCGCAGGCCCTCGCTCCGGCCCGCGGCCCGCGCCCCGCGTCAGGGTGCCGGGAACCCGGTCGGCCAGGTGTGCACCGGATCACCCGTCCGCATCAGCTCGGCGTAGCGCCGGGTGGTGGCCGCCAGTGCCGCGTCGCGTTCCAGTCCGGCCTCCAGCGCCCGGTGGTACGTGGCGACCTGCCAGGAGGCTCCGTTGACGCGTCGCCTGCACCGCTCTTCGATGACGCCGAGGTAGAGGTCGCGGTCCGCGGGCTCGATGTTCCAGGCGTCGAGCCCGGCGGCGGCGAGCGGCAGCAGCTCGTCGCGTACGAGCTTGACGGCCGGCACCTTGGTGATCCCACCGGAACGGCCGGAGCACGGCCAGAGCAGTTCGGCGTCGATGCCGTGGCGGCAGGCGGCGTCGAAGTTCTCCGCGGCGGCCTCGAAGGGCAGCTTGGTCCACACCGGCCGGGACTCCCCGGCCAGGGCCCGTACCAGCCCGTAGTAGAACGCGGCGTTGGCGATCACGTCCGTCACGGTGGGCCCGGCCGGCAGGACCCGGTTCTCCACGCGCAGGTGGGGAACGCCGTCCGCGATCCCGTACACCGGCCGGTTCCAGCGGTAGACCGTGCCGTTGTGCAGCACGAGCTCGGCGAGCGTCGGCACCCCGCCCTCGTCCAGGACCCGCAGGGGTTCCTCGTCGTCGCAGATCGGCAGCAGCGGCGGGAAGTACCGCAGGTTCTCCTCGAAGAGCTCGTACGCGGAACTGATCCACCGCTCCCCGAACCAGGTCCTCGGCCGCACCCCCTGGTTCCGCAGCTCGGGCGGCCGTACGTCGGTGGCCTGCTGGAACAGCGGTGGCCTCGACTCCCGCCACAGCTCCTTGCCGAACAGGAAGGGCGCGTTGGCACCGAGCGCGATCTGGACGGACGCGACGGCCTGGGCGGCGTTCCAGACGTCCGCGAACCGCTCGGGTGTCACCTGAAGGTGCAATTGCACCGAGGTGCAGGCCGATTCGGGGGCGATCGAGGGCGAGGTACAGACCAGCCGCTCCACGCCTGCGATATCGAGGTCGAAATCCTCCCCCCGGGCCGCCGACATTTGATCGTTGAGCAGCGTGTAGCGTTCCGCTTCGGAGAGGTTCGCCGACACCACGTCCTGCCTGCCGAGTGTCGGCAGGATTCCGATCATCACGATCCCCGCATCGACCTCGCCCGCCTTCCGATGGGCATAGGCGAGCCCGGTGCGCAGCTCCTCCGACAGCTGGTCGAAAACCCGTCCGCTGAGCCGGTGCGGAACAATATTCACTTCCAGATTGAACATCCCCAGTTCGGTCTGGAAATCCTGGCTCGCGATGCGCTGGAGCACCTGCGCATTCCGCATCCTCGGCATACCGTCGGAGCCCGCCAGATTCAGCTCTATCTCCAGCCCCATGAGGTTCCTGGGGCGATCGAAGCTCCGCTCCGCCAGCAGTCTCCCCAGCCCCTCCAGGCACTGGTTGAGCTTTCTGCGGTACGTCTGCCGATCGGACAGGTCAAAGGCTCCCGCCACGACCTTCTCCCCCATCGAAGAGTCCCTCCTCCCGTGTGCGCGGCCCGCGGCCCAGGCCGCTCGCATCACGATCGATAATGCCCAGTCGAGGTGATCCATAACGCCCCGCGGACGCCGGACACCCGCTAGTCTTCGACGGGAGCGGGCGGGCACATTCCGTCGGCATGCGGCAATGTGGGGTTTCGGCCGAGAGGCACGTGGTGGAAACACCGATGAGTTTCGGCCTACCGCTGCATCGGAAAAGTCCCAGGCGAGGGACGAACAGGACGGCCGGAATCATCATAAACTCCACAATTCAAAGTCCTGATGCCACCTTGCGGGCCATATCCGAAACGGCTAGCTGAAGCATCGAGGGAACACTTTTCGTATAAACTCCGCGGGCGAGGCAGAGAGTTGACGCAACCGGCCCGGTCCCGGCCTCCTCTGGCCCCCGCATGCCGACAGCGCCGTCTGCACCCACCCACGCATCACCGTGTCTCCGAAGTGAGAGGCAACCCACTATGCCGCTGCATGTTCCTCCGGCTCCCGCGCCCGCGCTGCGCAGCGTTCTCGCCGCACTCGGTTCTCCCACCGCAGTCCGCGAAGCCCGTACACCCGCTCTACGGTCCGTCCAGGGACCGCTGAGCCCCGAACTCCCGCTCCCCGTCCACGTACTGGAACGGATCGTGGCGAGTGATACCGCGCCCCGTACCCGTCTCGCCGCATGGCGGTTCCTGATCCGCAGCGAGGAGCGCGCCGTCGCGGCGGCGGACACGATGCTCACCCCGGACGGCTGGGCGTTCTCCCATTTCTTCGAGGGGCCCTACCTCGCCTCGACGGAACTGGCCGTACGGCAGGCGGAGACGTCGGCCTCCGCGTACCAGGCGCGCCTGCTGTCCATCCCGGAGCTCTACATGCTCACGCTGTGGCTGCACGGCGACTTCGAGGCCGATCCCTCCGGCGGTACCCTGGCCCCGACCGATGTGCTGGTGCCCCTGGCGCCCGCCCCGCCGGGTATCGCCGCGCACCGGCCGCACCGCGTCGCCGATCTGCTTCCGGTGATGACCCTGCGCGTCACTCCGGGCCCGCTGCTCAGTTCGGCCTGAGCCGGCCCGCCCTCCCGCGCCCCGTACGCCCCCGCGGTTCCCCGTCCCGCCGAACACGAGGTGGTGGGACGGGGAACCGCGGGGGCGCGTTCCTACCCGTCCGGACTAGCCCGGTCCGGCCACCCCGAACCACCCAAAGGGACAGTGTCGTTGCGCTGAACCGTCCTGCCGGGTGATGCGTCATGAGAGGAAGACAGGAGCTGCGGTGAAATCCCTGCGGAATGACGCCCGTAGGGCAACACTGGGACCGGACCGACCGATACGGGGGCGGCCATGAACACCTCAGCCAGCCGCAGGACATTCGAATCGACGCAGCGAAAGAACCCAGCCATGTGCCAGCACCAGCCACCCTGCCCGACCGCCGACTCCGCCGACCGGGAAGCCGCGCGCCTGACGTCCCACCACCCGGAACAGGGCTGGAGCCTCCTGTGCAACGGCGTCCTGCTCTTCGAGGACACCGGTGAGCTGCTGCCGAACGGGCAGATCATCGCCCCGCACCGGCCGCTGGGGGTCGGCCGGGTGATGAAAGCCGCCTGACCGCGGCCGTACGAAGGGGGCCGGCCCGGAGAAACTCCGCACCGGCCCCGACGCATGTCCGCACATGCCCTACGGCATCCGTCAGTTGTCGTACTCGTCCAGCGGCGGGCAGGAGCAGACCAGGTTGCGGTCGCCGAAGGCACCGTCGATCCGGCGCACCGGCGGCCAGTACTTGTCCGCGGCCGACACCCCGGCCGGGAAGACGGCCTCCTCACGGCTGTAGGCGTGCGTCCACTCGTCACCGAGCGCGGCCGCCGTGTGCGGGGCGTTGCACAGCGGGTTGTCGTCCGCACTCCACTCGCCCGAAGCGACCTTCTCGATCTCGCCGCGAATGGCGATCATGGTGTCGCAGAAACGGTCGAGCTCGGCGAGGTTCTCGCTCTCGGTCGGCTCGATCATCAGCGTCCCGGCCACCGGGAACGACATGGTCGGCGAGTGGAAGCCGTAGTCGATCAGACGCTTGGCGACATCGTCGATGCTGACTCCGGTCGCCTTGGAGATCGGCCGCAGATCCACGATGCACTCGTGCGCGACCAGTCCGGCCGGGCCGTTGTACAGGATCGGGAAGTGCGGCTCCAGGCGCTTGGCGATGTAGTTGGCGGCGAGCACGGCGACCTGCGTCGCACGCTTCAGGCCCTCGCCACCCATCAGCCGGACGTACGCCCACGAGATCGGCAGGATGCCGGCCGAGCCCCACGGGGCGGCCGAGATCGGGCCGATGCCGGTCTCCGGGCCCGCGGCGGGCTGGAGCGGGTGGTTGGGGAGGTACGGCGCGAGGTGCGCGCGGACGCCTACCGGGCCGACACCGGGGCCACCGCCGCCGTGCGGGATGCAGAAGGTCTTGTGCAGGTTCAGGTGCGAGACGTCGCCACCGAACTTGCCGGGCTTGGCCAGGCCGACCAGCGCGTTGAGGTTGGCGCCGTCGACGTACACCTGGCCGCCCGCGTCGTGCACCTCACCGCAGATGGCGGCGACGTGCTCCTCGAAGACGCCGTGCGTCGACGGGTACGTGATCATGAGCACGGCCAGCTCGTCGCGGTGCAGCTCGATCTTGGCGCGCAGGTCCGCGATGTCGACCTCGCCGTCGTCGGCGGTCTTCACCACGACGACCTTCATGCCCGCCATGACGGCGCTCGCGGCATTGGTGCCGTGGGCCGAGGACGGAATGAGACACACCGTGCGCCGGTCGTCGCCGTTGGCCCGGTGGTACGCCCGGACGGCCAGCAGACCGGCGAACTCACCCTGCGAACCCGCGTTGGGCTGGATCGACACGGCGTCGTAGCCGGTGACCTCGGCGAGCCTCTCCTCCAGCTCACGGATGAGGGTGAGGAAGCCCTGCGCCTGCTCGGCGGGGGCGAAGGGGTGCAGCGCGCCGAACTCGGGCCAGGTGATCGACTCCATCTCGGCGGTCGCGTTCAGCTTCATGGTGCAGGAGCCGAGCGGGATCATGCCGCGGTCCAGCGCGTAGTCCCGGTCGGCGAGCTTGCGCAGGTAGCGCAGCATCGCGGTCTCGGAGCGGTGCTGGTGGAAGACCGGGTGGGTGAGGATGTCGTCGTCGCGCAGCAGGGTGTCGGGCAGCGTGTCGGCGGCCGCGGCGTCCAGTGCCTCGATGTCGCCGTCGGCACCGAAGGCGGCCCAGACGGCGGAGACCTGGGTACGGGTCGTGGTCTCGTCGCAGGAGAGGGAGACCAGGTCCGCGTCGACGAGGCGCAGGTTGACCCCGCGCTCGCGGGCGTCGGCGACCACAGCGGCGGCCTTGCCGGGCACCCGCACGGTCAGGGTGTCGAAGAACGCGCCGTGCACGACGTCGGCGCCGGCCCGACGCAGGCCCTCGGCCAGGATCATGGCGTAGCGGTGGGTGCGCCGGGCGATCGTCCGCAGCCCCTCGGGGCCGTGGTAGACGGCGTACATCCCGGCCATGACGGCGAGCAGCACCTGCGCGGTACAGATGTTGCTGGTGGCCTTCTCGCGGCGGATGTGCTGCTCGCGGGTCTGCAGGGCCAGGCGGTACGCCTTGTTGCCGTCGGCGTCGACGGAGACGCCGACGAGGCGGCCGGGCAGGCTGCGGGCGAACTTCTCCCGGACGGCCATGAACCCGGCGTGCGGACCGCCGAAGCCCATCGGCACGCCGAAGCGCTGGGTGGTGCCGACCGCGATGTCCGCGCCCAGCTCGCCGGGCGAGGTGAGCAGGGTGAGCGCCAGCAGGTCGGCGGCCACGGTGACGATCGCACCGAGCTCGTGGGCCTGCTCGATCACGGGCTTGATGTCGCGGACGGCTCCGGAGGCACCGGGGTACTGGAGCAGCACGCCGAAGACGCCGCGTTCCACGAGCTCCGCCGGGATACCGCCGGTGAGGTCGGCGACGACGACCTCGACACCGGTCGGCTCCGCGCGGGTCTCGATCACGGCGACGGTCTGCGGCAGGGTGTCCGCGTCGACCAGGAAGACGCCGTTCTTGACCTTGCCGACACGCCGTGCCAGCGCCATGGCCTCGGCGGCCGCGGTGCCCTCGTCGAGCAGGGAGGCGCCGGAGGTGGGCAGCCCGGTCAGCTCGGCGACCATCGTCTGGAAGTTGAGGAGGGCTTCGAGCCGCCCCTGGGAGATCTCCGGCTGGTACGGCGTGTAGGCCGTGTACCAGGCGGGGTTCTCCATGACGTTGCGCAGGATCACCGGCGGGGTGAACGTGCCGTAGTAGCCGAGCCCGATCATCGGGGCGAGCACCTGGTTGCGGTCGGCGAGCGAGCGCAGTTCGGCCAGTACCTCGGCCTCGGTACGGGCCGACGGAAGCTTCAGGGCCTCCGCGCTCTTGATCACGTCGGGCACCGCGGCGGCGGTGAGCTCGTCGAGCGAGCCGTAGCCGACCTGGGCGAGCATCTTCGCCTGGGCCGCACCATCGGGCCCTATGTGGCGCTGCTCGAACGGAATGCCCTGTTCCAGCTGGGAGAGCGGGGTGCGACGGGGGGTCATGATGGAGGCCTCCTGGTCTGTCACGACCTGCGAGGGGCACCACGGCGTGGGTGCCCGAACGGCCTCCCCCTCTGTCATCTCAACCTGAGAGCTTCACCGGCCCGCCTCACGGCACACCGGCTTTCACCGTCGGTGAGGGAGGGATCCGTCCCGGCACATGCCCGCACGAAACCCGCCCTGCTTTCCAGAGTGACCTCATCCGTGCGGTACGGGGGCCTGAGAGATTCCGGGGAGGATTTGCTCCTTCGGCGCCTCCGGATTCTGCACCGGAGGACTCTCCCGCACGGGGTCAGCAGCCATCTGCCAGCCTACCAGCGGGGTCCGTGCCGGATTTCTCGAGTGGCCAATGCCTGGGATCTGCACTTTTGTAGTGCTTGTGGAGTAGTTGCGACCACCCGAGCAGTTGCGACCAGTGGGAGGCACCGTGCAGACCGACATCGATCCGCGCAGCCTGATCGGCCGCAAGGCATTCGACCGCGAGGGCGCCAAGATCGGAACGGTTGATGAGGTCTATCTGGACGATGCGACCGGAGTCCCGGAGTGGGCGGCCGTGCGCACCGGACTCTTCAGCAGAGACGCCTTCGTCCCCCTGGAACCGAGCGAGCTCGTCGGGGATTCGCTGCGGATTCCCTTCGACCGCGCGTTGATCAAGGACGCGCCCGACTTCGGCGTCGGCCGGCATCTCTCCCCGGAGCAGGAACTGCAGCTCTACCGCCATTACGGGCTGGACTCCCCGCCCACGGAGGAGACCGGGCCGGACCGCGACTTCGGCAAGCTGGCCGGCCAGGAGGAATAGTCGGCGGGGTCCCGCACCAACGGCAGCGGATCGGCCGGACTCAGCTCCGGGTCGTCGACGCGGAACGTACGTACACGGCCGGGTTCGTCGCCCGGCTCCTCGAACCGAACCGTCACCCGGCCCACCCCGCTCCCCTGCACCCAGCCGTGGCCGTGCGTCTCGTGCCGTACGTCGTGTCCGGCCGGCCAGAGCCGGGCGGCGAGCAGCTCGGCGCTCTCCTGCGCCGCTTCCTCCACGGCGGCCCCGGTGTCCATCGTGCCGTCGTCCGCCGCCGTGCTTTCCTGGGCCTCCGCCTCCGCCGCGTGCCGGGCATCGGCGGCCTGCGCGAAGAGATCCTCCTGGGTGAAGTCGGCGAGCCCCGTGACGCCCACTCCCAGGAGCCGTACGCCCCCGGTGGTGTCCACTGCCTCCAGCAGCCTCGCGGCCGCCTCACGCACCACTGTGGGGTCGTCCGTGGGCCCTCTGAGGGTCTCGGAGCGGGTCAGGGTCGAGAAGTCGTACCGGCGCACCTTGAGCACCACCGTGCGCCCGGAGCGCTCCGCCGCCCGCAGCCGCTCCACACACCGGCCCGCCAGCCGCTCCACCTCCGTGCGCACCCGCACCCGGTCGTGCAGGTCGATGTCGAAGGTGTCCTCGACCGATACGGATTTGGCGTCCCGCTCGGCGACGACGGGACGGTCGTCCAGCCCCAGGGCCATCCGGTGCAGCGAGACACCGTGAGCCCTGCCCACCAGCCGTACGAGCTCCGCCTCGCCCGCCTCGGCCAGGTCGTGGACGGTGGTCATGCCGGCCCGCCGCAGATGGTCCCCGGTGGCAGGGCCGACTCCCGGCAGGATCCGCACCGGCATCGGCGCCAGCAGCTCCCGTTCGGTGCCCGGCTCGATGAGCAGCAGCCCGTCCGGCTTGGCCTCCTCCGAGGCGATCTTGGCCAGCATCTTGGACCCGGCGAGCCCGACGGATCCGCTGAGCCCCGTCACCGCGTGGATGGCGGCACGCAACTGCTCGCCCATCACCCGCGCCGACTCCGAGTCGTCCGCGACCCCGCCCGCCTCCAGATCGACGAATGCCTCGTCCAGGCTGAGCGGCTCCACCAACGGTGACAGCCTGCCCAGCAGCTCCATCACCTGGTCGCTCACGGTCCGGTACAGCGCGAAGCGCGGTACGAGGTAGGCCGCGTTCGGTGCCAGCCTGCGGGCCTGCGCCGTCGGCATCGCCGAGTGCACACCCAGGCGCCGTGCCTCGTACGACGCGGTGGCGACCACTCCGCGCGGCCCGAGCCCCCCGACGACCACCGGCTTGCCGCGCAGGCTCGGCTTGGATGCCTGCTCCGCCGAGGCGTAGAAGGCATCCATGTCCAGATGGAGGATGGTGGGCGCGGCTCTCACCTGACCGATGCTGCCCTACGGCACTGACAACGCGACCGCCCGGCACCCCACGGGGTGCCGGGCGGTCGCGTTGTCAGTGCCGTAGCCGCCGCCGATCCGGTCAGCCGCTCATCCGGCGCGGTTGCGCCGGCGCGCGAGTTCATCGGTGGGGTTGTTGCCGACCAGCGTCTCACCGGTGTCGATCCGCTCGCCGTGCAACTGGGACAGTGCCGCGTCCACGTCCCTCCACACCACACCGACAGCGATCCCGAAGATCCCCTGCCCGCCTTGCAGCAGGGCCACGACCTCGGCGGGCGAGGAGCACTCGTAGACCGTCGCGCCGTCGCTCATCAAGGTCATCCGCTCAAGATCCTGGAACCCCCGGGCCCGCAGATGCTGGACCGTCGTACGGATGTTCTGCAGAGCGACCCCGGTGTCCAGGAACCGCTTGACGATCTTGAGGAGGACCACGTCCCGGAAACTGTAGAGACGCTGGGTACCCGAGCCGTACGCCGGACGCACGCTCGGCTCGACCAGCCCCGTGCGCGCCCAGTAGTCGAGCTGGCGGTAGGTGATTCCCGCCGCCGCACATGCCGTCGGTCCGCGATAGCCGATATCACTCGCTGCTGCCACGCCGTCCACCGCCACCGCAGCCGGCTGAACCGGCTGCCTGATGGTGTGGTCGGCTGCACTGCCGTGCTGCGGATACGGCCCGCCCGCTGCCGTACCGTCGCCGCTGCTTCTCACGCCGACCTCCGTCCTTGACCTGCCCACTCGAAGGTAGGCAGTCACTTGGGGTGCGTCAACGATCGCCACACTCGGCACGCCGAGTGATAATCACCCTGAGGGTGGTTTCCCGTGTCTCGCTACCGGGAAAGGCTTGTCGGATGCGCTGACGACACCCCTGCGGGACGGTCACTGACTGTTGGTACCGAAGTCCTCCGGCGAGATCTGGTCGAGGAATTCGCGGAACTTCTCCACCTCGTCCTCCTGCTCGTCGGGGATGGCGATCCCCGCATCGTCCAGCACGCCGTCACTGCCGTAGATCGGCGTTCCGGTCCGCAGGGCGAGCGCTATGGCGTCGGACGGCCGGGCGCTCACCTCGACCCCGCTGGCGAAGACCAGCTCCGCGTAGAAAACGCCTTCGCGGAGGTCCGTGATGCGGACCTCGGTGAGCTCCTGGCCGACGGCCTCAAGCACATCCTTGAAAAGATCATGGGTCAGCGGCCTGGCCGGAGCCATTCCCTGCTGAGCGAAGGCGATCGCGGTCGCCTCCCCAGGACCGATCCAAATGGGGAGGTACCGGTCGCCTCCCACTTCACGCAGGAGAACGATCGGTTGGTTGGAGGGCATTTCCACCCGGACACCGACAACGTCAAGCTCGTTCACACAGCAACCCTAGGACGTGCCCGCCATGTTTGGGTAGTCGGGCTCCTCCATGGTCAGTGGAGTCGGACCTGCAGAGCCGTCTGCACAAGGGCCGCGTGCAGCCGCACGGAAAGCTCCGCGAGCTCCGTCGCGGTGGCCTCCGCATGTGCTCTGGTCTGCGGATTCCGGTGTCGACGCAAGGGTGCGACCACCTGTTCGATCAGCCCGGCCTCGCGGTCGGCGGCAGCCCTCATGGCCCGCAGATGACGAGGTTCCAGACCGAACCGCCCCAGATCCGCCACAAGTCTCGCCACGGTGACCGTCTCGGCGTCGTAGCCGCCCTCCGGCATGGCCACGATCAGCCCGTACGACTCCCACTCGTCGAGCTGCTCCTCACCGACCTCGGCCGCCGCGAGCAGCTCGGCGCGCCCGATCCGCACGGCGGTCGGGGTGCTGGGGCCGGAGTCCCACAGGCCGTCGGAGAGATCCCGCTGGCCGCCCGGGGTGGGCAGCACGGGCTGCTCGCCCCTGGCCAGGGCGTCGAGATGCCCCCGGATGACCTTCAACGGAAGATAGTGATCCCGCTGCATGCGGAGCACCTGCGCGAGCCGCTCGACATCGCCGGGGCTGAACTTCCGGTACCCGGAAGGCGTCCGCTGCGGCTCGATGAGCCCCTCGGCTTCCAGAAATCGGATCTTGGAGATGGTGACTTCGGGAAACTCGTCGCGCAACTGGAGAAGCACCGTACCGATGCTCATCGAGCGGGCGTCCGCGGTGGCGGTGCCGTGACCGGCACCGCCTGTCGGTGTTCGCAGCATGGGCCTTCCTGGGGGTCCCCCCGGACGGAGTTTCGGGAGGGTCACACGCCCCGCTGGCTCGGGTAGAAGACCAGCCGGTACTTACCGATCTGGACTTCGTCACCATTGGACAGCGCGACGGAATCGATGCGCTCACGGTTGACGTAGGTGCCATTGAGGCTGCCGACATCACTCACGGTGAAACTCGTGTCCGGGTTCCTGCGGAACTCCACATGGCGCCGCGACACGGTCACATCGTCGAGGAAGATGTCGCTCTGCGGGTGCCGGCCGGCCGTGGTCAGATCCCCGTCCAGCAGGAAACGGCTACCTGAGTTCGGGCCGCGGCGCACCACCAGCAGCGCGGAACCGCCGGGCAGGGCGTCGACGGCCGCCTGGGCCTCCGGCGAGAGGGAAGGCAGGGCGGTCTGGCCCGTCGCCTCCGCCTCGTACGCCTCAAGACCGGAGATCGAGATCGTCGACGTCGTCTCCGAGGCGCGCTCGGGGATCCCGCCCCGCAGCGGCGCACCGCAATTGGAGCAGAAACGGCTGGCCTCGGCGTTGCGGTGCCCGCACCTCGTACAGACCGGCATGGACGAGCCCGACGGTGCGCCGGAACCTATGCGTCCGGCACCGGCGGGGTCACCGGACGACACGCCGGGCGCACCCGGGCCGTCACCGGCGGAACCGGATACTTCATCACGGAAGAGCGGACGCTCCCCGCCCTGCTCCTCGCCCTGGCCATGGCGCGGAGCACGGTGGCGGGCAGCGCTGTTGCTGTCCTCGCGTGCACTCTTCCCGAACAACTTCGCAAAAAACTTCACGGGCGATTCCCCTTGACCGACATAGACCCGCCCGTGGGGCAGGACGAACCCTGAATGAACACACCTGCCGACCCGGACATCTTCACAACGTCCGTATCCACCCGACAGTTTCCACCACGCGCCACCAATCCGTTGCGCCGACCCCCCGCAACCTCCTGCCCGTGTCCTTCCGTCCCCATGCGCCGGTGGCTCACTGCGACGACGACCGAGCGTAGTCAGGCTGCTTCGCCGGTCGCAAGGCGTCCACGACGATGTCTTCCGACCGCTCCACAACAGCGGTGGCCTGTTCCTTCTCCAGCGTCTGGACCACGCCGCCGGGAATGTTGAGCGCCGGCTCCAGGTCCTGCGGCTTGCCGATCACCTTGAACTCATAAGGTGCTTCGATCTTCTTCCCGTCGACCTGGATGTCGCCGCCGTCCCCGGCGAAGTACGTATTGGCCACCACGCGCACGCCGTTGACCTCGATCGCCTCGGCACCGGCCGCACGAAGCTCCTGGATGGCGTCGAGCAGCATGTCGGCCGCGACAGCACCACCGGGATCATTGATCGTCAACGTGATGCCGGGGCCGTGCGCGGCCACAGTACCGGCGAGGACACCGAGCTGCCGCTCCTTTTCCAGCGTCTGCTTCCGGGCCTCCTCGGCCTGGTCGGAGCTGTTCTCCAGCTCCGTACGCTGATCGTCCAGACGCTGCTTCTCGTCCTCCAGACGCTGCGTCCGGTCGTCGACCTCGTCGAGGATCCGGATCAGGTCCTCCTGCCGCGCGCCACGCAGGGCGCTGTTGTCGCTGTTGGACCGGACCTGGATGGCCAGCCCCAGACCGAGGACGAACAGCAGGAGCGCCACGATGAGTTGAGCACGGCTCACCCGGGGCGGCCACAGACCGGCCAGCAGCCGCTGGCGTCCGGAGATCTCCTTGGGCGCCTGCGTGGACGCGGGTGCGTCGACCGGCTCGTCGCCGGTGCGCTCCTCGCTACGGGGGGATTCTTCGTTACTCATCGGCCTCAAGCCCGGAAGACGTGCCGGCGGATGGCGGCGGCGTTGGAGAAGATCCGGATGCCGAGCACCACCACCACACCGGTGGAGAGCTGGGCACCGACACCCAGTTTGTCGCCGAGGAACACGATCAGTGCGGCCACCACGACGTTGGACAGGAACGACACCACGAAGACCTTGTCGACGAAGATGCCGTCGAGCATGGCCCGCAGCCCTCCGAATACGGCGTCGAGCGCGGCCACCACGGCGATCGGCAGATAGGGCTCGACCACCGCCGGAACCTCGGGCCGGACCAACAGTCCGACCACGACTCCCACCACGAGGCCCAGTACGGCGATCACGATGTGCCCTTCCCTGTGTCTGCCGCGCCACTGCCGGTGCCGGTGGACTTCGGCTCTGCTGTACGGACGATCAGGCTCGGCGCAGCCGGAAGCCGCACCTTCCCCTGATCGGAAATGCTCGTACGGATATCGAAGCTCTCCTGCAGCGCGTGCAGATACTGGCCATCGGCGCTGTCCTGGAACGCGGTGCGGAGCTTCTTGCCGTCCCCCACCGCGAGCACCGTGTACGGCGGTACGAGCGGCCTGTTGTCGACCAGTATGGCGTCGCCCGCCGCGCGGATGGCCGACAGCGCTGTCAGTCGCTGGCCGTTGATGGCGATGGCCTCCGCGCCGGACTCCCAGAGGCCATTGACGACGCGTTGCATGTCCCGGTCGCGCACCCGTCCGGTGTCGGCGAAGCCGGTCGACTCACGCGGCCCGCCGCCGCCCTGGTCGGTGTCCTTGGCATCGTCGACGACGAGCTTCACACCTGGCCCCTCGACCGGGGTGGCACCGGACAGCAGCGCCACGAGCTGGCCCTGGTCCCCGCCGTGCCGTTCGAGCGCCTTGCGCTGCCGTTCGCCCACATCGGCGCGCAGCTGCTCGACGTCCGACTCCAGCGTGTCCGCCGCGGTGGTCTCCGCGTCGATACGGTCGATGAGCTCTTCGCGCTCCTTGGCCACGACCGGCGCCGACACCCTTGCCTCGGCGGCACCGAGGGTGACCACCAGAGCCGCCACCACCAGTCCGGCCGCCAGACCAAGTTTCGACTTGAGCGTGCGGGGCAGGCCCGCGCTCCCGTCGGCCTTGCGACGGGCCGTCGCTTCGGCGTACCCGTCATCGAGGCTGTGGTCCATCACATTGGTCAGCAGCGACATCGAAGCGTCGGGGCGTGCGGGTGGCGGGGCGATGCTCCGATCGGGGGGCTGCTGCGACATGCCGCACATCGTCGCACGTCACTACGGCTACCGCCGAATGGCCCCACCGGTGCACCGGGAGCCGCGGCACGACAACTCCCGGTGCACCGCTCTCACATCAGTTGCCCGCGCTGTCCACGATCGCGGACCACTCGTCGAGCAGGGCCTGCGCCGAGGCGTCGTCGGGGCCTTCGGCCCACAGATGCGTGACGGCCTCGGCCCGGTCGGGCAGCACCATCACCCACCGTCCGTCGGCCTCGACCACCCGGACCCCGTCCGTGGTATCCACGCTGCGGTCCCCCGCGGCCTCGACCACACGCCGCATGACGAGTCCCTTGACCGCCCAGGGCGTCGCCAGGTCGCGCCGCAGCACATGGGCACGCGGTATACGGGCATCGATCTGGCTGAGCGTGAGCTGTGTACGGGCGACGAGTCCGATGAGCCGCACGAACGCGGCGGAACCGTCGAAAACGCTGCTGAATTCGGGAACGATGAAGCCGCCGCGCCCGTCTCCTCCGAAGATGGTGGTCTCCTCGCGGGCCACCCTGGTCAGGTCGTCGGGCGAGGTGGTCGTCCACTCCACCTGGGTGCCGTGGTAGGCCGCCACCTGCTCGGCGACGCGTGTGGTCGTCACGGGCAGGGCCACCCGTCCGCTGCGCCGCTCGGCGGCCACCAGATCGAGCATCACGAGCAGGGCCCGGTCGTCCTCGATGATCCGGCCACGCTCGTCGACCAGCGACAGACGCTCCCCCACGGGGTCGAACCGCACCCCGAACGCGGCCCGCGCCGAGGACACGATCTCTCCGAGCCGTACGAGCCCGGCCCGCCGGGTCTCGGCCGACTCGGTGGGCCGCGACTCGTCGAGCCCCGGGTTGATGGTCAGCGCGTCCACACCGAGCCGCCCGAGGAGGCTGGGCAGAACGAGCCCGGCACTGCCGTTGGAGGCATCGACGACGACCTTGAGCGCCGCCTCGGTGATACCGGTGGTGTCGACGTTGCGGAGCAGGGAGCCGGTGTACGAGTCGAAGACGCTGGACGGGAAGTACAGGTCCCCGATCTCACCGGGGAAGGCCCTACGGTATTCCTGGCGGGCATAGACGCGGTCCAGCTTGCGCTGTCGCGCCTGGGAGAGATCGGCGCCCCGTTCGTCGAAGAACATGATGTCCACCGAGTCGGGCACTCCGGGGGACGTACGAATCATGATGCCGCCCGCGCTGCCCCGTGCCGTCTGCTGGCGGGCCACGGGCAACGGCACGTTCTCCAGGTCCCTGACATCGATGGCGCTGGTCTGGAGAGCGGAGATGACCGCTCGCTTCAGCGCACGGGCACCACGCGAGTGGTCACGCGCGGTCGTGACCGTCGAGCCCTTCTTCAGCGTCGTGGCATAGGCACCTGCCAGCCGCACCGCCAGCTCGGGAGTGATCTCGACGTTCAGGATTCCGGAGACGCCACGGGCGCCGAACAGATGCGCCTGCCCGCGGGACTCCCAGATCACCGAGGTATTGACGAAGGCGCCGGCCTCGATGGTCTTGAACGGGTACACCCGCACATTGCCCTGAATGATCGATTCCTCGCCGACCAGGCACTCGTCGCCGATGACGGCGCCGTCCTCGATGCGGGCCGCCCGCATGATGTCGGTGTTCTTTCCGATCACACAGCCGCGCAGGTTGCTGTGCTGGCCGATGTACACGTTGTCGTGCACCACCGCCTTGTGCAGGAACGCCCCCGTCTTCACGACGACGTTCGACCCCACGACCGTGTGCTCCCGGATCTCGACGTCCGCCTCGATCTTGGCGTAGTCACCGATGTAGAGCGGCCCGCGCAGCACGGCGTCCGGGTGGACCTCCGCGCCCTCCGCGACCCATACGCCGGGCGAGATCTCGAAGCCGTCGATTTCGACGTCGACCTTGCGCTCCAGCACATCGGCCTGGGCCTTCACATAGCTCTCGTGGGTGCCCACGTCTTCCCAGTAGCCCTCGGCGATATAGCCGTAGATCGGCTTGCCTTCCTTCATGAGCTGGGGGAAGACATCACCCGACCAGTCCACGGAGGTGTCTGCCTGGACGTAGTCGAACACCTCGGGCTCCATGACATAGATGCCCGTGTTGACGGTGTCCGAGAAGACCTGGCCCCATGTGGGCTTCTCCAGGAAACGCTCGACCTGTCCGTCCTCGTCGACGATCGTGATCCCGAATTCCAGGGGATTGGGGACCCTCGTCAGACAGACCGTGACCAGTCCGCCCTTCGCTTTGTGGAAGGCGATGAGGTCGGTCAGGTCGAAGTCCGTGAGTGCGTCACCGGAAATGACGAGGAACGTATCGTCCTTGAGCGCTTCCTCGGCATTCTTCACGCTCCCCGCGGTGCCGAGCGGCTTCTCCTCGTTGGCGTAGGTGAGCTCCATTCCGAGTTCTTCGCCGTCGCCGAAATAGTTCTTGACGAGCGAGGCGAGGAACTGGACGGTTACGACTGTCTCGTTGAGCCCATGCCGCTTGAGCAGCCGCAGCACATGCTCCATGATCGGCCGATTGGCCACGGGCAATAGCGGCTTGGGCATGCTTGAGGTCATGGGGCGAAGGCGAGTGCCTTCTCCACCAGCCATCACGACGGCCTTCATGTCGGAAACGTCCTCCTAGAAGAGACGACGGCTAGCCGACTATGCCCGTCGGGGCAGGTTCCAAGACATCAACCGCGGGCCGGCCACACTGCGCGACACCGCATCAACGAGCTCAATCGGCTACTGCATCCGCCTTGACCAGTCGGCGGACCTGAACCACGTAGAGGATCCCTGCCCACCAATAGAGTGTTGTACCCCATCCTGCGAACGCCCATCCGAAAATGGCGGCCAGCGTTGCCAGCCAACCACTTCCATCACTGAGCAGCAACAAGGGGAACGCGTACATCAGGTTGAACGTTGCAGCTTTCCCGAGGAAGTTCACCTGCGGCGGCGGATAGCCATGGCGACGCAGGATTCCCACCATCACCAGCAACATCAGCTCTCGGGCCAGAAGTGCGGCCGTGAGCCACAGCGGCAGGATCTCCCGCCAGGTGAGCCCGACAAGAGTCGAAAGGATGTAGAGGCGGTCAGCAGCCGGGTCCAGGAGCCTCCCGAGGCTACTGATCTGGTTCCACCGGCGCGCGAGCTTACCGTCGAGATAGTCGCTGATGCCGCTGAGCATCAGTACCAACAGCGCCCAGCCGTCACTGGTTGGCCCACCGAACACGGGGCGCAGAATCAGCCACAGGAAGAGCGGTACGCCGACCAGGCGAGCCATGCTGAGGATGTTGGGGATGGTGAGGACCCGGTCCGTCTGAACCCGAGTCTCCTGGACCTCCACCCGGGGGCCTCCTGTGAAGAACGTGCCAATGATGCCCCCTGACCCTACCCTCAGCGACCGTCGACGGATGCACAGGGGTACGCGAGTGCAGGCGAAAGACCCGTGAACGCAGAAAAGCCCCGTACCTTGCGGTACGGGGCTTTCCCGGAAAAATTGTTCGGCGGCGTCCTACTCTCCCACAGGGTCCCCCCTGCAGTACCATCGGCGCTGAAAGGCTTAGCTTCCGGGTTCGGAATGTAACCGGGCGTTTCCCTAACGCAATGACCACCGAAACACTATGAAATTAACCAACACCGGAACACAACACGGCCGTTCGTTATTTCAGAACTAACACAGTGGACGCGAGCAACTGAGGACAAGCCCTCGGCCTATTAGTACCAGTCAGCTCCACCCGTTACCGGGCTTCCACATCTGGCCTATCAACCCAGTCGTCTACTGGGAGCCTTAACCCCTCAAGAGGGTGGGAATACTCATCTCGAAGCAGGCTTCCCGCTTAGATGCTTTCAGCGGTTATCCTTTCCGAACGTAGCCAACCAGCCATGCCCTTGGCAGGACAACTGGCACACCAGAGGTTCGTCCGTCCCGGTCCTCTCGTACTAGGGACAGCCCTTCTCAATATTCCTACGCGCACAGCGGATAGGGACCGAACTGTCTCACGACGTTCTAAACCCAGCTCGCGTACCGCTTTAATGGGCGAACAGCCCAACCCTTGGGACCGACTCCAGCCCCAGGATGCGACGAGCCGACATCGAGGTGCCAAACCATCCCGTCGATATGGACTCTTGGGGAAGATCAGCCTGTTATCCCCGGGGTACCTTTTATCCGTTGAGCGACAGCGCTTCCACAAGCCACTGCCGGATCACTAGTCCCGACTTTCGTCCCTGCTCGACCCGTCGGTCTCACAGTCAAGCTCCCTTGTGCACTTACACTCAACACCTGATTGCCAACCAGGCTGAGGGAACCTTTGGGCGCCTCCGTTACTCTTTAGGAGGCAACCGCCCCAGTTAAACTACCCATCAGACACTGTCCCTGATCCGGATCACGGACCCAGGTTAGACATCCAGCACGACCAGAGTGGTATTTCAACGACGACTCCACAACCACTGGCGTGGCCGCTTCAAAGTCTCCCACCTATCCTACACAAGCCGAACCGAACACCAATATCAAACTATAGTAAAGGTCCCGGGGTCTTTCCGTCCTGCTGCGCGAAACGAGCATCTTTACTCGTAGTGCAATTTCACCGGGCCTATGGTTGAGACAGTCGAGAAGTCGTTACGCCATTCGTGCAGGTCGGAACTTACCCGACAAGGAATTTCGCTACCTTAGGATGGTTATAGTTACCACCGCCGTTTACTGGCGCTTAAGTTCTCAGCTTCGCACACCCGAAAGTGCACTAACCGGTCCCCTTAACGTTCCAGCACCGGGCAGGCGTCAGTCCGTATACATCGCCTTACGGCTTCGCACGGACCTGTGTTTTTAGTAAACAGTCGCTTCTCGCTGGTCTCTGCGGCCACCCCCAGCTCAGGAAGCAAGTTCCCTCACCGGTGATGGCCCCCCTTCTCCCGAAGTTACGGGGGCATTTTGCCGAGTTCCTTAACCATAGTTCACCCGAACGCCTCGGTATTCTCTACCTGACTACCTGAGTCGGTTTAGGGTACGGGCCGCCATGAAACTCGCTAGAGGCTTTTCTCGACAGCATAGGATCATCCACTTCACCACAATCGGCTCGGCATCAGGTCTCACCCTTATATGTGTGACGGATTTACCTACCACACGGGCTACACCCTTACCCCGGGACTACCACCGCCCGGGCTGGACTACCTTCCTGCGTCACCCCATCGCTTACCTACTACAAGTCTGGTTCATCGGCTCCACCACTACCCTCAACTCCGAAGAGATCGGGCCGGCTTCACGGACTTAGCATCGCCTGATTCAGTACTGGGCGTTTCAAAGCGGGTACCGGAATATCAACCGGTTGTCCATCGACTACGCCTGTCGGCCTCGCCTTAGGTCCCGACTTACCCTGGGCAGATCAGCTTGACCCAGGAACCCTTAGTCAATCGGCGCACACGTTTCTCACGTGTGTATCGCTACTCATGCCTGCATTCTCACTCGTGAACCGTCCACAACTCGCTTCCGCGGCTGCTTCACCCGGCACACGACGCTCCCCTACCCATCCGTACTCCCGTTGGGGATATATGTACGAATGACACGACTTCGGCGGTACGCTTGAGCCCCGCTACATTGTCGGCGCGGAATCACTTGACCAGTGAGCTATTACGCACTCTTTCAAGGGTGGCTGCTTCTAAGCCAACCTCCTGGTTGTCTCTGCGACTCCACATCCTTTCCCACTTAGCGTACGCTTAGGGGCCTTAGTCGATGCTCTGGGCTGTTTCCCTCTCGACCATGGAGCTTATCCCCCACAGTCTCACTGCCGTGCTCTCACTTACCGGCATTCGGAGTTTGGCTAAGGTCAGTAACCCGGTAGGGCCCATCGCCTATCCAGTGCTCTACCTCCGGCAAGAAACACACGACGCTGCACCTAAATGCATTTCGGGGAGAACCAGCTATCACGGAGTTTGATTGGCCTTTCACCCCTAACCACAGGTCATCCCCCAGGTTTTCAACCCTGGTGGGTTCGGTCCTCCACGAAGTCTTACCTCCGCTTCAACCTGCCCATGGCTAGATCACTCCGCTTCGGGTCTTGAGCGCGCTACTAAACCGCCCTATTCGGACTCGCTTTCGCTACGGCTTCCCCACACGGGTTAACCTCGCAACACACCGCAAACTCGCAGGCTCATTCTTCAAAAGGCACGCAGTCACGACTGACAGCACAAGTGCTGCCAGCGACGCTCCCACGGCTTGTAGGCACACGGTTTCAGGTACTATTTCACTCCGCTCCCGCGGTACTTTTCACCATTCCCTCACGGTACTATCCGCTATCGGTCACCAGGGAATATTTAGGCTTAGCGGGTGGTCCCGCCAGATTCACACGGGATTTCTCGGGCCCCGTGCTACTTGGGTGTCTCTTAAACGAGCCGTTAATGTTTCAGCTACGGGGGTCTTACCCTCTACGCCGGACCTTTCGCATGTCCTTCGCCTACATCAACGGTTTCTGACTCGTCTCACAGCCGGCAGACCATGAAAAAGAGATCCCACAACCCCGAATGCGCAACCCCTGCCGGGTATCACACGCATACGGTTTGGCCTCATCCAGTTTCGCTCGCCACTACTCCCGGAATCACGGTTGTTTTCTCTTCCTGAGGGTACTGAGATGTTTCACTTCCCCTCGTTCCCTCCACACTGCCTATGTGTTCAGCAGCGGGTGACAGCCCATGACGGCTGCCGGGTTTCCCCATTCGGAAACCCCCGGATCAAAGCTTGGTTGACAGCTCCCCGGGGACTATCGTGGCCTCCCACGTCCTTCATCGGTTCCTGGTGCCAAGGCATCCACCGTGCGCCCTTAAAAACTTGGCCACAGATGCTCGCGTCCACTGTGCAGTTCTCAAACAACGACCAGCCACCCATCACCCCGTCATATACGACGAGTTCACTGGGGCCGGCAACCGAAGGACAGACTCAAACGAGCCCGTACCCTCAGATACCCAACAGCGTGCCCGACCCGACCGACCATTCCCCACGTTCCACGCCGAAGCAGTACTAGTGAAAAACAACCTGTCGTGCCGAGTAGTCAACGTTCCACCCATGAGCAACCAGCACCGAACATTCGCCGGTGTACTGGCCTCTGACCAAACCGAAGCCTGGTAAGAAGTGCTCCTTAGAAAGGAGGTGATCCAGCCGCACCTTCCGGTACGGCTACCTTGTTACGACTTCGTCCCAATCGCCAGTCCCACCTTCGACAGCTCCCTCCCACAAGGGGTTGGGCCACCGGCTTCGGGTGTTACCGACTTTCGTGACGTGACGGGCGGTGTGTACAAGGCCCGGGAACGTATTCACCGCAGCAATGCTGATCTGCGATTACTAGCAACTCCGACTTCATGGGGTCGAGTTGCAGACCCCAATCCGAACTGAGACCGGCTTTTTGAGATTCGCTCCGCCTCGCGGCATCGCAGCTCATTGTACCGGCCATTGTAGCACGTGTGCAGCCCAAGACATAAGGGGCATGATGACTTGACGTCGTCCCCACCTTCCTCCGAGTTGACCCCGGCAGTCTCCTGTGAGTCCCCATCACCCCGAAGGGCATGCTGGCAACACAGAACAAGGGTTGCGCTCGTTGCGGGACTTAACCCAACATCTCACGACACGAGCTGACGACAGCCATGCACCACCTGTATACCGACCACAAGGGGGGCACCATCTCTGATGCTTTCCGGTATATGTCAAGCCTTGGTAAGGTTCTTCGCGTTGCGTCGAATTAAGCCACATGCTCCGCTGCTTGTGCGGGCCCCCGTCAATTCCTTTGAGTTTTAGCCTTGCGGCCGTACTCCCCAGGCGGGGAACTTAATGCGTTAGCTGCGGCACCGACGACGTGGAATGTCGCCAACACCTAGTTCCCAACGTTTACGGCGTGGACTACCAGGGTATCTAATCCTGTTCGCTCCCCACGCTTTCGCTCCTCAGCGTCAGTAATGGCCCAGAGATCCGCCTTCGCCACCGGTGTTCCTCCTGATATCTGCGCATTTCACCGCTACACCAGGAATTCCGATCTCCCCTACCACACTCTAGCTAGCCCGTATCGAATGCAGACCCGGGGTTAAGCCCCGGGCTTTCACATCCGACGTGACAAGCCGCCTACGAGCTCTTTACGCCCAATAATTCCGGACAACGCTTGCGCCCTACGTATTACCGCGGCTGCTGGCACGTAGTTAGCCGGCGCTTCTTCTGCAGGTACCGTCACTCTCGCTTCTTCCCTGCTGAAAGAGGTTTACAACCCGAAGGCCGTCATCCCTCACGCGGCGTCGCTGCATCAGGCTTTCGCCCATTGTGCAATATTCCCCACTGCTGCCTCCCGTAGGAGTCTGGGCCGTGTCTCAGTCCCAGTGTGGCCGGTCGCCCTCTCAGGCCGGCTACCCGTCGTCGCCTTGGTAGGCCATTACCCCACCAACAAGCTGATAGGCCGCGGGCTCATCCTTCACCGCCGGAGCTTTTAACCCCCACCCATGCAGGCAGAAGTATTATCCGGTATTAGACCCCGTTTCCAGGGCTTGTCCCAGAGTGAAGGGCAGATTGCCCACGTGTTACTCACCCGTTCGCCACTAATCCACCCCGAAGGGCTTCATCGTTCGACTTGCATGTGTTAAGCACGCCGCCAGCGTTCGTCCTGAGCCAGGATCAAACTCTCCGTGAATGTTTTCCCGTAATCGGGACACACATCACGAGAGCGGAACGACCGGTCGGAATAAGACCAGTCGTTCACAGCGTCCTCGCTGTGTAATTGCCCACCGGAACCGTAAGGCCCGGTAGGACTTTCAAAGGAACCACCAACCTGCCGAAGCAGGCCGGGGTATCAACATATCTGGCGTTGACTTTTGGCACGCTGTTGAGTTCTCAAGGAACGGACGCTTCCTTCGGTCCCGTTTCACCGGGGCCCTCCGGGCGCTTCCCTTCGTGTTCTTGCGTTTCCGACTCTATCAGACTCTTTCGTGTCCGATTCCCGGCCGAAGCGGGTCAAGCAGTTTTCGCTTTCCAGTTCTTCGCTTTCGCGTTTCCCTTTCCGGCGAGTCCGACTCTATCAGTCCTTTTCCGTTCCCTTGACCAACCTCCTGCAGACATGCAGGAGCGCCAACCGGGGTTAGAGTCTGGGCTAAATAGTCGCCGCCGACCCCCGACTCAATGTCGCGTTGGGGTCAGGCAGAAGTACGACAGTACAGGCCGCGGGTAGTCGAGGCAAATCGTTTCTGGTGCCCCCCTAGGTCCGTCAACCGGTAGGTCTCGGGCGGAACCGGGACTTCATATGACTTACGCTGCTGAGCAGTACGCCGTCCCCCATCAGCCGCGGCGGCGACACCTTGAATCTCCACCCCCTGGGAGGCTCCCCATGACCAACGTGACGTCCCCTCTTGCCGGACGCGCCATCGGACTCACCGCGGTTCCCGACCCGGTCTTCTCCGGCGCGATGGTGGGTCCCGGAACCGCCATCGACCCCGTGCGCGAGCCGTCCGAGGCCGTGTCCCCGGTCGACGGCATCGTCGTCTCCCTCCACCCCCATGCGTTCGTCGTCGTCGACGACCAGGGACACGGTGTCCTCACGCACCTCGGGATCGACACCGTCCAGCTCAATGGCGAGGGTTTCGAGCTCCTCGTGAACAAGGGCGACACCGTGACGCGTGGCCAGGGCATCGTTCGCTGGGACCCGTCCGGCGTCGAAGCGGCCGGCAAGTCACCCATCTGCCCGATCGTGGCACTTGAGGCCACGGCCGACTCCCTCTCCGACGTCCGCGAGGACGGCGACGTGAAGGTCGGCGACACGCTGTTCGGCTGGCAGTGACACCTGCTTCGCGGTAACAGCCAGTTGGACATCCACCGCGGTGGCACGGCCATCGCACAATCGGAGACGGGTGAAATGGAGACAACGCTGCGAGGCGTCGGCGTGAGCCACGGTGTGGCGATCGGCGAGGTTCGGCATATGGGTACGGCGGTCCTGGAGCCGCCCGCCAAACAGATTCCCGCCGAGGAGGCCGAGCGCGAACAGGGGCGCGCCCGGCAGGCCGTGGAAGCGGTGGCGGCCGACCTGATTGCCCGTGGCAATCTGGCCGGTGGCGAGGCTCAGCACGTGCTTGAGGCCCAGGCCATGATGGCGCAGGACCCCGAGCTGATGGCTGATGCCGATCGGCGTATCGCCGTCGGCAGCACCGCGGAGCGCGCCGTGTACGACGCGTTCGCCGCGTACCGGGCCCTCCTCGCCAATGCTGGGGAGTACCTGGCGGGGCGGGTGGCCGACCTCGACGACGTACGGAACCGGATCGTGGCCCGGCTGCTCGGTGTGCCGATGCCCGGTGTCCCGGACAGCGATGAGCCGTACGTGCTGATCGCTCGCGACCTGGCTCCCGCCGACACCGCTCTGCTGGACCCGACCCTGGTGCTCGGCTTCGTCACCGAGGAGGGCGGGCCCACCAGCCACAGTGCGATTCTGGCGCGGGCGCTCGGCGTTCCGGCCGTGGTGGCCCTGCCCGGTGCCGGTGAGCTGGCCGAGGGCACGGTGATCGCGGTGGACGGCAGCACCGGCGAGATCTTCGTCGACCCGACCGCTGAGAAGCGTGCCGAGATGGAGAGCGCCGCCGCCGCGCGCAAGGCGGCTCTGGCCGCTTCGAGCGGTCCGGGTGCCACCTCCGACGGGCACAAGGTGCCGCTGCTCGCCAATGTCGGCGGTCCCGCCGATGTGCCGGCCGCGGTGGAGGCCGGGGCGGAGGGCGTCGGCCTGTTCCGCACGGAGTTCCTCTTCCTGGACGACAGCAAGCACGCGCCGTCCGAGGAGAAGCAGGTGGCCGCCTACCGTGCGGTCCTTGAGGCGTTCCCCGAGGGGCGCGTGGTCGTGCGGGTGCTGGACGCCGGCGCCGACAAGCCGCTGGACTTCCTCACTCCCGCCGATGAGCCGAACCCGGCGCTCGGTGTCCGCGGGCTGCGCAGCCTGCTGGACCACCCCGACGTGCTGCGTACTCAGCTGACCGCGCTGGCGAAGGCGGCCGAGGGGCTGCCGGTGTACCTGGAAGTCATGGCTCCGATGGTCGCCGACCGTATCGACGCCAAGGCGTTCGCGGACGCGTGCCGTGAGGCGGGGCTGCGGGCGAAGTTCGGCGCGATGGTGGAGATTCCGTCCGCCGCTCTGCGGGCGCGCTCGATCCTGCAGGAGGTGGAGTTCCTGTCGCTGGGCACCAATGACCTCGCGCAGTACACCTTCGCCGCCGACCGTCAGGTGGGCGCGGTGTCCCGGCTCCAGGACCCGTGGCAGCCGGCGCTGCTGGATCTTGTCGCGCTGTCCGCCGATGCCGCGCGGGCCGAGGGCAAGAGCTGTGGTGTCTGTGGTGAGGCTGCCGCCGATCCGCTGCTCGCGTGTGTGCTGACCGGTCTGGGTGTCACCTCCCTCTCGATGGGTGCGGCGTCCATTCCTTATGTGCGCGCCACGCTGGCGAAGTACTCGCTCGCCCAGTGCGAGCGTGCGGCTTCCGCGGCGCGTGCGGCGGACTCGGCCGAAGAGGCGCGGGTCGCCGCTCAGGCGGTGCTGTCGGGCGAGTAGGTCCGAGCGGTCCGGTAGGACCGTGCGGTGGAGGGGCTTTCCGTCCGGTCGGCGGGAAGCCCCTCTTTCCGTTCCTCTCTGGCCGTTCCTCTCTGGCCGTTCCCCTCTGCCAGTGGTGCAGGTCCGGTCTGTCAGTGGTGCGGGTCCGGTTCGTCGGCGCCGATGTCGAAGCCCGTGCAGTAGTCCACATCGGGTTCCGGCGAGACCGGCTCACCGGTGTCCGCGTCGGTGCAGTAGGCGGTGAAGACCTCGCCCGCGCTGAGCGGGACGAGGCCGCCGCGGCTCAGCCGCCAGCCGTGGACCCGGTCCGGGGCGCCGGGGGTGCTCGTACGCAGCACTACTCCCCCACGCGTTTCCAGGGCGACGGCCACCGCGAGCACGGTGGCGAACTCCGCTCCCTCCGAGGTTTCGAGTCGGGCCGGGTCCTGGGGGTCCCGTTCGGTGTGGAGGACGGCGAGCAGCTGCTCGCTTTCCGTGGGGGTGCTGCAGACGAGGTGGTGTGTGCCCGGCCCCGCGGTGTCCAGCAGCCGCATCAGCAGGTGCGAGGCCCGGTCGAAGGCGGCGCGGCCGATGTCCTGGCCGCAGTCGGCGCATTCGCCGAGGTCGGCCAGGACGAGCGTGGCGTACTCCCAGGTGGCCCGGCGGACCGCTCGGGAGACCAGGAGAGGGATGAGGTCGTCGATGGGCTGTCCGCTGTAGCGCACGGTCGCGCCCGTCGCCGCGACCTCGGCGGTGAAGCGGCTGCGGCTGGTCCGGGCATCGGGGTCGAGGCCGGACTCCGTACAGAATTCCGTGTAGTCCTCGGGGTCGAAGAGGGCCACAGTGGTGTGCATGCCCTGTGCCGCGAAGGTCTTGAGCAGGCCCTCCACCTGCCTGAGGTAGACCGAGTGGTCGTCGAACGTGAAGGTGCGGTAGCGCCGCATGGCCGCGAAGTCCTGCTCGTCGACCAGGAGGCCGATGGTGCTGGGTGCTTCGCGGCGCAGCGTGCGTCGCATGGATGTGCCGTACTTCGTGTGCGCCATGTGTCCCCCTGTGCGCTGTGCATCGTTGCTCACTCAGCGTAACCGCGGGGTCCGACAAGAGGCCTTCAGCGGCGGGTGCGCGCCAGGTCCGCGTAGAACTGGAGGAGTTCGAGGTTGTCCACGGAGCCCGGGTTGACCGCCTTGGCCAGGTCCGTCCCTTGCAGCAGCCGCTTGACCGGAACCTCGATGCGCTTGCCGGTGAGGGTGTGCGGGATGCCGGGGACCTCGATGACCTCGTCCGGTACGTGGCGCGGGGAGAGGTTCTCGCGGATCGTCCGCTTGATGCTGTCGCGCAGGGCGTCGTCGAGGGTGGCGCCGTCGGCGAGGTGGACGAAGAGCGGCATCCAGTAACCGCCGTCGGGCTCTTCGAGGCCGATGACGAGGGACTCGCGGATCTCGGGGAGCCGCTCGACGGCTTCGTAGATGTCGGCTGATCCCATCCGTACGCCCTGGCGGTTGAGGGTGGAGTCGGAGCGGCCGTGGATGATCACCGAGCCCCGGTCGGTGAGGGTGATCCAGTCCCCGTGTCGCCAGACGCCGGGGTACATGTCGAAGTAACTGTCGTGGTACCGACTGCCGTCGGGGTCGTTCCAGAAGTGGACCGGCATGGAGGGCATGGGCTTGGCGACGACGAGTTCGCCGACCTCGCCGATGAGCGGCTTGCCCGCCGGGTCCCAGGCCTGGAGGTCCGTGCCCAGACAGGGCGCCTGGAGCTCACCGATGTGCACGGGGAGGGTGGGGACCGCTCCGGCGAAGCAGCTGCAGACGTCGGTGCCACCGCTGACCGAGGCGATCCACAGGTCGTCGGCCACTTCGTCGTGCAGCCAGCGGAACCCGTCGGGCGGGAGCGGGGAGCCGGTGGTGGCCACGCACTGGACGCGGGAGAGGTCGTAGTCCCGGCCGGGGTGGATGCCGGCCTTGCGGCAGGCCATGACATAGGCGGCGGAGGTCCCGAAGAGGGTGGCTCCGGTCTGTTCGGCGACGCGCCACTGCGCGCTGACGTCGGGATAGCCGGGGCTGCCGTCGTACAGCACGACGGTGGTGCCGGTGAGCAGGCCGGAGACGAGGAAGTTCCACATCATCCAGCCGGTGGAGGTGTACCAGAAGAAGCGGTCCTCGGGTCCGAGGTCGCAGTGCAGGCCGAGCTGCTTGAAGTGTTCGAGCAGAATGCCGCCCTGGGACTGGACGATGGCCTTGGGCAGGCCGGTGGTGCCGGAGGAGTAGAGGACCCAGAGCGGGTGGTCGAAGGGGACCTGCTCGAAGACCGGTTCGGTGTCCGCGGCGGTGAGGGCGGACCATGCCAGGGCGCCTTCGGGGGCGGCGGTGCCGAGCAGCGGGATGTGGACGACGGCGCGCAGGGTGGGGAGTTCGTCGCGCAGTTCGGCGACGGTCGCGGTCCGGTCGTGTTCCTTGCCGCCGTAGCGGTAGCCGTCGACGGTGAACAGGACGACGGGCTCGACCTGCTGGAAGCGGTCGAGGACGCTGCGGGCGCCGAAGTCGGGGGCGCAGGACGTCCAGACGCCGCCGACGGCCGCGGTGGCGAGGAAGGCGATGACCGCCTGGGGGATGTTGGGGAGGTAGCCGCTGACCCGGTCGCCCGGGGTGACGCCGAGGGCGCGGAGTTCGGCGGCGAGCGAGCCGACCTGGCGGCGGATCTCGGACCAGCTGACCGGGATCTGGGTGTGGGTCTCGTCCACGTACAGGAGCGCCGGGGCGTCGGCGCGGGAGGCGTCCTCGGCGGTGCGCAGCGCGTGCTCGGCGTAGTTGAGGGTGGCGCCGGGGAACCAGGTGGCGCCGGGCATGGTGCGGTCGCCGATGACGCTGTCGTACGGGGTGGAGAAGCGTACGTCGAACCAGCCGGCGACGGCCTTCCAGAAGGTGTCGAGTTCGTCGACGGACCAGCGGTGCAGTGCCGCGTAGCCGCCCTCGGCCGGGGCTCCGTAGCGTTCGGCGGCCCAGCTCTGGAAACGGGTGACGGCGGCGGCCGCGATGCGGTCGGGGCCTGGCTGCCAGAGGGGGGCTTCGTTCGCGGCTGAGGTCATGGGTCGGCTCCCTGGCTGTACGGGTACGCGGGGTGGGCGTGTCGGCGCGCACGTGCTGGGGTGTGCGCGTGAGCGGCTGCTACGGACGATGCCATGTGATCGTCCCGCGCACCAGGGTTGCCCGCCCATGGCCGCCTGTCCGGCTATGTGCTCCGGCCCTGCCCTCCGGCTATGGGCTCGGGCCATGTACTGCGGCCATGTACTCCGGCTATGTGCTCGGGCCATGTGCTCCGGCCACGGGTGAACGGAAGTTGAACGGAACGTGCTTCGGGGTGACCGGGTGGCAGGGTGATCCGCATGGACGGTCGTGACCTGGTGCGCTCGGTGAAATTGCTCGGTTCGGTGCGGGGGCTGCGCACGGTGCGCTCGGCCTGGCGGCGTCGGCGTTCGGACGCGCGGACGCTGCCGGCGCGGGGCGCGGAGCGGGCCAGGGTGCCGGGGCCGGTCGTGGGGGCCGAACCGGAGCCGGGCGGGGGCGTGGTGCGGTTTGCCCGTTCGGAGCTGCGCATCCGGGTGGCGGTGGGCGGTGCGGTGTTCTGGGCCTGGGACGGTGCCGAGCCACTGCCGTCGTACGCCCTGCCGGGTCCGGCGCCCGAGCCGGACCCACGGGCGGAGCTGGAACCGGACAAGGACGGTGGCTGGCAGGTCGTGTCCGAACGGCTGACGGTGGCGGTGTCGCGGAACGGGGCGGTGGAGCTGCGGACGCCGGGCGGTGTGGTGCTGCGGCGGGAGTTGCCGCCGCGGTGGTGGGAGCCGGTGGGCGGGGGCCCGGCGCGGTGGGTGCAGCGGTCCGAGGTTCCGGCGGACGCGCGGTTCTTCGGGCTCGGCGGGCGGGCGTCGGGGCCGCGGCTGCGCGACGGTGTGTACGGGCTGTGGAACACCGACCCCGGCGGGCACTTCGGCCCCGGTGATGATCCGTTGTATCTGACGATGCCGGTGCAGGTGGTGGTCTCCGACGCGGGGACCCACCTGGCCTTCCACGACAATTCCTGGGCCGGGCGGGTGACGCTCCAGGAGGGTGAGGTGGGGGCGGGTTCCGGGCACGACCGGCCGGGGACCTGTGAGGTGCGGATGGACGGGGGGCCGCTGCGCTGCTGGGTGGTCGCCGGTACACCGGCCCGGGTGTTGCAGGGCTGGACGGCTCTGACAGGTGCGCCGGCGCTGCCGCCGTCGTGGGCGCTGGGGCCGCAGCACGCCCGCTGGGGGTTCGGCAGCGAGCGGGAGGTGCGGCGGGTCGTGGCCGGGTACCGGGAGCGTGGGCTCCCCCTGTCCGTACTCCATCTGGACATCGATCACTACGACGCGCACCAGGTGTTCACGGTCGACCGTCGGCGGTTTCCCGATCTGCCCGGACTGGCCGAGGAGTTGCGCGCGGACGGGGTCCGGCTGGTGTCGATCGTGGATCCCGCCGTGAAGGCGGAGCCCGGGGTGCCGGTGTTCGACAGCGGTGCGGCGGTCGGGGAGGGCGGTGCGTTCGTCCGGGACGCCCAGGGGCGGGTGGTGATCGGGGAAGTGTGGCCGGGGGCCTGCGGATATCCGGACTTTACTGATCCACTTGTGCGGGATTGGTGGGGGTCTCTGTACGAGGAGCGGCTGGCCCAGGGGTTCTCCGGCGTGTGGCACGACATGAACGAGCCGGTGTCCTTCGCCGCCTTCGGGGACCCGACGCTGCCGCGCTCGGCCAGGCACTGTCTGGAGGGCCGTGGCGGCGATCACCGCGAAGCCCACAATGTGTACGGGCTCGCGATGGCGCGTGCCGGGTACGAGGGGCTGCGCCGGCTGCGGCCGGACGAGCGGCCGTTCCTGTTCTCGCGGTCCGGGTGGGCCGGGATGCAGCGGTACGGAGGCACCTGGTCCGGTGATGTGGCGACGGGGTGGCCGGGGCTGCGGGCATCGCTCGCCCTGGTGATGGGTCTCGGTCTGTGCGGGGTGCCGTACTCCGGGCCGGATGTGGGCGGGTTCGACGGGTCTCCTTCGCCCGAGCTGTATCTGCGGTGGTTCCAGCTGGGCGCGTATCTGCCGTTGTTCCGTACGCATGCGGCGATCGACGCGGGGCGCAGGGAGCCGTGGGAGTTCGGGCCCGAGGTGCTGGAGCACACGAGGGCGGCGCTGGCGGAACGGGAGCGGCTGCATCCGTATTTCGTGACGCTGTCACAGCTGGCCCGGCTCACGGGGGCCCCGTATGTGCGGCCGCTGTGGTGGGGCGCGCCCGGGGACCGGGCGCTGCGGGAGTGCGAGGACGCGTTCTTGCTGGGTGACGCGTTGCTGGTGGCGCCGGTGTTGGAGGCGGGGGTGGAGCGGCGGGCGGTGCGGCTGCCGCGCGGGCGGTGGTACGACACGGCGACCGGGATGGCGTACGAGGGACCGGGGCAGATCCTGGTGGACGCGCCGCTTTCCCGGACTCCGGTACTGGCGCGGGCCGGTGCGGTGATTCCGGTGCGCGGTGCGGACGGCGGGACGGAGCTGGAGGTGTGGGCTCCGCCGCCGGGGCTCAGCGGGGGTGGCCTGGTCGTGCGGGACACGGGTGACGGGTGGGAGCCGGCGGAGGTCGAGCGGTACACGTCGCGGCTGGCGGACGGGCGCGTGGTGGTCGAGCGGGACGGCGGGGAGAGCGGGGTGACCTGTCCTGTGCGGGTACGGGGGATCCAGGCTTCGGGTCAGGTGTAGCGGCCCGCGAACCAGGCGCGTACCGCCTCGGTGTGCAGGGGGAAGGCCAGCTTCCGCGGGCCGCGCAGGATGCCGTAGCCGGATGTCTCGTCGGTGGGCACGGACGGCGGCAGCTCCGCGCCGGGGCGTCGCGGGAGCAGTCCGAAGACGAGGAGGTGGCCTTCCGGGTCGCTGAGGGCGTCCGCGAGGCGGACGTCCTGTTCGGCGGCCTCGATGCCGGTCTCCTCGCGGAGTTCCCGTACGACCGCGTGGCGCCAGTCCTCGGCGTGGTCGATGAAGCCGCCGGGGAGTGCGACGCCGCCCCGCCGCGGTTCGATGGTGCGGGTGATGACGACGAGTCCGGTGCCGTGCCGGTCGCTGACGGGAAGCAGCGCCACGGCCACGGGCAACGGGTTGCGGTAGGCCGTGGTGCCGCACCGGGTGCAGGTGCGGGGCCACGCATCGGCGGACCGCAGGGCGGAGTACGGGGCTCCGCAACTGCCGCAGTGCGAGTTCTTCCGATGCGGGACGGACTGTACCGGCGGGGCGGGCTGTACGGACGGGACGGGCTGTACGGGCTCGACCGGCCTGTTCCTGGGCGCAGACACGGGCGGACTGTATCCGATCACTCTTTCGTGCGGGCCCCGGAGCTGGTAAACGATGTGCGCATGACAAGAATGCGAACCGTTCTCCGCGCCCTGGTGGCCGCCGCCGCCCTGCTCGCCGTGACCGCGGTCGCCCCGGTGGCCCACGCCGAACCCGAACCGAGGGCCCCCGGCGAGTTCGTCGCGCTGCGTTCCGTGGATCCCACGATCATCCAGGAGATGCGCTACACGACCGCACACACCTTCCTGGGCGAACCCGTGGCCGGATATCGGCAGCCGGTCTGCATCCTGACCCGGCCGGCCGCGCGGGCGCTGCACGCGGCGCAGCAGCGGTTGCTGCGCCAGGGGTATTCGCTGAAGGTGTACGACTGCTACCGGCCGCAGCGGGCGGTGGACCACTTCGTGCACTGGGCGAAGGACCTCGGCGACCAGGCCATGAAGACCGAGTTCTACCCGCGCGTCGACAAGTCCCGGCTGTTCGAGGACGGTTACATCGCGGAGAAGTCCGGCCACAGCCGGGGCAGTACGGTCGACCTGACCGTGGTCAGGCTGCCGGCGCTGCCGACCAGGCCGTACCGGCCGGGCGAGGCGCTCACGCCCTGCTACGCGCCGAAGGGCGAACGCTTCCCCGACAATTCTGTTGACATGGGGACGGGTTACGACTGTTTCGACACGTTGTCGCACACCGATGACCCGCGGATCCAGGGGGCGCCGCGTGCCAACCGGCAGTTCCTGAAGAAGACGCTCACGGGCCTCGGCTTCGTGAATCTGGCCGAGGAGTGGTGGCACTACACCTACCGGCCGGAGCGGTTCCCGGACACGTACTTCGACTTCCCGGTGACCCGGCGGGCCGTCGCGGGGCACTGATCGCGACCCGCCGACGCGCGAGCGGAACGGGCGACCGGGACCACCCCCGTGGGCTCCGGCCGCCCGTTCTTCTTCTCGGACGCGGAACTGCCGTATCCGGTTGCCGCGCCAACCATTACGGTGCCCGTATGTCACAGCAGACGTTCGATTCGTACGAGGAGTTCTGGCCCTACTACGTGGCGATGCACTCCCGGGCCGCGACCCGCTGGGTGCATCTGACCGGCACGCTGACCGGTCTCACGATCGCCGCCTACGGGCTGGCCCGGGGCCGGAGGCGGTATGCGGCGGCTCTGCCCCTGATCGGGTACGGCACGGCCTGGCCGGCGCACTTCTTCATCGAGAAGAACAATCCGGCCACGTTCGGGCATCCGGCGTGGTCGCTGCGCGGCGATGCGCAGATGATCCGCATGATGCTGGCGGGCCGTGACCACGAACTGGCGGAGACCGCGCGGAAGTGGCTCGCCGACAACCGCTGAGCGGCGGCGGGCTCACGGGGAGGACCCCACGGCCTCCCGCCGGCACCTGCCGCCCGGTTCCTGCCGCCCGGTTCCTGCGGCCCGACGACACGCGGCCCGTACCCCCTGCCGATCGGGCGGGGGGTACGGGCCGCGTGCTGTCCGGGTGTCAGGTGGTGGCGGGTTCCCTGGGCCGGTCGGCGCGGGCCAGGGCGTTCTCGACCACCGTGACGAGCACATCGCGTACGGAGGACCGGTCGCGTGCGTCGCACACGAGGACCGGCACCCCGGGGTCGAGGTCGAGCGCCGCCTGTACCGTCTCGGCGGGAAACCGGTCCGCTCCCTCGAAAACGTTGACCGCCACGGTGAACGGGATCGCCCGGCGCTCGAAGTAGTCGACCGCCGCGAAGCAGTCCTCCAGTCTCCGGGTGTCCGCGAGGACGACCGCGCCCAGGGATCCCTGGGCCAGTTCGTCCCAGAGGAACCAGAAGCGGTCCTGGCCCGGCGTGCCGAAGAGGTACAGCACCAGGTCCTCGCGGAGCGTGATCCGTCCGAAGTCCATGGCCACCGTGGTGGTGGTCTTGCCCTCGACACCCTCCAGGTCGTCCACGGGACGGCCCGCCTCGCTGAGTGTCTCCTCCGTACGCAGCGGTCTGATCTCGCTGACCGCACCCACCAACGTCGTCTTGCCCACTCCGAAGCCGCCCGCCACCAGGATTTTCAGGGTAACGGGCTCAACGGGCCGCCTTTTGCGGCTAGAGCGCCCGAAGGCCATTGATCACCTCGCGAAGAATGTTCACGTCCGGCAGCTCGGCCGGCGGAACGGGACGGGTTACGTGCACCAGCTCGTCCTCGACGAGATCGCCCACCAGCACCCGTACCACCCCTACCGGGAGGTCCAGGCCGGCGGAGAGCTCGGCGATCGACTGGGGCATGTCACTGCACAGTTCGACGATCTCCACGTGTTCCGGGGAGAGCGTCTGGTCCCGGCCGGGGTCGTCGGCCGCGGGTTCGGGGACGACGACCGCGATCAGGTCGAGTCGGTGGCGGGACGCGCTGCTGGTACGCCCCCGGGTCATCGCGTACGGACGGACCACGGGTCCCGCGTCCGCGTCGTACCAACGTGAGGACGAGGGGCCACTGGGGGCGTCCGGAGTTCCGGGGACGGTGCCGCGGGAGGAGTCAGCGCTCATGCCATCCACTCACCCTCCGGCGGACAGACCGGTCGTCCGTGGGGCGTTGGCCAGATGGACCCCCACGCGTTTGACCATCAGCGTCATCTCGTACGCCACCTGGCCCACGTCGGAGTCGGCATCGGCGAGGACGGCGAGACAGCTGCCGTCACCGGCTGCGGTGACGAAGAGGAACGCCTCGTCGAGTTCGACGACGGTCTGGCGTACCCGGCCGGCGTCGAAGTGCCGCCCCACGCCCTTGGCGAGGCTGTGGAAACCGGAGGCGACCGCGGCCAGATGCTCGCTGTCCTCCCTGGTCAGGTCCTGCGAGGTGCCGGTGGCGAGACCGTCACTGGAGAGCACGAGTGCCTTGCGGATACTGGCGACACGCTGCACGAGTTCGTCGAGCAGCCAGTTGAGTTCGCCGGACCCCTGACGTTCGGAGTTGTGTGCTGCGGCGTTCGGTGCGGTCATCGACCGTCCCCTCCCGGAGTGGTTCCTGGTGCTGTATCGCCGGGGCCGGTCACGTCCTCGGCGTTCTGCCGACGGCCGCGCTGCCAGCCTCGTTGGAGCGAAGCCATACGGTCGCGTACTTCGTCCGCGTCGCGCTCGATGTCGTCGGCGCTGTCCACGGGGTCCTGGTGGGGAGACCGGTCGGCGGAATCACCACGGAGCTGGGGGGCGAGACTCGCCTGCCGGACCCGTTTCGGCAGACCGCCCACGGTGTCCGGGGCCGGCGGTTCCCCGGGGATCCGGAGCTCGTAGGGGGCCTCCGCCGCCTTGGGAGCGTACGGGCCCTCCGGTGCGCGGGGGGTGCCGGTGTGCGCGACCGGGCCCGTCGTCGTGCGGGACCGTCCACGGGACGATGTCCCGGACTCCTCGGCCGGGGGCTGTGCGCGGCCCGCGTCGTCCACCCGGCGCCCCCGGTCGGTGACGAGCGTCGGCGGCTTGCGGCGGGGCAGCGGCACCGGGCCGGCCGGCCGCATGGGGCGGACGTCCGCCGTCGCGCCGCCGTGGTCGTGGGCCTGCTGGTGCTCGCGGTCGCCGTCACGGCGCAGGTCCCTGGCCCGGAAGATGCCGCCGCGTTCGCTCTCGGTGTCCTCCAGGTCGAGGACGCCGTCGAGTACGGGGCCGAGCGCCGGGTCGAGGGACCGGTCGAGCGGGCCGTTCGCGAAGTCCAGCGGTCCGACGGGGCCTTCGAGTTCGATGGGGCCGTCGAGGACGGCCGGGCCGGTGAGACCGGTGGGGACCGGCGACAGGGACGGGACTCTGCCGGCGCCGCCCGCCGTGCGGTCCTCGGTCTCCGGCAGGCCGTCCCTCCTGGCCTTGTCGCTGCCCGGCGCGCCGTCCGCCGGGCGGCCGCCGATGATCGCCCGCTCGGCCCGGCGGTCGAGGCGGAAACCGGTGCCGTGGGTGTCGGGGGCGTCGGTCAGCAGCGCCGCCGGGATGAACACGACCGCGGTCGTTCCTCCGTACGGCGACTTCTGGAGGGAGACCCGGACGTTCTGCCGCTGGGCGAGGCGGCTGACCACGAAGAGGCCGAGCCGGTCGGTGTCGGAGAGTTCGAAGTCGGGGGTCTCGGCGAGCCTCAGGTTGGCGTCCAGCAGCACGTCCGGGGCCATACCGAGACCGCGGTCGTGGATTTCGAGGGTGAAGCCGTTGGAGACGCGTTCGCCGTGCACCTGGACCGCGGTGTGCGGCGGGGAGAACACGGTGGCGTTCTCCAGGAGTTCGGCGATCAGGTGGGTGAGGTCGGCGACGGCCGGGCCGCCGACGCCGATCCGCGGCAGCCGCCGGACCTCGATGCGCTCGTAGTCCTCCACCTCGGCGACCGCGGCCCGGACCACGTCCATCAGCTGGATCGGCTTGCGCCACTGCCGGGACGGGGCGGCCCCGGAGAGGATCACGAGACCTTCGGCGTGACGCCGCATGCGGGTGGTGAGGTGGTCGAGGCGGAACAGGTCGGCCAGCTCGTCGCTGTTCTCGGTGCGGCGTTCCATGGCGTCCAGGAGCGTCAGCTGACGGTGCAGGAGCACCTGGTTGCGGCGGGCGAGGTTGACGAACACGTCGGAGACCCCGCGGCGCATGTCCGCCTGCTTGACCGCGGCCTCGACGGCGGCCCGCTGGAGGGTGTTGAGGGCCTGGCCGACCTGGCCGATCTCGTCCCGCTCGTACTGGAGGTGAGGTGCCTCGGTCTCGACGTCGACCTGTTCCCCGGCCGCGAGCCGGCGCATCACGCTCGGCAGCCGCACCCCGGACACCTCATGGGCGTCCTTGCGCAGCCGGGACAGGTCGCGGACCAGCTCACGGCCGATGCGGACGGAGACGAAGATCGAGACGAGCAGGGCGAGGAATCCGAGGACACCCGCGACACCGGCCTGGATGAGGACCCGGTAGGCGGCCGGTTCGGCGCGGTCCTGGAAGCGGTTGGTCATCTCGGTGGAGTCGTTGGCCAGCCGGTCCAGTACGGGCGTGGCCACCTCCTGCCACCGTTCGGCGTCGACGGTGCCCGGCTCCTTCGCCGGACCGGCGTCGATCAGCGTGCTCTCCGCCGTGCGCAGCGGTTCGGTGTCGGGGCTGCCCCAGTACTGCTCGACGCGTCGGCGTTCCGCCTCGGGCAGGAGCTCCAGGTTGATCTCGTACAGGAGCTTCCGGTTGGCGACGAGGTCGGATATCGCGCGCAGGTCCGGGGCGTTGAGGCGGCCCGCGATCAGTCCGGAGCCGATCAGCGCGTCCTCGCGGGAGAGCATTTCACGGGCCCGGGAGATGCCGACCAGGGCGCGGACCTGCTTGTCCATCGACACGTTCTCCATGGTGTGGAGGCCGTTCAGGAAGCGGTAGCAGGGATCGACGAGGCCGTTGTAGAAGTCCAGTGCCTGAGTACGGCTGATGGTGCGTCTCTCGACCGAGTCGCGAAGGGCGTCGAGGCCGTCGACGGCGCTCAGGATCGAGTCGAGCTGGGTCTCGGCCGCGGGGCGCAGCGCGTCGCGGATGTCTTCCTGCTGTGCGCTGTCCCTGACCTCCGCCACGACCCTGTCGGTGGCGGCGCGCTGGCGACGCAGCAGGGGCAGGGCGTCGGAGGCGCGGGGGTCGGCGAGGAAGGCGAGGGTCTGGCGGCGTTCTCCCTGCACCGCGCGGACGGTTTGCTCCAGGGGGTGGCCGACCTTCTCCACGATGGCGCTCGCGCTCATCAGGTCGTCGGCCTGACGGCCGGTGAGGAAGGTAGCGAAGACCCAGAGGCCCGTGAGGGATACGAGCGGCACCAGGAGCAACGCCACGATCTTCCTGCGGATGGACTTCCCGCGAAAGCGCATGGCCTCCCCCAGATAGACCCCGCACCGCGGGGGTGGTGTTCCGTCGGTCCTGCTTCGACGTCCGCCGCTCGTGCGCCGGCGTCCGCCGGTCGGCCTTGCGTCGACGACCGTCGGTCCTGCGTCAATAAACGGCGCGAGCCTACTACTGACACACAGGCAACTCGAAGGCACGTCCGGATGATTTTTCAGCCGCCCTCAGGCGAATTGATCGTGAGTTGTCCCGGTATTCCCTGAGATGAAATTCGCGAAAGCGACAGAGGATGCGTGACAGAGCGCCGTATACCCGCACGTGGCAGTTGGCTGGAATTCTTCGCTCCGTGACGATCCGGCCTCCTCGGGGGCTTTCCTCGGGAATCTTCAGGGCTGTTCGTTCGTCCCTCCGTATGGGGGTAGATGGCACTGCGGGGCCTGCGCGGCACAACGGACTCGATCCGTCCGCGTAGAACGGGTGCAAGCCGGGCAGCCACCCTGAAGTCGGACAGTGGTGGGGAGTTGAAGGTCCTTGAACACGGACGAGCGCCGGAAGACCGGAAGGCCGGCCGTCGCCGCGACGGTTGAGGCCCCACAGGGGGCTCGGATTCCTCGGCAGTTGTGGGTGGAGGAGCCGGCGTCGAAGAGACGGATGCCTGATGCGGTACGGACATCAGCCGTGCGTGCCGTGCTGATCATGTCGCTCACGCTCATCCAGGCCATGGTGGCCTTTCTCTGCACCCTGACGGGTTCCTGGCTCGCCTTCCCGATGGTGGTCGGCGGAGTGGCCGGCACCGTGGTGGCGACGTGGTCCGTGCTGGATGTGTGGGTGACGCGTCAGGTGTGGAATCAGCGCAATGGTGTGGTGTCCGTGCCCAGCAGCACGGCGCGGCGGATGCGCCGCGAGCGCCGCCGGGCGCGACGGGCGGCGCGAGCCGCGGAGCGGGACGGCACAGGGATACGACGCCGCCGGGAGAACTCCGGCGACCTGTCCCGGGCCTGAGAGACCCTGGCCCGGGAGTCCGTGACTCGGGAGGCCCGTGGCCAGGGAGCCCCGGGGCTGAGAGAATCCCGGGGCTGAGAAACTCCCTGCGGCTGAGAGGCTCCCGGGGCCGCGAGGCTCCGGACAGGCCCCAGGTCCGACTGATCTCCCGTGGACCCGCGCGTGGACCCGCAGGTCTGAGACCGGCCCCACGCCTCTGTCCGGCTCGTAAGGCGGCTCCGGGCGCTCCGTGTCAGCCGGTGGCCGGCTCCGGGCGCTCGACACCCGCCGCTTCAGGTGCCGTCGTGCTCCGCTTGAACATGCGGGTCGCCGTGATCTCGCCGTGGATCGCCTCGCCGTCCGGGTGCTGCTGAGGCAGTCCGGGCCGCAGGTGCTCCTCCACGCTGATGTACTTCAGGCCCGCCCTCAGGTCCGCGTCATTGCGCAGCCGGATGACCAGCGGGAACTCGGCGAGCGCCGTCGTGTCGAACAGTCCGGTCGTGTAGAGCAGCTGGACACCCAGCGCGTCCGACACCGCACGCTGGAGCTCCAGCAGATAGGTCGCGTTGGCGCGGCCGATGGGGTTGTCGAGGAAGAGCGTCCCGGCGTGCCGGTGCTGGTGACGGTCGCGTCCGCGGTCGTTGCTGCGCAGTGCCGCCATCGTGCAGTAGAGGGCGATGGCGGCGGTGAGCAGCTGGCCGCCGGAGAACACGTCACCCATCTGTCCCACCGGGACCCGCTCGGCGCGGAGCACCGCGTCCGGCTTGAGGATCTCCACCGCGATGCCCTTGGGTTCGAGCGCCGCCTGAACGCCGCGCAGGAGCAGGGACATGCCGTCGCGGCGCAGGTCGGAGTTCTTCTTGAGCGCGGCGTGCGTGGCCTCGTCGACGACTTCGCCGAGGCGTTCGGTGAGCGTGGCCTGGTCGGGCTCCTCGAATCGGATCCGGAGGAACTCCTGGCCCGACCACTCCCCCAGTCCTTCGGGGAGCTGGGAGAGCCGCTGTGCCGAGCGGAGGGTGGTGAGGGCGGATTCCACGAGGCCGCGGAGCCGGTCGACGATGGAGTCGCGGTTGCGCTCCAGCTGCACCATTTCGTCGGTGAGGACGCGCAGCCGGGGGGCGAAGGCGGTGGCCCACTTCTCCGCGTGGTCGGGCAGCGCGGCGGCCGGCAGCTCACGGATCTGCTGGCGCGCGGGGGTGCGCACCTGTTCGTAGCGGGTGGAGTTGGCGTGCCGTACGAGGACGTCGCTCGCTTCCCGTACGGCGCTCTCGGCCGCCGAGAGGTCGGTGGCGCAGCCGCGCAGGGCGCGGCGGGCCTCGGTGGCGGACTGCCGGGCCTCGTCGAGGCTGCCGGGATACGTGTCGGCGCTCTCCGCGTCGCCGTCCGCGCCGTGGTCCCTGAGCAGGTCGCGCAGGAGCGCGGCGGTCTCGTCGAAGCCGCCCGCGGAGTCCTCGGCGGTGCGGTGGGCGTGCAGCAGTTCGGCGTGGAAGGCGCGGGCGGCATCCAGGGCCGCGGTGGCGGAGGCCCGTTCGGCCGTGGCCGTACGCAGGAGGCTCTGGGCCTGTTCGGCGTCGGCCGGTACCAGTTCGTCGGGCAGTTCGGTGTGGCGTGCTTCGTCGTCCTGCGGTGCGAGCCGTTCCGCTTCGCCGCGCAACCGGCCCAGGTGTTCGCTGGCGGTGGAGGCGCGGGTTTCCAGGAGCTGGACGAGCGACTCGGCACGGGACGCGGCCGCCTGCCGGGAGGGGCCGTCGGCGCCGTCGGTTCCTTCGAGGAGCTGGGCGGCACGGGTGCGGACCTTGTTGGTGAGGCGGTCCAGCTCCGCGAGCGCGGCGCTCTCGTCACTCTCCGCACGGGCCTGTTCGGCGCGCAGGTCGGCGCCGACGCCCACCTTCTCGTAGAGCTGGGACGCGGCCCGGTATGCCTCGCGCAGGGTGGGCAGGGCGACGCGGACCCTGTCCGCGTCGGGCTCCGGGAGCACTTCCGGGGCACCGGCGATCTCGGCGCGTTCGGCGCGCAGGGCACGGGCGGTGCGGCGGGCGTCGTCCCCGGCGCGCTGGGCGGCCCGGCGGTCCTCGTCGGCGGCGCGGGCCCGGTCCAGACAGACGGTGGCGCGGGCTTCGGATTCGGCGGCCTCGTCGATCAGTTCGCGCAGGCGCGCCTGCCATCCGGCGCGCTCGCGGAGGCGGAAGGCGAGCCCGGCGAGCGCGTCGGCCGCGCGTCGGGCGCGCTGGGCGGCCTCCTGGCGTTCGTCGCGGACGCGGGTGGTGTCGGCGGCCGCCTCGTCGGCCTCGGCGCGGACCGTACGGGCCTCGGCGAGTGCGGCTTCGGCCGCTTCGGCGACGGTACGGGCCGTGGCGGCCGTGGCTGCCAGCTCGGCGAGCATGCCGGGCGGGCAGTCGGCACGCCAGGAGCCGATACGGGCGGCGAGCGAGCGGTCGCCGGTGAGCCGGGTCGCGAGGGTCCGGATGTCCTCGTCGCGGGCGGCGGCCCGGCTCCTGAGTGCCTGCCGCTCCTCGTCCGCGGCGTGCTCGTCGTGCATGGCCGGGTTCGGCGGGACCAGGAAGACACCGTCCGTGTGCGCGTCCGGCCCGGTGCCGGGGGCCGGGACGGGTGCGAGGAGCGCGGCGGCGGTACCGACGGCGACGGCCGATCGGGGCAGCAGGGCGGCGGCGCCGAGCACTTCGCGGGCGCGGGCGTGCGAGTCGGGATCGGTGATCACGACGCCGTCGACGAGTTCGGGACGGGCGGCGAGCACCGCGGCGTGGTCGGCCGGGTCGACGGCCTGGGCGAGGTAGCGCCAGCCGGGCAGGGCGGGGATGCCGTGCTCACCGAGGTATTCGACGGTGGCCAGGACGTCGGGTCCCGGCGGCAGCAGACCGCCGTCGCCGAGCGCGCCGAGGATCCGCGCGTCGTCGGCGGCGGCGGTGCGCAGGTCGAAGAGCCTGCGCTCGGCGGTGGCGATGCCCTGGTCGAGGAGGTCCCGCAGCTCGTCGGCGCTGCGGTCGAACTCCTCGGCGCTCAGGGGCCGTTGTGCTGTCGAGGACTGTTCGGTGACGGCGACCGCTCCCTGGCGGTCGGGGCCGGTCGCGGTGGACCGGCCGTCGTCCTGAAGGGTCCCGGTGGTGTCCCGGTGCGCGGTGCCGCGGGGCTCGCCCGAGGCCGTGGCCAGCTCCGGGTCCGGATCGGTGCCCGGGGCGTGGGCGCCGCGGCGGGGGTGCGGTACGCCGGAGGCGGAGGGCAGACCCAGCAGGTCCGTGAGGCGGTGGTCGGCGGCGATCGACTCGGCGGCCCCGAGCTCGTCCTCGTACGACTGTTCCGCGGCCTTCGCCGCGTCGGCGGCGCGTGCCGCGGCGAGGTCGGTGCGGCTCTCCTCGGCCGCCGCCTCCCTGGCGTGGTCGGCCGCCGCTCTCGCGGCGTCCCTGGCGGTGTCCCAGGACGCGACGGCCACCTGCTCGGCGTCGCTCGCGGCGAGGGCCGCGCGGGCCGGGTCGGCGTCGGGCGCGGTGTCGTCGAGCCAGCCCGCCCGGACCGCTTCGGTGGTCTCCTGCTCGACCTCGGCCAGGCGCTGGCGCAGGTGCCCGGCCTCGCTGCGGGCGCGCTGGGCCTCGGTGGCCGCGCTCGTGGCGTCGCGGTGGGCCCGCTCGCCGGTGGCCTGGAGGGTGTCGGAGCGCTCCTCCTCCTCGTTGGCCACGCGTTCGCCGTTCTCGGCGGCGGTGTGCAGGGCGCGTACGAGGTCGGCGGCGGCCGTGGCACGGGCGGCGAGCGCGGGGGCGGCGTCGCGTTCGGCCTCGCGGATGGCGACGGCGACCCTGGCCGACCGGTCGGCGGCGGCGCGGTGCCGCAGGACCGCTTCGGCGGCCTGCCAGGCGGAGTGCAGGGTCCTGGCCTCGCCGAGTTCGCGCCGCTGGGCCGCGGCGCTCTTCTCGGCCACGGTCAGGGCCAGCGACGCGTGCCGGTAGGCCAGTTCGGCCGCGATCAGGGCGCGGCGGCTGCGGGTCGCCTCGGCTTCGGTGACGGTGTGGGCGGCGGCGGTGACCTGCTGGGCCAGCTCGCCCGTGCGGCCGCGTTCCTCGGCCGCGCGGGCGGCGAGGCGACGGGCGAGCGTACGGGTGCGGCGTTCGGCGCCCGCGTGGATGTCGCGGACGCGGGAGCGGGTCGCGGTGGCCTCGACGATCCTGCCCAGCAGATCGACGGAGCCTGCGGTGAAGTCGCGTTCGGCGGTGAGTTCGGCGCGGCGGCCCAGCTTGTTGCCGAAGCCGCTGACGAGGTCGGCGAGGCCGTCGGTGTCACGGGTGTCGGTGACGGCGCGGAGCAGCAGGTCGGTGAAGTCGGAGTCCTTCTTGACCGCGAAGAGACCGGCGGCCTCGCCCTCGTCGGCGTTCATCTCGCGCTGGTAGCGGAAGAGTTCGGGGTCGAGTCCGAGGTCCCCGAGGTGTTCGTTCCAGCGGTCGTGGATCTCTTCCCAGTGCACGTCGAGGTGCTGGTAGAACTTGCCCGCGTCCATCAGTGCGTCGCGGAAGCCCTTCATGGTGCGGCGCCTGCCCTGGGCGCCGGAGGCTCCTTCGACGGGGCGGCCCACGGAGGTGGCCTCGGCGACCGGGAGGTTGTCCAGGCTGAGTCCGGGACCGGGGCGGAAGGAGTACCAGGCCTCGGCGAACCTGCGCGGGTCGTTGGAGACCTGGTGGCCGCGCCATTCGCTGACCTTGCCGACGACGACGCATTCGCCGGTGAGGGTGTGCTGCCACTCCAGGGCGACATGGCCGCAGTCGTCGGCGAGCAGGAACTTGCGCAGGACGCCGGAGCTGGCGCCGCCCAGGGTGTTGCGGTGGCCGGGCAGCATCACCGAGAAGATCAGCTTGAGCAGGACGGACTTGCCACCGCCGTTCTCCAGGAAGAGCACACCCGCGGGGGCCGGGCGGCGCGGCGGGCCGACCGGCTCGTCCTCGAAGAACTCGGCCTGGGCCGGCGCGGGGTTGGGTACGGGCTCACCGACACCGCGCAGGTCGAGGACGGTGTCGGCGTAGCGCGCACCGGCAGGCCCGATGGAGTAGAGGCGGACCCGGGACAACTCGTACATGGCGGCGGACTCTCGTCGTTCGGAAAGCGGGTGCGGAGCGGCAGGTGCGGGGCAGAGCGGCAGGTACGGGGCGAAGCGGCGGATGCGGGGCGGAGCAGCGGATACGGGCGGGCGGGAAGCGAGGGTGGGGAACCGTGGGCGGTGGCGGCCTCAGGCGTGGAAGGGCAGGCCCGCGTCGGCGGCCAGCTCCAGGTCGTCGGTACCGGGCGGCGGCAGCAGGGTGGCGGTGCCGTCCGTGACGGGCACGACTCCGAGCTCCAGCAGCTCGGCCATGGCCGCGCCGCCCGCCATGTCGCGCACCTGGAGCTGGTAGCGGGCGGTGGTGCGGTAGGCGCCGCCCGCGTCGTCCCCGGTGCGCTGGAGGAAGCCGGAATCGGTGAGGAAGGCGACGGCCTTGCCGATGATGCCGGTGGTGGAGCCGGCCAGGCGCCGGGCGTCCTTGGTCGCGCCGGTGGCGCTGCGGCGGGCGTAGATCCGCCAGCCGGCCTCCAGCCCCGGGGTGTCGGTGGCCGGGTCGCTGTTATCACCCTGTTCCTCGGCGCGCTCCTCCAGGCGGTGACATGCCTGACGGACGAACGCGTCGACGCCGTTGACCGTGATCCGGCCGATGTACGCGTCGTCGGCGAGGTCCTCGGGGCGGGGGAAGGCCATGGCCGCGACCGCCAGGTGGGCGAGGCCGTGCAGGAAGCGGTCGGCGGCGTCGGAGGAGGCGCGGCGGGCGTAGTCGCCCATGCGTACGGCGAAGACCGAGTCCTCGCCCGCGGTCACCGCCATGCCTGCCCGGGTCGACACCTCCAGGACGATGAGCCCGAGCCCGGTGGCGACGGCGTCGGCGAGCCGGGCGAAGGCGGGCTCTTCCCGGTAACGGCGGAGCAGTTCGGCGTACTCGGCGTCCCGGGCGGGCAGCAGCTTGGGCTGCAGTCCGAAGGAGACCAGCCGTGCGGCGTCGGCGGCGTCGGCCGGGGTGACGGGGGTCGCGGTGACCGCTTCGACGGGCGCGGTCGTGTCGGTGCCGTACGTGGGGTGCGTGCCGGACGGCTCGCCCCACGCGTCGGTGTGCTCGGCGTGGTGGTCGCTCACGGCCGTGGCTCCTTGCTGCGGAGAGTCTTCGGTACGGAGTGTCGCCCGGGGCCCGGCGCTGCCGGGCGGGTGGCGGCGGTCATGACGCCTCCTTGCGGTCGGCGGCCATTCCGGCCGCGTCCAGCAGGGCCGTACCCACTATGAGGTCGGCGCCGCCGAACTCCGGGTCGTCCAGCTGCGTACCGTCGTCGACCGCGAACAGCAGGCGCCGCTCGCCCTGCCGGTAGGCGGTGCCGACGGGCGGGCTCGCCGCGTGGACCGCGAGGAGGGCGACCAGATACGGCAGTTCGGGGTCGCTGCGCCGGGCCTCGGCGAGCAGGCCGGAGAGGCGTCGTGGCGCGTCGTGTTCCAGATCGAGCAGGGTCATGGCGCTCGCGAGCTGTTCCTCGCTGAACCGGCTGTCGTCCGGGGTGGCGATCAGATCGGGCTCGGGCATCTCCGCTCCCAGGTGCTCGCGCTCCAGGGGCGGGGTGAGGAGCATGTCGACCAGGTCGCCGACCCGTACGGACGTGGGTGTGCGCAGTCCGGTGCCGTGCGCGAAGAAGGCGTCGGTGGCTCGGATGGACTGTTCGACGGGGAGCGGGAGCAGCGGGGCGACGAGCTGCCCGTACAGGTCGAGGCCAACCCGCGCGGTGGGGGCGGCGAACGCCTGCCGGTCCTGTTCCGCGCGGAACAGCGGTCCCGCCTCCAACAGGCGTGACTGGAGCTGGGTGTGGCGGCGGATGCAGTCCTTGACGATGTCGACGAGCTCGGCGGCGCGTCGTTTGTGCTCGGGGTCCTCGGCCTCGTCGCGCGCTTTGCGGATGTTGGTGAGGATCGCGTTCTCGTGGCGGTAGCGGTCGGCCACGTGGTCCAGGGCTTCGTCGATCATGTCCGGGACCGCGTTGAGCCAGTCGACCGCGCGCACGTTGCGCCGGGTCGCCTCCAGGGTCCTGCGGAGCGTCTCCGCGTACTGCACGGTGCGGTAGCGGGCCTGTTCGGCGGCGAGCTGGGCGTCGGCGAGGCGGCCCCGGCTGATCAGGACCTCCAGTTTCACCTCGGCCGCGATCTGGGCGCTGGTGACGTCGGTGTCCAGGGCGCCGACCAGGACGTTGACCGCCTCGTCGGTGGCACGGAGGTAGACGCTGCCGCCGTAGCCCGGGACCTCTTCGATGAGCTTGAAGTCGTAGTCCCGGCGGACATAGACGCCGTCCGGCCCGAAGGTGCCGTACACCGCGCGGAATCCGCGGTCGACGCTCCCGACGTTGATCAGGTTCTCCAGGACCCAGCGGGCGACCCGCTCGTGCTCGGCGACGGGGCGCCGCGGGGCCTGCGCCCCGACCCGGGGCAGGAGTCTGGCCACTATCTGGTCGTGGTCGGCGCCCGTGTCGAAGTCCATGTTGAGCGTGACCAGGTCGATCGCGGCGAGGGCGACCTCCGCCATCGCGTAGACCGTGTACTCGCCGGCCAGGTTCGCCTTGCGCACATCGAGGTCGTGCAGCGGCGCCGTGCAGGCGAGCGCGCGCAGCCGTCGCGAGAGCCCCTCGTCGGCGGCGGGGCCCGGGGCGGGCCGCGGCCCCGCGCTGAGCTGGGGCGCAGCGTTGTCCGTGTAGGCAGGCGAAGTCACGTGGGACAGATTAGGTCCTCGCACCGACAACGGTCGAAACGGCGCAGAAGCGACCGCCGCGGCCCAGGTGTTACGGAGGCCGGGAGCGGCTTCGTTCACCATGCGCGGACCCGTACACCGGCAGCGGCTCCGTTCACCATGCGCGGACCGTACCGGGAGCGGCCCGGCACCGACCGCGGCACCGTACCGGAGCCTTCCGCTCCGACCGGTCCCGCGACTCCGCGGTGGCGACCGCCGCCTCACTCGTCGCGGGGGCCGTATCCGCCACCTCACTCGTCGCGGGGGCCGTATCCGCCACCTCCTGGTGTACGGACGACCAGGACGTCACCGGCGTCCAGGTCGGCGGTGTCGCAGCCCTTCAGTTCCGTGACCGTGACACCGTCGGCGCGCTCGATGTGCTGGCTTCCCAGGGCGCCGGGTTCGCCGCCCGCCATGCCGTACGGGGGAACTCGGCGGTGGCTGGAGAGCAGGGCCACCGTGACCGGTTCGAGGAAGCGGATCCGGCGCTCCACGCCCCGGCCGCCGTGCCACCGGCCCGCCCCTCCGCTGTCCTCGCGCACCGCGAAGCTCTCCAGCAGGACGGGCAGGCGCCACTCCAGGATCTCGGGGTCGGTGAGCCGGGAGTTCGTCATATGGGTCTGTACGGCGTCGGTGCCGTCGAAGCCGTCCCCCGCTCCGGACCCGCTCGCGACCGTCTCGTAGTACTGGACGCGGTCGTTGCCGAAGGAGATGTTGTTCATCGTGCCGGACCCCTCGGCCTGGCCTCCCAGGGCCGCGTAGAGAGCTCCGGTGACGGCCTGGGATGTCTCCACATTGCCCGCGACGGTCGCCGCCGGGTGGACGGGCGACAGCATCGAGCCGTCCGGAATCCGTACGTCCAGGGGCTTGAGGCAACCGCTGTTGAGCGGGATGTCCTCGGAGACCAGGGTCCGGAAGACGTACAGGACGGCGGCCATGACGACGGACCTGGGGGCGTTGAAGTTGCCCGGCTGCTGGGCGGAGGTGCCGGTGAAGTCGAGTACGGCGTCGCGGGTGGCCCGGTCCACGGTCAGCGTCACGTCGATCACGGCACCGTTGTCGGTCTCGTAGCGGCAGGCGCCGTCGTCCAGTCCCGCGATGATGCGGCGTACGGATTCCTCGGCGTTGTCCTGGACGTGGCCCATGTAGGCGTCGACGACGTCCGCCCCGAACTGGTTCACCGTGCGGCGCAGTTCGGCGATGCCCTTCTCGTTGGCGGCGATCTGGGCACGCAGGTCGGCGAGGTTGGTGTCCGGGTCGCGGGAGGGGTACGCGGCGGAGGTGAGGAGGTCCCGGGTCTCGGCCTCGCGCAGCCGGCCGTCGCGCACCAGGAGCCAGTTGTCGAACAGCACGCCCTCCTCGTGGATCGTGCGGCTGAAGGCGGGCATGGAGCCGGGGGTGATGCCGCCGATCTCGGCGTGGTGTCCGCGCGAGGCCACCAGGAAGCACAGGGTGCCCGTAGCTCCCCGGACTTCATCTCCGGCCCCTCCGCCCCCTCCGCCCTCTCCGTCTCCGCCATCCCCTCCATCCCCTCCGCCGCTCCCGTCGAGGTCGAACACCGGCGTCACCACTGTCACATCGGGCAGATGCGTGCCTCCGTGGTACGGATCGTTGATGGCGTACACGTCGCCGGGGCGCATGGTGCCCTCGTTGCGCCGCAGCACTGCCTTGATGGACTCCCCCATCGATCCGAGGTGCACCGGAATGTGCGGCGCGTTGGCGATGAGGTTGCCGTCCGCGTCGAAGAGGGCGCAGGAGAAGTCCAGCCGCTCCTTGATGTTGACGGAATGGGCGGTGTTCTCCAGGCGCACGCCCATCTGCTCGGCGATCGACATGAAGAGGTTGTTGAACACCTCCAGCATCACCGGGTCCACCCTGGTGCCGACGGCGGTCCGTTCGGGGCGCGGGCGGGCCCGCGTCAGCACCAGATGCCCGGTCGGGCCGCCCTCGGCCTGCCAGCCGGGATCGACCACAGTGGTGGCATCGTCCTCGGCGACGACGGCGGGGCCGGTCACGCTGTCCCCGGGGCGCAGGTCCTCCCGCCGGTAGAGCGGGGTCCGCCGCCATCGGCCGTCGGCGAACATCCGTACCGTGTCCCTCGTTCGCGGCGCGCCCTCGCGTGCGGTGGCGTCGGCCCGGCGCGGGGTGTGCGGCCCGGCCGTTCCGGTCGCCTCCACCGAGACCGCCTCGACGACGAGCGGTTTGTCCATCGTGAACCCGAAGCGGGCCCGGTGGGCGGAGGTGAACTCCTCGGTCATGGCGGACACGGTGTCCAGGGCGACCGGCAGCGCCGCGTCCGTGCCCGCGTACCGCAACAGCGCTCGGGCCCCGGTGCCGATGGCGGAGTCGGGCACCCCGTCGGCCCGGAGGTCGGCACGGGTACGGCCGGCCAGTTCGGCACAGAGCCGGGCCACCCGTTCCCGGACCGCCTCGTCCAGTTCGGCCTCGACGGACTGTTCGCGCATCGCGGTGGCGTCGGCGAGGCCGATCCCGTACGCGGAGAGCACTCCGGCGAGCGGTGGTACGAGGACGGTGTCGATACCGAGGGCGTCGGCGACCGCGCAGACGTGCTGGCCGCCCGCCCCGCCGAAACCGGTGAGGGCGTAGCGGGTGATGTCGTGGCCGCGCTGTACGGAGATCTTCTTGACGGCGTTCGCCATGTTGAGCACGGCGATCTTCAGGAAGCCCGCGGCGACCTCCGCGGCGGTGGGCCGGTTCCCGGTGGCCCGAGCCACCTCGGCGGCCAGGTCCTCGAAGCGCTCGCGTACCAGGCCCGCGTCGAGGGGCAGGTCCCCGTCCGGGCCGAACACGGCCGGGAAGCAGGCGGGCTGGACCCGGCCGAGCATCACGTTGGCGTCCGTGACGGTGAGCGGTCCGCCGCGCCGGTAGCAGGCCGGGCCGGGAACGGCGCCCGCCGAGTCGGGCCCGACTCGGTAGCGGCGGCCGTCGAAGTGCAGGAGGGACCCGCCGCCCGCCGCGACCGTGTGGATGCGCATCATGGGCGCACGCATCCGTACCCCGGCCACCTGGGTCCCGAGTTCCCGCTCGAACTCGCCCGCGTAGTGCGACACATCGGTGGACGTACCGCCCATGTCGAAGCCGATGACCCGGTCGTATCCGGCCTGCCGCGACGTACGGGCCATGCCCACGACGCCGCCTGCCGGGCCGGAGAGCACGGCGTCCTTGCCGCGGAGGTGGGCGGCCTCCCGCAGGCCGCCGTTGGACTGCATGAACATCAGCCGGATGCCGCCGAGTTCGGCGGCGACCTCGTCGACGTACCGGCGCAGGATCGGCGAGAGGTAGGCGTCCACGACCGTCGTGTCGCCGCGCGGTACGAGGCGGATCAGCGGGCTGACCTCGTGGGAGCTGCTGACCTGGGTGAAGCCCGCTGCGCGCGCGGCGGCGGCGACGGCCTGTTCGTGGGCGGGGTACCGGTAGCCGTGCATGAGGACGACGGCCGCGCTGCGGATGCCGTCGTCGTACGCGGCTACCAACTGTTCGGCCACCGGGGCGAGGTCGAGGGGTTTCACGGTCCGGCCGTGGGCGTCGATCCGCTCCGGGACCTCGATCACCCGCTCGTGGACGGCCTCGGGGAGGACGATGTGCCGGTCGAAGAGGTGGGGGCGGTTCTGGTACGCGATCCTCAGCGCGTCCCGGAAGCCCTCGGTGATGAGGAGGACGGTCGGTTCGCCACGCCGTTCCAGCAGGGCGTTGGTCGCCACCGTGGTACCCATCTTCACGGCCGCGATCCGGTCCGCGGGTACCGGGTCCGCGGGGCCGAGGCCGAGGAGCAGCCGGATACCGGCGACGGCGGCATCGCGGTAGCGCCCGGGATCGTGCGAGAGGAGCTTGCGGGTGATCAGGTGGCCGTCGGGGTGGCGGCCCACCACGTCGGTGAAGGTGCCGCCCCGGTCGATCCAGAACTCCCAGCGTCCGGTCATTTCGCCATTGTGGCGCCGGGTGCGGGAGCCCGCGGGGACGGGACTTCGTAGGGCGTGGCGCAGCCTTCGCCCGGCGCGCCGGGCGCGCGCCCACCGGCGCGCCCGCCGGTGCGCGCGCCCGCCCGAGCCCGCCGGTGCGCGCGCCCGCCCGAGCCCGCGCTCCCGCGACACCGACGGGCAAGCGGACTTCGGCTCGGCTGAGCTCGGCTCGGCTCGGCTCACGAAGAGTGCCGCGAGCCGCGGTCCGCCACCGCCCCGCCCCGAGTCAGCCCGCCCCGGGTCCGCGTCAGACGGCCGGCGCGTCGGGTCCGATCCGGCTGCGTACGGCGGTCTGCACCTCGGCCTCCTCGGCCGGATCGGCGGCCAGCCGGCGCAGGCGTTCGGCGACCCGGATGTCACCGGTCTCCGCATGGAGCGCGGCGACCTCGCGGGTGGTCTCCTCGCAGTCCCACAGGCATTCCACCGCGAATCCGGTGGCGAAGGACGGGTCGGTGGCGGCCAGCGCCCGTGCCGCCCGGCCCCGCAGGTGCGAGGAGGACGTCTCGCGGTAGACGTGGCGCAGTACGGGGGCGGCGCAGGCGATGCCCAGGCGGCCGGTGCCGTCGACGAGGGTCCACAGCCGCCGGGCGTCGGGCCCGTCGCCGCGTACGGCTTCGCGCAGGGCGCCGAGCACGAGCGGAGCGTCCTGGGCCGTTCCCCGGCAGGCGAGGAGTCCGGCGGCGGAGGCGCCGAGCGCGTCGGGCCGGTGCGCCCAGCGCCGGGCCCGGTCCACGGCGGCTTCGCCGGGCATCCGCTCGAAGGCGGCGACGGCCGCTTCGGCCACGGTGCGCGAGGGGTCGGCGGCGGCGGCCTCGATCAGGTCGAGCACGGCCGGGTCCCGGGCCTCCACGAGGTAGTGCAGAGCGGCGCAGCGGGCGCCTTCGGGGCCGCTGCGGGCGGCCTCGACGATCATCGGCCGGTCGTCGGGGCCGGAGACGGCGGCGAGGCAGCGGGCGGCGGGGATGTGGAGTCCGCTGCCGCGTTCCAGTGCCTGCTGGGCCCAGTCGAAGACGGCCTGGACGCTCCAGCCGGGGCGGGGGCCGCCGGCGCTCAGCTGGCGCTGCCACCGGTCGAACGAGCCCTGTTCACCGGCCGCTCTGACCCGGGCGCCGACCCCTTCGCGCGAATCGTCGGCCCACAGCCGCCATGGGCGCGGTTCGTAGGCGTCGCGTACGGCGACGGCCAGTTCGGCGGCGCCCTCCGGGGTGGCCGGGAAGCGGCCGAGCACGGGCACGGCGAGGGAGCGCAGCCCGGCGTCGTCGTCGCGCAGGGCCAGTTCGTCCAGTGCCCAGGCCCAGTTGGCGCCGGTGGCCGCGTACCACCGCAGCAGCGCGAGCGCGTCGTCGCGCCCGTACGAGGCGAGGTGTCCGAGGACCGCGAGGGCCAGGCCCGTGCGCGAGTCGTCGGTGTCGACGTGGTCGTCGGGATCGCGCAGGTGCCGCTCGATCTCTTCGATGCCGCCGTCGAGATCGAGGTACAGGCGCGCGTAGTAGAGGGAGCGGTTCTCGACCTGCCAGTCGTGCCGCGGGTCGCTCAGAACGCAGTGATTGAGAGCCGCGAGGGCCTCGGGGCGCGGCGCGGCGAGCGCGTGGAGGGTGCCGTCGCCGCGGCCCCTCTGCAACAGGCCGAGCAGGGTGCCGCTCGGCGCTATGAACGGATCGAACATGGAAAATGCCTCACATCAAGCTGTCGACGCAACCGGGACTGTGCCGTTCCACGTGCCCGTGGGCACTATGCCGCGCAGCAACATGATCGGCCGACCGCCGTCTTCTGCCTGGTGTAGACCATCTTCCTCTGCCTCTCGTCGGTGGTCCTGAGCGGACCCGCGACGTCATGATGACCCAGCCATTTCGCCACCGCGACCACATTTACGACGGACCGGTCAGCGGACATACCGGCGGGCATGCCGCACACCGTGCCCGCGGGCGCCTCAGCGGGCACCGAAGCGTTCCAGCAGGTCGGTCTTGCCGAACATGTGCGCCGTGTCCAGCGCGGACGGCGTTCCGGCGGCGGGGTCGGCGCCCGCGGCGAGGAGCGCGTCGATCACGCTGTTCTCGCCCTTGAAGACGGCTCCGGCCAGCGGGGTCTGCCCCCGGTCGTTGGCCCGGTCCGGGTCGGCGCCGCGGGCGACGAGGGCGGTGACCGCCGGGGCGTGCCCGTGGTAGGCGGCGAGCATCAGGAGCGAGTCGCCCCGGTCGTTGGTGAGATTCGCGGGTACGCCGGCGTCGACGTACGCGGCGAGCGCGTCCGCCTCACCGCGGCGGGCCAGGTCGAAGACCTTGGTCGCCAGCTCGACCACCTCGGGATCGGGGGTTTCGCTCATCGGACGGACCGCCTTCCATAACCGTTATCGCTGCCGCTGACCTGGTGGGAAGTACGGCACGGGGCCGTACGAGTGAATCGACAGGGTACTGCTCCGGGGCCGACATGACCCGGCCCGGATGCGGCAACAGATCACCGCGAGTGACTCCTTCCCGGCGTGGAGGCCGAAATGCTCCGGCCGGGCAACCAACTTCCTTCCGCCAGTCAAGTGAAAATGCATGTTTTTCACCTGAATGACCTCTTTATCGTATAGATACTTCCTGTGAGCCTGGAAGGACTCATGGTGACTGTCCCCCCAACCAGGAGAACACTCATGATCCTTTCCATCTCGGGCGTCGTCCTGCTCGGCATCATCGTCTTCCTCTTCTTCAAGAAGGACGGGCTCAAGGCGTCGCACGCCCTCATCTGTGCCCTGTTCGGCTTCTATCTGGCCGGCACCGCCATCGCACCGAGCATCACAGCGGGCGGGGCGAGCCTCGCCGGCCTGCTGGGCGGGATCAAGTTCTGACGCTCCGCAACCGCTTCCACCTTCAGGAGACAGACGTGGCCCGGCGACCACTCCCCCGCATTCTGAGCAGCGGCAGCGCTTCGATCACTCGCAGTCGAGAGATCGCGCGTACGGCCGCCGACAGCGCCACCGACGTACTCCATCCGCTGATCACGGTCACTCGTGGTCTGCGGCTGCTGGCCGTGGCCGGACGGCAGAAATGGATCGCGACACCCAAGGAGCGGCGCGGTCCCAAGCTGTTCCTCGCCGCGGCCTGCGTGCTCGTGGTGGCGCTCATCCCGCACGGGCCCGTGCTGGCCCTGGTCTCGGTGATGGGCGCTGCCGCCTGGAAGGGACGGGAACGCACCCCTGTGAGGACCGGCCCCGACGACGCCGAGACCGCGCGGCTGCAGTCCCTCTACGAGGCGCTCGTGCCCTACTTCTCCGTGGCCGACGACCCCAGTCCGCTGTTCTCCCACGGCGGCGACTGGGAGAAGGTCTTCGGCGGTTTCGCGTTCGACGACGACGGCCGTCTCACCCGTCTCCAGGTGTCCTACCCGGCGTACTTCACCGACGGCGAGGCCGCTGCCCGGACCCGGATCGAGCAGCTGCTGCACGCCAAGTCGGGCCGCGGCCGCGAGTACCACTTCGCCTGGGACGAGGAGGCCAACCAGCTCGTGATGACGGTGCTCGACGCGCTGCCCACCTCGATCGCGGCCCAGCGCTTCGTCACCGCTCCGGGCGAGACCGTCCTCGGCTTCACCGACGCGGGCGCGGTCCGGCGCACCGTCCCGGTGCGGGACGGCGACGAGACCCGCGACGCCTCCCCCGTCGTCTGGCGGACCGGCGCCCGTTGCACGGAACCCCACCTGCTGGTCGTCGGGCAGCCCGGCAGCGGCACCACGACCCTGCTCCGCTCCATCGCCCTCCAGGCCCTCCAGCACGGCGACGTCCTCGTCGTCGAAGGCAGCGGAGCCGGTGAGTACGGCGCTCTGACCGGCCGGGCCGGAGTCCTCGCCGTGGAGTGCGGGCTGACCGGAGCGCTGGCGACCCTGGAATGGGCCGCGCACGAGACGGAACGCCGCCTGATCGCCGCCAACCGCGCGCGGCAGGCCGGGCACCCCGCTCCCGACGACATCACGCGCCCGCTCTGGGTCCTGCTGGACCGGCCCAGTGCCCTCGGACACCTCGCGGCGGCCGACGGCAGGCCCGATCCGCAGGAGCTGCTCCAGGTGCCGTTGCGGCACGGCCGGGCGGCCGGGGTCACCGTGGTGATGACCGACCAGTTCGACAGCCTGGACACCCTCAGCGAGACCGTACGGACCCACACCCGGGCCCGTGCCGTCCTCGGCCCGGCCTCGCGCGAGCAGATCGAGTCCGTCCTCGGCATCCAGCCGCACACCACCCCGACCGCGGAGGTCCCGGCCGGCCGGGGGTACGCGCGGCTCGGCGCGGGACCGGTGCTGCGGCTCCAGGTCCCGGCCACACCCGACCCGTACGACGACGCCACGAGCGCCGCGCACCGGCAGGCGGTACTCGACCTGCTGCCTGCCCGGCAGAACCCGCTGGACGCGGACATGCCCGCCCGGGAGACGGACGGTGCGGACGTCGCGGAGCCCCTGCCGATGTCTCTGCCGGAGCCGCTGGTGATGCCTCGGTCGATGCCGGAGGAAACGATCGCGGCCGAAGTGATCCGGGTGGAGGCCGAACCCGTGGAGACGGTGCCGATCGAGGCCGTACCGATGGACGCCAGGCCCTCGGAGCCGCTGGGCAAGCCCCAGCCGGCGGTCGCCGAGGGGTGATTCCCCTCCGCGCACGCGACGGCGGGCGGCGGGTCGCGTGACCCGCCGCCCGCCCGCCGTCCCGCGAGGCACACGGCTCTCAGGCCACGAAGCTCCGAGGCGCCTCGACCCCGGCGCCCGCCCCCGACCTCACCAGCTCCGCGGCGGCCGCGAGCCGGAGGGCCGCCTCGTCCGCCACCGGGCCGCCCACGGTGAACGGCAGCCGTACGTAGCCCTCGAACGCCCCGTCGACGCCGAACCGTGGACCGGACGGCACCCGCACGCCGACCCGCTCGCCCGCCACGGCCAGCCGGGAGCCGGAGAGGCCGCCCGTACGCACCCAGAGGGTCAGCCCGCCGCCCGGCACCTCGAACTCCCAGTCCGGCAGCTCCCGGCGCAGCGCCGTGACCAGGGCGTCCCGGTTCTCCCGCGCCTGGCCGCGCCGGACCTCCACCGCCTGCTCCCAGCCTCCGGTGCGCATCAGCCAGTTGATGGCGAGCTGCTCCAGAACGGGTGTGCCCATGTCGGCGTAGGCGCGGGCGGCCACCAGGCTGCGGATCACATCCGGGGCGGCCCGCACCCAGCCGATCCGCATGCCGGCCCAGAACGCCTTGCTGGCCGAGCCGACGGTCAGGACCGTGCTGCCCGCGGGATCGAACGCGCAGACCCGGCGCGGCATCGCGACATCGGCGTCCAGGCGCAGCTCGTTCATGGTCTCGTCGACGACCAGGACCGTTCCGGCGGAGCGGGCCGCGTCGACCAGGGCCCTGCGCTGCTGTTCGTCGGCCAGGGCACCGGTGGGGTTGTGGAAGTCGGCGACGACGTAGGCGAGCCGGGGTGCCGAGTCGCGCAGCACCTGCCGCCAGCGGTTCATGTCCCAGCCGCCGAGCCCCTCCTCCATCGCCACCGGTACCAGCCGGGCGCCCGCCTCGCGCATCAGCTGGAGGATGTTGGCGTAACTGGGCGACTCCACGGCGATGCGCTCACCGCGTCCGGCGAAGAGATGACAGATCGCGTCGATGGCGCCCATCGCCCCGGTGGTGACCATGATCTGTTCCGGCATCGTCGGGATGCCGCGCTCGGTGTAGCGGTCGGCGATGAGCTGTCGCAGCGCGGGCAGGCCCGCCGGGTAGTCGCCGTGCGTGTGCGCGTACGGCGGAAGTTCCTCCAGCGCCCCCTGAACGGCCCGGGTCAGCCACGGCTCGGGGGCCGGCAGCGAGGCGCAGCCCAGGTCGATCATCGAGCCGAGCGACTCCGGGGGCAGCGGTTCGAGCCCGCGGGCGGGCAGCGGGTTGCCCGCCGGGACCGCCGTCCAGCTGCCGGCGCCGCGCCGGGACTCCAGGAATCCTTCGGCCCGCAGCGCCTCGTATGCGGCGGCGACGGTCGTCCGGCTGACGGCCAGCGCCAGGGCCAGCTCCCGTTCGGCGGGGAGCCGGGCGGCGACCGGGACCCGGCCTTCGAGGACGAGCAGCCGCACCCCGTCAGCGAGCGCGCGGTAGGCGGGCGGCTTGCGGCTGCCCGGTCCGGCGGGCCGGGGCTGCTGGGCCTGGAGCTGCCGGGCGAGCTGCGCGGCACCGACCGTCGAAGTCCACTGCACCATCGAAATCAGTCCACCTTCCTCGGATTGGCCATAGTTGGCAGCCAATCCCCTGCCACAGAGTGACACGCAGCAGTCCACTACCACCACAGCAGGGGGCACCACATGTTCAGGACCACCGCCCGGAACGGCACCCACCTCACCCGGCGGCTGGTCCAGCTGTACGTCGGCCTGGCGCTGTACGGCGCGAGTGCGGCGGTCCTGGTACGGGCCGGACTGGGCCTGGAGCCGTGGGGCGTGCTGCACCAGGGCCTCACCGAACTGACCGGCATCTCCATCGGCGTCGTCTCGATCATCGTCGGCGCGGTCGTGCTGCTGCTGTGGATCCCGCTCCGGCAGCGCCCCGGGCTCGGCACCGTGTCGAACGTCTTCGTGGTCGGCCTGGCCATGGACGGCGCCCTCGCCCTGCTGCCGGAGGCGCACGGGCTCGGGGCGCGCGTCCCGCTGATGCTCGCCGGAGTCCTGTTCAACGGGGTGGCGACGGGGCTCTACATCACGGCCCGGTTCGGCCCCGGCCCGCGCGACGGACTGATGACCGGCCTGAACCGGGTCACCGGACGGTCCATCCGGCTGGTCCGCACGGCGATCGAGGTGGCCGTCGTGGTCACCGGCTTCCTGCTCGGCGGCTCGCTCGGCGTCGGCACGGTCCTGTACGCGCTGGCGATCGGCCCGCTCGCCCAGGTCTTCCTTCGCGTCTTCGCCGTGCCGTCGCCCGCCGAGGACCCGGAGAACCCCGAGAACGCTGCCGCCCCGACACCGGAGCGGGCCATACTGCCGCAGTGAACTCTGGACGCCACCCCTATCTGGACCACCCCACGACGATTCCGTTCGCCCATCGCGGCGGGGCGGCGGACGGGGTGGAGAACACCGCGGCCGCGTTCCGCCGGGCGGCCGCGGCGGGCTACCGCTACTTCGAGACCGATGTGCACACCACGGCCGACGGGCGGCTGGTCGCCTTCCACGACGCCACGCTGGACCGGGTGACGGACGGCCGGGGGCGGATATCCGAACTGCCGTGGAGTCAGGTGCGGCGGGCCAGGGTGGCGGGCAGTGAACCGCTGCCGCTCTTCGAGGAGCTGCTGGAGGAGTTCCCCGGGGCCCGCTGGAACGTCGACCTGAAGACGGAGTCCGCGCTCGCACCGCTCCTCGCCCTGATCCGCCGCACCGATGCCTGGGACCGGGTGTGCGTCGGCTCGTTCTCGGAGGCGAGGGTGGCCAGGGCGCAGCGCGCGGCCGGTGGGCGGCTGGCCACGTCGTACGGGGTGCGCGGGGTCCTGGGCCTGCGGCTTCGCTCGTACGGCATTCCGGCGGCGCTGCGCGCGGGTGCCGTGTGCGCGCAGGTCCCGGAGAGCCAGAACGGCATCCGGGTCGTCGACCGGAATTTCGTCCGTACGGCGCATGCGCGCGGACTCCAGGTCCATGTCTGGACGGTGAACGAACCGGAACGGATGGCGGCACTCCTGGACCTCGGAGTCGATGGCATCATGACCGATCACATCGAGACGCTGCGAACGGTGCTGAGTGAGCGGGGGGCCTGGGCATGACGCCGGTCCGTCCACGTACGCACGGGGACGACCGAGGGGGCGCGGGTTGAGTACGGGAACCACAGGGACGGCCGATCCGGCGGAGCTGCCGCCGGACACCGGAGCGGCGGCCGCCCGCCTGCGTGAGCAACGCGGCTGGTACTTCTACGACTTCGCCTGCTCCGTCTACTCCACCAGCGTGCTCACCGTCTTCCTCGGCCCCTATCTGACGTCGATAGCCAAGGCCGCGGCCGGCCCGGACGGGTTCGTCCACCCGCTGGGCATACCCGTGCGGGCCGGATCGCTGTTCGCGTACGCCGTCTCGGCATCGGTCGTGGTGGCCGTGGTGCTGATGCCGATCGTGGGCGCCGCCGCGGACCGTACCGGCCGCAAGAAGCCACTGCTCGCGGCGGCCGCCTATGTCGGCGCGGCGGCGACGACCGGAATGTTCTTCCTGGACGGCCACCGCTATCTGCTGGGCGCCTTCCTGCTGATCGTGGCCAACGCGTCGATCTCCGTGTCGATGGTGCTCTACAACTCCTATCTCCCGCAGATCGCCGAGCCGGAGGAGCGGGACGCGGTCTCCTCGCGCGGCTGGGCCTTCGGGTACACCTCGGGCGCGCTGGTCCTGGTGCTGAATCTGGTCCTCTACACGGGCCACGACTCGTTCGGGCTCTCGGAGTCCGACGCGGTGCGCGTCTGTCTCGCCTCGGCGGGTGTGTGGTGGGGCGCCTTCACCCTCATTCCGCTGCGCCGGCTGCGCGACCGCCGGGTGCCGCCGGACGGCGAGGGGGCGGTCGGCTCGGGCTGGCGACAGCTGATGGCCACCCTGCGCGACATGCGCCGCCACCCCCTCACGCTGTCCTTCCTCCTCGCGTATCTCGTCTACAACGACGGGGTGCAGACGGTGATCTCGCAGGCCTCGGTGTACGGCTCCGAGGAGCTGGGCCTCGATCAGACGACCCTGATCACGGCGGTGCTGCTGGTGCAGGTGCTCGCGGTGGCGGGTGCCCTGGGGATGGGGCGGCTCGCCCGGGTGTACGGCGCGAAGCGCACGATCTTGGCCTCCCTGGTGATCTGGACGCTGATCCTGGTCGCCGCGTACTTCCTGCCCGCCGACGCGCCCGTCTTCTTCTACGTGCTGGCGGCGGCGATCGGCCTGGTGCTGGGCGGGAGTCAGGCCCTGTCCCGTTCGCTCTTCTCGCACCTGGTGCCGCGCGGGAAGGAGGCCGAGTACTTCTCCGCGTACGAGATGAGCGACCGGGGCCTGAGCTGGCTGGGGCCGCTGGTCTTCGGTGTGGCGTACCAGCTGACCGGCAGTTACCGGGAGGCGATCATCTCGCTGGTCCTCTTCTTCGTGCTCGGTTCCGTACTGCTCGCGAGGGTGCCGGTACGGCGGGCCGTGGCGGCCGCGGGCAACCCTGTTCCGGACCGGATTTAGACGTTGAAGTGAAAGGCCGGTAGTGTACGCCTTTGGCCTGCCCGGAGGACCGTTACTGCGAGTGGAAGCAACAGAACCGTTGGGTGACACCTTCCACCAGATGTGACAAACCGGGCATTGGTGGGTACTCAACCCTGAAAAAGCAGCGGCACGACGGGCGACGCATGACCGGCAACGGGAATCTTTACCGCCGACCGGACGTTGACCGGATGACGACGACAGCGACTTCTGTCCTGTGGGCGACAAGCCCGGGAGGCACGATTCATGAGTGAGCGAGCTCTCCGCGGCACGCGACTTGTGGTTACCAGCTACGAGACGGACCGCGGCATCGATCTGGCCCCGCGCCAGGCGGTGGAGTACGCATGCCAGAACGGACATCGATTTGAGATGCCGTTCTCGGTAGAGGCGGAAATTCCGCCGGAGTGGGAGTGCAAGGCGTGCGGCGCCCAGGCACTTCTGGTGGACGGGGATGGCCCCGAGGAGAAGAAGGGCAAGCCTGCGCGTACGCACTGGGACATGCTCATGGAGCGGCGCACCCGCGAGGAGCTGGAGGAGGTGCTGGCCGAGAGGCTGGCGGTTCTGCGCTCCGGAGCCATGAACATTGCCGTGCATCCGCGGGACAGCAGGAAATCTGCCTGACCGCGTAACACCGCATAGAAGAGCCGCGGGCCGTGACACAGATTCTGTGTCACGGCCCGCGGCTCTTCGCTGTGCCCGGCTCCAGGACCTGCGGCTTCCTGGTCGCGGTTGCCGTGCGCGCTCCGGACCCGCGGGCCGTGTGCGCTCGGGGCATGTGGGCCGTGCGCGCTCCGGACCCGCGGGCCGTGTGCGCTCGGGGCATGTGGGCCGTGCGCGCTCCGGACCCGCGGCTCGGGCGTCGGAGCGCCCCGTCGGGCGAGGCCCGGACGGGGCGCTCCGGCCCGGTTACGGCGTCAGGGGCTCAGGGGCGGGCGCGGGCCCCGGGGGTCGTCGTCGGGGCGTGAGGGCGCCTGTGTGCCGTCCTCGCGGATGACCTCGCCCTGGACGACCTTTCCATCCGGCCGGTGCATACGGGCCTGCTGGAAGGCGCCCGAGAGGCTGTCGGGCGACGCGGCCCGGATCCGGCGCTCCAGGGAACGCTCCACGGACCGGCTGAGCATCGTGCGGACCGGCGGCACCAGCAGGAGCAGCCCGGCCAGGTCCGAGATCATGCCGGGGATCATCAGCAGCAGGCCGCCCAGCATCAGGAAGCCGTTGCCCTTGGTGCCCGCGGGAGCGGCGGGCGGGGTGGCGGGGGCGCCGGGCTGCCCCGGCATCTGCTGAAGGGTCTCGGTGAGATTGCGGAAGGCGCGCCGCCCGGCCCGTTTGATGACCACGGCTCCGAGGACACCGCCGGCCACCAGGAGCAGCAGGACGGTGAGCCCGCCCGCCGCGCCTGCCACCACGGTCAGCAGCCAGATCTCCAGCACCAGCCAGGCGGCGATGCCGAGCGGCAGGAAGGTGCGGGCGCGTGAGCGCTTCGGACGGGTCGGGGGCGGTGTGCCGGTCGTCATGCCCCCAGTGTGCCCGTAAGGGCGTGCAAGTGACGTAAGGGGGTGATCATGACGCGACGGCGGCGGACCCTCGGGCGGTCTCGACGCTCGGCCGGCCGGGGGGGGGGACCCTCAGGAGTGCTTGCGGCCCAGGACCTTGTTGGTCCGGGTCGTGATGCCCCAGCCGGTGACCCGCCACAGTGCCTCGACGAGGATGTCCCGGCTCATCTTCGAGTCGCCGATCTCGCGGTCCACGAAGGTGATCGGCACCTCGACCACGTGGTAGCCCGCTTCGACGGAGCGGCGGGCGAGGTCCACCTGGAAGCAGTAGCCCTGCGAGGCGACCTCGTCGAGACCGAGGCCCTTGAGGGTCTCGGTACGGAAGGCGCGGTAGCCGCCGGTGACGTCCCGGACCGAGAGGCCGAGGGCGAGGCGGGAGTACAGGCTGCCGCCCCGGGAGATCATTTCGCGGCTCTTGGGCCAGTTGACCACCCGTCCGCCCGGGACCCAGCGGGAGCCGAGGACCAGGTCCGCACCCTTGAGCGCGGTGAGCAGCCGGGGCAGCTCCTCGGGCTGGTGGGAGCCGTCCGCGTCCATCTCGACCAGAACGCCGTATCCGTGCTCGGAGCCCCAGCCGAAGCCCGCCAGATAGGCCGCGCCGAGCCCTTCCTTGCCCTTGCGGTGCAGGACATGGACCTTGTCGTCCCGCGACGCGATCTCGTCGGCGGCCTTGCCCGTGCCGTCGGGGCTGTTGTCGTCGGCGACCAGGATGTCGGCCTCCGGCACGGCGGCGCGCACGCGGTCGACGATCGGCTTGATGTTCTCGACCTCGTTGTAGGTCGGAATGATCACCAAGACCTTGCCGAGCGGGCCGTACTGCCTCTGACCGCCGTCGTTCACTGCTGCCCCTTAAAGTCCGTACGCAGACGCACACCATATCGAGCGCATCACCGCCGGACTCCGACGCGGTCGCCCAGCCATGCCACGCAGGTCGGGGCAGACCCGTGGAACCAGGGACAGAACTGGCGGCCGGAGCCGCGGACAGCACTGCGGATCGGGGCCCGGCGCCCTTCGGGCCGACCTGGGACCCGCTGGCTGCGGGTCGACCGAAAGCCGTTGTCTACTGAACGTCCGGGCCCCACCCGGGTCGCACCCTCCGTCCGGCTGAAACCTTCCCTCGCCCCCGAGGCGCGGACGCTGAACCTGGCTGTCAGTGGTGGTGCGCCGGTGCGGCACACCACCCCATGACCCAGCGGCGTTCGACGACTGCGTGGAGGTTTAACCGGTCGGACGTCCTGTGGTGGACTCGGCCGAACCTACCGGCCCGTGGGCGCGTTCTGTCAACAGTCGCTCAACCTGCGGCTTTTGCCCAAATTGCCTGGTCGGCGCCGGAGATCCGCAGGTCGCGGCAGAATGCGTACGCCTTCGATCGGCGGTACGAAATGTCCACACGTCACTCGTTCGGTCGTACGTAGACTGTTTGTCCGAACACCACCGTGCGCAGGCAGACGGGGAGTTCGGCTCCGGGAGTGAGATCGGGCAGGCCGGGGGTGCCGGACCGGGGGTCGGTCGACCAGCGGGCGACCCGGTCGTCGGGCGCCTGGACCAGCAGTTCGTCGGTCCGCCAGATCGCGTAGTCGGCCGGGGCGCCGGGCACCAGGAGCCCCGCGTCGTCGCGGCCGACGGCCCGCCAGCCACCACGGGTGTGGGCGGTGAAACCGGCCCGTACGGAGATCCGGTGCCCAGGTGTCCGGTGGAAGGCGGCGGCCCGCACCGTCCCCCACGGATCCAGCGGGGTGACCGGACTGTCCGAGCCGAAGGCGAGCGGCACACCGGCGCGCAGCAGGGCCGCGTACGGGTTGAGGGTCGCCGCCCGCTCCGCACCGAGGCGTTGGGCGTACATGCCGTCCGCGCCGCCCCAGGCCGCGTCGAAGGCGGGCTGGACGGAGGCGGTGAGGCCCAGTTCGGCGAAGGCGGCGACGGTCTCGGGGGTGAGCATCTCGGCGTGTTCGACCCGGTGGCGGGCGGCGCGGATCCGGGCGAGCCCGAGCGTCCCGGCGGCGGCCCGGACGCCGTCGACGACGGCGGAGACCGCGGCGTCGCCGATGGCGTGGAAGCCCGCCTGGAGCCCCGCCTCGGTGCACGCGGTGACATGGGCGGCGATCTGCGCGGCGTCCAGGTGCGCGGTGCCCGTGTGCGGGGCGTCCGCGTACGGCTCGTGCAGGCAGGCGGTGTGCGAGCCGAGGGAACCGTCGACGAAGAGGTCCCCGGCCGCGCCGATCGCGCCGAGTTCCCGGACGCGGCGTGCGCCCTTCTCGTCGGCGACCGGCTCGGCCCAGAGCCCGAAGACCCGCGGCCCGGGATGCTCGGCGGCGAGCTTCAGGAGGCCCGTGAAGTCCTCCTCGTCGGAGATGTCGGGTCCCGCGCACTCGTGGACGGTGCCGATGCCGAGCGAGGCGGCGTGGCTCAGCGCGGCACGCTGGGCGTCCGCGCGCTGCCGGGCCGAGAGCGCGCCGTGCGCGGCGGACCGCACGGCGTGGTGGGCGGCGCCGGTCAACGGCTCGTCGGGGTGATATCCGGTCATCTCCGTGACGCCCGGGACGAGATCCAGCAGGGCGGTCGTGACGACCGCGGAGTGCACATCGATCCGGGGCAGATAGACGGCCCGGCCGCCCGCGGCCGCGTCGAGTTCGCCCCTCGTCGGGTGGCGCCGCTCGGGCCAGCGGGCCGCGTCCCAGCCGTGTCCGAGCAGCACCCGGTCGGCGGAGCGACTGTTTGCGAACGCACGTACGAGATCGAGGGCTTCGGCGAGGGTGCGGGCGCCGGAGAGATCGAGCCCGGTCAGGGCCAGGCCGGTCGCCGTGGTGTGCACGTGGGCGTCCGTGAAGGCCGGGGTGACCAGGGCTCCTTCGAGGTCGACCACATCGTCGACGCCGCTCGCGAAGGCGTCGGCGGCCCCTTCGGAACCCACCCAGGCGACATGCCCGCGTTCGACGACCATCGCAGTGGCGAATGGATCGGCCGGGCTGTGGACGTCTCCACCGCGCAGCAGCACGGTGCGGTGTTCGGGGGCGCTCTGGGAGGCGGTGCTGTCGGTCATGTGACCAGTCTCGCGCCTGCCCGGAGCCTTCCGCTCCGCACCCCCCTCACCGAAGGGCTGTCCCCACGGCCTCCGGGACCTCAGATGTGCGGTGGCCGCGCCTCGTACGGGGTGGACAGAACGACGGTCGTACGCGTGGACACGCCGGCCAGAGTACGGATCCGGCTGAGCAGGTGCTCCAGCTCCAGCGGGGTCGCCACACGCACCTTGAGGATGTAGTTCTCGTCCCCGGCGACGCTGTGGCACGCCTCCAGCTCCGGCACCCCGGCAAGCCGCTCCGCGATGTCGTCCGGCGCGCTCGGGTCGAACGGCTTCACCGAGATGAACGCGGTGAGGGGCAGGCCGACCGCCTCGGGGTCGACGACCGCGGCGTAACCGCGGATCACCCCGCGCTGCTCCAGCCGGCGGACACGCTGATGAACGGCCGAGGTGGACAGGCCCGTGGCCTTGCCCAGGTCGGTGTAGCTCATCCGCCCGTCCTTGACGAGCAACTCCACAATCTGACGGTCCAGCTCCTCCATGCGGATCAACCTATTGCCCCAGGTCCCTCCCGGCACACCCGCGGGGGCCCAGGAAGGGCACCTGCGGGCGGCATGTGACGAATACCACAGGTTTACGGGTGGGTAGGCAACGGCCTCGCGGTTACGGCCCGCGCGCGACGGGAAGTGCTTGCTGTGGCCGAGGGCGTGGCGCCTTGCCGGCCCACCCGAGGGGGGAATTCCCATGCAGAGCCTGAAGCTCACCGGACGTACCGAACCTGAACCCGCCGATCCGGACGAGGACGGCGCGCCCGACGCGTACGACACGTTCGAGATGTTCCGAGTGATCTGCCCGGACTGCACGCAGCCGATCGCGCTCCTGGCCGACGAGGACGTCCTCCCGGAGCACGCGCTGTGCCCCACTCCCTGGAACCCGTTCGTCCTCACGGTGTGCGCCGGCACCGGGCGCGGCGCCTCGGACGCGCGGGCCGCCGACGAGTCGCTGGAGGTCCAGGAGCAGGAGACGGCCCTGCTGCTGACGCTCCCTCAGGGCCTCGACTGGCGGATGCAGCCCTTCTCCCACGCCGGTGGCCCCGGCTCGCGCCCGCTGCAGGTGTCGCCGATGCGGCGACACGCCGCCTGACGGCTCCTCACCCCTGCGCCGCACCACGACGGACCGGCCGACGTGGTGCCCGCGGCAAGCGAATCCGCCGCTCCCCGGTGAGCTCAGGGCTGTCCCGCTAATCCATGGCGGGCGCGCGACCGGCATACGTGCGCGTGGCGCGACGCGCGGTCGGCTCGGACAAAGTGACGAACTGGCGCCCGAATCGGCCGGACAGTGACCCGGCGGCGCCTGTCGGCGTTGGCCCGGCATGACGATGCTGCATTCAACAGCCGGCCCCGGTCGCCGCCGTCTCGCCTCCCCGCCTCCCGAAGAATCGGTTCCGCAGCCGGTGCCGCAACCGGGCCCGCCATCCGCGTCGCAGCCCGGTGCCCCCACGGCGCCCGCACCCGTGGCCCAGCCGTCAGCACCCCGCCCCGCCGCCCGGTCACTGCCGCGTTCCGTCCCGCAGCCCATGCCCCGGGCGACGGGGCGCTCCGCCATGACGCCGGCTGCCGAACCGCCCGTCTACCGGGCCATGCTGCGCCGTTGGGAGAGCGCCGGGCGGACCCTGCCGGGCCGCCACGACCAGGAGTGGAACCGGATCATGGCCACACCCGTGTGGTCGGAGGGGCCCTTCCGGTTCAGCGCGTCTCGGGACCCGCGAGATGGCGGGCGATGACCATCCGCTGGATCTGATTGGTCCCTTCGACGATCTGGAGCACCTTGGCCTCGCGCATCAGCCGCTCGACCGGGAAGTCGAGGGTGTAGCCGTAGCCGCCGAGCACCTGCACCGCGTCGATGGTCACCCGCATCGCCGCGTCCGTACAGAACAGCTTCGCCATGGCCGCCTGCCGCGAGAAGGGCTGCCCCGCGTCGCGCAGCCGGGCCGCCTCCAGATAGAGCGCGCGCCCCGCCTCGATCTGGGTGGCCATGTCGGCGATCATGAAGCGCAGTCCCTGGAAGTCCGCGATGGGGCGGCCGAACTGGCGGCGCCCGGTGGCGTATCCGACCGCTTCGTCCAGGGCCGCCTGGGCGACACCGATGGCACACGCGGCGATCCCCAGGCGCCCGGAGTCGAGCGCGGACAGCGCGATGGCGAAGCCCTGCCCCTCCTCGCCGATGCGGCGGTCGTCGCCGATGCGCACGCCGTCGAAGTGGAGTTGGGCGGTGGGCGAGCCCTTCATTCCCATCTTCTTCTCGGGAACGGCCGCGTTCAGGCCCTCGGCATCGCCGGGGACGAGGAAGGCGGTGATGCCGCGCGGGCCCTCGGCACCGGTGCGGGCCAGCACGGTGTAGAAGTCGGCGATACCGCCGTGCGTGATCCAGGCTTTGGTGCCGGTGATGATCCAGTCGTCACCGTCCCGTACCGCCTTCGTGCGCAGCGAGGCGGCGTCGGAGCCCGAGGAGGGCTCGGAGAGGCAGTAGGCGCCCAGCAGGCCGCCCGAGAGCATGGCGGGGAGGTGCGAGGCCCGCTGCTCCTCGGTGCCGTATCCGGCGAGCGCGTGGCAGGCCAGCGAGTGGACGCTGACGCCGAGACCGACCGTGAGCCGGGCCGCGGCCAGTTCCTCCAGCACCTGGAGATAGACCTCGTAGGGCTGGTCGCCGCCGCCGTGCGCGGAGTCGTAGGGCAGTCCGAGCAGCCCGGACTCGGAGAGCAGGGTGAAGACCTCGCGCGGGAACGTGCCCGCTTCCTCCTCCTCGGCGGCCCGGGGAGCGATCTCCTTCGACACGATGTCGCGCACGAGCGCGACGAGCTGCCGGGACTCCTCGGTGGGCAGACGGCGTTCCACCAGCTGCGGGGCACGGTCGGACATGACGGCGCTCTCCTCCCTGTCGGGCGTTGCGACGGTCGCGCGCGCGGGGTGTGAGCGGCGCCGCCGGGTGATCTCCCGGGCCACGCCCGGGAATAGCGGTACTCCGCAACCGATCCTGCCCTCTCGGATCACGAGAGGCGCTGGCCAGCGGCTGTTGCGGGTCGAGTATGCCCGATGGGAGCGCTTGCGTCACGGGGTGCCCGAGGGAGGGACGGTCATGGAAATTGGTACGAACCATTGACCCAACTGGTCTAGTCCATCTACGGTTCCACCGAACGCCTCGCCGCGTTCATGCCAACCCGTACGGAGCTCGGCTGCGCACCGGACCCACCTGTGCGCGGGGGCCTCCCGTGCGGTGGCCCACCTTGCACCCCCCACGCTCAAGCCCTCCCCCACGAGGAGCCACGATGTTCACATCGCACCGCCCCCGCGCCCGGTTCCGGGCGCTCGCCGCAGCCGCTTGTACGGCCGCCCTCGGCGCCACGCTGCTCGGCGTCGCGGGTACGTCTTCAGCCGGCGCGGCCCCCGCCGCCCAGCAGGCGGCAGCTCCTGCCGCCGCCGAGGCCGCCCCCACCGCGGCCGGTAACAAGGTGGTCGGATACTTCACCAACTGGGGTGTCTACGACCGCAATTACCACGTCAAGAACATCGAGACGTCGGGTTCCGCAGCCAAGCTCACGCACATCAACTACGCCTTCGGCAATGTCACCGGAGGCAACTGCTCGGTCGGCGACTCCTACGCCGACTACGAGAAGGCGTACACCGCCGACCAGTCGGTCGACGGGGTGGCCGACACCTGGGACCAGCCGCTGCGCGGCAACTTCAACCAGCTGCGCAAGCTGAAGAAGCTGCACCCGGACCTCAAGATCCTCTGGTCCTTCGGCGGCTGGACCTGGTCGGGGGGCTTCGGTGAGGCGGCCAAGAACCCGGCCGCGTTCGCCGAGTCCTGCTACAACCTGGTCGAGGACCCCCGCTGGGCCGATGTCTTCGACGGCATCGACATCGACTGGGAGTACCCCAACGCCTGCGGCCTGACCTGCGACACCAGTGGCCGCGACGCCTACGGCAACCTGCTGTCCGCCCTGCGCACAAAGTTCGGCACGGGCAACCTGGTCACCTCGGCGATCACCGCCGACGGCTCGGACGGCGGCAAGATCGACGCCGTGGACTACGCGGGAGCGGCGAAGTACCTCGACTGGTACAACCCGATGACGTACGACTTCTTCGGCGCCTGGGACGCGAAGGGCCCGACGGCTCCGCACTCCCCGCTGACCTCCTACACCGGCATTCCGCGGGCGGGCTTCAACACCGACGCCGCGATCTCCAAGCTCAAGGGGCTCGGCATCCCCTCCGAGAAGCTGCTGCTCGGCATCGGCTTCTACGGCCGCGGCTGGACCGGGGTCACCCAGTCCGAGCCGGGCGGTACGGCGACGGGTGCGGCAGCGGGCAAGTACGAGGCGGGTATCGAGGACTACAAGGTCCTCAAGAGCAGCTGCCCGGCGACGGGCACCGTGGCCGGAACGGCGTACGCCCACTGCGGCACCAACTGGTGGAGCTACGACACCCCGGCCACCATCGCCTCGAAGATGCAGTACAAGAACCAGCAGGGCCTGGGAGGCACCTTCTTCTGGGAGCTGAGCGGTGACACCACCGACGGCGAGCTGATCAAGGCGATCAACTAGCACCGACGGATCGCACACGAGGGCGGGGAGCCGGGCGGGCTCTCCGCCCCTTCCGCGTGCGCGGATCACACGTGCGCGAACACACGTGCGCGGATCACATCAGTCCGGCCTGGGTGACGAACATGGCGAGCACGACCACGAGCGTCCAGCCCAGAATGTTCTCCAGCAGCCCGTACCGGTCCCCGGGGCCCCCGGTACGGGCGCGGCGGGCGCGGTTCGCGGTCAGGGCATCCCACTCGTTCGTGCGGTTGCGGACGTCCCCCGTTGACCCGAGTGCCGCGGAAGCGGGCCCGAATCTCGCCGTGGTGCCAGGCGGCGTCCCGCGTGTCCTGGCGGAATACGCGGTAAGCGTCCGGAACTGGGCGAATCCTCTCGACTGTCGTCGGCGTCCGCCGCGCTCTCCCGGCATCCGACTCCCACGGTCGCTCTGTCGCGGACAAGGCGCGCGACGATACCGCGGCCGACTCCGCGCGAACCTCCGGTCACCAAGGCGACCTTTCCGGCCGGCGAACCTCCTTACTTCGCCCGTCGTTCATACCGTGGCTCCGTCCCGGTACGAAGCCGCCTGGAGGCCGTAGAGCTCGGCGTACAGGCCCTTGAGGGCCATGAGCCGCGTGTGCGAGCCGTGCTCGACCACGCGGGCTCCGTCGATCACGGCGATCAGATCGGCCATGCCGACGGTGGAGAACCGGTGCGAGATCAGTACGGTGATCTGTGACGCGGCGTCGGCTCCGTGCCCGCGCGCAGCCGTCGCGTAGCGCTCGAACAGAACATGTTCCGTCTCCGCGTCCAACGCGGACGTCGGCTCGTCGAGGACCATGAGCAGGGGCTTGTCCCGCATGAATCCGCGCGCCAGCGCGATCCTCTGCCACTGCCCGTGGGAGAGATCGACACCCCCCTCCCAGGTCGGACCCAGCCGGGTGTCCACGCCGCGTTCGAGTCCGGAGACGGTCTCGTCGGCCCCTGCTCGGGCGATCGCTCCTTCAACGGCCGACCGGTTGTCGATACGTGCCAAGTCACCCAGCCCGACGGATTCCACCACGGGATACTCGAACCGGAAGAAGTCTTGGAAAGCCCCTGTGACACGGGCACGCCAACCATCCGAAGAGAACCGGCCGAGATCCGCTCCGTCCACGGTGATACGCCTGAGGTTGACCGCGGTCACCGGGTCACTGTCGAAGAGGTCCCGCTGCCCCTCCGTAGCCCCGCGCCGCTCGACCGACGCGAACCACTCCACAGTGGTCCGCACACGGGGCTCCTCCCCCTGGTCGGGGAGAGAGGTGCTGGCGTTCCATCGTGACGCCCTTGCCGACGCCGAAGCTGAGCGTCCACTTGGTGATGCGGTTCTTCTTCGCGTTGACGGTCAGTTCGAAGGAGTAGATGTACGGCGGCTGGTCCCGGACCTTCTTCCAGTGGCTCTTGAACTTTTGTGCCACGGTGAGGTTCAGGTCGGGCACCGTGAAGTGGACGGTGGTGGGGACAATGCCCCTGACCGGCTGACGCGGGTCGCCGATGGTGGGGCTGCTTCTCGGCGGAGTCGGAGAACGTGACCCCGTGCGCACCTCCGGTGGGGCCGTGGGGCCATCAGGCGAGCGCGTGCGGTGAGGCGGGCGTGGCGCCCGACATGCTCACAGCAGGCCGAACGACCTCAGCACCCGGCGCTGAACCGGTGTCGGCCGCGCCGGCCAGTAGACGTAACAGACCCCGCCCGTACCGCTCCTGACCTTGCCGTTCGCGTCGTAGCGCTTGGTGCGGAGCCAGATGTTCTCCCATTCGCGCCGCTGGTAGACGCGACGCACGGCCGGGTTGTCGGGCGACGCGGGGTCGTTGGCGATGATGTCGCCCTGCGCGGTGAAGCCGATCACCGTCATCAGATGGCCGGAGGTCCCGTAGCCCGCCCCGGTCAGCTCCTCCTTGAGGAAGGACTGGGACGTGATGACGGGGATGCCGGCCCGGACCAGCTTCTCCACGTCGGTGAGCGAGCCGAGCCGGGTGACGACCGCGCTCATGTCGTGGTACGTGGCCGCGTAGGCGGCGTTGAAGGGCCAGTTGCCGCAGCCCTCGTACTGATAGTCGAAGGTGTACCGGGCCGCGTGGCAGATCTGCGGGTCGGCGAGGCCAGGCTTGACCCAGGCGAGGTCCTCCGCCGTGGGCCTGCGCCCCCAGTATTCGATGATCATCTGCGAGGAGGTGGGGCTGCACCAGGCCTCGCCGCCGTTGTCGTACTCGGGGTACTCCCCCACATGGACGTTCTGCGAGTAGCGGGGCACCCGCAGTTCACGGGTGAGCCCGGGGGTGCTGGCCGGGACGGTGAAACGGTCGGGGACGTCCGAGGCCATCGCGCCGAGCCGCAGGACCGTCGGGGTGAGCCCGCTGCCGGGGGTGCGGTACAGGGTGACCCGCAGCCGGTACGAGGCCAGCCGCAGCCCGCTCGCCGGGTCGTCCACGGAGAACGTGTCGGTCCAGACGGAACCCTTGCCGTCGCTCTGGTCGTCGACGGAGGTACGCCGGATGTCGCCGTCGCCCGCCGCCCAGCGCCCCATCACGAACCACGGCGTCGCGGTCCCGTCCGAGTAGCCGCCGCTCAGCTCGATCCGGATCCAGGTGCCCACCGGGGTCGTGGCGTTCCAGGAGGCGATCACCTCGGTCGCCGGCACCGTGGAGCGGTGGACCGGCGAGGTCCAGGTCGCGTACTCCCAGGTGGCGGACTTCCCGGTGTGCGGGTCGGTGTAGTCGGCGGTACCGACGGGGGTGGCGATCACCAGGCCGGGCCTGCGGCCCGCCGTGGCACGGGTTCCGTCGCCGGAACCGCGGCGCCAGTCGGTGTACGTACTCCAGAAACGGTTGTCCACGTCGGATGCCGCCGCCCAGGGTGCCGGGGTCCGGCCGGAGGAGCCGAACGGGTCGGAGGAGCCGGAGGAGGGTGCCGCGGCCGCCGCGGGGCCGGCGGACGCCACCGGGCCGGCCGCAGCCGCTGCCGCGAGTGCGGCGGTCAGTACGGTTCTGCGTGAAGTCGGTCTGGTCATGGGCGAGACCCCCGGTCGTGAGCGGTGGTGGGGCTGCGGGTACCGATCCGTGCGCCAACTATCGCGGGTCCCGGCCGGGTTCTGCCAGTGATTCGCCGTGTGCCGCACCATCAATATTGGTCTGGTCCACTGATGTGACCTGCGCGTGCTCCGGACCGCTCGAAGACCGGACCGTACGCTGGACACATGAACGACCTGGCAGGCCATGCGGCAGCCCTGCGCACCCTGCCCCCTTCCTGCGGGCCGGTGCGGCTGATCGCGATCGACGGGCACGCGGGCTCGGGCAAGAGCACCTTCGCGGCCCGGCTCGCGGCGGCCCTCGGCGACGCGCCCGTACTGCACCTGGACGATCTCGCCACCCACGATCAGCTCTTCGACTGGACGGACCGGCTGCGCGAGCAGGTGCTCCTGCCGCTCTCGCGCGGGGAGTGCGCCCGGTATGCCCCGTACGACTGGACGGCCCGGCGCTTCGGTCCGCCCAGGACGCTGGAGCCCGCGCCCGTGGTACTGGTCGAGGGCGTGGGTTCCGGCCGCCGGATACTGCGTCCGCGACTGGCCGCGCTGTGCTGGATGGAGTGGGACCGGGGCCCGTCCTGGGAGCGGGGGCGTCGTCGCGACGGGCCGGGGCTCTCGGAGTTCTGGGACGGCTGGACCGCCGCCGAGGAGCGGCATTTCGCCACCGATCCCTCCCGCCCGTTCGCCGATGTCCTGGTACGCCAGTTGCCGGAGGGATACGAGTGGCTGGAGGGACCTCGTGCGGCAGCAGGAGTGACTCGTTCCCTCACCCAGGGTGAGTAGCGGAGTGGTCTCTGCCGAGCGCCCGGGATTCGGCCCGGAAGTCCGCCAACTCGGCTTGACCGAGGGGCCGTACAGGTCTTACGTTCTCATTGTGCGGCTTTTCGGAGCCCCCAAGGACGCGAAGCCCCCGATTGTTCCCCCGTGATCGGGGGCTTCGTTCTGCTCCCGCACCGCTTCCTTCGCGACCACGCAGGGCGATACGCTCACCCTCGGTCACGTTCCGCGCTGCGTCGAAGGCCCCTTAGCCGCTCACCCTCTGTGCAGGTACGATGCACTTCGGTGCGGTCAATTCCCCTCCTCAGCACAGTGATTCGGCGCGCTCCGGTGGGCATGCTGAGCGGGCGGGACATCCTGGGGGCACGGTTGTGTGGGGGACCTGATGGACATCGGCACGCAGGGCGCACAGGCCCCCGCCGACCTCGCCTGGCTGCGTGGCGTGGACGCCTACACCATGGGCGCGTATCCGCAGGCGGAGGAGGAGTTCAGAGCCGCGGTGCGGTTCGACCCCGGCATGGCGGACGGCTGGCTCGGCCTCCACGCGCTGCGCGTCGACACCACCACGGCGCTGCTGCGCATGTACCGCCACCGTGAACGCTTCGGCGAGCAGCGCTCCCGCCACCGCCGCACGCTGAACTCGTGGTACTGGCTGGGCTGGTGGGTACAACCGGTGCTGGAGAGCCCGCGCGACCTGCTGCTCGCGCACGCCTCGCACTGGCTGGACGGCCGCCATGTCCCGGAACTGGACCGGGCGCTGGCCGGGCTGCCGCCGGTCGACACCGACTCCCAGGTGCGGTTCCTGCACGCCTGCCGTTCCTACCTGGTCAAGGACTGGGACCAGCTCGTCCGCTACACCGAACAGCTCGTCGACGATCCGATGCTCGGCATCGAGGCGGGGCTCTTCGGCGGCATGGCGCGGGTGCGCCTGGAGATGTACGGGCAGGCCGAACCGCTGCTCTCGGCCGCCCTGATGCGCTGCCGCAGCGAGCAGCCGCAGCGCAAGGAGCTGCGCTACTGGCTGGCCAGGGCCCACGAGGGGACGGGACGCAGCGCGGCCGCCCTGCCCCTCTACCGTGCGGTGCACCGCGTCGACCCGGCCTTCATGGACACCTCGGCCCGGCTCGCGGCGATCTCCGAGGGCGACGGGTACGACGACTCCGCCGACCTGGCCGCCGTGTCGCTGACCGGATTCGGCGTGGAGGGTACGGGCACGGAGATCCAGCCGGAGAGCGAATCACCGCTCGGTACGGATCTCGTGGACAGCCGGGAACCGTGGCCGGTCCCGGATCCGGGTCCGGCCGTACCTCCACCCGTCGAGGGCGTACGCCACAAGGCGGCGGCAGCAGCACCGAAGCGGCCCACCTTCCCCGCCGGGCCCAGCGATCCCGTGCTGCTCGCCGAAGCGCTGGCGGAACTGGAGCGAATGGTCGGCCTCGAACCGGTAAAGCGCCAGGTCAAGGCCCTGTCCGCGCAGTTGAACATGGCCCGGCTGCGGGCCGAGCAGGGACTGCCCGTCCAGCCGCCGAAGCGCCACTTCGTCTTCTCCGGCCCCTCCGGCACCGGCAAGACCACCGTCGCCCGCATTCTGGGGCGGGTCTTCTACGCCCTCGGACTGCTCGGCGGCGATCATCTGGTGGAGGCGCAACGGGCCGATATGGTCGGGGAGTTCCTCGGCCAGACGGCGGTCAAGGCCAATGAGCTGATCGACTCGGCGCTCGGCGGGGTGCTCTTCGTCGACGAGGCGTACAGCCTGTCCAACTCGGGCTACAGCAAGGGCGATGCGTACGGCGACGAGGCGCTTCAGGTCCTCCTCAAGCGGGCCGAGGACAACCGGGACCATCTCGTCGTCATCCTCGCGGGCTACCCGGAGGGCATGGACCGGCTGCTCGCCACCAATCCCGGGCTTTCCTCCCGCTTCACCAGCCGGGTGGACTTCCCGAGCTACCGCCCCCTGGAACTCACCGCGATCGGTGGGGTGCTGGCCGCCGAGAACGGTGATGTGTGGGACGAGGAGTCCGTGGACGAGCTGCGCAGCATCAGCGGGCATGTCGTCGACCAGGGCTGGATCGACGAGCTGGGCAACGGGCGGTTCCTGCGGACGCTGTACGAGAAGAGCTGCGCCTACCGGGATCTGCGGCTGTCCGGGTACGCGGCCGTGCCGACGCGCGACGATCTGGCGACGCTGCGGCTGCCGGATCTGATGCAGGCGTACGGGGAGGTCCTGTCCGGGCGGGGACCGGTGGACCGCGGGCCCCAGGAGCCGGGAACGGCGTGAGCGCCCAGAGACCTCGTGAGCGCAGGAACGCCGTGAGGGCGCGCGGTGGCGGGGCACAGTGGCCGAGGGGTCCGGTGCCACCCGCGCCGGGTGGCACCGGACCCCCGGTCCGTCAGGCGCGGCCCGCCAGGGCCTTCTGTTCCTGAGGGGCCGTCGGTACGTCCACCGTGCGGCGGGGTACCGAGACGCGGTGGGCCGGGTCGCGGACCTCTCCCACCAGCATTTCCAGGACGTCCTCCATGGCGACCAGGCCCAGCACCCGGCCAGAGGAGTCGGCCACCTGGGCCAGATGCGTCGCGGCGCGGCGCATCACGGTGAGGGCGTCGTCCAGGGGGAGCTCCGCTCGTACCGTCGCCATCGGGCGCCAGATCTGCTGCGGTACGGCCCGTTCGCCGTCCTCCAGGTCCAGGACGTCCTTGACGTGCAGGTAGCCCATGAAGGGGCCGCCGCCCTCCGCGCAGACGGGGAAGCGCGAGTAGCCGGTCCGTACGGTCAGCTCCTCGATCCTGCGCGGGGTGACGGAGGGGTCCACCGTCACCAGCGACGCCCGCTCCAGGAGCACATCGGTGACCGGCCGGCTGCCCAGTTCGAGCGCGTCCTCCAGGCGCTCCTGTGCCTCCGGCTCCAGCAGGCCGGCCTGTCCGGAGTCCTCCACGAGCCGGTTGAGCTGCTCGCTGGTGAACACGGCCTCGACCTCGTCCTTGGGCTCGACCCGGAAGAGCATCAGCACGATCCGGGCACAGGCGCCCAGTCCCGTGGTGACCGGGCGGCAGAGCCGGGCGAAACCGACCAGTCCCGGACTGAGCCACAGAGCGGTCTTCTCCGGGGCGGCCATCGCGAGATTCTTCGGGACCATCTCGCCGATGACGAGGTGGAGGACGACCACGAAGACGAGAGCCAGCGCATACCCGAGCGGGTGGATGAGCCCCTCGGGAACACGCGCCGCGTGGAAGACCGGTTCGAGGAGGTGGGCCACGGTCGGCTCGGCGACGGCGCCCAGGGTGAGTGAGCAGATGGTGATGCCGAACTGGGCGGCGGCCATCATCTGCGGCAGATTCTCCAGTCCGTACAGGACCTGGCGGGCCCGGCTCGATCCGCTCGCGGCGAGCGGTTCGACCTGGCTGCGGCGTACGGAGACGAGAGCGAACTCGGCGCCGACGAAGAAGCCGTTCGCCAGCACCAGGAGCCCGGCGAACAGCAGCTGGAGCAGGCTCATCGCACGGCCTCCAGCAGCACTCGCGCGGAGGGCTCGGCGGCCGTGCCGTTCTCCGGCAGGTCCGCCGTGCGGGTGAAGCGGACCTGTTCGGCACGGTAGTGGCCGACCTGGCGGACGGAGATCCGCCAGCCGGGGAGCTCCGCGCGGTCCCCGGGGGCGGGGATGCGGCCCAGCAGATCGGCGACCAGTCCGGCCACGGTCTCGTACGGCCCGTCCGGTACGTCGAGGCCTATCCGGCGCAGGGTGAGGACCCGGCAGCTGCCTTCGGCGTCCCAGACGGTACGGCCGTCCTCACCGAGGGCGGTGGCCAGCTCCGGCCGGTCGGCGCCTTCCGCGTCGTGCTCGTCGCGGACCTCGCCGACGAGCTCCTCGATGATGTCCTCAAGGGTGACGACTCCGGCGGTCCCGCCGTACTCGTCGACGACGACGGCGATCGGCTGCTCCTTGCGCAGCCGCCGGAGGAGCTGCTCGACGGGCAGGCTCTCCGGCACCAGAAGCGGTGGTACGGCGATCCGGCCGGCCGGGGTGCGCAGCCGCTCCTGGGCGGGGACGGCGAGGGCGTCCTTGAGGTGGATCATGCCGACGACCTCGTCGATGCGGTCCCGGTATACCGGGAAGCGGGAGAGGCCGGTGGCACGGGTGAGGTTGAGGACGTCCGCCGCGGTCGCGGACGACTGGAGGGCGCTCACCTTCACGCGCGGGGTCATGACGTGCTGGGCGGTGAGTCCGGCCAGCGACAGGGTCCGTACGAAGAGGTCGGCGGTGTCCTGTTCCAGGGTGCCGGCCTCGGCCGAGTGCCTGGCCAGGGAGACCAGCTCGCCCGGGGTACGGGCGGAGGCCAGCTCATCGGTGGGCTCCACGCCCAGCAGGCGCACCAGCCGGTTGGCGAGGGTGTTCAGTGCGGTGATCACGGGGCGCAGCACGGTCGCGAAACGGTGCTGGGGCCCGGCGACGAAACGGGCGACCTGGAGCGGTCGCGAGATCGCCCAGTTCTTCGGGACGAGTTCGCCGATCACCATCTGGACGGCGGCGGCGAGCAGCATCCCGATGACCACGCTGACACCGGGTGCGGCCCGTTCGGGCAGTCCGGTGGCGGTCAGGGGGCCGGTGAGCAGCTGGGCGAGTGCCGGTTCGGCGAGCATGCCGACGACCAGCGAGGTGATGGTGATGCCGAGCTGGGTGCCGGAGAGCTGGAAGGAGAGTTCGCGCAGGGCTTCGACGACGGTACGGGCCCGCCGGTCGCCCTCGGCGGCCGCGCGTTCGGCGTCCGGCCGCTCCACGGTGACGAGCCCGAATTCGGCTGCCACGAAGAATCCGTTGGCGAGGATGAGAAGGAATGCCGCACTGAGAAGCAGCAGTGGGGTGGTCATGCCGCCGCCTCCGGGGAAGGGGCGGCGCAGGTACTACCGGACGATCCGTCCATTGCTGGAGGGAGTCACTCCTTGGGTCGCAGGAAAAACCCCGCCGGCCTGGGGGCCTCTGGGGCGGGGCGGGGCGCACTGGGCGCCGCCGCCCTCCAGAGTAATCAAGAAGAGGCCGTACGGGGCAGGGGGGCTCAGCCGTTGTCCGTGGCGGCGTCCGCTCCGGTGCCGCGGGATTCGGCGAGGACGCGCAGCGCACGGGCGTCCCGGATGGCCTGCTGCTTGGCGATTCCGGGCTGGATGCCGAGCGCGGGCAGGCTGGTGCCGTCGCTGAGGTCGAGGAAGACCCAGGGGTCACCGACCCGCAGATTGACGCGGAGGATCTCCTCCCAGGCCAGCCTGCGGGTGCGGGTGAGGTTGACGACGGTGACCCCGGTGTCGTCGGCGACGACCTTGGGCCTGCTGAGCAGGGCCAGGACGCCGAGGAAGAGCGCGGCGACGAAGATGAAGCTGGTCCGCTCCCCCGGGTTCAGCTTCTCCAGGGTCAGGGCGATGACGGTGATGACGAGGAACATCGCCAGACCCACGGCCAGCAGGACCACCCGGGTGAGGGTGGGCCTGAAGGTGACCGGGAGAGTGGGCAGTTCGGGCCGGGGGGCGGAGGCGGACATCAGGCGCTCTTCTTGTCTGTCGGTGTTCTCGGTCGCCCCGGCCGTCAGAGACGGCAGGCGTGGATGGCCGTGGTGAGGATGGCGCGGGCACCGAGCTCGTACAGGTCGTCCATGATCCGCTGCGCCTCCTTGGCGGCGACCATGGAGCGGACGGCGACCCAGCCCTCGTGGTGCAGCGGGGAGATGGTCGGCGACTCCAGGCCCGGGGTGAGGGCCACGGCGCGCTCCAGGTGCTCGACGCGGCAGTCGTAGTCCATCATCACGTAGGAGCGGGCGACCAGGACGCCCTGGAGGCGGCGGAGGAACTGCTGCACCTTCGGGTCGTCGTCGGGGGCGCCGGTGCGCCGGATGACGACGGCCTCCGACTTCATGATCGGCTCGCCGATCACTTCGAGTCCGGCGTTGCGCAGGCTGGTGCCGGTCTCCACCACATCGGCGATGATCTGGGCGACCCCCAGCTCGATGGCGGTCTCGACCGCGCCGTCGAGGTGGACGACGGAGGCGTTGACGCCGACGTCGGCCAGGTGCTTGGCGACGATGCCCTCGTAGGAGGTGGCGATCGTCATGCCGTCGAAGTCCTGCGGGCCGTGGGCCGTGCCGGGCTTGGTGGCGTAGCGGAAGGTCGAGCGGGCGAAGCCGAGCTGGAGGATCTCCTCGGCGTCGGCGCCGGAGTCCAGCAGCAGGTCGCGGCCGGTGACGCCGATGTCGAGGCGGCCGGAGCTGACGTAGATCGCGATGTCGCGGGGCCGCAGGTAGAAGAACTCGACCTCGTTCTCCGGGTCGACGAGAACGAGTTCCTTGGACTCCTTGCGCTGCTGGTATCCGGCCTCATGGAGCATCGCCATCGCAGGCCCGGAGAGTGAACCCTTGTTGGGGACGGCGATGCGCAGCATGGGGTCGGGTCCTTTGGTGCGAAGGGGCGGGATTGCGGACGTGCGGACGTGCGGGGAGCGTGGTCGGCCTAGAGATGGGCGTAGACGTCGTCGAGGGAGATGCCGCGGGCGACCATCATCACCTGAACGTGGTAGAGCAGCTGCGAGATCTCCTCGGCGGCGGCTTCCTTGCCCTCGTACTCGGCGGCCATCCAGACCTCGGCCGCCTCCTCGACGACCTTCTTGCCGATGGCATGCACTCCCTTGTCCACCAGTTCGGCGGTGCGGGAGGTGGAGGGGTCGCCGTTGGCGGCCTTGAGCTGCAGCTCGGCGAAGAGCTCTTCGAAGGTTTTGTTCGCCATGATGGTCCTTAGAATACGGGGTCGCCGGCCCGCACTCAGCGCCAGGGTTCGCTGACGGTGCGCAGTGTGGTGGCGGTGGCGACGGCCGCGGTGACCGCTTCGTGGCCCTTGTCCTCGTTGGACCCTTCGAGACCGGCCCGGTCCAGCGCCTGCTCCTCGGTGTCACAGGTCAGGACGCCGAATCCGACCGGTACCCCGGTGTCGACGGTGACCTGGGTGAGGCCCGCGGTGACCCCGTGGGAGACGTATTCGAAGTGCGGGGTTCCGCCGCGGATGATCACGCCGAGGGCGACGATCGCGTCGTAGCCGCGGCCCGCGAGGACCTTGGCGACGACGGGAAGCTCGAAGCTGCCGGGGACCCGGAGCAGGGTCGGCTCGTCGATGCCCAGCTCGCGCAGCGCGCGCAGGGCGCCGTCGACGAGTCCGTCCATGATCTGCTCGTGCCACTGGGCGGCGATAACGGCCACCCGCAGGTCACCGCAGTTGCGTACGGACAGTTCGGGTGCGCCCTTGCCGCTCATGTCTCTCCTACTGCTCGTTCCGTGGGGTTACGGGGGTGGTGAATGGGGTTACGGGGTGGTGGGTGGGGTGAATGGGGATACGGGGCGGGGTCACTGGTTGCTGCACGTCGACGCGGTGGCGCTGTCGAGCCAGGGCAGGTCGTGGCCCATGCGGTCGCGCTTGGTGCGCAGGTATCGCAGATTGTGCTCCCCGGCCTGGACGGGCATGGGCTCCCGGCCGGTGACGGCGAGCCCGTGCCGCAGCACCGCGGCGGTCTTGTCGGGGTTGTTGGTCATCAGGCGGAGGCTGCCGACACCGAGGTCCGCGAGGATCTGGGCGCCCGCCGCGTAGTCGCGGGCGTCGGCGGGCAGGCCGAGCTCCAGATTGGCGTCGAGGGTGTCGACCCCGCGCTCCTGGAGTTCGTACGCGCGCAGCTTGGAGAGCAGCCCGATGCCGCGGCCCTCGTGGCCGCGCAGATAGACGACGACGCCGCGGCCCTGCGCGGTGACGCGCTCCATGGCGGCGTGCAGTTGGGGGCCGCAGTCGCAGCGCTGGGACTGGAAGATGTCGCCGGTCAGGCACTCCGAGTGGATCCGTACGAGGACGTCCTCGCCGTCGCCGATGTCCCCGTGGACGAGCGCCACATGCTCCACTCCGTCGACGGTGGAGCGGTAGCCGTACGCGGTGAACTCGCCGAACGCGGTCGGCAGCCGGACCTCGGCCTCGCGGCGGACGGTCGGTTCGGCGCTGCGGCGGTAGGCGATCAGGTCCTCGATGGAGATGATCGTCAGGCCGTGCTTGCGGGCGAAGGGGACCAGTTCGGGCAGCCGCAGCATCACGCCGTCCTCGCCCGCGATCTCCACGATCGCCCCGGCGGGCCGCAGTCCGGCGAGCCGGGCCAGGTCGACGGCGGCCTCGGTGTGGCCGTTGCGTACGAGGACTCCGCCGGAGCGGGCCCGCAGCGGGAAGACATGGCCGGGGCGGACGAAGTCGCCGGGTCCGGCCACGCCGCCCGCCAGCAACCGCAGCGTGGTGGCACGGTCGGCGGCGGAGATGCCGGTGGTCACGCCGTGCGCGGCACCGCCGTCGACGGAGACGGTGAAGGCGGTCTTCATCGACTCGGTGTTGTGCGCGACCATCTGCGGCAGTTCGAGCCGTTCCAGCTCGTCGCTCTCCATGGGCGCGCAGATCAGCCCGCGGCATTCGCTCATCATGAACGCGACGATCTCGGGGGTCGCCTTCTCGGCGGCGATGACGAGGTCGCCCTCGTTCTCGCGGTCCTCGTCGTCCACGACGACGACGGGCCGGCCGGCGGCGATGTCGCGGATGGCCTGCTCGACGGGGTCGAGGGAGAGGTTCTCGACGAGCGGGTCGTGATCCCGGTGCAACCAGGTGGGCTGGGCAGTCATGCCGTGGCTCCTTCCAGAGCGGGTGACCGCGTGCGCAGCCACCAGTCGCGCATGCCCCACAGGACGAGGGCGCCGTAGACGACGTAGATGAGACCGGAGAAGGCGAGTCCGCTGTGGAAATTGAGCGGGACGCCGACCAGGTCGACCAGGAGCCAGGCGAACCAGAACTCGACCATGCCGCGCGCCTGGGCGAGCATCGCGACGAGCGTGCCCGCGAAGATGTAGGCGTCCGCCCACGGGCTCCAGGACAGGGACGGGAACGCCGTGAAGAGACCGCCGACGGCCAGGGTGCCGAGCGCCGCGCCGCCGATCAGGTAACCGCGCTCGCGCCAGGTGGCGAACCGTACGGCGATGCTGCCGTCCTGGGCCCGCTGCCTGCCGCGGGTCCACTGCTGCCAGCCCCAGACGGCGACGGCGATGACGACCAGCTGTTTGCCGACACTGCCCGCCTGGTGCACGGAGACATTGGCCGCGACCAGGACGACGCCGGAGAGGAGCTGGGCGGGCCAGGTCCAGATGGAGCGGAGCCAGCCGAGGGTGAGCGCCGCCAGACCGATCGTGTTGCCGAGCATGTCGGACCAGATGATGTGCTGCCCGAAGACGGTGAACGCCTCCGAGTTCAGCCAGGTCAGCGCGCTCATGTCACCGGCTCCCCGGGATCCGGCACCACACCCCGGGCCGCGCCGGGGGCAGCACCCTGGACGGGTGCGGACGCGGCCGATCCGCCCACGGCCACGGCGTTGGGGACAGCGCCCTGCACCGCGTTGGCGCCGAGCAGCCGCTCGACGTACTTCGCGATCACGTCCACTTCGAGGTTGACCGGGTCGCCGGGCTGCTTGATGCCGAGCGTGGTCAGGGCGAGGGTGGTGGGGATGAGGCTGATGGTGAAGTAGTCGGGCCCGGCGTCCACCACGGTCAGGCTCACGCCGTCGACGGTGATGGAGCCCTTCTCCACCACGTAACGGGCCAGCTCCGCGGGCAGGGAGACCTTCACGATCTCCCAGTTCTCGGAGATCCTGCGCTCCACGATGCGGCCGGTGCCGTCGACGTGGCCCTGGACGATGTGTCCGCCGAGGCGGCCGCCGAGGGCCATGGGGCGCTCCAGATTGACCCGGGAGCCGGTCGCGAGGGCGCCGAGGCTGGAGCGGTCGAGCGTCTCCGCCATCACGTCCGCGGTGAACTCGTGGTCGCCGAGGTCCACGACGGTGAGGCAGACCCCGTTGACGGCGATGGAGTCGCCGTGTTTGGCGCCTTCGGTGACGACGGGGCCGCGCAGTCGGAAGCGGGAGGCGTCGTCGAGCTTCTCGACGGCAGTGACCTCACCCAGTTCTTCGACAATTCCGGTGAACACTCAGTTTCCCTTCCGAGCAGTGACGGGGACGGCGGTGATGCGCAGATCGGGGCCGAGAGTGACGGTCTCGGTCACATCGAGGCGCAACGCCCGCGCGAGTGTGGGGATTCCGGCGTCGGCGAGGGCGGCGGGGCCCGCGCCGAGCAGAACGGGGGCGAGATAGCCGACGACCTTGTCGACCGCCCCCGCGGCGACGAAGGCACCGGCCAGAGTCGGCCCGCCTTCGAGGAGTACGGAGCGGATACCCCGCCCGTGGAGGGCGGCGAGCAGGGCCGTCAGGTCCAGTCCCCGGCCGGAGGCGGCCCTCGGCAGCCGCAGGACGGCCGCTTCGGGGAGATGGGCGGCGGGGGCGTCGTCGGCGACCGCGATCAGGGCGGGCGCGGTGGCGTCGAGGACGCGGGCGCCGGGCTTGACGGCCGTCGCGCCGGTGTCGACGACCACCCGCAGCGGCTGGGTGGCGCCCTCGATGCCGCGTACTCCCAGCTGGGGGTCGTCGACGCGGGCGGTGCCGGAGCCGACCACGACGGCGTCGGCCTCGGCGCGCAGCCGGTGGACATCGGCGCGGGCCTCGGGCGAGGTGATCCAGCGACTGGTGGCGTCGGCGGCCGCGACCCGGCCGTCGAGCGTCGCCGCGTACTTCCAGAGGACGTACGGGCGGCCGAGGCGCACCGAGGTCAGCCAGGCGGCGTTGCCCGCCTCGGCCTCGTCGGCGAGGAGCCCCTGCTCGGCCTGGATCCCGGCCCGGCGCAGGGTGTCCGCGCCGCCGGTGGCCTGCGGATCCGGGTCGCCGACCGCGTACACGACACGGCTGATCCCGGCGCGCAGGAGCGCCTGGGCGCAGGGGCCGGTGCGTCCGGTGTGGTTACAGGGTTCGAGGGTGACGTAGGCGGTACCGCCCCGGGCCCGCCCGCCGGCCGCGCGCAGCGCGTGTATCTCGGCGTGCGGCCCTCCGGCGCACTGGTGGAAGCCCTCTCCGGCCGGCTCTCCGGCGGCGTCGGTGATCACGCATCCGACGACCGGATTGGGGCTGGTGGAGCCGAGTCCGCGGGCTGCGAGCGCGATCGCTCGGCGCATGGCGGTGATTTCGGCTGCGGTGGCCACCGGGTCCTCCTGCCTCTTCGGGCACGGACTCCGGGGCCTGTCGATGACGACAGATGAAGCGGTACGACACCGGGGACGCCACATCCCGAGGGCACGGACACGGCTGTCCCGGTGATCCGGAACACGCGTCCGCCTGGGGCGGCGTACCTGTGACGACCCGCCGCGCACTGCCTCCCATCCGGACTTTCACCGTCGGTCCAGGAATCACACCTGGTCAACCGGCCGCTGGCTGCGGACGGGTCGCGGACTATAACCGCCGGTTCGGAATTACACCGACCCCGGAGTGCGCTGCTATTGGTACGCAATCAGTCTGCCACGGACGACCGTCGGCCATGCAGGTGATGACTGTGTGCTGACTCACAGAGCAACCTCGGAGAAGGGGCGCCCACCGGATCTTCCCGGTCCCCGCCCCGCGTCCCGCCGCTCTGGCAGGCTTGCGTCCATGACGACGATTCTGGTGACCGGCGGTACCGGAACACTCGGCGGGCAGGTCACCGCGCGACTGCGCGACGCCGGACAGGACGTACGGGTACTGAGCCGCCGCTCCCCTTCGTACGCCGTCGATCTGCGCGACGGCACGGGGCTGGACGCCGCACTCGACGGGGTGGACACGATCGTGCACTGCGCCACGTCCCCGCGGGGCGGGGACGACAAGGCGGCCGGGCATCTCATCGGGGCCGCGCGGCGGGCGGGCGTGCCCCATCTGGTCTATATCTCGATCGTCGGTGTGGACCGGGTGCCGCTCGGCTACTACACCGTCAAGCATCGAGTCGAACGAATGATCGAGAAGTCGGGGCTCGGCTGGACGATTCTGCGGACCACGCAGTTCCACGACCTGGTCCTGAGCGTCCTCTCCGCGGCGGCCAGGCTGCCCGTGCTGCCGGTGCCCTCGGGGGTGTCGGTCCAGCCCATCGACAGCGGTGAGGTCGCGGAGCGGCTGGCCACGCTGGCGCTCGGCGACCCGGCGGGACGGGTGCCCGAGATGGGCGGCCCCGAGGTCCGGGAGCTGGCCGACCTGGCCCGCGTCCACCTCCGGGCGACCGGACGCAAGCGACGGGTGGTGCCCGTGCGGCTGGCGGGCAAGGCGTACGCCGGATACCGCCGCGGTGATCATCTGGCACCCGAACGGGCCGTGGGGACCATGACGTTCGAGGAGTTCCTCGCGACGAGGTACCGCCGCCCGGTGTGAGCGGCCCCGCCGGGCGAGCGGTTCCCTACGGTTCCAGGCCGCCGGGCGAAGGGTTCCGTACGGTTCCCGGCCGCCGGGCGCCGCGGTTCTCAGCAGCCGCGGTTCTCAGCAGCCGCGGTTCTCAGCAGCCCCGGGGTGAGCGGCCCGCCGGGGGAAGCGGTTCTTCAGCCGCTCGGTGAAGGGTCTCTCAGCCGCCGGGGGCGAACAGCGCGTCCTGGGCCGCCTCGCGCGCCGTGAGCAGTGCGCCGCGCAGCACGGCGGCGCCGCCGAGCGATCCGGCGCGGACCTCGGTGCGCAGCGGCGACATCCTGGCCAGCCGTTCCTCGACGCGGTCGGCGAGCCCGGCGCCGCCCGCGTGGCCGACCTCGCCCGACAGGACCACGCAGCCCGGGTCGAGCACCGAGGCCACGGCGGCGGCACCGAGCGCCAGACGGTCGGCGAGGGCGTTCAGGAACGGGTCACCCTCCGCCCCCTGGCCGAGAGCCGCCCGGACGGCGGCAGCGGCGTCCGGTTCCGCGTCTCCTCCCCGCGCGTACGGGGGCACCTTGATGCCGTGGTCGGCGGCGAGTTCACAGATGGCCGCCGAGCCCACCAGGGAGTGGAAGCCGCCGTCGCAGCTGACGTCCGAGGGAATGCCCGCCGTGCCGGGCACGGGCAGGAACCCGATCTCCCCCGCACCGCCCGAGGCCCCCCGGCGCAGCTTCCCGTCCAGCATCACGGCGGCGCCGATGCCGTGGCCGAGCCAGAGCAGGACGAAGGTGTCGCGGTCGCGGGCGGCGCCGACGCGGTGCTCGGCGACGGCGGCCAGATTGGTCTCGTTCTCCACCAGAACGGTCGCGGGCAGCCGCCGCTGAAGCACCCGGACCAGGCCGCGGTGCCAGGCGGGCAGGCCGCTGGTGTCGCGCAGTTCGCCGGTGACCGGGTCGATCAGCCCGGGGGCGCCGATGCCGACGCTGTGCAGGGGGGCGGTCCCGGCCTCGCGTGCGGTGCGTTCGAGGAGTGCCACGGCCTGCTCGACGGCGGGTTCCGTGCCGGTGTCGCTGCCGATGGGCATGGTCGCCTCGGCGAGCGTGGCTCCCAGCAGGTCGGCGACGACCACGGCGACACTGCCGGTGCGCACGTCGAGTGCCGCGAGGTGGGCGCGGTCGGCGACGATCCCGTACAGCCGGGCGTTGGGGCCCCGGCGCCGGGCTCCGCTCTCGCCGACGACCTGGATCAGCCCGGCGTCCCGCAATCGCTCGACCAGGTCGGCGACCGTTGGGCGGGAGAGGCCGGTCAGCGTCTTCAGCTGCGTGGCCGTCAAGGGGCCGTCCTGCTGGAGCAGTCGCAGGGCGAGCCGGTCATTGATGGCCCGAGCGGTGCTCGGTGAAGCGGGCATGCCGGGATCCTTCCAGATCACGTCGCACTCATTCCATGGGCGGCCGGTGGGGACCGCGGGACGACCGGTGCGCGCGGCCGACGCGGGCCGCTGCGGGCCGCTCGCCGGTTGCTCGCCGGACCGTTCGCCGGGCTGTTGATGCGGGCTATTTATCAGGCAGGGTTCCTGATAGTTTACGCCCCGGATCGTGGGCAGAGGCGCCGGAGCAGAGCCGGTGGACCAGTATCTCCAGGGGAGGGCACGGCGGTATGACAACGGATTCCACAGGGACGGGCGTCGGCACGGAACAGGTCGGGCGGGCCAGGATCGCCATCGCCACCGTCTTCACGGTGCACGGGGCGGTGACCGGCAGCTTCGCGACCCGGGTGCCCTGGATCCAGGACCACGCCGGGGTCAGCGCCGGTCAGCTCGGTCTCGCACTGGCCTTCCCCGCGATCGGCGCCTCGCTCGCGATGCCGCTGGCCGGGCGGATCAGTCACCGCTTCGGCACCAGAACCGCTCTGCGCGGGCTGCTGATGCTGTGGACGCTCGCCCTGGTGCTGCCCGCGATGGCGCCGAGCCTGCTGACGCTCTGCGCGGCGCTCTTCGTGTACGGGGCGACGGCGGGGATGTCCGACGTGGCGATGAACGCACTGGGCGTCGAGGTGGAGAACCGGCTCAACAAGTCGATCATGTCCGGCCTGCACGGGATGTGGAGCGTGGGCGCGCTGGCCGGTTCGGCCGCCGGAACGGTCGCGGCACACCTCGGCACCGACGCGCGACTGCATCACACGGTGGCCGCCGCCGTCCTCACCGTACTGGGGCTGATCGCCTGTCAGGGTGTGCTCGATCTGCGCAGCGAGCCGGACGAGGACCCGCCGCCGCGCTTCACCCTGCCGCCCAAGTCCGCGCTGGTCATCGGCGCGATCGGGTTCTGCGCGGTGTTCGCCGAAGGTGCCAGCATGGACTGGTCGGCGGTCTACCTCCGGGACATCATGGGCAGTTCCGCGGGTCTGGCGGCCGCGTCCACCACGGCGTTCGCGCTGACGATGGCGGTGGCCCGGATCGCCGGGGACCGGATCGTCGACCGGTTCGGGGCGGTCCGCACGGTACGGGTCGGGGGTTCGCTGGCGACCGTCGGCGGTCTGCTGGTCGTGCTGTCGCCGGACCCGGCGGTGGCGCTGTGCGGCTTCGGGCTGCTGGGGCTCGGCGTGGCCGTCGTGGTCCCGCTCGCCTTCGCCGCGGCCGGGCGCAGCGGGCCGAACCCGAGCCAGGCCATCGCGGGCGTGGCCACCATCACGTACACCTCGGGGCTCATCGCCCCGTCGGCGATCGGCTCACTGGCCGAGGCCACCTCGCTGGTCGTGTCGTTCGGCCTGGTGACGGTGCTGGCGTTCGGGCTGGTGCTGGGGGCCGGGGTGCTGCGCGCGGGCGACCGCAAGGTCACCGGCCCGGCCGGCCCGGACACCGTGCCGGCGAAGAGCGGGGCGGAGCCGAGCGGGAGCTGAGACGGCAGCCGAGGCGGGAGTTGAAGCGGCCCGGTGGCGGCGCACCGACGCGAGCGCGGCAGGCGCCCTGATTCCCGGAGGTGAAGGACCGCCTCCGGGAATCGAGGTACCCGCCGCGCTCATACGGTGTGCGGGGCGCGCTCACGCGGTGGTACGTGAGGCCCGCTCATGCCGTGCGTGGGGCCGGGTCGCGCCGGTCGCTCAGCCGGTGCAGGTGACCTTCAGCGCGGATATCGCGTGGTGCTCGTAGTTGTTGTCCTCACCGCGGTCGTGCAGCTGCACCGAGAGCTTCTTGGCGTCCACCGCGAAGGTGCCGGGCACGTTGTACCAGGTGCCGCGACGCTCCTTCTGGCGGACGTAGTAGGAGCCGACCAGGTTGCTGGTCCTGGGCAGGAAACGGTCGTAGACGGTGTAGTAGCTCGGATTGCCGCCCACCCGCACGATGTCGGAACTTCCGGGTACGTGGACGGAGATGCTGCACTTCCTGGCGCTGGCCGGCAGGTCGAACAGCCAGGTCGCCGATCCGCCCGAGTCCTTGGAGGCGCTGCCGGACATGGGCATGGAGAGGTACTTGCCGTCGCAGCCGTACCCTCCGAAGCCGCCGGTGTGGGTGGCCCAGCCCTCCTTGCCGTCGCTGTAGTAGCCGGACTTCTGGAAGCGCTGGGTGTCGCATTCCGGTCCGGACACGCCGCTGTACACCACGGCGGGTGCCGACTTGGTCGCCGTACCGGTCGCGGGGGCCTTGGCGGGAGTTTTCGGGCTCTTGGTGTCGGGGGCCTTGTCGCCGGTTCCGCTCTTCGACGTCTTGTCGCCCTCGCCCTCGCCCTTGGTGCCCTTGTCCTTCGTCCCGGTGGAACCGTCCGCGGATTTCCCGCCCACCCCGCTGTCGGCCCGGACGTCCCCTCCCCCGCCTGTGCCCGTGCCCTTGTCGAGCCGGGCCGGGGTTTTGCCCGCGTCATCGCCGCCGGCCTGCCGCTTGCCCTCGGAACGGTCGGGATCGGTGCCCGGTACGTAGCCGCCGGCCCGGCCGTCCGCCTTCCAGGCCGCCGCCTCTTCCCGGCTCTTCGGCTTGGCCTCGTCCTTCTGGGCACCCGCCACGACGAAGGGGGTCGCCAGAAGCAGCGCGCCGGCGAAGGCGGCCGCGACGACCATCGGGCGCGAGACACGGCCGGGGCGCTCCGGGGCGCCGCCCTCGGCTGCCGAGGCCCCGCCGGGGGGACTGGAGGAGGCCGCGGCGGCAGCGGTCGCCGTGGCCGTCGCGGCAACGGTCGTTGTGGTGGAGGCGGTCGCCTCCGCGGCGCCGGCCGTCGTCCCGGCTTCGGTCGCCGCCCCGGAGGCGGAGGGCACGCTCGCGGGGGTCGATGCCTCGGTGGCCGATTCCGCGGGCTTCGATGCCTCGGTGGACGGCGGTGTCTTCGCTTCGGCCGGCTCCCCGGCGCCGCTCTCAGCGGCACCCGATGAGGCGGCGGCCGTGGCGCTCCCCGAACCGGTGGTGGGCACCGCGGCGGCCTTGCCGCCCGTCGGCGCCGACTCCTCCTGGGCCGCCGCCGCGCTCGCACCGCCCGGTTGCCGCTCGGACTCGGAGGTGCCCCTGCCGATGGAGACCCCGGCCGCGTGCACCACTGCCGGGGTTTCCGCCGCGGGCTCCTCGGGCTTCTCCGGGCCGGGTTTCGAGGCGGTCGGCGTCCTCGCTCCGCCGGTGTCCTTGCCGCCGGTGATGCCGCCGTCCCCGCCCTCCGTCGACGTGGGGGACGGCGGCGAGGGCGGGGCACCTATGCTTCCCGGTGCCCCGGGCGCCTCGCTGTCGGGAGCCGGAGTACCCACGGCTTCACCCCGGTTGCGCACGGGCTCGCTCTCCTCAGTGGATCGCACTGGCTTCACGGGTGAGCCCTCTTTCCCTGCCATCGACTTCTCTCATCCTCTCGATCGCTCTGCGGCGAGCTCAATTCCCGCCCGGACCATTACACATGACGACGCGTCACCTTTCGTAACCCTGGTTCTCGCTCTCCGCTGTCAGCCACTCCAGGGCTTCGTGGAAATGTCTGCCCTGACCCTGGAACCTGCCGAACTCGCCCCGTTGGAGGTTCCGCACCCCGAACTGCGCGTTCAGGTGGTCGTTGAGCACCTGGAGGAGCGGGAACGGCCCGGAGGCCACGGGGCCCGCCATCTTCATTTCGTCCACGTCCTCGATTCCGCGTTGCGCGATGTTCTCGGCGACCCTGTCGATCAGCCGATCGATGAACACCGAGCCCCGCGGCGCGGAAATGAAGTGGTTGCCGTAGCCACCGGTATCGAGCAGATAGTCCACCGCGGCACGGACCTGCTCCGTGGTCGGCGGCCCCGTCAGCGGCACATGGGCCACACCCGCCAGCCTCGCCCTCTGCTCCAGCGTGCCGTTCAGGCTCTCCATGTCGCGGATGAGCGGGCCGAACACGGGCAGGTCGTTCTGCCGCAGCTCCGGAGTGTTCCCGGCGGCGGCGAGGTTGAGCGTCCCGGGGCCCAGGTCCACGTCGGCGTACACCCCGCCATGCGTCATGAGGATGCTGTACCGGGCGAGGTCGGAGGCGAACGGGTACGCGCCGCCCGCACTGGCCACCCCGAAGGACGCCGCCAGGCGCGGGTCGATGACGGTATCGATCTGCATCCGCGTCAGCCCCGCCGTGGTCCGGATCCTGAGCTGGGTGGTCCTGCTCAGATTCGTGTTGCCGTCCGTCCACAGGTTGGTGTTCCAACCGGCGCCGCGGGCCGTGCGGGCCCACGCGAAGAGGTTCGTGAGCGCGGCCGGGGGCATGTCGCCGCCGAGCCAGACGAAATGGATCTCGCGCGGAATGGGCGGAGCGGCCGGGGCACCGGTCGCCAGCGCATCGAACTGAACGCGCAGATTCTCCAAATAGCCCGGCGGAGCGTCCAACGCCCCCAACCGGCCCAGGAGCAGATGCACGGCGTCGTGGTCGCCCCGGGCGAGCCGGGTGAAGACGTACTTGCGTACCGATTCCTCGTCTTCGGCACGCAGCGGCTGCGGGGCCGCGCCGTCCTCCCCGTAGGAGATGTCCAGGGACGGCTCGGGCGTCGGCTGGGCGGATGCGTCGTGGTCCGGCTGCGGTGGTACGGGCGCTGTCTGCTCGGCCTCCCCGGTCTGCTCGGTCTGCGGCCCGCCCGGCACCTGGTCGTCGGACGTCGTCTGCGCCGCCTCCTGCTCCGTGCTGCTCTGCGGGACGGTGTTGAGGGTTTCGAAGATCAGGTCCGAGAACGTGGGGGCGGGCGTCAGGTCCGTCCGCCCCGGGACGGTCGGAACGTCCGGACCGGGCTCGATGGACTCGCCCGCCACGATCCACTCACCGCGGCGCTGAGTGACCGGGTCCGCGAGCAGGCCCAGGACTCCGGTGGCACCGTCGGCCCCGGTCGCCGGTCTCGCGTGACCGACCTCGACGTCGGGGGCGTACCAGAGACGTCCGGGAATGGCCTGTGCCGCGTCCCTCGCGATGCTCCCGCCGTCGGTGGCCCGGGGCTTTCCGGTGTCGCAGGCGACCAGCACGACCGGGGCCGGGGGCTGCGCCGGGTCCCTCAGTGTCTCCATGAAGCGCGCGAACTGGGCGCCGTCGACCTCCAGCGGTGCCTCACCCACCACATGGAGCTCGATGCCGTTCTCGGTGGCGTGCGCGTCGAAGAACAGCGGCTTGAGCGGATGGGGCGCCTCGTGCGTCGGCGCGCCGGTCTGCCAGGGGACCTCGCCGCTCGGGGAGGCTTCGTCGGTGTTGGGGACGTAGGTCCCGTCGTCCTCGGCCCGGTAGTGCGCGAACAGGTTCTCGTCCGAGCGGTAGGTGGCGTAGAAGTCCTTGCGGGGGGCCCAGTCCTCCGGGGTGTGTGACGCGTAACCCAGCGTCCTGCCGTCGGCACCACGGATCAGCTGGAGTCCCTCGTAGACCTGGCCGTAGGAGACCCGGCGCCCGTCCCTGCCCGTGAGCACGGCGTCCGGCGTCGAGTTGGCTGCGGTCCGCGTGAGCAGCGATTCGGTCGAGGGCGAGGAGAGGGACGCGTGCGTACCGGAGAGGGCGTCCCCTGCCGAGAGGGTGGCCGGGCTGTTGGTGAGGAATCCCGGTGCTCCGGAGAAGGAGCCGCCGCCACTGCTGCCTCCGCCTCCCATGGGATTGCCCCGGAGCGTGCCGGCGAACTTCTTCAGCTTCTCCCGCACCGTGGCGGTGCGCTCGATGGGCGGCGGTGCCGGATCAGCGTCGTCCGAGCCGGTCAGGGACGCCGTTTCCTGGTTCGCGCTCTCCGCGGTCACCCAGGTCAGATCGATCCAGGTGTCCCGGGCCGCGTCCGTGGGGCTGAACCTGCGTGATCCCCTCAGTGTGGTCGTCGGCTGGGAGGGGTTCTCCCTCACCCACTTGCGGTTGTAGTCGTTCATCTTCGTGTCGATGAACACCGGCCCGGTGATGCTGGCCACGTCCCGCCTCTTGATCTCCCCTTCCTTCACCGCCCGTTGTTCCGGCGACAGGGTCCCCAGGTCCACGAGGTTCTTGAGCAGGTATTTGAGGAAGTGGTTGCGGGCGTGGGCGGCGATCAGAGCGTTGTTGAACTCCCCCGTGGCGTAGCAGGCCACGGCCGCGGCGCGGATGTCTTCCGGGGTCAGCGGCTGTTCCGGCTCCCCTGTCGCGGCGGTGCCGATTCGCGCGCGCACGCTGCTCTCATCCCTCAAGCGGGGCCCGAACATGGGCAGGGCGTCGTCGACGGGCATCCGCACGCCCTCACGTGGCAGGTCGACCCCGCCGGGCGCCAGGTCGACGTCCAGGTACACGCCGCCCTGCTCGAAGAGGATCGCGTACCGGGCGGCGTCCGAGGCCATCGCGAAGCTTCTGTGTTTCTGACCTTCTCCGTAGAGGGCCCGCGCCTTCGACAGCGGGTCCTTGGAGAGCGCGTTGTGCCACTTCTTCTCGAACAGTGAGGCGATGGAAGGGTTCACGACCGATTCGTCCCGCGCGAGCCTGTCCAGGAATTCGCGGTTGTTGGCTCCGCCGTTCTCGTCGGTCCAGATCCTCATCTCCCAGTCGGCCTCGCGGGCCCTGGCCGCCCAGATCGACAGGTTCGTCCGTGCGGCGGACGTCATTTTCGCGCCCATCCAGATGAAGTTGAGCTTTTTGGGGATGGGCGTGGCCTCGCCCGTGCCGCCGCCCAGGCGCAGCACGCCGGGGTCGGGCGGCGGCTGACCTTCGGACGGGGTGTTGAGCAGGAGTTTGTCCGCACCGTGCTGGGCATCCGAGGTGTCGGTGGCGTTCGCGGCGACCAGGGTCTCGTCCCCCGCCGTCCGGTCCGGGCGCGTGAGCCCGGATCCCGCGTCGGTCGACCCGCCCGCGGTCACCCACTGGCCCTGTCGCTGTGTGGCGGGGTCCGCGAGCAGTGCCAGCACTCCCGTAGCTCCGTTCCCGCCCTCCGTGCCCTCCGCGCTCGCCTTCGACGCATGGCCGACCGGGACATCGGGGGCGTACCAACGCCGTCCGGGCACGGCCTGTGCCGCGTCCGCGAGGACGCTTCTACCGTCCGCCGCCCGGGGGCTGGCGGTGTCGCACGCGACCAGCACCACCGGGGCGGGGGGCTGCGACGGGTCCGTCAACGTCTCCATGAAGCGCGCGAACTGGGCGCCGTCGACGACCAGCGGAAGCTCACCGCGGATTTCGAGCTTGACCCCGTCGCGGGAGCCGTGCGCGTCGAAGAAGAGCGGCTTCGGGGCCTTCTGCCCGGGAGGCGCGCTCGTGTCGGAGTGCCACGGAACGGTACGGGGCGACGATTCGTCATCGGCCACCGGGACGAACTTCCCGCCGTCCGCCTTCCGGTAGGTCGCGAAGGACGTCTCGTCCGCGCGGTACTTGGCGTAGAAGTCCTTGCGGGGGGCCCAGTCCGTGTCGCTGTGCGACGCGTATCCGATGGTGTTCCCGGAGGCGTCGCGGATCGTCCGAAGGCTCTCGTGCACGCGCTCGTACGAAACCGTCCGGCCGTCCTCGCCGACGAGCTCGCCCTTCGGCGTGCCGCCCTGCGCGGGTCGCTCCGGCGACGCGTCGATGCCGGTCAGCAGCGTGCCCTCGTTCGACAGCAGCGCCGGGCGCGACCGGACCGTGCCCCACCGGCTCGGGTGTCTGACCGTGTCGGCCAGGCGCCCGATCAGGGTTCCCCGCCGGGACGGCGCGGACGTCGTCCCCGGGACTTCCAGGTTCTCGCTCTCGGCCGTCAGCCAGTCCAGACCCGTCCAGTCCTCCCAGTCGGATGCCCGGACGCGGAATTGGGAAGGCGGCCGCCTGAAGGTGTATTTCGTTTCGTCCGCGCTCCGAAGAGACTTGGTGTGCTCGTCGAGCTGCCGCGAGATGAAGAGCGGACCGGTGCTCGCGCCCACGTTCTTCGACGCGATGGCCGCTTTGAGTACGCCGCGGACATATTCGTCCTTGTCCTTGATGTCCGGCAGGGCATTCAGGACCCGCTTCATGAAGGAACTTTCGGGATGAGCGACGATGAACTGATTCCCGAACAGCCCCCGTTCGTATGCCACGTCGGCGGCTTCCTGAAGGCGTTCCGCCACGGGGGCGTTCTCGTCGAGTCCGAGTACCTTTCGCGCGCTGTCCATGTTCTGCAGCAGGGGCCCGAACATCGGCAGGGTGTCGTCGCCCTTCGGCAGCAGGACGCCCTCGGGGCGCAGCACCACCGCTCCCGGGCCCAGGTCCACATCGAGGTACACCCCGCCGTGCTTGTAGAGGAGGACGTACCTGGCGACGTCGGAGGCCATGGCGAGGCTGTCCTTCTTCAGCGCGGCCTCGTGCAGGGCGAGCGCCTTGGCCGGTATCCGCTCCCCGCCGAAACTCTTGTCCTTGGCGAACAGGTCCTTGACGGACCTGCGCCGGACGGTTTCGGAGTCCACAAGGCCGTCGAAGAATTCCTTGTTGTTCTTTTTGCCGGCGTCATCCGTCCAGATCGACAGCTTCCAATTGGCCTCTCGCGCCTTGTCCGCCCAGGCCTGGAGGTTGCCGCGGGCGGCCTCTTTCAGTACACCCCCCAGCCAGACGAAATTGAGCTCCTTGGGAACCGCGGTGGGCGTCTCACTGCCGGCGCCCACGTAGTAGGTCGGACCGGTGGGGGCCGCCGGGAGAACCTGTGCGGGCTCGATGCTCTCGGTCCGGACCGGGTCGGTGTGCTGCGGCGTGATCTCCGGGTCGGTGTTGAGCAGCAGGTCCTGTGTCGCGACCGGTACCGCGGAACGGTACCGGTCGTCGGCGAGGTGCAGCACGACGCCCGACCGCGTGTTCCCGGCCGCGTCCGTCCCCGGTGCGGCGAACGTCAGATGGCTCAGGTCCGGCTGGACCACGGTCACGGGAACGCCGAGCACCCGGGCCGCGAGCAGCGCCGCCAGGTCGCCCGCGGAGTGGTTCCAGCCGGTGTCCTTGCGGTCACCGATCTGCCCGTCGCCCGGCCGCAGCAGTGTCGTACGGGCCAGCTCCAGGCGCTGGCCGGGAGTCAGCCGGGCGGCCACGGTGTCCGGGAGGCGTCCGCGCGAGTCGGTGTGCTCGGCGGCTTCCGCCGCGCTGAGCACGATGGCGGCGTCGGCCAGTTCCTGTGCGGTGAACCGCTCCTGGGGATCGATCGCGAGGAACTCAGCGAGTTCGTCGCCGTCCGCCATCAGCCGGTCGGCGAGCCGTTGCCTCAGATGCGCGACATCCGCGGCGGACAGGTTCCTGCCCGGTGCGTGCAGGCCCAGCTCGGCGAGGAGTCCGGGATGGGCGCGGTCGACTGCGTCGAGGAGCGAGCGGTGGAAACTCGTACCGGTGTCGAGGTGGCCGGGTCCGGTGGAGGGCGGCTCCACGAGTTGGAGGACGCGGCCGTCCGGTGCCTTCAGACCGACCGGCCGGCCCTGCGTGTCCTCGCCCCGGGCAACGTACGGCTCGGGGGCGGACTTCACGGCGGACGGACGGACGTACCCCTCGGGTTCCGGTGCGGGGTGCCAGGGAGTAACGCCCCGTGTCCCGGTGGCGGCGTCTTCCGTCGGCGGCCCCAGCACTCCGCGGGTGGACGTGACCACCGCTTCGAAGTTCGTCTGTACGAGGGCGAGTTCGCGGAAGTCGGCCGTCAGCTGTGCGACCGCCCGGTCGTACGCCGACCGGGCGTCCCTCGCTGCGTCCAGGTGCCTGCGGGCCTCTTCCTCGTTCCGTGACTTCCCGGCCCGCCGCTCGTGCGTCGCGACGGCGTCGAGGCCGGGCCGGGCGGCCAGCACGGCCTCCAGCGACGACCGGTAGGCGGCGTCCGCCGTCAGCAGACGCTGCGCCCAGCCCGCCGCCTTGATCTGCTCGCGGCGTACCGCGTCCGTGTCCGACAGCGGGCCGGCGTCGAGCCAGACCCTTGTGCGGGCGAGGACATCTTCCCGCGGGACGAGGCCCGGCAGTTCGGTGAGGCCGGTCGTCGCCGGGCCCTCGTGGGACGCCTGGTCCTCGTGGGACGCCTGGTCCTCGTGGGACGCCTCGTCCTCGTGGGACGCCTGGTCCTCGTGGGACGCCTCGTCCTCAAGGGATGCCAGTGCTTGCAGGGCTTCCAGGGCTTCGGTGAGCGGCGGGTAGCCGACGGCTGCGACCGGAGGCTGAACCGCTTCGGCAGCCGCCTCGGCGGCGGGGGTTTCGCTCCAGGGGACCGGCGGCGTGCCGGTCGGGCGGGCGCCGGTGACCGGGTAATGGTCGATGGCCTTCCAGGCGGCCTCGGAGGCTCCGGCGAGGTGCTGCTCGGCGGTCGCGAGGTCGCGGCGCTGGTTGGCGAGGTCCTGCTGGGCTTCGGCGTACCGGGACTGTGCCGTGGCGAGCCGTTGCCGCGCCGCGGCCACGTCCGGGCCGGTGGGAGCCGGCGTCCCCAGAAGGCGCCGCAGCTCCGTGTGGAGCGAGGAGACCTCGCTGCCGAGTGCGCGCAGGCGCCGCTCGGTGCCCTCCGCCTTCGTGGCGGCCTCGGTGTACTTCTTGGTCTGCTCCTTGACGGTGACCGCGGCGGCCTCGACCTCGGGCGGCAGCAGTCCGTGCTCCCGGGCGACGTCGAACGACACCCACATCGTCGCTCCGTCCCGCACCGTGTGCTCGACGGTGACCGGCGGCCGGGATCCGGGCCTGAGCGCCTGCGGGACGACCGGCAGGTCCGCGATGCGGTGCGATGCCTTCGCGGTCTGCTGTATGTGCAGGGGTGCCTGGATGAGCACCGCGCCGCCGGCGAAGGGCTTGAGCGTGGTCAGCGCGGAGGTCCGGCGGTCGGCGGCACCCCCCGCCGCGTCGGAGTCCGTCCAGCCCGGCACGGTGGCCGTGGACTGGACCAGGGGCTGCGTCTGGAAGGCCGGTCCTGCGGTCATCGCCGGTGCGTGCGATTCGGTGGTGTCACCGGTGTAGGTGTCGTTGTCCATGATCCGCCGGCTGCCGCCGAGTCCCGCGCCGGGGTCCACCGCCAGCAGCCGGGCCCGGGACAGATCGACGTCGGCGGAGATCTTCAGGGTCGCGTCCGTCCCGCCGATCGTCGACGTGGTGTCGTGCAGCGTGACGGTCAGGCCGTCGCGGATCATCTGCGGAAGGTAGGCACTCAGCACGTCGGTGCTGATGCCGCCCTTCAGGACCTCACCGGCGGCTGTGCCGGGCCGCGTCAGCACCGTCCTGCGCACATAGCGGCCGTTCCCGTCGGTGGGCATCGCGGTCGCGACGCCGGTCGTGGTGCCGCGTCCCTTGACGGCGAGGTCGACGGCGTACGCCGCGGCGTCGCGGAGGCCGGTGATGCCGCCGACATTGGTGACGACGACGCTCTCCGGGCCGGTGGCGAACAGCTTCCGGCCCGCCTCGTTGCGCTGCCGGAGCGGCGTGCCCTGCTGCTGATCGGGGGGAAGCAGCATCGGGCGGGCGGGCTCCCGGGGCGTACGGACCGCCTGCGACAGGGGCTGCTCCGGTTCCGTCTTCCGCTGTTCGGCCGTCCGCTGTTCCGTGCTCTGCGGTCGGGCGAGGCTCAGCGGCAGCACCACCTCGGTGTCACCGACGGGGTACGTGTGTCGCACCACGGTCCCGTCCGGCAACTCCAGGGCGAAGGTGACGCTGAACCTCGTCCGGCCGGTCACCACCGGCCCCTCGAAGGCCACCTGGGCGCTCACGGCGTCGGTGACCGCGTGTGCCAGGGAGGACGAACGGCTGGACCCGACGCGGTCGTCGAGGGTGAAGCCGCCACTGCGCAGACCCGGGCGGTCCCAGATGGTGGGCACCTCTCCGAGCCGGTATCCGGCCTCGTACCCGCGCGCCAGCTTCTCCGTGACCGTCTCGCCCGTGGCCGTGGGCCGGGTGATCGTGGGCTTCACGTCGTGGCGCAGCGCACCGGGGGTGAAGCCCTCCCGCGTCAGGGTCACGGTGAGGCTGGCGTCCTTGGCCGGACCGATCTTGTTCCGGGCCAGGCGCAGGGAGGTGCCGCCGTTCTCCATGCCCGACAGCAGAGCGCGGATTCCGGACGGCGACAGGGTGGTCATCTGCCGTGCCAGGCCGCCGAGCTGGTCGGCCAGCAGGCTCGTGGGTCCGAGCCAGCTCTTGTGCTGGGGCAGGGTCTCCAGCAGGCGGTCCGTGAACTCGCCGATCGCCCGGGACATGTCGATGCGGCCGACCGTGAGTGTGGCGTGCGCGGCCGCCTCGACGGCGGTGTAGAGCTGCTGGGGCGGCGGCGGGGTGAGACCGTCGTCGAAGAGACCGGCACTCCTCGCCTCGGCGAGCGGTACCCACATGAGCAGGCCGTCGGGGATCTCCACGACCCGGCCCTGGGGCGGCCGTCCGCGCAGCGCCTCCATCGGCGCCTGGAGCAGACCGGACGGCTGGGAGCGGGCCGCGAGGTGCCAGGCCACATCGGCGCCGACCAGAACCATCGGGCCGGTGTACTGGACCGTGTGGGCGGGGTTCGCCGAGAAGGTCTCGGCCGTGGACGCGGTGCTGGTGCGCTGGTACGGCGACGCGATGAGTCCGTAGGTGCCGGAGGTCTGGAGCGCGTCGGTGTGCTTGGCCCGGAAGGCCAGCAGGGTCGAGATGGTGTGACTGCGGACATGGGCGACCGAGTGCCCCGCACCGCTGGTGCCCGAGCCGACGTTGGACAGCGCGAGGTCGCTGGAGTCGACGACGGCGAGTACGCGCGTCCCGCGCACCTGGGGCCAGGCGCTGACCGACGCGGTGATGTCGGTGACGGCCGTCCTTCCGAACAGGTCGCTGATGTGCTTGCCCGTCTGCGCCGCGTCACTGAAGTCCGCTTCGTTGCGGCCGGGGGCGAACGCCTCGGCCAGGGCGCTGGAGGCGGGGGTCCCGTCGGTTGTGTAGATCCAGGAGTTGCCGGAGACGGCGGCGAGCAGTTCCTTGAGGTGGTGCAGCACGACCTGGGGGAAAGTGACGTTCTGCACGGAGTGCAGTCCGCCGAAGAGGGCGTGGGGCGTCCAGTCGGCCGTGGAGACGGGTTTCCCGGAGGAGAGCAGGTCGGCCAGGGCCGGATCCATCGGCACGGACACAGGCGCCAGGGCCGCCTCGGGCCTGTTGACGGGCAGGTCGGGGACGACAGAGAGCGACGCGGGTACGGCGAGGACGACACGGCCGGTGACGGGAGCCTGGGCAGTCTGTCCGTCGCCCTGCCCGGTGCCCAGGACATCGACGCTCCCGGCGGCCTGCTTCACGAACCACCGGGTACTGAGCAGCTCGCCGGTCATGGTCCGCGCGATCTGACGCGGCCGGGTGAAACTGGTCGCCTCGGCCGTGAAGGCCAGGTCGTACGACCACAGGTGCTGCGCCCCCGAGCTGGTGATGCCGCTGTCCGGGGTCAGCGTCGGACCGTACGTCATGCCGTAGGCGCTCTGCCTGCCGTACCGGTAGCCGATGCTCCCGGTGCCGCCAAGGCCCTTGATCCCGGTCAGTCCCAGGTCGAAGCCGATCGACCAGCCGTGGGTACGAATGGTCGCGCTGTCCGCGCGGCGCGTGGAAAGGACGTTGTTCGCCATGCCCAGATCGCGGTGCGTGCCCTCGAACTGACGGTCCGTCGCCGCGGCCCGCACGGTGAGAACGACATAGCGCTTGTTGACGGAGTCGAGCTGCTCCAGCGGGATCCGCAGTCCGGTACTCGTCAGGCGGTCGAGGGAACCTTCCAGCACCGTACGGGACAGTGCCTGGCGCAGCAGATGGGTGTTGCGTACCGCGTTGTTGTACTTCCGGTCGCTGCCGCCGCTCCGGTCGCCGGTGGCGTCGGTGTCCGGCCGGGGCGGAAGCACCAGGTCGGGGTAGGCGCGGTGCAGCCCGGCCTGGATGCGGTCGACGAGCACGTCCGTCAGGGAGACCTCGGACGGGGCTGCTTCAGGGGGGCGGGTCGCCGTGAGGTCCAGGACCGCGTGCAGGCCGAAGGCGGCCGGGTTCGACGGCGACAGGTACGCGGGGGCGGGCGGCGCCTCGGCGTCCGGGAGGGGGGAGGTGCCGTCGTCCCAGCCGGCCAGTCTGCGCGCGTCGGCCCGCGGCAACTGCACGGTGGCGGTGAGGAACGCGCCTTCCGCGTTCGCGGCGTTCCGGTCGGTGCCGGTGTTCCGCTCGGCCGGCTCGGGCGACTCCCAGATACCGCCCTGCTTGCGCAGTTCGACCAGGAAGCGGACGCCGTAGAGCCCCGAGTGGCCGCGGCTGTTGAGCGTCCGCACGGATTCGGCCGTGTTGCCGCTGTAACTGCTCTCCGCGCGCTGGGTCGTCAAGGCGGCCGAACCTGCGGCCTGGAGGCTCAGGGTGCCCGCGGGCGGGAGCAGCGCGACCTGAGGGCCGGAGGAGACGCCGATCGCGGCGCCCTGGGTGTTCTTCTTCTCCGTGGTGGCGGTGGAGCGCTGCGCGTCGGCCTTCTTGACCTCGGTCTTGTCGGACGCCTGGCTCAGTGTGGCGTCGACCGGGACGAGCCGGAGCTCCACGGAGCCCAGTGACCGGTCGCCGAGACCGGCGAAGAGCGGGGCGCTGACCACCGTCTCGCCGGAACTCTGCGCGATCATGGTGCGCAGGCTCTCCTCGCCGAACAGATCGGCCAGTTGGCGACGGAGGAAGCTGCCGGGGGTCGCCTGGGGATAATTCACGAGTGCCCAGTCCAGCAACCGGGTCTCCGTGGTGACGTTCAGCGGCGCGAGGAGGCGCGGCCGGGCGCCCGGCGCGAACGTGAAGGCGGTGGGCAGCCGGTCCGGGATCGCCGGGTCGGTGACGCTGTCCGGGACCCGCCAGGTGACGCCGTCCTGGATGCGGTAGCGCCGCCGCGTGACGGTGCCGGGCTGCTGCTGGTCCGCGGCCCGCTCACGGCCCTTCCTGTCCCAGACGTGCGCGGACTCGACGGCGATGTGCAGGTCGCTCACATGCAGATGGCTGCCGTCCTTGCCGACCGCGGTCACACTGCTCTGGGCGCGGCTCTCCTGGGTGTACGTGTAGCCGGCCTCCATGCGCCGCGCGCCGAGGGACAACGACCCGAACGCGCCGATGTTCCCCGCGGAGGGGCCGAGCGGGATCGCCACTCCGAGACCGCGGGACGTGCTGAGGGTCTTGGTCTCCGTCGCGCCGGGGCGGGTGCGGAGTTCGGTCTCGATCTTGACGGGAGCGTCGGTGGCCTTCGCCTCACCGGTCTTCGCCTTGTCCGACGTCGACCCTTCGGTCTTCGCCCCGTCGGTCTTCGAGCCGGCGGCCTCGTCCTGGGCGGCCTCGGTGATCTCGTCCTGGGCGGCCTCGTCCTTGGTGCTCTGGTCCTTGGCGGCCTCGTTGGCTTCGTCCTTGGCGACCTCGGCGGCCTTGGTCTCGGGTGCCTCGTCCTTGGCGGTCGAGCTGCCCTCCACGGGGGCCAGGGACGACGGCTCGGCGTGGCGGCGCCAGTTCCCGTAGCTCTCCAACGAGAGGGAGATCTCCCGGAGTCCGCCGTCCACGGTCGGCAGGACGAAGGTCCGGGGGCTGAGCAGCGTGTGCGGGCTCTGGGTGAGCACGCGCCTCAGCTCTTCGAGCCCGTCGGGCCGCAGACGCCAACCCGTCGCGAGGGAATCGGCCAGCGCGTCGACGCCTCTGACGGTGATCCGCCCGTGGCCCTGTCCCCGCAGCGACCTCGGCAGCATCGCGTTGTCGTCGTACGTGACGAACCCGTCGGTCTGCTCCCGCGTGAGAGGGACGACGTCGCTCTCCAGCGACGGGGCGGCGAAGGTCGTCTTCACCACCTTCTCGCCCGGATTCCCGATCCGACGGAACACCTCGTCGCGGAGGGCATCCTCGGTCGTCAGGTCCGGACGGTCGCGGCGCGCCCGGTACATCCGCTGCTCGTACTCGTCCGCCGTGAGCGCGTCCAGGGCCCTGTCGCGGGCCGTGGGCTGCTGCTGCGCGCTCGACGCGCCTGCCCGTGAGGGGCCGCCGCCACCGGGGCCTCCCGGCCGCTTCTCCTCGTCCTCCCCCTTCACCGGGATCTCGGAGTTCTCGGAGTCGGAGGCCACGGATTCGGCGTCGTTGTTCTCGGAGTTCTCGTTGTTCTCGGAGTTCTCGGAGTTCTCGGAGTTCTCCGTCGTCCTGTCCGACTGCCCGTCCACTTCGCGATCGGCTTCGTGATCGGCTTCGTGATCGGCTTCGAGGCCGGACTTGTCCTCGGTCTTGGACTCGGCCTTGGACTCGGACGTGTCATCGGCCTTGAGAGCGACGTCGTTGTCCACCTCGGAGTCCGAGTTGGTCCGCGTATCGGTGAGGGACCGCGTGTCGTCCTCGGTCTGTGTACGTATGTGGCGGCCGTTCGGCGACGGCAGGTCGTCCCGGTCCCGCGTGTGGAGGCTGTCCCCGTCCTTCCCTCCGGACTCCGACGAGTCGTCCCGCTGCCGCGGCGCCTCCATCAGCTGCTCGTCCGGCTGTACCGGAGCACGCCTGTCCCCTTCGGAGCCGGTCGGCCGCGGGGTCTTCGCGGAGTTGTCGGACTCCCCCCCGGCGTTCGTCCGGGCGGCGGGAGTCCGTACGGTCGCCGAGGGCCCGGCCTTCGACGAGCCCGCCCCGTCCGTGAGGGCCGTGTCGCGGATGGCCGTGTTCTTCTTCGACGCGGGGTCGTCCGTCCTGGGACCGCCGGGTGTGTGGTCGGTCGTGTTGTCGGCCGTGGCCAGGTTCCGCAGCCGTTCCACCAGCGAGCGGGCGTCGTCGGCCGCCTGCCGGCGTATCTCCTCGGGCAGCTTGCCGAGGGAGCGGTCGATACGCCGGTCGAGGTCCCGCAGGCGGTCGGGCGCGCGGAGCTCCCGCTCCAGGCGCTCCTGTCCCTCGCGCCGCAGCTCCGCCGTCTCCGTGTCGTAGCTGTCGAGGATCCGGTCGACGGCCTGCCGGTCGTCCGCCGCCTCGTCCAGCCTGTTCTGCCACTCGGCACGTTGTTCGGGGCTGCGCTCCGCCCCGGTGGGATCACCGTCGGAGATGGCCTTCAGCCGGCGGTCACGCTCCAGCTGTGCCATCCGGTCGAGCTGCTCCTGCTCGACGGCCTGCCTCGCCGTGTCGTCCTCGGCGTTCGCGCGCCGGTCCTCCCACTGTCGCCGCTCCTCGCGCGACAGACCTGTGTCGTCCGTTCCCTCACGCAGCCGGTCGAGCCGTTCCTCCAGGAGCCGGTCGTTCTCCGCCGCGGTGTCCTCGGAACGGTCCCGGTTCGGGGTGCCGTCACCGCCGGGGGCATCCTGCGGCGGGGGCGGCGGCTGCGCGGAGTCCTGCTGGTGGCCGCCCTCGCGCGTGGCGTCCAGCCTCGCCTGGAAGGAGGCCAGTTCGGCCTCCCTGCCGAGGGTGGCCGTACGGCGTTCGTACTGTGCGTCGAGGTCACTGCTCCGTCCCGGTCCTTCGAACCGGCTTTTCCAGTCGGCCAGTTCCCTCTCGGAGGCCCCGAGATCGCGCAAGGTCGCGAGCCGTCGCGACGCCGTCAGCTCGGCGTCGTAGTCGGCCTGGATCTTCTGGAGGTCCTCGGGGGTCGCCGCCTGCTCACGGCGGTCCTCCCATTCGAGGAACCGCTCGCGGTCCATGCCCGCGTCCTCCGCGTCGGCCCGCCTGTTGTCGGCCAACTGCTTGCGGAGCGCTTCTGGGGTGCTGTCTGCCCGGCTGCCCAGTTCGGACCCGAGGGTGCCGAGACGGTTCTCGAACTCGTCCAGCAGCTGGGTCGTCCGGCGGGGATCGCCGCCGAGGGCCGACTGCTCGATGTCGAGGGCATGGCGCAGCCACTCCGTGCGGCGCATGCCCAACTGCGCGGCCCGCGGCTCGTATCCGCCGTCCACATGACCGCGGAACTGCCGCAGGCGCTCACCGAGACCGTGCACGGCCACGAGGTCGCCCAGTTCCCGCAGGCCGCCGGCGGCGTCGGCGTGCCTGCCCGCCCGGACGTCGGCCCTGATGCTCTCGCCCAGCCGCTGCCGTGTCTCCCTGTCGACGCCGACCCGGCGGGCGTCGGCCAGCAGGGCGTCGGTCTCCCGGTCCACGTCCTTGGTCAGCCTGCGCTGTTCGGTGGGCGTCGGTCCGTCGGGTACGTCGGGCAGCTGGTCCAGCATCGCCCGGTCGTCGATGCTGCCCAGTTCGTCCAGGCGCGTGATCAGCGAATCGACGCCGCCGTCGTCGTGCGGGTCGAAGCCTTCGAGGAAGGGCAGATCGTCCTGCGTCTCCGTACGGAGAGGGTTCGACGAGTCCTCGGTGGTCGGTCCCTGCCCTTCGCTCCCGATCCGCTCCGTCCCCTGCCGGTTCTCCGCCGGGGGCTCGGTACCCGGCGGGCCCTCGGGAACATCCGGGAACACGAGATCCGGCTCGTCCGCCGTGAGGAGCTGGGCGCCGGGTTCGTTCTGCGGGATATCGGGGAACTTCACGTCCGGCCCGTCCGAGGACGGACCGGCGGGTGCCGGGTGCCGTGGCCCGCCGGGGGCGGTGCCGGAGCCCTGCGCCGTGGACGCGGTCGGTACGGGGCGCGGCGGCGACGCGATGCCGCCCGCGCCGTTGTACGGGAGAGCGCCGCCGTGGGGGAAGGCCCCGTCGCCTTCGATGCCCGTCGTTGTGCCGTCGGACTCCGGCCCGTCGGTGCCGTCCTCCTCCAGTGCCGCCCGGTACTGCTCACGCAGTTCGTCGACCCGTGCGGGGCGGCCGAGGCCGTCGGAGTCGCCCGCCCGCAGCTTGGCCAGCCGTGCCGCCAGATCGGAGTCCGAGTCGCCGGGGTTCTGCCGGTCCTTCAGCCGGTCCAGGCGCTCCTGGAGGCGATCGAGGGCGTCCGCGGTCCGGTTTCCCGGCCCGGAGGTGTCGGACCGGCCGGAGGACGGCCCGCCCTCGCCGTCGCCTGACGTCCCCGGGAGGTCGTGGCGGGGCACGTCGGGCAGGTCCGCCAGAAGCCGCTCCCTCTCCGGCGTCAGTCCCTCGCCCGGTGGTGTCTCGGGTACGTCCGGAAGGTCTTCCAGGAGCTGGTCCACGTCCGTGCGCTCGTGCGTCACGGTCTCGGACGCCTGGTCCTGGGGGAGCGACGCCTCGGGTACGTCCGGGAGCCCGTTCAGCAGGAGGTCCAGCTCCGGCGTCATGACCGGCGGTACGGGGGGTTCGGGCGAGAGGGGATGCGCGGCCGAATTGTCCGTGGTGCTGGTGTTGTCGGCGCTGTTCGTGAAGCTCGTGTCGTTCGAGCTGGTGGCGAAGGAGGGGGCGGACGCCCCGGCCCCGTCGTACGGTGCGGCGTTCCCGTCGTCGTCGCCCGAGAACAACGTATGGCTGTCCGAGAAGTCGTCCGCGTCCAGGTAGTACAGGCTGTCGCCGTCCGAGGCGTTGTCGTCGCCGCGTAGCGAGGCGTTGTCGTCGCCGCTGCGTAGCGAGGCGTTGTCCGAGCCGGACTCCGAGGAGGAGTCCGTGAGCGTGCGGTTGTCGGTGTCGGTCCTCGGGTCGGAGCCGTCGCGACCCGTCGTGCTCGACTCGGTGGCCGGCCGGGGCGTGGCGGACGGTGCGGACGGCCCGTCGGACGAGAAGGCCGGAGGGCGCGGCGGCGGAGCGGCGGCGGGGCCCTGGAACGCGTTGTGCATCGTCTGGAAGCCGTGGGCGACTCCCCTGCCCATGACGCCGCCCGCGGCGCCTGCCGCCGCCGTCCAGCCGCTGACCGTGAACGAGTGATCGGGCCCGAAGATCAGGTTGTACATGCCTTCGGTGACCACGGCGTGTCCCGATTCGCCCGCGATCTCACCGACGAAATTGCCGATCCGGAAGCCCAGGTTGCCTTCGATGTTCTTGCTGATGGTCTGGACGAAGGAGCCGGGCAGGTCGTGCGAGAGGGTGCGGACACCGGCCTCGCCCAGGTCCTTGACGTAGGGCTTGAGCGCGTCGTCCAGCGAGTGGGTCAGCCCCTGCCAGTCGGCCTTGCCGCCCCAGTTCTTGACCAGCGATTCCCCGTAGTCGCGGCCCAGGTTGCGGGCGGTCTCGTTGCCGAGGGAATCCCCGAGGTTCTTCTCGAACGCGTTCGCGAAGTCCTTGACGACCTCCCTGCCGACCGCTCCGGCGGCCGCCCCCCTGGCACCGTCCGCTCCCACGTGGTTGAGGGATTCGTTGGTCCGGCCCATGATGTTGCCCAGGCTGTCGCCGAGCTTGCGGGCGGACTCCTCGGAGATCGTCTGGCCCGCCGCTCCCGCACCGGCCCTTCCGCCGGCCCCGGCCGCGCCTTCGCCCGCGGTCTTGGCCGCGCCTCCGGCGGCACCGCCGACCGCGCCTTCGCCCGCACCGCCCGCGACCTTGCCGGCACCCGATCCCGCGGCACCCGCGCCCTTACCGGCACCCGATCCCGCGGCACCCGCACCCTTACCGGCACCGGATCCCGCGGCACCCGCACCCTTGCCCGCACCGGATCCCGCGGCACCCGCACCCTTGCCCGCGCCCGATCCCGCAGCACCGGCGCCCTTGCCCGCGCCCGCCCCGGCGGCACCGGCGCCCTTGCCCCCGGCGCCCGCACCCGCGCCTGCCGCGCCCTTGCCGAGTCCACCGGCGGCGCCCTTGCCGAGTCCGCCCGCCGCGCCCTTGCCCGCGCCACCGGCGGCCCCGCCCGCGGCTCCCTTGCCGCCCCCGCCCAGCCCCTTGCCCAGGACGTTCGCGGCGTCCTTGCCGAGAATGTTGCCGAGCCCCTTGCCCGTCAGGTTCCCGAGCAGCTTGCCGAGCCCGCCGCCGAGCAGCGCGAACGGTCCGCCCAGCGCGCCGCCGATGGCCGCGAACTTCGCCGCGTCCGCGGTGAAGTTCTTGTTCCACTCCGTACGGTCACCGCGGCCGATCTGGGTGAGCTGGAGGATGGCGTCCAGCAGCAGACCGCCGACGAGACCCGTGATGGTCTGCATGATGATCTGGGCCAGCAGGAACTTGAGGATCAGCAGCGCCATGGCGCGGAACGCCGCCGCCGCGGCGGCGGCCCATATCTGGGACAGCCCGGCGGTCACCGGCATCAGGGCCTGGGCCAGGGCTATCTGTACGACGAGCAGGGCGAGCTGGCCGAAGATCGACCACTTGGTGTACTCGATGTCGGCGGCGGTCTTGTGGGCGTTCTTCGACAGCTTGAGGGCGTCCTCGTAGGCCCGTTCGAGGATGCTCTGGTTGCCGTTCGTCGTCTCGACGAACTGACGGGCGTACGTGACGAACTGGGTCGCCGTCTCGCCTTCGAAGTCCTCGTCGACACGGCTGACGACCTGCCGGAGAAGTTCCTCGACCTCGCGGAACTTCTCCGCCATCTGGCGATACTCGTCACTGACCACCCGCAGCGTGTCCTCGTTCGCCTGCGGGAAGGGCATGCCGGTCAGAGTCTTGAGGAGGGTCGCCCATCCTCCGGAAATCTCAATCGCCATCGTATGGTGCCGCGTCTTCGGTGTTCGGCCGGCTCAGCCGGCGGCCATGTGATTGGCGTCGTTCTCTGCGTCGTTCAGGATGACCGACGCCTTGTTTCCGCTGATGCCGACCATCTCCAGCAGATCGGAGAGCCCTTCGAGGCCGTACGTGAGCCCCTTGCCCGTCGAGTCGACGAACTTGTGGTACTCCTTCGCGTACACGTCGTCCCGGCCGCCCGCCGTCCTGTTCTCCAGGTTGATGTGGTCGTTGAGGACGCTCAGTTCACCGACGATCCGCGAGATGTCGGCGAACTGGGTGAACCGACGCGGCAGGTCCTGCGGAACGCTCAGGGTCTCAGCCATAGAAATCGTCCTCCTCGCCGCGGTTCCCGGCGGACTTGCGCCGGTCCCCCAGCACCGTGTCGGTCAGACCTTCGGGTTGCATCGCCCGCAGCGGAGCGAGCAGATCATCCAGCTCGCCACCGCCGAAGAAGCCCTTGGCCAAGTCCTCCTGGTCCCCCATCAACGGACGTACGGAGCCACTGACCTTGGTGTTCATCTCCACGCGCGCCGCGTTGACGGTGGCCTTCAGCACCTCGGCGAGCTGGGCGCCCGGCATCGTGCGGTAGCCCTCGGTGTGGAACTTGAAGGAGAGGATCTCGCCGTGGGCGTTGACCGAGGCGGTCACCATCCGGTCCTTGGAGGTCGCCGAGGCGGATGCCCTGGCCAGTTCCTCCTGGACCTGCTGGATCTTCATCGTCTGCTCCGCGAGGCCGGCCATGGCCTCCGCGAGCTGCTCCTGGAACGACACCATCAGTCCTGCTCCTCCTTGCTTTCCGCCGCGGCGGCCGCCGCTTCCAGTACGTCGACCGCGCGGGACAGGTCCTCGGCGGACAGCCGCAGAGCCACGGGGCCCGTCGGGTTGAGGTACATGTCCTGGCCTTCGGGTACGAGGGCGAACGCCTCGGACACGGACAGCACCCGGTGTGCGAGCGCACCGGCCCGCTCCAGATGGACGGGCGAGGTGAAGACCGGCACCACCGGGTCGCCGTCCGGGGTGCAGGCGCTGACCGCGCCGCCGCCGGGCGCGACCAGGACGGCCAGTTCGCCGCTGACCACCGCCAGGGCGACGTTCTCGACCGGGCCGTAACCGGTGGCCGCGAGCTGCATGGCGGCGTCCACCTCGTCGGCGGGCTCCGGCCAGCCGAGCATGCCGGGCGAGGGCCGGTACTCGTCGTTCCGCTGCCATTCGACGATCTCGCCGTCGGCGTCCGAACGCCACTGGCCGATCACCGCCCACAGCGGGGGTTCGCCGTCACCGCGCCACGCCGGGTCCACCGTGCCGAACCAGTGGTCGGGTGCGGTGCGCGCCGCCGCACGGATGTCGTCGGGCACCGGCGGCATGGCGGAATCCGCGCCCGCGGCCGTCGCCACGCCGGTGTCTGTCCCTGCGGAACTCATCGTCCGATCACGCCCGTTCCGGTGCCGGGCTCGGTGCCCCACACCTCTTCGTCCTCCGAGAGCCATACGTTGCGCTGCCGGTCACCACCGCTGCCGCCGCCGCCCGGGGCGCCGCCACCGCCCATGCCCATCGGCGGCATGAAGGGCATGCCGCTCCCCGTCGCGCCTCCCGCTCCGCCCCGCCCGAGGGTGCCGAGCGACTGGGTGGGCACATTGCCCTGCACCGGCGGGACAGCCGGGATCGCGGGCAGCCCCATGGCGGTTCGGGCCCGGTTGCTGATCCCGGACACCACGGAGGTCGGCTCACGGTTCGCGTTGCCGTTGTTCTCGAACAGCTTGCGGAGGTTCTCGGAGGCCGCCTTCGAACCGCCGAAGAGATCGCCACTCGACGTGTTCGGACGGCGCTGACCGTTCAGCAGCTCGTCGAGCGTCTTGGGATTGCGGGTCTTCAGGTTGTTGCTGCTCTCGGTGATGTGCTTGCCCTGCGGGTCGCTGATGGTTCCGTCGGCGTTGATCCGCGAGCCGGGCGGAACGCTGAGCTTCCCGCCGTACGTGTTGGTCAGGGGCTTGCCGTCCGCGCCGATCAGGTTTCCCTGAGCGTCCACCTTGGTGCCCTTGGGAACGATGACGTTGCCTTCGGCATCGACTCCGAAGCCCCGTGTCAGGTCTCCGGAGGTGGAGCCGCTCGGCAGTGTCGGCGGCTTCGGGCCGACGGTGGAGGGCGAAATGATCTTACCCCCGGGACCGATCGTGGAGCCGGGCGGCACGATCAGGGGCTTGCCGTCCGCACCGAGTACCGCCTTGCCCTTGGAGTCGGTGACGGCGCCGGTCTTGGGGTCGATGCGCGATCCGGCCGGGACCGTCAGGGACCCGCCGCCGCCCGTACCGGAGGTGCCGCCGCTGGGTCCCGTGACCGGAGGCGGGCCGAGGCCGAGGTTGCTGGTCTTGGGGAGATTGGTGCCGGAAGTGCTGCCGCTCGGCCCGGTCACCGGAGGAGGGCCGCCGAGGCCCAGATCGCCGCCGTCCCCACCGCCCGCTCCGCCTCCGGTGCCGCCGCCGTCACCGCCCGCACCGTCACCGCCGGCGCCGAACATCTCCTTGAGCTTGGTGAGGATGTCGTTGTCGTCGCCGCCGCCGGCGCCGCCGCTGGTGTCTCCGGTGTCGCCGTAGAAGTTCTTCTGTTCCTCGTCCGTCAGCGAGATGGTGAACGTCGGCTTCACCACGGAATTCGCGTCGGAGAGTTTCCCGCTCGCCCTGTCGTAGGCCGTCGCCAGGTCGACCATCGTCTGCGCGGACCTGTCGTCGAGCTCGGTCTTGACACCGTCGAGCCAGCTCGTCTTCGCGGCGGCCTCTATAGCGCCCCAGTTGGGACCGCTGACCGTCGGGTCGTGGTCCGACAGGGGGTTCTGCGTGCTCATCGCCTTCAGGAACTGCGAATTCAGGTGGGTGAACGCCATGGCGATGGACCCGGCTTCGTGCGCCTCGATGCCCGTGCCCACGGTTTCAAGCTTGTCGAACCAGTCCCAGGAGTTCTTCCTCAGCACTCCAATGGTGGTCCACAATTGCTCGCTCACCGCTACGAGATTTTCCGTGATCGCGCCACCCAGGTAAAAGGACTGGGTCTCTTGCAGTGAACGCTTCACCGCCAGAAGAACGGCTTCGAAGAGTTCGGCGGACTCCCCTTGCAGTTCCTCCGAGCCGTTGCCGACCTTTTCGGCCCATTCATTGAACTTGGACGACCACCCGTCCGTCCAGACCGCCATGTTGTTGAGGATCTCGGACGCCTTGCGAGACATCGCCGCATTGGCGTCCTTGTTCGTCCCGGACACCACCGATCCAAAGATCGGACCGGGCGCACCGGTGAACTCGGCCAGCGCCCCGCCATCATTGCCGAAGTCGGTCCAGTTGTAGCCGAACCCGAACATCAGCCATTTTTCACCTTTCCTTTTGGGGAAGTGGAACGCGTGGTACCCGTCCAGCCCCCAGTCCTTCGCCTTGTCCGCCGGAGTGCCGTCGAACCACTGGCCGTTCTTCTCTCTGGTGATCCACTTCTTGGCACCTGCGCCCGCCACCAGGTTCCGGTCCGGAAGCTTGGTGGTGCCGTCGTGAAACATGGCGAGGATTTCCTCCCACTTGGCCGGCATCCCGGAGGGCACCGCGACCATGGTTTCACTTTCCCTTCGGGGTCAGGATCTCGGAGAACTCGTCGGCGAGGGCACCACCCATGCCCGTGGAGTCGTCCTCGGCTTCCTTGTGCTTGGTCTCCACGTCCCGCAGGCTGGCCGAGAAGTTGTTCAGGAGCGTGATGGCCGATTCGTACCGCGTACGCATACTGGAGCGGAACGTCTCCAGCTGGCCTTCCAGTGCCTTCGCCTGCAAGCACTTCTCGGGGTTCCCGAGAGCGAGCGGGATCTTCGATCCCAGGCTCACATATTCCGCCTTGACCGTGAGGTCGCGGCGGAACGTGGGGATCTCCTGGTTGGCATATCTGAGATAGACGCCGTCGGTCGACTGGAAGATGTCGCCCGGATTCTCTTCACCAGCCATGCTCACACCTCACAGAAGTCGATTCGGACGGTCGGATCAGCTGCCCTGAAGGTTGTTCAGGCCGCGGCCGCCGTCGAGGTCCCCGTCGATCTGCCGGGCATGCATCCGCTGGAGCGTCGTCCGGGCCACCCCGTACTGCTCGTCGAGCTGCAGCTTGATCCGGCCCAGCTCGGCCTGGAATTCCTCCCAGGAGGTACGGGTCTGGCCGCTCAGGGTGTCGCGCAGCGCGCCGAAGTTGTTCTGCATCCAGGCGAGCGCCTCCTTCATCTCCTGCTGGGCCGAGTCCATGTTCTTGATGGCGTCCAGGACCCCTTGGTGGCTGATCTTGACGGACATGGCAGAACTCCTCATGGGCGGTTAAGGGAAGGGGGGAAGGAAATGCGGGGCTGAGGGAAGAGGGAAGGTCAGCCGGGGTTGATCTGGTTGGTGATGCCCGCGGCGTAGCTGTTCGCCTCGTGCTCGGCGTCCACCAGGAGCCGGTTGGCCATCGAGGTGCCTTCGCGGAAGAACTGGGTGCGCTCCATGACCCTGTTGTGCGCCCGGAGCCACTCGTCGATGCCGGCGGCGTGGGTCTCCGAGGAAGCCGCCTGGTAGGCACCCCGCACCTGGCCCTGGATGGTCCTGACCTTGCGGCCCGCCTCATCCATGTCGCGAAGGTGCTGATCCAGCGTCTTCAGCGTCTGGAGCATCGCTGTTTCGTCGTTGGACAGGCCATCGGCCGAATTGACGTTGAAGCCGGAGACATCAGACATAGGGGTCCTCCTGGACACTGCGGGGGAAACGGCGGCACCACGGGCGCACGGCAGTCCGACCACACCGGGAATCACGCCCTCCGGTAGTCGACGGATCATCAGGTTAATACGCCGTACGGGATCTTGGCACGCATGTTCCACGTCAATTCTGAGTGTTCACCTTCGATGCGTGCGTGAGCTGCGGCAATGCCGCAGAAAGCGCCTGCCTCCCGGCTTCCCTATCCTCAGAGAAAGCTCAATTCCCGTAAAATGGCGGGCAGTCGGCTATTGGGGCGCCTCGTTCTCCGCCACTTCCACCAGCCCCTGCGCCAGCAGGGTGGTGTCGTCCAGCGCGGGCCCGGACGCGAGCATCCCGAGGACGCCGGACGGTATGGGGACGGACTGCCCGGCGCTGTAGCCGAGCCGCTGAAGTCCCTTGTCGCCGCCGGGGATCGGGTACTTGGCCCCCGACTCGGTGACCAGGTAGTGGGCCGTGCCCGTGCCCGCGGAGGAGAGCGCGGTGACAAGTGCGCCGCCCTCGGGGCGTACCGCGAACAGGTCGGCGGCTCCCGAACCCGCGGTGATTCCGGGCTGGTTGGACACCGCCCGGCCGCCCACCGCGTCCGCGCGGGGCAGGACGACCGAGACCGTCGGCCTGCCGTCCGCGGTGCCGATGACGGCACAGACGCCCTCGCTCGCGCCGACCGGCCTCGGGCCGGGCAGCTCGGTCGGGACCGCGCCCCCCTCGGCCCCCACGAGCCGGGCTTCCTTCGGGTCCAGGTGGCGCGCCACGTCGTCCGCGCCGATCCTGGGAAGTTCGACCACTCCCCCGGCGTAGGCGGTCCGCTGGGTACGGGGATCGCCCTTCAGGAGCGCCTCCTCCAGGGCGGTGACCCGGGTCAGACCGCGCTCCGTCAGCAGGTAGTGGCGGCCGGAGCCGTCGAAGAGCTGCCCGACCCGCGTGGCGCGGCCGGCCAGCGAGGGGCCCGCCTTTCCGCGTCCCGTCACCTCCGGCACCGCCAGATCCGGGCCTGCGGGCAGGGCGTTGAGGAAGGCGTCGGGGACGGGGTGCGCCCCTTCGGGGTCGTAACCCAGCGACTGGACAGCGTAGTTCGCGGTGTTCAGCCGCAGCCGCGTGCCGTGCCAGAGCAGGTAGGTGGCGTCGCCCGGGACGCTGCGGACCAGGGTGGCCCGGTCCGAGGTGACGGGCCGGCCCTGGGCCGTCAGGCCGACGGCCACGGTGAGGAGCGGCGCCTTCGCCGCGTCGGTCCGGATGGCGCACACCGACCAGGCCTCGCGGCTGAGCGAGCCCGGCTGCGGCAGGGGATCCGGTGCGCCGACGATGCCCAGGGTCGCGCCGCGCGGTGCGTCCTTCAGCGAGGCGGGCTTGACGCTCACCACCTTCATCCGGTCGCCTGCCAGCAGTCTGGCCGAGGTCTCGTTCAGGACCGGGTGGAGGACACCGTCGAGCGTGAGGTAGCGGGCGCCCGAGCGTTCGTCGATCACCAGTGTCCCGGTGGCCTTCCACGCGTTCGAACCGCCGGGCACCACCAGCCCGTACACCGCGACGATGAGCGCGGCCAGCGCCGCGACCACGAGGCCGATGACGAAGCCCTTCGAGGTCCGCCGGTGCGCGGACTCGGGGGCGTCCGGGTCGTCCCGGAGCATTCCCAGTGACAGTCGGCTCATGACGAACATGTGCGCGTGGACCTGGTCCCGCCTGGACTGCATTCCTTGCCTTTCCGACCGGGCATCGGCCCGGCGCGCGAGGGCCCGGGGTCCGGGGCTTTCGCCCGCGGGACCCCGGGATCGGCCTGCTGGTCCGGCGGCGGACGCCGGACCGCGGGCTCAGCTGTTGAGGCCCCGCAGGTACGAGTAGAGACCGGCGACGAGCAGGGCCAGCGGGACGAGGGCGATGGCGAAGAGCAGGTGGAGCAGATCGACCGCGCGCCCCCAGTAGGGCACCAGGCGGCGGCCGGGGAGCGTCCAGCCCGTGATGGCGAGCACGGCCGCGACGGCCAGCAGACCGGCGAGCAGCAGGGGCCGGGAATCGGCGTCCAACCGCAGGACCAGCAGCACCGTCAGCAGTACGGCGCCGTAGGCGGCCGGCAGGACGACGGCGAGACGCTGCCAGGCGCCGCCGATCCCCCGTGCGTGTGTGAACAGGAGCGCGCACAGGACCGCGGCCAGGGTGAGCGGCGCCCAGGACGTCTCGAACGCCAGCATCGTGAGGCAGCCCGCGGCCACCAGACCGGTGGCGCCGTAGAGGCCCGTGAGGTAGCCGTCGGCGATGGCACCGCGGGCGGCGATCTGCTCGTCCGGGGTGGGGTCGATGCCCTCCTGGAGCTGGCCCGCGTTGGTGGGCAGCAGCGGCACCTTCAGGCCGGACAGGCGGAACGCCAGGGAGGGCAGGAAGTGCCCCAGGAGGACGACCGCCAGGATCAGCGGAGCGGCCGTGCCGGTGGGCGTGACGCCGAAGAGCATTACTGTGCCGCCGATCGCTCCGAGCACCGCGGCCAGGGCCGCGGCCAGGAACAGCGGGGCGCACGCGCCCACGGCGGCCACCGCGAGCACGGCGGCGCCCGCTGCCGCGGCGCAGCCCGCCAGCAGCCGTGCGCCCAGTTCCACGTCGGATCCGGCGCCTTGGGGCACGAGCGCACCGGCCAGGGCGAGGAAGGGGATGGCCGCGGCGCCGAGCGCGCCGCCCGCGCCGACGTCGCCGACCGCGCGTGAGGCGGCTCCGGCGCCGGCCAGCAGGATGATCGCTGTGCCCGCCGCGCAGAGCGCCCTGATTCCCGGGGAACCCGGCAGCAGCAGGAGCAGCAGGCCCGTGGCGAGTGCGCTCAGGGCGAGAGCGGTCATGAGGTGGTGCGACCACACGGGCCGCCAGGAGTCGGGGCGTTCACGCAGCCGGCTGGAGAGCCCGTCGACGAGGTCGTCGTAGTGGATCTCGGGCAGGGCGTCCCCGCGCAGGCGCAGGTGGACCGTCTCGCCGTCGTGCAGGCCCAGGTCGCCGAGCGTGTTCTCGTCGTCGAGCGGTTCCTGGCCGAGGCGTTGGAGCACCCAGCCGCCGGCCTGCGCTCCCCGTTCGTAGAGGTCGGTGCCCCCGTGATCGACGATGGTCGGCATCAGGTCGGCGAGCACGATGTCGGACGGCACCGCGAGTTCGACGGAGCGGTCGGGCGTCAGCACCGTGAGGCGGCACAGGGGTGCCGCGGATATGTCGGTCAAGCGCGTTTCATCGCCTTCCAGGACAGTGGTCGACGCGGTCAGATTGATCACATTAACTTGTGCGTGCAGTCTGTACGTTGTGGGGTGCCGCCATGATTCGGCAACCCCGTCCCGCCCACCCCCGGCCTGCGCACCTGTGCCGTCGGCCGTACCGCAGGCGTTTGACGTCCTGTCACCTCGAAGAGGCGTCACAGTAACCGCCGGCACCCCTCAGGAAGGCGATTCCCTTTGAGCGTGGTCCTCTTCAAGAGGCCTCCCCGGCGTCTTGGCCCCGAGATGCCCCAGGGCGAACTGAGCCTCCAGGAGCCGCCCACGGTGCCGGAGACACAGAGCGCGATGGGCAACATGATCACGTATATGCCGATGGCGCTCAGTTCGCTCGGCATGGTGCTCATCTTCCTGCGCCCCGGCAGCGGCGGCGGACCCATGATGTACGTCGCCATCGGGCTGATGGCGCTGTCGGCCATCGGCATGCTGGTGTCGCAGATCCTGCGGGCCTCCGGGGACCGCAAGCGCGCGTTGCTCGGTGAGCGGCGCGACTACATGCGCTACCTGTCGATCAGCCGCAGGCGCATCCGCAAGGTGATCACCCAGCAGCGGGAGGCGCAGGCGTGGTCGCACCCGGACCCGGCGTCGCTGTGGGGCCTGGTGCCCACGGCCAGGCTGTGGGAGCGGCGGGCCGCGCACGCGGACTTCGCCGAGGTACGGATCGCGGTGGGCGAGCAGCAGTTGGGCACGAAACTGACCCCGCTGAGCACCAAGCCGGTGGAGGATCTGGAGCCGCTGTCCGCGCACGCCCTGCGCCGCTTCATCAAGGCGTACGGCACGGTGCCGGACCAGCCGGTCGCGGTCTATCTGCGGACCTACGCGCGCGTCCTGTTGCAGGGCGACGAGCGGGCCGCGCAGGCGATGGTGCGGGCCCTGCTGGCCCAGCTGGGCGTGTTCCACGCGCCGCAGGACCTGCGGATCGTGGTGCTGGCGGACCATGACCGCCGGGACGCCTGGGAGTGGGTGAAGTGGCTGCCGCACGCCCAGCATCCGACGGACGTCGACGGTGGCGGGCCCGTGCGGCTGGTCACCGATTCCGTCCTGGGTCTCGAATCGCTGCTCGGCGAGGAGCTGACCGGCCGGCCCGCCTTCGAGGCGGACGCCTCGCCGAGCGCCGAGGAGCCCTACTGCGTCGTGGTGCTGGACAGCGCCCGGACGCCCGCCGACTCCCGGCTGGCCACCGACGGGTACCGCAACACCGTGACGCTGGACGTGGCCGGTTCGCTGCCCTGGCGTCAGTCCCGCCACACGCTGCGGCTGCGGATCTCCGAGCGGCAGCTGGAGCTGGTCAGCACCGACCGGTCGGGGAAGGAGACCACGGCGGCGCTCGGCAGGCCCGACGTACTGGGTCCCCGGCGGGCCAGGGCGCTGGCCACGCTGCTGTCCCCCTACCGGATGGGCATCACCACGGACAACGGTGAGGCCCTCACCTCGGACGTGCAGCTGACCACCCTGCTCGGCCTGCCCGACCTGCACACCGTCGATCTGGACAGTGTGCGCGCCGACCGGAGCGAGCGGGCCAGGCTGCGGGTGCCGCTGGGGCTCGCCGGGGACGGCACACCGGTGGAACTGGACATCAAGGAGGCGGCGCAGGGCGGCATGGGCCCGCACGGCGTGCTGATCGGCGCGACGGGTTCCGGCAAGTCGGAGCTGCTGCGAACCCTGGTGCTCGCCCTGGCGCTCACCCACTCGTCGGAGAAGCTCAACTTCGTCCTGGTGGACTTCAAGGGCGGCGCCACGTTCCTCGGCCTGGACGGCCTGCCGCACACCTCGGCCGTGATCACCAACCTCGCCGACGAGTCCTCCCTGGTCGAGCGCATGCAGGATGCCCTGCACGGTGAGCTGATGCGCCGCCAGGAGCTGCTGCGCAGCGCCGGGAACTACACGTCGGCCTTCGAGTACGAGACGGCGCGGGCGGCGGGCGCCGACCTGGTGCCGCTGCCGACGCTCTTCGTGGTCGTCGACGAGTTCAGCGAACTCCTCTCCGCTCACCGCGACTTCATGGACCTGTTCGTGATGGTGGGGCGGCTGGGCCGCAGCCTGGGGGTTCATCTGCTGCTCGCCTCGCAGCGGCTGGACGAGGGCCGCATGACCCAGCTGGAGTCGCACCTGTCGTACCGGATCGCGCTGCGCACGTTCTCCTCCATGGAGAGCCGGGGCGTACTGGGCGTGCCGGATGCCTACCAGCTGCCTTCCGTCCCCGGCAGCGCCATCCTCAAGAAGGACACCGGGACCCTCGTCCGGTTCAAGGCCGCGTACGTCTCCGGGCCCTATCAGGGTGTCCGCAGGGTCGGCGCGTCGGCCGTGGCCGGTCAGGTGGTCCCGTACCGCACGGAGTGGACCGCGCCCCGGACCCCCGCGCCCGACCCCGACCCTCGGCCGGCCGCGGCGACGGAGGAGGAGAGCGAGGAGACCCTGCTCGCGCTGGCCGTGGCCCGGATGCGGGAGGGCGGCAGGCCCGCACACCGGGTCTGGCTGCCGCCGCTGGAGGCACCGCTGTCGCTGGACACCCTGCTGATGGGGCTGGAGGTGGACGCCGAGCGGGGTCTGACCACCGTCGACCCCGCTCTGCGCGGCGGGCTGACGGTGCCGGTGGGCATCATCGACCGGCCCTTCGACCAGACCCGCGAACCCCTGCTGGCCGAGCTGTCCGGGGCGGGCGGTCACGTCGGCATCGCGGGCGGGCCGCAGAGCGGCAAGTCCACCCTCGTACGCGACCTGATCATGTCGCTCGCCCTCACACACACGCCCCGCGAAGTCCAGTTCTACTGCCTGGACTTCGGTGGTGGCTCGCTCGGTTCGCTCCGTGACCTGCCGCATGTGGGTGGTGTCACGGGCCGGCTGGACCTGGAGCGGGTGCAGCGCACCCTGGCCGAGGTGCACGGGCTGGTGGCCCGGCGCGAGAAGCAGTTCGCCGAGCTGGGCATCGACTCCATGGCGACGCTGCGCGCCCGCCGGGCGGCCGGTGAGATGCCCGACGAGCCGTACGGCGACGTGTTCCTCGTGGTCGACGGCTGGGGCACGGTCCGCCAGGACTTCATGGACATCATGGACACCTTCACGGCGCTGGCGGCACGCGGTCTCAACTACGGTGTGCACCTCATCGTGGCGGCGGGCCGCTGGTCGGAGATTCCCACCGCGCTGCGGGACCAGCTCGGCACGCGTTTCGAGCTGCGACTCGGCGACAGTATGGATTCCATGATCAACATGCGGGCCGCCGCGACCATCCCCAAGTCGCCCGGCCGCGGCATGACCGATTCCAAGCACCACTTCCTCACCGCCCTGCCGCGGGTGGACGGCGGCGAGAGCGCCGCGGACCTCGGAGCGGGCGTCGCCGACGCGGTGGCGCGGGTGGCCGAGCACTGGGAGGGCCCGCCCGCACCCGCGGTCCGCACCCTGCCCACGGTCCTGGATCCCGCCGACCTGCCCGACGCGGAGGTCGGCGCGGACGGCGACCTGCGGCTGCCGCTGGGGCTGGAGGGCGGCCAGCTCGACGTCATGTGGCACGACTTCGCGCAGACCGCGCACCTGGTGGTGGTCGGCGACGCGGAGACCGGCAAGACCAACCTGCTGCGCTCGGTCTGCCGGGCGATCACCGAGCGCTACTCCCCGGCCGAGGCGCGGATCATACTGATCGACTACCGGCGCGGGCTGCTGGAGAGCGTCCCCGAGGCGAACCGGCTGGGCTACGCCGTCTCCGTCGACGTACTCAAGCAGGCGGTGGACGGCGTCGCACGGGCCATGAAGGAGCGCCTGCCCGGCGCGGACATCTCGCCCGCCCAGCTGAAGCGGCGGGACTGGTGGAAGGGCCCGCAGGTCTTCCTGGTCGTGGACGACTACGACATGGTGTCCGGCGGCAACATGAGCAACCACTTCGGGCCGCTGCTCGACTACCTCGCCCAGGGCGCGGAACTCGGCCTGCACCTGATCGTGGCGCGCAGTGCCAACGGTGCGGCGCGGGCGATGAACGACCCGCTGCTGCGCCGTCTGCTGGAGGTGAACACGCCTGCCGCGCTGCTCTCCTGCCCGCCCTCGGAAGGCTATCTGTTCAACGACACCAAGCCGAGGCAACTGCCGCCCGGTCGCGCCCAGTTGATCACCCGCAGGGGCGTGGTCCAGGTGCAGACCGCACTGCTGCCGGACACGGAAGGCGAGGGATAGGACCTGTCGTGGGCGCCGGTGGAAGGCCATGGGAGCCCCGCCCCGACCCGCCGGCGCGGCACGCACCTCCGTTCGACCCGGAGTTGAGCGCCGCGCTGGCGGCCATGGGGGCGCGGGAGCCGGTCACGCCGGAGGGTCTCGCGGCCAGGCAGGAGCGGGACGCCTCCGCCCGGCCCAGGCCGACGCTGCGCGAGCTCCGGGCCGGCGGCCGGTTCGAGGTGGCGGAGCTGCGGGCGCCCGCGGACCGGGACGGGCGTGAGGTCAGGCTCGTCAGCGCACGGCCCGCCGGGGTCGCCGGACCCCTGCCGCTGCTCTACTACATGCACGGCGGCGGCATGATCATGGGCAACGCCCGGTCCGTACTTCCGCGGCTCCTCCGGGAATGGGCGCTCCCGCTGCGGCTCGCCGTCATCTCCGTCGAGTACCGGCTGGCGCCGGGGGCGCCGTACCTCGGTCCCGTGGAGGACTGCTATGCCGGACTCGTCCGGGCGGCCGGTCACGCGGCCGGAGCGGGCCTCGACGCGGACCGCGTCATTCTCGGGGGCAAGAGCGCGGGCGGTGGCCTCGCCGCGGCGCTCGCCCTGCTGACCCGCGACCGCGGCGGGCCGGTCCCGATCGGTCAACTGCTCCTGAGCCCGATGCTCGACGACCGCGGCACGACCTTCTCCAGCCACCAGATGGCGGACCTCGACACCTGGGACCGGACCTCCAACGCGACCGCGTGGCAGGCGGTGCTCGGCGACCGGTACGGCGCCGCCGGACTGTCGCCCTACGCCGCCCCCGCCCGCGCCACGGATCTGTCCGGGCTGCCCCCGGCCTACATCGAGGTCGGGTCGGCCGAGACCTTCAGGGACGAGGCCGTGGCGTACGCCGACGCGATCTGGCAGGCCGGTGGCGAGGCCGAACTGCACGTGTGGCCGGGCGCCTTCCACGGCTTCGACACCCTCGCGCCGCGGGCGGTCCTCAGCCAGGACGCCCGCGACGCCCGTTCCCGGTGGCTGCGACGGATCGTCGGACGATGAGCCCGGCCCGGCGGGGCAGCGAACGATGAGCCCGGCCCGGCGGATCGCCGGACGATGACGCCGCGCCGGGCCGACGGTCGTGACCGGGACGCCGACGGTCGTGACGGGGACCGGGACCCGGGGGCTCAGTCCGCTTCCGCGGCAGGCCCCGGGGCCCGGCCCGCACGCCATCCGCGGCGGCGCCCCCGGGGCAGCACCACCGCCAGGAAGGCGACCAGCAGCACCAGCCCCGTCGCCGAACCCGCCACGGTCAGCGCGCTATCGCGCATGTGCGGCGGGTCGAGCGGCGACACGGCCGGTGCCGAGGCGCTCTCCGGTCCGGCCGGGGGCCGCGCCAGCTCCTCGGGCAGTACGGCCGACAGCGCCCGCACCGGGTCCACGATCCCCAGCCCGAGGTCGGCGTCCGGCGCGTCACCCACGGCTCCGTAGGCCGTGGACTCCAGCCGGTGCGCCACCTGATCCGCGGTCAGCCGCGGGTGGTAGGAGAGGACCAGGGCCGCCGTACCGGCCACGAAGGCACCGGCCACCGCGTCCCCGCGGCCGACGAACTGGCCCCGGCCGCCGGGCCCCGGACCCATCACCGCGACGCCGGGAGCACTCAGCCTGGGCTGCGCACGCCGCCCCTTCACCGTGCCGTTCGCCTCGGGCACCCCGCCCGGCCCCACCGAGGACACGGCAAGCACCCCGGGCAGCGCCGCCGGATAGGCGGGGCCGTTCACCGCGTCGGGCGCCCCCGCGCCGCTCTCCCACTCCCGCGCCGAGGCGGGCGCCACCACCAGGGCCCCGGCCTCCTGCGCGGCACGGACGGCGGCCTTCAACTCCTTGGGCGCGGAAGGGACGCTCAGCGCCACATGGACGATCCTGGCCTTGGAGGCCGTGGCCGCCCGTATCGCCTTGGCCAGCGCCGCGGGCGTCGTCGCGCCGTACCGGTCGGTGGCCCGCACCGCGATCACCTCGGCCTCGGGAGCGACCCCGGCCGCCTTCAGACCCGGCTGCCGCCCGCCCGCCACGATGCCGGCCAGGAACGTGCCGTAGCCGACGCAGTCGTCCCGTACGGTGCCGCCCGCCACCACGTCCGGGCCGCCGGTCACCCGGCCCTTCAGCGCCGGTACCCGCCGCGGATCCGCCCCGGTGCCGATGAGGGCGACCTTCACGCCCGCGCCCCGGCTGAGTTCCCATGCCTGGTCGATCCCCAGGAAGCTCTGGGCCCAGGGGACTTGGGCCGATCTCTTGGCGGAGCCCGGAGTGCACGGGCGGCCGTCGGCGAGCGTGACGGGCATTCCCGGCAGCGTGGGGCTGTCCGCCCCTTCCGCCGCACCGGCCGGAGCCGCGGTGCCGGGTATCAGGAGCAGGGCGGCCAGTGCTGCCGGTCCGAGTGCACGGGACACCGAGGACCTCGAAGATCGCATGCGCCGATGGTAGCGACGCGGGCCGCACGGGCGGAACCTGCCCCGCGACGCCCGCCGGGCCGACGCCTCCGCGGCCCGGGAATGCCGACCACCATGGCGGGCGACCTGCGGCAACAGGCATGATGAGCCCAGCAGTTTCCCACGCCCTACATGCCGCGCGTCTCCGCCCCGTACCCACGGCGCCGGGGTCCGGGAGGTCAGAACGTGTCACGTCAGATGCTCACCGTCGCCGCCGACGGGACGGGCGACCACCGCACCGTAGGAGAGGCCGTCGCACGGGCCCGCGCCGGAGCGGTCGTCAGCATCGCTCCGGGACGGTACGAGGAGAGCGTGACGGTCCCGGCCGCGATCACCCTGACCGCCGCCGAGGGGCGGGGAACGGTGGAGCTGGCGCCCCGGCGCGGGACGGCGCTGACGCTCACCGGGGACGCCGTGATGGTCAGGGACCTGGTGCTGCGCGGGCACGACGACGAACTGCCGGTGGTCGACGCGCCGCGCGGGCAGCTCGCGATGGACCGGTGCGACGTCCACGGTTCGGCCTGGTCGGCGCTCTTCGCCCGCGACGGCGGGTCGCTGGCGCTGCGTCAGTGCCGGATCAGCAATCCGGCGGGCGCCGGTGTGGTGTCCACCTCCTCGGCCGAGAGCTTCCTGGAGGACTGCGTCGTCGAGCACCTCGGGACGTCCGCCGTGGTGGCCGGTGAGCGGGGGCGGATCACCGCGCGCTCCAGCAAACTGCGGGACACGCAGGGCAACGGGGTGCTCACCAACGGGCAGGCGCACGTCCTGCTGGAGGACTGCGCGATATCGGCGACCGGCAAACCGGGCGTCGCCGTCGAGGAGGACAGTTCGGTCCGGATGGTGCGGGGCACGATCCGCAAGGCCGTCGTCGGGGTCTTCGTGAACAGCGCCGGGCCGGTCGTCCTGGAGGACGTCTCCGTCAGCGATGTCACCGGGCACGGTTTCGTTCTGGGCGGGGGCAGTTCACCGGCGCTGTCGCGTTGCCGTACCGAACGGACCGGCGGACACGGACTGCTGGTGACCGAGCGCAGCCGCGGCGTGTTCGAGGCATGCGTGTTCGCCACCGCCGAGGAGCCCGCGGTACGGGTCACCGGCTTCTCCTCCCCGGTGCTGACGGCCACCGTGGTCCAGGACGCCAAGGGCACCGGGGTGCTGCTCGACGAGGATTCGGCCGCCGAGTTCGACCGTCTGGAGGTCCGGGACTGCGGCGCGTCCGGCATCGTGATCCGCAGCGGCGCCAACCCGCTGCTGCTGCGGGCCGCCGTCATCCGGGCCGGCGCGCACGGCGTGGAGGTCGCCAAGGACGGCAGGGGGCGGCTGGAGGAGAGTGTCGTCGAGGAGTCGGGCGGCTCGGCGGTCCATGTCTCGGGGCACGGCAACCTGTACGTCGGCAAGGGCCGGCTGCGTGCCTCCGCCAAGGCCGGGATCCACATCGGGGCGCTCGGCACGCTCACGCTGCGCGACACCGAGGTCGAGGACTCCGGCGGCGCGGGCGTGCACATCGCGTCCGAGGGTGAAGTTGCCGCCGTGCGCGCCGTGGTGACGGGCTCCGGCGAGCACGGCGTACTGGTGGCCGCGGGCGCGCGGGCGTCCCTCAACGCGTGCGAGGTGACCGGTTCGGGCGCCGACGGCATACGCGTGGAGGGCACCGACGCGGTGTCCCTGACCGGCTGCGCCGTCCGCGGCAACCGGGGCAGCGGGGTACGCCAGTCGGTGGCCGGCGACCGGCTCGCCGTGGAGGGGCTGACCAGCGCGGAGAACGGTTCCGCGGATGCCTGGGGCAGTGCGGAGGGCGCGGCGGCCGCGGGCGACGGACGGCTGCCCGGTGGTACGGCCCCGGCGTCGGCCGAGCCCAAGGCCGGTTCGGGCCCGGTGGCCGAACTGGAGTCGCTGATCGGCCTCGACGAGGTCAAGCAGCAGGTGCTGACGCTGATCAACCTGAACCGGATGGCTCAGCGCAGGGCCAGCATCGGCATGCCCGCCCCGCCGATGAGCCGTCACCTGGTCTTCGCAGGCCCGCCCGGCACCGGCAAGACGACGGTGGCCCGGTTGTACGGCTCCATCCTCGCCTCGCTCGGTGTGCTGCGCTCGGGGCATCTGGTGGAGGTGTCGCGTGCGGACCTGGTGGCGCAGATCATCGGCGGGACGGCCATCAAGACCACCGAGACCTTCAACAAGGCGCTCGGCGGGGTGCTGTTCGTCGACGAGGCGTACACGCTGCTCTCCGACGGCGGCGGCAGCGGGGCCGACTTCGGGCGCGAGGCGATCGACACCCTGGTGAAGCTGATGGAGGACCACCGCGAGGACGTGGTGGTGGTGGCGGCCGGTTATCCGAAGGAGATGACGGACTTCCTGGCGTCCAACCCGGGTCTCGCGTCCCGTTTCACCCGCAGCGTCGAGTTCACCGACTACACCTCGGAGGAACTGGTCACGATCGTGGAGCGGATGTGCACCGGCCACCACTACGAACTGGACGCGGCGGCCCGTACGGCGCTGCGCACCCGTTTCGAGCGGATTCCCCGCGACGCGGGCTTCGGCAACGGCCGGACCGCCCGCAAGGTCTTCGAGGAGATGGTGGACCGGCAGGCGTCCCGGCTGTCCACCCTGCCGGAGGCCGGTGAGCGGGACCTGGCCGTGCTGACCGCGGAGGACGTGGGTGCCCCGGCGGGCGGTTCGCCGGACGACGAGCGGGACGAGGACCCGTTGCTGCGGCTGGACGCCCTGGTGGGTCTGGCGGCCGTCAAGCGTGAGGTCGGCGACCTGGTCAACCTGCTCTCCACCGCGCGGCGCAGGAAGGAGGCCGGTCTGCCCGCGCCCCGGATCAGCAACCATCTGGTGTTCGCGGGCCCGCCCGGCACCGGCAAGACGACGGTGGCCCGGCTGTACGGTGAACTACTGGCGTCCCTGGGCGTGTTGCCGCGCGGCCAGCTCGTGGAGGTCTCGCGCGCGGACCTGGTGGGCCGCTGGGTCGGACACACGGCGCAGCTGACCCGCGAGGTCTTCGAACGGGCCCTGGGCGGCGTCCTGTTCATCGACGAGGCGTACACCCTGACGCCTCCCTCGGGTGCCGGGTCATCGGACTTCGGGCAGGAGGCGGTGGACACGCTGCTGAAGCTGATGGAGGACCACCGGGACGAGGTGGTCGTGATCGTGGCGGGCTACACCGCCGAGATGGACCGGTTCCTGGGGTCCAATCCGGGTCTCGCCTCGCGCTTCCCCCGGCACATCGCGTTCCCCGACTACTCCTCGGACGAGCTGGTCACGATCGTCCGTCAGCACGCGGCCGACAGCGGCTACGAGTGCGCGCCGGGCACGGCCGGCGTGCTGCGGACCTACTTCGAGGGCCTCCCGAGGGGCACGGCCTTCGGCAACGCGCGGCTGGCACGGCAGACGCTGGAGCAGATGATGACCCATCAGGCGGGCCGGCTGAGCACGGTCGCGACGCCGAGCCTGGACGATCTGAGGCTGCTGCTCCCCGAGGACCTTTCCCCGCGCTGAGAACGGTCCCGGTCAGGCCGGGTACGGCAAGGGACTGGGTACAGGCGGGGTCGGGCCAGGCGGGGTGGGGCCAGGTACGGCAGGGGGCCGGGCGGCTCCCCGGGCCGGGTACAACCGGGCCGGGCGGCTCCCGCTACGGGACAGCCCTCAAGCGATGTGCAGACGGGCCTCGGCGGCCCCGCGCGCCTCGGCCACCGTCGCGGCCTCGGCCTCCAGCCGCTTCCTGGTGGACGCCGTCAGCGGCCCGAAGGGCGTGACGGTCAGATCGACCTTCCGCCCGGCTGCCTTGGCACGCCAGGTCCCGGCGGGTTCCGAGCCGACCAGGAGCACGCCGGGAGAGCCGATCGCGCGCCAGATCTCCTTCTCGTGGGATTTCTCCGGGGCGAGCATCCCCCGGTCACGGGCCTGGAGGAACGGATCGCCGGGCGGCAGCAGCCGGACGAGGTCCTGGCGCTCGGCCGTCAGCAGCGCCTCCAGCCGCTCGGCGGGCAGCCAGGCCGGCTTCCCCTCGACCGTCACCTCGGCCAGGTCGTCGGGCCACACCGCCTTGGCCACCGCCGGTTTCACGCCCAGGAACTTCGCGGCGTCGGCGGGTGTGGCCGGTCCGAGGAAGCGCAGATAGGCACGGACCAGAGCGGAGGTCCCGTCGGCCGCCGACGGCAGCGGATAGCCCGGCTCCAGCGGGGAGAGCGTGGTCGTGCCCCGCATGGTGACCCCGATCGCGCCGGGCAGCCCGGCCTGCTGGAAGAGCAGTCCCGAGATGTGCCGCGCATCGCAGGTGGCGCACCAGAACGTCAGTGAGGCGGGCACCGCTGCGCTGACCGCGGTGCTCACCTCCCCCTTGGCCATGGGTCCGGTCACCACGGCACGGAACGCCTCGGCGGTGGCGCGGAAGGCCGCCAGGCCGAGCTTCGCGCCCTCCTTGATCACGGTGGTGCTGATCCGCGCCGTCGCGTCGGCGTCGTCGATCGGCCAGAGCGCGGTCGCGAGAGCGGGGAGGTCCGAACGCCGGTGCAGATGGGGCGCGCCGCGGAACGACCACAGCAGCTCCAGACCGTCGGCGGACGCGCCGCGCGCGGCGAGCGCGAGCCGCGCCGAACCGCTCGGGGTGTCCTGCGCTCCCAGGGCCAGCACCGCGGGCTCGGGAGAGGAGCGGTCGAGCTGGTGCGCCGCGACCCGGTAGGCCAGGACGTGCTCGCGTGACACCGTGTTCCGGTCCGCTCCGCTCACGGCGGGGCCCCTTCCCGCGTGGACGTCCCCGGTGACCGCTTCCCGGCGCACCCGTGCGGGACTCTCCTGCCGCTGTGCCGTAGAACCTACCGGGACACCGCTGCCCTGGCGTCCGGCCACGCGACCCGCGACTAGCATGGCTCCGATCATTTCCGCTGGTGAACCCGGATGTCCGCACCGGGCCGGCACACCGCACAGACCTACAGGGAGCAACCATGAGCCTCGGCGTGCGCTGGACATTGCACGGCGACGGGAAGAACCTGGCACCGGGCGAGGTCGTGAGACCGGACGAACGGCTCACCTGGGGGCGCACCGCCGGTCTGGGCGCGCAGCACGTGGTCTCCATGATCGGGGCCTGCTTCGTCGCCCCCATCCTGATGGGCCTCGACGCCAACCTCGCCGTGATGGCGTCCGGCGTGGCCACCATCCTCTTCCTGCTGATCACCCGTGGCCGTATCCCCAGCTATCTCGGCAGCAGCCTGTCGTTCATCGGTGTGGCCGCCGTGATCAAGACGCAGGGCGGTGACGCGGCGACCCTCACCGGCGCGCTGCTGGTCGTGGGCGCGGTGCTCTTCCTGTGCGGGGCGGTCGTCCGCGCGGTCGGCGCCCGTGTCATCCACGCCGTGCTGCCCCCGGTGGTCACGGGCGCGGTAGTCATGCTCATCGGGTTCAACCTGGCTCCCGTCACGGCAGGCACCTACTGGCCCCAGGACCAGTGGACCGCGCTGCTCACGATGCTCTTCACGGGCTTCGCCCTCGTCGTGCTGCGCGGCTTCTGGTCGCGTATCGCGATCTTCCTCGGGCTGGCCTTCGGGTACGGCTTCTCCTGGATCCTCGACCGTGTCCTCGGCAAGATCCACTCCCCCGCGGGCGGGGCCGAGGCGGTCGACCACTGGCGCCTGGACCTCTCGGGAGTGGGCCGGGCCGACTGGATCGGGCTGCCCTCGTTCCACGCCCCGAGCTTCTCCCTCTCGGCGGTCCTGGTCGCCCTGCCCGTCGTCATCGCGCTCATCGCCGAGAACGCCGGACACGTCAAGGCCGTCGGCGAGATGACCGGCGATCCCCTGGACGACAAGCTCGGTACGGCGATCATGGCCGACGGCGCCGCCACGGTCATGTCGACGTCCGTCGGCGGGCCCGCCACGACCACGTACGCCGAGAACATCGGTGTCATGGCCGCCACCCGTGTCTACTCGACCGCCGCCTACTGGTGCGCCGCCGGTTTCGCGATCCTGTTCGGGCTCTGCCCCAAGTTCGGCGCCGTCGTGGCCGCCATTCCGGGCGGCGTCCTCGGCGGCATCACCGTCATCCTCTACGGCATGATCGGCCTGCTGGGCGCCCAGATCTGGGTCCGGTCCCGCGTCGATCTCACCAACCCCCTGCACCTGGTGCCGGTGGCCGCGGGGCTCATCGTCGGGATCGGCAACGTCAGCCTGAGCCTCACCGACAACTTCGAGCTCAGCGGCATCGCGCTGGGTACGTTGATCGTCGTCATCGGCTACCACGCGCTGCGCGTCCTGGCCCCCGCGCACATGACGGACGAGCCGCCGCTCGGCGAGTCGGGCGAGCAGGGGTACGACCGGGGCCGGCCCGACCCGTCCTGATCCTCCCTGTGCCGGTTGCCCGGAGGACCGGCCGCCGGCTCCGGGAGGAACGTACGGCTCATCCCAGTTCGGCCTCGATGAGGTCGGCGGCCCGCCGGGTGCCGCCCTCGGCCAGCGCCTCGGCGCGCAGTTCGGCCGAGCGGCGCCGCACCCGCGGATCGGCGGTCAGCTCCAGCAGGGCCGAGCGCAGGGCGTCGGCGGTGGCATCGGCGGTGTCGATGCGCCGGGCCACGCCGAGCGCCACGAGCCGGTCGGCGTTGGAGAACTGATCGGCGGCCTGCGGCACGGCGATCATCGGCACGCCCGTGGAGAGCCCCTCGCTGCTGCCGCCCATGCCCGCGTGCGTGAGGAACGCGTCGGCCCGCGCCAGGATCGCCGGCTGCGGCACCCAGCTGTGCACCTCCACGTTGGCGGGGACGGGCCCCAGCTCCGCGGCATCGGTGTGCCTGCCGATCTGGAGGACCACGTGCCAGCCCGGCAGATCGCCGAAGGCCGCCAGGCACTGCCGGTAGAACTCCGGCCGGTTCGTGAAGGCGGAGCCCAGCGAGATCAGCAGCACCTTCCCGGCGTCGGCCGGGCGGGTCCAGTCGCCCTGGTCGCAGCGGTCGCCGAGGCAGGGGCCCACGAAGCTGACCACATCGGTGTCCACGCGGTCCGCGTTCGGCTGCATGGCCCGGGGGATCGTGGCGACGGCCCTGGACGGAAGGCCGGAGAAGGCGTCCACGTCGGTCGTGAGCGCCCCGTTCCCGGCCAGCCAGGCGGCGAACTTCTCCCGGTACGCGTCGGCGCCCGGAAGCCGCTTCAGCTGCTCCCCGACCTCCTGCTCGTATCCCTTCCACGCGACAAAGGCCGGGGACAGCTGCACGACCGGCCGGCCCTGCGCCTCGGCGAGCGCGCGGCCGCCGTAGGAGCCGATGTCGTACAGGTACAGGTCGGCGGGGTCCTCGCCGTACGCGGCGCGCAGCTGGGGAAGCGCCTGAATGGCGTCGTCGAGGAAGAGGGTCATCGCCGCGACGGGGTCCTGCGGCCAGTTGTTGTCCGCGATGGGCAGGGTGGTGGTGACCGGGACGAACTCGGCGCCGGTGGCCGTGATCGGATCGGAGACGGCCGGGTCGTCCGCGTACGTCACCCGGTGTCCACGGGCCACGAGTTCACGGATGACCTCAAGGCCGGGCAGGACGTGACTGATGATGGGGCTGCCGATCATCGCGATGTGGTGGCGGCGACGGGACATGACGGACCACTCTTCTCTGTTCTACGGCGTATCGACTCCACGGCGTACCGACGTGTCGACCGGGCCCACGCCGACCGTAGAGGTGCGGAAAGTACGTGGACCGGACAGTAACGTCCCCCGGCCCGGTCCGGGTCAACGTCCCCGCACCCCCCGCACCCCCCGCGCCGGACGGCCGCCCCCACAAGCAGTGGGAAGGAACCGGCGCTTGGCCGGTTCCTCGCCGTCCCACGGATCAGAAGCAGTCGCCGCACCAGTGGACCGCGCCGGGGGCGGTGACCGTGTCCCGGACCTCCGCGGCCGTCGCGAGCAGCGGCCGGGCCATCCCCACGTACTCGTCCACGGAGCGCGGCTCCACGAGGAGCGCGGACCACGCGTCGGCGGTACCGGGCAGCCGGACCCGGGCGTGGGTGAGCCCCGCCGCGCGGGCCCGGTCGGCGACCGCTCCGAGCAGGTCGTCCAGGCACCCGGCCGCGCCCGCGAACTCCTGTACCTCCGCGCGCTCCCGTCCGTACCGCGCCACGAGCCAGCCGACGACGGCGCCCGTCGCCGGGTCCTCGGCCACCAGTGACCGTTCCGGCGGGCCGTACCAGGCGGGTACGCGGACCGCCCAGTCCTCGGGGGCGCGCAGCGAGGTCAGGGGCCGGGTCGCGTTGGCGGCGGCATGTAGGCCCGCCACCGCCGCCCGGTCCGCTTCCGTGGCCTCGCGGACCCGGTACGCCCCGGTGGGCGCCGCCGCCGTGATCGTCCCTTCGGTGTACGTGCCGCGGAACTCCTGCCAGCCCGAGCCCCGGTACACCCCGGGGGTGCCGGTGAACAGCAGGGACCAGGCGCACTCCTCGGCCACCATGGTCCGCTCGGCCTCCGCGAGCAGCCGCCGTACGAGTCCCCGGCCGCGGGCCTCCGGCCGGGTGGCGACGCTGCCGATGCCGCCGACGCGCCGCGGGGTGCCGTGCGCGTCCCGGATCAGGCGCGGTACGTAGACCACGGCCGCGTCGATGCCGCCGTCCGGGCCTGACTCCGCGACGAAGGTACGGCGGTGGCGGTCCGGGTCCAGGGCGTGCAGGGCGGTGATCTGCGGGGCGTCGAAGCAGGTGTCCCACAGGGCGCGCAGCGCGGGTTCGTCGGCGGGAGTGGTGGTCCGCAGCTGTACGGTCACCGGAGGAGGTTCCCGTCCGTGCGGGCCGAGTCACCGCTCTGCGGCATCGCGGTGCGCCGGGTGCCGTGCTCCACGCAGGTGGTGTGCAGCGCGGAGGCCAGGGCGGTGGGTGCCAGATGGAGCACGCCGCCGGTGAAGCGGCTGCCGGTCGCCGCGTAGTGGTTGGTGCCGTCCTCGATGCGGACATGGGCCGTCGCGGCGTCGGTGGTGGAGCTGTTGAGGGCCGTGATGTCCCAGGTGACGGTGCCCGGACCCGCGGCGCGGCCGAGGAACGCCCTGGCCTTGTTGCTGCCGGTGAACCGGGCGCCCGAGGTGACGGTGACGGACTGGTCGCGTACGGCGCTGACTTCGAAGCCGGTGTTCCCGTAGCTGCCGCCGTCGATCCTGAGGTCGGCCGAGCCCACGGAGAGCGGGGCCGCGTCGTCGGCCCCGGTGACCGTGCAGTCGGTGAAGCGCACGGGCCCGGCGCCGCGCAGGATCGCCCCGTCGACACCCTTGAACGTGCAGCGCACGAAGTGGACGGGGGCGGTGACCGGGGTCTGGACGAGGACCGCTCCGGCGGGCGGTTCGAAGGAGCAGTCGCTGATGACGGTGGGCCGGGTGGAGCGGGCGGAGCGCTGGGCGACGGCGAAGGTCTTCGCGGTGCAGCCGCGCACCTGCGCGCCGTCCGCGTTCACCGTGAGGGTGCCGGCCTGGTCGAACGTCGGGCGGGCGATCACCGTGATGTCTTCGAGCGTCAGATCAGTGATCTTGGTGTTCGCGGTGAACCAGGAGCAGACATGCCGGCGCACCGTGATGCGTTTGGCCGATATCCCCCACTGTGCACCGGAGTTGGCGATGTCCATCAGCCCGGAGTTGCCGTCGAAGAGCAGGTCGTGCTCGTACTGGCCGTGGGTGGTGAAGGGGTTGCCGCCCGCGTCGTCGCCGTCGCCGTGGCAGTTGACGACGGTGCAGTAGGCGGAGGCGGTGAGGTCGTTGAGGTGGCGGACGTTGCTGGTGGTGCAGTCGGCGACCCGTCCGTACAGGCAGTAGATCTGCTGGGTGAGATAGCCCGCGCCGCCGTACTCGACGGTCGGCGGGTTCTTCAGGGAACACTGTTCGGTACGGAACCGGGTGCACCAGCGGCGCATGATGACCGGCCAGAAGCTGCCGGTGGCGTGGATGCCGGAGACGTCGCACCCGACGGCGTACTCGTAGCTGACGGGGTGCGAGCCGGTGTACTCGTCGTCGCCCGCGCCCTCGAAGTCCATGTTGCGGACATGGGCGTTCACGACCGGCTCGACACGCCTCCAGGTCAGCCTGCGCCCGGCGGCCAGCTCCCAGCCGTTGAGGTAGCCGATCCTGATGTGGGTGGCGTCGATGATCTCGGTGATCTCGACCAGCTTCTGTAGCTCGCGCTCGTCCGCGCCGCCGCCCTCGACCGGGGCGACCTGCACGGCCCACCACTGGCCGACCGCGAAGGCTTTGGCGTCCGGGACCGGGAAGGTGTCGGTGAGTTCGATGACCTTGGCGGCCAGCGCGTGCTCGACCGTGGTGTCGGTGGTGGTGCCGCGGAAGGAGAGGACGGCGCCGAAGGGGTTGTCGTGGATGTTCTTCTCGATGCCTTCGGTGTGGATGTGGTGGCCGCCGAAGTCGAGTTCGATGTGGGAGCGGGTGAAGAGGTGGCGTCGGGTGAACAGGAGGTCGGTGTGGGCTTCGATGCGGTGGATGGTGGGGTCGTTGACCATGGCGTCGAGTGCGGTGTCGGCGGGGGTTGTGGCGTCGTGGTGTCCGAAGGTGCGGAAGTCGACGGTGCCGGTGTGGAGTTGGTGCCAGCGGCCGGTGGTGGGGTTCTTGGCGGGGGTGATGACGGTGCCGCCGTTGTGGGTGGCTGTGGAGGTTTTGTTCCAGCGGACGGTCATGGCTCCGCCGTCGGCGGGGGTGTGGTGGCCGGCGACGAGGACCACGGTGCCCTCGGTGAGGTGTTGGGTGTTCAGGGCGCGCAGTGCGGTGACGGTGTCGACGCGCTGGATGTCGGTGGTGTGTCCGGGAGCGGCCTGCGCGGAGCCGGAGGCCACGGCCGAACCGGCCACGACCAGACCGGCAAGACCCGAGGCCCGCAACAGACGACGGCGTGACGATGCTGGGACTGACATGACGGAGGTGCTCCTCGCGTTGCCGTGGGACCGGATGACCGATGACGTCAGATCGTGTTGCGGTAGGGCGGCATGAACCTCATGCGGGGCATCTGGTCGGCGAGGACTCCCCCGTCGACGACGATCCGCGCCCCGGTGAGGTAGGCGCCCGCGTCCGAGGCCAGCAGCAGCAGCGCGCCCACGCACTCGTCCGGGCGCGCGTAGCGGCCGAGCGGGATGCGCTCGCGGTACGCGGATTCGAAGGCTTCCCGGTCGAAGGGGAATTCGCCGTCGATGGGTGTCTCGACCATGCCGGGTGCCAGGGTGTTGGCCGTGATGCCGTGCGGGGCGAGTTCGACGGCCAGGGTTTCCGTGAGCAGTTGGGCGGCGGCCTTGGAGGCGTTGTAGTGGGCAAGTCCGGCCTCCGCCACCAGGGCGTTCTTGGAGGTGATGGTGATGATGCGGCCCGCGACGCCGTCCGCCGTCATGTGTTCGGCGATGCGCTGGCTGAGGAAGAAGACCGCGTCGACGTTGACCCGCATGATGTGCGACCAGCTCGCGGGGGTGATCTCGTTGAAGCGTTCCAGGGCTGCCGTGCCCGCGTTGTTGACCAGGATGTGCAGCGGTCCGGTCTCGGCCCGTACGGTGTCGGCGAACCCGGCCAGCGCGTCGATGTCGGCGAGGTCCTGCCCGTACGTCCAGGTCCGGCGGCCGAGTGCGTCGATGGCCGCCGCGGTCTCGGTGATCCCGTCGGCGCCGGGCAGGTCGACGAGGACCACGTCGGCGCCCGCCTCGGCGAGGCCCACGGCGAACGACCGGCCCAGGCCGCGGGCGGCCCCGGTGACGAGGGCGGTGCGGCCGGTGAGGTCGAAGCGCTCGGTGCCGCGGGGCGGTACGGCTGCGGTCATGGCGGGTTCCTCCAGGCGGAGTGGTACGGGGAGGTTGGCCGCCGCGCCGGACCAGGGAAGGGAGCGCGGCGGCCCTGCTGCCGGCCGGTGCCCTGGGACGGGGGGCGTCCCGGCTCCAGGCCGACAGGTCGGAGGGAACGGCGGGCCGCAGGGTGCGGTCCGGCCGTTCGGGGGGAAAAACGGCGGGCCGTCGGATACGGTCCGGCCGTTCGGGGAACGGCCCGGTCAGCCGTTCAGGCCCAGCAGGTCCAGCGACGGGCGGTGGATGATCTCCTCCACCTTGTCCGCGTCGAGGGGCGGCAGCCCGGGGATGCCGGGGATGCGGGCGATCTCCCGCAGCCCCTTCACCGAGTCGTCGACCGTCGTGAACGGGTAGTCGCTGCCGAACATCACCTTGTCGAAGACCCCGTAGTCCTGGACCAGCCGCAGGCTGTGCCAGAGCTGGAAGGGCCGGTAGTGCAGGGCGCTGATGTCCGCGTACACGTGCGGGTGCTTGCGGATCACCGCGATGCACTCGCCCTCGAAGGGGTGGCCGAGGTGGGCGAGGACCATGCGCAGTTCCGGATGGCGGATGGCGACCGCGTCCAGGTGGCGCGGCATCGCCCATTCCAGCGGGGCGTTCGACACGAAGGTGGTGCCGGTGTGGACGAGGAGCGGCAGCCCGTGCCGTTCGGCGTAGGCGTACAGCTCGTCGTACTCCTCGGCGGCCGGGTCGAAGCCCGCGTACATCGGCATCAGTTTGATGCCGCGCAGACCGAGCTCCTGGTGGCCGTAGCGGAGTTCGTCCTGCCAGCCGGGCTGGGTGGGGTCGAGGGAGAGGTAGCCGATCAGCCGGTCGGGGTGCTTCCCTACGTACGACGCCACGGCGGCGTCGTCGACCCAGAGTCCGCTGCGGCGGGCCTTGCCGCCGACGACGACGGTGCGGGTGGACGCGGGCGCGGTGGCGGCGTAGTCCTCCCACTTCACCGTCAGGTCGACCTCACCCTCGTGGGCGCGGGCGGAGTCGGAGCTGAAGGGTTCGGTGAAGTCGTGGCTGTGCCGGAAGAGGTGCGAGTGGACGTCGATGATCATGTCCGGTTCCGCTTCTCCCAGCCGTCCGCGAACATGTTCCAGAAGCGGTGGCTGGGCGGGTGTTCCTCGAAGACCTCGTCGACGAGTTCGACTCCGAGACCGGGGGCGGTCGGCAGGCCGATGTGGCCGTCCGCCATCGGCAGGGTGCCCTTCAGGGCGTCGAACACGAAGGGCTCCAGGAGCCCGTCGAAGGTTTCGAGGATCTTGAAGTTGGGGATTCCGAGCGCCGCGTGGACGGAGACGGTGGTGCAGAGCGGCGAGTTGGAGTTGTGCGGGGCGACGAGCATGCCGTGGGTATCGGCGATAGCGGCCAGTTTCCTCACCTCGGTGAAGCCGCCGGCCATCGACAGGTCGGGCTGGATGATGTCGACCGCGTGGGTGGCGAAGAGCTGCTTGTACTCGTAGCGGTTGTGGAAGTGCTCACCGCCGGAGATCGGGAAGGCGGCGCGCTGACGCAGTTCCGCGTACCGCTCGATGTGGGTCCAGGGCATCGGCTCCTCGAACCAGCCGATGTCGAAGGGCTCCAGCTCGCGCACCAGCCGTGCCGCGGTCGGCATGGCGAAGCGGGCGTGGCCCTCGATGAAGAGGTCGGTGTCGGGGCCGATGGCCTCGCGGACGGCGGCCACGAGGTCGATGGAGCGGCGCAGTTCGGCGCGCTCCAGCTCGTGCAGTCCGGGGCCGAACGGGTCGAACTTGAGCGCGGTGAAGCCCTTGGCCACGGTCTCCTTCGCCTTGGCCGCGAAGGTCTCGGGCTCCCGCTCGCCGGTGTACCAGCCGTTGGCGTAGACGCGTACGGTGTCGCGGCAGGCGCCGCCGGTCAGGCGGTACGCGGGCACGCCGAGCGCCTTGCCCATCAGGTCGTACATGGCCTGGTCGAGGCCGGACAGGGCGACGCCGCCCATGTCGCCGCCGCGCAGGAAGTCGCCCTGGTAGACGCGGAGCCAGAGCTCCTCGATGTCGAAGGGATCGGCGCCGATGAGGTGCCGCCGGGCGATCGCCTCGGTGAGGGCGCAGACCTCACGTACCCGGTAGGGGTGGGTGATCTCGCCGATGCCGCTGAGGCCCTCGTCGGTGTGGACCCGGACGTAGCCGAAGTCCCGCCAGGAGGTGCCGAGCATCAGGGTCTCGACGCGGGTGATCCGTCCGGCGGGGCCGGCCGGGCGGGTGCGGTTGACGGTCAGCATCAGAGGGTCGCTCCGCCCATGGTGGAGGTGTTCTCCAGGTCGCGGGCGCCGCCCTCGGCGAGGACCGCGGTGACGGCCGCCTCGGTGCCCTCGATCAGACGGTCGACGTCGGCGTCGGTGTGCGCGTAGCTGATGTGGCTGCGCTTGAGGTTGAGCGGCAGCTCGAACAGGCCGTGGTCCAGCAGCTTGCGGCGGTAGCCGACGAAGAGCGAGGCGTCGTTGTTCAGGAGGTCGGCGTACGTACGGGGGGCCTCGCCCGGCATGAAGTAGCTGACGAAGACGGAGCCGTATCCGGTGACGACCGCCGGGACGCCGAGGCGTCCGTACAGGGCGGTCAGTTCGGTACGGACGCGGTCGCCGAGCCGGAAGACATGGTCGTGGACCGGCTCCTCGCGGAGTTTGCGCAGGGTGGCCAGCGCCGCGGCGACGACGGACGGGTGTCCGTTGTACGTACCGGCGAAGAACGCGGGGGCGCCGGGGCGGGTGGAGAAGAGGTCCATCAGGTCGGCGCGGCCGCCGATCGCGCCGACGGGGGCGCCGTTGGCGATGGCCTTGCCGAGGGTGGTGAGGTCGGGGGTGACGCCGGAGATCTGCTGCCAGCCGCCGATGCTGTGGCGGAAGCCGGTGATGACCTCGTCGAAGATCAGGATGCTGCCGGCCCTGGTGGTCTCCTCGCGCAGCGTGGTGAGGAACTCCTGGTACGGCAGGAGGGCGCCGACGTTGTGCGGGACGGGTTCGACGATGACGGCGGCGATGTCGGAGCCGTGCTCGGCGAAGGTGCGGCGGACGGCCTCGCTGTCGTTGAACGGCAGGACGAGGGTGGCTTCGAGGACCTCGGGCAGGATGCCGGTGGAGATCGGGTCGTGGCCGCCGACCTTGTCCGGGGCGGAGATGACGTTGAGGCTGACCGAGTCGTGCCAGCCGTGGTAGCAGCCCTGGAACTTGACGACGAGGCGGCGGCCGGTGGCGGCGCGGGAGACGCGCAGCGCGTGGAACGTGGCCTCGCTGCCGGTGCTGGTGAGCAGGACCTTCTGGATCGAGGGGATCAGCTCGGTGAGCTGTTCGGCGAGGAGGACCTCGCCCTCGGTGACGCCGACGCCCATGTGGCCGAGAGTGGCGCCCGCTTCTGCGGTGGCGCGGGCCACGTCGGGGTCGTTGTGGCCGAGCAGCGGCGGGCCGAACGCCGAGTGGAAGTCGGTGTACTCGCGTCCGTCGGCGGTACGGAACCGCGCGCCGTCGGTGCCGGTGACCACCAGGTCGGTCAGTCCGGGAACGCTGCGCTGACCGCTGTTCACGCCGCCGGGTACGACCTGGCGGGCGCGCTCGGCGAGTCGGGCTCCGGATTCGTTGCCCACCGGGCCTGAACTCATGGTGCTTGCTCCTTGCGTCGAGAGTCGTCGGTTTTCGCGGACCCTGCCCGGCCCGTGAGTCCCTGGCGCCATCCGCCCGGCAGTCGCCGCAGGAAGAGGGTGATCCGTGGTGCTCGTGTTGCTGCGTCTCAGATTTTCAAAACACTGTTCTGTAGAGCAGAACAGTGCCTGGATATTACGTCCGCCCCCGAGGGCGGTCAACCCCCTTCCGGACAACAGAACGCCGATTACTGGCCTTTCCTGGGCCCTCATAGGACCTTCACGGTCACGAAGGGCCCAGCCGAACCCCGACAGGCACTACGCTGTTCTGCTATGACGAACAGTGCTGCCCAAGAAGAACCGAAGTACTGGGTCAAGAGCGTGGCCAGGGCAGCGGACATCCTCGAAGCGCTCGCCACTCCCTCGCAGGGGAACGGCCTGAGCGTCACCGAGGTCGGCCAGGTCTGCTCCATCTCCAAGAGCGCGGCCTTCGGCATGCTCCAGACCCTGCGCGCCTACGGCCTCGTCTCGGACGACGGCGAGGGAATGAACCGGCGCTACCGGCTCGGCATGAGCCTGGCCAGGCTCGGCGACCGGGCCCGCTCCCAGGTGTCCCTGCGCGGTGTCGCCCACCCGGTCCTGCGTGACCTCACCGGCCTCACCGGCATGGCCTCGCGGCTCGCCGTGCCAGAGGACGGGCACGCCGTGGTGGTGGACCAGGTCGAGCTCGACCAGCGGGTCCGGCTGGACCTGCGGATGGGCCAGCGCGAGCTGCCGCACTGCACGGGCCTGGGCAAGGCCCTGCTGTCCGCCGTGGGGCAGAGCGAGGCCGCCGCGGTCATCGAGCGGTTCGGACTGCCCCGCCGCACGGCACGGACCATCACCGATCCGGCCACGTTCCTGTCCCACCTGCGCGACATCGCCCGGGTCGGCTACGCCCTGGACGACGAGGAGGACGCCGAGGGCATCATCTGCATCGGCGCACCGGTCTTCGACGACCGTTCGGTGTGCGCGGGCGCGGTCAGCATCACCGGACTGAAGCTCGGCCTGCCGGCCTGGCGCTACCAGGAACTGGGAGGCCAGGTACGCGACGCGGCGCGGCGGATCAGCCGGTCGCTGGGCTGGATCGACGACGCGGCGGAGGACTCCTCCGACGCCACCCGGGACGATTCCGACGCGATCAGGTCTTGACCGATCGGCATCACCGGCCGTAGGTTCCCTGCCAACCCCGGTGACACCCACAGGTCACCGGTGATTTACCCCTTCCGGCCCGCTTCCGACACCTGCCCATCGTGTCGTGGACATCCGACGGCCGGACCCTTTTGAGCCATCCGCCTCATGGCAGTCCCCCGCAGGAACGCTCCCTCGTTTTCGGCACTTCTCGGAAGGCGAAGTCCGCATGAGCGTTCCCACCAGTCCCACTCCCGCGCAGTCCAGCCGCCGTCGTCTGTTGCGGGCCTCGGGTCTCGCCGGTCTGGTCATGGCCGGTTCGGCCGTGGCCTCCGGCTCCGCGCAGGCCGCTCCCGGACACGCCGCCGACATCACCCGCGTCGACACCGTCACCGCACTGCGCGCCCTGAACACCCAACACCTCACCGAGGGCACCGTGGTCCTCGTCGCCGGCCACCACACCCCCGCCGACGGCGGAGCCATGACCGTCCGCTGGAACAGGACCTCCAAAGCCCCCCACAACGGCGGCACCGTCATCACCCCCGCCAAGAACCCCACCACCGGACGCTGGCACCAGCTCCACACCGGCACCGTCGACTTCCGCACCTTCGGACACTTCGACGCCACAACCCCCGCCGACACCGCACTCGACGCGATGGTCCACGACCTCACCATCCACCGCATCGAAGCCCACACCGACCTCCTGTTCACCCGACGCCACCTCTTCACCCGCTCCCACATCGAACTCGACTTCGGCGGACACCACATCCACACCGAAGGCATCGAGAAGAACACCCACGACAACCCCTTCGGCGCCGTCCTCTCCTTCCGCGGCACCACCACCGACACCACGCACACCCACAAGCTGGGCGCGCCGATGCCGGACCTGTCCGACCTCTTCGAGGTCGGCGACTCGGGGAAGTTCGCGGTCGGCCAGTGGTGGGCCGTGGAGACCGACGCGCTGGCGGGGAAGTACGAGAAGGAGATCCAGCGGCTCGTCCAGGTCACCGGGATCGTCGACGCCACGCACATCCGGGTCAACTACCAGATCGGCTGGGACCTGGCCGCGGGGCGCACCCTGAGCTGGACCCGTATCGAGCCCGTCGACCGCGCCCACGTCCGCAACATGGTCTTCCAGGGCTGGGGCGAGGACGAGATGACCGGCTCGCATCCGGTCGCGTACGAGTACGCGGTGCGCTGCGACGTCTCCGGGATCGAGGCCATCGGCACCTTCTGGCCGGTGGTGATGCGCCGCTGGTGCACCTACTACCGCACCGAGCAGTGCTCGCTGACCAACCCCAAGTCCGTCACCTACGGCGGGGCGGGCTACCTCACCCAGCAGATCTACTGCCTGTACGGGCACGTGGAGGACTGTCACACCTCCAACGCCCGTCACCTCAACGACTTCACGGCCTCCGCCTACTGCTACGTGACCAACTGCCACGGCGACGGTGACGACGAGGGCCCGTTCGTGACGCACGGTCAGTTCGAGCACGATCTCGTCTACACCGGCAACTCCGGGCTGATGACGTTCGCCAACTCCGGTGCCGCGTGGGGCGGCAGGGCCAAGCGGATCACGGTCCGCAGGCACTCCTGTTCCTGGTTCGTGGCCCGGGTCAAGATCACCGATCTGACCCTGGAGGACGTGCTCGTCGTCGGCAAGAAGTCGCTCGCCGGCTCCGGAATGCTCTGGGTCAACGCGGACGGTGTGCAACTGCGCGGCTGCACCGCCACCGGTCCGCTGATCGTCTCCCGCGCCTCGGACCTCTCCACCCGCCCCAATGTGATCGCCGACTCCTCGTTCGCGTTCGCCGCGGGTGCCGAGATCACCCAGGCCAGTGTCTCCGCCCCGGTGACGATCGCGCGGACCGTGCTCAAGGGCGTCGACGGCGCGGTGTTCAACGGCACCGGGCCCCTCGTGCTCGACCAGTGCACGCTGTCCGGCTCGAAGGACACCGCGCCCGTCTCCCTCGCGCACACGGACATCACGGTGCTCGGCGGCGAACTCCGCGACACGGGACTGAAGCTGACCTCGGCGAAGGACCAACGGCTGCGGGCCGACGGCACCCGGATCAACGGCACCAACAAGGACGGCGCGCTCCTCTCCCGTACCGGAGCCGGCCGGGCCGTCGACTGGCAGCTGACCGGGCTCGACTCCACCGCCCCCGGGGGCACCGCCCATCTGCGCCTCGCCGAGGGCCCCAACCGCTACCGGGCCACCGGGTGCACCTTCACCGGTGGCGGGCTCGACCTGCGGCCCGCGGCCTTCGCCGGTTCCGACAGCCATCTGCTGCACACCGGCTGCGTCGAGAACGGCACCGAGCGCACCGCGCTGCCCGACGAGGGCGACCGCGTCGCCCACACCGCGGCCAATCTGCGCTTCTGAGCGCCCCGACCACTGAGTCCGAGGAGGTAATCCCCGTGTCCACGCATACCCCGATCACCGGCCGGCCCGTACGGGTCGCCCTCGTCGGCGCCGGTAACCGCGGTCTGACGTACGCCGAGTGGATCAAGGCCCACCCGGAGCGCGCCGAACTCGTCGCCGTCGCCGACCCGCGTCCGGCCGCGCGGGCCGCCGCGGGCGCCCCCGTCGAATTCGACGACTGGCGGCCGCTCGTCGAGAACCGCGTCGCCGACGCCGTCATCGTCGCCACCCAGGACCGCTTCCATCTGGAGCCCGTACTGGCCCTGGCCGGGGCCGGGTACGCGATCCTCGCCGAGAAGCCGCTCGCCCCGACCGAGGACGAGACCCGGCGGATCGTCGAGGGCGTGGAGCGGGCCGGAGTCCTCTTCGCCGTCTGCCACGTCATGCGGTACACGCCCTACACCGACCTGGTGAAGGGCGTGGTGGACTCCGGCGTCCTCGGCCAGCTGGTCTCCCTCGACCACCTGGAGCCGGTCGGCTGGTGGCACTACGCGCACAGCTATGTGCGTGGCCCGTGGCGCAGCGAGAAGGACTCGTCCCCGATGCTGCTCGCCAAGTCCTGCCACGACCTGGACTGGATCACCTATGTCATGGGCGGCCGGATCGAGCAGGTCACCGGATTCGGCGGGCTGAAGCACTTCCGGCCGGAGAACGCCCCGGCCGGGTCCGCCGACCGCTGTCTGGACTGCGCGGTGGAGTCCGACTGCCCGTACAGCGCGCTGAAGCTGTACATGCCCACGCTGCGCGAGAAGGGCGCGGTCTGGCCGGTCACCCATGTCACCGAGGCGACGGACGAGGCCGGGCTGGTGCAGGCGCTGCGGGAGGGCCCGTACGGCGTCTGCGCCTACCGCGGCGACAACGACGTGGTCGACCACCAGGTCATCGCCATGCAGCTGACGGACGGGGTGACCGCGACCTTCCAGATGGTGGCGTTCACCGAGCAGACCCACCGGCAGACCCGGATCTTCGGCTCGCACGGCTGGCTGCGCGGTGACGGTGAGCGGGTCACCGTGCAGGACTTCCGGACGGGCGCCACAACCGTCCATGAACTGGGCGAGTCCGGTTCGAACGCGGCCGACGGGCACGGCGGCGGGGACGCCGCGCTGGTCGAGGCGTTCGTCACCGCTGTCGCCACCGGGGATGCCGGGGCCGTCCGCTCCGGCCCCGCCACTTCGCTCGGCAGCCATCTGGCGGCCTTCGCCGCCGAACGCGCCCGCCACACCGGCACCGTCCAGCAGGTGCCCCTCGCATGACACCCCCTTGTCCCGGCACCACCCTCACGTCCTCGGAGGACTCCCTCATGTCCCGTGTTCTGAAGCGCCGTTCCAGAGTCCGTGCCCTCGCCGCCCCGGTCCTCGCCACCGCGCTGGCCACCGGTGTGCTGGCCGGCTGCTCCAGCGACAGCGACGGCAACACCGTCACCATGTGGACCTACCCCGTCATCTTCGACGAGGCCAAGAACAAGGCCTACTGGGACGGTCTCGTCAAGGCGTTCGAGAAGGAGCACTCCGGCGTCACCGTGAAGGTGGAGACCTTCCCCTGGGCCAACCGCGACACCGCGCTGGCCACCGCGATCGCCTCCGGCAAGGGCCCGGACGCCGTCTACCTCATCCCGGACCAGCTGCCCAAGTACGCCAAGAACATCGTCCCGGCCGACGACTACATGCCGGCCGGTGCCGAGGCGGACTACACCGACTTCGCGCTCAAGTCCGTGGAGTACGACGGCAAGAAGCTCGGCACCCCGGTCCTGACCAGCGCCAACCCGCTGATCTGCGACAAGCGGGTGTTCTCCGCCATCGGTGAGACCTCCTACCCCACGAGCTGGGCGGAGCTGGAGGCACTGGCCCCGAAGCTGAAGGACAAGGGCTTCTACGCCACCAGCTACAGCGGTGACACCCAGCAGACGCTGAACATGACCTTCTACCCGCTGCTGTGGCAGGCGGGCGGCGACGTCTTCTCCGAGGACGGCAAGAAGGTCACGTTCAACGACGCCGCCGGGGTCAAGGCGCTGACGTACCTGAAGAAGCTGGTCGAGGGCGGCTACACCGACAGGGACCTGGTCACCACGACGCCGAAGCTGGAACAGACCCCGGTCGCCAAGGGCAAGGTCGCCTGTACCTGGCAGAACACCCCGGCCGACGTCGAGCCCTTCTGGGGCAAGGAGAACATCGTCGTCCAGCCGCCGCTGAAGGAGACCGAGTCCATCGGTTACGGCACCGTGGGCGCCCTGTCGATGCTGAAGGGCGCCGACAAGAAGAACACCGGCGACTGGCTGAACTTCGTCGCCGAGTCGAAGAACGCGGCCGGCCTCCAGACGGGCGCGGGCTACTTCCCCGCCCGTAGGTCCGGCGGCGACCTCTACCCCGGCGACGCCCTGCAGAAGGCCGTCGGCGACACGCTGCCGAGCATGACCGTGGGCCCGCTGGAGGACAAGTCCCGCGAGGTCATGGGGGTGCTGGCGCCGGAGATCCAGGCGGCGCTGCTGGGCAAGAAGAGCCCGCAGCAGGCACTCGACGACTCGGCGAAGGCCGCCCAGGCGATGCTCGGCCGCTAGCCCGTGACAGCGGGGTCCGGGCCGGACCCGGACCCCGCCCCTCCCGGCATCGCGCCGGGACCGTACACCCCCGCAATTTCCCCGTACCGCAAGGAGATCCCCGTGGCAGTCGTCGCGGAACCCACCCGCCGGGGCCGTCGCAGCGGGCCGCAGGCGCGCCGCGAGGCCCGGATCGGCCTGCTCTTCGTCCTTCCGTGTTTCCTGCTCTTCCTCGCCTTCCGGTTCGGCCCCGGCGTCGCCGGTGTGCTGATGAGCTTCACGGACTACTCGCTCACCGGCGGCGGCAGCTTCATAGGGCTCGACAACTTCACCCGCCTCTGGGACGACCCGCTGTTCTGGCAGGCGCTGAAGGTCACCGTCCTCTACACCGTGCTGGCCGTGCCCGGCACACTGATCGCGTCCGTCTCGCTGGCGCTGATCACCCGCCGGGCCTTCCGGGGCGCAAAGTTCTTCCGTTCGGTGTTCTTCCTGCCGGTCGTCACCTCGCTGGTGCTGGCCGCCACCGTGTTCGTCTGGATCTTCTCGACCGGCGGCCCGTGGTCCACCCTGATGGGCTGGTTCGGGATGTCCGAGGGCTCCTGGCTCTCCGACGACGTCCTGGTGCTGCCCGCGCTCGCGATCGTCGGTGTCTGGTCCCGCTTCGGGTACGGGATGCTCATTCTGCTCGCCCGGATGCAGGACATCCCGCGTGAGCTGGAGGAGGCCGCCCTCACGGACGGCGCCGGGCCCTGGCAGCGCTTCCGCTACATCGTGCTGCCGCAGCTCAGGCCCGCCCTGTTCTTCCTCGCGGTGATCGAGACGACGGCCTCCTTCCAGGTGTTCGACGCCGTCTACACGATGACCGGCGGCGGCCCCGCCAACGCGAGTTACACGCTCGTCTTCCAGCTCTACGACGCGGGCTTCAAGTACTTCGACCTCGGTTACGCCGCCGCCATCGGCGTCGCGCTCTTCGTGCTGACCGTGGTGGTGGCCGTGATCCAGCGGCTCGTGATCGGGAAGGACCAGTGACCATGACCGCAAGCCCTGTGGACACCGAGAAGGCACCGGCCGCGCCCCTGGCGCCCGCGGGCGGCGACCGGGCCGGCCGCCGCGCCGAGCGCAAGCTGCGCAAGCAGTCCGAGCAGGACACCGTCCCGCACGGCATGCGCGCAACCCCGGCCGGACGGATCGCCCGCGGCGCGCTGCTGACCGTGGCGGCGATCGTGACGATCTTCCCGTTCTACGCGATGGTCGTGCTCTCGCTGAAGCCGTCCGCGGCGGTCGAGTTCCCCGGCAGTCTGCTGCCGTGGCCGCTGACCGGCGAGGCGTACGACACCGTCATGAACGCCCAGGCCGTGCCGCGCTGGCTGTTCAACACCCTGATCTATTCGGTCGTCTCGGTCGTGGGTGTGCTGCTGCTGGCCTCACTGGCCGGGTACGCGTTCGCCAAGAAGCGCTTCCCGGGCCGGGAGGCGATGTTCTGGTCGTTCCTGTCGATGGTGATGGTCCCGTACCACGTCACGATGATCCCGACCTTCGCGATGATCGCGAAGATGGGCGGCGTCGACACCTACTGGGGTCTGATCGTGCCGACCCTGGCCAATGCCCAGGCGGTCTTCCTGATGCGGCAGTTCATCCAGGGGCTGCCCGACGAGCTGTTCGAGGCCGCCCGGCTCGACGGGTGCAGCGAGTGGCAGATCTTCTACCGGATCGTGCTGCCGCTGCTGAAGCCGATCCTCGCCACGCTCGGTGTCTTCGTCTTCCTGTGGCACTGGAACGACTTCCTGTGGCCGCTGGTCATAGGCCAGTCCACCGATATGCGCACCCTCACCGTCGGTATCGCCTCGCTCCAGCAGCAGAACGTTCCGCTGAATGTGGTGCTCTCCGGCTCCGTCATCGCGTTCGTGCCCATCTTCGCCGCGTACCTGGTGGGCCAGCGCTACTTCACCGAGGGCGTCTCCGCGTCCGGAATCAAGGGATAGCCACGCATGTTCACCGATGAGGCCGCGCTCGAAGAGCGGCTCGCCACCCCCTCCCCCGCACTGATCGCCGACCTCGCCGGGCTGGAGGGCGACCTGCTGGTGCTCGGCGCCGGCGGCAAGATGGGGCCGAGCCTGTGCCGGCTGGCCCGCCGAGCCCTGGACGCCGCGGACCGGACGGACGTCACCGTGTACGCGGTGTCCCGCTGGTCGGACAGGGCGGCCGCCGATGAGCTGGAGGCCGCGGGCGTCTCCACCGTCGCCTTCGACCTGATGGACCCGGCCGCCGACCTCGGCGAGCTGCCCGAGGCCGGGAACATCGTCTTCATGGTCGGCGCCAAGTTCGGTTCGGCCGGGGCGCCCTCGCACGCCTGGGCCGTGAACGCCGCGATGCCGGACCGGGTGGCGCACCGCTGGCCGGGGGCCCGGATCGCCGCGTTCTCCACCGGCAATGTGTACCCCCTGGTCCCGGTCTCCTCCGGCGGCTGCACGGAGAGCGACCCGGTGGGTCCGGTGGGCGAGTACGCGATGTCCTGCCTCGGCCGGGAGCGCGTCTTCGAACACGCCGCGCTGACCCGTGGCACGAAGGTCGCCAACATCCGCCTCAACTACGCGGTCGACCTGCGCTACGGCGTGCTCGCCGACATCGCCTCACGCGTATCGGCGGGCGAGCCGGTGGATGTGACGACCGGTCACGCCAACGTGGTGTGGCAGGGTTACGCGAACGAGGTCGCCCTGCGCTCCCTGCCGCACGCCACCGCCGGTGCGGCGTTCACCCTCAACCTCACCGGCCCCGAGACCGCTTCGGTCCGTCGCCTGGCCCATTGGTTCGGCGAGGAGTTCGACCGGGAGCCGGTGTTCGCGGGCGCCGAGGCACCGACCGCGCTGCTCTCCGACGCGAGCCGCTGCCACGCGCTGTTCGGCTACCCGGACGTGACGCTGCGGACCCTCGTCGCCTGGCAGGCCGACTGGCTGCGCCGCGGGCTGCCGCTCTCCGGCAAGCCCACCAAGTTCCAGGTCCGCGACGGAAGGTTCTGATCCACCCCATGTCCACTCCTTCTCCTGTGTCCGCGTCCTCCCCCGTGTCCGCGTCCTCCGCCACCTCCACGCCCGCGCTGGACGCGCTCGCCCACGGTGCGGTGATCCCCGCCCATCCGCTCGCGCTGCACGCGGACGGTACGTTCGACGAGCGCCGCCAGCGGGCGCTGACCCGCTACTACCTCGCCTCCGGAGCGGGTGGCGTGGCCGTCGCCGTACACACCACCCAGTTCGAGATCCGGGAGCCCGGCGTCGGACTGCTGCGCCCGGTCCTCGAACTGGCCGCCGAGACCATCGACGCGGAGGCCGGCCGCCCGTTCGTCAAGGTCGCCGGAGCCTGCGGCTACACCGCGCAGGCCGTCGCCGAGGCCGAGACCGCCGCCGCCCTCGGCTACGACGCGGTGCTGCTCAGCCCCGCGGTGCCGGGCGCCGACGAGAAGGGCCTGCTGGAGCGGGCCCGTGCCGTCGGCGAGGTGCTGCCGGTCATCGGCTTCTACCTCCAGGAGGCCGTCGGCGGACGCTACTTGTCGCCGGGATTCTGGTCGGCGTTCACCGACCTGCCGTCCACCGTCGCGGTGAAGACGGCCCCGTTCGACCGCTATCGCACCGCCGATGTCGTACGGGCCGTGGCCGCCGCGGACCGTGCGGACGAGGTCGCGCTCTACACCGGCAACGACGACGACATCATCGGTGACCTCCTCACCCCGTACGAGACGGCGAACGGCACGCGGCGCTGGTTCGCGGGCGGGCTCCTGGGCCAGTGGGCCGTCTGGACGAGCTCCGCCGTGACGCTCCTGGACGACGTGCGGGCGGCCCGCGCCGGGGACCACACGGCGATGGTGCGCTGCCTGGCCCGTCGCACCGAGCTGACCGACGCCAACAGCGCGGTCTTCGATGTGCGCGGCGCGTTCCGCGGCTGCATCGCCGGAGTACATGAAGTCCTGCACCGCCAGGACCTGTTGGCGAACATCCGCTGCCTGGATCCGGCCGAGACGCTGTCGCCGGGACAGGCCGAGGAGATCACCCGGGTGGCCCAGGCATACCCTTGGCTGACCGATGACGCCTTCGTTGCGGAGCACCTCGATGCCTGGCTCTCCTGATCCTGCCGACCGCTCCCGGGTGGTCGTCTCCGTACCCCCGCACCTGCGCGCCCAGTTCTTCACCGCCGAGGTCTGGCGGGCCCTGGAGGAGGCGGCCGATCTCACCGTCCTGGACGAGCACCGGGACCGGGCCGCCCTGCTCGCGGCCATGCCCGGTGCCCGCGCGCTCGTCACGTCGTGGCGCAGCCCGCGGGCGGACCCCGAACTCCTCGATGTCGCGGACCGGTTGGAGCTGGTCGCGCACACCGGGTCGGCGGTCGCCCCGTACGTCACCGAGGAGGTGTTCCGGCGCGGCATCCGGGTCACCCAGGCCGGGGACGAGATGGGGCGGCCGGTGGCGGAGGTGGCCCTCGCCTTCACCCTCTCCCTGCTCCACCGCATCCAGCGCTTCGACCACGCCCTTCGGGGCGGCGCCGAGTGGGCGGTCGCGAGCGAGGCGCCGCCGCGTCACGAGATCCACGGCAGCGAGATCGGGGTGATCGGCGCCTCCCGCACCGGGCGGGCGTACATCGCGATGGTGCGGGCGATGGGGGCGCGGGTGAGCGTGAGCGACCCGTTCCTGTCCCCGGCGGACGCGGCGGACCTCGGTGTGGAGTCCGTGGACCTTCCCACGCTGCTGTCCCGCAGCCGGATCGTCGCGGTGCACGCCCCGGTGACGGAGGAGACGCACCGGATGATCGGCGCCGAGCAGCTGGCGCTGATGCCGGACGGCGCGGGCCTGGTGAACACCGCGAGGTCCTGGCTGGTCGACGAGGACGCGCTCCTCGCGGAGCTGGCCTCGGGCCGGCTGGACGCGGCGATCGACGTCTTCGACGCGGAGCCGCTGCCCACCGCTCATCCCTTCCGGTCCCTGCCCAATGTGCTGCTCACCCCGCACCAGGCGGCGGGCAGCGTCGAGTGCCGGCAGCGGCTGGGCGCGAGCGCCGTCGACGAGGTGCTGCGGCTGCTGGACGGCCGTCCCCCGGTGCACGCCGTCACGGCCGAAGCCCTGGTACGGCTGCGCTGAGGCTCCGGCCACGGCGGCTGTGGCCGAGGCCCGGCCACAGTGGCTGCACCGAGCTCCGGCCACGCGCCCACCCCACCCCCCCTTCACTCCCAGGAGAGTTCACCCCATGCGTCTCATGCGCGTCGGCGAGCCGGGTTCCGAACGCCCGGTGCTCGTCTGCCCCGAAGGCCGCCACTACGACCTGTCGGGCATCACCGGCGACATCGACGGCGATTTTCTCGCCGCGCTCGCCGAGAACCCCTATCTGATCCCGGACGAGCCGAAGCTGCCGGAGACCGACATCACCGGGCAGCGGATCGGGCCGCCCGTCGCGCGTCCCTCGGCCCTGCTCTGCATCGGCCAGAACTACGCGGCCCACGCGGCGGAGTCGGGTGCGCTGCCGCCCGAGCAGCCGATCCTCTTCTACAAGTCGCCGAACACGGTCGTCGGCCCGTACGACGACGTCCTGATCCCGCGCGGCTCGAAGAAGACCGACTGGGAGGTGGAGCTGGCCGTCGTCATCGGCCGCCGCGCCTCCTACCTCGGCTCCCCCGCCGATGCCGCCGCGCACATCGCGGGGTACGCCGTCAGCAACGACGTGTCCGAGCGCGCCTTCCAGCTGGAGGAGTCGGGCGGCCAGTGGTCCAAGGGCAAGAGCTGCGCGACGTTCAACCCGCTCGGCCCGGTCCTGGTGACGGCCGACGAGGTGGGTGACCCGCAGCGGCTGCGGCTGCGCAGTCACGTCAACGGGGAGCCGCGACAGGACTCCAGTACCGCCGACATGATCTTCAGCGTGGCGCATCTGGTGCACCATCTGTCGCAGTACCTGGTGCTGGAGCCCGGCGACATCATCAACACCGGTACGCCGCAGGGTGTGGCGCTGTCCGGCCGCTTCCCGTATCTGGCCGCCGGGGATGTGATGGAGGTCGAGATCTCGGGCCTCGGCCGGCAGCGCAGCGTCTGCCGGCCCGCGTAAGTGCTGTCCCGCCCCTTGAGGGGCGGTCAGTCCTCCGGAAGCTCGACCGGGGCGATGTCGTCGAAGACGTCGCCGGGGCCGGGGTTCGTCGCGTCCGTGGCACCGCCGAACTGGGTCATCACGCCCCACACGGCGTTGAGCGCGGTCTGTACGGCGCCCTCGGCCCATCCGGCCGTCCAGGAGATGTCGTCGCCCGCGAGGAACAGCCCCCGCTTGTCGGCGGGCAGCCGGTCCTGCATGAAGTGGGTGAACAGGCGCCGCTGGTAGCGGTAGTGGCCGGGCAGGTTCGCCTTGAACGCCCCCATGAAGTAGGGCTCGTTCTCCCAGGAGACCGTCACCGGGTTGCCGATGACATGGCTGCGGATGTCGACGTTCGGGTAGATCTCGCCCAGCGACTTGAGCATGACGTCCATGCGCTCGTTCGCGGAGAGCGGCAGCCACTTCAGGCTGTCGTCGCACCAGGTGTAGGACAGGCAGATCACGGCGGGCTCGTCGGGGCCGTTGTCCAGGAGGTACGTGCCCCGGGTCATCCGGTCGGTGAGCGTCATCGACATGGTGTCGCGGCCGGTGGTCTCGTCCTTGTCCAGCCAGAACGGCCGGTCGACCGGGACGAACAGCTTGGACGACTCCATGTAGTGGGTGCGCTCCATCGCCGTCCAGTGGTCGATGGGGAAGAGCGCGTCGTCGCAGTCGATCTTGGAGAGCAGCAGCCAGGACTGCCCGGTGAAGACGGCCGCGCGGAAGGTGCGGATGTCCCCGGTGGCGTCGGTGACGGTGATGCCGTTCTTGGCGGTGCGGTTGAGCCGGGTCACGGCGGGGCGGTGCTCGCCGCCGTGCAGCGAGGCCAGTGACGTACCGAGCGGCCAGTGGACGATCTTCTGCGGTTCGCGTTCCCACAGACGCAGCGGCAGCTGCTGGCTGCCGCCGGTGATCCCCCGGTGGTGGTCGTCGGCCTCCGTGTAGACGACCCGCAGGATCTCCAGGATCGAGTTGGGGAAGTCGGTGTCCCAGCCCCCGGTGCCGAACCCGACCTGACCGAAGATCTCCCGGTGCCGGAAGGACTTGAAGGCGTCGGAGTCGCAGAGGAACCCGTAGAAGGTCTGGTTGTCGAGCTTCTCGACGAGCTTCGCCCAGATCTCCCGGATGCGCGGCACATCGCGCTCGCGCATCGCCCGGTTCATGTCGGAGAAGTCGGCGCCCTCCTCCAGGCAGGAGTTCCAGGCGTTCATGACATCGCGGTAGACCTGCGGCAGATCGGCGATGGTCTCGGCGTAGTGCGACTCGCCCTTCAGGTCCACGACGGTCGACGGCGTGGCCGGGGAGAGCGGGTTGGGGAACGGCTGGGTCTCCAGTCCCACGAGGTCGATGTAGTGCTGGAGCGCCGTGGACGACGGCGGGAAGCGCATGGCGCCCATCTCGGCGGTCAGCGCGGGGTCGCAGCCGTCGAACCCCACGGTGCGCAGCCTGCCGCCGATCTCGTCGGCCTCGTACAGGACGGGCCGCAGGCCCATCTTCATCAGCTCGTACGCGGTGATGATGCCGGAGAGCCCGCCGCCGATGACGGCGACCTCGGCCCCGTGCTCGGTCGCGGGAATCTGGCCGAGGCCCGCCGGGTGGGCGAGGAAGTCGTCGTACGCGTAGGGGAAGTCCGGCCCGAACATGGTGATCGGCGGGGCCGCGTCGGTGTGCTGGACGGCGTTGGGCACCGTGGACGTCATGGGGTACGGACTCCTTGCGGGTACGGAAAGAAGAGGGGACGGGCTCAGGCGAGGGAGCCGTACAGACCGGGGCGGCGGTCGTGCAGATACGGGTTGGCGGCGCGCGAGGCGCTCAGGAACGCGGGGTCCACGTCGGAGACGATCAGTTCCTCGCCGCGTCCGGCGCGGGCCCGCACGGTGCCGTCGGGCCCGGCCAGGCAGCTCAGCCCGACGAACTCGAACGCGCCTTCCGGGCCGGTCCGGTTGACGTACGCCACATACATCTGGCTCTCGAAGGCCCGTACCGGCACGACGGATTCGGCGACGAACTGGAACGGGTGCATCTGGGCGGTGGGCACCAGCAGCAGGTCGGTTCCGGCGAGGGCGTGCGCCCGGACGTTCTCCGGGAACTCGACGTCGTAGCAGATGAGCAGGCCGATGCGGACACCGTCGAGTTCGGCCTGGACGACGGGCCGCTCGCCGGGGGTGAACCACTCCTGCTCGAAGCCGCCGAAGAGATGGGTCTTGCGGTAGTTCGCCAGCGGGGTTCCGTCGGGGCCGATGAGCTGCGCCGCGTTGAAGATCAGTTCACCGGCGCGCTCCGGGTAGCCGTACAGAACGGCGAGTCCGTGCCGCCGGGCGATGTCCGCGACGGCCTGTGCGCCGGGGCCGTCGGCGGGCTCGGCCAGCCGGGGAACGGCATCCCCGATGGCGTATCCGGTGAGGAACATCTCCGGGCCGGCCAGCAGCCGTGCCCCGGCCGCGGCGGCGCGGCCGGCGGCCTCGTCGAGCACCTTCAGGTTCTCGTCCACGGCACCGGGCCGGCCGGAGCTCTGGAGCAGGGCGGTACGCAACGGCGGCATGGCTGACCTCGGGCGGGGTGGGACGGGGTGGGGAGACATATCGAAGGTACGGGGCGGCGATCACCCCGGACAAGGCGCGACCGTTGCGCGTCCACCGTCGATTCGTTGCGCGTGACGGGCGTGGCGCGGTGATTTATTGCGCGCGGCATCGTCGCAGGTCAGAAGGGTGACGTGGGTCTCGGCACAGAGGGCACGTCCGGCGGTCCCCATCGGTCCGGCGGCTGCGGACGGAGCACCCTTGAGACGCCCCCGGAACCCGGAACCCGGACGCGCTGCGGGAGGCGGCTGGGGCAGCGGGGGGCTCAGGGCGGCCCGGCCCGAGGGGCGTCAGGCGGGCGGCGGCCCCGCCGAGTAGCGCCGCAGCAGGGGCGACAGCACCAGCACCGACTTCGTCCGCTCCACGTACGGCTCCCCGGCGATCCGCTCCAGCACCTGCTCGAAGTGGCGCATGTCCGCGGCGAAGACCTGTACGAGCGCGTCGGCGTCCCCCGTCACCGTGGAGGCGGCGGCGACCTCCGGATACCGGGCGAGTCCCTGCTTGATCGCCTCCGGCGACGTGTTGCGGCTGCAGTAGATCTCGATGAACCCCTCGGTCTCCCACCCCAGCGCCGCCGGGTCCACCCGCACGGTGAACCCGGTGATCGCTCCCTCGGCGCGCAGCCGGTCCACGCGGCGCTTCACCGCGGGGGCGGAGAGCCCGATGATCGCGCCGATGTCGGCGTAGCTGCGCCGGGCGTCTTCGGCGAGGGCGTGGACGATGCGTTCGTCGAGGTCGTTCAGGCGCACGTCGGGCGGTTCACTTCTCTGCGATGGGACTGCTGCGGGGGCGGCGGCGCCGCCCCCGCAGTAGACCATGAGGCGCCCGTTCCGGGCGCGCCCGGCGCAGCGGGTGACCGGTCAGAACGGGAACTGCGAGCGGCCGTGCTGTACCGAGATCCACTTCTGGGTGGTGAACGCCTCGATCATCGACTCGCCGTTCAGCCGTCCGAGACCGGAGCTCTTCTCGCCGCCGAACGGAACGATGGGCTCGTCGTGGACGGTGCCGTCGTTGATGTGGATCATGCCGGTGTGGATGCGCTGCCCGACCCGCACCCCGCGCTCGATGTTGCCGGTGTGGACGGCGCCGCTCAGCCCGTACGGGGTGTCGTTGGCGATCCGGACCGCCTCGTCCTCACCGTCGAAGGGCACCAGCAGGGCCACCGGCCCGAAGATCTCCTGGTGCAGGACGGGCGAGTCGGCGGCGAGGCCGGTCAGCACCGACGGGCTGACCACGTTGCCGTCGGCCCGGCCGTGCAGCAGGGCCGTCGCACCGGCCGCGACGGTCTGGTCGACGAGCTTGGAGATGGCCTCGGCCTGCGAGGCGTTGATCAGCGGGCCGATCTGCGTCGCGGGGTCGGCCGGGTCGCCGACCGTCAGGGACGCGACCTTGGCGACGAACTTCTCGGTGAACTCCCGCTCCACCGCACGGTCGACCAGGATCCGGTTGGCCGCCATGCAGACCTGTCCCTGGTGCACGTAACGGCTGAAGACCGCCGCGTCCACGGCGTAGTCCACATCGGCGTCGTCGAGCACGATCAGCGCGCTGTTGCCGCCCAGTTCGAGGACGGCCCGCTTGAGGTTGGCCGCGCACACGGTGGCCACGTGCCGTCCGACCTTGTCCGACCCGGTGAACGAGATGACCTGCGGAACGGGGTGCTCCAGGAGGGTGTCGCCGATCTCCGCGATGTCGGTGATCACGACGTTCAGGAGTCCGGCGGGCAGCCCCGCGTCCTCGAACACCTTGGCCAGCAGGGTGCCGCCGCAGACCGGGGTGTTCTGGTGCGGCTTGAGGACGACGGCGTTGCCCAGTGCCAGCGCGGGGGCGACCGACTTGAGCGAGAGCAGGAAGGGGAAGTTGAAGGGGCTGATGACACCCACGACGCCGACCGGCACCCGGTAGACGCGGTTCTCCTTGCCCTCGGTCGGCGAGGGGAGGATCTGCCCGGCGGGCCGCAGCGCGAGCTGTATGGACTCGCGCAGAAACTCCTTGGCCAGATGCAGTTCGAAGGCCGCCTTCAGCCGGGTGCCGCCGAGCTCCGCGACGATCGCCTCGCTGATCTCCGGCTCGCGCTCCTCGACGATCCGCAGGGCCTTCTCCAGCACGGCCCGCCTGGCGTACGGGTTGGTGTCCGCCCACGCCTGCTGGGCCCGCTCCGCCGCGCGGTAGGCCTGGTCCACCTCATCGGCCGTGGCGACGGCGATCGAGGCGAGCTTCTCCCCGTTGTACGGGTTGAAGTCGATGATGTCCCAGGACCCCTTCCCCGGCCTCCACTCACCGTCGATGAACTGATGGGCCAGATCGGTGAAGAAGGACATGAGATCCCTTACCACGGAGAGAAAGGCAGCTGATTGCGCTTCATATTACTTATATCTCAACGGACTTGAAGCGCGTCAAAGACTCTCCGGGCGGCAGGAAACGGACACTTTCCGGCCATCGTTCGACCACCCGTAACGCAGCTGCCCCTCCCGGTGTGAACCACCGGGAGGGGCAGGCGTGTCGCGGATCGCGCGGGATCAACTCCAGCTGGCGTGGAGCGGCTTGCCCTCGGCGTAACCGGCCGCGCTCTGCACCCCGACGACCGCCTTCTCGGCGAACTCCTCCAGGGAGGCGGCACCGGCGTACGTGCAGGAGGAGCGGACGCCCGCGATGATCGAGTCGATCAGGTCCTCGACGCCCGGACGGGTCGGGTCCAGGAACATCCGCGAGGTGGAGATGCCCTCCTCGAAGAGCGCCTTGCGGGCGCGGTCGTACGAGGACTCCTCCGACGTACGGTTCTTCACGGCGCGCGCCGAGGCCATCCCGAAGGACTCCTTGTAGTAGCGGCCGTCGGCGGACTGCTGAAGGTCGCCGGGCGACTCGTACGTACCCGCGAACCAGGAGCCGATCATCACATTGGACGCGCCGGCGGCGAGGGCCATGGCGACATCGCGGGGGTGCCGGACGCCACCGTCGGCCCAGACGTGCTTGCCGTACTTCTTCGCCTCGGCGGCGCACTCCAGGACGGCGGAGAACTGGGGGCGGCCCACGCCGGTCATCATCCGGGTGGTGCACATGGCGCCGGGGCCGACACCGACCTTGATGATGTCCGCGCCGGCCTCGACGAGGTCGCGCACACCCTCGGCGGCGACGATGTTGCCCGCGACGATCGGCACCTTCGGGTCGAGCGCCCGGACGGCCCTGACCGCGCTGATCATGGATTCCTGGTGACCGTGCGCGGTGTCCACGACGAGTGTGTCCACGCCCGCGTCCAGGAGCTGCTTGGCCTTCCCCGCGACGTCGCCGTTGATGCCGACGGCCGCGGCGATGCGCAGCTTGCCCGCGGCGTCGGTGGCCGGGGTGTAGAGGGTGGCGCGCAGTGCGGCCTTACGGGTGAGGATGCCGACGAGCCTGCCGTCCGCGTCGACCGCGGGGGCGAGCTTGCGGTTGGCTCCGTCGAGCTTGTTGAACGCCTCGCGCGGGTCGATGTCCGCGTCGAGCAGCACCAGGTCCTTGGTCATGACCTCGGACAGCTGGGTGAAACGGTCGACACCGGTCAGGTCGTGTTCGGTGACGACACCGACTGGCCGCTGCTCCGCGTCGACGACGACACCGGCGCCGTGGGCGCGCTTGGGCAGCAACGACAGGGCGTCGGCGACGGTCTGGCCGGGGGCCAGCACGATCGGCGTGTCGAGGACGAGGTGGCGCGTCTTGACCCAGGTGACGACGTCGGTGACGACCTCGATCGGGATGTCCTGGGGGATGACGACGAGACCGCCGCGACGGGCGACGGTCTCCGCCATCCGGCGGCCCGCGATCGCGGTCATGTTCGCGACGACGAGCGGGATGGTGGTGCCGGTGCCGTCGGGTGAGGCGAGGTCCACGGCCTGGCGGGATCCGACCGCCGAGCGGCCCGGGACCATGAAGACATCGTCGTACGTGAGGTCGTAAGGGACCGACGGGGACTCTGTGTAACGACCGGTGCCCGGCTCAAGAAAACGCATAACACTCATTTTTTCATACGAAACGGTGCAGGTCGTTTCCACGAAGACACAGCAAAAGACCCCCGCTTTCGTATGTTCCTCCAAAGAGGCGGTCGGGGGGGCCGGGCAAGTGGAACCTGCCTTACCCACAGACCCTACCCGAAGGGAAATCGAACCATTCGTGATCACCATCCCTGGACCCGTGACAAGGGGTCAGGTAGCTTCAAATCCGCAGGTCTCGGGTGTCACCGCAGCGTCGCGCAGGCGCTGTCGAACAACCCGACACGCCCGTTTGACCGGAGAGGATCCAGATCCGCCTGTGGACAGCGAACTGCCGGACATCTACTGCCCGTTCCCGCAGCGGACCAACCCGCATGTCGGTCACACCCGGGACCATATTGACGCCTGGACCCGCCGTACCGGACTGGTGCACCGCGAGTCGGCGAGAAACCGCTTCGAACAGGCCGATTTCGGCGCGTTCGTCGGCATGGTCTACCCGACGGCCGACAGTGAACACCTCGATCTGGTGGCCGACTGGTTCGTCTGGCTGTTTCTCGTCGACGACCAGCTCGACGACGGCCACCTCGGCCGCAGCCCCGAACGGGTGCGCGACGTGGTCGACCGGATGCGCGCCGTGGTGGACGGCTCCGCCCCCGCCGCGCTGCCCGGCGAGGAGGTCCCGGCGGCCGTGATCGCCCTGGCCGACCTCTGGGAACGTACGACTCCGAGTGCCGCTCCGCACTGGCGCACCCGCTTCGCCTGGCATCTGGTCATGTACCTCACGACGGCCACCACCTGGGAGGCCGGGAACCGGGCCGACGACGTGGTGCCGTCCGAGGAGACGTACATCGCCAACCGGCGGCACACCGGAGCCATCCAGGTCTGCATGGACCTGATAGAGATCGTGGCCGGAATCGAGGCACCGGAGTCGATCCACAACGATCCCCGGTTCATCACCGCCCTGGAAGCCTCGTGCAATGTCGTGTGCTGGGCCAATGACGTGTACTCCTTCGAGAAGGAGCAGGTCCTCGGCGAGATCCACAACCTCGTCCACCTGGTGCGCCACCACCGGGGCCTGGGGGAACAGCAGGCTCTGGACCACGTCGCGGCACGGATAGCGACGGAGACCGAGCGGTTCCTGACCGCGGAGGACGAGCTGCTGGAGCTCTATCCGGAGCTCTCCGGGATGCTCGTGCCCTACCTCGACGGCATGCGGAGCTGGATGCGCGGCAACCTGGACTGGTCCCGGCAGACCCCGCGCTACAACCCGGCCGACGTCAGCCAGTACGAGAGGCCCGAGCAGTATCTGGAGGAGACGGTGCTGGGCATCGCCGCGGAGCACGCGGCCCGGTGCGCGGCGGACGGGAACCGCACCGTCTGAGACCGGCACGACGGAGGCCGGGCGCTCGCACAGCGCCCGGCCTCCGTCATGTCCGTCCGTCGCCGAGTGACCGGGTCACTCACCGTCCGGGTCGGCCCGCTCCAGCGCCGGGCGCGATCCGGCCGCCGACTCGGTGAGCAGGTAGTCGGCCGCCGCCGTGTCCGTCACCAGGCTGGTGACCAGCCCTGAGCGCAGTACGGCACCGATCGCCGCCGCCTTGCGCTGGCCGCCCGCGATGGCCACCACCTCGGGGATCCGGCGCAGCCGGTCCGCCTCCACGGTGATGCAGCGCTCGCCCAGGTCACGGCCGACCCGGCGGCCCTCGGAGTCGAAGAGGTGCGCGGACATCTCCGCGGCGACCCCGAGCGAGGCGTAGTGGGACCGCTCCTCGTCCGAGAGCATGTCGTGGACCGTGGAGATGCCCGGCTCCCAGGAGCCGATCGAGACCGCGGCGACCGTCACCTTGTCGAAGTACTCGAAGGCGCGGGCGATACCCGTCTGATGGCGCAGCGCGGCCGCCGTCGCCGGGTCCGGCAGCAGCATCGGCGCGTAGATCGGGTGCGCCTCACCACCGGACACCTGGGCGGCCCGGCGGACCGCCTCGACAGAACCGCGTTCGGCCGTCCCCGCGTCGTAGACCCCGGTGAGCTGCACGACCGTGCACGGCGGGAGCTGGTCGAGCGCCGCCGCCATATGGATGGTGGACCGGCCCCAGGCCAGGCCCAGCACATCGCCCTCGTTCACCAGTTCACCCAGGAGATCGGCGGCGACCTCGCCCAGGTTCTCCGGGTCGGCCGCGTCCTCCTTCTCCTCCGCCGGGGACTCGACGACCACCGCGTGCCGCAGTCCGTAGCGCGCACGGAGCGCGTCCGAGCGCTCGGCGTCCAGCTCGGCCGGTACCCGGATCTCGATCCGTACGAGATCACGCTCAAGGGCCGTCTCCAGGACCCGGGCCACCTTGAAGCGGCTGACGCCGAACTCCTCGGCGATCTGGATCTTCGACTTTCCCTCAAGGTAGAACCGGCGGGCCATGGCCGCCGCCTGCACCAGCTCCGCGGGTCCCATCCGCATGGCTGACCGACCCGCCGAGATGCCAGACACCGCGATCTCCTCACTGCTGTTCACACGCCCGATACGCCGCTCATCCTGTCAGATCCGGCGATCCTTGATCGGCCCCGTCGGGCCGCGTTCATCTGCGCTTGGTTCAGTGGCCGCACGCCCAGGGCGCCGCGGCCGTGGCCGCGTCCGCCTGCGCGCGCAGCGCCGTCACCGCGGCGGCCGGGTCGGCCGCCCCGTACACCGCCGAGCCGGCGACGAAGACATCCGCACCGGCCTCGGCGCACCGCTCGATGGTGGCCGCCGACACTCCGCCGTCCACCTGGAGCCACAGTTCGAGGCCGTGCTTGGAGATCAGCTCACGGGTGCGGCGGATCTTCGGCAGCATGATGTCCAGGAACGCCTGGCCGCCGAAGCCCGGCTCGACCGTCATGATCAGCAGCATGTCGAGCTCGGGGAGCAGATCCTCGTACGGCTCGATGGGCGTCGCAGGCTTGAGCGCCATCGAGGCGCGCGCCCCCTTCGCCCGGATCTCCCGGGCCAGCCGCACCGGCGCCGCCGCCGCCTCCGCGTGGAAGGTGACGGAACCGGCGCCCGCCTCGACGTACTGCGGAGCCCAGCGATCCGCGTCCTCGATCATGAGATGGCAGTCCAGCGGCGTACCCGTGGCCTTGCTCAGCGCCTCGACGATCGGCACACCGAGCGTCAGATTGGGCACGAAGTGGTTGTCCATCACGTCGACATGGAGCCAGTCGGCGCCTTCGACGGCCTTCGCCTCCTCGGCGAGACGCGCGAAATCGGCGGACAGGATGCTGGGGTTGATCTGGGCCATGCACCCAAGCCTGCCACGTTCCCGGCCGGTTCCCCGCCTCGATGCGCCCCAAAGCCTCACGCGATCATCACAGTCCACGCAATCCAGGCATTTTGCTTGTGCTTTACGGTTCTTTTACCGCTCCGTAGCGTAGGCGCCCGTTCGGTTCAGCCCGCTCCCAGCACGTGGCCCGAGAACTTGCCGACCGTCTCATTCATGGGCCGCGTGATCCCGTCCCACCGTCCTGTCCCACCTTCGCGACCATGCGTCTGCACGATCCGGCGGGCGTCAGGCGTTCGCGGTGATCACGAACGGCGCCTCCGGGTACACCGAGAGCGCGAATGGAGAATCGCCCTCCCGCCTGCCGTCGGCCCCCACGCCGCGGACGCATCACCACCGTCAGGAACAAGACCCGTGGAGACAGCGACTCCCCAGTTCGTCATGGCGTTGCCCCTCTCCCGAAGCGCGGGCACCGTTGGCCAGCCGGCTACCGGCGGCCGGGCGCCAGGGAGTGCCGGACCGGCGATGTCATGGCGGTGCGTCCTGTGCGTGCGGTGCGCGTCTCCCCTGCCACCCGCCCGGCGGGCGCGTGCGGGGCGCGATGCCATGCACGCGCCCTAGCGGGCCAATGCCTTCGGCTACTCGATGTGCTCGATCGCGCGGAGATTCTGGAGGGTTTCCGAGCAGGTGATTTTCGAGGAGCCAAAGTACAGCAGCTGAAGAGTCACGGGAAGTGGCGTACCCGGATCAATGGTGTGACCCGATTTCGATCGGACGATGACTTCGCCGTCGCTGCCGTCCTTCACGACGATCAGCCACTCCGGGCGGTTTTCGGGATTGAGCGTGCATTGCTTGGGCAGGCCGTCGAACGACAGCTCCCACAGCGTGACCCTTTCTTTGTTCGCGCCCAGTTCGAATGAGTAGGAGCACACCCACCCCGTGTGTTCCGGCGGATAGGACTGCGGGAATCCATTCACCTTCTTGATGGTCACGAGCACCTTCGGCTCGACGACTTTGGTCGTGACCGATCCCGAGGTCTGTGTCGCGGTGTTGGTGCGGCCCGGCGTTTTGATCTCAGTGGTACACGTGATGCTGCCGGTGTAATTTTTCTTGATCGTCCCGGTGAGAAGGATGACAGCCCTGCCGCCCATCGGAAGGTTCAGCGGCTGCTTGAGGATCCCGCCGGCGGTGGAACCTGCTCCTGCCGTGGCGTGGCCGGACAACTCACCGATGGCCAGGCTCAGCTCCGACAGTTCGGCGGGAATCACACCCGCCACCTCGGCGTCGGGCGCTGGGCCCGGTCCTGAGTTCTCGACAGTGACCGTGTACGTGATCTGTGTTCCGGAGTCGGCCGACTTGGGCCCGGCCATGGTGAGCGGAATGTTGACCGGGGACTTGTGCACCGTGAAGTGGACCGTCGCGGGAGAGGACTCCTGCTTGCCTTTGCAGGCCACCGCGAGGATGGTGTGATTGCCGTCGGACCAGTTCGCTGCCGGGGTGTAGGTCCAGTCGGTGCCGGACAACCGCGCCGCGCCCAGAGGCTTCTGGGAGCCGCCGACGTCCTCAAGGAGCCGGACCGCGTCCACCCCTTCGGCCACCGTGCCCCGCACCACCTGATCGGGCAGGACCGATGCCTGGTCCTTCGGCTCCGTGATCACCGGAATGGAGACCGGGGCCTCGTGCACCGTGAAGTGGACCGTCGCGGGAAGAGAGTCCTGCTTGCCCTTGCAGGCCACCGCGAGGATGGTGTGATTGCCGTCGGACCAGTTCGCTGCCGGGGTGTAGGTCCAGTCGGTGCCGGACAACTGCGCCGCGCCCAGAGGCTTCTGGGAGCCGCCGACGTCCTCAAGGAGCCGGACCGCGTCCACCCCTTCGGCCACCGTGCCCCGCACCACCTGATCGGGCAAGACCGATGCCTGGTCCTTCGGCTCCGTGATCACCGGAGGCGGGATGACAGGGATCTTTTTGATGAGACCCGCCGCATTCAATACTTCCAGGTCACCCACCGGCAGCGGCGTATTGCCAATCCTGCGCGACAAGCCGACGGATTCTTCGGTGACCGGGTCGCTCTTGGTCGATGCCGTGAGGTCCAGAACGTTCACGTTCCCCTTGGAGTCGATGGCATAAAAATTGCCATCCTCGTCGAAGAAAACAGCGGAATACGCCTTACGGCCGCCGCTGGAGCTTTTCTCGGCAAGCGGGAACGTAGCTTTCTTCAGTGTGACTTCAGCCGGATTGCGGGAGAAATCCATGTAGAGCAAGTTGCCGTTGTCACCCTCCACGGCGTAGAGCCGGCCGTCGTTGGGGTGGTACGACCAGTCGTCCCACCGCCCCGGGCCGGCCGGGTTGAGAGCGGTCGCCACTCTGGTGGCCAGGTTGATCTCGTACGTGTGGTCCGTCGGACCGGCGCAGGCGATCAGCGTTGTTCCACCGGGCATCATGTCTCCGCAGAACCACCGCCCCGAGAGACTTAAACCCTCCACGGGCTGCGGGACGGGCGAGCCACCCTCCGGGTTGATCGTCACCAGATTGTGGTCGCTCAGCGCGTACAACATGCCGTCCTGCTCGGCCATCGCCGCGTAATACCCCTGGTACGCGGGGACCTTGTCGACCAGGGCGATGTCCCAGTCGGTCGGATCGAAACGATAGAGCCGTGTCTTGTCCATGCCCACGGCGAGATAGACGTACTTGTCAGCCATGCAGGTCCTCCTTTTTGCGAGATGACGCCCGGTACGCTGCCGAAAATTCCGCGCACCATGCACGCGGCGCCAATGGATTCATCTGATGCGAGAGCGGTGTGTGACTGTCAGGGCCCGATATGGGCATTGGATGTGGCGGTCTTCTCATCTCCTCAGTTCTGCGGGGCGTCGCAGGCGCCGCCGTTCCGACGCCTGTCGCCACGCCCTGCTCCAACGACATGCGGTAGCCAGGGACACGAGAGGCCTCGGGCGGGTTGACGGCTTCTGGCCCAGGACCACTGCTGAAGCCGGGCTCACCTTGTCGAGGTCTTGTGGTGCGGCCGGAGCCCCCTCCCGTGGATCGCGTCCGGCATGCCCGGGGCCCCGGTGGTACTGGTCCGTGACCGCGCGGCCGGGAACGGCCCCGGATCCGTGGATTTCCCGAGGCGGGCGAGCGCGGCGGGCTGTCGGCCCGACATGCGTGCGTGTACGGGGCGTGCGACTGTCCGGTACCGGATGCGCCGCAGACGTGTCCGGTGGTCGTGCGCAGTCGTTGGCGAAATCGGAACGGTTCATGCGGTGTTTCCCGTGTTCCGCGCTGCCCGACGGGGGTGTGCCCGGGCAGCAGGGCGCGTACCCGGGGCTTGTCGCGCAGCAGCCGGACAGCCTCCGGGTCGGGGCCCGGCAGTCCGAAGTCTGCGGCAAGTTCGGCGGCGGGCACGCCCCAGGCGTCGGTGGTGTTGATCAGCCCCGCCGGAGTGGGTACGGCGACGGGTCGCGTCCGGGTCGCCGGTGTCGACGTCGACGACGGTCAGCGCGTCCGGCGGCAGCGTGGCGAGTTCGTGCCGGTACACCGACCGGTCACCGGTGAGCAGGCACAGCCGGTGCCACCACCTGATACCGGCTCTTGCTACCTGTCCCCTTCTGCGACGCAGCGTCCTGACTGGCGGTAGGGCCCCCTCAGGCCCTTCCGGACCGCCTCACGCATGCTTCCGGCTACCACGCCCACACATCCCGTCCAGGGAAGCAGACGACAGCAACCCGGGCGGTAGGAGCAGGATCGTGCAAACCGCGAGCCGAGCCGCATCCCACCGGGCGGCACCGGCCGGGCTGTCTGTCGCCCCTCGGCTGCCGACCGCCACAGGCCAGAAGCCGTCTCCATCCCCGCCCGGGAACCGGCACCCCATTCCACATCACAGTTGTCGGCGCCTCCTGGGAAGCGGGAGCGAGCGGGCTTCGTCCGGTCCTCCCAAGAGCCTTGCGGGAACTCCCGGAGGCGACCTCGGACCGTACGCCGGTACCGATCAGCACGATGAAACCGCTACCCAGGCACAGGTGGCACGGATGGCGTGTCGGCTCTCTCCGCGCACTCGGACAGACACCGTGCCGGGGCAGGCAGCGCGCGTTTTCGGTGAAGTCCTGCCCGGAGCGGAGACTGACGCCGCACCGCGCACCGCCCAGGGCCGCGTGGCAGGTTTCCCCGGGACGGCCGCCGGGGGCCTCATCCGCCGGCCGAGTCCTGCCTCTGGTCCCAGATCCAGTAATTGTCGTAGTCACCTCCCTTGCATTCGAGCTTTTTGGGGGCGTCCGCGTTTTCCTTAACTTTCCCCATGCATTCTTTGCATTTTTCGCTCGTGGTGTAGAGGCGGCGGTCCGCAGCGTCCGGCACGTTTTCCGTACCAGGGATTTTCACCAGGCAGATGGTGATGGCTTCAGTACTGAACGTGTGCTGCATTTCGCGATGATCTCCCCTCGACCAGCTGTGTCTTCCGTGAAAGTCTTTCCTGGTCGGCGGGTCTTCTTCCTGGACGCTGGGCTTCCCCGGGGCGGCGGTGTAGATGTCGTATACGCCTTCCTCTCCCATCCCGGCCACGGCGTCTTCGGTGCTGGCAATGCCCTCGAGGGTGATCCGGTCTTTTCCGTCGATCGCGACAACCGCGGCAGCGTGGTAGGGAAAGCCGCTGTCGTTGTCCGGCACCTCCTCGCCTCCCTCTTTCTTGTACCGTGTCTCCACGATGCAGAAGGCTTCGCGCAAGTCCGGACAAGCCCCGCTGCCGCGATCCGCGGCGCCGTATTCTTTGGCTTTCTTGACATTGTCCTTGTCACTTACTCCAAAGAGGGCAGGTTTCGCATTTTTCGCCGTGCCCTTGACGCAGGAGTAATCCTTGCCCTGCTGGAGGGTTTTTCCGCGCGTGACTTCTTCGGCCGAGTGAAGGCAGTCCGCCAGGAAGAGCGGCTCGCCGACGTACGCCTTGTAATTCTTCCCGTTGTATTTCAGCACCGTGACCTTCCTGTCGCACTTCGAGTGCACCGGCGGCCGGGCGCCGGTTCTGCACCAGATTCTGGTGTGGTCGAGGTTGTCATCGTTCGGGTAGTCGAACTTCCCTTCCAGGATGTAATTTCCGTTCTCGGAGATCCGGACCGGGATCGTCTCTTTACCGAGTTGTACGGAGCCCTCGGTGTACCGCTGCACGATGAGAGGACCGGGCGGTGTCGGGGGTGTGGGTGCGGTGGTGTGCGGCGGTTGAGGCAGCGGGCCGCGAAGGCTGCGCCGGGCGATCGCTTCGGCTTCGTGTTCGAGGCCGTCGTGGGGGCTGCCGACAGCCAGTGTGTGATGGCGGGTCATTTGGCGGGGGGTTTTGCCGACGCGTTGCTGGATGACGTGGACGAGTTCGTGGGCCAGGAGGAGGCGGCCTGCGGGCGTGTCGGGGCGGTAGTGGCCGTGCCGGAAGACGATGTGGCTGCCGGCGGTGTAGGCGCGGGCTCCGAGCGCGGCCGCCGACAGGCTGGCGTCGGGGCCGGTGTGGATACGGACGTCGGCGAAGGGCGCCTGCAGTCGCGCTTCCATTTCTGTCCGGATGCTGTCGGGCAGAAGCTGCCCGGGGTGGGACAGGGCCTGCCGGACCAAGTGCGCCACCGTGTCGGGGTGGGGCGGATTTCCGGGTGCGGGTCGGATTCCTGCCGGGCGGTGCGGCGTCGCCCGGGGCGGACGGAGGGCGGGCGGTGTCCCCTGGCGGTTCCGTGCCCGGAGGGCGGCGGGGGATGGCGGGCATGGTTCGTGCCTGTTCATGGCCGTTCTTCCGGTGAGGGGACGGGGGCCGGTTCGCATGCGGGCGCGGGGGCGCCCCCGGCTTGCAGGGGGCGGGAGGTGCCGGCGAGTTGGACTGCGGAGATGGTGAGACTGCCGACTTCGCCGGATACGGCCATGCCGGAGCCGCCCTGGGTGGTGTAGGTGGCGTCGAGGCGGGTCAGTTGGCCGTCGGCCAGCCACGGGGGCGGGGAGTCCCACCACAGGCCGACCAGTTTCTTCACGGGGATGCCGGGGGTGCTGCTCCATTTGCCGGTCACGGTGACGTGGCCCCCGGCCTTTGTGACCTCGGTCTTGAACCGCAGGAAGTCGGCGTCGGTGCTGTGGGTGACGTCCTGGCTGAGGCAGAGGGTCAGTTCCGCGGTGAGGGACCAGTCGGCGCCGGGAGCGCTCGTCGTGCGGCTGGCCGTGACGCTGATGTCGACGGGGTGGTAGGAGCAGCCGCCGCTGAGGGCTGCCCGGGTGATCCGTGCGCCTTGTCCGGTGAGGTGGCCGGTGAGGGCGGTCAAGGAGAGGTCGCCCAGGGTCCAGGTGCCGCCGGCCACGGCGAAGTCCAGGCTCCAGGATTTGTCGGTGAGCGACCCGCTGACGGCGAGGTAGGTCGGGTCGGCGGGGACGTCGAGGCCGTCGAGGTGGTCTTTGATGTGCCGGCCGGCGGGGCTGTCGTCCGGGGGGAACAGGGCTGCGCTGAACTGGAGATCGGGAAGGGTGGCGCTGCACCTGACCGCGGTGTCCAGCAGTTGGCCCTCGGTTTCCAGGGTCAGGCTGGACTGGCCGTCCTCGTCGAGGGCCGCATCGACCTGAACGGCGAGGGAGGTGAGGGTGAGGACCTTGTCGATGACTGTCCAGGGTTCTTTCGGGGTGAGTTCGACACGGCCGCCCATGCGTGCGATCTTCGCCGTGGTCGCGTCGAAGATGCCCCAGGCCTCGGTGAGCTCCAGGCCCTTCAGTGTGGGCAGCTTGTCGGGCAGTGTCAGGCCGGCCTTGGCAACGCCGGAGAAAACCGGCACGTCGGCGAGGGCGGACAGGCCGGTAAGGGTGAGGCCCTGGAATTTCCCGAACACCTGGCGGCTGCTGACGCTCAGGGGCGCGACGTAGAGCTTGTGGCGGGTCGGGGCGGCGCTGTCGCCGGAGGTGAAGGTGACCGCTCCGTAGGTGCCGGCCGGGTTCGCGGCAGTGTCGGGCAGGGACATGACCGCCCGCGGAGTTTTGAATCCGAGGGTGTTGAACGCTGTCAGGGAGAAGGTCTTCCCGGATGTCAGGGGGACGTCCCAGGTGCCGCCGGGCAGGTCGGCTTCGGCCAGCAGTCCTGTCACGGTTGTGCCGTCGTGGGACAGGAAGGTGACCTGCCTGGTCTGTTTGTCCTTCACGCCACGCAGTACCAGCTGGTCGGCGTCGTAGGCCAGTGGTCCGCCGTCCGGGCCGTCCAGCTCGAACCCGTCGGCACCGACGACGGGTTTGACCTGGTCGGCGAAGAACGCGGTGTAGCGGGGGTCTTCGCCCAAGGTTGTGGCTGTGAGGGTGTAGGTGGTGCGGTTCTTGAACAGTTCGGGCAATTCGGCGACCCGCAGAGGCATGACCGTCTCCGTTGAGGGGTGATGGCGGCTGTGGTGGGGCGGCCGGGAAGGAACGGACCGTCCGGGCAGGTCCCGGGTGCCCGGCCGATGGGCTGGAGGGGGGGGCAGGGGCGGTGGTCCTCCCCATGCCGGCCCGTCCCGGTCCGGGGCTCGGTGGGAGTGGGCCTGGGTCCGGGTGCTGTGGTCGGTGCCGAGGACCTCATGGGGAATGTCTGGCTTCGGTCGGGAGGAGGTGTGCTGTCTGCCGCTCAGCTATGGGTCGGCTCCTGTGTGTTCGGCGCCTGGGTCAGGTATCCGCTGCGGGCGTGGGTGACGGGGGCGGGCGACTGGTCGGCGGGCCTGGGAGGCGCCGTGTCGGTGTGGGTCCACGTGGTCGCGGTGGCGTCGGTGAGTTCGGCCAAGGTCCACGCGGGGGTGTCCGTACCGAGGCTCGGAGTGGGTGTGCGCAGGACGCGGGCGTCGGGGCGTAGCGGCGGGGTGAGCAGCGGGCCGACGGGGATGACGGGCCGGATGTTGGCGAGGACGGCGTCGAGCGTGGCGGCGGAGAGGGTGAGTGCTGTGGTGGGCAGGATGTCGAGGGTGGCGTAGGTGCTGGCGTGGGGGCAGACGAGGAGCGTGATGTCGGTGCCGACTGGTTGTGTGCCGGGTTGTTGGGGGGTGACGGTGATGTCGGTGGGTTCGGCCTTCCTGGTGTAGCGGGGCTGCTCTTCCACTCCGGTGTCGGCCGGGTAGGGGGTGTGGAAGACGGAGAAGCCGGGGTCGGTGAAGTACCCGAGCAGCCCGTCGGTGTGGAGGTGGGCGCTGCCCAGGGCCACCGGCCAGGGCGGGGTGTCGTGCGGCTCGTACGAGGCGTGGCGGAGGGCCTCGATGGTGGGCGGTCGCAAGGGTGGGGCGTCGAGTTCGAGCCGTAGCCGGGCCCGGGCGAGGGCCACGGGCCTGCCGATCATCAGCGCGAGGCCGTGGCTGTCGGGTCCGGGCACGGAAGGCGGCGCGGTCTGGGCCAGGCCCTGGTCCAGGCTCGACAGGAGGGCGGCGAGGTGCCCCTGGGCGCCGCTGTGCTTCAGGAGCGGCTTGAGGAACGCGAAGAGGTCGGGGTGCTCCTGGGGAAATCGGACGTCGGTGAGCGGGTCCGCGGTGTAGGGACAGCCGGGTAGCGGACGGGCCGTGGCAGCCGTAGCGGCACCGAGACAGTGCAGGTCGTACAGGGGCGTGCCGTCGGGGGCGTGGCAGAGCAGTGAGTGGCGATTGCCGGCTTGGGTGGCCATCAGCCAGCCGAGTACGGGGTTGGCGGCGTCGGGGTCCGGCAGCGTGGACACGGGCTGCGGGTGTGGGCCGGTGGTGAGGTAGTCGAAGAGGAGCCGTGCCCCCTGGTGCAGTCGGGGGCGCAGATCGACGAGCCCGGTGCCACCGATCGGGTCGTCGTCGCCGCGGACGGTGTAGGTGCGGGTGTCGTTCTTGGCGTCGTCGCTGACGAAGAGGGGCTCGGCCACCTGGAGCTTGCACAGGTCGAGGTCGAGCAGGCGGCCGAACGCGTCGTGGACGACCAGCTTCTGCACGTGCAGCTGTCCCGAGCGGACCGGCGGGAAGTATTCGTCGCCGAGAGCCTTCTCGTCGGCTTTCCTGGTGGCGGTGTAGTACGTCTTGCTGAGCGGTAGATGAGGGGTGCGGGCGGTGACCACGGCCGGGTCCGGTGTGCTGAACCAGGTCTTCTCCGTCTGGGTCGGCGGCGGCGGCGCGTAGGTGAGGTCGTCGTGCGCCGTGCGGGGCAGAGCGGCGCTGCGTGTGGGCAGGGGACTGTCCGGTCTGCGGCCCGCGCACGCTTCGTTGACTCCGGTGAGGGTGGCCGAGATCAGGTTCCACGTGTGTTCGCTGATCTTCCTATCGAGCGCGACATAGGCATCTCGGGCGGCCTTCGTGGGCGCGAGGGAGGCGGCGTGGAGCAGCCGGTAGCGGGTGTGGTCCTCCAGGAGGGGGTGGGCGGTGGCGAAGTAGGAGAGGCAGCGCACGGCGGGTTCGGGAATCCTGCGCGGAGCGCCGCCTGCCGGGCTCGTGTCGTGGAAGTACTGGGGGATGGGAGTGGGTGGGGAGAAGGCGGTGGGCGTAGGGTTTTCGGTGCCCAGGGTGTAGGGGTGGGCTGCGGATTGCGTGCTCTTGCTGAGGTGGCTGGGGTAGAGGTCGGCGGCCCATTCGAGGAAGGCCGGCTTCCAGGGCTGGTTCCACCAGCGGGTGTACGGGTCGGTGGCGGGCGCGCCCGCGAGCAGGCCGGTGCCGGTACTGCCCCTGACGGACGCACAGTTGATATTGCGGTTTCCCACTCCCTGGATCACCTTGTCGACCAGTGCGTCGAACTCCTGGGCGAGGGGCGTCACACAAGCCAGCGCGGGCGGAGTGAGGAGCGGCTTCAACATGTCGTACACCGGCAGGGGCGGGCCGGTCGGGGCGGGCGGGCGGCGGACCGGCAGCGGGCCGCCGAGATAGCCGTCCGGGTCGGTGGTCCGTCGGCATGCTCGCAGGTTGCGCAGGACGACGGCCGGGTTGGCCGCCCGCAGGAACGGTGCCCCGGGGGTGGGCTGCAACTGGTGCGGGAGCTTGCCGGTGGCAAGGTCCTTCCGGATGCCGGCCGCGAGGGTGTTGAGCTTGGCCAGCAGGTTCTGGCGGCCTGTCACCCGCTGGGTGAGTTCCTTCTGCAGGGCCGTCACCGCTGCGGCGTCGGCTTCCTGCGGGCCGTCGTCGGTGTAGTACATCGAGATCCACCACAGGCCCTTGAGGGTGGTGAGCAGATCCCGGCACTGGCCGTCGGACACCTCGTACTGGGTCTGTGCCTCGTTGAGGGGGACCAGCTTCTGCCTGATCCGCGCCGCGGCCGTTTCCTGTTCCGTGGTCAGCGGTGTGGTGCTGGGATCGATGAGACGCCAGCGGTGGCCTCCTGCGGCAGCGACGAAGGCACAGGCGTGTTCCCCGTACTGCAAGGCGTGCTGGAAGACGTCCGCCTCGTCGGTGTGGTCGGGCAGTCCGGGGTTGGCTGGGGCGTCCAGCAGGTGGTGCTGGAAGGCGCTGAAGAGACGTGCCTCTTCGGGCGTCAGCAGGTTCGAGCGGGTCACGGCCGCCGCACACGCCTCCATGGACGACTGTCCGATGGTCATCCCCACCTGGGCCGGGTCCGGACGGGCGTCCAGGCTGAACGGGTCCGGGCCGGCGATGAGCGGCTGATACCTGCCCGGGTCGAGGTCCTCCTTCCACGGGACACCCAGCACCGTCCCGGCGTACACGGTTCCGGTGACGGTCGGATCCTCGGTGCCGGGCAGCTCCCAGCCGAACTCGGTCAGCGTGTCGCGGAGTTTCGCGGTACCGGGGTTCAGGGCGTCGGAGGTCTGGTGGGAGTACCAGCCCACCACCAGATAGCTGACGGTGAGTTCCCGCTTACCCGCACCGAGGGCCTGCTGCGTAGCGGTCAGGTCGGTGAACTGGTCGTGGAAGGACAGGATGTTCTGGTGGTACGGCTGGTATGAGCTGAACTCGGGCAGCCCCGTGCTGTTGGCAGTCAGGAAGAGCGGATCCCCGGTGCCCTGCCACGGGTGCGGCTCCGCCGGAATCGTGGAGCCGACGGTGATCGGGTAGGCGACGCCGTACTCGGCCTGGGTGGGGTACGTTCCGGTGTCTTCGCCGGGGGGCCCGGGCAGTACGGCCGCGGGGGTCGTCTCGCTGCGCCCGCCGCCGGGTCCGCCGTTGTCGTCGGGTACCGGGGTGTCGGCGCGGATCAGCCAGTGGAGCGTCTGCTGTTTCACGGTCTCGGTGGTGGCGAAGGCGCGGCGGATGACGAGCCACCGGTTGGGGATCAGGGGGAACTCCCCTGTCTGTACGGGTGCGAGGCCGCCGGTCACCGGCAGAGGGACTCCTAGGCCGGTGCGGAGTGCGGTCGGCAGTTCCCACTGGAGGTAGATCCCCATGTTGTCGTCGTCGGCCTCGGGTTCCTCGGGGTCGAGGGCGAGTCCCATGGGGGCGTGGTCGATGAGCCGGTCGAGACTGGTCGCCCGCCGGTCCATGCCCGGGGTCTCGTTGCCGCCTCCTGTGAAGAGGAAAGCGTCTACGGCCATGGGCACGATCAGCGGCGTGTCCTGCGTGCGGGGCATCTTCTGGGCCTTCAGGGGAGGGGCGGCGGGGTGATGGTCAAGGTGGCGGGGAGGTTGAGCATCTGGAAGGCGAACTCGGCCGGTTTGTCCGCGCACCCGAACCGCCGGGCCAGTGCCTGGACGTCCAGGGATTCCGGAAGATGCCCGGGCCAAGGGCTGACGGCCTTGCCGGGCGCGTCCCTGAGGAACTTCCCGTACACGTCCACCTGCTCTTTGGAGGCCGAACCGTCCAGGTTCCGAACGGACTTCGTCCCGTGTGCGCTGTCCAGTCCGAACTCCATGACGTGCCCGGGTTCGCGCAGGACGATCGCCTGGGGGCGCCGGTCGAACAGGAGCAGGGCCGTGTCATGGCCGATCAGGGTCCGGGCGATCAGCCGGGCGCCGTTGATGCGGAAGAACCCCGGGTCGGTCGTCGTGGCGGGCATCGCGCCGGCGTCCGGTCCCCCCGGCTCGTGCAGGGCGGGCCAGGAACGGATGATCTCGGAGCGGATCACCAGGCCGCATTCGGGCGCCCGGTCGGGATCGCGGGGCTTGAAGACGACATCGGCCAGCAGGGGTTCGAGCAGCCGGTCCACGGCGGTGTGCGAGCCCACGGCCAGCATTCCGTCGCCGAAGGCGCTGAGCCATCGCTCGTCGACCGAGAAGAACCGGGCACTGTCCGTGGGCAGGACCGCGTCCGAGAACGGCATCAGATACCAGGTGGGCAGCACCATGAGCAGGTCCACTGCGTCCCACAGCCATGTCTCCTGTGCACCCTCGGCATCCCCGGCGCCGCCCGGGTCGGCGGAGGCGGTCGCCCGGGGCCGGGGGAGGTGCCGTCGGCGCAGGGCGTCCTTGAGCCGACGCGCGACACCGGGGTGCGAGACGAGCGCGGCGGCGTGCTCGGCCGGCGGGCGGTCGTCGCGGCTGAAGGGGACGTACGCTCCCGGCGCCGCCCCGCCCGACTCCGCCTCGGCCTGTGGTACCTGAAGGGCCATGGGGGCCTCGGACGCGTGGCCGAGGGCGGCGGTGATGTCGGTCCCCAGCGGTGTCGTCGACTTGTCCCGGTGGCCGGTCATCATGTCCTCGAACCGGCGGCGGAGCGGACGGGGGTCCAGAGCCGCCGCCACCACCGTCTCCGCAATGCCGGGGGATCCGGCGGCGGACGGCCCCGCGGCGCCGGCCCGTACCAGGGACATCATCCGTTTCTGCGCGTCGTGCTTGAGGGTGAGGAGCCTGCCGAACAGATCGCGGCGGGCCAGGATCAGCTGGTAGCCGATGTTCCAGGCAGCCGCCAGGCTGATGTCGAAGGCACACTCGGCAGTGCTGTAGATCAGCGCCTCGTCCGCGCAGCTGAAGGGCTGATGTGCGGGCACGGACGCGATCTGCGGTGGTGGCCAGGGACCGAAGGGCCCCCGGTACCACGACGCCGTCTGCTCACCCGTCACCAGGCCGTGGTTCATGGGGACGTAGCCGGCTCCCAGCCGTTCGCGCACTGCGGCCGGCGCGGACGGAGTCGGGGTGTACCGCAGCCGGTCGCCCTGCCGGGCGTCCTTGTGGTTCTCCAGCATCCGGCGGAAGGCGTCGGCGTAGGTCTCCGGATCAACGGCGGGAGTGAGGAAGGACCAGGACCACAGGGACACCAGCCGCAGCTTCTTCTGCGGATCGAGGCCCTGGTCCGTGAGGTGCTCCTCGTGCCCGGTCAGGCAGACGAGGTGAGCCGTGTAGGGGCAGGGGGTGTCCTTGCTCCGGGTGTCCGGCGTCGTGGGGTCGGGCATCGCCCGCGGGAAGCGGGAGGCGATGACCGTGCCGTGGGCCGACAGCGGGGTGCCGGTGGCTCCCGAGGTTCCCGCAGCCGCCTGGTCCTGCCGGATCTCGCGGCGTACGTGCGTCAGCAGGGGCAGGGTCTTGACCGGGTCGGGCAGCAGCCGGCCCCGCAGGTCCGCCACGAGGACATCGATGACCGTGCACGGGGTGTCCGGCGGGGGAACGGAGATGGCGGGCAGGAGGGCGCCGCCCGGGTCCTTGGTCAGCAGGTCGGCGGCCTGACCGGTGGCGGTGGTCAGGTGGGCCGCCTCGTCACCGGACAGCACCAGCACGGCCATGGTGGGTGCTTCGCCCCAGACGGCCGGGGCCGGTTCGGCGCGTTCCCAGGGGAGATAGGGGTCGCGCAGCGAGACGTAGGGCAGGAGATGGCCGGCGGGCGCGGCCGACCCGGGGGCCGGGAAGGTCGCCAGTACGTCGGCGGGCGTCAGGCTGAACCGCCGTGCTCCGACGGTGAATTCCTGGGCACCGGGCGCGAACGTCCAATCGAATGGATTCTTCCCCGTCCCCTGCACCGTCTGCTTGACGTCGAGCGTGTACGTGCCCAGGGGGATGCCGGGGATCCATGCCCCGTGGAGTTCGAGTCCGGCTTCGGACGCCGGGTTCGGCATGGGGGGTCACCCTTCCAGGATCTGCGGTAGGGCGTCCAGGTAACCGGCGGCCCCGTTGCGGAAGATGTTCTCGTCAAGTCCCGCGGTCGCGCTGTCCGTGGCGAATCCCGGGATGTCCAGCGCTTTGAGTGAGTCCAGGAACGTGCGGCGGGTCTGCTTCGCGGTGGCGGCCGGCACCTCGGCCAGTTGCTTTTCCGTCATCGCCGGCAGCCGCTCGCCGTGCCGGCTGGTGTAGTCCCGTGCCGCTTGCCCGGGTGTCATCTCGATCGGGGTCTGCTCGCGCAGGGCCGCGGCCGGGATCAGCGCCTGCTTGATGTGCTGGGCCGGTGGCGGTGTCAGGGTGACGGCAGTGGCATAGCCGTCGACCAGGCCGCTTCCGTCGGAGGGCTGGGGCGCGGTGTCCCACAGGGCGGACGGCACGCCCTTGAGGTCCAGCGCCGCTCCCCAGGTGTCCGTGTCGTCCGCTGCCGGGCCCACCGGGACGGCGGCACCGGTCTTCTGGTGCCGCACCGTGATCTCCAGGGTGGAGGAGATATCCGTGGCCCCCATCGGGCGGATCTCCAGTTTCTGGCGACGGATGCCCTGGCCGACGTCGGTTCCGTTGGCCTTGACGGAGGTGACCGGGACTGCGGTGGTGATCCGGCATGCGAAGTCCTGCACGCCGAATGCCCATGGGCCGGGGGCTGCGGGGTCGGAGCCCGGATCGGCGGAGCCGGCGGGCGGCCGTGCGGGGAGCAGCCCCTGGGCGGCGGTGACCGCCACCACCTTCGCGTCGTCCGTCCCGCCGGTTGCGGGATTGGCCGAGGCACTCTGCGGCCGGGTCCCGCCGGGCAGCATCCGCTCGCGGAAGTCCGCCGCGCTCAGGGTCGCCGACCCTTTGGGGTCGTCCGCGCCGAAGTCCACTTTGACGCGGAGAGGACCGATCTTGAGGCTGGCGTGACCGCCGACGGGTGGGCCCCATACGGTGCCGTCCGCGCCGATCTCCACCGTGATACCGAAGGCAGTGCCACTGATCCGGCCGCCCCAGTCGACATTGAAGTAGAGAGGGTCCCATTCGATCAGCGCGTCGGCGTACACGCCGGCGTCGATACTGGCCGGTCCCCACTCCCCGCGCAGACCCGCGTTGATCCCCGCCATGAACGCGTGGGGTGTCAGTGCCGCATAGCACGTGCCCCACGCGTGAACGGAGGAGGAGAGATGCCAGTCGAATCCGAGGCGTGCCGGTCGCGGATAGTGTCCGGGCACGGCGAACTTGGGGTGGTAGCCGCCCACCGTCACCACGAACTCCCCCGGGTGAGGGCTGCGGCCGAACCACAGCCTCACGGCAGCCCCGCCGGTGAGCTTGCAGTCGCGGTCCAGCACGAACGACTCGTCGGTGACGACCGCGTCGATCTCCAGGGTGTCGGTGCCGCTGCGGTATTCCGCCCGTACGTCGATCGCCAGCTCGGCCCAGGGCGTCGCGGGCTTCTTCGGGAACTGGGCCACCGCGTGTCCGTACAGACCGGCCACCAGCTCGTTGCCGAACTGGACGACGGCCACGGCGCTGACGTCCACCAGCTCGTAGACGAGGGCCTCCAGCCCGGCCGCCAGCCACGTCTCCCCCGGCGCGGGTGTCACCCAGCCGCCGTCCAGCAGGACGTCGAGCTGCTTGAGAGGGTCGTCCTCCGGCTCCTGGGCGGTGAGCAGCTTGACGAAGGGGAAGTCCCTCACCTCGGCGATCCGCGGAGTACGGACCTGGTTGTGATACCCGAAGCCGGCGGCGAGTTTCTCCAGCCGGAACACGGGCGAACCCACTGACTTCTTCGACAGGTCGAGCACGCCGAAACAGAAGAGCGACGGGTCGCCGCTCTTCTTCTGCGCATAGAAGCCCAGAGCGGTCACACCGACGGCGGGCGTCTGGACGACGGCCACCCCGCCCACGGCCAGGGAATAGTCCTTGAGGTCGCGGCGCACCAGCTCCCCCGCGATCGTCAGCGGCGGACGGCTGTAGCCCAGGCTCAGACCGTCCAGGTGGAACACCGGGCGGGCCGGGTCCTTCAGCGGAATCTCCACGCCGAGCCCCTTGGTCCCGAAACGCAGTCCACCGCCGCCCGCGTCGGCGTCCGCCAGCAGCAGCAGTCTGCCGTCCCGGTAGCCCGCACCCATCCGTCCCACGTGAACCGGTCCCACCGTGGCGTCCAAGTCCAGCCACATGGTGCCGTCGTCACTTCCGAAGCCGGACCACACCGGGGGCGGATCGGTCGACGCCCCGGTGCCGGACTGAAGATACGGCTTCGGCGCGGACGTGAGCGTCAGCGGGTGAACCTTGTCCCCGACCCGGACGGCGACGACCAGTTGTGTGCCCTTCCGCGTGCCGTATCCGGCCGGAAGGGGATGCCCGATCAATTTCGTCACTTCGTCAAGGGCGGCCTGACTGAGGTCGGCCGAATTGAAGCCGACTGTCAGTCCGTCCACGCCCAGTCCAGCGCCCACGGGAATGATCGCGTCGATGAGGGGAATTCGTAGCACCCCACCGAGTTTCAGTTCTCCGAGCAGCACCCGGGTTCGCGCGGGCCCCGTACTTCCGTCGGCACCGATATCCGACATGGTCATCACGCACTCCCGGGTGCAGAGGGTCCTCGATCGGCACGGAACTAGTAGGCGTCCGGCGGGGTACGCAATGTGTCGCCCTCCCAGAGGCCCTTGGCGGTGACCGCCCAGTTGCCGACCAGGGGGATGGGGCGGGTGTATTCGGCGTCCTTTGCGATATGGACGTCCGTCCCGGGAATCGTGAAACCGTCGGCGGTGTCCAGCAGGTTGATCGAAGGGTCCGGTCCGCCGGACTTGTCGGAGGATTGGAGATCGGTCAGCTTGAGATCACGTGTGCCGGACGATTTGGTGAACGCCACGCACAGCGTGGGGTCGTCCCACTTGTGGCTCCCGGCCGCAGGGCCGGGATGACTGGCCGGCATCTCGTCCGGGGTGAAGGTGTTGACCTTTTCCTGAGTCTTTCCGTTGACGTGGAACACGGTGCTCGCACTGGCGGTCGAAACGTGCACGCTGTGAAATTCCTGCGACTTAATACCGGAATCAGCCGGGTACTGTGACGGATTCCATGTGATTCCGTAGTAAAAGCGGTCTCCTGGATGCGTATTGTCACTGTGGACATGGAACGGGCCTTTCTTCGTAAAGTCGTGCAGGAGTGGGTCATCGACTTTCTCGTGCGTGATGGTCTCCAGCTTCATAGACATACCAGTGATTTCGTCGGTCATGGGGAAGTCGAACTCCCGCCTCTTGTCGCCGGAGACCGTCGTGACCGTCTTGGCCGTCTTGGGGCCGGTCCGCCAGACGACGCCGGTCTGCGAGACCTTCTCGCGTGTCTTCATCGTGCGCCAGATCTGTACGTATCCGCCGTAATCGATCGAATCCCTAGGTGTCTCGAGCAGCATTTCCGGGTTCTCCGAGTCGGTGCCCGATGCGTTCTGCGCGGCGCAGAGGGGAACCTTGCCCTTCGCCGGGAACACCTCGTAGATCTTCTGGACCGGCTCCGCGGGCAGCGAATCCTCCGCACTGTGCCCCACCCATGTCACGGTCACCGCCGGGAAATACGAGAAGAAGAACGAGGACGGATCCATCTCGGGCTTCTTCACCGTCAGGACCGTTCCCGCCGGGGCGAAGACCGTGAGCGGATCGCTGGTCAGATTGCCGCACAGGAATGAGGCGCCCCCCACTTCCACCCGTGTCGGGATGCGGCGGGCCATGTCCTTGGCCGGGGGGAAGCAGCCGTAGAACCTGCTGTACAGGAACAGTCCGACCCGGTAGTAGCCATCGGTCCTGGCCTCGAACTTCAGGTCGGCCGTCAGCCAGTACCTGCGGGTGGTCGGTGCCGGCACGGGCGGGAGGGTGAGCGTCCCGGTGACGGCGAGGTCGTTGTACTGGCCGTCCGGCTGGTAGACGGAGAGGTAGATGTCCTTGGTGGCAGAGGTGTCGCCGTCGCCGGTGGCGGCGAGGGTGAACTTCGTGTCGTCGGTGAGAGTGAGGGGCTCGGCCTCCGGATCGACGGGGTCGGGATAGGCGCGCTGGTCGGCCCGCAGGGAGATCGGCTGCCCATTTCCTCGGGTGAGGGTGAGCGTCTTGGCGTCCTGGGCGGTCCAGGTGAGGAGGATGGGTGTGTCGTGCCGGACTTTGGTGACCGGGCTGTCCTTGCCGTCGACGTTCCGGGTTTCGTGGGTGGCCTTTCCGGTGGCCTGGAGGTTGTCGAGCTTGAGGCCCGGCGTGAGTTTGGTGAGCGTGGTCATGGTCGGCGTCGGTGTGCCGCCGGTGTAGGTGGTCAGGGTGAGGGCCACGGAACCCGGAACCGTGTTCAGATGCACGTCGACGAGATCGAGGTGCAGGTGGTCGGTCGTGTGCTGCTCGGTGTGATGGGGGGTGAGCGTGAACACCACTCTGCCCGTGGTCTTTTCCGGCGTCCCCACGGTCCAGTAGGGCTCGTTGCTGGAGGGCGAGAACGGGTTGTAGGCGGCCGCGGTGAAGTGGTAGTCGGTGCCCAGCACAGGTTCGATCAGATCCGCGTTCTCGACCGTGACCAGGTGCTGCTTCTCGGAGCCGACGGGCAGCGTGAGGGTGATCTTGGAAACGGGCCGGTGGTGAAGGCGGATATCGACGTGCACGGTGGCCGGCCGGCCCGCGCAGGGTTCGGGAGGAGACGTGGTGACGACGAATCCGGTGTCCGGTGACGAGACGGCGTTCATAGGGGGGTCTCCACTGGTGTCGGGCGGCTGTCCGTGGCATCGCCTGCGTCAGCCGGTGAGGCCGGGCTTCTCCAGGGTCAGGGTCGACAGAATGGCCAGGTTGCGGAAGGTCTTGTCGGAGCCGGGCACGAAGAGGGTGAGGTACTGGCTCGTCGTCTGTTCCTCGGAGCCGGTCGCGCTCAGCAGGAAGGTCGCCGCATCGGTGATGCCCTGCAGGAACTGCCAGCTCCGCTGCTTGCCGATGAAGTCCGTGTCCCGCTGGTCGAAGACGACGCCGCCGGGCCCGATCATCCGGAGCCGGACGGTGTTCGCGCACGCCCAGGAGAGGGCGAACGGCTGCGCGCCGAGAACGTGGGTCAGATGGGTCTCGGCGGACAGCGTGTGGGCGTAGAAACTGCTGATGGCAGGGTCTGGCACAGTGGGGCTCCTCGGGGCTGGACGCCGCGGCCCGGTCCGGACGCGGACGGGAAACATCCGTGCACACGCAAGGCCGCACGGATCACTTCTTCGGCGGAGGCAGAATCCTCGGGGTGGTCACCGCGGCGACGATCTCGACTTCGAGCGTGGATTTCTGGCCTACGTCTTTGTTGGGCCGGGCGACCAGGGTGGTCGTGGCCGGGACCCGCAGTCCCACCGCGCGCTGCGCCCGGGGGTCGGCGTAGAGGGTGCCGACCGAGGTGGTTCCGCCGGGCAGGAGGAACAGGTCAAGCCCGGGGTTCCTGCCAGTTTCGGGCGTGTACAGCTTCACGTTCCCGATGCCGACGACAACGAACCGGTCACCCTCGTGACCGTCCACCGGGGCAGGCTTGAGGACCGTCGCATCCCCTTTGTCGTTGCTCGTGTAGACGATGGTGACAGGCTTGGTGTAGGCCGTTTGGTGGAGGCCGAGATCCTGCTTGACCGTGACATTGTGGAAGGTGGAGGAAGGATCGTGGACCGCCGCCACGGTCTGCCGGGTGAAGGACAGATCCTCCTGGGAGAACGCCTCCAGGAGATAGGCGGTCGCCTCGGAAAGTTCCTTGGTGTCCTTGGCGTGCTCGCCCGGCTCGATGGTGAGGGTTTCCTCAGCGTGGACGACGTACTTCTTCACGTTCTCCGCCGACCAGATGAGACGGCCCCTGTGCCCCTTCTCGATCTCCGGCTGGTCCGTGCTCAGGTAGTCGAAGAAGAACCCGGCGCCCAGCTTGGTGAACCGGCCCGCCTCGTTCCGGCTCGGGGAGCCCTTGTAGTTCACCTTCGTCCTGCCGTCGCGCAGCGCGTACTCGAAGACCAGCAGCGGTGCCTCACCGGATGTGGGGCTCACCATGACGTCCTTGAGCTTGAATGAAAGGCTTTCCCCCGGTTTCAGTTCGGCATAGGGGTACACCCTGCTCCTGATGTACGACTCGAACTGTGCGACGAGCCGCCATCCCTTCTCCCGCTCGCTCTTCGCGGCCCGTTCGACCTCCGCCTTGGTGTTCGTGCGGAAGCCTTTGGCGGGAACCGGCTTGATGGCATTCAGGTCCTTCTCCCGGCAGATCGACTCCTGCCCGTCTCCTGCCTTCGCCAGCACTGCCAGATAGGCGACCCAGGCGCTCTTCCCGCCCGGGGGTTCGGGGTTGGTGGCCACGAACTCCAGGTTGTTCTTCACGCCGGCGGTGATGGGCTTACCGCCCTCTCCCTTGAGGGAGTACGTCAGCAGTGAGGTCTGTGGCAGCGGCTTCAGCATGTCGGCCCCGGAATTGACCGGATACTCGACGCGGGTCTTCTCCGGGTCGGCCGAGAGCGGAAGGGCGACGCGTCCTTGTGCCGCGGTCTGGGGCCAGTCCTGGTCGTTCGCGTCGTGCTGCACCAGGAGTCGGCCTGTGCGTTCCTCCCTCTTCTTTCCGTGCACATGGAGCCCACTGATCGTGAGCGACAGGACCTCACCGGGTTCGAGTTCGGTGTCCGACTGAAGATGGACATAAACGGCGGGCTGGTTACGGTCGCCGATCTTGTTGTCGTTGCACAGCGCGCTCTTGCTGAACGTGGTGTCGTGTCCGACACCGGCCTCGACCGACCATTTCAGCGGCGGGATGGTCCTGTCCTCCGCCTCGGTCTTCTTCGGCGTATCGCCATCGGGATTGACGAGGATCGGGGACAACTCGTTGGGGCGGTAGTAATTGACGTCGTTGTGGTCGATGTTCATCGTCGACTCCCAGAAGTCAGGGCCCGGGCGACCCGGACCGGACCATCGTCAGGACAGAGAAGAAGCAGGGGGCCGACGAGAAGAGGCCGGTGCCCATGGACCCCGCCCCGGGTCATGCCACAGTGAACGCCTTCGAGTCCTCGCCCAGCAGAACCCCGGCCTTGTTCCAGCACTGAAGCGTGTACGTCCCCGTCTTCCAGTAACCCGGCGGCGGGCTGTACACAGAAAAAGGCCAGTTGGGGTACTGGGACGGCTTCTCACCCTTGAGTTCCTCGCTGGTCGCGGTAACAACCGGAACCGGCTCGGTATGCGTGCCGTCGGACCAGCTGATGGCGAGCTTGTTCCAGGCGTCCGGAATCTCGAAGGTGATCGTGCCCGCCTTCAGCAGGGTCTTGCTGGTGATGAAGACGACCTTCTTACCGGCGACCGTGAAGTGCCGCGGATCGGAGGTGTATTTACCGGCCTTGACGACCACGCTGTGCGCGCCCGTCCGCCATCCGTCCCCGGTCGGCGGCGGGGCGTAGTGGAACGTACGGTCCTGGGGGTTCTCCGCGGTGAAGGGCAGCGTCGTTCCGCCGCAGGTGTCCTCGATCGTGACCGTTTCGGTGACCGCGTCCTTCGGAAGCCTCCCGTCGATCGAGTCATGGGAGTAGATCGTCTTGCCCTCCGCGGGCTGGGACACGGTGATGGTGGGGGGTCCCGGGACGGTGAAGGAAATCTCGTTCATCTGGTTCGGCCGGCTCGCTGTGACGACCACCGTGTGCAGGGTTTTCGTCCACTCGGCGCTGGGCTTCCACGACCAGTGCGTGCCGTGCTCGTCCGTGGTGGTCGGCACGACCACCGGCAGTTCGTCCGTGGTCTTCGTCCCCCTCTCACTGATCGTGACCTGAGGGGTGTCCCTGAGCGCAGAGCCGGCGATCTCGCTCTTCGGATCGGCCTCGGGATCATCGCGCTTCGGGCTGGTGAACTGGATGGGGTTTTCCTCGGGAGCCGGTGTCTTCATCAGAAAGCCGACGGTCGACTTCTCGTCCGGCTCGCTGTGCTCGTCGCCCAGCCACGCGGTCACCTGGATGTCGTGCCGGACCCCGGCGTCGCTGGAGGCCCAGTCCGTCTCCAGACTCCACGTGTAGGTGTCGAGCTTCTGGTCGTAGGCGAGCTGCGCGGTCATGGTCTGTTCGGGCTGCGCGGGATCGCTGACCGTGACCCTGTCGCACGGCCCCTGTACGGAGCCCAGCTGCATCCAGGGTTCGACGACGCCTGCGAGATGCGGCGGCTTGAACATCGAGTAGTACTTGGCGACCGGCTTCGGCGGAGTGGTGATCCGGGGCTTGCCCGGCTTCAGCTGACACACCGTGAAGCTCCGCTTCAGCTCCTCCGATTTCTCCGATTCGTTCTGGGCCTGGGCCACGATGTGGTGATCGTCCCCGATCTCCCAGCCACCCGACGGCGGATCGGCGCTCCAGGTGCCCTTCACCGGGTCGTCCTGGCGGACGACAAGGGACGTCCCGTTGTGCGTGAGGGTAATGCCGTCAGCCTTCTTGACGATGCCGCCGTAGCTGCCGGTGAGCCTGGTGCGCGGGCTGAGGGCGACCCCGTCCTTGGCCGGGGTCAGGATGTTCACGGAGGGCTTCGGCGCGACCGCCTTGAACTTCCTTGAGGTGGGGGCGGAGAGGCGCCCCTCCAACTCGGACCAGGCGGTCACGGTGTACTCGGTTCCGTCCTTCCAGCCGTCCTTCGGCAGGAAGGACCACACCCTCCGGTCCTGCTCGATCGAGCTGATCTGCGCCTCGACCTTGGAGCCCCCGGTGACGGGGGGAGTGATCGTCAGGAACACCTTGTCTCCGGGGAGCCCGTCCGGCGCGAACGTCCCGCCGACCGCGGTGTCCATGTTCAGCTCGTCGGCCTTCTCCCACGGCGTGGTGAAGACGATCTGTCCCGGTGTGTTCGACACACGGTAGGTGAGCCCGATGTACGAGTTGAGCTTCCTGGCCGTACCGCCGATGTTCTGGATCAGGATCACCAGGCCCCCGTCCTCCGTACCCGGCTCCAGAGGGTGATCGGGATCCGCCTGGACGAGCATGGCCCAGTTCTTGTTCTCGTAGGGGTACAGCCTGTCACCGGTATTGCTGGACGCCATCAAACGTTCCCTTGTCGTACGGGGCGGACAGGATGCGACGTCCCCGCGTGAACCGGTACGGGGCATGAGGGTGAGCGCCGTCGTCCCGGTCGAGAAGCGTCGGTGGCGCCCTTCCTTCCCCGCGGCAGCGGCCCGGTCCGCTACCCACTCATCCGGCACGGTCCACGGCCAGGCACCCACGCCCCGCCCAACGACCAACTCACCCACCCGACACGGTCACCAGCATCGATCCACCTCGTCGTGTCAGCCGTTGTTGGCCTCGGGCATTCGCGTGGCCGGGTGTCCGATGCATGATCGGACACGCGGAGAGCGCGAGAAACAGTCGATCACCGTCGCGAGATACATGAACTCGCCGTCGCCCACCGGCAGGTAGGTGATGTCCCCGACGTATCCGGTGTTCTCGCGCTTGCGGTGAAATCGCGCCGGAACAGGTCCGGTACCGGTGTGGCGGACGGCTCGGGCGCCGTAGTGACCTGGCGCTTGCGCAGCCGCGGCCCGGTGATGCCGTACTTCCGCATCACCCGTCAGACACGCTTGTGGTTCACGCACTCACCCCCCGTCGCGCAGCTCGGCGGTGAGCTGGGGGGCGACCGTAGACCCGGCGGGCCGGACGCGGGTGGTGCCCCGCCCCGCGGCGGGCATCTCGTCCGCGCCCCCGCCACCCCCGCTCCCGCCGCCCCTACTCCCGTCGCCGACAGCCGTGCCCGCCGCGTCGGCGGGGCGATCGCGGTGTACGACCACCGCCTCTACGGGGGCTACGGCACCCGCCCGGTTCGTCGACCTGACACGGCAGTTGACCGCCTCCGGTGTGGTGCGGGTGACGGACCTGTTCGGGACCCGGGGCCCGCGCGCACGGGTCTGGACGACAGCCCCGGGCGGATGCCCGACCAGCTCGCCGCACTGCCGCACGTCCGGGTGGCCTCCGACCGGGGAGACCGGGCGCGCTACCGCAGCCTGCCGGCCGGTGCCCGCTTCGGCATCGCCCCGTTCCGGCCGGGCTGCCCGCGGTCGATGCCGGTGGCGGACTGCCCGGGGATGGGTCTGCCGGTGCTCGCGCCGCGCATGGGCCGGTTCGCCGAACACGGCGATCCGGCCCTGCACTTCACCACCACCGCCGACGCCTCCACCCCCTGTGCGCCCAGCGCGCCCACGCCTCGCACCGCCCGCACTCGGCCGCCGTCGCGGCCCGCTACCTGAAGGCGATCGCGTGAACGGCTTCGACGCCCTGTTCCTCTCCCACCTACACGGAATTCAGCCGGTCCGGCGCAGCAGGGCGAGGTACATCGCGTCCGTGCCGTGCAGGTGCGGCCAGAGCTGGACGTCGGGTCCGTCGCCCAGTGCGGGCACTCCCGGCATCAGCGGACGGGCGTCGACCCACTCCGCCCGCACCGGTTCTCCGCCACGGCCCTTGAGCACGTCCTCCACGACGACCCGGGTCTCCGCGAGGTGCGGCGAGCAGGTCGCGTACCCCACGACCCCGCCGATCCGGACCGCCTTCAAGGCCTCGCGCAGCAGCCCGCGTTGCAGCGGGGCGAAGCTCTCCAGGTCCGCCGCCCGGCGCCGCCAGCGAGCCTCCGGACGACGGCGCAGCGCACCGAGGCCCGAGCAGGGGACGTCCATCAGGATCCGGTCGAAGGTGCCGGGCCGCCACGGCGGGCGGGTGCCGTCCGCCGTGATCACCTGGTACGGGCCGGGGTTGCCGGCCAGCGCCCGCTCGACCAGCCGGGCGCGGTGCGGCTGCTTCTCGGCCGCGAGGAGGGCGGCGCCGCGGCCGGCCGCGAGCGCGGCCAGCAGGGCGGCCTTGCCCCCGGGGCCCGCGCAGCCGTCCAGCCAGCGGGTGTCGTTGCCTTCCACGGGGGCGTTGGCGAGGGCGGCGGCGACGAGCTGGCTGCCCTCGTCCTGAACGCCCGCGCTGCCGTCCTGGACGGCGGTCAGGGCTCCCGGCTCGCCGCCCTCGGCCATCCGTACCGCGTACGGCGACCAGCGGCCGGGCAGGCCGTTCTCCTCGCCGAGGGCCTCCAGCAGCTCATCGGTGGTGGAGCGGCCGGGGCGGGCGACGAGCGTCACCTCGGGCCGTTCGTTGTCGGCTTCGAGCAGGTCCTCGATCCCGGCCCGGCCGCCGCCCAGGGCGTCCCAGAGCGCGGAGACGACCCACCGCGGGTGCGAGTGGACGATGGAGAGGTGGTCCTCGGCGTCCTTTTCGTAGGACGGGGCGACGAGCTCCACCCAGCCGTCGAGGTCGTGCGCGGTGACCTTGCGCAGCACCGCGTTGACGAATTTGGCGCGCCCCTCGCCCAGCACCACCCGGGCCAGCTCCACACTGGCGGAGACGGCGGCGTGGGTCGGGATGCGGGTGCCGAGCAGCTGGTGGACGCCCATGTTGAGCACATCGAGGACCGGCGGGTCGACCTCGCGCAGCGGCCGGTCGATGCAGGCGGCGACGATCGCGTCGTACGTCCCCTGCCGGCGCAGCGTCCCGTAGACCAGCTCGGTCGCCAGGGCCGCGTCCCGCGCGTCGAAGTCGCCCTTGGCACGGGCCTTCTTCAGCAGCGGGGGCAGGACGAGGTTGGCGTACGCGTCACGTTCGTCTACGGCCCTGAGCGCCTCGAAGGCGAGGAACCGGACGGGGTCCTTCTGGGGACGGCGGTGAGGCTTGGCAGGACGGCGACGTGGCTGGTCGTTCACGTGAAAGGTGCTCCGCTGATGGTGAGGGGGCGAACCTCCCCAGCGTACGTCGCCGTCCCGGGCCCCGGTACCTACAGCCCGAGCAGCTCCCCCGGAGCGATCCGTACCCCGCGTGCCCAGTCGGCGGCCTTCATCGGCTTCTTGCCCTGCGGCTGGACCCAGAGCAGCTCGACCGCGTGCGAACCGGTGCCGACGTACACGTTGTTCTTGGCGGCGGAGAGCTCGCCGGGGGCCAGATCCGCACGGTCCAGGACCGGCGTGGCCTGGATCAGCTTGAGCCGTTCCCCCCGGAAGAGCGTCCATGCCCCGGGCGCCGGGGTGCACCCGCGCACCACCCGGTCCACCCGCAGGGCCGGGTCGGACCACTGCACCTGGGCGTCCTCGACGGTGATCTTCGGGGCGAGGGTGATGCCCTCGGCCGGCTGCGGGACGGCGTGCAGCGTGCCGTCCTCGATGCCGTCCATCGTCGCCGCGAGCAGGCCGGAACCGGCGAAGGCGAGCCGGGTGAGCAGGTCGCCGCTGGTGTCGGTGGGACGGATCTCCTCGGTGAGGACGCCGTACACCGGACCGGAGTCGAGTCCCTCCTCGATCAGGAAGGTCGACGCTCCGGTCACCTCGTCCCCGGCCATCACGGAGTGCTGGACCGGCGCGGCGCCGCGCCAGGCGGGCAGCAGCGAGAAGTGCAGGTTGACCCAGCCGCGGGCGGGCACGTCGAGCGCGACCTTGGGGAGCAGCGCACCGTAGGCGACGACGGGGCAGCAGTCCGGGGCGATCTCCCGCAGCCGGGCCAGGAATTCCTCGTCCCGCGGCCTGGCCGGCTTGAGGACCTCGATCCCGGCCTCCGCCGCCCGCTCGGCGACGGGGCTGGCGACCAGCCGGCGGCCGCGCCCCGAGGGCGCGTCGGGACGGGTCACCACGGCGGCCACCTCGTGCCGGTCGGAGGCGATCAGGGCGTCCAGGGCGGGGACGGCGACCTCGGGGGTGCCGGCGAAGACGAGCTTCATGGGTGGCTGACTGCCTCTCGGGCCAAGACGTACGGTGACGAGCAACGCACCAGTCTAAGACCGACCGGCACATGGAGGGTGGCGGCGGGAGCGGGACCGGGTGCGTGCGGCCGCACGACGGAGGATCGAGACATGGCAGCGCCATGCTGAGTGACGGCAACGCCGCAGATGTGCGGGCCCGGCCCAGCGACGCCGCCCCCCGTGTGCCGGTCGGTCCGAGGGCTCCCCCGGCATCCCCGGCGGGTGCACGACGGCAGCCCTCGGGGGGGCTCACGTTCTGATTCCGGCCGGGGGCGTACGCGCGCCTGTGCGCCCCGCGCATATGCACATACGCCCCGATAGCGTGACCACATACCCGGCTGACGCGTTGGTCAAAGGAGATTGACCGAAGCGGGCCGCCACGGTGCGGCCCGATCCCTTTCAACGCCGGTTCGAGAGGCTTCTTCATGGCCGACCACGCAACCCACGACGCCCAAGCGCGGGCCAGCCTGCATCTTCTGGTGCGGGACATCGAGCGGGTCCGGCGGCAGGTGGACGCGCTGCGCACCCTCACCGCACAGCTGGGCAATGTCTACCGTCCGCGCCGCTCCGGCCCCTCAGCGGGCTTCGTCGTCTATGGCAGGGCCCCGGCCCCCACCGTCCGCCTCGCCCAGGAACTGCGGGACAGCGTCGAGACCCTGGTCACCGCGGCGGTGGACTTCGACCGTTCCCTCGGATTCTCCTGGGACGCGGTGGGCTCTGCGCTGGGGGTCACCAAGCAGGCGGTGCACCGCCGTTACGGATCCCGTCGCGCCGCCCCGCAGCCCGGCGCCGCCGATTCCACCGCTGTCGCTGCCGATGCCGCGGCGCCCCGCCCCTTGTCCCCCGGTCTGCCCGGTGCCCCCGTCATCCCGTCCGGGCCCGCCCTGCCCGCGGTGCCCGCGGCACGCGCGATGCCTCCGCAGCCCTCGGTCGGCACCCCTTCGGCACGGGAGGAGCTGCGCCCCGGCGCCTTCCCCGGCCCGCGCAACGGCTGACCCCACACCGCCCCCTCTGCCCCACCGTGCCGGTCGCACGGCGGGGCAGTCCCGTCTCGGCGCTCCTCCAGCCGCGTCCGCACCGATGTCCACCGGGCGTGCAGGACCTCCACACCGCCATCCACCGGGGCTGTACGGGCCCCGGCACCGCAATCCACCGGGCGCGCAGGGCCCCGGCGCCGGTGCCCGGCGCGGCGGCACGGGGCGCCTCAGCCGATGTCCGGCGGGTCGATCCTGATCCGTACCGGGTCTCCGCCGCCCCTGGCCATCCGCGCCGCCTGCGCCCCCTTCAGCGCGGCGGCCAGCGCCGCACCGCGTCCCGGCACCACACGGATCAGCGCCCGCTCCCAGGTCTCGCCGGGCGGGGCGTCCCACGGCCTGCGCGGCCTGCCCGGCTCGGCGGACGGCACCGGCACGGGTCCCAGGACCTCGGCCTCCGGCGGCAGCCCGGCCGTTGCGAGGAAACCGGCCAGGGCTTCCACGGGCCCGGTCACCGAGGCCATCCGGGACACCGGCGGAAAGCCCAGCTCGGCCCGCTCCGCCAGCTCGCGCCGGGCGTACCCCGCCGGATCCCAGCGCACCAGCGCCTGCACCGGCCGCAGCGTCGGCTCGGCCACGATCACCACCGTGCCGCCCTCGTCCTGCCCCCGGACCAGCGACGCGGCCGCGGTCCAGCGGCGCAGGGCGTCCTCCCCCGCCCGCAGATCGGGCCTGCCGAGCATCGCCCAGCCGTCGAGCAGCAGCGCGGCGGCATACCCGCCCTCGGCGATGGGCTCGGCCCCCGGCGTACTGATGACGAGCGCGGGTTCGCCCGGTACGGCGTCCAGGATGTGGTCGCGCCCCGATGTCCGTACCGGCACGGCGGGAAAGGCGCGGCCCAGCTCCTCGGCGGTCCGGCGGGCCCCGACGATCTGGGCGCGCAGCCGGGTGGACCCGCAGGCGGTGCAGTGCCAGGCGCGCTCGGCACGTCCGCACCAGGAGCAGTCGAGGTCCTGCTGGTCGGGTGCCTCCAGCGGCCCGGCGCAGTGCCGGCACCGGGCGGGCGTGCGGCAGCGTTCGCAGGCGAGCCGGGGTGCGTAACCCCGGCGCGGCACCTGGACCAGCACCGGGCCGCCGCGCAGCCCGTCCCGTACGGTCTGCCAGGCCAGGCTGGGCAGCCGCGCCGCCTTCGCCGCGCCGTCCCGGGCCAGCTCGCCGTCCCCGACCGTACGGATCAGGGGCGCCGCGCTCCTCAGCCTCTCCCGGTCCGCGCTCAGCGGCAGCGCCCAGCCGCTCTCCACGAGCTGGGCGGCCTCCACGGTGCAGCTCGTCCCGCCGAGCAGGAAGCCGCACCTGCCGTGCGCGGCCCGCAGCTCCAGGACCTCGCGGACATGGGGGAAGGGGGCGTTGTCGTCGCTGTGGCTGGAGTCCCCGTCGTCCCAGATGGCGACCAGGCCGAGATCCGCGACGGGGGCGAACATCGCTGCCCGTGTCCCGATGACCGCCCGTACCGAACCCCGACGCACGGCGAGCCACTGGCGGTAGCGCTTCTCGGGCCCGGAGTCGGCGGTGAGCAGGGCGTGCCGCCCGGCCCCGAGCACCTGTGTCAGCGCGGCGTCCACCCGGCCCGCGACCCGCCCGTCCGGTACGACGACCAGCGCGCCGCGTCCCGAGGAGAGCGTCGCCGCCACCGCCAGCGCGATCTCCTGCGGCCAGTGCGGGCCCGGCAGCGCCGTCCACACGGCCCGCGGCGCACCGCCCTCGGCCAGCGCCCGCAGGAACGCGGTCCCCTGCCCGTACCGCTCCCAGCTGCCCGGCAGGGGCGCGAGCGGCGGCGGCAGGGGCTCCGGCGAGGGTTTGGACTCGGCCCGCCCGTTGCGCGGCGGCACGGCGAGTTGGAGCACATCGGCGAGGCTGCCCGCATAACGGTCGGCGACCGCCCGCGACAGGGCGAGCAGCTCCGGTCCGAGCACGGGTTCCGGCGACACGACGGAGGCGAGCGCGGCGAGCGCCCCCTGATAGTCCGACTCGGCCACGCGCTCTACGAGGAACCCGTCGATCAGGCCGCCGCCCTCACGCCGCCCGTCCCGCACATTGCGCCCCCCGGCCCCGAACCGCACGCGCACCCGCACGCCCGGCTGCGCGTCGGCGTCGAGCTCCTCCGGGACCGCGTAGTCGAAGTACTGGTCGAGATGGAGCACGCCCTTGTTCACCAGGACACGGGCGACCGGCAGCTCCTTGGCCAGCGCGGCGCCGCGCCAGGTCCGTGGCTTGGCCCGCGGCACCTTCGCCCTGCGGACCGTCTCCCGGATCAGCGCAAGCTGCTCCGGGACCCCGGCCTCGGGCCCGGCGGACTGCTCGTCGTCGCTGCTCACAGCCAAATTCCTACCAGACGGCACTGACAGCGGCGCCGGGCGTCACGACACCGGGGCCCGGACACCACGAGCGGTGTCCGGGCCCCGGCAAGCCGTGACTGCGCGACGGTCCTACAGGCCCGCGGCGCGGCGCAGGGCGTCCACGCGGTCGGTGCGCTCCCAGGTGAAGTCGGGGAGTTCGCGGCCGAAGTGGCCGTACGCGGCGGTCTGGGCGTAGATCGGCCGCAGCAGGTCGAGGTCGCGGATGATCGCGGCCGGACGGAGGTCGAAGACCTCGCCGATGGCGTGCTCGATCTTCTCGCTCTCGATGGCTGCCGTGCCGAAGGTCTCGACGAAAAGCCCGACCGGTTCGGCCTTGCCGATCGCGTACGCGACCTGGACCTCGCAGCGGGCGGCGAGGCCCGCGGCGACGACGTTCTTCGCGACCCAGCGCATCGCGTACGCCGCCGAACGGTCCACCTTGGAGGGGTCCTTGCCCGAGAAGGCCCCGCCACCGTGGCGGGCCATACCGCCATAGGTGTCGATGATGATCTTGCGGCCGGTCAGCCCGGCGTCACCCATCGGGCCGCCGATCTCGAAACGGCCGGTCGGGTTCACCAGCAGGCGGTAGCCCTCGGTGTCCAGCTTGATGCCGTCCTCGATGAGCTGCGCCAGGACGTGCTCGACGACGAACTCACGGATGTCGGGCGCGAGCAGCGAGTCCAGGTCGATGTCGCTCGCGTGCTGCGAGGAGACGACGACCGTGTCGAGCCGGACGGCCTTGTCACCGTCGTACTCGATGGTGACCTGGGTCTTGCCGTCGGGGCGCAGGTACGGGATGGTCCCGTTCTTGCGGACCTCGGACAGCCGGCGCGAGAGCCGGTGCGCCACATGGATCGGGAGCGGCATCAGCTCGGGCGTCTCGTCGCAGGCGTAACCGAACATCAGGCCCTGGTCGCCCGCGCCCTGCTTGTCGAGTTCGTCCTCGTCGCCCTCGACGCGCTGCTCGTACGCGGTGTCGACGCCCTGGGCGATGTCCGGGGACTGTGCACCGATGGACACCGAGACGCCACAGGAGGCGCCGTCGAAGCCCTTCTTCGAGGAGTCGTAGCCGATCTCCAGGACCTTGTTGCGCACGAGGTTGGGAATGTCGGCGTAGGCCTTGGTCGTGACCTCACCCGCGACATGCACCAGACCGGTGGTGATCAAGGTCTCGACGGCGACGCGCGAGGCGGGGTCCTCGCGCAGGAGCGCGTCGAGAATCGTGTCGCTGATCTGGTCAGCGATCTTGTCGGGGTGACCCTCGGTGACAGATTCCGAGGTGAAGAGACGGCGGGACACATCGCTCCCTGGGGTTGCAGCGGCTGCTGGCTGATCATTGGTGGTACGCCCGGGAGCTGCGCCCGGCTACGTACCGTCGTCCAGTTTATCGGTCGCACCCGTCGCTTGGGCCACGCGTCTCGCACTTTGGCACGTCTGTGACGTGCGGCACTGCCCTCACCGGTACGAAGATTCGCCCGTCAGGGCAGCGAATGGGCCCGATTTCACTGGCTTTCGAACCCTTGAAGCTACGAATGTGAAATCTGGCGGAACCTTGTCACCACGAGGTCCCAGACCGTGTCGGCAAGCGCTTCCTTGGGTCCGCGGGGCACCGGGGTCTCGCCGCCGTCGGCCGCGAGCACCACGGCCTCGTTCTCCTCCGAGCCGAAGGTCTTGCGCTCCCCCACCTCGTTGACGACGAGCAGATCGCAGCCCTTGCGGCGGAGCTTGCGCCGCCCGTTGGCGAGGACGTCGTCGGTCTCGGCGGCGAAACCCACGACGATCTGCTCCGGCCGGGCCCGCTCGGCGGCGACCTCGGCGAGGATGTCGGGGTTGCGGACGAGCGCGACGGCGGCGGGCTCCTGGCCGTCCTTCTTCTTGATCTTGCCCTGGGCGTACTCGGCGGGCCGGAAATCGGCGACCGCCGCCGCCATCACCACGACGTCCGCGTCCGCCGCGGCCTTCAGCACGGCCTCGCGCAGCTGCACGGCCGTTCCGACCCGCAGTACATCGGCGCCCGCCGGGTCGGGCAGTCCGGTGTTGGCCTCGATCAGTGTGACCCTGGCCCCGCGGGCGACCGCGGTGCGCGCCAGGGCGTACCCCTGCTTGCCGGAGGAGCGGTTGCCGAGGTAGCGGACGGGATCGAGGGGTTCGCGCGTGCCGCCCGCGCTGATCACCACATGGCGGCCCGCGAGGTCGGGCTCGGCGGGGCCGCGGGTCAGGACCCGCCGGCAGACCTCGAAGATCTCGCCGGGGTCGGGCAGCCTGCCCTTGCCGGTGTCGACGCCGGTGAGCCGGCCGACCGCGGGCTCGATGACGACCGCACCGCGGCGGCGCAGCGTGGCGACGTTCTCCCGGGTGGCGGGGTGCTCCCACATCTCGGTGTGCATGGCGGGCGCGAAGACCACCGGACAGCGGGCGGTGAGCAGCGTGTTGGTGAGGAGGTCGTCGGCGAGGCCGTGGGCTGCCTTGGCGAGCATGTCCGCGGTGGCCGGGGCGACCACGACGAGGTCGGCGCCCTGTCCGATGCGTACGTGCGGCACCTCGTGGACGTCGTCCCAGACCTCGGCCGAGACGGGGTGGCCGGAGAGCGCGGACCAGGTGGCGGCCCCCACGAAGTGCAGCGAGGACTCGGTCGGCACGACCCGTACGTCATGTCCGGACTCGGTCAGCCGGCGCAGCAGCTCGCACGCCTTGTAGGCGGCGATGCCTCCGCTGACCCCCAGGACGACCTTCGGCTTCTGCACTGCGTCTCCCCGCACTCGGCTACGTGTCACCCCATGCTGCCTCAACGCGCGGGGACGGCCCGCACGGACCCCGGGACACACCTCAGGCCCGGCGGGATGCCCGCCGGGCCTGAGGTGAAGGTGCTTTTCTGCTTACTGCGCGGGGCCCTCGATGGCCTCGGAGGTCAGCAGACCCGCGTTGATCTCGCGGAGCGCGATCGAGAGCGGCTTCTCGTGTACGTGGGTGTCGACGAGCGGACCGACGTACTCAAGGAGACCTTCACCGAGCTGCGAGTAGTACGCGTTGATCTGGCGCGCGCGCTTGGCGGCGTAGATCACAAGGCTGTACTTCGAGTCGGTGGCCTCAAGGAGCTCATCAATCGGCGGGTTGATGATGCCCTCGGGCGTGGTGATGGAAGAGGACACTCTCTGCCTTCCGAAGGGGGTAAAGATCAAAGAAATCTTTGATAGTGCGGCATCCGCCGGATGGTGCTCCGTGTGATTCAGTCGCTGCTGTCACGGTGGGCGGAAGCCTGCAACATCAAGGCTAGCAGCTCACGGGCCACATCCTCGACGGAGGTGTTGACGAGCGTCGTATCGAACTCGGCCTCGGCGGCCAGTTCGATCTTGGCGGCGGCGAGCCTGCGCTCGATGACCTCGGGCGGTTCGGTGCCGCGGCCGGTGAGCCGACGCACCAGTTCGTCCCAGCTCGGCGGAGCCAGGAAGACCAGGCGCGCGTCGGCCATCGACTGGCGGACCAGCCGGGCCCCCTGGAGATCGATCTCCAGCAGGACCGGCTCACCTGCCTCCAGGCGGTCGAGGACGGCCCGGCGCGGCGTGCCGTACCGGTTGCCCGCGAACTCGGCCCACTCCAGCAGTTCACCGTTGGCGACGAGCTTGTCGAATTCCTCGTCGTCCACGAAGAAGTAGTGGACGCCGTTGCTCTCCCCGGGGCGTGGCCTGCGTGTCGTCGCCGACACGGAGAGCCAGACCTCGGGGTGAACCTTGCGCATATGAGCGACGACCGTGCTCTTGCCGACACCCGAAGGGCCGGAGAGCACGGTCAGCCGCGGACGTACGTCCGGGGGTACGGGGGACGTCCCCCGGGATGTTGCAGCCATGGAGCGATTATCCAGGTTCTCAGGAGTGCCTGAGAACGTCAGGCGGCGGTGCCGCCGAACTCACGCTCCAGAGATGCGATCTGGTTGGAGCCGAGACCCCGGACCCGGCGGCTCTCGGAGATCCCGAGACGCTCCATGATCTGCTTGGCGCGGACCTTGCCCACGCCCGGCAGGGACTCAAGGAGTGCGGAGACCTTCATCTTGCCGATGACGTCGTTCTCCCGGCCCTGCTTGATGACTTCTTGGAGCGAGGCACCGGAGTGCTTGAGTCGATTCTTGACCTCGGCCCGCTCCCGGCGAGCCGCGGCGGCCTTTTCGAGCGCGGCTGCGCGCTGTTCAGGGGTAAGGGGCGGAAGAGCCACGCCTACGTCACCTCGGATGTCGATCTGTCGGATACGGACCGGTGAGGAACCTAGTCGCCCCACACCTGGTGAGCAACGGAACAACCTGTGCCCGTTGGCTCTCGACGGAGACTAGCGGCCAAGGCCGTCTGAGTCAGCGAGAACGGACGAAAAGTCCTGGTCAGCCTCAGCCGACCAGGACATTTCCGGCGAAATGGCAGGGATTTTGGGTCAGGAATTCGTCAACACGCTGCAAACGTGTCAGGGTCAGCTCCCGGCCACGGCCTCACGGACCTCGTCCGCGAACCGTTCGGCCGCTTCGCGCAGCCCTGACGCGTCCGGACCGTGGCGCAGCACGCCCCGGCTCACGCTGGGCACCACATTGCCCACCGCGTCGCCGAACACTCCCGGCAGATCTGCGGGGGTCGCGCCCTGGGCGCCGATGCCGGGGGCGAGCAGCGGGCCGTTGATGGCCAGATTCACCCCCACGTCGCCGAGCGTGGCACCGACCACCGCGCCCACGGAGCCGAGCGGCGTGGCGCCCTCGTTCTCCGCGGCCATGTGGTCGAGCATCAGCTGGGCGAGCGAGCGGCCGTCGGCCGCAGTGGCCCGCTGCACCTCCGCGCCCTCCGGGTTGGAGGTGAGGGCGAGCACGAAGACCCCGGCGCCGGAGACCGCCGCCGCGTCGAGCGCCGGACGCAGCGAACCGAAGCCGAGATAGGGCGAGACGGTGACCGCGTCCGAGAACAGCGGCGAGTCCTGGTCCAGGTAGGTCGCCGCGTAGGCGCCCATGGTGGAGCCGATGTCGCCGCGCTTGGCGTCCATCAGGACCAGCGCGCCGGCCGCCCTCGCCTCGGCGACGGCCTTCTCCAGCACGGCGATCCCGCGCGAGCCGAACCGCTCGAAGAACGCGGACTGCGGCTTGAGCACGGCGACCCGGTCGGCCAGGGCCTCCACGACCGTACGGGTGAAGCGCTCCAGACCCGCGATGTCGTCGCTCAGGCCCCAGGAGGTGAGCAGCGAGGCGTGCGGGTCGATGCCGACGCAGAGCGGCCCGCGGGTGTCCATGGCGTGGCGCAGGCGTGCGCCGAAGGGTTCGGGGGTCACTGCGACACCTTCCGGGTCTCGGCGCCGACGGCATCGGCGAGCGTGGCGTACGGGGAGGCGGCCAGGCGTGCGGCCAGCCCCTTGTGGATGGCGCGGGCGTAGAACGGGCCCTCGTAGATGAAGGCGCTGTAGCCCTGCACGAGCGTGGCGCCGGCCAGGATGCGCCGCCAGGCGTCCTCGGCGTTCTCGATGCCCCCGACGCCCACGAGGGTGATCTCGTCGCCCACGCGGGCGTACAGGCGGCTCAGGACCTCCAGGGAGCGCTCCTTGAGGGGTGCCCCGGAGAGCCCGCCCGCCTCCTTGACCAGGGACGGCGAGGACTTCAGGCCGAGGCCGTCTCGGGCGATCGTGGTGTTGGTGGCGATGATGCCGTCCAGGCCGAGCTCGACCGCGAGGTCGGCGACCGCGTCGACGTCCTCGTCCGCGAGGTCCGGGGCGATCTTGACGAGCAGCGGGACCCGGCGGTCGGTGACCGTGCGGTCGGCGGCCTCGCGCACCGCGGAGAGCAGCGGGCGCAGCGCCTCGGTGGCCTGGAGGTTGCGCAGGCCGGGCGTGTTGGGCGAGGAGACGTTCACCACGAGGTAGTCGGCGTGCGAGGCGAGGCGCTCGGTGGACTTCACGTAGTCGGCGACCGCTTCGGCCTCGGGGACCGTCTTGGTCTTGCCGATGTTGACGCCGACCGTGGTCCGGAAGACCGCGTTGCGGGCGGCGAGGCGCTCGGCCACGGCGGCGGAGCCCTCGTTGTTGAAGCCCATGCGGTTGATCAGCGCGCGGTCCGCGACGAGGCGGAAGAGACGCTTCTTGGGGTTGCCGGGCTGCGGTTCGCCGGTGACCGTGCCGATCTCGATGTGGTCGAAGCCGAGCATCGACATGCCGTCGATCGCGACGGCGTTCTTGTCGAAGCCCGCGGCGAGCCCGAAGGGGCCGTGCATCCGCAGTCCGAGGGCCTCGGTGCGCAGCTCCTCGTGGCGCGGGGCGAGCGCGGCGGCGACGAAGGTGCGCAGTACGGGGATGCGGGCGGCGAGGCGGATCCAGCGGAAGGCGAGGTGGTGCGCCTGCTCCGGGTCCATCCGCTTGAAGACCAGCTGGAAGAAGAACTTGTACATCTGGGTGTCCTCGATGTGCTCAGGTGCTCGGCGGGGGCTGACGGAGAGCGGGGGCTCACGGAGAGCGGGACTCACAGAGAGGGGGACACCGTTTCCGGTGTCCCCCTGCTGGCTGCTAGTCGCGGGCCGCGATCAGATGTTCCGCGTGTTCCTGGAGGGAACGTACGCCCACGTCACCGTGGTTGAGCGCGTCGATGCCCTGGACCGCGGCGGCGAGCGCCTGGACCGTGGTCAGGCAGGGCACGGACCGGGCGACGGCCGCGGTGCGGATCTCGTAGCCGTCGAGTCGGCCGCCCGTGCCGTACGGCGTGTTGACGATGAGGTCGACCTGGCCGTCGTGGATGAGCTGGACGATGGTCTTCTCGCCGTTGGGGCCCTCGCCCTCGGACTGCTTGCGCACGACCGTGGCGTGGATGCCGTTGCGCTTGAGGACCTCTGCGGTGCCGGAGGTGGCGAGCAGCTCGAAGCCGTGCGCGACCAGCTCGCGGGCCGGGAAGATCATCGAGCGCTTGTCGCGGTTGGCGACGGAGATGAACGCGCGGCCCTCGGTGGGCAGCGGGCCGTACGCGCCGGCCTGCGACTTGGCGTACGCCGTGCCGAAGGCCGAGTCGATGCCCATGACCTCGCCGGTGGAGCGCATCTCCGGGCCGAGGACCGTGTCGACGCCGCGGCCGTGGATGTCGCGGAAGCGCGACCACGGCATGACGGCCTCCTTGACGGAGATCGGCGCGTCGAGCGGCAGGGTGCCGCCGTCGCCGGTCTTCGGGAGCAGCCCCTCCTCGCGCAGCTCGGCGACGGTCGCGCCCAGCGAGATGCGGGCGGCGGCCTTCGCGAGCGGTACCGCGGTCGCCTTCGAGGTGAAGGGGACGGTGCGGGAGGCGCGCGGGTTGGCTTCCAGGACGTACAGGATGTCGCCGGAGAGCGCGAACTGGATGTTGATCAGTCCGCGTACGCCGACGCCCTTGGCGATGCCTTCGGTGGAGGCGCGCAGCCGCTTGATGTCGTACCCGCCGAGCGTGATCGGGGGCAGCGCGCAGGCCGAGTCGCCGGAGTGGATGCCGGCCTCCTCGATGTGCTCCATGACGCCGCCGAGGTACAGCTCGGTGCCGTCGTAGAGCGCGTCGACGTCGATCTCGATCGCGTCGTCGAGGAAGCGGTCGACCAGGACCGGCCGGGTGGGGCTGATCTCGGTGGACTCGGCGATGTACGAGGAGAGGCGGATCTCGTCGTACACGATCTCCATGCCGCGTCCGCCGAGCACATAGCTGGGGCGTACGAGGACGGGGTAGCCGATCTCGTCGGCGATGGCCTTGGCCTCGGCGAACGTGGTGGCGGTGCCGTGCTTGGGCGCGGGCAGTCCGGCCTCGGCGAGGACCCGGCCGAAGGCGCCGCGGTCCTCGGCGGCGTGGATCGCCTCCGGGGACGTACCGACGATGGGCACGCCGTTGTCCTTGAGCGCCTGCGAAAGGCCCAGCGGGGTCTGGCCGCCGAGCTGGACGATGACACCGGCGATCGGGCCCGCCAGCGACTCGGCGTGCACGATCTCCAGCACGTCCTCCAGCGTGAGCGGCTCGAAGTACAGCCGGTCGGAGGTGTCGTAGTCGGTGGAGACGGTCTCCGGGTTGCAGTTGACCATCACGGTCTCGTAGCCCGCGTCGCTCAGCGCGAAGGAGGCGTGGACGCACGAGTAGTCGAACTCGATGCCCTGGCCGATCCTGTTGGGGCCCGAGCCGAGGATGATCACGGCGGGCTTGGTGCGGCTCGCCACCTCGCTCTCCTCGTCGTAGGAGGAGTAGAAGTACGGCGTGTTCGCGGCGAACTCGGCGGCGCACGTGTCAACGGTCTTGTAGACGGGGCGGATGCCGAGGGCGTGCCGGACCTCGCGTACGACGTCCTCGCGCAGTCCGCGGATCTCGCCGATCTGGGCGTCGGAGAAGCCGTGCCGCTTGGCCTCGGCGATCAGCTCGGCGTCCAGGCGCTCGGCGGTGGCCAGCTCGTCGGCGATCTCCTTGATCAGGAAGAGCTGGTCGACGAACCAGGGGTCGATCCTCGTGGCGTCGAAGACCTCTTCCTGGGTGGCGCCGGCCCGGATCGCCTGCATGACGGTATTGATCCGGCCGTCGGTCGGGCGGACGGCCTCGGCCAGCAGCTCGGCCTTGTCACCGGGCTCACCGGTGAAGGCGAACTGCGAGCCCTTCTTCTCCAGGGAGCGCAGGGCCTTCTGCAGCGCCTCGGTGAAGTTCCGTCCGATCGCCATGGCCTCGCCCACCGACTTCATGGTGGTGGTGAGGGTGGAGTCGGCGGAGGGGAACTTCTCGAAGGCGAAGCGCGGGGCCTTGACCACGACGTAGTCGAGGGTCGGCTCGAAGGAGGCCGGGGTCTTCTCCGTGATGTCGTTCGGGATCTCGTCGAGCGTGTAGCCGACGGCCAGCTTGGCGGCGATCTTGGCGATCGGGAAGCCGGTGGCCTTGGAGGCGAGCGCCGAGGAGCGGGAGACGCGCGGGTTCATCTCGATCACGATGACCCGGCCGTCGGTCGGGTCGATGGCGAACTGGATGTTGCAGCCGCCGGTGTCGACGCCGACCTCGCGGATGATCGCGATGCCGATGTCGCGCAGCCGCTGGTACTCGCGGTCGGTGAGCGTCATCGCCGGGGCGACGGTGATCGAGTCACCCGTGTGGACGCCCATCGGGTCGAAGTTCTCGATGGAGCAGACGACCACGACGTTGTCGTTCTTGTCGCGCATCAGCTCCAGCTCGTACTCCTTCCATCCGAGGATGGACTCCTCCAGGAGCACCTCGGTGGTCGGGGAGAGCGTGAGGCCCTGTCCGGCGATGCGGCGCAGCTCCTCCTCGTCGTGGGCGAAGCCGGAGCCGGCGCCGCCCATGGTGAAGGAGGGGCGGACGACGACGGGGTAGCCGCCGAGCGTGTCGACACCCTTGATGATGTCGTCCATGGTGTGGCAGATGACGGAGCGGGCGGACTCGCCGTACCCGGTCTTCGCCTTGACTGCCTCCACGACGCCCTTGAAGAGCTCGCGGTCCTCGCCCTTGTTGATGGCCTCGACGTTGGCGCCGATGAGCTCGACGCCGTACTTCTCCAGGACACCGTTCTCGTGCATGGAGATCGCGGTGTTGAGCGCGGTCTGGCCGCCCAGCGTGGGGAGCAGCGCGTCGGGGCGCTCCTTGGCGATGATCTTCTCGACGAACTCGGGGGTGATCGGCTCGACGTACGTGGCGTCGGCGATCTCCGGGTCGGTCATGATCGTCGCCGGGTTGGAGTTCACCAGGATGACGCGCAGGCCCTCGGCCTTGAGGACGCGGCACGCCTGGGTGCCGGAGTAGTCGAACTCGGCGGCCTGGCCGATGACGATCGGGCCGGAGCCGATGACCAGGACGGACTGGATATCGGAGCGCTTAGGCACGCTGGCCCTCCATCAGGGAAACGAAACGGTCGAAGAGGTACGCGGCGTCGTGCGGGCCCGCGGCGGCTTCGGGGTGGTACTGGACGCTGAAGGCCGGCCGGTCCAGGAGCTGGAGCCCCTCGACGACCTGGTCGTTCAGGCAGACGTGGGAGACCTCGGCGCGGCCGAACTCGGTGTCGGACACCTTGTCGAGCGGGGCGTCGACGGCGAAGCCGTGGTTGTGCGCGGTGACCTCGACCTTGCCGGTCGTGCGGTCCTGCACGGGCTGGTTGATGCCGCGGTGGCCGTACTTCAGCTTGTAGGTGCCGAAGCCGAGGGCGCGGCCGAGGATCTGGTTGCCGAAGCAGATACCGAAGAGCGGGGTCCGCCGCTCCAGGACGCCCCGCATGACGGCGACGGGGTGCTCGGCGGTGGACGGGTCGCCGGGGCCGTTGGAGAAGAAGACTCCGTCGGGCCGGACCGCGTACACCTCCTCCAGGGTGGCGGTGGCGGGCAGGACGTGCACCTCGATGCCGCGCTCGGCCATGCGGTGCGGGGTCATGCCCTTGATGCCGAGGTCGATCGCGGCGACGGTGAACTTCTTGGTGCCGATCGCGGGGACGACGTACGCCTCCTTGGTCGCGACCTCGGCGGAGAGGTCGGCGCCGCTCATCTCGGGGGCCTGGCGCACCTTGGCGAGGAGCATGCCCTCGTCGGCGATGGCGTTCCCGGAGAAGATGCCGACGCGCATGGCGCCGCGCTCACGCAGGTGGCGGGTGAGCGCGCGGGTGTCGATACCGCTGATGCCGACGACGCCCTGGCGCTCCAGCTCCTCGTCGAGCGAGCGCCGCGAGCGCCAGTTGGAGGGCACCCGGGCGGGGTCGCGTACGACGTATCCGGAGACCCAGATCCGCTGCGACTCGGGGTCCTCGTCGTTCACACCGGTGTTGCCGACGTGCGGGGCGGTCATCACGACGACCTGGCGGTGGTACGAGGGGTCGGTCAGCGTCTCCTGGTACCCGGTCATGCCGGTGGAGAACACCGCCTCGCCGAAGGTCTCCCCGACGGCCCCGTAGGCGCGGCCGCGGAAGGAGCGGCCGTCCTCCAGGACGAGTACGGCGGGAGACGCCGCTGCCCTCTTCGAGGCGTTCCCCGGGTTGGAGATCGTCATCGTGCGGTGCCTTCCGTAGTGCTGGTGAGGTGGTTGACGGCGTCCGCCCAGGCCTGGTGTTCGGCCGCGTGGTCGGAGCGGAATCCCGAGTCGATCAGCTGGTCGCCGTGCGCCCAGGTGATGATCAGCAGGCCGCCCTCGGGGAGGACCTTGCCCGCGAGCGCCTTGTCGAGGCGGGCCTCGCGCAGGGCGGCGGCCGGGACGAAGAATCCGGCCGCGCCGGGGCGTACGACGTCCAGGCCCCGCGCGGTGAGCGTGAGCTCAACCTTGCTGCGGGTGCCCAGGCCGTGCGCGACGATCCGGTCGAGCCACTGCCCGGCGGTCGTCGAGGCGTGGTAGCGGCCGGTAAGCGTCAGCAGCGGCTCGTCGTCCGCGAACCCGTCCGGGGTGGTCGCGAGTTCCGGCAGGCCGGACTGGAGGCTGGCGCGCCACTTCCAGCCCTGGCGCATCAGCCAGTAGACGAAGGCGATGAGGACGAGCAGTCCGACGACCCAGCTGATGCGGGCGGACCAGTCGGTCACTTCGGCCGACTTCTGTTCGGCGGCCAGCTGGTACAGGGGGGTGAGTGTTGTCACGCGAGCTTCCCGTCGACGACCGTGGCACGGCCCCGCAGGAAGGTGTGGGTGACGCGGCCCGGCAGCTCGCGACCCTCGTACGGAGTGTTGCGGCTGCGGGACGCGAAGCCTGCGGGGTCCACGACCCCACGGTATGCCGGATCGACCAGGGTGAGGTTGGCGGGCTCACCCGCCGAGACGGGACGGCCGTGTCCTTCGAGGCGGCCGATGGCCGCGGGGCGCGTCGACATCCGGTCGGCGACGCCCGCCCAGTCGATGAGGCCGGTGTCCACCATGGTCTGCTGGACGACGGAGAGCGCGGTCTCCAGGCCCACCATGCCCATGGCGGCCGCGGCCCACTCGCAGTCCTTGTCCTCGTGCGGGTGCGGGGCGTGGTCGGTGGCGACGCAGTCGATGGTGCCGTCGGCGAGCGCCTCGCGCAGGGCCATGACATCGGCCTCGGTGCGCAGCGGCGGGTTCACCTTGTAGACCGGGTTGTAGGAACGGACCAGTTCGTCGGTGAGGAGCAGGTGGTGCGGGGTGACCTCGGCGGTGACGTTCCAGCCCTTGGACTTGGCCCAGCGCACGATCTCCACGGAGCCGGCGGTCGAGAGGTGGCAGATGTGCACCCGGGAGCCGACGTGGGCGGCGAGGAGGACGTCGCGGGCGATGATCGACTCCTCGGCGACTGCGGGCCAGCCGCCGAGACCCAGCTCGGCGGAGACGATGCCCTCGTTCATCTGGGCGCCCTCGGTGAGGCGGGGCTCCTGGGCGTGCTGGGCGACGACTCCGTCGAACGCCTTCACGTACTCCAGGGCGCGGCGCATGATCACGGCGTCGTCGACGCACTTGCCGTCGTCGGAGAAGACCTTCACTCCGGCGGCCGAGTCGTGCATCGCGCCGAGCTCGGCGAGCTGCTTGCCCTCCAGGCCGACGGTGACGGCCCCGATGGGCTGTACGTCGCAGTAGCCGGACTCCTTGCCGAGCCGCCAGACCTGCTCGACGACGCCCGCGGTGTCGGCGACCGGGAAGGTGTTGGCCATGGCGTGCACGGCGGTGAAGCCGCCGACGGCGGCGGCCTTGGTGCCGGTCAGGACGGTCTCGGAGTCCTCGCGGCCGGGCTCGCGCAGATGGGTGTGCAGGTCGACCAGGCCGGGCAGCAGGATCCGTCCCGCCGCCTCGACGACCGTGGCGTCCCCGGCCTCGATGCCGGTGCCGACGCGTTCGATGGTCTCGCCGTCGATCAGGACGTCCTGCGGCTCGCCGCCGAGGATCTTCGCGCCGCGGATAAGGATCTTGCTCATGGTTTCGTGTTCTCCTCGGTACGGGCGGAACTGGCGGCGGGGGCGGCGGACGGCGTTGCCGTCCCGGAACCGCCGAGCAGCAGGTACAGGACGGCCATGCGGATGGAGACCCCGTTGGCGACCTGCTCGACGACCGTGCAGCGGTCGGAGTCGGCGACCTCGGCGGTGATCTCCATGCCGCGGACCATGGGGCCGGGGTGCATGACGATGGCGTGGCCGGGCATCTTCGCCATGCGCTCGCCGTCCAGGCCGTAGCGGCGGGAGTACTCGCGCTCGGTCGGGAAGTACGCGGCGTTCATCCGCTCACGCTGCACACGCAGCATCATCACCGCGTCGGAGTCCGGCAGCACCTCGTCCAGGCTGTAGCTGATGTCGCAGGGCCACGCCTCCACGCCGACCGGCACCAGGGTCGGCGGGGCCACCAGAGTGACGTGTGCGCCGAGCGTGGTCAGCAGGTGGACGTTGGAGCGGGCGACCCGGCTGTGCAGGATGTCGCCGACGATGGTGATCCGGCGGCCTTCGAGGTCCCCGCCCAGGCCGCTGTCGGCGCCGACCAGCCGGCGGCGCATGGTGAAGGCGTCCAGGAGCGCCTGGGTGGGGTGCTCGTGGGTGCCGTCACCGGCGTTGACGACGGCGCCGTCGATCCAGCCGGAGGTGGCGAGCCGGTACGGGGCGCCGGAAGCGCCGTGCCGGATGACGACGGCGTCCGCGCCCATCGCCTCCAGGGTCAGGGCGGTGTCCTTGAGCGACTCGCCCTTGGAGACGGACGAGCCCTTCGCGGAGAAGTTGATGACGTCGGCGGAGAGGCGCTTGGCGGCGGCCTCGAAGGAGATGCGGGTACGCGTCGAGTCCTCGAAGAAGAGATTGACGACGGTACGGCCGCGCAGGGTCGGGAGCTTCTTGATCGGCCGGTCCGCGACCCGGGCCATCTCCTCGGCGGTGTCGAGGATCAGGACGGCGTCGTCGCGGGTGAGATCGGCGGCCGAGATGAGGTGGCGCATCATCTGGGGGTTCTCCGGTTGCTGGAGGTGTTTCAGGCATGCGGGCGTGCGGAAGCGGCCGTACGGCCCGACGGGGGTCGTACGGGAGGGTGGCTACTGCCCGTCCGCAGGGGCGGTCTGCTGGACGCCGAGCAGCACGGCGTCGCGGCCGTCCTCCTCGGCGAGCTGGACCTTGACCGTCTCCCGCAGCGACGTCGGGAGGTTCTTGCCGACATAGTCGGCACGGATGGGGAGTTCGCGGTGACCGCGGTCGACGAGGACCGCGAGCTGCACGGCGCGGGGGCGGCCGATGTCGCCGAGCGCGTCGAGTGCGGCGCGGATCGTGCGGCCGGAGAAGAGCACGTCGTCGACCAGGACGACCAGGCTGCCCTCGATGCCCTCACCGGGGATCTCGGTACGCGCCAGGGCGCGCGCCGGGCGCATCCTCAGGTCGTCGCGGTACATCGTGATGTCGAGCGATCCCACCGGCATCTTCCGGCCGGTGATCTCTTCGAGTTTGTCGGCGAGCCGACGGGCGAGGAACACGCCTCGCGTCGGGATGCCGAGCAGCACCACGTCGTCGGCGCCCTTGGCGCGTTCGACGATCTCGTGGGCGATTCGGGTCAGCACACGGGCGATGTCGGGCGCCTCAAGAACGGGGCGTGCCGCGTTGCCGGTGTGGTCATGCTGTGCGTCCATAAGAAACGGACCTCCTTCTCCGCCTCACTGGACGGATCTTAAAGGACGTCGAAATTGCGTCATCCACGTTACCAGGGCTTGCACAGGGCTCCGGCAGCACCCCCGGGAGGTACCGGTCCGAACCATTCGGCTTGACGCATCCAAGTAACGCTGCGTAACCTCACAGTGAGTTACCAGCCACGCGGCGGAGCCGCAGAATGTTCCAGCGTCCGGGGAGCCTTATGTCCAGCGAATACGCAAAACAGCTCGGGGCCAAGCTCCGCGCCATCCGCACCCAGCAGGGCCTCTCCCTCCACGGCGTGGAGGAGAAGTCGCAGGGCCGGTGGAAGGCCGTCGTGGTCGGTTCGTACGAGCGCGGCGACCGTGCCGTCACCGTGCAGCGCCTCGCCGAGCTGGCGGATTTCTACGGGGTCCCGGTGCAGGAGCTGCTGCCGGGTACGACTCCGGGCGGGGCCGCCGAGCCGCCGCCGAAGCTCGTCCTGGACCTGGAGCGCCTCGCCCACGTCCCGCCGGAGAAGGCCGGACCGCTGCAGCGCTACGCCGCGACGATCCAGAGCCAGCGCGGTGACTACAACGGCAAGGTGCTCTCGATCCGCCAGGACGACCTGCGCACGCTGGCCGTGATCTACGACCAGTCGCCGTCCGTGCTCACGGAGCAGCTGATCAGCTGGGGTGTGCTGGACGCCGACGCGCGTCGCGCGGTCGCCCACGAAGAGGGCTGAGCCCCTCGGCCCAGCGGGCCTCCCAGGAGAGCCCTACAGCAGAAACGTACCGCCGGGCGGGCGGGGCACCACTGGGTGCCCCGCCCGCCCGGCGTTCTCGTTGCCCGGCCCCCGACGGAGGAAGAGCCGTCCGCGCGGGACATGACGAAGGGCCCACGGTCGCACGACCGTGGGCCCTTCGTCGGCAGAACGCCGCCGGAGACTACTGTTCCCGGCGGAGATTCGGCTTGAGGTCCTTGAAACGGGCCAGCAGGCCGTTCACGAAGGACGGTGAGTCATCGGTGGAGAACTCCTTGGCGAGCTGGACCGCCTCGTCGATCACCACGGCGTCCGGGGTCTCGTCCATCCAGATCAGCTCATACGCACCGAGCCGCAGGATGCTCCGGTCGACGACCGGCATACGGTCGATCTCCCAGTCCACGGCGTAGGTGACGATGAGGTCGTCGATCCGGTCCGCGTACTGCGCGTACCCCTCGACGAGCTCCATCGTGAATTCGCCGACCGGCGGCTGACGGTCGTCGGTCCGCGAGTGCCGAACCCAGTCCGCGAGGACCGTCTGCACGGACTCACCGCGCTGGTCGGCCTCGAAGAGGATCTGGAAGGCGCGCTTGCGGGCCTTGTTCCGAGCAGCCACGGTTAGCTGTTCACCCGGCCGAGGTAGTCGCCCGTGCGGGTGTCGACCTTGATCTTCTCGCCGGTGCTGATGAAGAGCGGCACGCCGATCTCGTAACCGGTCTCCAGGGTGGCGGGCTTGCTGCCACCGGTGGAGCGGTCGCCCTGGACGCCCGGGTCGGTGTGCTGGATGGTCAGCTCGACCGCGGCGGGCAGCTCAACGTAGAGCACCTCGCCCTCGTGCTGGGCGACGGAGGCGGTGAAGCCCTCGATCAGGAAGTTGGCGGCATCGCCGACAGCCTTGCGGTCGACCATCAGCTGGTCGTACGTGTTCATGTCCATGAAGACGAAGTACTCGCCGTCCATGTACGAGAACTGCATGTCGCGGCGGTCAATGGTGGCCGTTTCGACCTTCACACCGGCGTTGAACGTCTTGTCGACGACCTTGCCGGAGAGCACGTTCTTGAGCTTGGTGCGCACGAAGGCGGGGCCCTTGCCGGGCTTGACGTGCTGGAACTCGACGACGGACCAGAGCTGGCCTCCGTCGAGCTTGAGCACCAGGCCGTTCTTGAGGTCGTTCGTGGAAGCCACGGTTGCGGAATCTCCTGGACTGAAGCTGGTGGAACGGCCAAGGATGCGCGCTAGAGCGCGAGCAGCTCCTTGGTCGTCATGGTGAGTAGCTCGGGTCCGCCGTCCGCCTCGGGGCGCACGACGAGCGTGTCATCGATCCGGACACCGCCCCGGCCCGGGAGGTGAACCCCCGGTTCGACGGTGACCGGCACACAAGCGTCCAGTTTACCCATGGCCGTCGGTGCCAATTGCGGGTCCTCGTCGATTTCGAGGCCCACCCCGTGACCGGTCCATGGTACAAGACCCTCTCCGTGGCCCGCTCGGTCCAGTACCTGACGGGCCGCGCGGTCGACGTCGCGATAGGCGGCGCCGGGGGTCAGGGCTTCACGTCCGGCCCGCTGAGCGGCGAAAACGAGGTCGTACAGCTCGATCTGCCAGTCCGCCGGCGCGGTGCCGATGACGAACGTGCGGCCGATCTCGCACCGGTAGCCGCGATAGTTCGCCCCCAGGCAGACGGAGAGGAAATCGCCTTCCTCGACCCGGCGGTCCGAGGGCCGGTGCCGCCCCTGGCCCGAATTCGGACCGGTGGCGACGGATGTCTCGAAAGCCGGACCGTCCGCGCCGTGGTCGACCAGACGGCGCTCCAGCTCCAGGGCGAGGTGACGTTCGGTACGGCCCACGAGGATCGATTCGAGGAGTTCACCGAGGGCCTGATCGGTGATCTCGGCGGCGATCCGCAGACAGGCGATCTCCTCCTCGTCCTTGACGATCCGCAACTGCTCCACGGTGCAGCCCAGATCGCCGAGGCGGAGCCGGGGGGCGACCGAGCCGATGGCCCGGTGGCGGGCGACCGTCAGATCGTGCTCCTCGACGGCGAGGGAATCCGCGCCCGAGGACGTCGCCAGATCGGCGGCGGCGACGACCGGGTCGCCGTCCGAAGCGGGCAGCACGGACAACCGCAGCGCTTCGTCGGGCCGCCCGTGGGTGGGATCGCCCGTCGGGGCCCGGGGGCAGAGCAGCACGTCCTCGGCGGCGCCGAGCAGCAGCACGGCGCCGGGAGGCGCTCCGCCCGCGAGATAGCGGACATTGGCGGGGCGGGAGACCAGGGCGGCCGCGGACCCGACGGCGGCGCACCGGTCGCGGAGCAGCCCGCGTCGGACGGCGTACACCTCTGACATGCTCCGAGCGTACGAGCGGGGGCGGAGCTTCGCCCGGTCAGCGCATCCGACCGGGGGGCGCGTCACCGGTGCCCTACCATGCGGGCGGGCTGGCTATCGACCGGGCGAGCACGTCGTCCAGGACCCGGGCGGTGGTCTCGACGTCGTACGTGGAGTTGTCGATGATCGGCAGGCCGGAGCCGTACCAGCCGGCCATCCGGCCGTGGATCCGGGCGACTTCCTCGTCGGAGAGGCGACGGTTGCCGCTGCGGGCCGCGTTGCGCTCCAGGACGATCTCCAGGCCGGGCAGCAGGACGACGGGCAGCAGTCCGGGGCCGACATGGCGCTTCCAGCCGCCGAGACCGACGACGGGCCGGTCCGGGAAGACGGCGTCGTCGAGGATGCAGGAGATGCCGTTGGCCAGGAAGTTACGGGCGGCGAAGCCGCAGGTGCGGCGTGCGAGGCGGTACTGCGCCTCGGAGTGGTCGTTCCACCCGGCCTGCGGGTCGGCGAAGCCGGAGCGGACCCATTCGCGTACGTCGTCGAGGGAGACATGCGCGGTGGGGACTCTGCGGCGGGCCGCCCAGAGCTTGGCGACCGTGGTCTTTCCGGCGCCCGCCGGACCGATCAGCAGGACGGCCAGGGTCGCCGCGCCGGTGCCGGCCTCGGCGGGGTACGCGGGCAGCGGTACGGGACCGCCCGGGGGCAGCTGCACATGTCCGGATGTCTCCCGCGAGCCGGGCGCGGGGGCGTGCCGCGGGGCAGGTGCCTGCTGGGGCGCGGGGGCGTGCTGAGGCGCGGGAGCGTGCTGGGGCGCGGGGCCCGGTCCATGGCCCAGGGGCGGGGGTATCGGTGGCCGCCCCGGAGGTCCGGGGTGGCCGGGGTGCTGAGCCTGGTGCGTCCAGCCGGCAGGTCCGTTTCCGGGTCCTTGGGGCGGCGGCAGCGGGGCTCCCACTGCGTGCTGCATCCGGTGCCACTCCGTCTCGTACAGGCAACTGGCGCTGATCGGACGGCCACCGTACCTTCCCGGGCCGTCACAGGGTGAACGGCCCGGGAACGCCCGAAGTGCCCGTCGGACACGCCCGGATGCGGCGGGTGTCAGTCCGTCAGTTCGTCGGCCAGGGCCCGCAGGGCGAGCCGGTAGGAGCCGATGCCGAACCCTGCCACGGTCCCGGTGGCCACGGGTGCGACCACAGAGGTGTGGCGGAATTCCTCCCGGGCGTACGGATTCGAGATGTGCACCTCGATCAGCGGGGCGGTGCGCTGGGCTGCCGCGTCCCGCATGCCGTACGAGTAGTGCGTGAAGGCGCCCGGGTTGAGAACGACCGGAATCGAACCGTCCGCGGCCTCGTGAAGCCAGCGGATCAGCTCGCCCTCGTCGTTGGTCTCCCGTACGTCGACGTCGAAGCCGAGTTCCTTGCCCAACGCCCGGCAGGTGTCCACGAGTCCGGCGTAGGACGTGGCACCGTACACGTCCGGTTCGCGGGAGCCGAGCCGGCCGAGGTTCGGGCCGTTGAGCACGAAGACCCTGCGGGTCACGCGGAGACCTCCCCGTAGGCGGCGAGCAGGACGGCCGGGTCCGGGCCCTCCATGACGGTGGGCTTGCCGAGGCCGTCCAGGACGATGAAGCGCAGCAGATCGCCCCGCGACTTCTTGTCGACCTTCATGTTCTCCAGGAGCTTGGGCCACTGGTCGCCGCGGTAGGTGAGCGGCAGTCCGACGGACTCCAGGACGGCCCGGTGGCGGTCCGCCGTGGCGTCGTCGAGGCGGCCTGCGAGGCGGCCCAGTTCGGCGGCGAAGACCAGACCGACCGAGACGGCCGCGCCGTGGCGCCACTTGTAGCGCTCGTTCTTCTCGATCGCGTGGGCCAGGGTGTGGCCGTAGTTGAGGATCTCCCGGAGTCCGGACTCCTTGAGGTCGCTGGAGACGACCTCGGCCTTGACCCGGATGGACCGCTCGATCAGTTCGGCGGTGTGCGGTCCCGACGGCGTACGGGCGCCCTCGGGGTCGGCCTCCACGAGGTCGAGGATGGCCGGGTCGGCGATGAACCCGGCCTTGATGATCTCGGCCATGCCGGAGACGTAGTCGTTGACCGGCAGCGAGTCGAGCGCGGCGAGGTCGCACAGGACCCCGGCCGGCGGGTGGAACGCGCCGACGAGGTTCTTGCCCTCGGCGGTGTTGATGCCGGTCTTGCCGCCGACGGCCGCGTCCACCATGCCGAGAACGGTGGTGGGCACAGCGATCCAGCGCACCCCGCGCAGCCAGGTGGCGGCGACGAACCCGGCCACATCGGTGGTGGCGCCGCCGCCGACGCCGACGATGACGTCGGTGCGGGTGAAGCCGGTCTGGCCGAGCGCCTTCCAGCAGTAGGCGGCGACCTCGACGGTCTTGGCCTCCTCGGCGTTCGGCAGCTGGATCGCGATGGCCTCGTAGCCCTGGCCCGCGAGATCCTGGCGGACCGCCTCACCCGTCTCGGCGAGCGCCTCCGGGTGCAGGACGGCGACGCGCTTGGCGCGGTCGCCGATGAGGTGGGGCAGCTCGCCGAGGAGCTGACGGCCGACCAGTACCTCGTACGGGTCGGAGCCCGCCGTTCCGGCGACCTGGATGCGGGTGGGGCCCTGCTGCGTCATGCCTGTCTTCTCCCCGCCGGACGGTGCGGGGTTCCCGCCCGCGCCCTCCGGCAGTTCCAGTACGTCGATGATCGCCTGGGCGACCTCTTCGGGGGTGCGTTCGTCGGTGGCGACGACAGTGCGGGCGACCTCTTCGTAGAGAGGACGGCGGGCGTCCATCAGCTCGCGCCACTGACGGCGCGGGTTGACCGCCAGCAGCGGACGCGCGGTGTTCAGCCCGACCCGTCTGACCGCCTCGTCCACGTCCATCGAGAGATAGACGACGGCGTGGTCCGCGAGCAGTTCGCGGGTCGTCGCGTCGAGGACGGCGCCGCCGCCGAGGGCGAGGACACCGGCGTGCCCGGCGAGCGCCGTGTGCACGGCCTGCCGCTCCAGCGCGCGGAAGTGCTCCTCACCCTCGTCGTAGAAGATCTCCGGGATCGGCTTGCCCGCGGTCGCCACGATGTCCGCGTCGGTGTCCCGGTAGGCGGTGCCCAGCCGTGCGGCGAGCAGTTCACCGACCGTGGACTTGCCGACGCCCATCGGGCCGACGAGGACGACCAGTGGGCCGCTCATCGGATCTGCAGGTGGTCGAGGTACGACTGCACATTGCGGTGGGTCTCGGGGACGCTGTCGCCGCCGAACTTCTCCGCGACCGCGTCGGCCAGAACCAGGGCGACCATCGCCTCGGCGACGATCCCGGCGGCCGGAACGGCACAGACATCGGAGCGCTGGTGGTGGGCCTTGGCCGCCTCGCCGGTGACCACGTCGATCGTGGCGAGCGCGCGGGGCACGGTCGCGATCGGCTTCATCGCGGCGCGGACCCGCAGCAGCTCACCGGTGGTCAGACCGCCCTCGGTGCCGCCGGAGCGGCCGGAGGCGCGCTTGATGCCGTCGGCGGTGGCCAGGATCTCGTCGTGCGCCTTCGAGCCCGGCACCCTCGCCAGGTCGAAGCCGTCGCCGACCTCGACGCCCTTGATGGCCTGGATGCCCATCAGGGCGGCGGCGAGCCGGGCGTCGAGCCGGCGGTCCCAGTGGACGTGCGAGCCGAGGCCGACCGGGACTCCGTACGCCAGCACCTCGACGACGCCGCCCAGGGTGTCGCCGTCCTTGTGGGCCTGGTCGATCTCGGCGACCATCGCCTTGGACGCGTCCGCGTCCAGGCAGCGCACCGGGTCGGCGTCCAGCTTCTCGACGTCGGAGGGCTCGGGGTAGAGGCCGTAGGGCGCCTTGGCCGCGGCCAGCTCGACGACATGGCTGACGATCTCGATGCCCGCGGTCTCCTTGAGGTACGAGCGCGCGACCGCGCCGAGCGCGACCCGGGCCGCGGTCTCCCGGGCGCTGGCGCGCTCCAGGATCGGCCGGGCCTCGTCGAAGCCGTACTTCTGCATCCCCGCGAGGTCGGCGTGGCCGGGGCGGGGGCGGGTCAGCGGGGCGTTACGGGCCAGCGCGGCCAGCTCGTCGGGGTCGACCGGGTCGGCCGACATGACCTGCTCCCACTTCGGCCACTCGGTGTTGCCGACCATCACGGCGACCGGGGAACCCATGGTGAGTCCGTGCCGGACCCCGCCGAGGAAGGTGACCTCGTCCTTCTCGAACTTCATCCGCGCGCCGCGGCCGTAGCCCAGCCGCCGGCGGGCGAGCGCGTCCGCCACCATCTCCGTGGTGATCGGGACACCGGCGGGAAGACCCTCCAGCGTCGCCACCAGTGCGGGGCCGTGCGACTCCCCTGCGGTCAGCCAGCGCAACCTGCTCAACGGTGCTCCTCATGCTCGCGCCCTGAAACTGCGGTGGCGCGGCCGGGTGCGCGGCCCTGGCCCGCCGCCCCCGATCCTCCCACGACCGGGGGCGCGAACCGGCAGCCGGTCCAGCAGACGGACGTTCCGGCCGCCCGAAGGGGGACGGTCCGGAGCCCGCCGCGCGGGAGTCAGCGGGCCGCGAGCGCCGCTTCCCCCGCGTGCCGCATGGCGGCGAGCGGGGCCGGAACGCACCCCGTCATCTGTTCGACCTGAAGCACCGCCTGGTGCACCAGAAGATCCAGACCTCCGATGACTGCGCCCTCGCGTATGGACCACGCGGAGGCGAGAGCGGTCGGCCAGGGCTCGTACAGCACGTCGAACAGCGTGCCGGGGGTCTCCGGTACGGCGGTGGCGAGGCCGTCCGTGGTCCCCGCCGGAGTGGTGGCGATGACGAGGGGCGCGCACAGCGCCCGCTCGCCCTCGGCCCAGTCGGCGATCCTGACATCGACGCCGAGCCGCTCGCCCCAGGCCCGCATCTCGGCTCCGCGCTCACGGCTGCGCACATAGGCGGTGACCGGCCCGGTGCAGATCTCGGCGAGTGCCGCGAGGGCCGAGGAGGCGGTGGCTCCGGCGCCGAGGACGGCGGCGGATTCGACCTTCTCGACCCCGCGCTCACGCAGCGCGGCGATCATGCCCGGGATATCGGTGTTGTCGCCGACGCGGCGGCCGTCCTCGGTGCACACGACCGTGTTGACGGCCTCGACAGAGGAGGCCGTGTCACTGACCGCGTCCAGCAGGGGAATGATCGCCCGCTTGAGCGGCATGGTGAGCGAGAGCCCGGCCCAGGAGGGGTCCAGCCCTTCGACGAACCCGGGCAGCGCCGCCTCGTCGACCTCGAAGCGGTCGTAGGACCAGTGGTCGAGGCCGAGTTCCGCGTACGCGGCCCGGTGCAGGGCCGGGGAGAGCGAGTGGGCGATCGGCGAGCCGAGCACGGCGGCCCGGCGCGGCTCAGTCGAGCGCATCGAACTTGGCCTTGAGCTCCAGGAATGTGTCGTAGTCCTTGGCGAACTCGGTCTTGTGCTGACCGTCGGTCGCCACGAAGTACAGCCAGCCGTCCGTCGTCGGATTCAGAGCCGCCGCAAGGGCCTCGACACCGGGGTTGCTGATGGGGCCGGGGGGCAGCCCCTTCCGCGTATAGGTGTTGTACGGGTCCATGTTCTTGTTGATCTCGGTCGCACTGATGTTGATCTTGCTCTGCTTCCGCAGGTAATTGAAGCTGGAGTCGAACTGGAGCTTCTGCTGCGTCTCGACAGTGCTGGGCTTGAGACGGTTGTAGACGACCTCGGTCATCTTCCGGAAGTCCTCGTGCGTCTTGCCCTCCACCTGGACCAGGCTGGCGGCAGTGAGCACGGCCCAGGGGCCGGCGAGGTTGTACGTCTTGGCGGCACCCTTGAGGTCGAGCTTGTCGTACTCCTCGTTGGCCCGCTGGACCATCCGCTTCAGGGCGTCCTCGGGCTTCGAGCCCTTGGCGACCGGATAGGCGGCCGGGAAGAGGAAGCCTTCCAGCGGATCCTTGATGTCCGGATCGTCGTCGGCCCAGTCCGGCAGCCCGAGACTCTCCGCCTTCGTCTTGGCGACTTCGGCGGTCGAGCCGTCCTTCAGGCCGAGCCGCTTGTCGATCTTCGCGTAGACCGTCACATTGCGGGTGCCCTCAGGAATGACCAGCGCGTTCTGGCTCTTCGGATCCAGCATCAGCCTCACGGCGCTGTCCGCGGACATCTCCTTCTTCAGGAGATAGACACCCGCCTGAAGGGACTTCCCCTTGGGGTTGCTGTTCTGGGCCGAAACGAAAGCGTCGACCGACTTGACGACACCCCGCTTCTTCAGGATGTTCGCGATGTCGGAGCCGAGAGAACCCTTCGGGATCTCCACCTCGACCGAGTCGGACCCGCCGCCCGCGTAGTCGGGCGCCGCGCCGAACTGGTTCTGCCAGAACGAGTAGCCGATGTAGCCCACTCCGCCGAGGCCGCCGACGAGGACGACCGAGACGACCAGGCAGGCGCAGCCGCTGCGGTTCTTCTTCTTGCCCTTGCCCCGGCGCTCGTTCCCGCCGCGGCCGCCCCGTCCTCCCCCACGCCGTGACTCGCGCGGGTCGTCGTCGTACTCGTCATCGTCGTCGCGGGAGCCCCGGTCCTCGCCGCCGTCCCGTCCGGCCGGCTCGTCCGCGCCGGTGAAGAACGGGTGTGTCTCCTCCTGCGGCGCGTCCGGGTCCCAGTCGGGCGACTGCTGCTCGGGCACGGCCTCGCGCCGGCCCGGAGGCTGCGGCGGCGGGTACGCCTCGGGGGTGCCGTAGTAGTCGTGCGATTCGCCGTAGCCGCCGGGCTGCTGCGCGTACGGGTCCTGGGGCTGGGCCCCGTACGGCATCGCGGCCTGCTGGCCGGTGTCCCAGCCGCCGTTGTACTGCGGCTGCTGCGGGTGCTGGGGCTGCTGTTGTTGCTGCTGCGCATACGGATCCTGCTGAGCGCCGTACTGCTGTTGCTGGTGCTGCTCCGGATGCTGCTGGTACGGCTGTTGCTGTTGTTGCGGCTGCTGCTGCTGCGGGTACGACGGCTGCTGTTGCTGCTGGGCGTACGGGTCCTGCTGATAGGGCTGCTGGCCGCCGTACTGGCTCTGGCCGTGGGCAGCCTCCTGGCCTCCCCATCCCTGGTCCCCGTACAACGGGTCCTCGGGATGCCACGGTTCGGAGCCAGGGCCCCGGCCATACTCAGTCATCGATCCCCTAGAGCCGCGAGACGATGTTCCGCCTCTTCGCTTCGCTGTGCGGTTTGTTCGAACACCGCCGCATCGCGCGGAACGTTACCGTATCGCGATCAGACAACCACTTCGACGCCCTCACCCGGGGGATTACCTGACGCCCGTTCGGACTCCAGAGCGTTCTGAAGGATCACCACAGCGGCAGCCTGGTCGATGACAGAACGCCCCTTCTTGGACTTCACGCCCGAGGCGCGCAGCCCCTGAGTCGCCGTCACTGTGGTCATCCTCTCGTCCACCAGGCGCACCGGAATGGGTACGACCGAGCGAGCGAACACCTGCGCGAAGGCGCGGACCTTGGCGGCCGCGGGGCCCTCGCCACCGCCGAGGGAGCGCGGCAGGCCGATGATGATCTCGATCGGCTCGTACTCCTCGACGATCTGCCCGAGCCGCCGGTGGGCGGCCGGGACGTCACGTCCCGGCACGGTCTCCACCGGCGTGGCGAGAATCCCGTCGGGGTCGCACGAGGCGACCCCGATCCGGGCGTCCCCGACGTCGACGGCGAGTCGGCGTCCACGGCGCATCCGCGTCATTTCCGGCGTCATGCCGTCTCGGTGACGAGGCGTTCGACAGCGGCCACGGCGTCGCCGATGGCGCCCGGGTTCGTACCGCCGCCCTGGGCGACGTCCGGCTTGCCGCCGCCACCGCCACCGAGGGTCTTGGCGGCCGTACGGACCAGGTCGCCCGCCTTGAGGCCGCGCTCGCGGGCGGCCTCGTTGGTGGCGATGACCGTCAGCGGCCGGCCGTTGGCGGTGGTGAACAGGGCCACGACCGCCGGGCGGCCGCCCTGGATGCGTCCGCGGACGTCCAGGACGAGCTTGCGCAGATCGTCGGCCGAGGTGCCGTCCGGCACCTGGCCGGTGACCAGGGCGACGCCCCGTACGTCCTTGGCGGACTCGACGAGTCCGGCGGCGGCCTGGAGGACCTTCTCCGCGCGGAACTTCTCGATCTCCTTCTCAGCGTCCTTCAGCTTGCCGAGCATCGAGGAGATCTTCTCGGGCAGCTCCTCGGCGCGGCCCTTGACCAGCTCCTGGAGCTGGGCGACGACCGTGTGCTCCTTGGCCAGGAAGTTGTACGCGTCGACGCCGACGAGGGCCTCGATGCGGCGCACCCCGGAACCGATGGACGATTCGCCGAGCAGCTTCACCAGGCCCAGCTGGGCGGTGTTGTGGACGTGCGTACCGCCGCACAGCTCCTTGGAGAAGTCGCCGATCGTGACGACCCGGACCCGCTCGCCGTACTTCTCGCCGAACTCGGCGATGGCGCCCTGCTTCTTGGCCTCGTCGATGGACATGACCTCGGCCTGGACATCGAGTTCGCGGGAGAGAACCTCGTTGATCCGCTGCTCGACGTCGGTCAGCACCGTGCCGGGTACGGCGGCGGGCGAGCCGAAGTCGAAGCGGAAGCGGCCCGGCGAGTTCTCCGAACCGGCCTGGGCGGCCGTCGGGCCCAGCGCGTCGCGCAGGGCCTGGTGCGTGAGGTGGGTCGCGCTGTGGGCGCGGGCGATGGCGCGGCGGCGGCTGTTGTCGATGGCGGCGTGGACGGAGGCTCCGACCGTCACCTCGCCGACCTGGACGACACCCTTGTGCACATGGACGCCGGGGACCGGCTTCTGGACGTCGCGGATCTCGATGACGGCGCCCGTGTCCAGCCTGATCCGGCCCTGGTCGGCGAGCTGGCCGCCGCCCTCGGCGTAGAACGGGGTGCGGTCGAGGACGACCTCGACCTCGTCGCCCTCGGTGGCGGCGGGCGAGGGCACACCGTCGACGAGGAGGCCGACGATGGTGGACTCCCCCGCGGTGCTGGTGTAGCCGGTGAACTCGGTGGCGCCGGAGTTGTCGGCCACCTCGCGGTAGGCGGACAGGTCGGCGTGACCGGTCTTCTTGGCGCGGGCGTCGGCCTTGGCCTTGTCCCGCTGGTCCTGCATGAGGCGGCGGAATCCGTCCTCGTCCACGGACAGGCCCTGCTCGGCGGCCATCTCCAGGGTGAGGTCGATCGGGAAGCCCCAGGTGTCGTGGAGCAGGAACGCCTTGTCCCCGGCGAGGACCTGGCCACCGGCGGCCTTGGTCTCGGTGACGGCGGTCTCAAGGATGTTGGTGCCGCCCTTGAGGGCCTTGAGGAAGGCGGCTTCCTCGGCGAGGGCGACGGTCTCGATGCGCTTGCGGTCGGTGATCAGCTCCGGGTACTGCAGCCCCATCGTGTTGATCACGACGTCGACCAGATCATTGACGACCGAGCCGGTGGCACCCATCAGCCGCATGTTGCGGATGGCGCGGCGCATGATGCGGCGCAGTACGTAGCCGCGGCCCTCGTTGCCGGGGGTGACGCCGTCGCCGATGAGCATCACGGACGTACGGATGTGGTCGGCGACCACACGCAGCGAGACGTCCGTGCCCTGCTCGGCGCCGTAGCGCACGCCGGTCAGCTCGGTGGCCTTGTCCATGACGACGCGCAGGGTGTCGGTCTCGTACATGTTCTGTACGTCCTGCAGGATCATGGCGAGGCGTTCGAGACCGAGGCCCGTGTCGATGTTCTTCGACGGCAGGTCACCGAGGATCGGGAAGTCCTCCTTGCCGTCACCGGCGCCCCGCTCGTACTGCATGAAGACCAGGTTCCAGATCTCCACGTACCGCTCGTCGTTGACCGCCGGGCCGCCCTCGACACCGAACTCAGGGCCGCGGTCGTAGTTGATCTCGGAGCAGGGGCCGCAGGGACCCGGGACGCCCATGGACCAGAAGTTGTCCTTCTTGCCCAGGCGCTGGATGCGCTCGGCCGGCACGCCGATCTTGTCGCGCCAGATCTGCTCGGCCTCGTCGTCGTCCAGGTAGACCGTGATCCACAGACGCTCGGGGTCCAGACCGAAGCCACCCTCCGCCACGGGGCTCGTCAGAGCCTCCCAGGCGTAGCCGATGGCGCCTTCCTTGAAGTAGTCCCCGAAGGAGAAGTTGCCGCACATCTGGAAGAACGTGCCGTGCCGGGTGGTCTTGCCGACCTCTTCGATGTCCGGCGTACGGACACACTTCTGCACGCTGGTGACGCGCGGGGCGGGCGGCTTGACCTCGCCAAGGAAGTACGGCTTGAACGGGACCATGCCCGCGGGGACGAGCAGCAGAGTCGGGTCGTCCGCGATGAGCGACGCCGAAGGGACGACGGCATGACCGCGCTCCTCGAAGAAGCTCAGCCAGCGGCGGCGAATTTCAGCCGACTCCATTAGTGGTCCTCATTCCGGTTGTACGAGTTGTAGGGGAGCTTGCGGTGGTGGGAGCCGTCGCCCGCCCGTTCGGCGGGGTCGGCCGCCTCGACGGCGAAGTGGCGCTGCACGGGGAGGTCGGGGTCGACCGGTGCGTCCAGGCCCAGGGCGCCGCCCAGTTCGGCTTCGCGCCGGACCATGCCGTCGCGCACGTCGAGGGCGAAGTCCTTGAGCTTGTGGCCGGTCTCGATCGCCTTGTCGGCGGCCTGTGCCGCGAGGCTCTCGGGCGTCAGCTGCTTGAGCTTGCGGTTGACTTTGGTGGTGGCCCAGACGCCGGCGGCGGCGCCGGCCGTGAACCAGAACGTACGGCGGAACATCGCAGCGTCAGTCCTTCTGTCCGCGGGAGCTTCGGCCGTTGCGCTTCCTGCCTCGCGCGGACGGCACGGTACGGCCGACGATCACGGTGCGACGGGAGGAGCCGCGGCCCCTGCGCTCCCGCTCCGGTTCGGGCTCGGGAGCGGTCCTGCGACCGATCGCCTGCCGTACGCCGTAGCCGAACGCGGCCACCTTGACCAGTGGCCCGCCGAACGTCGACGCGACGGTGGTGGAGAGCGCGGAGGCGTTGGAGGTGACCTCCTGGACATCCGTCGCGATGGCGTCGACCTTGTCGAGCTGGGTCTGCGCGGAGCGCACGGTCGCGGAGGCGTCGGCGAGCAGCGGGACGGCCTGTTCGGTCACGTCCGCCACGAGTTTCGTGGTCGCCCTGAGCGTCTGGGCCAGCCTCGCCAGCACCACGGCGAGGAACGAAACCAGGATCGCCCAGAAGACGGCCACCAGGATCCCGGCCACCTCTCCACCGGACACAGTGCACCGCTCTCTGCTTGTCGCTCGCCCCTGTCGGGACTTGTCTCCGCATCACACGTCCGACCGCTGTCAGCGCAGCCAATCGTCGTCCCACGACCCTATCGCGCCGCGCATCTCCAGCCGTACCGCATAACAGTGCGGGGCGGGAGTTGGCATAACGAGATTGTACGGAGAGCTTTCAAGCCAGTACTCTGCGTGTTTTATGCGACGCCTCCAGCGCCCCTTTCCCAGCTCCGGCGAACCGGGACCCCGCCCCGCCGCGGGCGGCAACCTCCCGGCGGAACTGAACAGATTCGTGGGCCGCGACGCCGAGCTGGCCGAGCTGGGGCGGCTCCTGGAGGAATCCAGACTTGTCACGATCGCCGGAGTGGCGGGCGCCGGGAAGACCCGGTGTGCCACGCGGGTCGGCGCACTGTTGGAGAAACGGTACTTCGACGGGGTCTGGATCGCCGAGCTGTCCGCCATCCACGACCCCGAACTGCTGGAACACGCACTGGTCGAGGCACTGGGCCTCACCGATCACACCAGCAGACCGCCCCGGGTCACCCTCGTCGAGCACCTGGCCGAGCGCCAACTGCTGCTGGTGATCGACGGCTTCGAGCACCTGATCGACGCCTGCGCCGCACTCGTACGGGAACTGCTGCGCCGGGCCCCCCGGCTCCAGGTGCTCGCCGCCGGGCGCCGCCCGCTCCAGGTGGACGGTGAACTGACGTTCCCGCTCGCGCCGATGACCGACGAGGACGCCGTGGAGCTGTTCACGGAACGGGCCCGCGCCGTACAGCCCGGATTCCGGCCGACGGACGGGAACAGGGAGGCGACGCTGGAGCTCTGCCGCCGCCTCGACGGGATTCCGCTCGCCCTGGAACTGGCCGCCGGGCGGCTGCGGGCGCTCTCCGTCGATCAGGTACTGGTGCGCCTGGACGACCGGTTCCGGCTGCTGACCGGGGGCAGCCGCAGTGCGCTGGCCCGCCACCAGACCCTCCGTACGGCCATCGGCTGGAGCCATGAGCTGTGCGCACCCGAGCAGCGGCTGCTGTGGGCGCGGCTCTCGGTCTTCGCCGGGCAGTTCGACCTGGAGGCCGCCGAGTACATCTGCGGTAGCGCCGACCTGCCGACCGAGTCGGTGCTCGATGTGCTGGACGAACTGCTCGCCCAGTCGGTGGTGCTGCGGGAGGACTCCCCGGCGGGCACCCGGTACCGGCTGCTGGACACGGTGCGCGAGTACGGCGCCGAGTGGCTGACGGCCACCGGGGACACCCAGCGGCTGCGGCGCAGGCACCGGGACTGGTTCCTGGGGCTGGCGACCTGGTGCGAGCTGGACTGGTTCAGCCCGCGGCAGGTCGAGGTGGCGGCCCGCATCGACTGCGAACTGCCCAACCTCCGACGGGCGATGGAGTGCTCGATGGAGAGCCCCGAAGAGGTTCATCTGGCCCAGTACCTGGCGGGCACGCTCTGGTTCTACTGGGTGGGCTGCGGCCGGCTCTCGGAGGGCCGGCACTGGCTGGATCACGTACTGGAGGAAGGGACACCGCACGATCCGTCGCGGCTCAAGGCGCTGTGGGTCCTCGGCTACGTGGCGGTTCTGCAGGGGGACGCCGTCGGCGCGATCTCGGCGCTGCACGAGTGCCGGGAGGAGGCGGAGCGGTCCGGCGATGCCACGGCGACGGCCTACGCGGTGCACCGGACGGGGTGCCTGGCGATCGTCACGGACGACATGCCGCGCGCCGAGGAACTGCTGCGCGACGCGCTCGGCCGCTACCGCGAGCTGGGTGAGCTGAACAGCAATGTGCTGATGGCCCAGATCGAGCTGGCGATGGCGGTGGCCTTTCTCGGCGATCTGGAGGGCGCCGCCGTGATCTGCGACGAGGTCAGGGAGATCTGCGAGGACCACGGGGAGCGGTGGGCGCTGGCCTACGCGCTGTACGTCCTGGCCTACGCGGCGCTGCGGCGGGGCGAGACGGGCCGGGCCCGGCGGATGCTCGGGGAGTGTCTGTCCATCGGCCGCGCCTTCAACGACCTGCTGGGCACCGCCCTCTCGCTGGAGCTGATGGCCCTGGTCACGGTGGTGGAGGGCGACCCCGCGGAAGCGGCGGTGCTGCAAGGGGCAACGGAGCGGATCTGGCCGTCGGTGGGGCTGCCGTTGTTCGGGTCGGCGTACTACGGCAGGCCGAAGGCGGAGTGCGAGGAGCGCGCGCGCCGTGAACTGGGCGACGCGGCGTACACCTCGGGGCTGCGCGCCGGGGGCCGGCTGGATCTGGACGCGGCGGTGTCCCGGGCGCTGACCGGCGGGTCCCGGGAGCACGCGGGCACGCAGGGGCTGGGCAGCGTACCGGCGCCCGGGGAAACGCGAAGGCCCGCCACCTCCCGTACAACAGGGAGGGGCGGGCCGGAGCGCTGGTGAGAGCGGCTACGCCTGGATCAGCGGGCGTAGTACTCGACGACGAGCTGCTCGTCGCAGATCACCGGGATCTCCTTGCGGTTCGGGTCCCGGTCCAGGCGGAAGGCCAGGGCCTTCAGGTTCACCTGGAGGTAGCGCGGGGTCTCACCGTCGGTGTCGTAACCACCCTCGCGGGCCACCTGGAAGGGGACCTTGGTGCGGCTGCGCTCGCGGACCTGGACGACGTCGTCGGGACGGACGCGGAACGACGGCTTGTCGACCTTGCCACCGTTGACCTCGATGTGACCGTGGACGACCATCTGACGGGCCTGGTAGATGGTGCGGGCGATGCCCGAACGCAGGACCAGGGCGTCGAGGCGGCGCTCGAGCTCGACGACCAGCGCCTCGCCCGTCTTGCCTTCGGCCTTCTTGGCGCGGTCATAGGCGCGCGCCATCTGGCGCTCGCTGATGTCGTACTGCGCACGCAGGCGCTGCTTCTCCAGCAGACGGACCTTGTAGTCCGAGTTCTGCTTGCGGCCACGGCCGTGCTCGCCCGGCGGGTACGGACGCGCTTCGAAGTACTTGACAGCCTTGGGCGTCAGAGCGATGCCGAGGGCACGCGACTTCTTGACCTTGGGACGCGACTGGTTAGGCACGTTCTCCAGACCTCCGTTGTAGGTTAGGTTAGGCTTACCTTACTCAAGGAGATCGCATGTCTCGCCCTGGGAACACCACTCACGTCACGGACAGCACAGACAGCGGCAGCGCACATGAAGGCGCTGCTACGACGGAAGGCCGATCTGATCGTGGTCAGCCGCGTCCCAGCGGGCTTGAAAACACTCGGATGCCGTCAGCAGCCGAGCGCACACGAACTCTCGTACAGAGTACCCGCTCCGCCGTGCTGGTCGTACCGGGGCTCGATGTGGCCCGTACCGAGCAGCTGATCCCCGACACCCGCGGCGTGGGACCCGAGGGCGATCTGTTCCTCGCGTTCCCCGCGGATTCCCCCGTCGTACGGGCCGCGACCCATGCCCAGGGCGACGAGCTGACCGCCGTGCTGGAGATCACGGATGTCGCTCCGGTCTCCGTCCCGCACCGCGTCCGCGGCCGCGCCTGGGTCTCCGGCTGGCTCACCTCCGTACCCGGCCTCGCCGAACCCGGCCGGATGATGCTGCGGCTGGAGTTCGCGGAGGCGTACGTCGACGACCTCTGGGGCGCCGAGAACATCGAGCCGGAGGACTTCCGGGACGCGGCGCCCGACCCGCTCGTCGTCCACGAGGCCGAACTGCTCCAGCATCTGCACGCGGCGCACGGCGAACAGCTGCGGACACTGTGCGGGCTGCTCGGCGAGCGCACCGCCGACACCTGCTCCGCCCATCAGCCCGCCGCCGTCCCGGTCGCCCTCGACCGCTTCGGACTGCGGGTCCGTTTCGTCGAGGACCGGGGGGCCTGCTTCGACGCCCGGTTCGAGTTCCCCGAGCCCGTGCGGGATGTCGGCGAACTGCGCCGCGCCATGCACACGCTCTTCGAAGCGGCGTCCCACTGAGACCGCCCGCCCGGCACGATCCGCGTGACCGGGGTGATCGGGGTGATCCGTCATCAGGACGGTCCGCGTGATCGGGGTGATCCGTCATCAGGACCGTCCGCGTGATCGGGGTGACCCGCTTCGGGCGCGGGCCGGTCAGGCGGATCCCGCGCCGTCCGTCCCGCCGTCGGCGCCGGCCCGCCCGAGCCGCTCGCGGACCCGGTCCGCCACGTCGGCGTACCGCGCCTCGGCGCCGTACCGCGTGGGGGTGTAGTACCGCTTGTCGCGGACGGCGTCCGGGGCGTACTGCTGGGCGGCGATGCCACCGGGCACATCGTGCGGATAGACATAGCCCTGGGCGTGCCCCAGCTTGGCCGCGCCCTGGTAGTGGCCGTCGCGCAGATGGGCCGGGACGGGGCCGGCCAGGCCCTTCCGTACGTCCTCCTGGGCGGCGAAGATCGCCAGGGTCGCCGCGTTGGACTTGGGTGCCAGGGCCAGCGCGATCGTGGCGTGGCTGAGGGTCAGCGCCGCCTCCGGGAAGCCGATCATCGCGACGGCCTGTGCCGCGGCCACCGCCGTCGGCAGCGCGGTCGGATCGGCGAGCCCGATGTCCTCGCTCGCGGAGATCATCAGCCGCCGGGCGATGAACCGGGGGTCCTCCCCCGCCTCGATCATCCGGGCCAGATAGTGCAGCGCGGCGTCGACGTCGGACCCGCGGATGGACTTGATGAGGGCGCTGGCCACGTCGTAGTGCTGGTCGCCGTCCCGGTCGTACTTCACCGCGGCGCGGTCGACGGTCTCCTCGACCGTCCGCAGGCTGATCTCCGGCTCGTGCGTGGCCAGCGCGGCCCCCGCCGCCGCCTCCAGCGCGGTCAGCGCCCGCCGGGCGTCGCCACCGGCGATGCGCAGCAGATGCGCCTCGGCGTCCTCCGACAGGGTCACCGCGCCGCCCAGCCCGCGTTCGTCGGTCAGGGCCCGGCGCAGCAGGGCACGCAGATCCTCGTCGGTCAGCGGCTCCAGGGTGAGCAGCAGCGAGCGCGACAGCAGCGGGGAGATGATCGAGAAGTACGGATTCTCGGTCGTGGCGGCGATCAGGGTCACCCAGCGGTTCTCCACGGCGGGGAGCAGTGAGTCCTGCTGGGCCTTGGAGAAGCGGTGGATCTCGTCGAGGAAGAGAACGGTCTCCTTGCCGAAGCCACCGGTGGCCCGGCGCGCCCCCTCGATGACGGCCCGGACCTCCTTGACGCCCGCGGTGATCGCGGAGAGCTCGACGAAGCGCTTGTTGGTGGCCTTGCTGACCACGTACGCCAAGGTCGTCTTGCCGGTGCCGGGCGGGCCCCAGAGGATCACCGACGACGGGCCGGCGGGTCCGCCGCTCCCCTCACCGACGAGGCGGCGCAGGGGCGAGCCCGGCTTGAGCAGATGCTGCTGGCCGACGACCTCGTCGAGGACACGGGGACGCATCCGGACAGCGAGGGGGCTGCTGGACGGGTCCTTCTCCTGGCGGTCTTCGGCGGCTGCGGTAAAGAGGTCGGGCTCCACGATGTGAAGCCTATGGCACCGCACTGACAACGCCGCCGGGCCGGGTCGTCCCCCGCCCGGCCGGGGGCGGCGCCGGTCAGCTGGTCCAGAAGTCCCACCAGCGGGTCAGGATCAGCATGCCGATGATGCCGATCCAGAGCACCGGCGGAACCCAGTGGAACTCCGTGAGGCCGTTGCGCAGCCAGTTGGGCGCGGGGAGGATTCGGTGCTTGATGTTGTGCGTGGTCATGTAGCAGAACATGAAGATCGTGGCGACCCAGGCGAGGCAGCACCACAGGCAGAGCGAGTTGATGTTGTACAGCGACTGGTACTGGAGCCACGTGCAGAAGCCGACGCCGAACAGCGTGCCCGCGTTGAGGCCGAGCCAGAACCAGCCGCGGAAGCGTGCTCCGGCGAGCAGTCCCACGCCGATGCAGATCACCATCGCGTAGGTGACGAGCCCGAGCATCGGGTTGGGGAAGCCGAAGGCGGCCGCCTGCTCGCTCTTCATGATGTTGCCGCACGCGACGACCGGGTTGAGGCTGCAGCCGGGGGTGAAGCTCGGGTCTTCCAGCAGCTTGAACTTGTCGATCGTGATGACCCAGGCGGCGAGCAGTCCGGCCGCACCGGTGATCACCAGCAGCAGTGCGAACGCGCGACTGCCGCCGATGGTCCTCTTCCCGCCGTCCTCTTCCTGGTGCGAGGAGGGATGATCTACCGCTGCAGTCGTCATATCGCCGTTCCATCAATGAGTAACCAGCCGGGCACGGTCATTGTGCCGCACCGCTGTACTGGGCATCCGTTCGATGGACATAAAGGTGTACGCGCACGGGCCACGCGGCACCGCTGCCCGCGAGATGCCCGACGGTCGGGGCGGACTCGCGGTGGCTGTAATTCCGCGACGGCGTCGCGGTATCGGTGGCGCCCGGCAGTGTGACTTCGCGCCCGCCGGGTTGACGGTACGCGGGACGGTGACGCACTTCGCGACCGGCGCGGGCCGCCCGGCCCCCGGCACGGACGCCGTGGGCCCCGGGGCGGACAAGCCCCGGGGCCCACGGCGTTCAACTGTCACACGGCGTTCAGCCGTCACACGAGGCGGGCGCGGACCGTCCCGGCGACCTCGGCCAGCGGTACGGACGTCTGCTCCCCGGACTCCATGTCCTTGAGCTGCACCACGCCCTCGGCCAGGTCACGTTCGCCCGCGACAATCGTGAAGCGCGCACCCGACCGGTTCGCGCTCTTCATGGCGCCCTTCAGGCCCCGGCCGCCGAACGCGAAGTCGGCCGCGACGCCGCTCCTGCGCAGCTCGGTGACGATGCCGAACAGGGTCCTGCGGGCCTCGTCGCCTAGCGGGACGGCGTACACGCTGGTGGTGGCGGGGATGTCCAGCTCGATGCCCTCCGCCTCCAGCGCCAGCACCGTACGGTCCACGCCGAGCGCCCAGCCGACGGACGGGAGCGCGGGGCCGCCGATCATCTCGGACAGACCGTCGTAACGGCCGCCGCCACCGACCGCGGACTGCGAGCCCAGACCGTCGTGGACGAACTCGAAGGTCGTGCGGGTGTAGTAGTCGAGGCCGCGGACGAGCTTCTCGTCGTCCTCGTACACGACCGAGGCGGCCGTCAGCAGCTCACGGACCTCCTCGTGGTACGCCTTGCAGGCGTCGCACAGGTAGTCGCGGAGCTTCGGGGCGCCGACGAGCTGCTTCTGCACCTCGGCCCGCTTGTCGTCCAGGACGCGCAGCGGGTTGATCTCGATGCGGCGGCGGGTCTCCTCGTCGAGGTCGAGGTCGCGCAGGAAGCCCTGCAGCGCCTCGCGGTAGACGGGGCGGCACTCCTTGTCGCCGAGCGAGTTCAGCAGGATGCGGAACTGGCGCAGGCCCAGCGAGCGGTACGCCTGGTCGGCGAGAATGATCAGCTCGGCGTCGAGAACCGGGTCCTCGGCACCGATGGCCTCGGCACCCACCTGCGAGAAGTGGCGGTAGCGGCCCTTCTGCGGGCGCTCGTAGCGGTAGTACGAGCCCGAGTACCAGAGCTTGACCGGGAGGTTGCCCGCCTTGTGGAGGTTGGCCTCCAGGGCGGCGCGGAGCACCGAGGCGGTGCCCTCCGGGCGGAGCGCCAGTTCGGAGCCGCCCTTGGTGGTGAGGGTGTACATCTCCTTGGTGACGATGTCGGTGGACTCACCGACACCGCGGGCGAAGAGGTTCACATCCTCGAAACCGGGCGTCTCGATGTAGCCGTAGCCGGAGTTGCGCAGGGGCGCGGAGATGGCCTCGCGCACCGCGAGGTACTTCGCGGAGTCCGGCGGGGTCAGGTCGTACGTGCCCTTGGGGGCCTGAAAGGTGCTCACAGAAACGTCTCTCGTCACATTCCTCGTCGCGGCGCGTCCATACCGTGCAGGTACGGATTGGAGTCGCGCTCGCGGCCGATGGTCGTCTGGGGGCCGTGGCCGGACAGCACCACGGTCGAGTCGTCGAGCGGCAGGCACACGCGGGCCAGCGAATCGAGCAGCTCGGCGTGGTCGCCACCGGGCAGGTCGGTGCGTCCGACGGAGCCGGCGAAGAGCAGGTCGCCCGAGAAGAGGACCGGCGGTACGTCCGCGGCCTCGGGCATCCTGAACGTCACCGACCCCTTCGTATGGCCGGGCGCGTGCGAGACGCCGAGCTCCAGACCGGCCAGCCTCAGCAGCGCGCCGTCGGTCAGCTCCTTGACGTCGTCCGGCTCCCCCACGGTCAGCTCGCCCATGAGAGGCATCCCGATGGAGCGGCCGAGGGCCTTCTCCGGGTCGCTCATCATGTACCGGTCCTCCGGGTGGATCCAGGCGGGAACGTCATGGGCGCCGCACACGGGGACGACCGAGGCGACATGATCGATGTGGCCATGGGTGAGCACGACGGCGACGGGCTTGAGCCGATGCTTCTTCAGCGCTTCCTCGACGCCCTGGGCGGCCTGATGGCCCGGGTCGATGATCACGCACTCCTCGCCTGCGGCGGGGGCGACCAGGTAGCAATTGGTCCCCCAGGCCCCGGCGGGGAACCCGGCAATGAGCACGATCGTCCTTAATGTTCGTCCGGCGGAAGAGGCCGCGGCAAAGGGTGCGGCGGATCAGAGCCTACCGGCGCTCCTCATTCCACAGCTAACCCATATACGGTACGGGGCAACCCACGCCCGATGACACGACGTACAAGGAGATCAACCGGTGGTCAGCAGCGATCAGCGGCGGCGGCAGCTCGCCCGGGAGAAGTTCGAGCGGCAGCAGCAGCGCCGGGAGGAAGCCCGCAGCAGGACCAGGCGTCTCACCGTGATCATCGCGTCCGCGGTGGCCGTGGCCGCGGTGGTGGGTGTGGGGGCGTTCGTCGCGGCGGACAAGAGCGACGACAAGGACAAGAAGAGCGACGCGGCCGCGAGCCAGAGCCCGTCCGCCTCGCCTTCCGCGAGCGAGAGCGAAGCTCCCGAGCCCGCGATGAAGATCGACAAAAAGGCGAAGTACACGATGTCGCTCAAGACGAGCCAGGGCGACATAGCGTTCACCATGGACGCGGCGAAGACCCCGCACACCACGAACTCGTTCAAGTCGCTCGCGGACAAGGGCTACTTCGACGGTACGAAGTGTCACCGGCTGACCACACAGGGCATTTTCGTCCTGCAGTGCGGCGACCCCAAGGGCGACGGCACCGGCGGTCCCGGCTACACGATCGCGGACGAGAACCTGACCGCGCTCGGCAAGGCGGGCGCCGACGGCACGGTGACGTTCCCCGCGGGCACGGTGGCGATGGCCAACACCGGCAAGCCGCACAGCGGTGGCAGCCAGTTCTTCCTGGTGTACAAGGAGACCAAACTCCCGCCCACCTACACCCCGTTCGGCACCATCGACGAGGCCGGGCTGAAGGCCGTCCAGAAGGTCGGCGAGGCCGGTGTCGAGGGTGGCGCCGGTGACGGTGCGCCGAAGAAGGCCGTGAGCGTCGAGAAGGCGACCGTCAAGAAGGACTGACCGGGCCGGTGCGGCCGGGTGCTCCCGGCCGCCGCCGTGGCCGCCCGGCAGCACCGGAGAATTTCGGCCGCGCTGAGTGCGGACAGCCGGGCGGCCGGTCGCCTAGATTGGCGTTGTGCAGGGCGGGCGATGCCCGCCCCAGGAAACTGTGGACGATGCCCGGGGGGCGAACCCCCTCGCAGGCATCAGGTGGAGGAGGCGCTGTGAGCAGCGACCCGTGGGGCCGTGTCGATGAGACAGGCACCGTGTACGTGCGTACAGCCGATGGCGAGCAGGTCGTCGGATCGTGGCAGGCCGGTTCCCCCGAGGAGGCTCTGGCCTACTTCGAGCGCAAGTACGACGGCATTGTGGTCGAGATCGGCCTCCTCGAACGGCGGGTGAAGACCACCGACCTTTCGGCCAAGGACGCGACGACCGCGATCGGCCATCTGCGGCAGCAGGTCGACGAGCATCACGCCGTCGGCGACCTCGACGCGCTGCGCGAGCGGCTGGACGCGCTCGTCGCGACGGTCGACTCGCGGCGCGAGGAGCGCAAGGTCCAGAAGGCGAAGCAGACCGACGAGGCCAAGCACGCCAAGGAGGCGCTCGTCACCGAGGCCGAGGAGCTGGCGCAGAGCGAGCAGTGGCGGTCCGCCGGCGAGCGGCTGCGGGCGCTCGTGGACACCTGGAAGGGCCTGCCGCGGCTGGACCGCAAGTCGGACGACGAGCTGTGGCACCGCTTCTCGCATGCCCGTTCGGCGTTCTCCAAGCGCCGCAAGGCCCACTTCGCCTCGCTGGACGCCCAGCGCGAGGAGGCCCGTAAGGCCAAGGAGAAGCTGGTCACGGAGGCCGAGTCGCTCTCCGGTTCCACGGACTGGGTCACGACGGCCGCCCGCTATCGCGATCTGATGACCGAGTGGAAGGCCGCGGGCCGCGCGCAGCGCGAGTCCGAGGACGAGCTGTGGAACCGCTTCCGCGGGGCCCAGGACGTCTTCTTCGCGGCCCGCAGCGAGGTGTTCGCCGAGCGGGACGCGGAGCAGGGCGAGAACCTCAAGCTGAAGGAGGAGCTCGCGGTCGAGGCCGAGAAGCTGGTGCCGGTGAAGGACCTGAAGGCGGCCAGGGCCGCTTTCCGGGCCATCAACGAGCGCTGGGAGGCCATCGGCCACGTACCGCGTGACGCCCGTCCGAAGGTCGAGGGCCGGATGCACACGGTGGAGCGGGCGCTCCAGGAGTCCGAGGAGTCCGAGTGGCGCCGGACGAACCCGGAGGCGCGGGCCCGCGCCGCGGGTCTCACCGGTCAGCTCCAGGGCGCCGTGGACAAGCTGCGTTCGCAGATCGACGCGGCGCGTGCCTCGGGCAACAACGCGCGGGCCGACAAGCTGGCCAAGGAGCTGGAAGGCCGCCAGGCGCTGCTGGACCAGGCGCTCAAGGGCCTGGAGGAGTTCGGCGGCTAGGGCCTGTCGGCAGGCCGGACATACGAGAGGTGCTCCTGTACGTGACACGTACAGGAGCACCTCTCGTATGTCGTGCCTACGGCCTGCGGGCCGAGGTGACCCGGTAGACGTCGTAGACGCCCTCCACGCCGCGTACCGCCTTCAGGACGTGTCCCAGGTGCTTGGGGTCGCCCATCTCGAAGGTGAAGCGGGAGGTGGCCACCCGGTCACGGGAGGTCTGGACGGCCGCGGACAGGATGTTGACGTGCTGGTCGGACAGGACCCGGGTGACGTCGGAGAGCAGCCGGGAGCGGTCCAGCGCCTCGACCTGGATGGCGACCAGGAAGACCGAGGACTGGGTGGGCGCCCACTCGACTTCGAGGATGCGCTCAGGCTGCTGGGAGAGCGAGTCGACGTTGACGCAGTCGGCCCGGTGCACGGAGACGCCGCTGCCGCGGGTGACGAAGCCGATGATCGGGTCGCCGGGGACGGGCGTGCAGCAGCGGGCCAGCTTGACCCAGACGTCCTCGACGCCCTTGACCACGACGCCCGGGTCGGCGTTGGCGCGGCGCTTGTTGCGGCCTCGGGAGGGCGGTGCGCTCTCGACGAGGTCCTCGTTGGCGGCGTCCTCGCCGCCCAGTGCCTGGACGAGCTTCTGCACGACGCCCGCGGCGGCGACATGGCCTTCGCCGATCGCCGCGTACAGGGACGAGATGTCCGGGTAGCGCATCTCGTGGGCGAGGGTGACCAGGGAGTCGCCGGTGAGGATGCGCTGGATCGGCAGGTTCTGCTTGCGCATCGCGCGCGCGATGGAGTCCTTGCCCTGCTCGATCGCCTCGTCGCGGCGCTCCTTGGAGAACCAGGCGCGGATCTTGTTGCGGGCACGCGGCGACTTGACGAAGCCCAGCCAGTCCCGCGACGGCCCGGCGCCGGCCGCCTTGGAGGTGAAGACCTCGACCAGATCACCGTTGTCCAGGGTCGATTCGAGCGGTACGAGCCGCCCGTTGACCCGTGCTCCTATGGTCCGGTGGCCGACCTCCGTATGGACGGCGTACGCGAAGTCGACCGGTGTCGCACCCGCGGGGAGCGCTATGACGTCGCCCTTGGGCGTGAAGACGAAGACCTCGTTGCGGGAGAGGTCGAAGCGCAGGGACTCCAGGAACTCGCTGGGGTCCTCGGTCTCCTTCTGCCAGTCCAGGAGCTGGCGCAGCCATGCCATGTCGTTGACGGTGTCCTGGCCGCGTCCGGTGTTCTTGGGGACGTCGGTACGCACCTTGGAGGCACCGGCGACGGCCTCCTGCTTGTACTTCCAGTGGGCGGCGATGCCGTACTCGGCGCGGCGGTGCATGTCGAACGTACGGATCTGTAGCTCGACGGGCTTGCCGCTGGGGCCGATCACCGTGGTGTGCAGCGACTGGTACATGTTGAACTTGGGCATCGCGATGTAGTCCTTGAACCGCCCCGGTACCGGATTCCACCGGGCGTGGACGGTGCCGAGCGCCGCGTAGCAGTCGCGGACGGTGTCGACGAGGACGCGGATGCCCACCAGGTCGTAGATCTCGGCGAAGTCCCGGCCTCGCACGATCATCTTCTGGTAGACGCTGTAGTAGTGCTTCGGCCGGCCGGTGACGGTGGCCTTGATGCGGGCGGCGCGGAGGTCGGACTGGACCTCGTCGGTCACTATGGCCAGGTATTCGTCGCGCTTGGGGGCCCGCTCGGCGACGAGGCGGACGATCTCGTCGTACATCTTGGGGTAGAGGATCGCGAAGGCGAGGTCCTCCAGCTCCCACTTGATGGTGTTCATGCCCAGGCGGTGGGCCAGGGGTGCGTAGATCTCCAGCGTCTCGCGGGCCTTCTTCTCCTGCTTCTCCCGCTTGAGGTAGCGCATGGTGCGCATGTTGTGCAGCCGGTCGGCGAGCTTGATGACGAGGACCCGGGGGTCCTTGGCCATGGCGACGACCATCTTGCGTACGGTCTCGGCCTGCGCGGCCTCGCCGAACTTGACCTTGTCCAGCTTGGTGACGCCGTCGACGAGCAGGGCGACCTGGTCGCCGAAGTCTCGGCGCAGGGTGTCCAGGCCGTATTCGGTGTCCTCGACGGTGTCGTGCAGCAGACCCGCCATCAGAGTGGCCGGATCCATGCCCAGCTCGGCCAGGATCGTCGTCACGGCCAGCGGGTGGGTGATGTACGGGTCGCCGCTCTTGCGCTTCTGGCCGCGGTGCCAGCGCTCGGCGACCTGGTAGGCCTGCTCGATCTGGCGCAGCGTGGCGGTCTCGATCTTGGGATCGTTGCCGCGGACGGTACGCAGCAGTGGTTCGAGCACCGGGTTGTACGGACTGGAGCGCTGCACACCCAGTCGGGCGAGCCGGGCCCGGACGCGGTTGGAGGAGCCGCCGGAGCGGGCCACCGAACCGGTCGGGGCCGGTGACTTCGCGGCGGGCCTGGCCGGGGCCTTGGGAGCGGGCTCGGCGGGGGCCGCCGCGGCGGGCTTCACGGGGGCCGCGGGGGCCGGGCGCTCGGGGGCGGGCTTCGACGGAGCGGTCGGCTTCGCGGGCTCGCCGGGCTTCGCTGAGGCGGCAGCCGGGGCCTGCGCAGACCCGCCCGCGCCCTCGCGCGGCGCGGGCTCCGGCGCTCCCGAGGGCTGGGCCTTCTCGGGCGTGGCGGGTTCCGTCCCGGGCTTGTCGGGCTGCGGGGCGGCGACTGGCTGGGCCTCGTCTGGCAAGAGCGCTCCTCGTGCGGATCCGGGCTACCCGGAAAGCCCATGGTATCGATCCCCCGGCCGGACCTCGCCCGGGGACGCCGGGAGCCCTGACAACGCGGGACGGGCACCCGGTGTTCCCGGGTGCCCGTCCTGTGTGCGTGTCCTGCGCGCGTCCGCTGTGCGCGGTCCGCCGCGCGATCGCCGGTGTGCGGCGCTCAGACGGTGATCAGTGCCTCCAGCGGCGCGCCCCGCAGCGCGGGCTCCAGCCGGGCCCGGCCCGGGAGGAAACCGAGCTCCATCAGGACCGAGACGCCCACGACCTGCGCACCGGCCCGCCGGATCAGCTCCAGCGAGGCCTCGGCGGTGCCGCCGGTGGCGAGGACGTCGTCGATGACCATGACGCGGTCGTCGGCGGTGAGGTCCTCCGCGTGGATCTCGATCTCCGCGCTGCCGTACTCCAGCTCGTAGGACTGCCGGAGCGTGGCTCCGGGCAGCTTCCCGGCCTTGCGGACGGGTACGAAGCCGAGCCCGGCCCGGACCGCGACCGGCGCGGCCAGGATGAAGCCGCGTGCCTCCAGGCCGACGATCTTCGTGGCGCCGTGCCGGACGCACAGCTCCGCGAGGGCGTCGGTGAGTGCCGTGAAGGCCACCGGGTCCGCGAGCAGCGGAGTGATGTCCTTGAACATCACCCCCGGCTTCGGGTAGTCCGCCACATCGCGGATCCGGCTGAGCAGCAGCTCACGGGTCGATTCGGCGGTGCTGGTCATCAGCGCTTCCCGGGAGTCCGGCCGTGGCCCCTGGGCTGCCTGCGCTGGCCCACGACGGCGCCCGCGGTCTCGGCGTCCTCGGGGAAGGCGTCCTGCGGCTGGTCGTCGCGCTCGTCGTCGGGGGACTCGCCCCTGGCGGCGGCCGCCGCACGCTTGGCGAGGATCCGCTTCTTCAGCGCCTTCATCTGCGGCTCGCGTTCCTTGAGGTCGGCGACGAGCGGAGTGGCGATGAAGATCGAGGAGTACGCACCGGCGGCGAGACCGACGAACAGCGACAGCGAGATGTCGTTCAGCATGCCGGCGCCGAGGACACCGCCACCGATGAACAGCAGACCCGCGACCGGCAGCAGCGCCACGACCGTGGTGTTGATGGAACGGACCAGCGTGCTGTTGATCGACCGGTTGGCGATCTCGCTGTAGGTGAAGCGGGTCTGCTTGGTGATCCCCTTCTGGCCCTCCTTGAGGCTGTCGAAGACGACGACCGTGTCGTAGAGGGAGTAACCGAGGATGGTCAGCAGACCGATCACGGTGCCGGGGGTGACCTCGAAGCCGACCAGCGCGTAGACACCGACCGTGATGGTGATGTCGTGGATCAGGGCGACGAGGGCCGCGATGGCCATCCGCCACTCGAAGGCGATGGCCAGGTAGACCACCACGAGGACCATGAAGATCCCGAGTCCGGTCCATGCCTTGTTGGCGATCTGCTCACCCCAGCTGGGGCCGACCAGGTCCGCGTTGATCTTCGCCGCCGGGACCCCGAGGTCCTTGGAGAGCTGCGTCTTGATCGCGTCGGCCTTGGCCGTGTCGACCTCGGTGATCTGGATGCGCAGACCGCCGTTGCCGAGCTCCTGCACGATCGCCTCGTGGCCGGACGCCGCCACTGCGGCCTCGTGGGCCTGGGAGGTCGAGATCTTGGCCTTGACGTCGGTAGTGAAGACCGCGCCGCCCTTGAACTCGATGCCCATGTTGAGGCCACCGACCGCCAGGCCGATGATGGCCGTGATGGTGATCAGTATCGAGACGCCGTACCAGATCTTGCGCTTGCCGATGAAGTCGTAACCGACCTCGCCTCGGTAGAGCCGGGCGCCGAGATTGCCGAGTCGCGACATCTCACGCCTCCTTCGGGTCGGTGGAACCGTTGGCACGGCGCGAGCGGCGGAGCGGCGGCTTGGCGCCGAGCCGCTTCGGGTCCAGCCCGGACCAGGAATTGCCGCTGGAGAAGAACTTCGTCCGGCCCATCAGTGTCATGACGGGCTTGGTGAAGAGGAACACCACGACGACGTCGAGCAGCGTGGTCAGGCCGAGCGTGAACGCGAAGCCCTGGACCTTGCCGACGGTGACCACGAAGAGCACCGCGGCGGCGAGGAACGACACGAAGTCGGAGACCAGAATGGTGCGCCGGGCGCGCGGCCAGGCACGTTCGATCGCCGGGCGGAGCGTGCGGCCCTCGCGGATCTCGTCACGGACACGTTCGAAGTACACGATGAACGAGTCCGCTGTGATACCGATCGCCACGATGGCTCCACAGACCGCGGGCAGGTTCAGCGCGAAGCCGATGGCCGGGCCGAGCAGAGCCATGATCGTGTACGTCAGGATGCCGGAGACCAGGAGGCTGAGGAGCGCGATGAACGCGAGCCCCCGGTAGTAGGCCACCAGGTAGATGACGACGAGCGCCAGACCGATGGCACCGGCGATCAGACCCGCCTTGAGCTGCTCGCCACCGAGGGCGGCGGTCACCGTGGTGACGCTCGCCTCTTCGAAGGTGAGCGGGAGCGCGCCGTACGACAGGATGTTGCCGAGGTCCTCGGCGGACTGCTGGTCGAAGCTGCCGGAGATCTGGGCGTTCGCGCTGAGCGCCGTCCGCACGGAGGGCGCGGAGACGACCTCGCCGTCGAGGACGATCGCGAACTGGTTCATCGGCGGCTGCTGCTGCGAGAGCCGCGAGGTGATCGTCTTGAACTTCTTGGCGCCGCCGGAGGTGAACTCCATCGACACGATCCACTCGCCGGTGGTCTGGTCGATCGCACCCTGGGCGTCGCTGACGTCACTGCCGGAGACCTCGGCCGGGCCGAGCACGTACTTCTCGTACTGACCGGGCGTGTTCGAGCCACAGGCGACGATGGAGTCGGTGGGCTTCGCGTCCTTGCCGGCGGCCGCGCGCTGCTTCGGGTCGGTGCAGTCGAGCTTGGCGAACTCTGCCTGGAGCTTGGCCGTCGCGGGGTCGACCGGCGGCGTCGCGGACGACTTCGGCTTCGAGGTGTCCGAAGCGCCCGGTGTGGGGTCCTTCTTCAGGGCGCCGGTGACCGCGCGCCCCTGGGTGGTGGCGCTCGCCGTCGGGGAGCCGGGCGAGGTGGCCTTGTCACCGGTGGCCTTGTCGCCCGTGTCCTTGTCCCCGGCCTTGGCGGACTCCTCGGCGCTCGGCGTGGTGCCGTCCGAGGGCTTCTCGCTGCCCGAAGGCGTCGGCTCCCCGGGGCCACTGGCCGCGACGGTCAGAACGGGCCGGAAGTAGAGCTGGGCGGTGGTACCGACCTGCTCCCGGGCCTGCTCGGAGTTCGTCCCCTTGGGGATGTTGACGATGATGTTCTTTTCGCCCTGGGTCTGGACCTCGGCCTCGGAGACACCCAGACCGTTGACCCGCCGCTCGATGATGCCGACCGCGGTGTTCATATTGGTCGGATTGATCGCGTTCGGCTTGCCGGGCTGCGTCTTCGCCTCAAGCGTGATCGACGTCCCGCCCGCCAGGTCGATACCCAGCCGGGGCGTGGTGTGACCGGACAGGAACATCCCGCCGGTGAGCGCGACCATGGCGATCAGGATCAGAACCAGGGCACGCCCCGGCCTGCTCTGACCACCGGCCGGCCCGCGGCCCTTCTTCGGTGCTGCCACCTTCTCGTTTCTCCCTGTCCAACCGCCCCGCGCCGGGTACGCGCCCGAGCGGCCACGAAGTGTTGTGGGGACCTGCCCCCGCAGAAAACCGCACGGTCCGGGGGACGCCGCACGCCGGTGGGCACGCGGCGTCCCCGAATCGCGAACTACTTCGCGTCGGTCTCGCCGTCGGCCTTGCCGTCGTCCTTGGCGTCCTTGGCCGCCACATCCTTGGCCGCGACGTCCTTGGCGGCCGTGTCCGTCGTCTCGGCGTCCTCGTCCTCGGCCTTCTTGCCCAGGTCGATCTTCGCGTCGTCCGAGCGGTCCGCGGCGTCGTCGCCCTCGCCGGTGAGCGAGGAGGCGTCGTCCGGCACGACCGCGCCGTCGACGTTCAGGTCGTCGTCGCCGTGGACGATGCGGTTGTACTCCTCGTCGTCGAGGACGGCACCGATCGAGTTCTTGGCGTAGATGGCGTGGACGCCGGGCGCGACCTCAAGGAGAACCGTGTCGTCGTGAAGCTCCTTGACGGTGGCGTACATGCCCCCGATCGTCCGGACGCCGGTGCCGGGCTGCATGTCGTTACGCATCTGCGCAGCCGCCGCCTGCTTCTTCTTGGCGGACCGGGTCATCAGGAACATGGCCCCGATGAGCACGATGAAGGGGAGGAGAGTCACGATATTCACGGGACGGAAATTCCTTCGCACGACCGCGCTGGAATGCGGCCTGTATATACGGGGGTGGGTACACCGACCTGTAAGGGCGGCATCGGCGGAGTCTAAGCGAGTCCGCATCGATGGAACAACGCCCAGCATGGCACCGTGGTTCCGGTAAGGGTCAACCTGTGACGCATCACGCCCCGAAGAGACCCTGTTGTCCCTTTCCGTCGTGCTGCGGAGGCACGAGGCCGAGGTGGGCCCAGGCCGCAGGAGTGGCGACCCGGCCGCGCGGGGTTCTGGCCAGCAGTCCTTCCCGTACGAGGAAGGGCTCGGCGACCTCCTCGACCGTCTCGCGCTCCTCCCCCACGGCGACCGCGAGGGTGGACAGGCCGACCGGGCCGCCGCCGAAAAGTTTCAGCAGGGCGCCGAGGACCGCACGGTCCAGCCGGTCGAGGCCGCGGGCGTCAACCTCGTACACCTTGAGCGCCGCGGCGGCGATGTCCCGGTCGACCGTGCCGTCGGCCTTCACCTGGGCGTAGTCCCGGACCCGGCGCAGCAGCCGGTTGGCGATACGGGGGGTGCCCCGGGAGCGTCCGGCGATCTCGGCGGCGCCGTCCACGTCGATGCCGACGTCCAGCAGCCGGGCGGAACGGTGGATGACGCGCTCCAGCTCGGCGGGGGCGTAGAACTCCATGTGCCCGGTGAAGCCGAACCGGTCGCGCAGCGGGGGTGGCAGCAGCCCTGCCCGGGTGGTGGCGCCGACCAGGGTGAACGGTGGAAGTTCGAGCGGGATCGCGGTGGCGCCGGGGCCCTTGCCGACGATGACGTCGACCCGGAAGTCCTCCATCGCCATGTAGAGCATCTCCTCGGCGGGCCGCGACATCCGGTGGATCTCGTCGAGGAAGAGCACCTCGCCCTCCTGGAGGGAGGAGAGGATCGCGGCGAGGTCGCCCGCGTGCTGGATGGCGGGCCCCGAGGTGATCCTGATCGGGGCGTTCATCTCCGCTGCGATGATCATGGACAGGGTGGTCTTGCCGAGGCCGGGGGCGCCGGAGAGCAGCACATGGTCGGCGGTGGCGCCGCGGGCGCGGGCCGCCTTGAGGACCAGATCGAGCTGTTCGCGCACCCTTTCCTGGCCGACGAACTCGTCCAGGTCCTTCGGGCGCAGGGCCGCTTCGACCGCGGTGTCCTCACCGTCCGCGCCGGCATCGACCAGCCGGTCGTCGAACTCCCCCACCGGCCGTTCGTCGGTGTCGGGTCCGGTCTCGTCCCAGTTCATTCGGTCAGTCCCGCCTCGGGTGTTTCGGTGCCGGTCAGCGTGCGCGGTTCAGGGTCTGCAGAGCGGCGCGCAGCAGCTGCGGCACGGGGGGCTGAGCGCCCTCGGCGAGGGCGGCTTCGGCCTGCGGGGCGACGGCGGATACCGCCTCGTCGGCCTCCCGGGTCGCGTATCCGAGTCCGATCAGCGCGGCCTGGAGCTGGTCGCGCCAGCCGGAGGTGACGGCGGTGCCGATGCCCTGCTGGCCGATGTGGGCGCCCATGGGTTCACCGAGCCGGTCCTTGAGCTCCAGCAGGAGCTTCTGTGCGCCCTTCTTCCCGATGCCGGAGACAGCCGTGAGCGCCTTCTCGTCGCCGGTGGAGACGGCCAGGCGCAGCGCGTCCGGGCTGTGGGTGGCGAGCATGGCCTGGGCCAGGCGGGGGCCGACGCCGCTGGCGCTCTGGAGCAGCTCGAAGACCCGGCGCTCGTCGTCGTCGGCGAAGCCGTAGAGCGTGAGCGAGTCCTCCCGTACGACGAGGGAGGTGGCGAGCCTGGCCTCTTTGCCGACGCGGAGAGGGGCCAGGGTGTTCGGGGTGCACTGGACTGCCATGCCGATACCGCCGACCTCGATCACGGCCGTGGTCAGGGCGAGGGCGGCCACCGGGCCGGAGACGAAGGCGATCATGCGGTACGGCCTTTCAGCGTGCGATGGGCGGCGACGGCCTGCTGGAGCCGGTTCTGCGCGGGCGCGCGCCAGATGTGGCAGATGGCGAGCGCGAGGGCGTCCGCGGCGTCCGCGGGCTTGGGCGGCGCGTCCAGCCGGAGCAGCCGGGTCACCATGGCGCCGACCTGGGCCTTGTCCGCGCGCCCCGAGCCGGTGACGGCGGCCTTGACCTCGCTGGGGGTGTGCAGGGCGACCGGGATGCCGCGCCGGGAGGCGCAGAGCATGGCGACCGCGCTGGCCTGGGCGGTGCCCATCACCGTACGGACGTTGTGCTGGGCGAAGACCCGTTCCACGGCGACGAACTGGGGGCGGTGCTCGTCGAGCCACTGCTCGATGCCCCGCTCGATGGCTACCAGGCGCTGCCCCAGCTCGGCGTCGGAGGGGGTGCGTACGACACCGACGCCGATCATCGTCAGGGGGCGGCCCGCGACCCCTTCGACGACGCCGACACCGCACCGGGTCAGCCCCGGGTCCACGCCGAGTACCCGCATGGAGCCCCCCCTGTCCTCACCGCTCGGTCAACTGTTCTGGCAGGCTATCGGCTCGCACTGACAATGCGACGGGCCGACGGGGTGTGTCCCCGTCGGCCCGTCCGCCGAAGCTGCGCCGGTCGCGCCTCAGGCGTCGACCTTCTCCATGACCTCGTCGGACACGTCGAAGTTGGCGAAGACGTTCTGCACGTCGTCGCTGTCCTCCAGCGCGTCGATGAGCCTGAAGATCTTGCGCGCGCCCTCTTCGTCGAGGTCGACCTGCATGGTGGGCAGGAAGTTGGCCTCGGCCGAGTCGTAGTCGATGCCGGCCTCCTGGAGCGCGGTACGGACCGCGACCATGTCGGTGGCCTCGCTGACGACCTCGAACGTCTCACCGAGGTCGTTGACCTCCTCGGCCCCCGCGTCGAGCACCGCACCGAGGACGTCGTCCTCGGCCAGCTCGCCCTTGGGGACGATGACGACGCCCTTGCGGTTGAAGAGGTACGAGACGGAACCCGGGTCGGCCATCGAGCCGCCGTTGCGGGTCATCGCGACACGTACGTCGGACGCGGCACGGTTGCGGTTGTCGGTGAGGCACTCGATGAGCACCGCGACGCCGTTGGGACCGTAGCCCTCGTACATGATCGTCTCGTAGTCGGCGCCGCCCGCTTCGAGACCGCCGCCGCGCTTGACCGCGGAGTCGATGTTCTTGTTGGGGACGGAGCTCTTCTTCGCCTTCTGGATGGCGTCGACGAGCGTCGGGTTGCCTTCGGGGTCCACGCCGCCGGAACGCGCCGCGACCTCGATGTTCTTGATCAGCTTCGCGAAGAGCTTGCCGCGCTTGGCGTCAATCACGGCCTTCTTGTGCTTCGTCGTAGCCCATTTAGAGTGGCCGGACATCTGCCTTCTCCTTCGCGTCACCAAAATCGATCCGAACCCGAGAGATCCTACCGGGATCCGGTCAGCCGACTGCGCGCACCATGTCGACGAACAGGGCGTGAACCCGGTGGTCCCCGGTCAGTTCGGGGTGGAACGACGTGGCCAGGGCGTTTCCCTGCCGTACGGCGACAATGTGGCCACCGTGCTCGGCGATGACGTCGGCCGCGGCCCCCACGGATTCGACCCAGGGTGCCCGGATGAAGACGCCCTCGACCGGGCCGCCCGCGATGCCGTCGACCTCGACCGCGGCCTCGAAGGACTCGTTCTGCCGTCCGAAGGCGTTGCGGCGCACGATCATGTCGATGCCGCCGACCGTCTCCTGGCCCGAGCGCGGGTCGAGGATCTTGTCGGCGAGCAGGATCATTCCGGCGCAGGTCCCGTAGACCGGCATCCCGGCCCGTACCCGCTCGCGCAGCGGTTCCAGCATGCCGAACAGGACGGCGAGCTTGGACATGGTGGTGGATTCGCCGCCGGGTATGACGAGGCCGTCGACCTCGGCGAGCTCTTCGGGGCGCCGGACCGGCCTGGCCAGGGCATCGGCCGAGGCCAGGGCGATCAGGTGCTCCCGTACGTCGCCCTGGAGAGCCAGGACTCCGATCACAGGGGTGTCGCTCATCTGTGGTTACCAGCCACGGTTCGCGTAGCGCTCGGCCTCGGGCAGCGTGTCGCAGTTGATGCCGACCATGGCCTCGCCCAGGTTGCGGGAGGCGTCCGCGATGACCTTCGGGTCGTCGTAGAAGGTGGTGGCCTTCACGATCGCGGCGGCGCGCTTGGCGGGGTCGCCGGACTTGAAGATGCCGGAGCCGACGAAGACGCCCTCGGCACCGAGCTGGCGCATCAGCGCGGCGTCGGCGGGGGTGGCCACGCCACCGGCGGAGAACAGGACGACGGGCAGCTTGCCGAGCTCGGCGACCTCCCTGACCAGCTCGTACGGGGCGCGGAGCTCCTTGGCGGCGGCGTACAGCTCGTTGTTGTCGTAACCGCGCAGCCGGGCGATCTCGTTCTTGATCTGACGCAGGTGGCGGACGGCCTCGACGACGTTGCCGGTGCCGGCCTCGCCCTTCGAGCGGATCATGGCCGCGCCCTCGGCGATGCGGCGCAGGGCCTCGCCCAGGTTGGTGGCCCCGCAGACGAAGGGGGTGGTGAAGGCGAACTTGTCGCTGTGGTTGACCTCGTCGGCCGGGGTGAGGACCTCGGACTCGTCGATGTAGTCGACGCCGAGGGACTGGAGGACCTGCGCCTCGACGAAGTGGCCGATGCGGGACTTGGCCATGACGGGGATGGAGACGGCCGCGATGATCTCTTCGATCATGTTCGGGTCGGACATCCGGGCCACGCCACCGTCCTTGCGGATGTCGGCGGGCACCCGCTCCAGGGCCATGACGGCCACGGCGCCCGCGTCCTCGGCGATCTTCGCCTGCTCGGCGTCGACGACGTCCATGATCACGCCGCCCTTGAGCTGCTCGGCCATGCCGCGCTTGACGCGGGCGGTGCCGGTGGCCGGGGACTCGGTGGACTGCGGGGTGCTGGGAAGCGTGGACACGGGACCTCACTCGGTGGAAAGACGCTCTGGATGCTGCACGACCGAGCAAACGCTCCGGGACCAGTCCACAGCAAGGGCCAATGGACAGGCCGTGGATCGTTTTCCACAGGACAGCCCTGCGGTGTACGGCGTCGTCGGCGCTCCGGGCGTCAGGTTCCGGGGCGGTCCGCGAGGGCCACCGGCGGCGCGTCGTCCATCTCGAAGGCGAGCGGGAACGGCGCGTGCCCGGCCAGCCGGAACAGCCGCACCGTGCGGTGCCTGCGCAGGGCGCGGGCCGCCCGCACGGCGTCGTTGTGGAAGCGCCGGGCCATCGGTACCCGGCGCACGGCCGCGGCGAGTTCGGTGGCCGCCTCCTCACCGCCGGGGATCTCCTTCACGGCTTCGACCTGGGCGGGCTCGCCGAAGACGGCCCGCAGCGCCGTGCTCAGTTCGCTCTCGGCGACCTCGCGGTGGTCCTCCTCGGCCTGGCGGGCGGCGTGCGCGGCCTCGTACAGGACGATCGACGCGGCGGGGTCGAGGACGCCCGAGGTGGCCAGTTCCTGGGTGACCGAGGCGCGGCGCAGCAGTTGGGCGTCGAGCGCGGCGCGGGCCGCGTCGATCCGCGCGTGCAGCCGGTCGAGCCGTCCGGCGGTCCAGCTGAGGTACAGGCCGATCGCGAAGAGCGCGACGGCGATCCAGATGAGGGTTTCGGTCACGGGCGCAAAGGCTACCGTCGGGCGGGCCGCTCCCCGCGCTCCGGGCGCTCTCCGGCGGGCGGACCGCCGTGCGCGAGCCCCGCCCCGCCGTACGGAACTCCCGTGTCAGTCCCAGCGGTCCTGGTTGAGGAAGCGGGCCACGCCGCGCCAGGAGTCGGGGCCCATCGCGCCGTCGACCGGCCCGGTGCAGCCGGACTCGGTGGAGAGCCACCGCCGGGCCCGCTGCCAGAAGATGGTGCCGGGCTCGCCGTCCTGTTCGGTGCTGGTCCTGGGCAGCCCGCCGCCGGAGCCGCTGCCGGGATGAACCAGCGGGTTGATCCGGACGCCGTTCGGATCGATCATGTGCCAGTGCGGGTGGGGGCCGCTGGACGAGCCCGAGCCTGGGGCGCCGGGCCGGCCGCCGGAGAGTCCGACGACGCCGCCGGAACCGCTCAGTCCCGGGCCAGCCCGAGTCGCGCCCGCAGCCCCGTCCGTTCGTCCGCCGCCACCGACGCCGCCCCGTCCGTCACCGTCTCGTACACCGCGAGGATGTCCGCCCCCACCGTCGACCAGTCGAAGCGCCGCACATGGTCGCTGCCCCGCCGGCGCAGCTCCGCACGCCGCTCCGGGTCGCCCAGCAGCCGGATCGCCGCCCCGGCCAGCGCGTCGGCGTCCTCGTTGGTGAACAGCTCCCCCGCCGCCCCCTGGTCCAGCACCTGGGCGAAGGCGTCCAGATCGCTCGCCAGCACCGGCGCGCCCGCCGACAGCGCCTCGACCAGGATGATGCCGAAGCTCTCGCCGCCCGTGTTCGGCGCGACGTACAGGTCGACACTGCGCAGCAGCCGCGCCTTGTCCTCGTCGCTCACCATGCCGAGGAACTCGACCCGCTCGCGCATCGTCGCGGGCAGCGAGGCCACCGCATCCTCCTCGTCACCGCGCCCCGCGACCAGCAGTCTGGTCTCCGGGCGGGCGGCGAGGATCGCGGGCAGCGCCCTCATCAGGACCGGCAGGCCCTTGCGGGGCTCGTCGATCCGGCCGATGAAGCCGATCGTGCCGCCCTGCCACTCGGCCCTGGGCTCGGCCTTCGCGAAGAACCCGACGTCGACCCCGTTGGGAATCACCACGGCGTCGCCCCCGAGATGCTCCACCAGGGTCCGCCGCGCGTACTCGCTCACCGCGATCCGCGCACTGATCTTCTCCAGCGCGGGCTGGAGGATCGGATAGGCGGCGATCATCGCCCGGGACCGCGGATTGGACGTGTGGAACGTGGCGACGATCGGCCCCTGCGCCGCCCAGCAGGCCAGCAGGCCCAGCGAGGGCGAGGTCGGCTCATGGATGTGGATCACGTCGAACGTGCCGTCGTGCAGCCAGCGGCGCACCCGCGCGGCCGACAGGAAGCCGAAGTTCAGCCGGGCGACCGAGCCGTTGTACGGCACCGGAACGGCACGCCCCGCCGACACCACGTACGGCGGCAGCGGGGTCTCGTCGTCGGCGGGCGCCAGGACGGAGACCTCGTGGCCGAGGCGGATCAGATGCTCGGCCAGGTCCCGGATGTGGAACTGCACGCCACCGGGTACGTCCCAGGAGTACGGGCAGACGATGCCGATCTTCACGGCTGTTCCCCCCGGGGGTCCAGGTCGTCGAGCCAGAGCCGCTGCAGCATGTGCCAGTCCTGCGGGTGTTCGGCGATACCGATGGCGAAGGCGTCGGCCAGCGCCTGGGTCATCACGGACGTCATCTCGGTACGGCTGCCGCTCGTCGGCACCTCGACCGGTGGGTGTATCCGCGCCTTCATCACCGGCGTCCCGTCGTACGCGAGGGTGACCGGCAGCAGCAGCGCGCCGGTCTGCTGGGCCAGCAGCGCAGGACCCGCGGGCATCCGCGCGGCGGCGCCGAAGAACGTCACCTCGACCCCCGAGGCCGACAGATCGCGGTCGGCGACCAGACAGACCAGACCGCCCGCACGCAGCCGCCGGGCCAGCGTGCCGAAGGCCGCCCCGCCGTTGTGCGGCAGGACCTCCATGCCGAGGCCCTGGCGGTAGGCCACGAACCGGTCGTACAGCGTCTCGGGCTTGAGCCGCTCGGCGACCGTCGTGAACGGCACCTTCAGGTCGGTGGTGACCCAGGCGCCCGCGAGGTCCCAGTTGCCCAGGTGCGGCAGCGCCAGAATCACCCCGCGCCCGGCGTCCATGCCCTCGGTCAGCCGGTGGGCGTCCGTGACGTCGATGCTGTCCTTGATCCGCTGCGGACTCCAGGTCGGCAGCCGGAACGACTCCATCCAGTAGCGCATGTACGAGCGCATACCGGCCTTGGACAGCACGGCGAGGCGGGCCGGGCTCGCGTCCGGCACCACGCGTGCCAGGTTCGACTCCAGCCGCAGGACGCTCTTGCCGCGCCGCTTCCACACCTGGTCGGCGATGGTGCGGAACAGCGCCTCGGCGGCGGGCTCGGGCAGCTTCTTGACCGCGCCCCAGCCGAGCCCGTACAGCCCGTCGGTCAGCCGTCCCCGCAGATCGGACACGGTGCCGCTCACTGCGCGGCCTCGCTCCCCCGCGCCGCCGGTCCGGCGGCGGCCGCGGCGTCCGCCTCGGCGGATTCACGGCGTACGGTCACCACGCGCTGGATCAGCGTCACGAGGCTGCCCGCGGCGACGATCCACAGCGCGATCGGCAGCAGGATCTCGATCCCGGGCACCCCGAACGTGTGCAGACCGGCCAGACCGGCCGCGACCAGCGAGATCACCAGCCGCTCGGCGCGCTCCACCAGACCGTTCACCGCGACCGGCAGCCCGATCGATTCACCACGCGCCTTCGTGTACGAGACCACCTGGCCGCTGGCCAGGCAGAAGATCGCGACGGCGCAGAGCACGTTGTCGTCACCGCTGCCCGCGTACCAGAGGGCGAACCCGGCGAAGATCGCCCCGTCGGCGACCCGGTCGAGCGTCGAGTCGAGGAACGCGCCCCACCGGCTGGAGATCCCGGCCTGCCGCGCCATGTTGCCGTCGACGAGGTCGGAGAACACGAAGATCGTGATGACGATCGTGCCCCAGAAGAACTCTCCCATCGGGAAGAAGACCAGCGCACCTGCCATCACTCCGGCCGTGCCGATGAGAGTGACCGCGTCGGGGCTGACCCCCAGACGGAGCAGCAGAGCGGCGAACGGCGTGAGGACACGCGTAAAAAATGCACGCGCGTACTTGTTCAGCATGGCCTTCCCGAGGGTTCGGTTGGCCGAGCGGCCCCTTCGGCCACCGGCTGGCCCATCGTAGTCACGACGCGCGCGGTCCACCGGACGGGCACCCGTCCCCGGGGGTGTCTTCGTCACGCCCCGTCGCCCGGCGCGCCACGGATGCACGACAGATACACGACGGATGCCGACGGACGCACGACGGATGGACGCGACCGGGCCGGAGTGGAAAGCTCGGATTACGGACCGCCCCGCGGCAGGGAGCGCACTCACCGTCGCGGAGCGGGCCACCGACACCGCGGGCGTCGCCGGAGCCGCCGCGGCGGCTCCCCCGTGCCCGTGACCCCTCTCCCCACCGCGCAGGTGATCTCTTCGCACCGCGCACTCGACCGGGAGGCACACATCATGGGCGCCACGTCACACGCACACCCCGGAGCCGCCGGCAGGGCACCGACGGCCGACCATCCCTCTTCCCTTCGGAATGTGGTGCTGGTCGGCCCCAGCGGATCGGGCAAGACCACCCTGGTGGAGGCCCTGGCCCTGACCGCGGGCGCGGTCAACCGGGCCGGCCGGGTCGAGGACGGTGCGACGGTCTCCGACCACGACGAGACGGAACACCGCCGCCACCGGTCCGTACAGCTCTCCCTGGTCCCCGTCGAATGGGGCGGCTGCAAGATCAATCTGCTGGACACCCCCGGCTACGCGGACTTCGTCGGGGAACTCAGGGCCGGTCTGCGGGCGGCGGACGCGGCCCTCTTCGTGGTCTCGGCCGCACAGGAGGCGGACGCCGTCGCCGCGACCACCCGCGCCGTGTGGGAGGAATGCGCCCTGGTCGGCATGGGGCGGGCCATCGTCGTCACCCACCTCGACACCGCCCGCACCTCCTTCGACGAGATGACCCGGGTCTGCGCGGAGATCTTCGGCGGCGACGAACCCGACGCCGTACTCCCGCTGTATCTGCCCGTCCAGGGACCCGAGGGCCCGGACGGGCATGCCCCGCTCACCGGTCTCACCGGACTGCTCACCCAGCGGGTCTTCGACTACTCCTCCGGCGAGCGGAAGGAGACCCCGCCCCCGGACGACCGGCGCGAGGAGCTCGCGGCGGCCCGCGACCGGCTGATCGAGGGGATCATCGCCGAGAGCGAGGACGAGACCCTGATGGACCGCTATCTCGACGGCGGCGACATCAGCAGCCGGACCCTCGTCGACGACCTCGAACGCGCCGTCGCGCGCGGCACCTTCCACCCCGTGCTCACCGCCGCCCCCGCGGCCGAGGGCGCCCGCCAGGGCATCGGCACCGTCGAACTCCTGGAACTGATCACCGGCGGCTTCCCCACCCCACTGGAACGCGCCCTCCCCACCGTCACCACCCCCGGGGGCGACCCCCGACCCGCCCCCGACCGCGACCCTCAAGGACCGCTGGTCGCCGAGGTCGTCAAGACATCCTCCGACCCGTACGTGGGCCGGGTCTCCCTCGTCCGTGTCTTCTCAGGCACCCTGCGCGCCGACGACACCGTGCACCTGTGTGGTCACGGCCTCACCGACCCCGCCCACGAGCCCCGCCCCTGCCACGACGCGGAGGTCCGTGTCGGCGCGCTCTCCTCCCCGTTCGGCAAACAGCAGCGCGCCCTGGACCAGTGCGTCGCGGGCGACCTCGCCTGTGTCGCCAGGCTCGGCCGCGCCGAGACCGGTGACACCCTCTCCGCCACGGACGATCCGGTCCTGATGGAACCCTGGTCGATGCCCGATCCGCTGCTCCCGCTCGCCGTCCGGGCCCATGGCAAGGCCGACGAGGACAAACTGTCCCAGAGCCTGGCCCGGCTGGTCGCCGAGGACCCCACCATGCGCCTCGAACAGAACCCGGACACCCATCAGGTCGTCCTGTGGTGCCTGGGCGAGGCCCACCAGGACGTCGCCCTGGAACGCCTGCGCGGCCGGTTCGGCGTCCAGGTCGACGCCGTACCGCACCTGGTCCCGCTGCGTGAGACGTTCGCGGGCCCCGCGTCGGGGCTCGGCCGGCACGTCAAACAGTCCGGCGGTCACGGCCAGTACGCCGTCTGCGAGATCGAGGTCGAGCCGCTGCCCCCCGGCACCGGCATCGAGTTCGTCGACAAGGTGGTCGGCGGCGCGGTGCCCCGCCAGTTCATCCCGTCCGTCGAGAAGGGCGTCCGCGCGCAGGCCGCTCGCGGGATCGTCGCCGGGCATCCGCTCGTCGACCTGCGCGTCACCCTGCGCGACGGCAAGGCGCACTCGGTGGACTCCTCCGACGCCGCCTTCCAGACCGCGGGCGCGCAGGCCCTGCGCGAGGCCGCCGCGGACACCCGCGTCCAGATCCTGGAACCCGTCGCCGAGGTCCGGGTGCTGATCCCCGACGACTACGTGGGACCCGTGATGAGCGACCTGTCGGGACGGCGCGGCCGTGTCGTCGGCACCGAGCAGAACCCCGGCGGACGCACCCTCGTGCGGGCCGAGGTGCCGGAGATCGAGATCGGCAGGTACGCCGTCGACCTGCGGTCCCTGTCGCACGGCACCGGCCGCTTCGACCGCTCGTACGCCCGGCACGAGGCGATGCCGCACCAGCTCGCCGCACGCATCCGCGACGAGCGGAAGAACGGCGCGGCGACGGGTGACTGACGGGGTGTCGCAATCACCGCCCGCCCGGACAACGGGACCGGGCGGTGTCGCGATCCGGACGATACTCTGTGGTCGCAGCTCAGAAGGTATGCCGCGTACGGTAGTTGGGCACACCCGCAGGAGCAGACCGTGCGGCGAGTGGGGGCGACAGTGGCCAACGACGGATTCGACTTTTCACCCGGAGCGCAGATTCCGCTGCAGGGAACCGGCGGTCAGGCCGTGGCGACCAACGCCCTGGCCTCCGCGGCGTACCGCGACAGCCCGGTGGAGAAGATCCTCGAAGCCAACAGCGAGTGGCACAAGTCGGAAGTGAAGCCGGGCTCCTCCAAGCTCTTCAAGTCCGACTATTTCAAGCCGAATCTTGGCGAGGCATTCGCCCGTGCCGTCCAGGAACGGACGCTCGGCGGCGCCCGCGGCGCACTCATCCAGTCGTTCGGGACCGACCCCCAGACGGTGGTCGAGCACTGCCTCTCCGCGAGCGGGCTGCGCAAGGCCCGGGACACCCGGCTGACCCTGGTAACCGCGGTGTTCGGCATCCTCTTCCTGCCCGGAATGCTGCTGTGGGTCCTGGTCTTCCGGGGGCGCGACGCCCTCAACAAGTCCAAGGACAAGGTCTTCCGGTCCGTGGGCACCGCCCTGCTGTTCGTCTTCGGCATCGGCGCCCTGATCCTGCTGATCAAGCTCCCGCTGAACGGGTTCCTGGCGCTCTACCTGCGCGGGACGATCATCGCGCCGGTCGTCGGATGGCTCGTCGCGAAGCGGATCGCGGAGGCATCCGCCAAGGACCTGCGGGCCCGCTGGGACGGCCTGCTCTCCGGCGCCGGTGTCGTCGCCAAGATCCCCGAGGCCGCACCGAAGAACCCGAACGAGACCGCCCGTGAGGCCCTGCGCCAGGGCCTGGAGAAGCTGTCCGCCGAACAGCAGTCCAACTCGGTCTTCTACGCCGGTCCCAAGGGCGTCCTCGGGATGGGCACCCGCTGGGGCAGCTGGCAGCTCGCGGAGGAACTGGTCTCCAAGGACCCCACCAAGGAGATCCACCAGTTCCGCAGCTGGGACCTGATCCGGATCATCCACGACCAGCTGAAGATGCTGGAGCGCGGCCCGCTGAACACCGGCGGCTTCCCCACCCCGTCCGTCAAGCACTGGATCGTGTCGCCCGTCGGCGAGAACGCCGGATCGGTCTCCCGCCCCGACGGCGAGGACGTCGCCACCTTCCAGATCAAACCGCACGAGATACAGCGGATCTGCAACCACCAGCAGTTCGGCAGCGGTGACCGGCACTACCTCGGCGTCCAGTTCACCCTCTGGGACGGCCAGCTCGTGATCACGATGATGGTCACTGTCACCGTGCTCCACGAGACCCTGCGCATCGAGGTGACCGGGCACGCGCTCGGCCCGGTCCACGGGCTCTTCCTCTCCAAGCCGGAGGAGAAGTCCAGGACGGTCAACAAGACCGTCAGGTTCTGGGAGACCCGCAAGATCCAGCTGCCGCTCGTCGACGCGCACGAGGTGGTCCGGCTCGCGCTGCGCGCCCCCCTCACCTGGTACCCGCCGCTCCTGGACTACCTCGGCGGCAAGCTGGTCCTCCCGGAGCCCTTCGGACTGCGCCACGCCTGGGCGGCCAAGCCGTGGAACCACCGCTTCATGGCGGACGACGCGATGCGCGCCGCCACCCCCGTCCTGCGCGCCGTGCACTCGGCGGCGATGCGGGTCCTCACGGAGAACGGCGTCGACACCGAGCGCTTCGACAACCGCTCGATGATGCTCAGCGGCCTCGTGCAGGACCCGGCGCCGAGGAAGGCCGACGTGTACGACGCGTAGGGCCCGCGCACACGGATGCGGTGCGCCCCGGCGATGCGGCCGGGGCGCCCCACATCCGTACGACGTGCGGTAGTACGAGGGCGCGGATCAGCCGGCCGGCAGCTCTCCGGCGGGCCAGGCGGCGGCCAGCATCGTCCGGGTGTCGCCCAGCAGCTGCGGCAGCACCTTGGTGTGCCCGACCACCGGCATGAAGTTGGTGTCCCCACCCCAGCGCGGCACCAGATGCTGATGCAGATGTGCGGCGATGCCCGCCCCCGCCACGGACCCCTGGTTCATCCCGATGTTGAACCCGTGCGCCCCGGACGCCGCGCGCAGCGCGATCATCGCCCGCTTGGTGAAGTCGGCCAGCTCCGCGGTCTCCGCACCGTCCAGCTCCGTGTAGTCGGCCACGTGCCGGTACGGCACGACCATCAGATGGCCGCCGTTGTACGGGTAGAGGTTCAGCACGGCGTAGACGCGCTCACCGCGTGCGACGATGAGCCCGTCCTCGTCCGATTTGGGCGGGATCACACAGAACGGACAGCCGTCCTCGGCCCCCGGACCGCTCGGCTTGTTCTCACCCTGGATGTACGCCATCCGATGGGGCGTCCACAGGCGCTGGAACGCGTCGGGCGTTCCCACTCCGATCTGCTGCTCCGGCTCACTCGTCATGCCGATCAGCATATTGCTTCACCCCCGCCGTGCGTGTCGCCGGGGCCACCCCGGCCGGTGCCCCGCGAGGCTGAGGTCATGAGCAACCGATCCGTGCCGGTGGCCCCGCCCCGGCTGACCCGCTGGGAGCAGCGCACGGAAGTGCCGCTGTTCGCCGCCTCGGTGGTCTTCCTGCTCGGTTACGCGGTCCGCGTCCTCGCGCCCCACGACGCCGGGCCCTGGCGGGACGTCGCCCTGGCCCTGGTCTGCTCGACCTGGCTGCTGTTCGCCGCGGACTACGTCGTACGGCTCCGGCAGAGCGGCCTCGGCGCGCGCTTCGTCCGCGTCCACTGGCTCGACACCGTGGTGCTGGTGCTGCCCCTGCTGCGCCCGCTGCGGGTGATCCGGGTCTACACGGCGGTGCAGAACCGCCGGGACCGGCCGCGGCTGAGCCTGTACGCCCGGGTGATGGCCTACGCCGGCCTGAGCGCCCTGCTCCTCGGCTTCAGCGCCGCCCTGGCCGTGTACCACCAGGAGCACGCCGCCGCCGGTGCCACGATCCGTACCTTCGGGGACGCCACGTGGTGGGCGTGCGCGACGCTGACCACGGTCGGGTACGGGGATGCCGTGCCGGTCACCCCGGGCGGGCGGGCCGTCGCCGCCCTGCTGATGGTCTGCGGCCTGGGGCTGCTGGGGGCGGTGACGGGTTCGTTCTCGTCGTGGCTGCTGCAGGTGTTCACCCGCGAGGACGAGAAAGGGCCCCCGGGGAGTGGATGACTCCCCAGGGGCCCTCGTACGCGCTCGTACTCCTGCGGCTGCGGCGGGTATCAGACCTGGACGCGGTCCTCGACGGCCTTCGCGATCTTCGCCAGGGCCTCGTCGAGCGGGATGCCGTTCTCCTGCGAACCGTCGCGGTAGCGGAAGGAGACGGCGCCGTTGGCCATGTCCTCGTCACCGGCGATGAGCATGAACGGAACCTTGGCCTTCTGCTGGTTCCTGATCTTCTTCTGCATCCGGTCGGACGAGGCGTCCACCTCGACCCGCAGCCCCTGCTTCCGCGCCTTGGCCGCGAACTCCTGGAGGTAGGGGATGTGGGCGTCACCGATCGGGATGCCGACCGCCTGGACCGGGGCCAGCCAGACCGGGAACGCGCCCGCGTAGTGCTCCAGGAGCACCGCGAAGAAGCGCTCGATGGAACCGAACAGGGCACGGTGGATCATGACCGGGCGCTGCTTGGTGCCGTCGGGGCCGGTGTACTCCAGGTCGAAGCGCTCCGGGAGGTTGAAGTCGAGCTGCACGGTCGACATCTGCCAGGTGCGGCCGATGGCGTCCTTGCACTGCACCGAGATCTTCGGGCCGTAGAACGCGGCGCCGCCCGGGTCCGGGACCAGCGGGAGGCCCTGCTTCTCGGCGACCTGGCGCAGCGTCTCGGTGGCCTCGTCCCAGGCCTCGTCCGAGCCGACGAACTTCTCCGGGTCCTTGGTGGAGAGCTCCAGGTAGAAGTCGGTGAGCCCGTAGTCGCGGAGCAGGTTCAGGACGAAGGTGAGCGTCCGGTCCAGCTCCTCGGCCATCTGCTCCTTGGTGCAGTAGATGTGCGCGTCGTCCTGGGTGAAGCCGCGCGAGCGGGTCAGGCCGTGTACGACGCCCGACTTCTCGTACCGGTACACCGTGCCGAACTCGAAGAGGCGCAGGGGCAGTTCGCGGTAGGAACGGCCGCGCGCGTCGAAGATCAGGTTGTGCATCGGGCAGTTCATCGGCTTGAGGTAGTAGTCCACCCCGTCGTCGAGCTGCATGGGCGGGTACATGCCATCGGCGTACCAGTCCAGGTGGCCGGACTTCTCGAAGAGCTTGCCCTTGGTGGCGTGGGGGCTGTAGACGAACTCGTAGCCCTCCTCCTCGTGGCGGCGCCGCGAGTAGTCCTCCATGGCCCGGCGGATGACGCCGCCCTTGGGGTGGAAGACCGCGAGACCGGGGCCGATCTCGTCGGGGAAGGAGAAGAGGTCCAGCTCGTTGCCGAGCTTGCGGTGGTCGCGCTTGGCGGCCTCCTCCAGGAACTCCAGGTGCGCCTTCAGCTCGTCCTTGGTGGGCCAGGCGGTGCCGTAGATGCGCTGGAGCATCGGGTTCTTCTCGCTGCCCCGCCAGTACGCGGCGGCGTTCCGCATCAGCTTGAACGCGGGGATGAACCGGGTGGTGGGCAGGTGCGGGCCCCGGCAGAGGTCCTTCCAGCACAGGTCACCGGACTTGGGGTCCAGGTTGTCGTAGATGGTCAGCTCGCTGCCGCCCACCTCGACGTCCGCGCCGTCGTCCGAGGACGCGGAGCCCTTGATGCCGATGAGTTCCAGCTTGTACGGCTCGTCGGCCAGCTCCTCGCGGGCGGCCTCGTCGCTGACGACCCGGCGGGAGAACCTCTGCCCCCGCTTCTGGATCTCCTGCATCTTCTTCTCGATGGCCTTGAGGTCCTCGGGGGTGAACGGCTTCTCGACGTCGAAGTCGTAGTAGAAGCCGTCCTTGACCGGCGGGCCGATGCCCAGCTTGGCGTCCGGGAAGAGTTCCTGCACGGCCTGCGCCATCACATGCGCGGTGGAGTGCCGCAGGATGTCGAGGCCGTCCTCGGAGGAGATCTCGACGGGCTCGACGGTCTCGCCGTCCTTGAGCTCGTACGCGAGGTCCTTCAGCTCCCCCTCGACGCGGGCGGCCACGACGGTGCGCTGACCGGGGAAGAGCTCGGCGGCCGTCGTGCCCGTCGTCACCACATGCTCTTCCCGCTCGGAATCGCGTTGGATGATCACACGGACGTCTGACACCGGTCTCTCCTGACTCAAGGGGTGCGGCGCATTCCGTCGCGCTCGCAGGAGAATCGTACCGAGCCGGGGGCCCCTGACGCGAAAGGGTTGCGCCGGGGGCCCGCCCCCGGCCGGGACGAACGGCCCCCCGGCTACTCCTCCTCGCCCGTGCACGCCTCCTCGAAGAAGTCCACGTTCTCCTGGAGCGACTTCATCAGCCGGTCCCGTTCGGCCTCGTCGACCTGGACGGGTGACACCTGTGAGGCCCCGGTGAGCCGCCGGAATCCGCCCCGGTTCTCCAATTGCCCCTCCACCCGGAGAGGCAGCCCGACCAGGTGCGCGTGGCCCGCGATCCGGTACGCCTCCTCGTCCAGCTCCATGCGGACATGGGCGACCTCGGCGCCCGCGAGCACCCGCAGCCGTACGATCCCGGCGCCGCGCGGACCCGAGCGGCGCATGCGGACGACGGCGCCGGTGATCCGTACGGGCGCGGCGGGCTCGTCCCGCAGGTAGCGGGCACCCGCCAGGCGCAGGGCCGGCAGGTCGCCCGGGGAGAACTCGACGGGTTCCGGGCGGGCGGGGCAGCCGTCCGGGGTACCGGCGGCCGGTGCCCAGTCCACGGCGATCCCGATCCCTTCCGAGCCGCGCACCAGGGCGATCAGGGCCTCGGTCAGCTCGCGGCTGACGCCTGCCCCGACCGCGGCGTCGAAGGCTTCCGCGCCTCCGGTCGCCCGCTGGTAGTCGACGGCCTCCCGGGTGGCGTGCAGCGCCTGGTAGAGCTGGACGGCGAGGGCCCGTCCGGAGGCGACGGGCACATACGCGGTGAGCCTGCGGCCGCCGGGCGCGGGCCCGATGAGCGTTCCCTCCAGCGCCGCCCGGGCCTTGGTGCGACGGCGTGCCCCGTGGTAGCCCGCCCGGCCGCGTACGGCGAGGGCTCCGGCGAGGAGGATCCGGCGGGCCGCCGAGCGCAGCGTCTCCGCCTCCGCCCAGCCCGCGGCTCCGGCCGCGCCGGCGGCGGACTCGGGCACATCGCGCCACCAGCGGATCTCGTCGCTGGGCACGGCGAGGGAGACGAGGATCTCGCCGGCGGACGGGGCCGCGCTGCGGGCGAGCGCGGTCAGCGCCTCGGCGAGCAGGTCCTCGCTGTCACGGAACGCGGCGGTGTCCGGCACGAGCAGGCTCGTCGCCCCCGCGGCCGGTCCCGGCGGGGTCCAGCGGCCGTAGCGTCCGGCCGCTCCGCCGCGCCGCTGCCAGCCGTGCCGCCGCAGGAGCGCGCCGAGGACCGCGGGATCCACGCCCGCCGGGTCGGGCAGGTCTCCGGTGGGCGTACGGGGGGCCGCCCGGCGCCCCGGGTCGTCAACGGGGTGCGCTCGGGGGCCCGGTGGCGCCGTTCCGCGCCGGGGCTCGTCCATCGACCGGTGCATCAGGGTCTCCCTCCCGCCCCGACCCGGGCCATGATCTCGCAGAGTGCGCGGTCGTCGAAGATCCGCGAGGTCGGGATCCGCACGGTGGTCCTGTGCCGGCCCGTCACCGCGTGGCCGGCCAGGTTGGTCCAGTAGCAGCAGTGCCGCAGGCCGAGCCGCTCGGGCCCGGCGCTCAGCCAGTCGTCCTGGCTGCGGGGCACGATCATCACGACCAGGATCTTGTGCACCGACACGGGTGTCCGGGCGAGCTTCACGAGGTGCGCGTTGTCGAGCGTGAAGGAGAACGACCGGCCCGGCGGGTGCGGGGGGATCTGGTAGGTGCACTTGAGCTGCACCTTGATGGTCACTTCGTCGTCGACGGTGTGGGCGGGGGCGGCGTGGCTGACGTGCCAGTCGATGCCGTTGTCGGGAAAGGGCTGCGAGAGGGAACACCCCGCCGCTGCCGCCACCGCGTGCAGGTAACCCACCTGGAGGGTCTCCATGCAGGCGGTCGTGGCGAGCGTGCCCCGCAGCGGTGCGGTCCGCTGGGACAGCAGCCCTCCCCCGTAGCCTTCGGCGCGGGTGGGGCCTGGGTCGGGCTGCGAGAGCGCCATGGCTCCATGTGCCTTCCGGGCGTGCCGATCGGTCGCCCGGTCCTCGTCCACCGAGGAGGACCGGCGTCTGCCGAGAGGGGTCGGCGGGCGGTTCAACTTCCTTGCCCGTCAACTGTGTTGTCACCGCAGGAGACCGGCCGCAAACGGCGTATCAGGCAAACAGCCCGGGTATCACCGATATCGGGCAGGGGAATAACTCCATCTGCCGGGCAGGTGCGAGGAGTTCGGGGATGATGCACTGGTTCGAGGGGCCACTGGCCGCTTTCGACACGGAGACGACAGGCGTGGACGTCGAGGAGGACCGGATCGTTTCGGCCGCTCTCGTCGTCCAGGACACCGCGGGAGGGCGCTCCCGCGTCACCCGCTGGCTGGTCAACCCGGGGGTGCCGGTGCCCGCGGGGGCGACCGGGATACACGGGCTGACCGATGACCATCTGCAGCGCAACGGCCGGTGGCCGGCGCCCGTGGTGGAGGAGATAGCGCGGGCGGTGGCCGAGCAGTGCGCGACGGGCCGTCCGCTCGTCGTGATGAACGCACCTTTCGATCTGACGCTGCTGGACCGGGAGCTGCGGCGGCACCGGGCGTCGTCGCTGGCCCGCTACCTGGAGAACGCACCGCTGTGCGTGGTGGATCCGCGGGTGCTGGACAAGCATCTGGACCGCTACCGCAAGGGCCGCCGCACGCTGGGCGATCTCTGCGAGGTGTACGGGGTGGTGCTGGACGGGGCGCACGACGCGGCGGCCGATGCCACGGCGTCGCTGGAGCTGGTTCGCGCGGTGGGCAGGCGGTTCTCGGCCCGCCTGGAGCGGCTGACCCCGGCCGAGCTGCACACCCTGCAGGCGGTGTGGCACGCGGCGCAGGCGCGGGGGTTGCAGGCGTGGTTCGCCAAGAGCGGTACGCCGGAAGCGGTGGATCCCGCGTGGCCGCTGCGCCCGGAGCTGCCCGCGGCGGCCTGAGGCCGGGACCCGGCGCATGAGAAAGCCGGTCCGTCGTTGACGCTGACGGACCGGCTCTTCCCGGTGGGCGATACTGGGTTCGAACCAGTGACCTCTTCGGTGTGAACGAAGCGCTCTCCCACTGAGCTAATCGCCCGGGAACGGGTTGAACCATACAGGGCTCGGCGGGCTTCGTTCAAACTCCTTCCAGCCGGGCCGCGAGGCCCCGGCGTCCGGCCCGCATCATCAGGGTGTGGTTGGCCCGGAACAGCGGGCGACCGGGCACGGCGAGCCGCCGCAGCAACGGCTTGCGCACGTCGACCTCCTGCTCGTACCGCGCCCGGCTGCCGTCGCCGTACTCCTCGACGGTCCAGCGGGCCCACCCCTCCAGATCCCCGGTCATGGCCGCTTCGACGATCCGCGCGACGGGGTCGTCGCGGCGTCGGCGGGCGGTGACGACGAGTTCGTAAGGGAGGAACGAACGGACGCGCGCGGTGCCGGTGTTGTCGTCCACGGTGGTGACCTCGCGGACCTGCGGCCACCACCGCGCGTACTCCTCGGGGCGCGCCAGCACGGCGTACACGGTGTCGGGCGGCGCGGATATGTCCCAGACAGCGGTGAAGCGGTAGTGGCACCAGTCCATGACTCCAGTCTGCTCGCTCCGGTCCTACTCAGGCCCGGAACTGAGTATCCGAGCGCATGTACGAACGTGTGGGCGGGACCACACTGCGTCCATGGAACATGTGCCGCCACCCGCCGAGGAATTGGCGCTCCTCGACCGAGAACTGGCGCGGCTGGACACCCGCAGGGGCCAGCTGCTCCACCGGCGCGCCTGGCTGCTGAGTGCTCTCCAGCAGCCGCTGCCCGCGCCGACCGCCCGGCAGTCGGCGTCCGGGATCCGCCCCTGGGGTCCGCCGCCCGCGTCCGGGGCCGGGGCATGGGGCCCGCCTGCGGGCTCGGGGGCCCGCCCCTGGGCCGCACCGCCGGTCGCCGCGCCGCGCAGTGCGCAGAATGCGCTGCTCACCCTCGGCGGGCTGCTGCTGGCGATCGCCGCTGTCGCGTTCACCCTGGTCAGCTGGGGCACGATGGGCATCGGCGGGCGCTGTGCGGTGCTGAGCACGGTGACCCTCCTGGCGCTCGGCACGCCCGCGATTCTGCTGAACCGCAAGCTGTCCGCCACCGCCGAGGCGCTGGGCGCGCTCGCGCTGGTGCTGACGGTGCTCGACGCGTACGCGGTGCACGCGGTGGCGGCGCCGGACACGGACGGGCTCGGTTTCACCGCGGCCGCCTCGGCGGTGCTCGCGCTGGTCTGGGCGGCCTACGGTCTGGCGCTGGGCGCGCTGCGGCTGCCGTTGCCCGCGGCCGTGGTGATGGCCCAGTGGCCGCTGTTCCTGTGGGCGTGGGCGGCCGGTGCGCCGTCCCTCGTGTTCGGGTGGGCGCTGCTGGTGACGGCAGTGCTGGACGGGGTGATCGCGCTGTGGGGCAAGGGCCCGGCGGTGCGGGTCACGGCGTGCGCGGGTGCGGCCGTGACGGGGCTGGGCGCGCTGCTGGTGGCTCTGGCGGAGTCGTTGTCGGCCGACGGCCCGCTCGGCGCGGTGGCGCCGGGGGCGCTGTTGCTCGCCGGTGCCGCCGTGGCGCTGGCCGGGACGTGGCGGGCGCCGGCCGGGTTCGCGACGGCCGCCGGTGCGGCGGCGGGGCTGGCGGCGGTGGCCGCGGTGGGCGGTGTGCTGCGGGCGACGGTGCCGCCCCAGTGGCCGGTGGTGGGGTATCTGCTGTGCGGTGCGGCGCTGTTGGCGGTGGTACGGATCCGGCTGCCGCGGGCTGCCGGGCGGGGCGTGCTGGTGGCTTCGGTCGCGGTGGTGGGCGGTTCGCTGGTGTGGGCGATGCCTCCGGTCGCGGCGGTGCTGATGGGGCCGTTGTCGCTGGTGTCCGATGTGTGGCAGGGGGCGCCGGACGGTGTCCGGGGGGCGTTGGGGGCGTCGGTGCCGTGGTCGCGGATGTCCGCGGCGCCGGTGGTCCTCGCGCTGGTGGCCGCTCTGCTGGGGGCCGCCCACCGGTGGTGGGCCGTCGTGGTGCGGGTCGCCGGGCCGCTGCTGTCGCCGGGTGAGCCGGTGCGGGGTGCGGCGGGCGCGGGTGGGCTCGTTCTCGGCTGGGGTGCGCTGCTGGTGGCGGCGGCCGCGCTGGATGTGCCGTACCCGGTGGCACTCGCCCTGGAATCGGTACTGGTCGCGCCGGCACTGCTGGTGGCGGTACGAGGTCCGGCGGGGCCCGGCGGTGCCCCCTCGGGTGTGGCGGTGACCGCGCTGGTCGCTTCGCTCGCGGGGGCGGTGAGCGCGGGGCTGCTGTCGTTGGCCTCCGAGGTCGCCACCTACGCGGTGTTCGGGCTGCTGCTGGCGCTGTTCGCCGGGGCGGCGGTACGGGCTCGGGCGGTGGCGGTGCGGGCGTTGTTCGCGTGTGCCGCTGTGGTGTGGGGGATGGCTCTCGCCGGGTGTGCCGGGCCTTCCCTGGAGCTGGCCGGGTACCGGGCCGCGCCGCTGATGCTGGTGGTGCCCGCGGTGACGGTGCTGCTGGGGACGCGGCTGCGGCGGCATCCGGTGGCGTTGCCGGTGGAGCTCACCGGGGTGGCGGGGGCGGTGGTCGCGGTGGGGCTCGCGGTGCCGGACGCGCGGTTCCTGGCGCTGGTGCTGGCCCTGTGCGCGGTGCTGGCCGCGGGCACGGCGGTGCGGCCGGAGCGGCGGCCGGTGGCCGGATATGCGGCGGTGGCGCTGTTCCTCGCCGCGACCTGGGTGCGGCTGGCGGCCTGGGAGGTGACCGACCCGGAGGCGTACACGCTGCCGGTGACGGTGGCCGCGCTGGTCGTGGGGGTGCTGAGGCAGCGGCGCGATGCGGCGTCGTCGTCGTGGACGGCGTACGGGGCGGGGCTGGCCGCGACGCTGGTGCCGAGTCTCTGCGCGGCGTGGGTCGACACGGGCTGGGTGCGGCCGTTGCTCCTGGGGGTGGCGGCGCTGGTGATCACGTTGCTGGGGGCCCGGTTCCGGCTCCAGGCGGTGCTGCTGCTCGGTGGCGCGGTGCTGGCGCTGGTCGCCCTGCACGAACTGGCGCCGTATGTGGTGCAGGTCGTGGGTGCGCTGCCGCGCTGGCTGCCACCGGCGCTGGCCGGGGCACTGCTCCTGGTGGTCGGTGCGACGTACGAGCAGCGCAAGCGCGACGCGCGTCGGCTGAAGGACGCCCTGGGCCGGATGCGCTGAGGCGGGGCCGATGTCGGAGAAGACGCGAAACGCAGAGGGTCCGTGAGACTTCGCAGTCTCACGGACCCTCTGTCCGGGTGGGCGATACTGGTTTCGAACCAGTGACCTCTTCGGTGTGAACGAAGCGCTCTCCCACTGAGCTAATCGCCCGGGCGCACCGCAAACATTACCCCATGTCAGCGGCGCTCCAGGACCAGCCCGAGCTCACTCGCTGATCTTCCACGGCATCGTGATTCCGAACTTCCAGACGTAGATCCCGACCAGCACCGCGATGATCACCAGCCCCACCGAGGTGAGGATGATGTTGCGCCGCCGGACCTTGGGATCGAGCGCCCGCTGGGCGGCCTCCGTGACCTTTCGCCTGGTCCAGCGCAGCACCAGCTGGGCCCAGACGAACTCGGTCGCCCAGATCGCCATGCCTCCGAAGATCACCAGCCACCCGGGGCCGGGCAGCGGAAGCATGATGATGCCCGCCACCACGACGGCGAGGCCGACTATGAAGACGCCGACCTGCCAGCTCAGGTGCAGCGTCCTGGACGACTTGATGAACCCCGGCGCACGCGAGCCCAGCTCACGCTCCACCTTCGCCGTGCCCCCCGCAGCGGACTCCGGGGCCGCCTTCTCGGCAGCCTCGCTCCGCTCGTCACTCTCCGCATTCATGAATCCCAACCTACCCGAACGCCCCTCGTCACCGGAATGGCCGCATAACTCAAAGTTACACACCGCTGTACGAGCTACCTGAAGGATCACAAAAGGGTCAGAGGGGTTTACAACGCCACCGTAGGTGGCATGTCGATTTCGCCGACGTGCGAATCCCCGAGCGCACACTGAGCGAAAGGCCCTGGCGCTTATGAACACCACGGTCAGCTGCGAGCTGCACCTGCGCCTCGTTGTGTCGAGCGAGTCCTCACTGCCTGTACCCGCGGGCCTGCGGTATGACACGGCCGATCCCTATGCCGTGCACGCCACCTTCCACACCGGAGCGGAGGAGACGGTCGAATGGGTATTCGCCCGCGACCTCCTTGCCGAGGGGCTGCATCGGCCCACCGGCACCGGAGACGTCCGCGTCTGGCCATCACGTAGTCACGGCCAGGGCGTCGTCTGCATCGCACTGAGCTCCCCAGAGGGCGAAGCCCTGCTCGAAGCTCCGGCGCGAGCCCTGGAGTCGTTCCTGAAGAGGACCGACGCCGCGGTTCCGCCCGGCACCGAGCATCGTCACTTCGATCTCGATACGGAGCTCTCACACATCCTGGCCGAGAGCTGAGCCAGGCCGAGAGCTGCGGGACGCCGTCCGACTCGGGGAGACGGCGTCGCGCGGACAACCTCATACGGCAGACACCGGCGCCGTCATCGCGGAAACCACCGCGGCGACGGCGCCGGCGCGTGCACGGGGTACCGGCCGGGCGCCCGGCGCGGTCCGGCCGACAGTGACCGAAACCGGCTGAGAACGGCCGAGGTCGACTCAGACCGACCGGGAACGACCGAGGACGGCCGGCTCCCGCCCGGCCGAGCCACTCGGGCGGCAGGAGCCCCACGCCCCCCTCCCACCCCGCCGTACGGGCACCGCGGGCCCCGACGGCCCCCGTGGCCGATAAAGGGCTCTCCCGGCCCCCGGTGCGCCCGCACCGGGCCTGGAGCCGGTCCGCCGAGCCAGTAGAGTCAGCCGCCATCGGCGGGCGCCCGCCCGCCGGAGGCCAGGGAGCGAAATCGTGCTGATCCCACACGACACCCGGATCGCCCTCGACACGGTGGTCGATCTGGTGAACACCGCACCGGAGAACGGGCTGCCGGACAGCGGGCCCGCGGACATAGCCGCGCAGAGACCCACCGGCGGCCCCCCGGACGCGTCGACGGACGCACTCGCCGACCAGCTCGCCGACCTCGGGTCGCTGTACGCCTTCGCGGAGCGCCATCTCATCAGCGGTGTCGGCACGCTCGGCGAGAAGGACCTGCGGGCGGTACAGGACGTACGGAGCAGGTTCGCCGAGATCTTCGCGGCGCCGGACGCCCGGACCGCGGCCGACCTCATCAACCGGCTGGTGGCCGCGGCGGGCACCACGCCGCAGCTCACCGATCACGACGGCTACGACTGGCATGTGCACTACTTCGCGCCGGACGCTTCGGTCTCCGACCATCTCGCGGCCGACTGCGGCATGGCGCTGGCCTTCTTCGTCGTCGCGGGCGAGCAGGAGCGGCTGCGGCGCTGCGAGGCGCCGGACTGCCGGCGCGCGTTCGTCGATCTGTCACGCAACCGCTCCCGCCGCTACTGCTCCAGCCGCACCTGCGGCAACCGGCTCCATGTCGCCGCGTACCGGGCCCGGCGCCGGGAAGCCGCGGGCTGACCGGTCCTGCGGGGTCGCGACCACCGTCCGCCCGGCAACGCCTCCGGGGCATCACCGCGGGCTCACAGCATGAAGAGATCATGCAGCGCGGCCATCAGCAGCAGGACGCCGATCACCGTGAGGAAGATCATCAGGGGTGGCTGGGAAAGCGCGAAGAGACAGCCACGGGGCTCTTCGACCGGGGGTGCGGGGGCCTCGCCCCGGGATGTGTCCACCATCTCGAAGTGATCATGACTCACCCCGACCCCTCTTGGCGATCAACACGCGTCTTCACCGCGGGAGTTCACCGCTCCGTGGCCGTGCGGATTCGCTCCGGCGTCCGAGCCGCCGTCACACTTTCGGAACTCCGTTCCCGGTCAGCGCGGCGACGCGCTGGAGGCGCGCACGACGAGTTCCGGCTGGAGCACCACGCTGCGGTGACGGTGCCCGCCGTCCGCGTCGTCCGCCTCCTCCAGCAGCAGTTCCGCGGCCATCCGTCCCATCACGACGGCGGGCTGGCGTACGGAGGTGAGCGGTACGGCGGCGGCCGCGGCGAACTCGATGTCGTCGTAGCCGACGATGGCGACGTCGTGCGGAACCCGCACACCCGCCGCGTACAGCGCCTGCAGGACACCCAGCGCGAGCAGGTCGTTTGCGCAGAAGACGGCGGTGGGGCGCGGTACGAGTCCCAGCAGCCGGGCGCCGGCATCGCGGCCGGCCGCGACGTCCAGGCGGTCGGACGGGATCTCGACGAGCGCCTCGGGGGGCAGGCCCGCCTCGGCGAGAGCGGCGAGGGCCCCCTCGCGGCGGTCCCGGATCTGATGCAGGTCACCGGGGCCGCTGACATAGGCGACGGAGCGGTGCCCCGCCGAGACGAGGTGCCCGACGGCCAGGGCGCCGCCGCGCACGTCGTCGACGGAGACCGCGCAGCACTCGGCTCCGGGCGCCACCCGGTCGACCAGCACGAACGGGATCCGGTGACGGCTGAACGCCTCCAGATTGCGGCCGGTGGCGTCCGCAGGTGTGACGAGCACGCCGCACACCCGTTGCTCGGCGAAGAGTCCGAGGTACTCGGCCTCCTCCGCCGGGCTCTGGTCGCTGTTGCAGACCATGACGCCGAGGCCGGCCTGCCGTGCGGCGCGCTCGGCCCCGCGGGCCACATCGACGAAGAACGGGTTGCCCATGTCCAGGACGAGCAGGGCCATGATGCGGCTGCGGCCCGCCCTGAGCTGGCGGGCGGACTCGCTGCGCACGTACCCGAGCTCGTCGATGGCGGCCAGGACGCGGGCACGCGTCTCCGGCAGCACCGCCTCGGGCCGGTTGATCACATTGGAGACCGTGCCCACCGAGACTCCGGCCCGCCGGGCCACATCCTTGATCCCTGCCACACGCCCCACTCGCCCTGCCCCACTGATGCGTTCGGCCGCCGCACTCGCGGGCGGCGCCTCCCATCGTACGGACGCCGGCATGCCGCTCCGGGCCGCCCCGGCCGCCGTGATCCGTACCGCTGCGAGCCCGGCGCCGACGCGCGTCGGTGCGAGGCCGCACACCGCCTCGCACCGTGCGGAATGAATTGTTTCATTCCGTGGCGAACGGTAACCCCATCCTCGTACGGGTTCAAGGCGCAGGTCACGCGAGTGTGGGGGCACGCCGACGTCGCGTGAGGGTGAATCGATTCATATCCTCGGGATGTGCCCGACCGGACGAATTCAGATGCCGTGCTTCTTCAGGATCGCCTCGATGTCGCTGAAGTCCTCACCGGGCGCGGCGGACGACTGCTGCCGCTTCTTCGGCTGGGCCTGGGGGCGCGCCGACGCCGCCGGGGCGCCGGATCCGAGGGAAGGCGCGGAGGCGGCGGGGGCGACCGCCTCGTTCTGCGCGGCGGCCCGTGCCGCCCTGCGCTCCTTGCGGGTGGTGCCGCTGCGGCGCTCGATCGCGCGAGTGGTCATGAAGAGCAGCCAGGCCACCCCGAGCACGCCGAAACCGAGCCAGACGCTCGGCTTGAACGCGATCCCGGAGACCCACTCGACGATTCCGGTCATGACCAGCCCGACCGGCACGAGGGAGTAGGCGGCGATCCTGGCCGCCGTGAGGAACCGCTTGCGGTACGCGGTGACCGCGGCGATGCCGAGACCGGCCGCCGACGCCGCGGAACAAATGGTCTCGGCAAGCATCGGGGCCTCCAGGAGCGTGGGGAAACGTCCCTTCCATCCTGCACCGATCACCGGCGTCGGGGCCACGTTCCCCGGCCACATCGGGGACATTTCAGGGCCGCACTCCTCCCCAGGTCCCGATTGGGAGCTGTCCACCCGGCCTGAAAGACTGATCCCATGAGCGATTCCACCCCCGCAGCCCCGGTCGTCCTCGACATCTGGTGCGATCTCGAATGTCCCGACTGCCACCTGGCCCTCAGCGATGTGCACGCCCTGCGCGCCCGGTACGGCGACCGCGTCGAGGTACGGCTGCGGCACTTCCCGCTGGAGAAGCACAAGCACGCGTACGCCGCGGCGCAGGCCGCCGAGGAGGCCGCCGCGCAGGGCAAGGACTGGCCGTACATCGAAGCGGTGCTGGCCAGGACCGCCGAGCTCGCCCGCACCGGCGAACCGCTGCTTCTCGACGTGGCACGTGAACTGGGCCTGGACGCCGAGGAGTTCGACACCGCGCTCATCGACGGCCGGCATCTGCTGATCGTCGACGCCGACCAGGCGGAGGGCAAGGCGATCGGCGTCACCGGCACCCCGACGTATGTGATCGGCGACGAACGGCTGGACGGCGGCAAGAGTCAGGACGGGCTCCGCGAGCGGATCGAGGAGATCATCGACCGACTGCTCGCCGAGCGGGGCTGACCCGAGGGCGCCGCAACCCCCGGGCCGCCCGCCGGGGCCGCTACAGCGCCTTGGCCAGGTTGTACTGGGTCGTCGTGTAGCCCAGCGACTCGTACAGCCGCAGCGCCGGGGTGTTGGCGGCGAAGACGTGCAGGCCGAGCCTGTCGAACCCGGCCCCGCGGGTGATGTTCTCGGCGAGACGCATCAGGGCGCGGCCGTAGCCCTTGCCCCGGTGCTCGGTGCGCACCTCGACGTCGTACACGTACCCGACCGTCTCCCCCGGCTGCGTCTCCCGCCGCGCCACCCACACATGGCCGACGACCTCGTCCTCGTGGACCAGCACATGGAAGTGCATGCCGTCGGTGGCTCGACCGTCCGGGAGGTTGCGGGCCTGGTCGGTCTCGGCCTTGTGCCGGGCCTGCTCCTCCGGCACGCCCCGGTCGATCCAGTCCTGTGCGTACGCCTTCACGCTGGAGACGTCCCAGCGGGCGTACTCCTCGGCACTCATGGGGCGGCCCGTGAGCCCGGCGGGCAGCTCGGCGGGGTCCTGCCCGAGCTCCTTGATCATGTTCCGGCTCCGCTCCACGTAGCCGAGCGCGGCGGCCAGCCGCTGGGAGCCGTCGTTGCCCTCCGGGGCCTCCACGCGCACCTGGGTGCAGCCCCACCCCCTGAGCACCTCCTCGGCGGCGAGCGCGGCGATGGTGCCGCGACCGCGCCTGCGCTGCGCCTCGTCGATCCGCAGCGAGTGCAGAACCCCCGCCGTCGCGCCGAACGAATCGTCGGTACTGATCGCTACAGCGCCGACGGCCCGTCCGTTGTCGCACACGTCGTACGTGCGCGCTCGTGCGCCGTCGGCGCCTTGCTGAATCGGCCCGGTCGGCCGGAGTGTCGTGGTCATCACAGGCTTTCTATCCGCTGAGCGGCCATCCGTCACCCGCTTTTACGGACGGCGCCATATGTCTACGGACGGCACCGCGCGTCCACGGACGGCGCCGCATGTCACGGACGGCGTCACGTGTCACGGGTCGAGGTCGCTGCCCGCTCGTTCGTCGAAGACGCGCATGGCCTTCGCTGTCACCGGCCCGGGACTCCCGGCCCGCTCCCGTGCGTCGACCCGGTGGACGGCCTGGATGTCCCGGAGCGTGGAGGTCAGGAAGATCTCCTCGGCGCGCTCCAGGACGTCCATCGGAAGGTCCGTCTCCCGGGCCCCCGTCCACTCCACGGCCAGCGCGCGGGTGATCCCGGCGAGGCAGCCGGAGGCGACGGGCGGGGTGTGGATCTGCCCGTCGAGGACGACGAAGACATTGGAACCGGTGCCCTCGCAGAGCTGCCCGGCCGTGTTGGCGAACAACGCCTCCGACGCACCGTGCTCACGGGCCCGGGCGAGGGCGACGACGTTCTCGGCGTACGAGGTGGTCTTCAGCCCGGCGACCGCACTGCGTTCGTTGCGCGTCCACGGGACGGTGATCACGGCCGTGGTGTCCGGACGGCGTCCCGCGCCGCCCAGCGCGACGACCAGGCTGGGCCCGGCGTCACCGCGGTCGGAGCCGAGCGGGGACAGCCCGCCGGTGTAGGTGATCCGCAGCCGGCCGAGCGCCATGGGGTTGGCGTCGAGGACGGCCGTGACGGCGCGGCGGACCTCGTCGGGGTCGGGGTCGGGCAGGCCGAGGCCGCGGGCCGAGCGGGTCAGCCGGTCCAGATGCCGGGTCAGCGCGAACGGGCGGCCGTGCATGGTCCTGACCGTCTCGAAGACACCGTCGCCCACGGTGAGCCCGTGGTCGAGCACGGACAGCCTGGCATCGTCGGCGGCCCTCAGTTCGCCGTTGACCCAAATCCTCATGACGTGGTCCCTCCTGTCTCCTCGAAGGCGCCCGACGCCACGGCGAGCAGTCTCGACGCCTTCAGTTCGGTCTCGTCCCACTCGCGCTCCGGGTCGGAGCCCCAGGTGATGCCCGCCCCGGTGCCGAAGCGGAGGACCGGCACGGGAGGGTCCCGGTCGATCCAGAACGTCCGTATGCCGACGGCCAGCCCGGCAGTGGCCCGGTCCGCGTCGACCCAGCCGATCCCGCCGCAGTACGGCCCGCGCGGCGCGGTCTCCAGCGCCTCGATGATCCGCAGCGCGCTGGATTTGGGCGCCCCGGTGACGGAACCGGGCGGGAACGCCGCGGTCAGCAGCTCCGGCCAGCCCACGCCGTCGGCGAGCCGCCCGTGGACGGTGGAGACGAGGTGGACGAGTCCGGGATGCTTCTCCACCGCGCAGAGGTCGGGCACGCTCACGCTGCCGGTCGCGCAGACGCGGCCCAGGTCGTTGCGGACCAGGTCGACGATCATCACGTTCTCGGCGTGATCCTTGTCCAGCAGATCGTCCTCGGTGCGCCCGGTTCCCTTGATCGGCCCGGACTCGACGGTCCGCCCGTCCCGGGCGAGGAACAGTTCGGGCGACGCGGTGGCGATCTCCACGCCGTGCGCGGGCAGCCGAATCGTTCCTGCGTACGGGGCCGGGTTGCCGCGTGCCAGCAGCGCGGTGAGGGCGTCCACGTCGGCGGTGCCGGGACCGGGGAGCGGCGCGGACATCACCCGGCAGAGATTGGCCTGATAGACCTCACCCGCCGCTATGTGTTCACGGATCCGCCGTACGCCCGCCTTGTAGGCGTCCCGGTCCAGTGATGAGGTCCAGTCCCCGGCGGCGGGACCGCGCCAGGCACCGGGCACGGGAGCGGGCACCGGCTCCGTCCGTACGGTGGAGAAGCGGGCGCAGACGAGGCGGCCTTCGAAATCGGCGCATACGGCCCAGAAACCGGATGAGTCGAGGGCCGCCGGATCACTGGTGACATCCTGCAGACCGGAGGCGACGAGGCCGCCGAAGCGGGCCATTGGAGCAAGGTCGAACACTCTGGTGAGTCTAGGACGGTGCGCGATGACCTGCGCCGGGGCGGGGGCACCGCAGCACGCTGCGCAAACGCGTTTTTGTACTGGCCCAGGAATCCGCTAGAGTTCAACACGTCGCCGGGACGCGCAAGCGCACCGGAAAGACACGCGGACGTAGCTCAGTTGGTAGAGCGCAACCTTGCCAAGGTTGAGGTCGCCAGTTCGAACCTGGTCGTCCGCTCGCAGAAGGTGGGGGATCTTCCCGAACCCCCATCCCTGGTGGAGTGGCCGAGAGGCGAGGCAACGGCCTGCAAAGCCGTCTACACGGGTTCAAATCCCGTCTCCACCTCCAAGGACGATTAGCTCAGCGGGAGAGCGCTTCCCTGACACGGAAGAGGTCACTGGTTCAATCCCAGTATCGTCCACCGGTCCGCAAGGATCCCCGCGCGATTAGCTCAGCGGGAGAGCGCTTCCCTGACACGGAAGAGGTCACTGGTTCAATCCCAGTATCGCGCACGCAGTACACGCAGGATCACCCCGCGCGATTAGCTCAGCGGGAGAGCGCTTCCCTGACACGGAAGAGGTCACTGGTTCAATCCCAGTATCGCGCACCAGCCAGAACCCCCGGTCGTCTCGACGACCGGGGGTTCTGTCGTTCGTCGACGCCTCGTGCGCGGTCCCGCGGGCCCGGACAGGAAGCGTCCGGAGCCCGCAGGAAGGCAAGGGGTTTCGGCAGGGGTTTCAGGAGGAGAAGAGCATCCGGCCGAAGCCCTTCTGGCGGTGGTGGCCGTGGTGACCGCCGTGGTGCTGCGGGGCGCCCCACGCGGGAGCGGGCGCCGCGGCCGCCGGGTAGGCCTGCGGGGCGGGGGGCGCGGGCGGGGCCTGCTGCGTCCACTGCGACTCCAGACGGGTCAGGGACTCCAGCTCGCCGTAGTCGAGGAATATCCCGCGACAGCCGCTGCACTGCTCGATCTGGACGCCATTGCGGTTGTACGTGTGCATCTGCGCGTGACACTTGGGGCACTGCATCATCGGCTCGGCTCCTCGCCTTCGGTGTGCCGTCGCCGGAATGCCTGCCCGACGGCGGTCGGTTCACCCTACGACGAGCCCTCGGCCGCCAACTCGGGTGGGAGGGACGCAATTCGGGCACATGCGTCGATCATCATCTGCTCCACCTCATCCGGAGTTCGGTCCTCCGCGGCGGACTTGGCGAAGGCGAGCGCCGCGGTCTGCACCGTGAGCGCGCGTGCCGGGACGTCCAGTTCGGGCCAGGGGTCCCCGTCGGCAGGCACGGCCGGACCGCCCGCGGCCCGGTAGGCAGCCAGGAAGCGCAGCCAGACTTCGGGGGGCAACAGCCCGGCGGCGTACCAGGCGGCGGGCCGGGCGAGGTCCCAGGACGGGTCGCCCAGACCCGCGTCGTCCACGTCGATGAGCAGCCAGGGGCCGTGCGGAGCCGGGTGCCGGACGAGTTGGCCCAGGTGCAGATCCCCGTGACAGAGGAAGCCGGCGCGGTGCGCGGGGACCGGTTCCTCGCCACGTGCCCAGGCGGGCAGGCCGCGCCAGGCGGCGAGGACGACGGACGTGCCCGGCTCACCGGGACGGGCCGCCCGCATCCGGGCGACGGCGAGGGCGGCCTTGGCAGGGCCACGCATCGGCGGGAGCGGCAGCGGAGGTCCGGTGCGGTGGAGGCGGGCGAGCAGCGTGGCGGCTTCTTCCCAGGGCGCGGCGTCGGGGTCCGCCGGGTCGACGGGTTCACCGTGCGGCCAGAGGGTGACGGGGCGGCCGGGACGGTGCCGGGACGGCGCGGGCAGTGGAGGAAGCAGGATGCCGGTCAGCCCGGGGTCGGCCGCCAGGGCGACGCGGGCGGCGAGCGCCTCGCGGTCCGTGTCCGCGGCGTGCGCCTTGGCCACGATCCGGCCGCTGCGGACCACGGTGCCGTCCGGGCGGTCCGCCAGCACCTGGGGCGGTCCGCAGACGCACCGTACGGCGGGTGGATGGGAGCTGCCGTGCGCGAGTGCGCCCAGCTCCCGTACGACTGCGGTGGTACTCAACGGCTCCCCCGGCGGTGATCGCTCCGGCCCTGCCGCCGGTCCCGCGACGAGCGTACGCGGCGGTGCGGGGCGGTGGCTGCGGGGCGGAGGGCCGCGGGACTGGGGCCGCGGGGCGGAGGCTGAGGGGCGTTCGCGTACGCCCGCTGAGCGCGCGACGGGCCGGACGGCACCGGTCGCATGCGCGCGCCGTCCCCGTCGGTGACCGGGCAGGTCCGTCCCCATGGGCTGCCGTGGTCCGGACAGCGCGATGTCCGGTCAGCTCCCCAGCTGACCGGACAAACGCTGCCGTCCGCCGCACCCCCGTCCCCACGGGGTTGTTGGCCGGATGTCCCGGTCCGGACCGCTCTTCCGGACCCGGGGCGCCGCTCAGCGCCCCAGCATCACGCCCACGGACGACGCCTGTGTGACCACCGCTTCCCAGCCGCCGAAGACGACTACGAGCAGGGCCGCCAGAGGAAGAACCATGGCCGTCGCCACCAAGGGGTGACGCGTACCGGACGGGCGGGCGCCGAACGAGGCGTATGCCTTGCGTCCCTGCGTGCGGATCATGGTCCGCGTTGCCGTGTCCGACATGGTTCCTCTCCTGACCTGATGGGGGCGGCGGGCGTTGACCTCGGGGGACGAGTGCTTCGCCCGCCGCTTGACCTCAACATTAGGGAAGCCTCGGGCAGGGGTCGTCATGCCCGCGTACCGAATGCCGGGCCTCCCGGAGGATGAGCTGTCGGTAGTCGACGTACTCCCCTGGGTGGAGATCCGGCGTCAGGGCTTGGGGTCATCCCGGAGGGGGCGTTCGGAGGCGCCCTCCCTGGGAACCGGCTGTTCGACCAGGGCCGGGCCGTGGCCGGCACCCTGGCCGCCATGAAGCGTGCGGTACGGACCACGGAGCCGCCGCGGGTGACTTCACTCACTTCCACCACCCCCCGACGGACGGCTGTCTCCACCCTGCGGCCCGCTCCGGAGGCCACCACCGCGTAGGTCCCGGTCGGGTCTCCCGCGTCCACGGCCATCTCCACGCGATCGCCCCTCATTGATCCAATCCCCCTTCTGCGACCGACCTTTGAGATCTCGCACGGGGCGGGGAGCCCGGATCCACGGCCCCCTGACCACTCTTCACGTTTCCCGCCGGGCACTGACAATCGAATCTCCGGCGAGGGCGCGGCCTCTGAGCGCGCCGGGCGCCGGGTACGTAAGCTGTGCCTCGTCAGGCGGACCAGGCAGCGGGGATGGGCAGACGATGGCGATGATGCGGCTCCGGCGCGAGGACCCGCGTCTCGTCGGCTCGTTCAGGCTGCACCGGCGACTCGGGGCGGGCGGCATGGGCGTCGTCTATCTGGGTTCCGACCGGCGCGGTCAGCGGGTGGCCCTCAAGGTGATCCGGCCCGACCTGGCGGAGGATCAGGAATTCCGTTCGCGTTTCGCGCGCGAGGTGTCGGCGGCCCGGCGGATCCGCGGGGGCTGCACGGCGCGTCTGGTCGCCGCCGATCTGGAGGCGGACCGCCCCTGGTTCGCGACGCAGTACGTCCCCGGCCCCTCCCTGCACGACAAGGTCGCCGAAGAGGGCCCGTTGGCCGCCGCCGAGGTGGCCTCGATCGGGGCGGCGCTCTCCGAGGGACTGGTGGCGGTGCACGAGGCGGGTGTCGTCCACCGTGACCTGAAGCCGTCGAACATCCTCCTCTCCCCCAAGGGCCCCCGGATCATCGACTTCGGTATCGCTTGGGCGACCGGGGCGAGCACGCTGACCCACGTCGGTACGGCGGTGGGGTCGCCCGGCTTCCTCGCGCCCGAGCAGGTCCGGGGCGCGGCGGTGACGCCCGCGACGGACGTCTTCTCGCTCGGTGCCACCCTCGCCTACGCGGCGATGGCCGATTCGCCTTTCGGGCACGGCAGTTCCGAGGTGATGCTGTACCGAGTGGTGCATGAGGAGCCGCAGCTGTACGACGTGCACGACGCGCTCGCCCCGCTGGTACGCGCCTGCCTGGCGAAGGACCCGGAGGAGCGGCCGAGCACACTCCAGCTCTCCATGCGGCTCAAGGAGATCGCGGCCCGGGAGGCGCAGGGCCTGCACGAGAGCCGGCCGCCCACCCAGCGCTCCGCGCAGGAGCTGGACCGGCCGACCGGCCGCCTGGACGGTCCGTACACCGAGCAGCACACCCGTCGCGCGGACGGCTCCCCGGCGTCCCGCCCCCAGCAGAACAGGCGTACCGCGCCCGCTCGTCCGGCCGCGCCCCGTACCGGAGGTTCGCGCTCCCAGCCGGCTCCGCGCAACACCACGCGTTCCGGCAGGCGCCCCGGCGCGGCGAACGGGACGAACGGGCGGCCGGGCACGAGAGGCGGGGCCCGGACCACCTCGGCGGGACGGCGGCCGGCGAATCCGCGGCTGCTGCGGCAGCGGCTCGTCGTCTTCGTCGTCGTGACCCTCCTCGTGGCGCTGGGCATCGCCGCCGCACAGGGCTGCCAGGGTCCGGCGCGGGGGCTGGGCGTCTCGCAGCCGCACACGCAGGCCGCCGACGCGCGGCACGCGCAGGCGGGTATCCCTCTGGAACGGTAGGTTCCGGGGCGAGCGACCGCCGGAGCGCGGTCAGCCCGGCGGCCGGGTCCCAGGGGCGCGGTCAGCCCTGGGGCCGGCCCGTCGCCACCGCGTAGAAGGCGACCGCCGCCGCCGCTCCCACATTCAGCGAGTCGACGCCGTGCGCCATGGGGATACGGACCCATTCGTCGGCGGCCATCAGTGCCTGGGTGGACAGCCCGTCGCCCTCGGCCCCGAGCATCAGTGCCACCCTCTCCAGCCGGTGCGGTGCCGCCTCGTCGATGCTGGACGCCTTCTCGTCGGGCGTGAGCGCGAGGAGCTTGAAGCCCGCCTCCCGTACCGACTCCAGCGTCTTGGGCCAGGCGTCGAGCCTGGCGTACGGAACGGAGAAGACCGCGCCCATCGAGACCTTGACCGAACGCCGGTAGAGCGGGTCGGCGCAGTCCGGTGAGAGCAGTACGGCGTCCATGCCGAGGGCGGCCGCGCTGCGGAAGATCGCACCGATGTTGGTGTGGTCGTTGACCGACTCCATGACGACCACGCGGCGGGCCGTGGCCAGTAGTTCGTCGGCGGAGGGCAGCGGCTTGCGCTGCATGGAGGCGAGGGCCCCCCGGTGCACGTGGTAGCCGGTGACGCGCTCGGCGAGCTCCGGAGTGACCGCGTACACGGGGGCCGGGACCTCGTCGATGACGTCGCGCATCACATCGACCCACTTGGCGGAGAGCAGCATCGACCGCATCTCGTACCCGGCGTGCCTGGCCCGTCTGATCACCTTCTCGCCCTCGGCGATGAAGAGACCTTCGGCCGGCTCACGGCGGCGCCGGAGTTCGACATCGGTCAGGCCCGTGTAGTCGCGCAGGCGCGGGTCGTCGGGATCGTCGACGGTGATGAGATCTGCCACAGGGTGATACTGCCTTGTCCGGTGTGTGGTGCCAACGCCTTGGATGAATATCGGTTACCGCGGGTTACCCAGCGGGGGGTGCCACGGAGTCCGGTCCGACCGCGACGACTTCGCCGATGACGATCACGGCGGGCGGGCGCACCTCTTCGGCGACGGCTCGTTCGCCGACGGTCGCCAGGGTCGCGTCGACCCGGCGCTGCGCGGCCGTGGTGCCTTCCTGGACCAGCGCGACCGGGGTCTCGGGGTCCTTGCCGTGGGCGATCAGCGCGGCGGCGATGGCGCCGATCTTGTCGACGGCCATCAGCAGGACGAGAGTGCCGCGCAGTCGGGCGAGCGCCGCCCAGTCGACCAGTGAGCGCGGGTCCTCCGGGGCGACATGGCCGCTGACGACGGTGAACTCATGGGCGACGCCGCGGTGGGTGACCGGGATACCGGCCGCGCCCGGAACGGAGATGGAGCTGGAGATCCCTGGGACGACCGTGCAGGAGATGCCCTCGGCGGCCAGCGCCTGGGCCTCCTCCATGCCCCGGCCGAAGACGAACGGGTCGCCGCCCTTGAGCCGGACGACGGCCTTGCCCGCTTTGGCGTGCTCGATCAGCGCCTGGTTGATAGCCTCCTGGGCCATGTAGCGGCCGTACGGGATCTTCGCGGCGTCGATCACCTCGACGTGCGGCGGGAGTTCGTCGAGCAGGTCACGGGGGCCCAGCCGGTCGGCGATGACCACGTCGGCCTCGGCGAGCAGACGGCGGCCGCGCACGGTGATCAGGTCCGGGTCGCCGGGACCGCCGCCGACCAGCGAGACGCCCGGGGCGCGGGTGCGGTGGTGCGGGGCGGCGAGGGTGCCGTCGCGCAGACCCTCGACGATGGCGTCGCGGATGGCCGCGGAGTGGCGGGGGTCGCGGCCCTGCGAGGTGGTGGTGAGGACGGCGACCGTGACGTTCTCGCTGCGGCCGGTGGCCGGGGTCCAGGCGGTGGCGGCCTCGGCGTCGTCGCTGCGGACGCACCAGGTCCGGGAGCGCTCCGCCTCGGCGGAGGCGGCGTCGGCGGCGGCCGGGTCGGAGCACGCGACGAGGGCGTACCAGGTGTCGCCGAGGTCGCCGTCGCGGTACCGGCGGCGCTCCCAGCGGATCTCGCCGGCGTCGGCCATCGCCTCGACGGACGGGGTCGCGGACGGGGAGATCAGGGTGATATCGGCACCGGCCGCGATGAGCGCGGGCAGGCGGCGCTGCGCGACCTGGCCACCGCCGACGACGACGACGCGGCGCCCGCTCAGGCGCAGTCCGACGGGGTACGCGGGGTGATCGGCGTGCTCGGCCATGGCGGTGCGGGCTCCTCGTGCGGGGTGGTGCGTAGGGGGCCGCTACGGGGGTGGAGCGGCTGGGGCGAGTGGGGGTGGGGGTGTCGCGGGGGACCACGATACGTGGGGTGGGTACGGAGGTGGGGCGCCTGCGGCGGGCTTGTCCCCTACCCGCCCCTTCCCGAAACCGGGGCGCTGCCCCGGGCCCCGGGAAAGATGCCCTCAAACGCCGGGCGGGCTGAAGAATCGGACCCCGCTCCTCAAGCACCGGCGGGGCTTGAGTTGAGCTCAAACGCCGGGCGGGCTGAAGAATCGGACCCCGCTCCTCAAGCGCCGGAGGGCTTGAGTTGAGCTCAAGCGTCGGGCGGGCCGGAGGAGCGGGGGTGGCTGGTCTGTCGCCGGGGGTGTTACTTCTCCGTGACGCCTGCTGCGTCGAACGTCGCCACCTCGTGCATCGCGCGGGCCGCGCTCTGCACGATCGGGAGCGCGAGCAGGGCGCCCGTGCCCTCGCCGAGGCGCAGGTCGAGGTCGACCAGTGGGCGCAGGCCCAGCTTGTTGAGGGCGGCGACGTGGCCGGGCTCCGCGCTGCGGTGACCGGCGATGCAGGCGGCGAGGGCCTCGGGGGCGATGGCCCGTGCGACCAGGGCCGCCGCGCCCGCGCTCACGCCGTCCAGGATGACCGGCGTGCGCAGCGACGCGCCGCCGAGCAGGAAGCCCGCCATCGCGGCGTGCTCCAGTCCGCCGACCGCGGCGAGCACGCCGATCGGGTCGGCCGGGTCGGGCCGGTGCAGGTCGAGCCCCCGGCGTACGACATCGACCTTGCGGGCGTGCATCTCGTCGTTGATCCCGGTGCCCCGGCCGGTCACCTCGGCCGCGTCGACGCCCGTGTACACGCAGATCAGGGCGGCCGACGCGGTGGTGTTGGCGATACCCATCTCGCCGGTCAGCAGCGCCTTGTTTCCCGCGGCCACCAGATCGCGGGCGGTCTCGATGCCCACCTCGATGGCCGCGAGGACCTCTTCACGGCTGAGAGCGGGACCGGTGGTGAAGTCCGCCGTGCCGGGGCGCACCTTCCGCGGCAGGAGACCCGGCGTCGCGGGCAGTTCGGAGGCAACCCCGACATCGACCACGCAGACCTCGGCGCCGACCTGGGCCGCGAAGGCGTTGCAGACGGCTCCGCCACCGAGGAAGTTGGCCACCATCTGGGCCGTGACCTCCTGCGGCCAGGCGGTCACGCCCTGGGCGTGCACCCCGTGGTCACCGGCGAAGATCGCGACGGCCGCGGGCTCGGGGATCGGCGGCGGGCACATCCGGGAGAGCCCGGACAACTGGGCGGAGATGATCTCCAGCATGCCGAGCGCACCGGCGGGCTTGGTCATCCGCTTCTGGCGTTCCCACGCCTCGCCGAGCGCCTTGGCGTCCAGCGGACGGATGTTGGAGATGGTCTCCTGGAGCAGGTCGTGCGGCTCCTCGCCGGGCAGGGCGCGACGCCCGTACGTCTCCTCGTGCACGACCCAGGACAGCGGGCGGCGCTTGGACCAGCCCGCCTGCATCAGCTCGGGCTCCTCGGGGAACTCGTCGACGTATCCGACACAGAGGTACGCGACGACTTCGAGGTGCTCGGGCAGTCCGAGCGCGCGGACCATCTCACGCTCGTCGAAGAAGCTGACCCAGCCGACGCCGAGGCCCTCGGCGCGTGCGGCGAGCCACAGGTTCTCCACGGCGAGGGCCGAGGAGTACGGGGCCATCTGCGGCTGGGTGTGCCGGCCGAGGGTGTGCCTGCCGCCACGGGTGGGGTCGGCGGTGACGACGATGTTCACCGGAGTGTCGAGGATGGCCTCGATCTTCAGTTCCTTGAACTGCTTGGCCCGGCCCTTGGGAAGCGAGCTGGCGTAGGCGTCACGCTGACGCTGGGCCAGTTCGTGCATGGACCGGCGGGTCTCCGCGGAACGGATGACGACGAAGTCCCAGGGCTGCGAGTGGCCCACGCTCGGTGCCGTGTGCGCGGCTTCGAGGACGCGGAGCAGGACCTCGTGCGGGATCGGGTCGCTGCGGAAGCCGTTGCGGATGTCGCGGCGCTCGCGCATGACCCGCAGGACCGCTTCGCGTTCGGCGTCGTCGTACCCGGGAGCGGGCGGGGTGAACTCCTCCGCGGGCTGATCCTGTGCGGGCGGTTCCTCGGCAGGCTGCTCCTCGGCGGCCACGGCGTCGGCCGGCCGCACGGCAGCGGGGGGAGCCTCGGTCGGCTCCTGCTCCACGAGCTCCGGGGTTTCGATGATCTCGGGCCCGGTGAAGTCCTCGGGTACGGGGACCTGCTGGGGGGCCTGGGCGGTCTCCGGCTCCACCACGGGTTCCGGAGCGGCCACCACTGCGGGCGCCTCCTGCGTCACCACAGGTCCGGCTTCGGCGGGCGCCGCCGCCACGGGCGGCGGCTCCACCGGTGCGGCGGGCTCGGCGGTACCGGGCTCCACGGCTTCCGGCGCGACCGGCGCTGCCACGGGCTCGATCACCGCGGGGGCGACGGCGGGCGCCTCGATAGCCGCCTCGACGACGACCGGTTCGGGCTCGGGCGCGGGTTCCGGCTCGACAACGGCTTCCGGCAGCTCGGCCTCGGCGACCGGCACCGGGGCGGGCGCGGGCGCGGGCGCTGGAGCGGAAGCGGGATCCGGAGTCGTTGCCGGGCCCTCCACGGGTACGAGGGGTTCTGCGGGCTCCTCCACCGTGGCGGTGGCCTCGGCCGTGACCTCGACGGGGACCTCCGCCGGGGTCTCGACGGGGATGTCCGCCGAAGGGGCCGTCGCTGCCTCCGCGGAGACCTCGACCGACGCCTCGACCGGCACCTCGGCGGGTGCCTCGGCACCTACCTCCGTCGGGATCGCCGGAGCCTCCGCCTCCGTCTGCTCGGGGACGACCGTTTCTGCCGGAGCGGCCTGCTCGGGCTGGACGGCCTGCTCGGGCAGGATCACCTGGTCCTGCTGGCCCGTGGCCTCCGGCTGGACGACCTGGACCGCCTGCTCGGGTGCGGGTGTCTCCACCGCCTGCTGCTGGGGGGCCTGGGCGGCCCACGGAGCCCCGCTCTGCGGCGGGAGCTCGCCGAGCTGCGGGCCGGGCAGCACCGGGGCCTCCTCGGCCGGGGCGTCGAAGTACTCGGGACCCGTCGGGGGCGGTCCCGCGTGCCGTGCGGGCATCGGGGTCTGGGTCTGCGTCTGGGTCTGCGGTGCCCCGGCGGGTCCCCGGTCGGCGAGCGAGCGGACCACGCCGCCACTGGGCGTACCGCCGTACGACGGCGCCTCCGCCGATGCCGGGCCGCGGTGCAGCGGGCGGCGGGTGGGAGCCGCGGCGTGCGCGGCGACCGGGACCTGGGCGGGAGTCTGCGCGGGCGTGGGGCCCGGAATCCGTACGCCGTTGAGGTCGATGCCACCGGCGTCGCGGCCACCGGACTCGTGGGTGCCCTGGACGGTGCCGGGCGCCTGGGTGGCGTACGCGGCCTGTTCCTGCGCGGGAACCCCGGACTGCGGGGCGGTCCTGGCCTGCGCCTGTGCCTGGTTCTGGGGTTGGGCCTGAGCCTGATCCTGGGCAGGGGCCTGCTGCGCGGCCTGCTCGGCGCTCGGGGCCGGTGCGTGGCCCGGGGCCGGTGCGTAGGACGCGGCGACTCCCGGGGCCTGGCCGGGAGCGACGGGGGCCGCCTGCGGGTCGCTCCAGGCGCCCTGGGAAGTCGGCATCAGCAGAAGATCGTCGTCCTCGGGTGTGTGCTCGGAGGGATCGAGGAAGGTGTACGCGTCCGGGGCGGGGATGCCCGGCTGCTCCACCATGCCTGCGTTCTCCGGCAGTCCCTCGCCCGGGATCTGGCCGGTGTCAGTCATGCGTACCCCTCGCCCATCGTCAGTGCTCCTTCGGCCCTTCGCCCGGGATGCCCGAACCACGGCACGCCGGTGCTCGTCAACAAGAACGAGCGGGCTCGCCGCGCGGCACGAAACGCCCGCGGACCTCTTCATATTCTCGCGGCCCTACGCCGCCGCGGCAGGAACTTCTGCCACGGCTCTCTGTGGACTGCGCCACTTCGCGCGTCCCCCGGGATGCGCCGTACCACAGTGCGGACCAAAACGGTCCCCTTTTCCGGACATTGACGAACGAAGCGACGAACGGCCGGGCGCGGTACAACGATCGGCCAGCCTACCCCGCGCGGCGCGCCGCACAGGTCAGGGGGCGAGGTCCGAACGCCGTGCGGAGAGCAGGAAGACAACGGACCGTTCGCGTTCGGTCCATGCCGTGGTGTCGAGTTCGACGGACTGGAGCAGGGAGCATTCGACGGTGAATCCGTTCCCCGCGAGCGCGGCTCCGAGCGCCTCCGCCTCGTCCCGGGTCGACGCGTGGGTCACGATGCGTTCCGGGCGACGGTCGGCGACGGCGGTGACGACGGGGACTCCGCCGCCCCCGATCCGTACGACGTCCGGTTCGGGCAGCCGTTCCAGGATGTGCGGGGCCCGCCCCTGGACGATCTGGAGGGGTACGCCGAAGGCGCGGGCGGCAGCCGCCGTACGGTCGCAGGCGGCCCGGTCGCTGTCCACGGCCAGCACCGCCGCGCCGAAGCGGGCCGCCTCCACGGCCAGGGCTCCGCTGCCGGAACCGATGTCCCAGAGCAGGTCGCCGGTGCGCGGGCCGAGGCGGGCCAGCTGGGCGGCGCGCAGGCCCGGGGACTCGCCCTCGCCGCTCTCCTCGCCGGGGTCCGGCGCGCCGTCCCGGTACGCCTCGGCGGGCAGCGCCCAGCCTCGGGCCCCGCGGGGGTAGGCGGGCTGGCGGCCGGCGATCCAGGCACCGGTGGCGGTGGTCTCGGGGCCGCCGCCGATGACGATGACGACGTTCGGGTCGCGCCAGGCGTGGTCGGCCGCCTTGTCCGAGGTGAGGACCGTGACCTGCTCGCGTGCGGTGCCGAGCTCCTCGCAGATCACGAAGGTGCGGTGCACGCCTTCGAGGAGGAGTGCCAGTTCGGCGGGGCCCGCGCCGGGTGAGGTGAGGACGGCGACCTTGTGGTGGGCGCGGCAGACGTTGACGGCGCGGCGCAGCGTACGGGGGTGGGCGACGACGACCTGTGCGTCGTCCCAGGGCATGCCGGCGCGGGCGAACGCGGTCGCCACGGACGAGACGGCGGGCACGACTTCGACTTCCAGGCCGTGTTCGGGGGCGCGCAGGGTGCGTACGACGCCGAAGAAGCCGGGGTCGCCGTCGGCGAGGACCACGGGGCTGCCGCGATGTCCGGCGATCCGGCGGGCGGCCAGGTCGACGCTGCCGAGGCGGATGCGTTCGGCGCGTTCGGGGACTTCGGGCAGCGCGAGGTGGTGGGCCGCGCCCGCGACGAGCGTGGCGGCCGAGAGCGCCGCTGTCGCCGCTGCGGTCAGTGGCGAGCCGTCCCAGCCGATCACCGTGACCCGGTCGGCCATCGTCGTCTGTCTCCTGGGGGTGTAGCAGGCGGGGGTTGCCCACGGGTGGCGGGCAGGGTGAGAGTACCCGGTCGGTGCCGGGGCCCGGCGGGGGGCTGCGCGGTGTCAGTTCCAGTCGTTGTAGGTGCCGTAGCCACCGGCGTCGGCCAGCTCCTCGGCGACGCCTTCGAGGTCCTCGGGGAGCAGACCCCAGACGATCAGGTCGGTGCGGATGTCGGTCCAGCCGCCGTCCGTGCCGTTCTCGGTCCGGGTGCGCGCTATCCGGGCGTTGCGCAGGACGCCCTCGCTGATGCAGCCCAGCTTCTGGGCGACCTGCTGGGAGGCGGTGTTGTCGGCCGGGGTGCGCAGCTCGATGCGTTCGAACCGCTGGTCGCGGAAGAGCCATTCGGCGACCGCCAGCACGGCTTCGGTGGCGTAACCCTCGCCGCGCGCCCAGGGGGCGGTGATGTAGCTGACCTCGGTGGCCAGGGTGCGCCAGTCGGTGTTCAGGAGCCGGACGGAGCCGACGAGGCGCTGGGTGAGGAATTCGGTGACGGCGAGGACGATGCCGTTGCCCGCGGTGCGCTCGGCGGGAGCGATCCTGCGGACCCAGCGTTCGGCGTCGACCTGGGTGTACGGGTGCGGTCCGTCGGTCCAGGCGGTGACGAGTTCGTCGTTCATCATCTCGATGTACGCGGGGATGTCGGCCATCTCGAAGGGGCGCATCACCAACCTGTCCGTGCTGATGGAGATGGACGGAAAGGTGGTAGTCATGCGCAGCTCCATGCCGAAGACCGGGTAAAGGCACAGCATGCAGCATCGGGCCGAGGTTGTGCATGGGCGGGTCCGCACGGCGGAGCCCCGCGCCCTCCCTCGGGGAAGGCGCGGGGCTCCGTTCGCAAGTGCCCGGCGGGGGTCAGGACTTGGCGGGGGTACCGAAGGCCGGGATGACCGAGCCCTGGTAGGTGTCCTCGATGAACTTCTTGACCTCGTCGGAGTTGAGGAGCTTGATGAGCTTCTGGACGCGGGCGTCCTTCTCGTTGCCCTTCTTCACGGCGATGATGTTGGCGTACGGGTTGCCGTCGGCCTTCTCCAGCGCCAGGGAGTCCTTGGAGGGCTTGAGCTTCGCCTCGATGGCGTAGTTGCCGTTGATGACGGCGGCGTCGACGTCGTTCAGGGCGCGGGGCACGGTTGCGGCCTCCAGCTCCTTGAACTCCAGGCCCTTCTTGTCGGTGATGTCGCTCAGCTTGGCGTCGGTGCCGACGCCGTCCTTGAGGGTGATCAGACCGTTCTGGGCGAGCAGCTGAAGGGCGCGGCCCTCGTTGGTGGTGTCGTTCGGTACGGCGATGGTCTGGCCGGACTTGATGTCGCCCAGGTCCTTGACCTTCTTGGAGTACAGGCCCAGGGGCTCCAGGTGCACCGTGCCGACGGAGACGAGGTGGGTGTTGTTCTTCTTGTTGAAGTCGTCCAGGTACGGCTGGTGCTGGAAGAAGTTGGCGTCCACCTGGCCGGTCTCGGTGGCGGTGTTCGGCAGGACGTAGTCCGTGAACTCCTTGACCTCCAGCTTGAGACCTTCCTTGGCCGCCAGGTTCTTCTGGACGAAGCCGAGGATGTCGGCGTGCGGCGTCGGGGACGCGGCGACGACGAGCGCCTTGGAGGTGTCGGCCTTGGCGCCGGTGTCGCCCTTGGACGCCGGGTCGGAGTCCGTACCGCAGGCGCTGAGGCCCAGGGCGAGGGCGGCGGTGGCGGCGGCAGCTGCGGTGATCTTGATGTTCTTACGCACGAAAAGTGCCTCTTTCGGTGATGAGGTGGTGCGCCCGGACAAGGAGTTCGGGCTTGAGGGAGGAGAAGAAGTCGGGGGGCGTCAGGAGAGGGTGCGGCCCCGGCGGGCCAGCAGCCGCACCACTCCGTCGCCGATCAGCTGGATCACGGTCACGATGACGATCAGCAGCGCGACGGTGATGAGCATGAACTGGTTGTCGAAGCGCTGGAATCCGTAGGTGACGGCCTTCGAGCCGAGCCCTTCGCCGCCGACCGCGCCCGCCATGGCGGAGTAGCCGATGAGCACGATGACGGTGGTGGTGACGCCGGAGACGAGCGAGGGCAGCGCCTGCGGCAGCAGCACCTTGCGGACGATCGTCGGAATGGATCCGCCCATCGACTGGACGGCCTCGACGAGCCCGTGATCGACCTCGCGGACCGCCGTCTCGACGAGCCGGGCGAAGAACGGGATGGCGCCCACGGCGAGCGGCACGATCATCGCCGTCGGGCCGATGAAGGTGCCGACGACCCAGGTGGTGAAGGGGATCAGCGCGATCAGCAGGATGATGAACGGCAGCGAGCGGCCGATGTTCACGATCACGCCGATGACCTTGTTGACCGCCGTGTTCCGCAGGAGTCCACCCCGGTCCGTGAGGACCAGCAGGACACCGAGCGGAAGGCCGACCAGCACGGTGACGACCGCGGACCACAGCACCATGTAGAGGGTGTCGACGGTGCCCTGGGTCAGCAGTGGCTGCATTTCGGACCAGGTCACTTGGCGACCTCCTTGGTGAGCGGGGCGGATGCCTGTTCCGGTACGGCGGGGGCCTCGGCGTCCACGACCTCGGCCTGGAGTCCCTGCTCACGCAGGAAGCCGATCGGTACGACGTTGTCCTCGAAGCGGCCGGGCAGCTCGATGCGCATCCGGCCGATCTGGTTGCCGCCGACGGTGTCCATCGCGGCTCCGAGGATGGAGATGTCGATGTTGTACGTACGCGAGAGCTGGGAGATCACCGGCCGGCTCGCGGCCTCCCCGTGGAAGGTGACGTCGACGACCGTGCGGTCGGGGCCGGAGGCGGCGCCGCCGACCGGGAACAGCTCGTGGGCCAGTTCGGAGCCGGGGGTGGCGAGCAGCTCACCGACGGTGCCGGACTCGACGATGCGGCCGCGCCGCATCAGCGCGGCGGAGTCGCAGACCGTCTTGACGACGTCCATCTCGTGCGTGATGAGCAGGACGGTGAGACCCAGCTGCTGGTTGAGGTCGCGCAGCAGCGCGAGGATGGAGCGGGTGGTCTCGGGGTCCAGCGCGGAGGTCGCCTCGTCCGAGAGCAGCACCTTGGGGTCGCCGGCCAGGGCGCGGGCGATGCCGACGCGCTGCTTCTGACCGCCGGAGAGCTGGCCCGGGTATGCCTTCGCCTTGTCGGTGAGGCCGACGAGGTCGAGAAGTTCGAGTGCCTTACGGGTACGGGCCTGGCCGGAGACGCCGAGGATCTCCAGCGGGAGTTCCACGTTGTCCCGCACATTGCGCGAGGCCAGGAGGTTGAAGTGCTGGAAGACCATGCCGATACGGCTGCGCGCCTCGCGCAGCTCCTGGCCCGCGCGGCGACCGCGGCCCGCGAGTGCGGTGAGGTCCTGGCCGGCCACCGTGACGGTGCCGGACGTGGGCCGCTCCAGCAGGTTGACGCAGCGGATCAGGGAGGACTTCCCGGCGCCGCTCTGTCCGATGACGCCGTATACCTCGCCCTCGCGGACGTGCAGGTCGACGCCGTCGAGTGCGGTGACCTCACGGCCGCGCGACTGGTAGACCTTCGTGAGGCCCGTAGTGGTGATCACAGGGGTTTCCGTCACTGTCGAGTGCGCGACGCGGTGTCCGCCGGGCACGGGGCATTCGTCTGAAGAGACTGTTCGGGCTGGTCTGCCGGTGGGTCTCGGCATGGCTGAGTGCGGCGGAAGGCCGGGAGGCAGCGCATGCTCGGGCGGGCTCGTTCCATTGGGTGCAAACGGCGCAGGCTCGGTCTCGCTTCGGGGCGCGAGGCTCAGGCGGGGGCCCTCAGAAGGCGCGCATTCGACACATACAACGAGCACCGGGCGTGCTGATCGCCTCGGTCGCAAGGATGCGGCTGCTCGTCGTGGTCATGTCCCAAGTAAAACAGACGTAACGACTGCCCGATCCCGGTTGTCCGGATAGCGGACAGCCGTGGATGGTCGCGCGGGGCGGGGTGAGGGCCGCCGGAGTCCTCCCCGCGCAGGTCTGTGACCTGCGTCGATACACGGGGTCAGGGGGTGGGGGCGGCCACCTGGGTCGGTGCGATGCGGAGGGCTGCTGTGGCCAAGGCCACGATGCCGGGTGCCGCTGCGGCCAAGGCCACGATCCCGTGAGCGAGACCGTGCCCGTGCGGCGTGCCCGTGCGGCGTGCCCGCGACCGTTGCCGCGACACGGGCCTTCGGGCGCGAGGGGCGCCGGGCCCCTCGCGGAGGTCCGGCGGCCCCGTAATACCCTCGCTACATGCTTGACGCCCTGACGGTCGCGGTCGCCGTGTCCGCGCTCGCCCTCGCCGCCTGGTGCGGATTCGCCGCCTACCGGGACCAGCCCACGAAGGACTGGCACTTCATCGGGATGGCCGTCGTCTCGGTGCTGGCCCTGGCCCAGCTGGTGGTGGGAATCGTGCAGCTGGCCCGCGGCGAGCGGCCGGAGCAGGGCATGACCATCTTCATCGCCTATCTCATCGGTTCCTTCGCCGCCGTACCGGCCGCCGGTTTCCTGTCGCTGACCGAGCGGACCCGCTGGGGTTCGGTCACGGTGGCGGCGGGCGCGGTCGTCCTGGCGGTCCTCGAAGTGCGGCTCTACGACATCTGGGGAAACTGACCGTGACCGACACCGAACGCCCCGAGGCTCCCCCGAAGCAGCCCTTCGAGCTGGGCACCGGTCCCGGACGGGTACTGGTCTGGTTCTACGGCGTGTTCACCGTGGCGGCCGCCTCCCGCTCCATCGTCGAGATGATCCTGGACTTCGACAAGGCACCGCTGGCCTATGTGCTGTCGGCCGTCGCGGCCCTCGTGTACGGCTTCATCACGTACTCGCTGGTGCGGGGCGGGGAGAAGGCCCGAAGGGCGGCGCTGGTGTGCTGCGCCGCCGAACTCGCGGGAGTGCTCGTCGTCGGTACGTGGACGCTGGTGGAGCCGTCCGCCTTCCCCGATGCGACCGTCTGGTCGGACTTCGGGATGGGCTACCTGTTCATCCCGGTGATCCTGCCGGTCACCGGGATGATCTGGCTGCGCCGCGCCAGGACCGCCTAGGGGCTACCCACGACGACCCGACGACCCCGTCAGGCGCTGGCCACGTAGGCCCGCGCCTCGGCATCCTTCTCCAGCAGGAGCATCCGCACCCCGTCCGCACCGGTGGCGGCCCCCACCTGCGCGTATCCCGCCCTGCGGTAGAGCCGCAGATTGTTCTCGCTGCGGTGGCCGGTGTGCAGCCGGAAGCGGGTGGCCGAGCGGTCCGCGGCCAGGCCCGCCTCCGCGGCCCGCAGCAGACGGGCCCCGAGGCCGTGTCCCTGGAGCCGGGGGTGGACGCAGAGCCTGGAGATCTGACCCGTACCGTCCTGGTCGATGAATCCGCGTACCGAACCGACCACTTCCTCACCCAGCCTGGCCACGAAGACCAGATCCGCGGTGACTTCACCGCGCACCGATTCGAGGCTCTGGACGAGAGGGTCTATCCGGTAGTTGTCGTAGAGCTCCGCCTCGCTCTGGAAGCAGAGGTACTGGAGCCTGAAGATCTGCTCGACGTCCTGTGCCGTCGCCGCCGAGATGGTCACACTCATGCCCATGTGCGCATGCCTCCCGCTCACCTGTCCGCCGGTTGTCTACCGCTCCTATCCCCGCGGTTCAGGAGCAACAACCTCCGCCGCCAGCATTCTGCGCAGACATCCAAGGCAACGGGAACGCATCGGACCCAAACTGCCCTGTGACATACCCAACTCCCCTGCGATTTCCCGGTAGGTCGGATCGCCGGGGGCGAGCATCGCCTCCAGCAGCCGGGAGCAGCGCCGGGGCAGCCGGGCCACGGCCGCGCGCAGCGCCCGGCGTTCGGCCGCGCCCAGGGCGGCGCGCTCCGGGCACCCGGCCGGATCGGCGCGGGGTTCCACCCGGGCGTACGGGTGCTCGTGCCGGGCCGTGCGGCGGCCCCGGCGGGCCTCCGCCCGTACGGAGTCTCGCACCCAGCGGGCGGAGTCGTCCGGTGGTCCGACCGTCGCCAGACGTTCCAGCAGCCGCAGCCATACGGCCTGTTCGAGGTCGGCGGGGTCGAGGGCGGCGGCGGACGCCTCGGCCGAAGCCTCCGCGCGCACCAGGGGGCGCAGAGCACTGACGACGAGGGCGGGAGCGGCGGAAGGGCAAGCGGAGGCGGGGGAAGCCGGGGCGGCCGGGGCATGATCGAGAGGGGTCATGCCCCAGCGGACGTGCCCCGCGGGCAGCCGGTTGCCGTGTGCGGGGAGCACCACCCGACCGGGGCATGCCCGGCCGGGTGGCTGACGGCGGCGGCTGACGGCACGCGGTGCTCGGCGGGGCCGGAGGGGTACGTCAGTTCCTGGCGAAGTCCGCCGCCGCGAGCAGGGCGGTGTCCGGGTTGTCGGAGAAGACTCCGTCGATACCGGTGGCGAAGTACGCCCGGAAGGCACCGAACGCGTCGCCGTACGCGTTGGGATCGGTGCCCCGGCGGAAGTCGGCGGGCAGGAAGGTGTTCTCGTTGCGCATCGTGTACGGGTGGAGGATCAGGCCCTGCGCGTGCGCGTCCTTCACCAGCGTGGTCGGCGTGGTCAGCCGGCCCGAGGCGTCCTTGGGAATGATCAGGTCCAGGGTGGGGCCGATGCCCTGTGCGAACGAGGCCATCCACTTCAGGCCGGCCGGCGTGACGAGGTCGGCGACCGTACGCGGGTCATTGGCCTCCACGAAGTCCCAGGGACGCTCCTTGGGCCCGGACAGCAGGACGACGCGCGGGGTGGCGACGAGCCTGGACAGCCGCTGGATGGAGCCCGGCTCGAAGGACTGGAGTATGAGCGGGGCGTTCGCGCGGTGGCGGTGGTAGCGGCGCAGCAGCCGGGCCAGCGGCTCCTCCAGGCCGAGGCCCAGGCCGCGGAAGTACGTGGGGTGCTTGGTCTCGACGTAGAGCCAGACCGGCTTGCCGCGTCGGCGGCCCTCCTTGTCGGCCCAGCGCAGGACCTCCTCGAAGGTGGGGATCTCCCAGCGGCCGTCGTAGAGGGTGTTCTTCTGGCGGTTGCCGGGGATGCGCTCCTTGGCACGCAGCGTCTTCAGCTCGGCCAGCGTGAAGTCCTCGGTGAACCAGCCGGTGAGGGGGATGCCGTCGATCTTCTTGGTGGCCTTGCGGCTCGCGAACTCGGGGTGGTCGGCGACATCGGTGGTGGCGGTGATGTCGTTCTCGTGGCGGCACACGAGGTGACCGTCCTTCGTCGGCACGAGGTCCTGCTCGACGATGTGCGCGCCCATGTCGAGGGCCAGCCGGTAGGAGCCGAGGGTGTGCTCGGGGCGGTAGCCGCTGGCGCCCCGGTGGCCTATGACGGTCGGTACGGGCAGGTCCCGGAGGGAGCCGTTGCCGTGGCCGCCGCCGGCACGCTCGGTGGCCTGCGCCGCGGCGGGCAGTCCCAGGGCCGCCGTACCGAGGACGGCCGCCCCCAGCAGGGTCCGCCGGCCGGGGCTCGTCTGCGCACGCTCTGTCATGAATGCTCCTCGCTGTAGTGTCTGGCACCTGTCGAGCGAGGGCCGATCGTAGGCAGCGGGGCCGTCCGCACGGCAGCGCCGGTGCGAACATGGCGCAAACACGCGTCAACACTGCGTATCCACTTCGTGAACCCGATGTGCGATCAGGCGGTACCCGCGAGTATCGTCCTCACCTGCACAGACCCTCACCCGCACAGACCCTCACCGCACCTCGGCCGGCCCGGCCACGACACCGGAGGAACCGTTGTCCCGACTCACGGTCATCAAGGCAGTGCTCGGACCGATCCTGCGCCTGATGTTCCGCCCGCAGGTGGAAGGCGCGAAGAACATCCCCGGGTCCGGGCCGGTGATCCTCGCGGGCAACCACCTCACGTTCATCGACTCGATGATCATGCCGATCTGCTGCGACCGGCCGGTGTTCTACATCGGCAAGGACGAGTACGTCACGGGCAAGGGCCTCAAGGGCCGCCTGATGGCCTGGTTCTTCACCGGCTGCGGCATGATCCCGGTGGACCGGGACGGCGGGCGCGGCGGTGTGGCGGCGCTGATGACGGGCCGCCGGGTGCTGGACGAGGGCCATGCCTTCGCCATCTACCCGGAGGGCACCCGCTCCCCCGACGGCCGGCTCTACCGGGGCCGTACGGGTATCGCCCGGCTGACGCTGATGACGGGCGCGCCGGTGATCCCGTTCGCGATGATCGGCACGGACAAGCTCCAGCCGGGCGGCTCCGGACTGCCCCGGCCCGGCAAGGTCACCGTGCGCTTCGGTGAGCCGATGGAGTTCTCGCGCTACGAGGGCATGGACCGCGACCGCTATGTGCTGCGGGCCGTGACGGACTCGGTGATGGCCGAGGTGATGCGGCTGTCCGGCCAGGAGTACGTGGACATCTACGCGACGAAGGCCAAGGCCGCCTGAACCCGGTGACGGAGAGGGCCCGCACCCCTGGGGGTGCGGGCCCTCTCGCGTACGGGTGACTACGGGTGCTGCGTACGGGTGGTCACGGGTGCTCGATGCCCTCCTCCAGCTTCTGGCCCCGCAGCAGGAACCAGGCGGCGACGGCGGTCGCCAGGAGTACCGAGGCGCCGATGCCCGCGGCGAGCTGGAGCCCGTCGACGAACGCCTCCTGGGCCACCGAGATCAGGGGATCCGCCTGCCCGGCGGGCAGGGCGGTGGCCGCTTCGACGGCGCCGCCGAGGGATTCATGGGCGGCCGCCGCCGTGTCCGAGGGGATGCCCGGCGGGGTCACGAAGTCCTGGTAGACGCCGGTGACGATGGATCCGAGCAGGGCGATACCGAGGGCGGCGCCGAGTTCGTACGCCGTTTCGGAGACGGCGGACGCGGAGCCGGCCTGCTCCTTCGGCACGCTGGAGAGGATGACATCGGCGGTGACGGTGAAGGCGAACCCGGCGCCGACGCCGACGACCAGCAGCATGCCGCCGAGCAGCGGGTATCCGGTGTCCTTGCTGAGCACGGTCACGGACGCCAGGGCCAGGCCGACCGCCGCGAGTCCGCCGGAGACCACGGAGCGGACCGAGAAACGGCGGGCGGCGAATCCGGCCAGCAGACCCGCGGTGACCGCGCCGACGGCCGCGGGCAGTTCGGCGAGCCCGGCTTCCAGCGGGCCGCGGCCCTGGACCAGTTGCAGGAACTGGGAGAGGAAGAAGACCAGTCCGGACAGGCCGAGGATGGTCAGCAGGTCGGCGAGGACCGCGCCAGAGAAGCCCCGGTGGTGGAAGAGCCGCATGTCCAGCAGGGGTGCGGGCAGCTTGAGCTGCCTGCGGATGAACCAGGTGAGCGCGGCCACGCCGATGACGGCCGACGCGGCGACCTCCCAGCTCGGCCCGTGTGCGGCCACCTCCTTGATGGCGTACACCACTGCGATCATGCCGATCAGGGAGAGCGCGACACTGACCAGGTCCCAGGGGCCCGGTGCCGGGTTCTTCGACTCGGGGATCAGCTTGATGCCGACGACCACGAGGACCGCCATGACGGGCAGGTTGATGAGGAAGACCGATCCCCACCAGAAGTGTTCGAGGAGGAATCCGCCGACGACGGGTCCGACGGCCGCGCCCGCGGAGGCCATGGCGCCCCAGATGCCGATGGCGAGGCTGCGTTCGCGCGGGTCGTGGAAGAGGTTGCGGATCAGGGCCAGGGTGGACGGCATCAGGGTGGCACCCGCGACACCGAGCAGCGCCCGGGCCAGGATCATCATCTCCGGGGTGTGCGCGTACGCGTTGAGCACGGAGACCGCACCGAACGCGACGGCGCCGATCAGCAGCAGCTTCTTGCGGCCGATACGGTCACCGAGGCTGCCCATGGAGACGAGGAGTCCGGCGATGACGAAGGAGTAGACGTCGCCGATCCAGAGCAGCTGGGTGCCGGTCGGTTCGAGGTCCTCGCTGAGGAACGGGGTCGCGAGGCCGAGGACGGTCGCGTCGACGGCCACCAGCAGCACGGCGAGGACGAGTACGGCCAGGGCGATCCACCGCCCTGGGCGGCGTACGGCGTCCGCGGTGTTCTGTCGCTGGTCGATGCTGGTCATTGCTCCACGCTCCGCCGTGCTCCGCCGAGCAGCAACTCGACGATCATGTACTGGAAGTCCTGTGCGGCGACCCGTCCCACCTGGACGGACCAGGCGCCGGCGCCGATGAGCCCGTAGAGGGCCTCGGTCAGCCAGGCCGGGGTGAGGTCGATACGGAACTCGCCGCGTTCCTGACCGCGCCGGAAGAAGGCGGAGACCCTGGCATCGAGCCGGTTCCAGCCCTCGTGGACCTCATCGCCTTCGAAGAGCTGGTTCTCGGTGACGAGGAAGGACAGCAGTCCGGCGCCGGGTTCGACGGCCGCGACGAGGCGGCGCAGCCCCTCCTCGGCGGTGCCCTCGTCGAGCACCGCGGCATCCAGGGCCGCTTCGAATTCCCGGATGCCGAGGTCCTCCAGCGCCTTCACCAGGGCGTCCCGCCCGGCGAAATGACGGTGCAGGGTGGCGCGGCCGATGCCCGCGGCCTTGGCGACCTCATCCATGGTGGCCGTGGATTTATGGGTCAGCAGGGCGGCGGCACTGCGCAGCACCTGCTCACGGTCGAGAGTCATGAGACGATCTTAACCCATGCGAGACATTAAAGTCTCATCAAGGTGGTGGAGTGCCGCAGTACCGCACGCCCTGTCCGCGCCCTGGCCGCGCCCCGCCCAGTAGCGCGACCAGGAAGCGCTCAGTGGCTGACAGGCACGCCGACGTGTGGTGACTCCGGTACCCCCAGGCGCCGGGCGTCCCGTTCCGGGCGCGTGAAGAGAGCCGCCAGGACGCCCGCGACCAGCAGCAGAGCCGCCGTGACCAGCCAGCCGTTCCGGTAGCCGGACGCCGCCGTCGCGGCACTGTCCACGACCCACCCCAGGACCAGGGGCGACACGACGCCCCCCAGCGCGAAGACCGCCACCAGGGCACCGAGGACGACACCGCGCTGGGAGGGTGGCGTGATCCGCGCGATGGCCGTCTGCGCGGCAGTGATCATCACCAGGCCCACCGCCATCGGGCCGAACATCATCGGAACCTTGATCCAGAGCACGTCGACGGTGGCGAACAGCGTCACCGCGCCCGCCGACACGACCAGCAGCAGACCGGCTCCGGCGCCCTCCGGCAGCCTGCGGCCGGTGCCGCGCAGGGTGGCCCGGCGGGCCAGCAGCCCGTGTGCCAGCAGGACCACACCGTTGGCCACGGCGCCCGCGCCGACCGCGGCACTCGCCCGGCCGAGCTCCCAGCCCACCACCGACCGCAGATAGTCCGGCAACCAGGTGAGTTTGGCGCTCATCACCCAGTAGGCGGCGAACGCTCCCAGTGCGGCCGTGAGGAACGTACCGGAGGTGAGGACGGCCTTCAGCCGGACCTCGGATCCCGGGTCGTCGCCCGCGGCGGACGGGCCGCGGGCCACGGGCGGGGCCAGCGGTCCCTCCTTGCCCTTGACGCTCCACACCACGGCCCACAGCAGGCCCGCGGCGCCCGACACCCCGAACGCCCAGCGCCATCCGAAGTGGGAGATCACCGCCCCCAGGGCCGGTGCCGCGACGGCGACACCGGCTGCCGCGCCCACCATGAGGATCGCGGTCGGCAGGGTGCGCTCCCGCTGTTCGAACCAGCCGTGCACATGGTGCACGGCCACCGGCGCCGCGGGCCCCTCGGCGAATCCGAGGAGCACCCTGGTCGCGATCAGCGCGCCGAAACCCGCCGCGCTCCAGAGCATCGGCAATTGCGCGACCGACCACAGCAGGGCCATCACCAGGAGCAGCACCGAGGTGCGTACCTTGCGGGTCAGGAACGACACTCCCAACGCGGACAGCGAGAACAGGCTGAAGAACGCGGCCTGCGCCAGGCCGAACTCCTGGCGGCTGAGGCCGAACTCCCGCATGATGTCCGGCCCGGCGAGCCCCATGACGGCCTTGTCCGCGAAGTTCACCAGCATGAAGACCAGCAGCAGCCAGGTGGTCGTCCACGCCTGTCGCCCGGCGGCCGGCGGGCGCGCGGCTCCCGTGCGCGGCGCGCCGGTGACCGCTCCTCCCGCGGTCATGCCCCTCCCTCTGCTCCCTCTGCGCCGGCCGCCGCACGTGCGCCGCATCCGCAGCCGTCGTCGTCGACGACGCCCACGCTGATGGCGCCGGCGGCCCGCCGCCGCCCCGCGTCGCTGCGCGTCAGTTCGGTCGTGAGGTCCGTGCCCTCCGCCACGGCGGCGGACTCCGCGGCCGCCCATTCGAAGACGCCGCGCGCCATGGTCGAGGTCTCGCGCGCGGCCCGGCGCGCGAACACCCGCGCCCTGATCCGGGCCACCTCACGGTCGTCCGGAGCGGCCAGCGCGGCGGTCTCGGCCAGGTGCGACGCCAGGCGCGGCTCCCCACGGTCGAGCAGTCGCTCGGCCCGGTCGGCCAGGAGCCGGGCCCCGCCCGCGGCCTCGGCGAGTTCGGCGGCCAGCGCGGCCTCGGGGGCCGGCTTGAGGTTCGCCGGATTCTGGTCGTACCAGCCGCCCCACAGCCGCCACAGGTTCCGTACGACGAACTCCGGCTCGTCGTACGCGGGGTGCAGATACGGCTTCTCCAGCAGACCGGCCGGGACCGTGACGCCGTGCAGTACCTCGTCGAGGCGGGCGCCGCTGTTCATCAGCTCGCGGGTCTGGGCGCACAGTGATTCAAGCAGCTCCGCCGTGTCGCCCAGGGCCTGGCCGATGCGGTCCCGGCCGATGATCGGTACGCCGTGTCCGGGGAGCAGCACCTCGGCGCCCAATTCCCGCATGGAGCGCAGCGCCCGTGCCCACTCCACCGGATAGCGCTGCACCTTCTGCGGATTGCCGGCGTTGGGGGAGTTCCAGATGAACAGGTCACCGGTGCACAGGGTGCGCAGTTCCGGGATCCACACATAGGTGTGGTCGTCGGTCTCGCCGCGGGCATGGACCAGCTCGAAGGTCAGCCCGCCCCGGCGCAAGGTCAGCCGGTCGCGGTAGGTCGTGTCCGGGTAGCGGTACTCGGTCGGCCAGACCAGCGAGGGCACGCCGAACTGCCGCCGGTTGATCCAGGTGTTGTAACCCGCGGTGTCGCGGTAGCGGTCGAAGCGTGCCGCCACCGCCTCGTGCGCGATCACCTCGGGCCGTCCTGTCCCGTTTCCGGCCGCCTCCTTGTCGAAGGGGCCGACGCCGAAGACATGGTCCACGTGGCCGTGGGTGTAGACCACCGACCGTACGGGGGAAGCCGAGAAGCCCCGCACGGACTCGTGCAGCGCGGCCGCGGTGCGGAAGTCCCCGGAGTCCACCAGCACCAAGCCGTCCCCGGTGTCGAACACGGCCACGTTGGAGAAGGCGGGGAAGAACCCGGTCCGCTCGCCGATCCGCACCAGCCCGTCGCCGGTGAACTCGCCGGTGAAGTGCGCCAGCAGGGTCTCCTCGCCCGACCAGACCCGGTCCGCGTACTCCATGTATCCCTGGGAACTGTGCTCCGTCATAGTCCTGGCTCCTCACACGTCTTTCGTGGAACCACCACCTGCGCTGCGCGGCGGCCCGTCGATGTCCGTAGAGTCTGTGGCGCTGCCCGCCGGGGAGACATCCGTCGTCCTCACAGGAGCGCGGGACGGGTTCTGTGATCCGTCACAGTCCACCCGTGCGAGAAGTCCGCTCATGCCAGAAGACCGTCCGTGCGAGAAGTCCGTACCTGCGAGAAGTCCGCCCGATCGAGAGGAGGCCCGGTGCCGCCCGGTTCCCCGCCGGTCCCCCGGTCCGGCCCGCCTGCGGTCTCCGCCGCGGCGCGGGCTCTCGCGGCGCGCTGCGAGAGCCGGGTCAACGAACTCGCCCGGCGGATGGCCCGGGACGCGTTCGAGCGGCTGCCCGGTTACCCGGATCTCCCCGCCGACGTCAAGGACGTGGAGATCGCGGCCACGGTGCGCAACGGCCTGCGCCTCTTCCTGCGCCGCGTGCGCGACTCGCAGAGCCGTCCCGGGGACTACAGCCTCTTTCGCGAACGTGCGGCACAGCGCGCCGAGGAGGGGATGCCCCTGCACACCCTGCTGCGCAGCCACTCCATGGGTGTCTACGTTCTCTGGCAGGCGCTCAGGGACGAGGCCAGGAGCGGGGAGGAGGAGGCCCTCATCGAGCTCGTGGACTTCCTTCTGCGTGGCCACGAGGCGATCGTCGGAGCCGTCGCCGAGACCTATCTCGATGAGCGGGCCGCACTCTTCGCGGAACGCCGCGAGCATCACCGCTCCCTGGTCCGGGGGCTGCTGGACGGATCGCTGCCACCCCTGCGCGCCTTCGAGGAGCTGGGCCTCCACGGCCCGTCCCTGGTCCTCCATCTGCACCTGCCCCAGGGGCCGGACCCCGCGGCATCGGCCGTCGCGGTCCGTCGCCGGATCCGCCGCGTCCAGATGGCCCTCGACCGCACGTTCGACACCGAAGTGGTGTGCCTGCTCGGCGTCGGCGGAGGCGACGCCATCGTTCCGCGGCGGGCGGACGACCTCACCGGGCAGCACCGTTGCGAGGAGCTGTCCTCCCGGCTCCGGCAGGTCTGCGGCAGCGACGTCCGGCTGGCCGCGGTGGCGGCGGAGACCGCCGCGGACGTGCCCGCCGCCGCCCGCACCGCCGCCGAGGTCGTACGGGTCGCCCGCGCCTGCGGCCGGCCGGCGGGACCGCACCGCATGGAGGACGTCCTGCTGGAGTACCACCTCTCCCGGCGTGACGAGAGCAGCGACCGCATCGCCGCACTTCTCGACCCCATCGGCGACCGGCCGGAACTCCTCAGGACGCTGCGCGTCTACCTCGAACACCGACAGGACCGCCGCGTCAGCGCCCGCCATCTCGAACTGCACCCCAACACCGTGGACAACCGGCTCACCAGAATCACCGAGCTCACCGGCCTCGACCTCGCCTCCCCGCGGGGCACCGCTCTGGCACTGGCGGCTCTGCTCCTTCGCGGCGACGCGCCGACGCCGTGACCCGGTCCGCCGCCGCTGCCGAGTCCGCCGCCGGGCGATAATCCGGTGCCGCCCCTGCGGTGAAGTGGGCAGCATAAGGTCATGAAGCCGCTGCTGCTGATCGACATCGACGGTCCGCTCAACCCGTACGCGGCGCTGTCCCGCCGCAGGGCACCGGCCGGATACCGCAGACACCGGATGCGCCCGACTGGGTGGACCGAGGGCTCTCCCCTTCCCGTCCTGCTCAACCCGGAACACGGCGACGAGCTGCTGAGCCTGGCCGGACGGTACGAGCTGATCTGGGCCACCACCTGGAAGGACGAGGCCAACGAGTGGATCGGCCCGCATCTCGGGCTGCCCGCGCTGCCGTACATCGACTGGCCCGAGATGCACGGCAGCGCGCCGGACGGGACGTACTGGAAGACGCGGTACGTCGTCGAGTACGCGGCCGGGCGGCCATTCGCCTGGGTCGACGACGAGATCACCGGCCGGGACCGGGAGTGGGTCGCCGCCCACCACCCGGTGCGAGCGCTGCTGCGGCAGATCGATCCGCGGATCGGCCTGGAGCGCGGCGACTTCGACGCACTCGCCGACTGGGCCACGGGAGCCGGGGCCACCGGTCCTTGAGGGATCGGTCCTTGAGGAGTGTCAGGTCCAGGCCCCGCGGACCGGGCGAACATCATCGCCCGGCGGGCCGGTGTGGCGGGGCCGGGTCAGCTCCACGGCAGTGCGGAGCGGTGACGCCAGTACGCCTCCGGATCCTCCACCAGCGCGTCGAGCCGGTCGCGCCGTTCCTCGTCGAGATCGACGACGGCGGCGTGCAGATTGCCGGAGAGCTGGTTCACGGTGGCCGCGCCGGAGAGGACGACGCCGGTCCACGACTGGCGCAGGACGAACGCGAGAGCGACCGCGTCACTGCCGACCCCGGCCTGTGCGGCGATCTCGCGGACGACGGCGGGGGCCTCGGCACCGGCCAGGCGCCCGTTGGCCATGCCCTCCTTGACGATCACGGTGAGCCCGGCGTCATGGGCCTCGGCGAGCGCCGGTCCGGCCGAGGTCTCCAGCGCGTTGTAGGTGGCCTGGACGGTGCGGAACAGGGGCTCGCCGTCCACCGTGACGGTGAGGGCGGCCCGGATGGCGTCGGCCTGACCGGGTCCGCTGGTGGAGAGCCCGACCGTGACGCCCTCGGCGGCGAGCGCGGCGAGGCGCGCGTGCAGCGCCTTGTCGCCGAGCGCCGGGCTGTCGGCGGTCACCGAGTGGATCTGGTAGAGGTCGAGCCGGTCCCCGAGCAGCTCGCCGGTCTCGGCGCGCTGGCGCTCGTACATCGACAGGCTGTGGTCCTTGACCTCGTGTGCCTCGGCGTCGACACTCCAGTCCGCCGTGTAGGTGTAGCCCCATTTGCTGCCGATGACGACGTCCGTGGCCTCGGGGTGGGCGCTCAGCCAGCCCGCCAGGAACTCCTCGGAGCGGCCGTAGGAGCGGGCCGCGTCGAAGTAGCGGACGCCCTGGGCGTAGGCGGCGTCCAGGAGCTCATGGGTGCGCGCGCGCAGCGCGTCGACGCTCCGGTCGGCGGGCAGGTCCCGGTCGCGGTGCAGATTGATGTAGCCGGGCCTGCCGACGGCGGCAAGGCCGAGCCCGATGTGAGCGGTCGGGGTCGTCGCGGCGGCCAGGGCGGCGAAGGGCATCGCGGGCTCCTCGTGGTCGGTTCCGTTGCTCCGTCCCGACCAACGTAGCCCGCGATGCCGTTCGTACACCTGTTGAGCGGGCGCCGCGCCCCTCGTGCCGCTACCGCTGTGCGGTCGCCCAGGCGTGCTGGGCCGCCAGGTCCGTCTTCACCTCGGCGAGCTGCACGGCGACTGCGGAGGGCGCGGTACCGCCCCGGCCGTTACGGGAGGCGAGGGCGCCGCGCACGTTGAGGACGGTGCGGACCTCCGGGGTGAGGTGCTCGGAGATCTTCGCGAACTGCTCGTCGGTGAGCTGGTCCAGCTCGATGCCGTGCTGCTCGCACTCCTTGACGCACTCGCCCGCGACCTCGTGCGCGACCCGGAACGGGACGCCCTGCTTGACCAGCCACTCGGCGATGTCGGTGGCGAGCGAGAAGCCGGCCGGGGCCAGCTCCTCCATGCGCTCCCGGTTGACGGTGAGCGTGGCCATCATGCCGGTGAAGGCGGGCAGCAGGACTTCGAGCTGGTCGCAGGAGTCGAAGACCGGCTCCTTGTCCTCCTGGAGGTCGCGGTTGTACGCGAGCGGCAGGGCCTTCAGCGTGGCCATCAGGCCCGTCAGGTTGCCGATCAGACGGCCGGACTTGCCGCGCGCCAGCTCGGCGATGTCCGGGTTCTTCTTCTGCGGCATGATCGACGAGCCGGTGGAGAAGGCGTCGTGCAGGGTGACGAAGGAGAACTCCTTCGTGTTCCAGATGATGACCTCCTCCGCGATCCGGGAGAGGTTGACGCCGATCATCGCGGTGATGAAGGCGAATTCGGCGACGAAGTCCCGCGAGGCCGTGCCGTCGATGGAGTTGGCCACCGAGCCGTGCTCGAAGCCGAGGTCGGCGGCGACCGCCTCCGGGTCGAGGCCGAGCGAGGACCCGGCGAGCGCTCCGGAGCCGTACGGGGACACGGCGGTCCGCTCGTCCCACTGGCGCAGCCGCTCGGCGTCCCGGGTCAGGGACTGGACGTGGGCCAGCACATGGTGGGCGAAGAGGACGGGCTGGGCGTGCTGGAGGTGCGTACGGCCGGGCATGGCCACCTCCGGGTGTGCCTCGGCGAGACCGACCAGGGCGTCCTGGAGGTCGGCGATCAGCGAGCCGATGATCCGGGCGTGGTCGCGCAGGTACATCCGGAAGAGCGTGGCGATCTGGTCGTTGCGGGACCGGCCGGCCCGCAGCTTGCCGCCCAGGTCGGGGCCGAGACGCTCCAGCAGGCCGCGCTCCAGCGCGGTGTGGACGTCCTCGTCGGCGATGGTGCCGGTGAAGGATCCGTCGGCGACGTCGGCTTCGAGCCGGTCGAGACCGGCGGTCATCCGGGTCAGTTCGTCCTCGGTGAGCAGGCCCGCCTTGTTGAGGACACGCGCGTGGGCGCGGGAGCCGGCGATGTCGTACGGCGCGAGCCGCCAGTCGAAGTGGACGGACGCGGACAGCTTGGCCAGCGCCTCGGCCGGGCCGTCGGCGAAGCGGGCGCCCCAGAGGCGTACGTCGCTGTTGCCGTTGCCGGTGCCGTTGCTCACTGCGTGCTCCTCGGAGAACAAGGGGGTGGATGTGCGACCGCCTCCCCGCCGCGAAGGAACGGGGAGGCGGTGACGTAACAGGTGGCGGTCAGACCAGGTCACGCTTGGCGGCGATCTTCGACGAGAGGCCGAAGATCTCGATGAAGCCCTGCGCCTTGGACTGGTCGAACGTGTCGCCCGAGTCGTAGGTGGCGAGGTTGAAGTCGTACAGCGACTGCTCGGACCTGCGGCCCGTGACGACGGCGCGGCCGGCGTGCAGGGTCATCCGGATGTCACCGGTGACGTGCTGGTTGGCCTCGTTGATGAAGCCGTCCAGGGCGCGCTTGAGCGGGGAGAACCACAGGCCGTCGTAGACCATCTCGCCCCAGCGCTGCTCGACCTGCCGCTTGTAGCGGGCCAGTTCGCGCTCGACGGTGACGTTCTCCAGCTCCTGGTGGGCGGTGATCAGGGCGATCGCGCCGGGAGCCTCGTACACCTCGCGGGACTTGATGCCCACGAGCCGGTCCTCGACGATGTCGATCCGGCCGACGCCCTGGCCGCCGGCCCGCTCGTTGAGCTGCTGGATCGCCTGGAGCACGGTGACCGGCTTGCCGTCGATGGCGACCGGGACGCCCTCCTTGAAGGAGATGACGACCTCGTCGGCCTCGCGCACGGCGGCCGGGTTCTCGGTGTACTCGTAGATGTCCTCGATCGGCGCGTTCCAGATGTCCTCCAGGAAGCCCGTCTCGACGGCGCGCCCGAAGACGTTCTGGTCGATGGAGTACGGGGACTTCTTGGTGGTCGCGATCGGGAGGTCCTTCGCCTCGCAGAAGGCGATCGCCTTGTCCCGGGTCATCGCGTAGTCACGGACCGGGGCGATGCACTTCAGGTCGGGGCCGAGGGCCGAGATACCGGCCTCGAAGCGGACCTGGTCGTTGCCCTTGCCGGTGCAGCCGTGGGCGACGACGCCCGCGTTGTGCTTCTTCGCGGCGGCGACGAGGTGCTTGACGATGGTCGGCCGGGAGAGGGCGGAGACCAGCGGGTAGCGGTCCATGTAGAGGGCGTTGGCCTTGATCGCGGGGAGGCAGTACTCCTCGGCGAACTCGTCCTTCGCGTCCGCGACCTCGGCTTCGACGGCACCGCAGGCGAGCGCGCGCTTGCGGATGACGTCCAGGTCCTCGCCGCCCTGGCCGACGTCCACGGCAACGGCGATGACCTCGGCGCCCGTCTCCTCGGCGATCCAGCCGATGGCGACGGAGGTGTCCAGGCCGCCCGAGTAGGCGAGTACGACGCGCTCGGTCACGGGTTTCTCCTTACGGTGCAATCACTGATGGGTATAACTATGCAGTCCTCCGTATGCTTTGTCAAAACCGCTGGTCAGGGGCGTACGGCGGGGATGCGTCGTGTCGCATCCCTCGGCAGGCGGGCCTTCATCCCTCGGCAGGCGAGCCTTCGCCGCCGATACTCGACGCCATGGGAAAGACATATGAACGCATCGACGGACGGCTGAGGACCTTCATCGAGGAGCAGCCCCTGTTCTTCACGGCGACCGCTCCCCTGGACGCCGACGGCACGGTCAACCTCTCCCCCAAGGGCGTCAGCGGCTCGTTCGCCGTGGTCGACGAACGGACCGTGGCCTACCTGGACTTCGCCGGGAGCAACGCGGAGACCATCGCCCACCTGCGCGAGAACGGGCGCATCACGCTGATGTGGTGCGCCTTCCAGGGGCCGCCCAACATCGTGCGGGTACACGGCCGCGGTGAGCCGGTCTTCCGCGACGACCCGCGGTTCACCGGACTCCTGGACCACTTCCCCGGTGTCGACCCCACCCCGCACGGGCTGCGCGCGATCATCGTCGTGCGGGCCGAACTGATCCGGGACACCTGCGGATTCGCGGTGCCCCACCTCTCGTACGACCAGGACCGCTCGCTGCACGCGGACCGGTTCCGGCGCGAGGACGACGAGAGCCTCAGCGCGTACTTCGAGAAGAAGCCGGACATCGCCACGAGCATCGACGGGCTGCCGGGGCTCCCCCTCCCGCTGCCGCCGATGGCGCCGACGGCGGCGCCGCCCGGGCGATGAGCGACTGGGCCGTACGGAGCAGGCCCGGTGGGGCCGCCGCACCGGGCGCCGTACGGTCCGGACCATGCGCGTTTCTCTGGTGACCGGTGGAGTACTGCTCGCCCTGCTGGGCTCGGTCGCGGCCCGGCCCGACGACGGGCCGCCGCTCCCCGCACGGCTGGCCGACACCGGCGGCGGCAGCCAGCTGATCACGGCCGAGGCCCCGGAGGCGGGCTCCACCACCGGCACGGTGACCTGGTGGGAGCGGCGACGGGGCGGCTGGCTGGCGGCGGGTTCGGCACCGGCCCGGTTCGGCGCGAACGGGCTCGCCGAGGGCCGTACGCGCGAGCAGGGCACGAACACCACGCCCACCGGGCTGTACGACCTCCCGTACGCCTTCGGGATCAAGGAGCCCGCACCGGGGACGGCGTACCCCTACCGGCGCGTCAACGACCGCTCCTGGTGGTGCCAGGACAACGCGGCACGGGCCTACAACCGCTGGGTGGAACCGCGGCCCGCGGACTGCCGGGCGGACGAGGCCGAGCATCTGGTCACGTACACCGCCCAGTACGCCCGTGCCCTGGTCATCGGCTTCAACTACGCCCGGCCGGTACGGGGCCGGGGCGCCGGGATCTTCCTGCATGTGAACGGGCGCGGTGCGACCGCCGGCTGCGTTTCCGTACCGGCGGCCGCGATGGACCGGATCCTGGCCTGGGCGAACCCGGCCCGCCGCCCGCACATCGCGATCGGGACCGCCTCGGGACCGACCGCGATCACCCGCTACTGAGGGCTGTCCCGTAGGCCGTGTCCGCAAGGTTCCGCCCGGCCGGTCCGGACGGAAGGGCCTGGACCGGCCGGGGGGGGCGCCGGACCGGACGAGAAGGCCCCGGACGGAAGGCCCCGGTTCAGCGGTCGTTCTGGGCCAGTCGCAGCAGATGGTCCGCGAGGGCCTGGCCGCCGTTCGGGTCGCGGCTGATCAGCATCAGGGTGTCGTCACCCGCGATGGTGCCGAGAATGGCCTGGAGTTCGGCCTGGTCGATGGCCGAGGCGAGGAACTGAGCCGCGCCCGGCGGTGTGCGCAGCACCACGAGGTTGGCCGAGGCCTCCGCCGAGATGAGGAGTTCGGAGGAGAGCCTGCGCATCCGCTCCTCCTTGGCGGAGCCGCCCAGCGGCGCCTGCGGGGTACGGAATCCGCCCTCGCTCGGCACCGCGTAGATCAGCTCGCCGCCGGTGTTGCGGATCTTGACCGCGCCCAGCTCGTCGAGGTCCCGGGAGAGCGTCGCCTGGGTGACGCTCAGCCCGTCGTCGGCCAGCAGCTTGGCCAGCTGGCTCTGGGAGCGCACCGGCTGCCGGTTCAGGATGTCCACGATCCGGCGGTGGCGGGCCGTGCGGGTCTGCGGCACGGACGGCCCGCCGTGCTCGGATTCCTGCGCCTCGGTCATCGTCGTCGCCTCATTCTCCGGACCGTCATGCTCCGGATCGTCCGTCCCCGTATGCCGCGTCGAGAGCGCCCGGCAGAATCCGCAGGAACGCGTCCACCTCTTCGTCACCGATGATCAGCGGCGGCATGAGCCGTACGACATCGGGGGCGGGCGCGTTCACCAGGAGACCGGCTCCCTGGGCCGCCTGCTGCACCTGTGGTGCGAGGGGTCCGGTGAGCACGATACCCAGCAGCAGTCCCGAGCCGCGGACATGGGAGACCAGGGGGTGTTGGAGTCCCTCGACCCCCTCCCGGATCCGCTCGCCGAGCCGCTTCACGTTGTCCAGGGTGCCGTCGGCGGCGAGGGTGTCCAGGACGGCGAGCCCGGCGGCGCAGGCGATCGGGTTGCCGCCGAACGTCGTGCCGTGCTGGCCGGGCTTGAGCAGGTCGGCCGCCGGTCCGAACGCGACGGCGGCGCCGATCGGCAGTCCGCCGCCGAGACCCTTGGCGAGGGTGACGACGTCGGGCTCGACACCCTGGTGGGCCTGGTGCTCGAACCAGTGGCCGCAGCGGCCGATGCCGGTCTGCACCTCGTCCAGGACGAGCAGGGTGCCGGTGGCCCGGGTGATCTCCCGGGCGGCCTCCAGATAGCCCTTGGGCGGCACGACCACGCCGTTCTCGCCCTGGACGGGCTCGATGATCAGCAGGGCCGTGTCGGTGGTCACCGCGGACCGCAGCGCCGCCACGTCCCCGTACGGGACATGGGTGACGTCGCCGGGCAGCGGCAGGAAGGGCTCGCGCTTCGCCGGCTGGCCGGTGAGGGCGAGCGCGCCCATCGTCCGGCCGTGGAAGCCGCCGTCGGTGGCGACCATGTGGGTGCGTCCGGTGAGCCGGCCGATCTTGAAGGCGGCCTCGTTGGCCTCGGCGCCGGAGTTGGAGAAGTAGACGCGGCCGGGCCGGCCGAAGAGCTGGAGCAGCCGTTCGGCGAGCGCGACGGGCGGTTCGGCGATGAAGAGGTTGGAGACATGCCCGAGGGCGGCGACCTGCGTGGAGACGGCCTCGACGACGGCGGGGTGGGCGTGGCCCAGCGCGTTCACCGCGATGCCGCCGACGAAGTCGAGGTACTCGGTGCCGTCCGCGTCCCAGAGGCGGGCGCCGGAGCCGCGGGCCAGGGACAGCGCGGGGGTGCCGTAGTTGTCCATGAGCGCGCCCTGCCACCGCTGCGAAAGCCCGGCGTTGGTCATGCTTCCCCCTGCGTCGCGTGCTGTGCGTCGGGCACGACCATCGTGCCGATTCCCTCGTCGGTGAAGATCTCCAGCAGGATCGAGTGCTGGACCCGGCCGTCGATGACCCGGGCGGTCTCGACACCGTTGCGTACGGCGTGCAGGCAGCCCCGCATCTTGGGGACCATGCCGCTGGAGAGGTCGGGCAGCAGCTTCTCCAGCTCGGTCGCGGTGAGGCGGCTGATCACGTCGTCGCTGTTGGGCCAGTCCTCGTAGAGGCCCTCGACATCGGTGAGGACCATCAGCGTCTCGGCGTTCAGCGCGGCGGCGAGCGCGGCGGCCGCGGTGTCGGCGTTGACGTTGTAGACGTGGTTGTCGTCGGCGGAGCGGGCGATGGAGGAGATGACCGGGATGCGGCCGTCGTCCAGCAGTGCCTGGACGGCCCCGGTGTCGATCGCGGTGATCTCGCCGACCCGGCCGATGTCGACGAGTTCGCCGTCGATGGTGGGCCGGTGCTGGGTGGCGGTGATGGTGTGGGCGTCCTCGCCGGTCATGCCGACGGCGAGCGGGCCGTGCTGGTTGAGCAGCCCCACGAGTTCGCGCTGGACCTGTCCGGCCAGGACCATCCGTACGACGTCCATCGCCTCGGGCGTGGTGACGCGCAGACCGGCCTTGAACTCGCTGACCAGGCCCTGCTTGTCCAGCTGGGCAGTGATCTGCGGGCCGCCGCCGTGCACGACGACGGGCTTGAGACCGGCGTGCCGCAGGAAGACGACGTCCTGGGCGAAGGCGGCCTTCAGCTCCTCGTCGATCATGGCGTTGCCGCCGAACTTGATGACGACGGTCCGGCCGTGGTGCCGGGTCAGCCAGGGCAGCGCCTCGATGAGGATCTGCGCCTTCGGCAGTGCGGTGTGCTTGCGGGCAGTGCTCATGAGCTGTACGCGCTGTTCTCGTGGACGTAGTCCGCGGTGAGGTCGTTGGCCCAGATGACGGCCGATTCGGTGCCCTCGGCGAGGTCGGCGGTGATCGTGACCTCCCGGTAGCGCATGTCGACGAGGTCGCGGTCCTCGCCGACGCCACCGGCCCGGCAGACCCAGACACCGTTGATGGCGACGTTCAGCCGGTCGGGCTCGAAAGCGGCCTTCGTCGTACCGATCGCGGACAGGACACGGCCCCAGTTGGGGTCCTCACCGTGGATGGCGCACTTGAGGAGGTTGTTACGGGCGATGGAGCGGCCCACCTCGACGGCGTCGTCCTCGGTCGCGGCGTTGATCACCTCGATCCGGATGTCCTTGGAGGCACCCTCGGCGTCGCCGATCAGCTGGCGGGCGAGATCGGCGCAGACGGTCCGTACGGCCTCGGCGAACTCGGCCCGCTCCGGGGTGATTCCGCTCGCCCCCGAGGCGAGCAGCAGCACGGTGTCGTTGGTGGACATGCAGCCGTCGGAGTCGACCCGGTCGAAGGTGGTGCGGGTGGCGTCGCGCAGCGCGGAGTCGAGACCCGCGGCGTCCACGTCGGCGTCCGTGGTGAGGACGACGAGCATGGTGGCGAGGCCGGGGGCGAGCATGCCCGCGCCCTTGGCCATACCGCCGACGGTCCAGCCCTCGCCGCCCGCGACGGCCGTCTTGTGCACGGTGTCGGTGGTCTTGATGGCGATGGCGGCCTTCTCGCCGCCGTACTCGCTGAGGGACGCGGCTGCCTTCTCGATGCCCGGCAGGAGCTTGTCCATCGGGAGCAGCAGGCCGATGAGTCCGGTCGAGGCGACCGCGATCTCGCCCGCGCTGTGTCCTTCGAGGACCTCGGCGGCCTTCTCGGCGGTGGCGTGGGTGTCCTGGAAGCCCTGGGGTCCCGTACAGGCGTTGGCACCACCGGAGTTGAGGACGACGGCGGTGACCTCGCCGCCCTTGAGCACCTGCTCCGACCAGAGGACGGGGGCGGCCTTGACGCGATTGGAGGTGAAGACGCCCGCGGCGGCGCGACGCGGCCCGTTGTTGACCACCAGGGCCAGGTCGGGGTTACCGCTCTCCTTGATTCCGGCGGCGATGCCCGCCGCCGAGAACCCTTGTGCTGCCGTGACGCTCACGGTGCCACTCCGATCGTGGAAAGACCTGTGCTCTCGGGGAGTCCGAGCGCGATGTTCATGCTCTGCAGGGCGCCGCCCGCGGTGCCCTTGGCGAGGTTGTCGATGGCGCTGATCGCGATGATCCGGCCGGCCGCCTCGTCGTACGCGACCTGGATCTGTACGGCGTTGGAGCCGTACACGGACGCGGTGGCGGGCCACTGGCCCTCGGGGAGGAGATCGACGAACGGCTCGTCCGCGAACGCCTTCTCGTAGGCGCCGCGCACGGCCCCGGCGTCGACGCCCGGCTTCGCCTTCGCGCTGCACGTGGCGAGGATGCCGCGGGGCATGGGCGCGAGGGTCGGTGTGAAGGAGACGGTGACCGGAGTACCGGCGGCGGCGCTGAGGTTCTGGATCATCTCCGGCGTGTGCCGGTGGACACCGCCGACGCCGTACGGGGTCATGTTGCCCATCACCTCGGAGCCCAGCAGATGAGGCTTGGCCGCCTTGCCCGCGCCGGAGGTGCCGGACGCGGCGACGACGACCGCCTCGGGCTCGGCGAGCCGGGCCGCGTACGCCGGGAAGAGCGCGAGGGAGACGGCGGTCGGGTAACACCCGGGCACGGCGATGCGCTTGGCGCCGTCCAGCGCCACGCGGGCGCCGGGCAGCTCGGGCAGACCGTAGGGCCATGTCCCGGCGTGCGGCGAACCGTAGAATTTCTCCCAGTCGGCGGCGTCCTCCAGCCGGAAGTCGGCGCCCATGTCGACCACGAGGACGTCATCGCCGAGCTGCTCGGCCACCGCGGCGGACTGGCCGTGCGGCAGGGCCAGGAAGACCACGTCGTGCCCGGCGAGCACCTCGGCGGTGGTGGGCCGGAGCACCCGGTCGGCGAGCGGCCGCAGGTGTGGTTGCAGCGAGCCGAGCGACTGCCCCGCGTTGGAGTGGCCCGTGAGGGCGCCGATCTCGACCTCGGGGTGGACCAGCAGGAGGCGGAGCAGCTCCCCGCCGGCGTATCCGCTTGCCCCTGCTACCGCTGCACGTACCACCATCGATATCCTCCTCGTCGATGGCATGACTATACGCAGTGCTGCACTTTTATGCAAAGAAGAAGCGTGCTGCTCCCGGAGCATGAACGTTACGGCCCGGACTCCGGAGATCGAAATCCCGGCCGGTGCGGTCGCACAGGTGCGCACAAGCGGATGCGATCTGCCGCATCTTGATGCGCGGGTCGACATCGGGCTCGTGGGTGAAGGGCGCCTGGTGGCCGCGAACGTGGCACCTTCGCGAGTCGGCTGAAGATGTTCGACGGCTGGGACGGGAGCCCGTTCAGCCCCCTGTGCGGGAAACAACAAAAGGCAAGGAGTAACGACTCCTTGCCACTCTCAAGGTATAGCCCACCGGGGGGCTTGCGGCAAGGCCCCGGTCGTACCGCAGAATGATCGGCCAAGGCCGGAACCTGCGGAAATGACAGATCCACGAGTTATGCGCGGTTTTGTCGATGTATGGGCTGCGCGGGACTATCGAACCGCCGGAGCGACTCGCGTCGCGGTCTCGGTCTCGGTCACCACGGGTGCGGGTGTGCGTGCCGCCGGACCGCGCGGAGCTGCCGGCCGAATTCCACTCTTGTTGAATGGGGCGTTCTGATGATTGACGTGATCGTGGTCGGCGGCGGACCGACCGGCTTGATGCTGGCCAGTGAGCTGAGGCTGGCCGGAGTGCACGTGGTCGTACTGGAGAAGCTGGCCGAACCGACGAAGGAGTCCCGCGGGCAGGGCCTCCACGCCCGCAGCGTCGAGATCATGGACCAGCGCGGCCTGCTGGAGCGGTTCCTCGCGGTCAGTGAGAAGTTCCAGGTCGGCGGTCTCTTCGGCGGCATCATGAAGCCGTGGCCCGACCGGTTGGACACGGCGCACCCGTACGGCCTCGCCACTCCGCAGCCGGTCAGCGAGCGACTGCTCAACGCACGGGCCCTCGAACTCGGTACCGAGATCCGGCGCGGCTGCGAAGTGGCCGGGCTGAGTCAGGACGAGGAGGGGGTGACCGTCGAGCTGGCGGACGGCACGCACCTGCGCTCGCGCTACCTCGTCGGGTGCGACGGAGGCCGCAGCACGGTGCGCAAGCAGCTCGGCGTCGGTTTCCCCGGCGAGCCCTCGACGGTCGAGACGCTCCTCGGCGAGATGGAGGTGACCGAGGATCCGGCGACGATCGCCGCCGTCGTCGAGGAAGTCCGCAGGACCCAGCTGAGGTTCGGCGTCGCCCACGGCGAGGACGGGGTGTGCCGCATCGTCGTGCCCGCCGACGGGGTGTCCGAGGACCGTACGACCGCGACGACCCTCGAAGAGTTCAAGCGGCAACTGCGGGCGGTCGCCGGCACCGACTTCGGCGCGCACTCGCCGCGCTGGCTGTCCCGGTTCGGCGACGCCACCCGGCAGGCCGAGCACTACCGGGTCGGCCGGGTGCTGCTGGCCGGCGACGCGGCGCACGTCCACCCGCCGACCGGCGGGCAGGGAATGAACCTCGGCGTGCAGGACGCGTTCAACCTCGGCTGGAAACTGGCCGCCGAGGTCAATGGCTGGGCACCGGAGGGGCTGCTCGACAGCTACCACGCCGAACGCCACCCGGTGGGCGCCCGCGTGCTGGACAACACCCGGGCGCAGATCACCCTGTTGGGGACCGATCCGGGTGCGACCGCGCTGCGGGAGCTGTTCTCGAAGCTGATGGACTTCGAGGAGGTGAACCGGTACGTGACCGGGATGATCACCGCGGTGGAGGTCCGCTACGACTTCGGCGAGGGCCACGAACTGCTCGGCCGGCGGATGCGGGACGTGGGGCTGAAGCGGGGGCGCCTCTACGAGCTGATGCACGACGGCCGCGGGCTGCTGCTCGACCGGACCGGCCGGCTGTCGGTGACGGGATGGGCGGACCGGGTCGACCATGTCGTCGACGTCAGCGAGGAGCTGGACGCGCCCGCCGTACTGCTGCGGCCCGACGGCCACGTGGCGTGGGTCGGTGACGATCAGCAGGATCTGATCGACCGGCTGCCCCAGTGGTTCGGCGCCGCCACCTCCTGAGCGCACGGTCGCGGCCCGGAAGGGCGGGACCTGTACGCGGGGCGCCGGCCGTCCACACCCGCCGCGATGAACCGCGGCCGCTCGTCCGCGCCCTGTGGGAGGGCGGCGGCGAGGCCATCCGTACGGAGCTGGTCGCGTTCCCCGCCTCGCCGCGTCTCGCCTCCTCGCCGGCAGGGTCGCCCGACGGATCGCGGAGGCTGCCAGGCTGACCGGCCGCCCAGCTGTCCAGCCACCCGCTGTCCGACCTGCTCGGCCGACACGCTTCCGACACGACCCTGCTCGCCCTCGTGTTCGCCGGGCCCACCGGGCAACCCGTGCGGTTCCGGAGGTCTACCGGGCCATCGGCGGCACCGGGTCGCGTCCGAGGAATGCCACGAACCGGTCCATCGCCGACGCGTCCTCGGCCACGGGAACGATCTCGCCGAACGCCATGCCCTCGCCCCGGAACTGCGGCGGGAGCGTGGCGTGTGCGCGGGTCAGGACGGCCGTCGCCTCCTCCTCGGTGAAGGGGACCGGCTGCCCGGTGGCGACCGCCAGGTCCCAGCCGTGGGTCAGGTACTCCATGAGGGTCATGTTGAACACCTGCTCGGCCGGCATCTCACGGCCTGTGACGGGGACCTCGCGGTCGAAGCCGTACTTCTTCCATCCGGACACCACGCCCGCCGCGGCTTCACGGAACTCGGCCGCCGGGTCGGCGCCGCAGCGGTGGTTCGCGGCGTCACCCTCGTACGTACGCCCGTGGCTGCCCGCCTCGAACACGAGGATCCACCCGCCGATGTGACGGATCAGAGTCCCGACGTCGTACGCGTCGCACGGCGTGGGGAGACTCAGCTGGTCGGCGCCGACACCGCCGATGACGTCGGCGGTCTTGGACAGGACGCCCTCAAGCAGATCGACTTCATTCATGTCCGGAGTGTAGGAGCGGACGCGGCGCTACCGCCGGTGGGGGCGAAATGAGGTGCGGTCCAGGGACCCGTACGGGAAAATGACGCCCTCCCGTACGGCGGGCCATCGCCCCGGCCCTGGCGTCAGGCGGTCACGCGGTCACGCGGTCAGGCGGTCAGGCGGTCAGGCCATACGGCCGTGTGCGGTACGGGGCCCCTGAGCCAAGGAAGAGATCACCATGACGTCCCTTCACGACCGGGCACTTCTGCTCCGCTCGCTGCACGTGCCCGGCAGGCCCCTCGTGCTGCCCAACGCCTGGGACGTGGCCTCCGCGCGACTCGTCGAGGCGGCCGGAGCCGCGGCCGTCGCCACCACCAGCGCGGGCGTCGCCTGGTCGCTGGGATCGGCCGACGGCGACCGGCTGGACCGCGATGCCGCCCTCGCTCTCATCTCCCGTATCGCCGCCGCGGTGAGCGTCCCCGTCACCGCCGACATCGAGAGCGGCTTCGCCCGTACCCCCGCGGAACTGGCCGACACCGTACAGGGCGTGCTCGACGCCGGTGCCGTCGGAATCAATCTTGAGGACTCCCTCCGCTCCGGCGCACAACCGTTGCGGCGGCCGGCCGAGCAGGCCGCTCGCATCGCGGCCGCGCGAGCCGCCGCGGACGCCGCGGGCGTGCCGCTCTTCCTCAACGCCCGGATCGACACCCACCGGCTGCACCCCACGGATCCCGACTCCTGGTTCAAGGAGACCATGGACCGGGCCCGCGCCTACGTCGAGGCGGGCGCGGACGGGGTGTTCGTCCTGGGGACCTTCGACGAGGCGACCGTATCGGCCCTGGCCGACGGGGTACCGGGCCCGCTGAACCTGCTGACCGGACCGGGCGCGCTCCCGGTCCCCACGCTGGCGAAGCTCGGCGTGGCACGGATCAGTGCGGGCTCCGCGATCGCCGAGGCCGCCTACGCCCTGGTCGACCGCAGCGCGCGTGAACTCCTCACCTCCGGTACGAGCACGGCGCTGGCCGACGGCCTCGACTACGGCACGCTCAATGCCACGATGCCGGGCCGGCCGCCCACTCCCCCACCGGCGTAGCGCACCCGGATCGCTTCCGGCGCGCACGGTCTCTCACGCGCCGAGGCTCCAGGCGGGGAAGTCCGCGCGAGCCGCCAGCGCGGTCAGCTCCCCGGCCCGTGCGGCGCGCAGACACACCACCGGATAGCAGTCCGACTCGATGTCGAGGACGGCCAGCGCCGCGCCGACCTCCCGGTAGTGGCGGCCGCAGGCGTCCAGGAACTCGGCGGTCGGCAGGAGCATCTCATCGGCGTCGAAGAGCACCCAGGGGTCCACGGACGGACGGGACGCGAGACCGGTCAACCGGGCCCGTATCTCTGTGGAGTCCTCTTTCCAGTCGAACTCCGCGAGCAGCCGGTGCTCTTCGAGCGCGTCGATGAGCGCTATCCAGGCGAGGTTGGGGACGGGTTCCTCGATACCCCGGTCCTCCAGCCGGTCCGCGTGGTCACGCACATAGCCGCCGGGGTCGACGTGGGCGCGCAGCACCCGTTCGGCGACTGCCGGGCTGTCGGGCGCCAGCAGCGAGGCGATGGCTTCCAGGGACGGGGCGACGGCGTCGGTGCCGGACATGATGTGCACTCCTTCGACAGCCGCGCGACTGCGGCCGGTACACGGCGCGCCCTGTTCGGCGTCCTTGTGGCACCCTCCCACGGGGGTACGACAACGAGCCGCGGGACCAAGCCGGGTGCCGGGCGGGTGGTCCGGGTGGAAGGCACGTCGCCGGTGCCGCCCGGCGCCTCGTTCGACGTGGCTGTCATGACCAGCCATGTCGCGCGGTTCTTCGTCACGGACGCCGCGTGGGCCGGTGCGCTCGCCGATCTGCGGCGCTCCCGCGTGCCGGGCGGCCGGATCGTCTTCGACACGCGTGATCCACGGGCCCGCGGTGGGGAGCGGTGGAATCCGGTCGACTCGGAGCGGCGCGTCGAGCTGCCCGATGGCGGTTCCGTGACGGTGTGGACCGAGGTGACGGCCGTCCGGGACGCCGCAGGCGCCGGGGTAGGTGCCGGACACGTGGCCGAGGGCGGGGCGAGGGCGGGGCGAAGACGAAAGGGTGCGGGCGACGGAGAGTTCCTCGTGCTCGCGCACCGATAGCGCGTGGGTGCGGGGGGCGGGGGTGCGAGAGCACGGAGGTCCGGCCGAGGCGCCGGCCGACGTGTTCCGTCGGCCGGCCGGCTCAGCCGTGGGCCCGAAGGGGTTCCGGACCGGTCAGAGCACGCCGCAGTCGGCGATGGTGACCTTCGCGCGGGTGCGGCCGTTCGGGGTGCCGAGGCTCTCGATCTTGCGGACGAGCTCCATGCTGTCGTCGCCGTCGACCTCACCGAAGACGACGTGCTTGCCGTCCAGCCACGAGGTCACGACGGTGGTGACGAAGAACTGCGAACCGTTGGAGTTCGGTCCCGCGTTGGCCATGGACAGCAGGCCCGGACGGTCGTGCGTGAGCTTGAAGTTCTCGTCGGCGAACTTCTCGCCGTAGATGCTCTTGCCGCCCGTGCCGTCACCGCGGGTGAAGTCGCCGCCCTGCAGCATGAAGTCCGGGATGACCCGGTGGAAGGAGGAGCCCTTGTAGCCGAAGCCCTTCTCGCCGGTCGCCAGGGCGCGGAAGTTCTCCGCGGTCTTGGGCACGACGTCGTCGAACAGGTTGAAGTTGATCCGCCCGGCGGGCTCGTCATTGATGGTGATGTCGAAGAAGACCTTGGTTGTCATGGAGCCATCCTCACACTCCGGGCAACCGCAGGTGAAACCCGGGGATGCCCGGTGAAACACAGCGCCGGGGACCCGGGCCGGTCGCACGGGCGTCAGAGCGCCGCGTACACCGCCTCGACCAGGGCCATTTTCCGCGGGTCGTCGGCGAGGCCCGTACCCATCCGGTTCATGACATAGCCGAGGGCGACCCCGGACTCCGGATCGGCCAGGCCGCAGGAGCCGCCCGCGCCGTCGTGGCCGACAGCCCTGGGATTGGGGCCGTACGAACGGTTCGGGCCGCTCAGCCACACGCCGAGCGCGATCTCGGTTTCGTGCGCGAAGCCCCCGCCGACCACCAGGTCCCGGCAGCCGCCCTGCCCCTCACGGACGCGTTCCGCCGCCTCGCGGGAGAGGATCCGGCGGCCCTCCAGGCTGCCGCGCCCGGCCAGGATTCCGTACAGCGACGCGACCGCGCGGGCCGTTCCGTGGCCGTTGGCCGCGGGGATCTCGGCGGCCCGCCACTCGGGCGTATTGGCCACGGCCCGGCCCGTGGCGGGGTTGAGCAGCGAGGCGACGGCCACCGGCTCCAGCTGCGCGAGGAGCGCGGCCTGTGCGGCTCTCGCGGGCTTCGCCTGGACGAGTTCGGCGACGCGGTACGTGTCCTGCTCCGGGAGGCCGATCGTGAAGTCGATGCCGAGCGGTCCGGTGATCTCCTGCCGCAGGAACTCCCCCGGCAGCAGGCCGCTGATCCGGCGGACCACTTCGCCGACCAGGAAACCGTATGTGATCGCGTGGTAGCCGGACCGGGTGCCGGGCTCCCACCAGGGTTCGGTGGCCGCCAGCCGGGCGCAGGTCAGCTCCCAGTCGTACAGCTCGGCCAGCGTGTGCGGCTGCCGGAGACCGGCCAGACCGGAGCGGTGCGACAGGAGGTGGCGTACGAGGACGGACTCCTTGCCCGCCGCGGCGAACTCCGGCCAGTACCGGGCGACGGGCGCCTGGAGGTCGAGCAGTCCGCGGTCGGCCAGGATGTGGGCGCAGAGCGCCGTCGGGCCCTTCGTCGTGGACCAGATGTTGACCAGCGTCTCCCGTTCCCAGCGGCGGGTCCGCGCCTCGTCGGCCCAGCCGCCCCAGAGGTCGGCCACCGGTGCGCCGTCGACCAGGACGGTGACGGCCGCGCCCAGCTCGTCCCGCTCCGCGAAATTCCGCTCGAACGCCTCACGCACCGCGGCGAACCGTTCGTCGCAGTGACCGTGGATCTGCGGCACGGTGGCCTCCTCGTCCCGGGCGCGTGCCCGCTGGAACCCTGACGCCCCGCAACATACCGACTGGTCGGACGGACGGGAAGACGCGGGGAGCATCGGCGGGAAGCCGCCGGAGGTATCGGCAGGAAGCGGCTGGGGGCATCAGTGGGAAGACGTCGGCGGTATCAGCGGGAGGACGCGGGGATGTCAGCGGATGCCCGCTTCGAAGTTCAGGCTCCAGCGGCCCGGCAGACCGGTCAGTGTGAGCGTGGAAAGCGGACGGACGTCCACGTTCCAGTACGCCGACGGCGGGGCGTTGAGCGCGTAGACGAGAGCGGCGCGGATCACCGCGGGTTCGGCGACCGCGACGATGGCGCCTTCGCAGGCGGGGCGGGTGTCCAGCCAGCCCCCTATCCGCGAGATGAAGGCGAGCAGCGATTCACCGCCGTGCGGGGCGTGGCGCGGATCGGCGAGCCAGGCGTCGACGGCGCCCGGTTCACGGGCGGCGACCTCGGCCAGGGTCAGGCCCCGCCAGCGGCCCATGTCGCAGTCGCGCAGTGCGGGCTGCGCCATCGGGGCGTAGCCGAGCGCGTCCCCGGTGGCACGACTGCGCGGGGTGGGCGAGCAGTAGCGCAGTTCGGCCCCGCCGAGCGGCACCAGGGTGTGCGCGACGAGCTGTATCTCGTGCCATCCGGCGTGGTCGAGCGGCCGGTCGTCGTCGAAGCGCTCGGCCAGCAGGGACGAGCTGCGGGCCGCGGCGACCAGGGAGACTCGAACACTCATGGCGGCGATCGTGGAGCCGAATGTCACGCCGGTCAAGAGGGTGCCGCGCGGGAATCCGGGTCAGGCCGGCCGGAGGGACATCCACCTCTCCGGGTGGTCCAGTCCGGTGAAACCGACCTTCTCGTAGACCCCGTGGGCATCGTCGGTGGCCAGCAGGAGCCGGCGGACGCCGGTGGGCGCGAGATGGTCGCGGACGGCCTCGACGATCCGGACGCCGAGCCCGTGACCGCGGGCCGACCTGTCGACGTACACATCACAGAGCCAGGCGAAGGTGGCCAGGTCGGTCACGACCCGCGCGTAGGCGACCTGTTCGCCCGACGCCGTGTCGTACGCGCCGAAGTTCAGCGATCCGGCGATGGCCCGGTCCTGGTGTTCGCGGGTGCGTCCCAGCGCCCAGTAGGCGTCGGTGGAGAGCCAGTTGTGGATACGGGCCGGATCGAGCCGGCCCGGGGCGGACGATATCTCGTAACGGTGCTCGGGCGTTTCGGTCATGCCCGGAGGCTATCGCCCCGTGGCGGTCCGGCGAAGAGTTCGTCGCAGGCCGTGCGCAGCCGCCGTACGCCTTCCGCGATCTCGGCCGGTCCGGAGACCGCGGCGAAGCTCAACCGCACGTGCCCTGCCGGGGGTTCGGCGCAGAAGTACGGTCGGCCCGGGGCGATGGCGACTCCCGCGCGCAGGGCCGCGGAGATCACCGCGGACTCGTCGGCGCCCGCACCGTCCCCGGGGAGCTTCAGCCAGAGGCTGCCGCCGCCCGAGGGGACGTGCGGCAGCGCCAGCTCCGGCAGCTCCTTCAGGAGCGCGGTCGTCATGGCGGTGCGACGGTTATTCAACTCGGCTGCCACCGCACGCAGATGGTGACCCCAGGACGGGGCGCCGACCAGTTCCAGCGCGGCTTCCTGGAGCGGGCGGGGGACGAAGAAACTGTCGACGACCTGGATGGCCCGCAGCCGTTCCAGGACGGGGCCGCGGGCGGCCAGGGCGCCCACCCTGAGGTTGGGGGAGGTGGCCTTGGTGAGCGAGCAGACGTGGACGACGACCCCGTCCGGGTCGTCGGCGGCCAGGGGCGCCGGGAGCGGGCCCGCGTCCTCGTGGACGAGACGGCGGGCGAAGTCGTCCTCGATGACGAACGCCCCGGCGGCGCGCGCGATCCTGACGACCTCGGGGCGTCGCTCGGCCGCGAGGACGGCACCGCTGGGGTTCTGGAACAGCGGCTGGCAGACGAAGGCCCTGGCCCCGGTGGCCCGGAACGCGGCGGCGAGCAGATCGGGCCGCACCCCGTCGGCGTCCGCGGGCACGGGCACGGGGCGCAGTCCGGTGGCGCGGGCCACGGCGAGCATCCCGGGGTAGGTGGGCGATTCGACGAGGACCGGGGCGCCGGGCGGGGCGAGGGCGCGCAGGGCGGTGGCCAGGGCGCTCTGCCCGCCCGAGGTGATCAGGACGTCGGCGCCGGAGACGGCCGGGCCGATCTCACGGGCGAACCAGGCGCGCAGTTCGGGAAGCCCGTCGGTGGGCGGCCTCCCCCAGGCGCCCGGTCGGCGTCCGGCCCGCGCCAGCGCGGCGGACAGGGCCCGCTCGGGCTGGAGCGAGGAGTGGAGATAGCCGCCGTTGAACTCGATGACGCCGGGCGGCGGGGCGGCGAGGGTGACCAGGACGCCGGAGGCGTCGACGGTGCGCGGCACCACCTCCGGGCCGCCGTCACCGCTCAGGGAGACCTCCTGCCAGGAGGTGTCGCCCGGGGCGGGGACGGCACCGCGGTGCTCCGCCCGGAAGGCGCCGGAGCCGGGCCGGGTGATGACGAGCCCTTCGGCGGCGAGCTGGGCGATGGCCCGGGAGACGGTGACGGGGCTGACCCGGAAGCGCTCCACGAGGGAGCGACTGGATGGCAGTTTCCCACGGTATGGGTAGCGGTTCAGCTCCCCGCGGAGAGAATTTGCCAGCTCGGCGACGCTGCTACGCTCTTGCATGACAGCACAGGATAGCGCTACTGGATCAACCGCGATAGCGGTTGATCCCTCGACGTCGACGGGTGCCTCGGACGGCCCGGCCGCCCGGTCGGTGAGCCCGGCCGGCCCGTCGGCGGGCATACCGACGCCCCCGGACCCCTCGGAGGCCCGCAGCGGCACCGTGCTCGCCGGGCTCGGCGTCGTCGCGTTCTCGCTGACCTTCCCCTCCACCGTCTGGGGGCTGGAGAGCTTCGGCCCGTGGTCCCTGGTCGCGCTGCGCAGTGTGCTCGCCGCGCTGATCGCGGGCAGCGTGCTGCTGGCCGCCCGCGTCCCGCTGCCCGACCGCCGCCACTGGGGTCCGCTCGCGGTCGTCGCGGGCGGTGTGGTCGTGGGCTTCCCGCTGCTGACCACCCTTGCCCTCCGGACCTCCACCACGTCGCACGCCGCGGTGGTGGTGGGGCTGTTGCCGCTGACCACGGCGGTGTTCGCGTCGCTGCGTACCGGAGCACGCCCTTCCCGTACGTTCTGGATCGCCGCGCTGGCCGGAGCGGCGGTGGTGATCGCCTTCACGGTGCGGGAGAGCGGCGGGGCCGTGTCGTCCGGCGATCTGTACCTCTTCGGCGCCCTGCTGGTGTGCGCGGCCGGGTACACCGAGGGAGGCGGGCTGGCCCGGGTGATGCCCGGCTGGCAGGTGATCGGCTGGGCGCTGATCCTCTGCCTGCCCCTGGCGGTGGCGGGCGCCGCGGTCGCGCTGCCCTTCGAACCGGTGCACCTGACCACGCACGGCGTCGTCGGCCTGGTGTGGGTGGCCGCGGTGTCGACCTTCCTCGGCCTGTACGTCTGGTACCGGGGCATGGCGGAGATCGGCGTACCCCGGGCCAGTCAGCTCCAGCTCGCCCAGCCGCTGCTGACGCTGGTGTGGTCGTTCCTCCTCCTCGGCGAGACGGTCTCGGCGGCGGCACCGGTCGCCGCGGTGGCCGTACTCGTCTGCATCGCGGCCACCCAGCGGGCGAGCGGACGACGGGGCGGGCGCACGGAAGGCCAAGCAGAAGGCCGAACAGACGACGAGGCGGAAGGCCGGGCAGGAGGCGAACCCGCCGTACGGTCATAGACTTGTCGACATGAACCGCCACCCGTGAGGAGGTCACTCCCGATGGAGGCACACACCGGCGACCGGCTGCTGACGCACGGCAGGACCGTGGGGCAGCACGACCGTGTCGCGGAGATCATCGAAGTGCTCGGCGACGGGGGTACACCCCCGTACCGACTGCGCTTCGAGGACGGTCACGAATCACTGATGTCCCCCGGGCCCGACAGCGTCGTACAGCACACCGCCGCGCAGAGGGACCGGGAGCCGTACTAGCGAGCGGCCAGGAGGCGGGAGCCGGGGGCCGGGCCGGGGATCCGTCCGGGCCCCCGGCCCGGCCCCCGCCCCCCTACGTCCGGTCGGTCCGGCGTACGCACGCGGCTGGGGCAGTGACCAACCACCACCCGTACCAGTTTTCCTCCGGCGTACCGGCGTACAGGTGCACTTCGAGACGGCGGAGAGGTCCGCCGTCTCACAGGCATGTCACAACTTACGTGCACACTGAACCACTTCCGGATCGGACGCGTGATCACCAGTGACACATTTATGCCGCACCTCCTGAGGAAATTCATGACGCGCAGATGGGCGCTTATCACCACGATCACCGTATTGACCGTCGCGCTGGCCTTCGTCGTCGTCCAACTGGTGCGCGGCCCGGACTCCGGGAAGGAACTGGCCGCGACGGAACAGGCCGGGAAGGAAAAGGACGGGAAGGACGAGGCCGGGGCGAAACCGGCCGCGTCGAACCCGACCGAAGACAAGAGCAACAGCGACGACTCCATCCCGGCCGGCTACCTCGGCACCTGGTCGGGCTCCATCGACAACGCCGCGGGCCGCTCCACCCGGCAACTCGTCATCCAGCAGGGCACGGTCGGCCGGACCGTTCTCAGCCTCACCGCGGACGGACCGCTCGACAACGGCGGCTCCTACCACTGCGTCTTCCAGGCGATCCTGACCGCGGAACCGTCCCCGAGCGGCCCCGTCGAGGTCGGCCCCTCCACGGTCGTCGTCGGCGAACCCATGTCGTCCTGCACCGCGGGCGGGCCCACTACGCTCACCCTGCTCCCGGACGGCTCCCTGAGTCGCGCGAACACGGACAGCGGCGAGCAGCTCACGTACACCAAGACCGCCTGATCATCCCGGTAACGAACAGCCTCGCACTTCAGGAAGCCTTGCGAGAGCACGTCACCGACCTGCTCGTAGCACGGCGAACGGTCACCTTCATTGTCCGAGCCCGAGGCCGGGAAAGGGAAGCGGAGTCCGGACAGCGGACTGCGGAGCTTCCGGGCGCCTCGCCGGGGCTCGGCGCAGGGTGGCGAATACCGCTTCGCACGCGTCCCGTCGGAGGCTGAGGCACGCGTCACGCCGGAGCCCAAGGGCTGTCCCGTGGCCAGGAGAGCAGCCATCGCCTCGTAGGCATGCACCGCTTCCCCTTTACTTGTAGCGCTCAGCTTCACTTGTAGCGCTCGGCGATGAGGGCCATAGCGCCCAAACGATCGCTGGCCACATGCTTCGCTGAGAAGTAGATGTTCCCTCGGGCTTCCGGGTGCCGCGCGCAGATGTCCAGGTGACGGGAGAGTTCGGCAGGGTCCTGCCAGCCTGCCGGCTGTACCGGATCACCCACCTTGTACAGCGCCTCCCCCACGTACAGATCGACCCCGGTGCCCCGCACAACGTCCGCCCACCAGGGCACCAGCACCGCGTAGTTCGCAGGAACCCGCAGGTCAAGCGGTTGCGCCAACCAGTAGATCTGCGGGCAGATGTAGTCGATCCAGCCCTCCTTGATCCACTTACGGGTGTCGGCGTACAGGTCGTCATAGGTCTCCACCCCGGCACGGGTGTCCGAACCGAGCGGGTCACTAGCGACGTTGCGCCACACCCCGAAGGGGCTGATCCCGAACCGGACGTCCGGCTTGACGCTCTTGATCAGTTCGGCGGTCTCGCGCACCAGCCGGTCGGTGTTGTCGCGGCGCCAGGCGGCCCTGTCCGGGAAGCCCGCGCCGTACCGCGCGTACGCGGCGTCGTCGCCGAAGACCTGACCGGCCACCGGATACGGGTAGAAGTAGTCGTCCCAGTGGACCGCGTCGATGTCGTACCGGCGCACGGCGTCCAGCATCGCGTCCTGGACGAAGCGGCGGACCTCGGGCAGACCCGGGTTGTAGTAGAGCTTCCCGCCGTACGGCAGGACCCATTCCGGGTGCAGCCGGGCCGGGTGGGTGGCGATGAGCCTGGAGGGGTCGGTGTGGTTCGCCACGCGGTACGGGTTGAACCAGGCGTGCAGCTCCAGACCCCGCCGGTGCGCCTCGCTCACGGCCGTGCCGAGCGGGTCCCAGCCCGGGTCCTTCCCCTGAACGCCGGTGAGGCACTGGGCCCATGGTTCGTACGGCGAGGGCCACAGCGCGTCGGCGGTCGGCCGGACCTGGAGGACCACGGCGTTCAGCCGGAGCTCTACCGCCCGGTCCAGATACGCGATCAGTTGCGCCTGCTGCTCCGCCGCCGGACGGCCCGGCGCGGAGGGCCAGTCCAGGTTGGCGACCGTGGCGATCCACATACCGCGCAGCTCGCGCGACACGGAGCCGCGTCCGTGACCGTGTCCACGGCCCTGACCCTGACCGGGTCCATGACCCCGTCCGTGGCTGCTCCCGTGACTCCGTGTGGAGCCCTGCGCGGAGTCGGCGCCGCGCGCCGCCGCACCCGAGGACGCCACGGCATCACCTGCCGCCGTCATCGCGGCCACCACCCCGGCCGCGCCCGCCACAAAGGCTCTCCGACCCAGTTGCGACATTTCTACCCACCACCGTTTCGCTTTCTCTGCGTACGGCACCGGTAGCCGTGCGTGACGCACATCATGCCCGCTCACGGCCGGATGACCCGCGGACCGGCGGGACCGGATCGCGGAGTAACGTCGGGGGGTCGAGGCGGGCACCGGAATCACACGGGACCCTGCGATACGGAGAACAGCGAAAGGCACGAGGTGACGGACTCTATGGCCGACATTGCACGCGTCGGAGTGGTGGGCTGTGGCCAGATGGGCGCAGGTATCGCGGAGGTGTGCGCGCGCAGCGGCCTCGAAGTGAAGGTGGCGGAAACCACCGGCGAGGCGCTGGAGATCGGCCGCACCCGACTGCACAACTCCCTCTCCAAGGCCGCCGAACGCGGCAAGATCACCGAAGAGGAGCGCGACGAAACCCTCGGTCGCCTCAGCTTCACCACCGACCTCGGTGAGTTCGCCGACCGCGATCTCGTCATCGAGGCCGTCGTGGAGAACGAACAGGTCAAGACCGAGATCTTCCAGGTGCTCGACCAGGTGGTGACCCGGCAGGACGCGATCCTGGCCTCCAACACCTCCTCCATCCCGCTGGTGAAGCTGGCCGTCGCGACCTCGCGCCCGGACCGGGTCATCGGTATCCACTTCTTCAACCCGGCCCCGGTGCAGAAGCTCGTGGAGCTGATCCCGGCGCTGACCACCTCGGACGAGACCATCGCGCGCGCCGAGGCCGTGGTCCGCGACGTGCTCGGCAAGCACGCGATCCGTGCCCAGGACCGGTCCGGCTTCGTCGTGAACGCCCTGCTGATTCCGTATCTGCTCTCCGCGATCCGGATGTTCGAGTCGGGCATCGCCAGCCGTGAGGACATCGACAACGGCATGGAGCTCGGCTGCGCCCACCCGATGGGCCCGCTGAAGCTCGCCGACCTGATCGGTCTGGACACGGTGGCCTCGGTGGCCGACTCGATGTACGCCGAGTTCAAGGAGCCGCTGTACGCCGCTCCCCCGCTGCTCCAGCGGATGGTCGACGCGGGCCGGCTCGGCCGCAAGACGGGCTCGGGCTTCTACCCGTACGCCTGACCTGCGGCGCTGTCTCCTCAAGGGCCGGCCGGGCACCCCCGACCGGCCCTTCGCACGTCTTCGCCACTCTCGTACGCCCTCGGCGCACCCTTCGCACGCCGTCGCCCACCCCTCACAGGGCCCCTGCTACCCACCCTTAGCAGGGCCCCGCGCGTTTCCCTCAGCACGGCCCCGCGCGCATCCCGGCACGGCTCTCACCCCAGCCGCACATGACGGAGCATCAGCAGCGCGGCGGCCATATTGGCCGCGGGCACCTCGCCCCGGGCGATCAGGTCCGGGATCAGCTTGAGCGGTATCCACTCGCGGCGCGAGGACTCGAAGCCGTCCCGCGGAGGGCCGGTGTAGTGGGCCTCCCGCGACCAGTAGAGGTGGTGCCGGGCGTCGGTGAGCCCGTTGGCCGGTTCCACGGTCATCAGCGGGTGCAGTTCGCCGGGGCGCCAGCCCGTCTCCTCCTCCATCTCCCGGGCGGCAGCCGCGGCGATGTCCTCGCCGTCCTCGACGACACCCGCGGCGAGTTCCCAGCCCCAGCTGTCGGTGATGAAACGGTGCCGCCACAACAGCAGTACCTCGTCGGCCTCGTTGACGACGGTGGCCGCGGCGACTGGCCTGAGCCGGATGACGAAGTGGTCGAGATGGCGGCCGTCGGGGAGGACGACGTCCGCCAGGTTCACCCGGAACCAGGGATTCTCATACACATTCTGTTCGCTTGAGTTCGTCCACTGCACAGTGCTGCCGCCTTTCGACACGTCGATGGCAACATGGCAGCAGGGTCCGTCCCGCGGGGGAACGCACGGAGCCGGTGTACGGGGGAGCTCACAGAGGCACGCGCAGTGCCCCGTCGATGGCTTCGGCCGTCCGCGCCGCTTCGGCGCAACCACTCGCCGCCAACTGCTCCCGCACCGAGCGGAGCCGGTCGCGCAGCCGCCGGGAGTCCATCCCCCGGGCCCCTTCGGCCATTTCGGCGGCCGTGCGCGCCGCCCGGTCCGCCTCGCCCTGGAGCAGTTCGATCTGGGTCAGCATCGCCAGGCGGTGCACTCTGCCCCGGTCGTGCGCCGGGGCGCGCACCGCCGAGACCGCGTGCTGCCGGGCGGCGGACACGTCCCCGAGCGTGAGCAGCGCCTCCGCCACCTGTACGTCGACCAGCCCCGGCTGGACGTATCCCGTCTCGTCCGGCTCCCCGCCGGGCAGGACGCGGTCCGCCTCGGACTCGGCACGGCGGATGCACGCCAGGGTGCTGCCGGAGTCCCCGAGCCGGGCGTACGCCTTGGCCTGCATGGCGTACAGATCGGCGGCCAGGGCCGGGGTGATGTGCGGTCCGGCGGCCCGCAGCGCCGCCTCGGCGAAGGCGACGGCGCGGCGGTGTTCGGCGAGGAAGAGCGACTGGTTGACCAGCAGGGCGATCACATAGGCGCCCAGGCCCCGGTCCCCGCCGGCCTTGGCCAGACGCAGCGCCTGGTGGAAGTAGCGCTGGGCCAGTCCGTGGGCGTCGGAGTCGTACGCGCAGATGCCCGCGACGGCCACCAGTCCGGCCGTCGCCCGGTGCAGTCGCCGGCCCAGCTCGTCGCCGCAGCCGCCGCGCAGCAGGGGCGCGGCCTCGGCGTTGAGGAAGCCGACGACCCGGGAACGGGTCGCGATGCCGCCCGCCTTGCGGTACATCTGCTCGTAGTGGTCACGGGCCGCCCGGAGCGTGACGATGTCGGCCGTGCTCACCCGGGCCTGCCCCGGCCGGGAGACATCGGTGTCCTCCGGCGGGTTCTCCCACTCCCAGACCGGCATCACCGCCGTCGTTCCGGTGACCGCGGGGGCGGTGGCGAGGTGCGGGCGCCGCTGCTCGTCCCAGCGCCACAGCGTGGTGGCCCGGTCGACGAATGCGGAGAGCGACATGCCGTGCGTCGTGGTGTTCCCGCCGGACGCGCCCATGCCGATGTCGTCGAGGGCGACCGGGCGCCGCAGGCGGCGGCCGAGGACTTCGCAGATCAGGTCGGGCACCTGGCCGCGCGGTCGCTGCCCCTTCAGCCACCGGGACACCGCCGTGTGTTCGTAGCGCAGGCACAGGCCGCGGGCCCGGCCCGCCTGGTTGACGTGCCCGGCGAGCCCCGCCCGGGAGACACCGGCCTCGTCGATCAGGGCTTCGAGCAGGATGTTGGGCTCCATTGCCCCCCCAGTCGTGCGTCGCGATGAGCCTAAGGGCTGTCCCGTGATCCCCGTCGGGACAGCCCTAGTGGAGCACGATTCACACGGGGTGTGAACGGAATGCCCGAACCATCCTGCTGTGCACCCTGTCGCGCCGGTTCGCGTATCGGTTGACTGGGCCGTCTCGCAAGAGGCGGCCGGGTCGTCGGCTCCCCCTCGTACAGACGACGACCCGCACCCGCGCCGTCCGCCCTGCCGGCCTGCCCGACGCTCCGAGGCAGGGCGGACGGTGCCGGATCGCACGACCCACTGCCCAACGAAGAGGAGGGTGGCTGCGGAACGGAGTCCGGGACCGATTTCCTCCCGGTTCCGCCTCCGGGTCCGCGTGCGGTCCCTCCGCCGTTCGGCGGGACATGAGGAGGGGCGTATCCGGTGACCGGATACGCCCCTCCCTGATGTGCCGGGTGCCTGGTGCTACGCGCCGCGCAGCACCGCGCCGGTGCGCTCGGCGGCCAGTGCGACCGCGCTGTCGCGGGCGGCCGACGCCTCCTCGACGGTCAGCGTGCGGTCCGCGGCACGGAACCGCAGCGCGTACGCCAGGGACTTGCGGCCCTCGCCGATCTGGTCGCCGGTGAACACGTCGAACAGTCGCAGCGATTCGAGGAGTTCACCCGCGCCCGCGCGCAGGGACCGCTCCACCTCGGCGGCGGGCACGTCCTCGGCGACGATCAGCGCGACGTCCTGGGTCGCCACCGGGAAGGTGGAGATCCGGGGTGCCTGGAGCGCGCCGTCGACGGCCTGCTCCAGGACGTCGAGCTCGACCTCCATGGCGCAGGTCCGCTCGGGCAGGTGGAGCTCCTTGATGACCCGCGGGTGCAGTTCGCCCGCGTGACCGAAGAGGGTCTCCTCGCCGTTCACCGTGACGAACAGCGCGGCGCAGCGGCCCGGGTGCCACGGCTCGTGCCGGTCGGCGCGGACGGTCAGCTCGACGCCCGCCTCACGGGCGATCGTCCGGGCGGCCTCGATGGAGTCCGCCCAGTCGGCGGGGCGGCCCTTGCCCCACCAGCCGGCCTGCTCGCGGGCGCCCGCGAGGACGACCGCGGCGCGGCGCGGCTGGCGCGGCAGCGCCGCGTCGAGTCCGGCGATCTCCTCGGCGGAGGGGCGCCGGTCGACGGGCAGCCGTACGGCCTGTGTCTCATGGCCGGTCGGCCGGAAGACGAGTCCGGTCTCGAAGAGCGCGAGATCGTGACTGCCGCGGCCGTCGTTGCGCCGCAGTGCGCCGAGGAGGCCCGGCAGCAGTGTGGTGCGCAGCGCCGGCTCCTCGTCGGAGAGCGGGTTGACGAGCTTGACCGTACGGCGGCGGGCGTCGTCCTTGTCCAGGCCGAGCCGGTCCAGGACCGCGTCGCCGATGAACGGGTAGCTCAGCGCCTCGACGTAGCCCGCTCCGGCCAGTACCCGGCCGATGCGGCGGTGCAGCCGCTGGCGGTCGGTGAGACCGCGGCCGGACGGCGGCGTCGGCAGCGTGGACGGGAGGTTCTCGTAACCCTCCAGCCGGATGACCTCTTCGGCCAGGTCGTTCGGCTCGCCGAGGTCGGAGCGCCAGGACGGCACCGTGACGATCAGCTCGTCCTGCCCGTAGACGTCGCAGCCGACCTGCTGGAGGCGGCGTACGACGGTCTCGCGGCCGTACTCCATACCGGCGACCCGGTCGGGGTGGTCGGCGGGCATCGCGATGGTGCGGGGCGCGGAGGGTGCGCTGATCTCGGTGACGCCCGCCTCGGCGGTGCCGCCCGCGAGGAGGACCAGCAGATCGACGGTGCGCTGCGCGGCAGCGGCGGCGGCCTGCGGGTCGACGCCGCGCTCGAAGCGCTTGGACGCCTCGGAGGACAGCCGGTGGCGGCGCGCGGTCCGGGCGATCGCGATCGCGTCGAAGTGCGCGGCCTCGATGACGACCTCGGTGGTGAGCGTCTCGCCGTTCCGGGCGTCGGCGATCTCCGTGTTGGCACCGCCCATGACACCGGCGAGGCCGATCGGCCCGCGGTTGTCGGTGATGACCAGGTCCTCGGCGTCCAGCACGCGCACGGTGCCGTCGAGCGTGGTGAGCTTCTCGCCCTGCTGGGCGCGGCGCACCCCGATCGGCCCGTCGACACGGGTGCGGTCGTAGGCGTGCAGCGGCTGGCCGAGCTCCAGCATCACGTAGTTCGTGATGTCGACGGCCAGCGAGATCGGACGCATCCCGGCCTTCTGCAGACGGCGCTGCATCCAGATCGGGGAGCGTGCCTCGGGCTGGAGGCCGGTGACGGTGCGCGCGGTGAAGCGGTCGCAGCCGATCGGGTCGGCCACCTTGACCGGGTAGCCGTACGCGTTCGGCGCGGGCACGTCGAGGAGGGCCGGGTCGCGCAGCGGCAGCCCGTAGGCGATGGCCGCCTCGCGGGCGACGCCGCGCATGGACAGGCAGTAGCCCCGGTCAGGCGTGACGGCGATGTCGAGGACCTCGTCGACGAGCTGGAGCAGCTCGATCGCGTCGGTGCCGACCTCGTGCTCCGGCGGCAGCACGATGATGCCGTGGGTGCCGTCGTCGCCCATGCCGAGCTCGTCGGTGGAGCAGATCATGCCGTGCGAGGTCCGGCCGTACGTCTTGCGTGCGGCGATCGCGAAGTCGCCGGGCAGGACGGCGCCGGGCAGGACCACGACGACCTTGTCGCCGACGGAGAAGTTACGTGCGCCGCAGACGATCTCCTGCGGCTCACCGGTGCCGTTGGCGGTGCCGACGTCGACCGTGCAGAAGCGGATGGGCTTCTTGAAGCCCTCCAGCTCCTCGATGGTCAGGACCTGTCCGACGACCAGGGGGCCCTTGAGCCCGGCGCCGATCTGCTCGACGGTCTCGACCTCGAGACCGACGGCGACGAGCTTGGCCTGTACGTCACGGCCGGTCTCCGTCGCCGGCAGGTCGACGTACTCCCGCAGCCAGGAAAGCGGGACGCGCATCAGATCTCCATCCCGAACGGCCGGGTGAACCGGACGTCACCCTCGACCATGTCTCGCATGTCTTCGACGTTGTGGCGGAACATCAGCATCCGTTCGATGCCGAACCCGAAGGCGAATCCGCTGTACTTCTTGGGGTCGACGCCGCAGGCGATGAGCACCTTGGGGTTGACCATGCCGCAGCCGCCGAGCTCGATCCAGCCCTCGCTGCCGCAGGTGCGGCAGGGGCGGTCCGGGTTGCCGACGGACTCGCCGCGGCAGACGTAGCAGACCATGTCCATCTCGGCGGACGGCTCGGTGAACGGGAAGAAGTTCGGCCGCAGCCTGGTCTTCATGTCCGGCCCGAAGAGCGCCTGGACCATGTGGTCGAGGGTGCCCTTGAGGTCGGCCATGGTGAGGCCCTCGTCGACGGCGAGCAGCTCGATCTGGTGGAAGACCGGGGTGTGCGTGGCGTCGAGCTCGTCGGTGCGGTAGACCCGTCCCGGGCAGACCACGTAGACGGGCGGCTTGCGCTCCAGCAGGGAGCGGGCCTGGACCGGCGAGGTGTGCGTGCGCAGCACGACGCCGGACTCGTCGCCCGTGGTCGTCCTGCCGTCGGGCGTGGTGCCCTGGACGAAGAAGGTGTCCTGCGTCTGCCGGGCCGGGTGGTCGGGCACGAAGTTCAGGGCGTCGAAGTTGAACCACTCCGCCTCGACCTCGGGGCCCTCCGCGATCTCGTAGCCCATGGCCACGAAGACGTCCGCGACGCGCTCCATGATGGTCGTGAGGGGGTGGCGGGCTCCTGCCGGGGTGCGGTCGTAGGGCAGGGTGACATCCACCGCCTCCTCGACCAGTACCCGGGCGTCCCGCTCGGCCTCCAGCTCCGCCTGACGGGCGGCGAGGGCCTTGGAGACGGCGCCGCGGGCCTGGCCCACGCGCTTGCCCGCCTCGGCCTTGGCCTGCGGCGGCAGAGCGCCGATCTCCCGGTTGGCGAGGGACAGCGGCGAGGTACCTCCGGTGTGCGCGGTCTTCGCCTGGGCGAGCGCGTCGAGGTCGCCCGCGGCGGCGAAGGCGGCGAACGCCTCGTCCCGCATGCGCTCGATCTCTTCCGGTTTCAGTGCCTCGACCTCGACTGGGTCGTACGACTTGTTCGGTGCCGACATCTCTTCCCGTGCTTCCGATTGGCTGATACTGCTCTTACCGGGGGATACCCCCGGACCCCCGTGGCCCCGCTCGACGCCTGGAGGACACAAAGGTGCCAAAGGTCGAGTCTAAGCGCCGCAGTGGGTGGAGGGGGCCGTGGGCGGCTCAGGGCCCGCCCGTCACCCACCGACACGCTGCCCGATCGCTCCGCGGACCCTCTCAGTTCAAGTAGGCCGGCGCGCTCACGGGCAGAATAAATCGGAATTCGGCGCCGCCGCCGGGTCCCCGGTCGACGGTGATCGTGCCGCCGTGGGCCTCGACGATTCCCTTGACGATATACAGGCCCAGACCGGTCCCGCCGCGCTTGCTCCCCCGCCAGAAGCGGGTGAAGACGCGTCCCATCGACTCCTCGGGGATGCCGGGGCCTTCGTCGCTCACGGTGACTGCCGTTCCTGTTTCGTCGCTCTTCGCCGGCGCGGGTGCGGGGGCGATGTCAATAGTGACGGTTCCCTCACCGTGCCGCACCGCGTTTTCGAGCAGATTGCCGAGCACCTGGTCGACCTTGTCGGGGTCGGCCCACAGGTCGGGCAGCGGCTGCCGGGTACGGACGAGGAAGCGGTCGGGCTCCTGCCCGTTCGCGGTGAGGGCCTGGACGTGGCGTTCGACGGCGGCGGAGATGTCGACCGGCTGACGGCGCAGCTCCAGGCGGCCGGAGTCGATCCGGGAGATGTCGAGCAGTTCGGCGATGAGCCGGGTGACGCGGCCCGCGTCGGCGTCGACGGTCTCCAGCATCAGCCGCTTCTGGTCGTCGGTGAAGCGCTCCCACTTGGCCAGGAGCGTCGCGGTGAAGCCCTTGACCGAGGTCAGCGGGGAGCGCAGCTCATGGGCGACGGTGGCGATCAGCTCGGCGTGGCTGCGTTCGGTACGCCGCCTGGCCTCGGTGCCGCGCAGCGAGACCACGACGCGGCGCACCGGCCCGGTCGGCCGCTCGCGTACGTACCGTGCGGAGACCAGGACCTCGCGGGCGCCGGGCAGCAGGAGGTTGCGCTCGGGCTGCCCGACGCGGGTGGCGAGACCGCCGTACGGGTCGGTCAGGGTCCACCAGCGCTGCCCCTTGAGGTCCTCCAGGGGGAGCACCTGCTCCAGGGAACGGCCGAGTGCCGCGGCGCGCGGAGTAGCGGTGATCCGGGCGGCGGCGGAGTTGAAGCAGATGACGCGGCCGCTCGCGTCGGCGATGACGAGGCCGTCGGGAAGGTCGTCCGCGTCGATGCCGATACCGACGTCACCGGCGGATTCCCGGCCGGTCGTTTCCCTGAGGTCCCGGCCGGTTTCCCTGAGGTGCCGGCCGGTTCCCGTGAGCTCCCGGTCGGCGCTGTTCCCGCCCGGGTCCATGATGTCCGGACCCGTACCGTCCCGGTCCGCGGTAGTGCGTACGACGGCCGTGTGCGCCTGACGCGGACCGCTCATGCCGACAGCCATATTCCCGTACCCCACCTCTCGAACCGGTGCAGTGGGCCCCCGAGTTCGTCACCCTACTAGTCGTCGGGGAACGAGCGACACCCTGCGGGGGCGCACTGCGCCGGTGCGCCGGTGGGACGGCTCACGCGGTGGCCGGTATCAGTCGGTGACCGGTGGCGCCGCGCGTCCGCGGCGTGCCGCCGCGGACGCCGGCCGCGGTGGATCAGGCGGTACGGCGCGGGCGCTGCGCCCGCGCGGAGGCGTACAGGCAGACGGCCGCGGCCGTCGCGAGATTGAGGCTCTCCGCCTTGCCGTGGATGGGGACGCGGACCACGGCGTCGGCCAGCGCACGGGTCTCCTCGGGCAGGCCCCATGCCTCGTTGCCGAAGACCCAGGCGGTGGGCCCGCCCATGGTGCCCGCGTCCAGCTCGTCGTCGAGGTCGTCGGCACCGGCGCCGTCGGCGGCGAGGATACGCACCCCGGCGTCCCGCAGTCCCCGCACGGCCTGCTCGACGGGGACTCCGACGACGACCGGCAGATGGAACAGCGAACCGACCGACGCCCGCACGGACTTGGGGTTGTAAAGGTCCACCGAGGCATCGGTGAGCACGACGGCGTCGGCACCCGCCGCGTCCGCGCAGCGCAGCACCGTACCGGCGTTCCCGGGGTCCCGTACGTTGGCGAGCACGGCCACCAGCGTGGGCTTCGAGGCGAGGACCTCCTCGAACGGCGAGTCCAGGAAGCGGCAGACGCCGATCAGGCCCTGCGGGGTGACGGTCTGCGACACATCGGCCAGTACCTCGCTGTCGGCCAGCTGCACCCGGGCGCCCGCCGCGTGGGCGGCGTCGACGATGTCGCCGTACCGCTCGGCGGCCTCGACGGTGGCGAACAGCTCGATGAGCGTCGGCTCGCCGTCGCCGCCCCGGTGCCCGGCGGCCTCGCGCACGGCCTGCGGCCCCTCGGCGATGAACCGGCGCTCCTTGCCGCGGAAGTTTCGCTTGGCCAGCCGCCGGGCGGCGGTGACGCGCGGCGATCGCGGGGAGATCAGTTCGGGGGTGCCCATGGTCGGCGGCGAGCCTCTCTGCGTACGGAGGTGGGGATCAGGTGGCGCAACGCACCGGACCCGCAGACGGCGTGCGCCTGCGGGTCCGGCTCGATTACCTGGAAGAGCGGCCTGGATCAGGCGGCCTTCGGGGCGTTGACGTCGCTCGGGAGGGCCTTCTGGGCAACCTCGACGAGGGCGGCGAACGCGTTGGCGTCGTTGACCGCGAGCTCGGCCAGGATCTTGCGGTCCACCTCGATGTTGGCGGCCTTCAGACCCTGGATGAGGCGGTTGTACGTCATGCCGTTCTGGCGGGCAGCGGCGTTGATGCGCTGGATCCACAGCTGACGGAAGTCGCCCTTGCGCTTCTTGCGGTCGTTGTAGTTGTAGACCAGGGAGTGGGTGACCTGCTCCTTGGCCTTGCGGTACAGGCGCGAGCGCTGACCGCGGTAACCCTTGGCGGCCTCGAGAATTGCCCGGCGCTTCTTGTGGGCGTTGACTGCCCGCTTGACGCGTGCCACTTGTTAACTCCTTGTAGCGGGGCCGTGGTGGTCCTCACACGGCCCGGAAACGAATTGGTCCCGGTGTGATCGAGGTCGTGCCCCCGGATTCACCGGGGGCCGAGCCTCACTTGCCGAGAAGCTTCTTGATCTTCTTGACGTCGGCCGGAGCCACGACGACCGTGCCGGTCAGCGAGCGGGTCTTCTTGGACGACTTGTGCTCGAGCAGGTGGCGCTTGCCGGCCCTCTCTCGGAGCACCTTGCCGGAGCCGGTGATCTTGAAGCGCTTGCTGGCACCGCTGTGCGTCTTGTTCTTCGGCATCGCGCCGTTCTCTCCTCGTCAGTGGCGCCCCTCACGGTGCGGGCACCGGACTGCAGGGGCGTCAGATCTCTATGGGATTCCGCGGGGACCCGGGGGCGCCTGGATGGCAGCCCCCGAGGATCACGCCTCGGAAGGTGTCTCGGTCGGAGCCTCGGCGGCCGCGGCCGGAGCCTCGGCAGCCTCATCACCCTCGGACTCGCCGTCGGGCGCATAGCCCTGACGCTCCGCCTTGCGGGCGGCCTGGGCCTCACGGGCCTCGGCCATGGCTTCGGTCTTCTTCTTGTGCGGGCCCAGAACCATGATCATGTTCCGGCCGTCCTGCTTCGGGTTGGACTCGATGAAACCGAGGTCCTCGACATCCGAAGCGAGACGCTGGAGCAGTCGGAAGCCCAGCTCGGGGCGGGACTGCTCACGACCACGGAACATGATCGTGATCTTGACCTTGTCGCCCTGCTTGAGGAACCGGACGACGTGACCCTTCTTGGTGTCATAGTCGTGCGGGTCGATCTTCGGCCGGAGCTTCATCTCCTTGATGACCGTGTGCGCCTGGTTCTTGCGCGCCTCACGGGCCTTCATGGCCGACTCGTACTTGAACTTCCCGTAGTCCATGAGCTTGCACACGGGCGGACGGGCGGTCGCCGCCACCTCGACCAGGTCGAGGTCGTACTCCTGTGCGAGCTCCAGGGCCTTGGCAAGCGGAACAATCCCGACCTGCTCGCCGCTGGGACCGACAAGTCGCACCTCGGGAACGCGAATCCGGTCGTTGATGCGGGGCTCGGCGCTGATGGATCCTCCTCGGTAGCACCACGCGACCGCCTGGCGGACAGCCGCGTAACGTCTGTTTCGTGAGACCAACCGAGCCGGAACGGCAAAAATGCCCCGGACGGGACACAGGCGGGGCTCCTGGAACTACCGGAACACCGCCGCGATCTACCGCGGGGCGTATCGGGCGGCTCCATCGTCCGTACGGAACGATGGTCGCCACCTGACCGGTGACCCGCCGTCCTCAAGGGACAGCCAGGTGGGAGATCGGAGCCTCCACTTGTGGGCCGGGCACATAGATGTCCGGCCGGTCGTTACACAAGGTTAGCAGCTTCCCCGGAGTGGTGCCGACCGGTGCGCGCGACGGGCTCCCGAGGACAGTGGCGTACGGGCCTGGCCTTATCGTGTGGGACATGAGCGACGCGACCCCCAGCACCGATTCCCCCGGTTCCCCCGGCTTCGACGACATGGCCCGCGACATCGCGGAGGTCCCCGCGGTCGAGGTGATCGTGACGGTCGCCGTCAACCTGATGAGCGCGGCCGCCGTCAAGCTCGGCCTGACCGAGGAGGGCGAGGAGCACAAGGACCTGGACGAGGCCCGCAAGCTGGTCCAGGCGCTCGCCGGACTGCTGGACGCGAGCACCACGGAGATCAGCACCTTCCACGCCTCTCCGCTGCGGGACGGCCTGAAGTCGCTCCAGCTGGCGTTCCGCGAGGCGTCCCTCGTACCGGACGAGCCCGGCCAGGGCCCCGGCGAGAAGTACACCGGCCCGGTCTACGGCTGACCGCCCTCCCCCGCACCCACCGCGCGAGCCCGCCGCCAGTGTCACTGGTGGCGGGCTCGCGCTTTCGGTCGGAGCCCCGGGGCCGGGTGTGCGCGCCGGGTTCAGGCCGTCCCGTCGAGCCGGGCGGGCTCCAGGGCCGGCACCGGATGGGTCAGCCGGTGCGCGAACGCCGCGATCACGCCGCCGACCAGCGGCGCCACGATGAACAGCCACAGCTGGGAGAGAGCCGCGCCGCCCGCGAACAGGGCCGGACCGAGCGAGCGGGCCGGGTTGACCGAGGTGCCGGTCAGCGGGATGCCCACCAGGTGGATCGCCGCGAGGGACAGCCCGATGGGCAGCCCGTCGAATCCGATGACCGCGACCTTGTGGGTCACCGCCAGCACCACGAAGACCAGCAGGAAGGTCAGCACCACCTCGGCGAGGAACGCTCCGCCCAGGTTGATGCCGACGGCCGACCGGTCGTCGTAGCCGTTGCTCCCGAACGCGCCGCTCGTCTTCAGCCCCGGAACCTGCTTGGCCAGCAGGAAGAGCAGTGCCGCACCCACGATGCCGCCGAGGAACTGGGCCACCCAGTACTCGACGGCCGTCCGGGGGTCGATCCTGCGGGCCACCAGCATGCCCAGCGTGACCGCCGGGTTCACATGGCAGCCGGAGATCGGCCCCAGCGCGTAGGCGAGCGCGAGCAGCGTGAAGCCGAACGCGAGGGCGATGCCCACCGTTCCGATGTACTCGACTCCGAGCACCGCCGATCCGACGGCGAAGAAGACCAGCAGCAGCGTTCCCAGGAATTCCGACACCACTGTCCGCGTCTGCATACAACCACCTCGCGAGATCTGGGACGATCAGTCGGTTTCATCCGATTTCTCGCTCATTCTCATGGTGCGAGGCGAGATGCGCGCGTTGAGGCGATCAGCGAGTGAACAGCGCTTCACCCGGAGTGGCCGTCCCGGCGGGCAGCAGCGCCAGATCGAGGCCGCGCACCAGCCTGGCTCGCAGCACCTCGCTGGCCGACAGGGCTTCGGCGAGGCGGCGGGCCGCCTCGGCGGGCACGGCGTCCGGGGCGAGGACGAGTGCCAGGGTGCCGTCGGCCCGGCCCGGCCCGAGGTGGGCGCGGATCACGGCGGGCTCGGCGGCCACGGTGTCCCGCACCGCCGCGACGACGGCCGGGTCCTGGAGCGGGTCCGTGCTGGTGCGGTTCTCGGCCAGCGCCAGCAGTGCCGGACCGGTCAGCTCGAACGCGACGGGCCCCGCGAGGTCCAGCACCACCGTGTCGGCCCTCTCGTGCGCGGCGGCCTGGAGTGCCTGGTGCAGGGGTACGGCGACGGGGCGTGCCTCGGGGTCCCAGCGGGCCAGCGACGCGGTCGAGGTGAAGGCGGGCAGCGCGCGCCGGTCACCGGCCTGGAGCGTGGGGACCGCCATGTCGCTGGTCTTCTCGCGGCGCAGCCCGTTCTCGTCCTCCTCGACCTCGCCGAGAACGGCGACCACCGGGACGAGCAGCCGGGCGGTCCGAAGTGCTTCGAGGACCGGATCCACCGCCGTACGGTCCGTCGACCAGGCGGCGAGCGCCGCTGTCAGTGCGGGATCGGCCGTGCCGTCGTCGTCGGAGAAACCGGGGTCCGGAATGTTCTTGAGCGCCACGGGACGAGCGTAGTCCCTGCGTCTTTCCACCCCGGCGACAGGTCGGGCACAGGCTGCTGCCAGGTGGCGCACCTGGCGTCCGCACCATGTCCCGACACGGAGCGCGCCGACGGTCCACACGGTGGTCCGCGCGGTCCGCCCCGGCCGCCGCGGTGGTGAAGGCCGTGGTGACGGCCGCGGTGCTGCCGGCCTGTTCGACCGCGGGGGGCGCGTATCCGGTGGGTCGCGCGCCGGATACCCCGCCCGGTGCCGTGCCTCCGTATCGTCCGCCCCACCGCCCGCTTCGCGTGGACCGGCGGCGGCGAGGGGCAAGGAGGCCGAGGTGGATCTCGACGCGGAGCTGGCCGGGGTGGTCGCGCCCCTGATCGGTGACGCCCGGCTGTCGGTCGCGGTGCTGGACACCGGCAGTGGGACGCGTGCGGTGTACGGGGACGGGGCGGCGTACGACACCGCGAGCATCGTCAAGGTGGACATCCTGGCGGCCCTGCTGCTGCGGGCCCAGGACGAGGGGCGTGAGCTGAGCGGTACCGAGCAGACGTACGCGGCCGCGATGATCGGGCGCAGCGACAACGCCTCGGCCACCAGGCTCTGGCGGGTGATCGGGGGTGCGGAGGGGCTCGACGCGGCGAACGTACGGCTCGGGCTGACCGGCACTGTGGCCGCGCGGGCCTGGGGGCTGACACAGACCACCGCGGCGGATCAGGTACGGCTGTTGCGGGCGGTGTTCGACGGGGACGGGGACTCCGTGCAGGAATCCGCCTGGGAATCCGTCCTCTCCCCGGCGTCCCAAGACTATGTGCGGCGGCTGATGGGGCGGGTCGAGGCGGACCAGCGGTGGGGGGTCTCCGCGGCGGGCGACGCGTGGGCGCTGAAGAACGGCTGGATGCCGCGCACCACGACGGGGCTCTGGGACATCAACAGCATCGGGCGGGTACGGGCCGGTGGGCGCTCCTACCTGGTGGCCGTGCTCTGTGACGGGCAGCCGACGAAGGAGGCCGGCATCACGCTGGTGGAGTCCGTCGCGAAGGCCGCGGTCGGGGTGGTCAGCGACGCCCGGTGAGCTTCCGGCCCCGCCACAGGACGACGGCCAGGGCCAGCAGGACGGCGCCGAGGCCGCCCGCCGCCGGGGCCGGCCAGTTCACCGGGGCATCGGCCTTGTCCGGCGGGGTGGGTCCCGGGCCGAAGTACTGCTTGCGGTATCCGGTCACGGCGGACTTGGCACCGAGGTCGGCCGGGCGCATCCGGGACCCCGTCTCGATGGCCTCGGCCGGGTCGACGATGCCGTAGCCGCGGGCGTCGTCGCGGCCGTTGGCCGGGGCGTTGCGGGCGGTGTCCGCGAGGAGCTTCTTGATCTGGGCGGGCGTGAGGCCGGGGTGGGCGGCGCGGACCAGGGCGACGGCTCCGGAGACGAAGGCCGAGGCCGCGGAGGTGCCCCACTCGATGTAGTACTTGCGGTCGGGGTTGGCGACGACGATGTCGACGCCGGGCGCGCTGACGGTGGCGTACCAGCGGCGGGTGGAGAACGAGGCGTGCGTGCCGTGCTTGTCCACGGCGGCGACCGCGATGACGCCGGGGTAGGCGGCGGGGTAGGAGACCCGGTCCCCCTTCTCGCCCCCGTTGCCCGCCGAGGCGATGACGGACACGCCCTTGGCCAGGGCGTACTGGATGGCGGCGTCCTCGCCCGGTTCGGGGTGGGCGGACTTGCTGTCGTCGCCGAGGGAGAGGTTGATGACGTCGGCGCCGTGGTCGGTGGCCCAGCGGATGCCGTCGGCGAGCGCGGTGCCGCGGGACTTGCGGGCCTTGGCGCGGGAGGGGTCGTTGGACTCCAGGATCACCCGGACCGGGAGGATCCTGGCCTCGGGAGCGATGCCGAGGATGCCGTCGCCCCGACCCGTGCCGCTGCCGCGGCCCGCGATGATCCCGGCCATCGCGGTGCCGTGCAGGGCCCAGGCCGCGTCGCCCCGCCCGGCGCCGAAGCCGATGAGGTCCTTGCCGGGGAGCACGCCGCCGGCCAGGTCGGGGTGGGTGTTGTCGACCCCGGTGTCGAGGACGGCGACGATGATGCCCCGGCCCTTGGTGGTCTGCCAGGCCCGGTCGGTGTGCAGGGCCCCCAGGCCCCACTGCTGGTCCCGGATGGCGTCCGCGTGGGCGGGGACGGCGGCGCTGAGCGCGAGGACGGTGGCGGCGCAGACCGCGGCGAGGGCACGGTGGCGTCGGCGGCGGTTCATTCCGGCTTCTCCGTGAGGTCGGTGACGGTCCTGCGCAGGCCGCGCTCCACCCGGTCGGCCACGCCCTCCGCCTCGTGGCCGAGCCCGGCCTGGGCGGCGGGCGTCGTCGCACCGGCGGCCATGGCCGCGGCGGCGGGCTGCGGGTCGGCGACGGTACGCCCGTCGGCGAAGCCGGAGACGGCGAACACGACGACCGGCACCTCGGTGAGTACGTGGACCGTCCAGCTGGCGCGCTGCGCGTCGCCGAACGCGGCGGCGACCGTCCCCTCGGCGGCGTACGTGCGCGGCATGAGGTCCTTGCGCGCGGCGAGACGCTGCTCGGTGAAGCGGCTGCTGAGCGCGCGCATGCCCTCTTCGGCCGCCTCGGTGAAGATCATTCCGACGGTGGTGACGCTGCTCCGCGTCGCGTCGGTGTAGGTGGCCCGCACCATGCGCTCGCAGCCGACCGGGCGGAGCGTCCGGAGGAGCAGCGGGTCGAGGCCCTCGGCACAGCCACTGTCGGCGGCGACCGCGACCCGCGTCCATACCCGGGCCGCGGCGCCGGGGCCCGCGCCGTCGCCCTTGAGGGTGCGTGGGAAGAGGGTGTCGACGGGGACGCTGTGCCAGACGGTCCGGCCCGTGGTGTACGCGCTGCGGGTGCCGGGTTCGGCCGAGGAGTCGCCGGTGAGCCAGGTGCCGGTGACCGCGCCGCCGATCAGCCCGAGACCGAGGACGACGCAGGCGGCGGCCGCCGTGGTCCGGCCCCGGTGCCGCGGCCGGACCGGGCGCAGCCGGGTGGTGGTCTCCACGGGCGTCTCGGGGAAGCCGTAGCGGTGCGGTGCCGGGTAGGAGCCGGGGTACGCGCCGGGGGGTGCGGAATGCGGTCCGGGGCGGGGCGCCGTACCGGGGAGGGGCGTGAGGTCCACCGCGCCGACGGGTCTGCGCCGGGTCGCGGGAGGCGGCGGCACGGCGGGGTGCGCGGCCGGTGGAGGCGGCGGGGTCCGCGGCGACTGTGTGGCCGACGGAGGCTGGGTCTGCGCGGCCGGCGGGAACTGCGGGCCGGTGGTCCCGGGCACGGATGGCGGTACGGGGCGCAGCCGGGCGGTCGTCTCGGCGGGGGTATGTCCGGCGGGCGGGCTCACGGCGGGGGTGGCCGGGCGCGGGGGCGCGGCGGGGGCCTGGCCGGTGGGCGCGGGGGGCGCGGCGGGGGTCGGCGCGGCGGGCGTGGGAGGGGTCTGGCGCGCGGGTGCGACGCGGGGCGGCGCGGGAGGGGCCTGGTGGTTCGGCGCGGTCGGCCGCGGCTGCGGGGCCGGTGCGCGAATCGGTTGCGGCTGCGGCTGCCGCTGCGGTTTGGGCGGGGCCGTTGTCTCCGCGGGTGCGGTAGGCGCGGTGGGGGGCGGTCCCGTGGGGTGGGGCGTCGGCGGGGTGGTCGGGCGGGGCGGCACGGGAGCGCGCTGCGCTTCGGTACTCATCCGGCCCGCCCCCTGGTTCACGTCCTCCGTACCGCCCGCGGATCAGCGTCACAGGCAGGCCCGTTGGTCTTCGCGTGCCCGTCACTCTACGGGCTGGGGGGCCGCTGAGGGGAACGGGCCGCCGCGGCCGGGGGATCTGCCCCGATCGTCCCCCTACCCAGCGGTACGGGTGTCTGGCAAGCTGCGGCCATGACTGCCCGCGCCGCTGACCGGACCCGTTACAACCGGGCCACCGCCCATCTCGACGCCCCGATCGCCGTGGTCGATCTGGAGGCCTTCGACGCCAACGCCGACGATCTCGTCGGCCGGGCCGCGGGGAAGCCGATCCGGGTGGCGAGCAAGTCGGTGCGCTGCCGGGCCCTGCTGGAACGGGTGCTCGCGCGTCCCGGGTTCGCCGGGATCATGTCGTTCACGATGGCGGAGTCGCTGTGGCTGGCGCGCGCCGGTTTCGAGGACGTGCTGCTGGCCTATCCGTCGGCCGACCGCGCCGCGTTCGCCGAACTGGCCGCCGACCCGAAGCTCGCCGCCGCGGTGACGGTGATGGTCGACGACCAGGCGCAGTTGGAGCTGATCGACGCGGCGCGGGCCGGTGGGCGTGAGGAGATCCGGGTCTGCCTGGAGCTGGACACCTCGCTGCGGCTGCTGGGCGGCCGGGTCAGGATCGGCGCGCTGCGCTCCCCGCTGCGCTCCCCCGTCCAACTGGCGGAGCTGGCCCGCTCGGTGGCCCGCAGGCCGGGATTCCGGCTGGTGGGCCTGATGGCGTACGAGGGCCACGTCGCCGGGGTCGGCGACTCGATCGCGGGACGTCCGCTGCGCTCCCGGGCGGTCCGGCTGATGCAGTCGGCGGCCCGCAAGGAGCTGGCGACCCGCCGGGCCGAGGTCGTGCGGGCTGTGCGGGCGGTGGCGCCGGACCTGGAATTCGTGAACGGCGGCGGTACGGGCAGCGTGCAGCACACCGCCGCCGAGCGCGCGGTGACGGAGATCGCGGCCGGGTCGGGGCTGTACGTTCCGCGGCTGTTCGACAACTACACGTCGTTCACCGGCCGTCCGGCGGCGCTGTTCGCGCAGCCCGTGGTGCGCAGGCCAGGGGTGGGCGTGGTGACGGTGCTGGGCGGCGGTTATCCGGCGTCCGGCGCGGCGGGTGCGGACCGGCTGCCCGTGCCGTATCTGCCGGAGGGGTTGCGCTACGACCCGCAGGAGGGCGCGGGCGAGGTGCAGACACCGCTGCTTGGCGCCCCGGCTGACGATCTCCTGATCGGCGACAAGGTGTGGTTCCGGCACGCCAAGGCCGGTGAACTGTGCGAGCGGTTCGACGAGTTGCACCTGATCGAGGGCGACCGGATCACGGCGACGGTACCGACGTACCGGGGCGAGGGCCGTACCTTCCTCTGACCGACGGCCCAGCAGCCTCCGGTACGGCCCCGGCTGCTCCAGCGGGATTCGGCACGACTCCGGCGCGGCCCCGTTGCGGCTCCGGAGGTTCGCGCGAGCGGTGTCAGGGCGCGACCGAGCTGCCCACTCCGCCGCTCGTCGCGCTGTCGCCCACCGGACGGATGCCCTGCGTGATCGTGTCCATGAGGGAGAGCGGCAGCTCCTCGCGGCCCGCGTCGAAGGCGAACCGGACGAGGACCGGTGTCTCGCTGCCCGCCGCCGAGGGGAAGGCCAGCGACTGCACCACGCCGCCGGGGCCCTTCCCGGTGGTGACCTGCCAGCGCACCAGGTAGCCCGTACGCCCGGCCACGCTCACCGACTCGGACTTCAGCACCTTGTGCGACACGATGCCGCCGTGGATGCGGTCGCCGACGATGTCCTCCTCGTACGCGTTGTCGGCGGCGGTCCCGATGTCCTGCTCGGCCAGCGCCTCGGGGGTGCTCGCGTCGGTACGGGCCGGGGTGCGGGTGGTGACCGTGCCGTGGTAGCAGAACGTGCCGGAGTCGCCGGGGCAGCGGTAGGAGAGGACGGTGCGCATGGTGGTCACGTCGTCGACGGTGCCGTCGGGCTTCTCCCAGCCCGCGGGAACGGGCAGGGTGATCCCGTTGAGCTGATCGGTGAGGACGGCCGGGTCGTCGGCCGGGAGTCGTCGGGGGCGGGGCCGCTCGGGGAGGCGGTGGCCGGGGCCGTGGGGGACGGGGCCGTGCCGCTGGGATCCGCACTCGGCCGCGTACCGCCGTCGTCCCTGCCCAGCAGCACGACACCGGTGACGGCGACACCGACGACCACCAGTGCGGACAGCGCGACCGCCAGGACCCGGCCGCGGGACGTGCCGCCGCGGGGCACGCCGCTGCCGGTGCGCTGCCGCGGAAGCGTGGGCGGCCCGAACGACGGTGCCGTGTCCGGCTGTCGCGGTTCGGGGTGCCCGGCAGCGAGCGGGCGGGTGTGCGCGGTCCAGGCCGTGCCGTCCCACCAGCGCTCGGTGCCGGGCGCACCCGTGTCCGGGTACCAGCCGGGCGGTGTCGCGAAGCTCATGCCCCCACCTTAGGGTCCGGTTCAGAGTCCGGGCCCGGGGCTGCCGCGGCCGTTAGAGCGGGGTCACATAGGCCCCGGAGATACCGCCGTCGACGAGGAAGTCGGTGGCGTTGACGAACGAGGAGTCGTCGCTCGCCAGGAAGGCGACGGCCGCCGCGATCTCGGTCGCCTCGGCGAACCGGCCGAGCGGGATGTGGACGAGCCTGCGGGCCGCGCGCTCCGGGTCCTTGGCGAACAGTTCCCGCAGCAGCGGGGTGTTGACCGGCCCCGGGCACAGGGCGTTGACCCGGATGCCCTCCCGGGCGAACTGCACCCCGAGTTCGCGGGACATGGCGAGGACACCGCCCTTGGACGCGGTGTACGAGATCTGGGACGTCGCCGCGCCCATCCTGGCCACGAAGGACGCGGTGTTGATGATCGAGCCGCGGCCCTGGCGGCGCATATAGGGCAGGGCGGCCTTGCAGCAGAGGTAGACGGAGGTGAGGTTGACGTCCTGGACGCGCTTCCACGCCTCCAGGCCGGTGGTGAGGATGGAGTCGTCGTCGGGCGGTGAGATGCCCGCGTTGTTGAACGCGATGTCGACGGAGCCGTAGGTGTCGTAGGCGGCCTTGAAGAGCGCCTCGACCTGTCCGGGGTCGGTGACATCGGCCTGGACGAAGGTACCTCCGGCCTCCTCGGCGGCGGCCGTGCCCGCTGCCGCGTCGATGTCGGCGCAGACGACGTGGGCGCCCTCGGACGCCAGCCTGCGGGCGGTGGCCAGGCCGATGCCGCTGCCGGCTCCGGTGATGACGGCGGTGCGGCCGACCAGGCGGCGGCAGATGTTCTCGGTGTCGGTGGTCATGCGGGTTCAGGCCTCCGTGCTGAGGAAGACGTTCTTGGTTTCGGTGAAGGCGGTGAGGGCGTCGGGGCCCAGTTCGCGGCCGAGCCCGGACTGTTTGTAGCCGCCGAACGGGGTCCAGTAACGGACGGCGGAGTGGGAGTTGACGGAGAGGTTCCCGGCCCGGACCGCCTGGGCGACGCGCAGGGCGCGGCCCACGTCGCGGGTCCAGAGGGAGCCCGCGAGGCCGTAGTCGGTGGCGTTCGCGAGCCGTACGGCGTCGGCCTCGTCCTCGAAGGGGAGAACCACCGCCACCGGCCCGAAGACCTCCTCGGTGGCGACGGGCGCGTCCGGGCGGACGTCGGTGAGGACGGTCGGCGGGAACCAGAATCCGGGGCCCTGGGGGGCGCTGCCGCGCAGGGCGGCCGCACCCTCGGGGACATAGCCGCGGACCCGTCGCAGGTGGGCGCGGGAGATCAGCGGTCCCATCGCGGTCTTCTCGTCGGTCGGGTCCCCGACGACGACCGAGGCCAGTGCGGGGGCGAGCAGTTCCAGGAACCGGTCGTACGCGGATCGCTCGACGAGGATGCGGGTGCGGGCGCAGCAGTCCTGCCCCGCGTTGTCCAGGAAGGACATGGGGGCGGCGGCCGCGGCGGCCTCGATGTCGGCGTCGGCGAAGACGATGTTGGGGCTCTTGCCGCCGAGTTCGAGGGTGAGCCGCTTCACGCGGTCGGCGCATTCGGCCATGATCCGTTTGCCGACGCGGGTGGAGCCTGTGAAGACGATCTTGGCGACGCCGGGGTGCGTGACCAGGGCGTTGCCCGTCACCTCGCCCGCCCCCGGCAGCACCTGGAAGAGGTCTTCGGGAAGACCCGCCTCCCGCCCGATCCGCGCCAGTCGCAGGGCGGTGAGCGGGGTCGTCTCGGCGGGTTTGAGGAGTACGGCGTTGCCCGCGGCGAGAGCGGGGGCGACGCCCCAGGCGGCGATCGGCATGGGGAAGTTCCACGGGGCGATCACCCCGATGACGCCGAGGGGTTCCAGAAGGGTGAAGTCGATTCCGCCGGGGACCGGGATCTGCCGGCCGCTGAGGCGTTCCACTCCCCCGGCGGCGAAGTCGAGCAGGTCGCGGACGTTGCCCGCCTCCCAGCGGGCGTTGCCGAGCGGGTGACCGGCCTCGGCCGTCTCCAGCCGGGCCAGGGGCTCGATCTCGGCGTCGACCGCTGCCGCGAAGCGGCGCAGCAGACGGGCCCGGTCGGCCGGGGCCAGGGCGGCCCAGGTGCGCTGGGCCGCCGCGGCGCGGGCCACGGCGGCGTCGACCTCGGCGGGGGTGGTGGCCGCGACGGTGGCGAGGTGTTCCTCGGTCGCCGGGTTGATCACGTCGTGGGCGTCGGGGTGCACGGGTCGGTCCGCGCTGACGGTGTCGCTGACATCGGCGGGGTGGTGGTCGGCGGTCACAGGGTGCCTCACAGGCGTTCGAAGGAGCGGCGGAGCTCCCAGTCGGTCACTGCGGCGTCGAAGGCTTCGAGTTCGACGCGTGCCATGTTGCGGTAGTGCCGCACGACCTCGTCGCCGAAGGCCGCACGGGCCACCTCGCTCCGTTCCCAGAGGCCGGCGGCTTCCCTGAGGGTGGTGGGCACCTGCTCGTACCCGGCGGTGTAGGCGTTGCCCTCGCACGCCTCGGGGAGTTCCAGTTTCTCTTCGACGCCGTGGAGTCCGGCGGCGATGAGACCGGCGACCGCGAGGTGCGGGTTGACGTCCCCGCCGGGCAGCCGGTTCTCGAAGCGCATCGAGCGGCCGTGGCCCACGACGCGCAGGGAACAGGTCCGGTTGTCGTGGCCCCAGGCGACCGCGGTCGGGGCGAAGGAGCCGGGCTGGAAGCGTTTGTAGGAGTTGATGTTCGGCGCGTGGAGGAGGGTGAAGTCGCGCAGGGCGGCGAGCTGTCCGGCGAGGAAGTGGCGCATCAGCGGGGACATGGCCCCGTCGTCGCCCGCCATGACGTTGCGGCCCTCGGCGTCCTGGAGCGAGAGGTGGATGTGGCAGGAGTTGCCCTCGCGCTCGTTGTACTTGGCCATGAAGGTGAGCGCGACACCTTCCTGCGCGGCGATCTCCTTGGAGCCCGTCTTGTAGACGGCGTGCTGGTCGCAGGTGACCAGGGCCTCGTCGTAGCGGAAGACGATCTCGTGCTGGCCGGGGTTGCACTCGCCCTTGGCCGACTCCACGGTGAGTCCGGCGGCGGCCATCTCGTTGCGGATGCGGCGCAGCAGGGGTTCGACGCGTCCGGTGCCGAGGACCGAATAGTCGATGTTGTACTGGTTGACCGGTGTCAGATCGCGGTAGTTGCGGTCCCATGCCTGTTCGTAGGTGTCCTTGAAGACGATGAATTCGAGTTCGGTGCCGACGTGGGCGGTGAGGCCGAGTGCGGCGAGCCGCTCCAGTTGGCGGCGCAGGATCTGACGGGGCGCGGCGACGACGGGCGATCCGTCCTCCCAGGCGAGGTCGGCAATGACCATGGCCGTCGCCTCGTTCCACGGAACCCGGCGCAGGGTGCTGAGGTCGGGGCGCATGGCGAAGTCGCCGTATCCGCGGTCCCAGGAGGACATCTCGAACCCGTCGACGGTGTTCATGTCGGTGTCCACGGCGAGCAGATAGTTGCAGCCCTCGGTGCCGTGTTCCATGACCTCGTCGAGGAAGAACCCGGCGGCGAAGCGCTTGCCCTGCAGCCTTCCCTGCATGTCGGGGAAGGCGAGGACGACGGTGTCGATCTCGCCGCTCGCGACGAGGACACGTAGTTCGTCGGTACCGAGCGGGGGTGTTCGCTCTGCCACGGGATACTCCTCCATCGGCCGGCCGGGAGCCTTAAGGTATGGGATGGAACCATTGAATGAAAGGGAAGCGGAACGTGATCGAGGAATCCGGTGAGAGACCGGCGACGGCCCGCCTGCGGCCCGTGCTGCGCCCCGTCCGCGCGGGCAACGGCTTCGAGGAGGCCCTGGCGCAGATACTCCAGGTGATCCGGCTCGGCCTGGTGGCCGGCGGCGAGCGGCTGCCGGCCGAGCGCGAGCTGGCCGAACTGCTCGGGATCAGCCGGGTCACCCTGCGCGAGGTCCTGAAGGTGCTCCAGGAGCAGGGCCTGGTGGAGAGCAGACGCGGGCGCTACGGCGGTACGTTCGTGGCGCCACGCACCGGCACGGCGGGCGAGGACGAGCTGCACCGCCGGGTGGCGGCGGTCGACATGGAGGACATCCTGCGCTTCCGCGAGGTGCTGGAGACCGGGGCCGCCGGACTCTGCGCCGCGCACGGGCTGACCGGCGAGGGCGCTGACCGGCTGCGTAGGGCACTGGCGGCGACACACGAGACACCTCTGCCCGACTACCGCAGGCACGACACCCTGTTTCACCTGACACTGGCCGAACTTTCCGGATCACCGACGCTCACCGGCCAGTACGCGGCGGTCCGGGCCACGGTGAACGACCTGCTGGACTGCATACCGCTGCTCGTGCGGAACCTGGAGCATTCCCAGCACCAGCACACGGCGCTCGTCGGGGCGGTGCTGGACGGGGACGAGGAGGCGGCCCGCGCGGTGATGCGCGAACACTGCGCGGGCACGGCGGCGCTGTTGCGCGGTTTCCTGTCCTGAGCGGACCGCGGCCCGCGGCCATTTGCACGAGGGCACCAGGGCCATAAGGTATGCGGTGACACCATTGACTTCGGCCCGCCCGCAGGCGGCCCACCGGAGGGAACGCACCGTGCCCGAACCCCTCGTCGGCATCACCACCTACCTGGAACCCGCGACCAGCTGGGGCGTCTGGGAACTGCCCGCCGCCCTCCTCCCCGCCGCGTACCCGCGGCTGGTCCAGCGGTCCGGCGGCCTGGCCGCGCTGCTCCCGCCGGACGCGCCGGAGCGGGCCGCCGCCGCCGTGGCCCGGCTGGACGCGCTCGTCGTCGCGGGCGGCGCCGATGTCGCGCCCGAGCTGTACGGGGCGGAGCTCGACCCCCGTACCGGTCCACCGGCCCGTGAGCGCGACGCCTGGGAGAAGGCCCTGCTCGACGCGGCGCTGGCGTCCGGCATCCCCGTGCTCGGGATCTGCCGGGGCATGCAACTGCTGAACGTGGCACTGGGCGGCACCCTGATCCAGCACATCGACGGGCACGCCGGTCCGCCCGGCACGACCGGGGTTCTCGGCGAGCACCTGGTGACGCCGGTGCCCGGTACCCGGTACGCGTCGGTGGTCGCCGAGGCGTCCGTCGTACCGACCTATCACCACCAGGCCGTCGACCGGCTCGCGCCGTCGCTGTCGGCCTCCGCCCACGCGGCGGACGGTACCGTCGAGGCGGTCGAACTCCCCGGGCCGCAGTGGGTGCTGGGCGTGCAGTGGCATCCGGAGATGGGCGACGACCCGCGGGTGATGCGGGCGCTGGTGGCGGCAGCGGCCACGGAGCGCGACCGGCGGACGGGCGAAGCCGCCCTGGTCCCGAACCTCGCCCCGGCCTGACGCGCTCGGAGGCGGAGCCAACGTTTGGTCAGGACGCCGGAGACCAAAGTTTGGCCAGGACTCGCGTGGGCCCGGACTCTCATCCCCGGACGCCCGTCCCGGCCCGACATCCCCGGACGCCCGTCCCGGCCCGAAGGTCTCAGACGCCTGACGGGCCGGAGTCGCGCGCCGTCAGGGACAGCAGGTCGCGGGCCGGTCCCGTGGGCCGGTGGCCGGAGGGCCATACGGCGCGCAGCTGACGACGGAGGCGTACGCCCTCGACCGGGATCTTCACCAGGCGGCGGGCCGACAGCTCCTCGCCCAGCGCCAGTTCGCTGAGCACACAGGGTCCGGCACCGCTCTCCGCCGCGCCCTTCACGGCGGTCGTCGAGGACAGCTCCAGCAGCGGCTGGGCCAGTCCGCCGTGAACGGCGAGCGCGGCGTCCAGGACCTGCCGGGTGCCGGAGCCGTGCTCCCGCAGGATCAGCGGGGTCGCGGCCAGCTCCCCGGGCAGCAGGGGCGTCCGACGGCGGGCCCAGGGATGGGAGGGGGCGACCACGACGACCAGGCGGTCGTGCGCGATCACCGTGCCGTCCAGGCCCTCCGGTATCGACAGGCCCTCCACGAAGCCCAGATCGGCCTCGCCGGTGAGGAGCCGCCGGGCGACCGCCGCCGAATTGCCCGCGAGCAGCGACACGGCGGTGTCCGGCCGCTGGGCGCGCAGCGCGATGAGCCAGCCCGGCAGCAGGTACTCCGCGATCGTCATGCTCGCCGCGACCCGCAGCCGCGAGTCGCGCCGGTCGCGCAGCGCCTGGGCGCCCGCGTCGAACGCCTCGGCGGCCTCGATGATCCTGCGCGCCCAGTCGGTGACCAGGGCGCCCGCGTCGGTGAGCCGGGAGCCGCGCGGGGATCGGTCCAGGAGGGCGACGCCGAGCTGCCGCTCCATCGACCGGATGCGGCTGGACGCGGCGGGCTGGGTGACGCCGACGTCACGGGCCGCCCGCCCGAGACTGCCGTGCCGGGCCACGGCGAGCAGCAGCTCCAGCGCCCCGAGGTCGGGGACCCGGTGGGACAGGGGCACATGTTCGTCGCTGGGCATAAAGCCAGCTTATGACCTCATAGAGACGGACTCCCTGGTGGGGGACGGTGCCGCCGCCAAGAATCGTGGCATGGCCATCTTTCCGCAGACCCAGCCCCGGACCGAGCCGCAGTCCCCGCCGTCCTTCGTCTCCCGCCCGGCCGCTCTCCGGCTGCCGTCGCTGCGGCACATCGGCCCCAATTGGTACGCCTCCGTCATGGGTACCGCGATCGTCGCGAGCGCGGGTGTCGCGCTCCCCGTGCACCTGCCGGGTCTGCGCGCGCTGTGCACCGTCGTGTGGGCGCTCTCCGCGCTTCTGCTCGTCGCCGTCCTCGCGGCCCGCACCGGGCACTGGGTCTTCCACCGCGACCAGGCCCGCGCCCATCTCCTGGACCCGGCCGTCGCCCCGTTCTACGGCTGTCTGTCCATGGCGCTGCTCGCCGTCGGTGGCGGCACCATGGTGGTCGGCAAGGACGTCATCGGGCAGCAGGCCGCGCTCGCGGTCAACACGGTGCTGTTCGTCGCGGGCACGCTGGTCGGGCTCGTCGCCGCCGTCGCCGTCCCGTATCTGATGGTCGTACGCCACCGTCTCGAACCCGGCACCGCCTCACCCGTCTGGCTGCTGCCGCTGGTGGCGCCGATGGTCTCCGCGTCGCTCGGCGCGCTGCTGGTGCCCGAACTGCCCGCGGGGCAGTGGCGTGGGGCGCTGCTGATGGCCTGCTACGGGATGTTCGGTCTGTCCCTGCTGGCGACGCTGGTCGTGCTGCCGGTCGTCTTCGCCCGGCTGGTGCACCAGGGTCCGCTGCCGCTCGCGCTGACGCCGACGCTGTTCCTGGTATTGGGTCCGCTGGGCCAGTCGACGACCGCGGTCAATCAGCTGGCCGATGTGGCGCCGGGGGCGGTCGCGGCCCCGTACGCCTCCGCCTTCGGTGCGTTCGCCGTGCTGTACGGGGTGCCGGTGATGGGGTTCGCGCTGCTGTGGCTGGCGCTGGCCGTCGCGATGGTGGTCCGGGCGGTGCGGAGCGGCATGACGTTCACGATGACGTGGTGGGGTTTCACCTTCCCGGTCGGTACGTGCGTGACCGGCGTCGCCGGACTGGCCCGGCACACCGGGCTCGATGTGTTCACCTGGCCGGCCGTCGCGCTGTACGTGTTCCTGGTGGCGGCCTGGGCCGTGGCCGGGACACGCACGCTGCGCGGACTGGTCAGCGGAGCGCTGCTCGCAGCGCCGAAGCCGCCTCTGCCAGTGACGGCCCGTACCACGTGAGGTGGCGCCCGTCGACGAGTGCGGCGGGCAGCGCGGGGAACGCCTCGGGCCCGTCGTCGGCGGTGAAGCGGTACGGCTCGTCGGGCAGCACGACCAGTTCGGCTCCGGCCGCGTTCAGCTCGGCGAGCGGGATACGGGGATAGCGCTCGGCATGGTCCGCGTAGACATTGCGCACCCCGAGGCGGGCCAGCAGATCACCGGCGAACGTGTCGCGGCCCAGCACCATCCACGGTCTGCGCCAGACGGGCACGATCGCGGGGCGCGGAGTGCCCGGCGGTGGGAGTGCCGCCCAGGCGGCCTCGGCCTCGTCCAGCCAGCGGGGCCGGGCGAGGCCGCATCCGGTGACCAGGACGCGTTCCAGTTCGGCGAAGGCCGCGTCGAGGGTACGGATCTCGGTGGCCATGACGTCGAGTCCGGCCTCCCGCAGGGCGGCGAGGTCCGGTGCGCGGTTCTCCTCCTCGTTGGCGATGACCAGGTCGGGACGCAGCGCGACGACGGCCGCCACGTCGGGGTTCTTCGTGCCGCCGATCCGGGCGGCGGCGAGGTCCGGCGGGTGGGTGCACCAGTCGGTGACCCCGGCCAGCAGCCCGGGTGCGGTGACGGCGACGGCCTCGGTGAGCGAGGGGACCAGGGAGACGACACGCACGGGCGGGGCCTTTCGGGGACGTACGGCGGCTGCGGAGACGGCGCGCGGACTCGCGGCCCGCCGCAGGTTCGCAGTGGCCGGGGCCCCTGCGTCAACGGCCCGAGGCGGCCTTCGGGCAGCGGCCCGAGGCGGCCTTCGGGCAGCGGCCTGAGGCGGCCTGACGCAGTCAGCGGCGGGCAGCAGCGGCAGCGGCCTGAGGCGGTCAGCGGCGGGAGTCGTACGTGGCGTCGATGTTCTCGGCCACCGCGACGAACAGGAGCCGGGTGTCCGGCACGGTGGCGCGCCAGCGGTGCCGGACACCGCCGGACAGGAAGAGCGTGTCGCCGCGCTCCAGCCGGTACGCCTGCCCCTCGGCCTCCACCTCGGCGGCGCCCTCGACGACGTACATCACCTCGTCGTTCCGGTGCTGGAACTCGCGCCCGAGGTCCTGCTCACCGGTGAACTCCAGGGCGCTGAGCTGGTGGCGGCCGCGCACCACGCGGCGTACCCCGTCGCCCTCCCCCGCCCGCACGACGTCCACCGAGCGTGCCGAGTCGGCGGCGGCGCGCAGCCGCGCGGTCGTGGTCTCCAGCGCCTCGGCGACGCGGTCCAGGGACCGGGCACTGGGGCGGGCGCGCTCGTTCTCGATCTGGCTCAGGAAAGGCACGGACAGTCCGCTGCGCGCGGCGACCGAGGCCAGCGTGAGCCCCAGGGTTCTGCGCCGTCGGCGGACCGCGGCACCTACCCGCGGTGCTTCCTTCTCGTCCATGTCCGGGCTCCCTCCCGCCTGGCCATCCTCCCGGTTGCCAGCACACTACGCACATCGTTTGCCGAGATGGAGCACGGGCGAAGAAGCGGGAAACCTCCCCAGCGCATCCTTTCGGCCATGCCGAAGGGGACGGCCCCGGTGCGACACCGGGACCGTCCCCTCGTTGACGAGGCGCCGAAATCAGCTGCCGACGGGCGTCAGCTTCTCCACCACGTCGGGGTTGGCGTCCATCCAGCGGCGGGCGGACTCCTTCTCCTTGCCCGCGCCACCCTTCTGGATCTCCACCTCCAGCGAGGCCAGCTGCTCCTCACTGAGCTTGAAGTCCTTCAGCCAGCCGGTCAGCTCCGGGAAGTCCTTCGCGAAGTCCTTCTTGGCGACCGTGTGGATCTCCTCGCCCTTGCCCCAGGCGCCCTTGGGGTCCTTGAGCTTCTTCAGGTCGTGCTTGCCGTAGGCCCAGTGCGGCGACCACAGGGTCACCACGACCGGCTCCTTCTTCTTGATCGAGCGGTTCAGCTCGGCCAGCATCGAGGACGTGCTGGAGGAGACGACCTTGTACTCGCCCTCCAGGCCGTACTCCTTGAGCACCTTCTCGTTCAGGGTGCCCATCATCCCGGCGCTCGACTCGATGCCGATGATCTTGCCGTTGAACTTCTTGCCCTGGCCCTTGAGGTCATCGAGCGAGTCGATGCCCTTGACGTACGACGGAACGGTCAGCTCCAGCGACGTCGGCCCGTACCACGAACCGAGATCGGTGAGGTTGTCCTTGTACTTGTCCCAGTAGACCTTGTGCGTCGTCGGCAGCCAGGAGTCGAACTGGACGTCCATCTGGCCCTGCGCGAGCCCCGTGTAGAGCGGTCCGGGATCGAGCTGCTTGACGGTCGTCCGGTAGCCGCGGTCCTCCAGCATGTTCTGCCACAGGTACGTGCTGGCGATGGCCTCGTCCCACGGGAAGTAACCCATGTTGACGGTCTTGCCCGCGTCCTTGCCCTGCTGCTGGGCGCCACCGGCGCCCTTGGGCAGCGGGGCGAGCTTGTCGACGAGGCCGGGGGACTTCTTCAGCCAGGCGCGTACGCCGTCCTGCTCCTTGCCCTGACCGGCGCTCTGGATCTCGTTCTCCAGGCTGGTGAGCTGCTCCTCGGTGAGCTTGAACTTCTTCAGCCACTCGGCGACCGGAGGTGCCTTCTTGGCGAAGCCCTTGTGGGCGACGGTGTGTACGTTCTCGCCCTTGCCCCAGGCACCCTTGGGGTCCTTGAGCTTCTTCAGGTCGTGCTTGCCGTAGGCCCAGTGCGGCGACCACAGGGTCACCACGACCGGCTCCTTCTTCTTGATGGAGGCGTTCAGCTCGGCCAGCATCGAGGACGTGCTGGAGGAGACGACCTTGTACTCGCCCTCCAGGCCGTACTCCTTGAGCACCTTCTTGTTGAGGGTGCCCATCATTCCGGCACTGGCCTCGATGCCGATGATCTTGCCGTTGAACTTCTTGCCCTGGCCCTTGAGGTCATCGAGCGAGTCGATGCCCTTGACGTACGAGGGAACGGTCAGCTCCAGCGAGGTCGGCCCGTACCAGGAACCGAGGTCGTCGATCTTGGAGCTGTACTTGTCCCAGTAGTCCTTGTGGGTGGTCGGCAGCCAGGAGTCCGTCTGGAAGTCGATGTCCCCGCGGGCGACGCCGGAGTAGAGCGGACCGGCGTCGAGCTGCTTGATGCCGGTCGTGTAGCCGCGCTGCTCCAGGAGCTCCTTCCAGAGGAAGGTGGAGGCGATGCCCTCGTCCCAGGGGATGTAGCCCAGGTTGATCTTCTGGCCCTTGCCGACGTCCGTGCTGTCGCCCGCCTCGGCGCTCTTGCCGTCGTCCGAGCCGGCAATGTTGAGCCCGCCGGCGATCAGGGCGAGGACGACCACACCGATCATCGCGACCGCGGTGCCCGGCTTGTAGTGGGTGACCTTGAGGCCACGCGCCCCGGACGCGATCTTGGCCGCCGCGCGGCGGCCGAGCGGGGAGACCCGCTCGTTGAGCGCCCCGGTCATCCGGTCCAGGTACATGGCGAGGATGACGACGGCGATACCGCTCTCGGCGGCGAGACCGACCTGGAGCTGGGTGATCGCGGCGTACACCTTCTCGCCGAGACCGCCCGCGCCCGCCATGCCGCCGATGACCACCATCGACAGCGCGAGCATGATGACCTGGTTGATACCGGCCATGATCGTCGGCAGGGCGAGCGGCAGCTGGACCCGGGTCAGGGTGTCGCGGGGTGTGGTGCCGAACGCCTCGGCCGCCTCGACCAGCTCGCTGTCCACCTGGCGGATGCCGAGTTCGGTCATCCGGACGCCGGGGGGCATCGCGAACACGATGGTGGCGATGACGCCGGGGGTGACGCCGACGCCGAAGAACATGACGCCGGGGATCAGGTAGACGAAGGCCGGCATCGTCTGCATGACGTCGAGCACCGGCCTGAGCGCGGCACTGACCTTGTTGTTCCGCGCGGCCCAGATGCCCGTGGGCACCGCGATCACAATGGTGATCACGGCTGCCACGACGACCAGCGAGAGCGTGGTCATGGCCTCGTCCCACAGGGCGAGGGAGTCGATCAGGGCGAAGCCGGCGAAGGTGAGAACGGCCGGAACCGCGCCGCGCAGCCAGAACGCGATGACGGCGAAGATCGCGGCCATCAGCAGCGGCTCACCACCGCCGAGGACGGCGTTGACGCCGTCGTACATCCCGCCGAGCACGGCCTTGATGGCGTCGAAGATCCAGGTGAGGTTCGACTGGAGCCAGTCGACCGCGTCCTCGACCCATTCGCCGAAGGTGAACCTAGGCACCGGCGGTCACCTTCCTGACGTCGGACCGGGACGGGCTCACGGGCTCGACCCGCGGTTCCTCGCCGAGTGCGGCGAGCAGACGCGCGCGCGGCACGACACCGATCACCTGGCCCCGGTCGCCGGTGACGGCCACGGCCACACCACTGGTGGAGCAGGGCGTGAAGAGCTCGGCGATCGGCGTCCCGGCGGACACGGTCGCGGGCGCCTCGGCCAGCAGGTCCTTGTCCGAGCGGCCCTTCTCGGGCTGCTCCATGATCGAACCGGCGGTGAGCACCCTGGAGCGGTCGACGTCCTGGATGAACGACGCGACGTAGTCGTTGGCCGGACGGACCAGGATGTCCTCGGCGGTGCCCTGCTGGACTATCCGCCCGTCACGCATCACGGCGATCCGGTCACCGAGGCGCATGGCCTCGTTGAGGTCGTGGGTGATGAAGACGATGGTCTTCTTGAGCCGCTTCTGCAGTTCGAGCAGCTGGTCCTGCATGTCGCGGCGGATCAGCGGGTCCAGCGCGCTGAAGGACTCGTCCATCAGCAGCAGGTCGGCGTCGGTGGCCAGCGCGCGGGCCAGGCCCACGCGCTGCTGCATTCCGCCGGAAAGTTCGTCGGGCCAGGACTTCTCCCAGCCGGCCAGACCGGTCAGCTCCAGTGCCTGGGCGGCGCGCTGCTCACGCTCGGCGCGCGGCACACCCTGCACTTCGAGGCCGTAGGCGGCGTTCTCCAGGACGCTCCGGTGGGGGAAGAGCGCAAAGTGCTGGAACACCATGCTGATCTTGGAGGAGCGGACGTGGCGCAGTTCACGGGGGCTCAGGGCGGTCAGGTCCTGGCCGTCGAACAGCACGCGTCCGGCCGTGGCGTCGAGCAGTCCGTTGAGCATCCGCAGCAAGGTGGACTTGCCGGAACCCGAGAGACCCATCACGACGAAGATCTGGCCGGGTTCCACCGTGAACGAGGCATCGATCACCGCTGCGGTCGTTCCGTCGGCGCGCAGCTCGTCGCGGCCGGTGCCGTTTTCGAGTTTCCGCACGGCTTGATCGGGTCGTCTGCCGAACACTTTGTACAAGTGGTCGGCTTGCAGCCTTGACACATACACCTCACGCGTTGAACCGAAAACGGTCTGCCACCCCCTCCGGCAGACCGTGGAGCGGTGCGGATTCGGTCCGCATTGCACGCGCATTAGTTGAAAATGCGACGTGGTCCGCTCCGCTGGCGCGCCTGCCCGTACTTACGCACACCAAACATAAGAGTGATTCAGCTCACCTCTGAGCCGGTGTCAGTGGTGTGCGGCATCATCGGGGGTGTGACGCGACGCCTGATGCTCCTCGACACCGCTTCCCTCTACTACCGCGCCTATTTCGGCGTCCCGGATTCGGTGCGCGCACCGGACGGCACCCCGGTCAACGCCGTGCGCGGGCTCCTCGACTTCATCACCCGGCTGGTGCACGACCACCGGCCCGACGACCTGGTCGCCTGCTGGGACGCCGACTGGCGGCCGCACTGGCGGGTCGAGCTGATCCCCACGTACAAGGCGCACCGGGTGGCGGTGGAGACGGCGGAGGGGCTGGCCGACGAGGAGGACACCCCTGACACGCTGTCCCCCCAGGTGCCGATCATCGAGGACGTGCTGGACGCGCTCGGGATCGCCCGGGTGGGAGTCGCGCCGTACGAGGCGGACGATGTGATCGGCACGCTCACCGGCCTGGCGACCGGCCCCGTCGACATCGTCACGGGCGACCGCGACCTCTATCAGCTGGTCGACGACGCCCGGCAGGTGCGGGTGCTGTACCCGCTCAAGGGTGTCGGGATGCTCCAGATGACGGATGAGGCGTGGCTGCGCGAGAAGTACGGCGTGGACGGTTCCGGTTACGTGGATCTGGCCCTGCTGCGCGGCGACCCCAGCGACGGCCTGCCCGGCGTCCCCGGCATCGGCGAGAAGACGGCGGCCAAGCTGCTGGACGCCTTCGGCGATCTGGCCGGGATCATGGCCGCCGTGGACGACCCCGCCGCCAAGCTGACACCCTCGCAGCGCAAGCGGCTGGACGAGGCGCGCGATTACGTCGCCGTCGCGCCGAAGGTGGTCCGGGTCGCCGGTGATGTGCCGCTGCCCGACTTCGATCCGGCCCTGCCCGACGAGCCGCGTGACCCGGCAGCCCTTGAGGTGCTCTCGGACCAGTGGGGTCTGGGCGGCGCTCTGCAGCGGCTGCTCTCCACACTTCGGGCATGAGGTGCTAGCTTAGGTAAACCTAAGTTCCCGGCCCGGTGGTAGCCGGGTCCCCGTACGTCCAGATCAGGGAGATCCTCGTGGCAGAGCGGCAGGCACCCAAGGCCCAGGGTGCGCAGGTCCTGCGTACCGAGCAGATCACCCCGCACATGGTGCGGGTGATCCTCGGCGGTGACGGACTGGCCGGCTTCGCGCTCTCCGGGTTCACCGATCACTACGTCAAGCTGTGCTTCGCGCCCGAGGGCGCCGATTACGCGCACCCGTTCGACATGGGCGCGATCCGCGAGGCGTATCCCCGTGAGCTGTGGCCCACCACCCGCACCTACACGGTGCGCTCCTGGGACCCGGTGACCCGCGAGATGGCCATCGACTTCGTGGTGCACGGCGACGAGGGCCTCGCCGGACCGTGGGCGGCCCGTGTGCGGCCGGGCGAGCAGGTGACGTTCCTGGGACCCGGCGGCGGGTACGGGCCGCGGGCCACGGCGGGCTGGCACCTGCTGGCCGGTGACGAGAGCGCGTTGCCCGCGATCGCGGCGGCGCTGGAGCAGATGCCCGCGGGCGCCCCGGTGCACGCCTTCATCGAGGTGCCGGACGCCTCGGAGGAGCAGAAGATCGTGACGCCCGACGGGGTGGCGGTGACCTGGCTGCACCGCGGCGACCGTCCGGTCGGGGAGGCCCTGACCGCGGCGGTGAAGGCGCTGGACTTCCCCGAGGGCGAGGTACAGGCGTTCGTGCACGGCGAGGCGGGCTTCGTGAAGGAGATCCGCCGCCATCTGCGACTGGACCGGAAGATCCCGCTCCAGCAGCTGTCCATCTCCGGCTACTGGCGCCTCGGGAAGAGCGACGACGCCTGGCGCGCCGTCAAGCGCGAGTGGAACGAGCAGGTGGAGCGCGAGCAGGAGAGCGCCGCGTAACGCGCGGTCGCGATCGCACGGTCGCGGTCGCGCGCGCTGCCCCGGTCGGGGCGGTCCCGGTCGCGCGCCGCCCCGGGTGAGGAGGCGGCGTGAAGCGGGGACGGCGTGCGCCCTCCGACAGCTCGGACATGGACCCCGGTCACCGTTCCCCACGGTGACCGGGGTCTTCGGCTGTCAGGTGCGCGCACTCACCTCTGTGCCGCCCTGTCCCGCCCGCGCACGCCGTTCCGCTTCTCCCCCGCACCGTCCGGCGCCGCGCTCATGCCGTCCGGCGCCGCGTCAGAAACCTCCGGCGCTACGCCGGTGACGCCTGGCGCTACGTCGGGAGCGTCCGGCGCTACGTCGGGAGCGTCCGGCGCTACGTCGGTAGCCTCCGGCGCTACGTCGGGAGCGTCCGGCGTCGCTCCGTCAGCAGCGCCCGTCCCGTCCGCTGCCCCGTCCGCTGCCCCGGCCGCCGCCCCGTCCGCGCCCTCCGCACCCTCCGCCGTCCCCGTCTCCTCGTAGAGGCGGGCGGACGCGTCGACATGCGCCAGCCGCCGCAGCGCCCCGAACATCGCCTCACCGAGCACGGTGCCCACGACCACGCTCTCCACCAGGTCCTCGCGTGCCACGCGCCGCGCCACATAGTCGAGGTCGGCGCGGGCGACCGGCTCGGCGGCGTCCGCGTACACATCCAGCAGCTCGGTGAATCCGCCGTGCCCGGCCCGTCGCAGCGCGACCAGCACCCGGGCCAGCGACTCACCGGCCGTGCTCTCCTCCTCCACGTGCCAGCCCCGCCGCTCCAGCAGCTCGGCGACCTCGTCGCGAGCGTCCTCCAGCTCGGGCCCCGCCTCCTCGTCGTCCGTCGGCATGACGCCCTCCACCGCCGCGCCCAGCACCTTGTGCACCGGCTGCTCGGGGTCGCCGACAGCCTCCAGCACTTCGCCGATGGCGGACAGCGAGAGTCCCCCGACATCCAGCAGGGCCCGGATCAGCCGCAGCCTGCGCTCGTGCCCGGCGTCGTAACTCGCCTGGTTCGGGCTGGTCAGCTGCCCGGCGGGCAGCAGCCCCTCGCGTACGTAGTACTTGATCGTCGGCACCGGGACCCCGGACCTGCGACTCAACTCACCGATGCGCACCGCGTGTCCGCCCTTTCGTACTTGCCAAATCCCGCCCTCATCATAGATAGTCCCTCTATCGGATAGCGGGGAGTCCCACTATCCATAATCGTTGGCCTCCTGGGGGTTACCTATGTCGACGTGGCGTTTATGGCACCGGCCGCTGGTCCTGTTCTCCGCCGCGATGGCCGTGATGGCCGTCGTCTCCGCGGTGGGCCTCGTGGCCGACGACCGGATGCTGGCGGGTGCGCCGATCTGGGCCAAGCCGTTCAAGTTCGCCGTCTCGTTCGTGCCGTACTGCCTGGCGCTCGCCTGGATGCTGACGCTGCTCACGCATGGCCGTCGAATAGGGCGGTGGGCCGGCAACGTGGTCGTACTGGCCAGCCTGTGCGAGATGGCGATCATCACCGGGCAGGTCATCCGCGGGAAACGCAGCCACTTCAATCACGAGACGCCGTTCGACACGAGGCTGTACGACGTGATGGCCTACACCGTCATCACCCTCTGGGCCGCCACGCTGGTGATCGCCATCCTGCTGCTCCGCGCCCGCATCGCCGACCGCGCCTCCGCCTGGGCGATCCGCTCGGGAGTGCTGCTCGCCCTGGTCGGCGCGGGGTTCGGCTTCCTGATGTCGCAGCCGAGCGCGGGACAGCGCGCGGCCGGTGACCTGGACACCGCCGATGTGGTGGGCGCGCACACCGTCGGCGTACCGGACGGCGGCCCCTCCATGCCGATCACCGGCTGGTCCACGACCGGAGGCGATCTGCGCATTCCGCACTTCGTCGGCATGCACGCGCTCCAGCTGATCCCGCTCTTCCTGCTCCTCCTGCTCCTGCTCGCGCCCCGCGTCGCCCGGCTGCGCGATCCGCGCGTGCGCTTCCGGCTCGTGGTCGTCGCCTCCGGCACGTACGCGGCGGTCGTGGCCCTGGTCACCTGGCAGGCACTCCGCGGTCAGCCGTTGATCCACCCGGACGGGTCGACCCTCGCGGCCGGGGGCATGATCCTGGCCGCCACCGCGATCGGCGCCTGGGCGGCGCTGCGGTCGGCACCCGCACGGCGAAACTCCGATTCCTACGACAAGGAGCTCGTGGCATGACCGGTGCACTGTTCGAGATCACGTTCTATCTGACGGCCCCGTTCTGGCTGCTCATGATCTTCGCGCCCAACTGGGCCACCACCGCGCGGATCGTCGCCTCACCTCTGACCGTCCTGCCGGTGCTGGCGGTCTATCTCGTGCTGGCCGTGCCGGTCTTCCCGGAGCTCTGGACGGCGGTGAGCAACCCCGACATCGATACGTTCCGTGACCTGGCGGCCCTCGCGAACGGGGCGGGAGCGCTCTGGGCACAGGTCATCGCCTGGGATCTGCTGCTGGGTCAGTGGATGTTCCTCGAAGCGCGGAAGCTGGGCGTGTCGCCCCTGGTGATGGGCCCGCTGCTGGTGCTGACGATCCTGCTGTCGCCGTTCGGACTGCTGATCTTCCTCACCATCCGGGCGGTGCGGCGGGCGAAGAGCGCCGAGGCGGCGGCGCCCCGGCGCGGCGACGGCGTTCCCGGCCGGGTCGGGGACACGGCGGTGAGCTGACGGCCGTCGCCCGGCGACGCGGTCCCGGAACAGTACCGGAGCAGTCCCTGCGCGATCCCGGCGGCGTGGAAGGATCGCGCGGGTTGACCAATCCGCGCCGCCACCGGCTCCGAATCACTCCTGGAACCGATGAGCGTCCTGGGAGGACCCGCGTGAAGGAAGCCGTACGGATCAGCGGAGTGCCCGTGCCGGGGCCCGATCTCCAGGAGCTTCTGGTCCTGGTCGCCCGGGGAGACCAGGACGCCTTCGCCTCGGTGTACGACGCCGTCTGCGGGCCGGTACTCGGGGTGGTGCGCAGCGTGCTCCGCGATCCCGCCCAGTCCGAGGAGGTCGCGCAGGAGGTACTGGTCGAGGTGTGGCGGACCGCGCCCCGCTTCCAGTCGTCCCGGGGAACCGCCATGAACTGGGTGCTGACCCTCGCCCACCACCGGGCGGTCGACCGGGTCCGCTCGGCGGAAGCCTCGGCGGCAAGGGAGCACAGGGCCGCGCTGCTGGAGCGGACGCCCGCGTTCGACGAGGTCTCCGAACAGGTCGAGACCCGGCTGGAGAGGGAACAGGTACGGCGCTGTCTGCGCAACCTCTCCGAGCTGCAGCGCCAGTCGGTGACCCTGGCCTATTACCGGGGCCTGACCTATCGCGAGGTCTCGGAGCTCCTCTCCGTACCTCTGGGCACCATCAAGACACGACTGCGCGACGGCCTGATCCGGCTGCGCGACTGCCTGGGGGTGAGCGCATGAGCACGGCCGAACTGCACACGCTGACCGGGGCCTACGCCCTGCACGCGCTGCCGGATCCCGAGCGCCGCGAGTTCGAACGCCATCTGGACGACTGCGGGGCCTGCGCCCAGGAGGTACGGGAGCTGTCGGCCACCGCCGCCCGGCTCGGTCTCGCGGTGTCGGTGCAACCGCCCCCCGAGCTGCGCGCCCGCGTACTGCGGGAGATCACGGCCGTACGCCAGGAGCCGCCCGCCCACGCCCGCGGCGGCTCCGCCCGCGACGAGCGCTCCGGCCGCACCGGCCGCTGGTCGGCGTACGCACTCGCCGCCTGTGTCGCGGCGGCTGCCGCGTTCGGCGGCATCGCGGTGTGGCAGAACCAGGTGGCACAGGATGCCCGGCACGAGGCCGACCGCGCCCAGCGGCAGAGCGAGCAGCTGGCCCAGGTGCTCTCCGCGCCGGACGCGAGGAGCAGCTCGGGCGAGCTGGCCGGCGGTGCCCGGGGCACGGTCGTCGTCTCGCAGAGCCGGGACCGCGCGGTGTTCCTGGCCTCGGGCATGGCCCGGCCGCCGGGCGGCAAGGTGTACCAGCTCTGGTTCAACGACAGCGGAACGATGCGCTCCGCCGGCCTGATGAACCCGTCCGCGACCGACGGTGCGGTTCTGCTCGACGGGCCGGTCGACGGGGCGTCCGGCATGGGGATCACCGTCGAACCGGCGGGCGGGTCGGAACGGCCCACATCGAATCCGGTGGCCCTGATGGACTTCCCGGCCTGACCGGCACCGGCGTCACCGCCCGACGAGGCGGTGACGCCGGTACGCGTGACGCCAGTACGCGTGACGCCGGCCAGTGCGCGGGACATCTCTGCGCGCTCACGCGCACCGCCAGGGCCACCGCCACCCCCCGGCCAGGGCCGAGATCACCTCCCGCGCGGAGGCCACGGGAAGAATCCGCTGGTCCGGGCCAGGTAGTCGGCGTAACCGGGCCGCTGTGCCATGTGCCGCTCCAACAGCGCCTTCCCGCTTCCCCCGATCAGCAGGAAGCTCATCACCACCGGAGCCACGAGCGTCGCCCCCGCCACCGCGGGCTGTTCGCACACCAGCAGGAACAGCCCCCACCAGACGCAGAAGTCGCCGAAGTAGTTCGGGTGCCGGGTCCAGGACCAGAGCCCCCGGTCCATGATCCGGCCCCGGTTGGCGGGATCGGAGGTGAAGCGGACCAGTTGCCGGTCCCCGACCGCCTCGAAGACGAACCCCACCGCCCACAGCGCCGTCCCGGCCCAGGTCCACCAGGTCGGCGGCCCCGTCAGATACTGCGCGGCCTGCACCGGCAGCGAGATCAACCAGACCAGAGCGCCCTGGAGGAGGTAGACCTTCCGCAGCGCGTACAGGTCCCGGTGGCCGGGGGCCTTGGCCAGCATCGCCTCGTAGCGCGGGTCCTCGCCCCGGCCCCGGCCGCGCAGGCCGATGTGCGCGGCGAGCCGCAGGCCCCAGACGACGGTGAGCACCGTCACCAGCAGCCGCCGCCCGTCGTCGCCCTCGCCCGCCGACAGGACGTACGAGACGACCGCCACCGCCGCGAAGGCGATCCCCCAGGCGACATCGACGACGCGGTGCACGCCCTTGCCGAGCGCGATCACGAAGGTGACCAGCATGACGCCGAGGGCGGCGGCCGCCGAGGCCGCGAGGCCACCGGCGAACGCCGCCCAGGGGAACCCGCTCACCGCTCCGGCTCCGTCGTGCCCCGGGACATCTGCCGGACCGGGGCCCGGCGCCCCGGCCGCGGCGAGAAGTGCGGCCGGGCGGCGCCGCGCGGGGCGGCCCTGCCGGGAGTTTCGGTGGAGGTGGTCACGCGGTCTCCTCGCGGGTCAGGAGCAGTTGCTGCACATCGAGATAGCCGGAGCGGAAGCCCGCCTCCGAATAGGCGAGGTAGAAGGTCCACATCCGGCGGAAGGTCGCGTCGAAGCCGAGGGCGTCGATCTCGTCGGTCCGTTCGGTGAACCGCTCCCGCCACAGGCGCAGGGTCTCGGCGTAGTGCGTGCCGAAGGGGGTGCGCTGCCGTATCCGCAGGCAGGTGTGGTCGGCGGTGACCCGTTCCACGGCCTGGGTGGAGGGCAGCAGCCCGCCGGGGAAGATGTACTTCTGGATCCAGGTGTACGTGGTGCGCCCGGCGCGCATCCGGTCGTCCGGCATGGTGATGGCCTGGAGGGCGATACGCCCTCCAGGGGCCAGGAGCCGTTCCAGGGTGGTGAAGTAGACCGGCCAGTACTCCTCGCCGACCGCCTCGATCATCTCGACGCTGACGATCGCGGCGTACTCCCCGGTGATCTCGCGGTAGTCGCACAGCCGGACCTCGACCAGGTCCTCGAACCCGGCCGCGCGGATGCGGGCTTCGGCCAGTTCGCGCTGTTCGGCGGAGAGCGTGACCGTGACGACACGGGCGCCGCGGCCGGCGGCCCGGATGGCGAGTTCGCCCCAGCCGGTGCCGATCTCCAGCAGGGTGCTGCCGGGTCCGACGGCGGCCAGGTCCAGCAGGCGGTCGATCTTGCGGTGCTGGGCGGCGGGCAGCAGCGACCGCTCGGCGGGGAAGCCGCGGAAGTACGCGGCGGAGTACGTCAGGGTCTCGTCGAGGAAGAGGGAGAAGAGGTCGTTCGACAGGTCGTAGTGGTGGCTGATGTTGTCGCGCGCGTGCTCGGGGGTGTTGGTGTGCCCGGCCGGCCGGCGCGCCGCCCACAGCCCGCGCAGCCGTTGCAGGGGGCGGGGAACGAGTTCGGCCGCGTGTCCGGCGAGCACGGTCAGCACGCCCACCAGATCGGGCGAGTCCCACTCGCCCGCCATGTAGGACTCGCCGAAGCCGATGAGACCGTGCGCACCGATCCTGCGGAAGAACAGCTCCGGTTCACGGATGTCCATGAGCGGGCCGCCCAGGCCCAGGCTCCCGCCGTCGGCGAGCCGGGCCCGGAGCGGCAGCCGGGCCAGCGCGTTCCGGACGATCCGCTCCGCGAGGGCGGTCCGTGTCCGGGAGGTCCGGGGCGGCGTGACGATGTCGGGCCAGCGCTCCGGGTCGGGAGCGGGGGTGCGGTGCGCGGACAGCTCGGATGTGGGCGCTTTCACTGCATGCCTTCCTGTGTGCGGTGGGAGGGACGGGGCCGCACGGGCAGCCCGCGCAGATACAGCCGGATGCCGTGCAGCCGGATCGCGGCGGAGACGAGAACGGTGGACCAGGGGTGACGCAGGGACAGCCGGGCGAGCTCGGCAGGGGTGGCTTCGCGCCGGGTGCCGCGCACGGTCGCGGTGAACGGGCGGGCTCCGTCACGCTCCAGACGGATGGTCAGGCGGAGGTCGGGGCCGGGCTCCGGCAGCCACATCCGATAGCCGCCGTCGACGGGGAAGAACGGCGATACGTAGAACTCCTTGGCGGTCTCCGCCCGGTCCGCCGCGTCCGGGCGGAGCAGATACCCGTGCCGTTCGCCGTAGGTGTTGTGCACTTCGGCGACGACGCAGAGCGGGGTCCCGTCGCGGCGCCGGCACCAGTAGACGGTCAGCGGGTTGAACACATGGCCCAGGACGCGGGCCTGGGTGAGCATCGTGACGGTGCCGTCGCCCAGGTCCAGGCCGTGGCCGCGCAGGAAGCGTTCGAGCCCGGCGCGGATGGTGGGCGCGGTGCCGCCGAAGTGGTCGCGGGCGTCGAAACGGGCCAGCGGGCGCAGGACGCGCGGCAGCCGGGGCGGCCGCTCGGGGTCGATGAACCACAGATAGGTGCGGTGGCGGAACGCGTACCGGCCGGGGATGGTCCGCACATGGGTGATCGTGCACGGGTAGAGGGCGCTCACCACGCCACCCCCAGCGCCGCGGCCGCCTCGGCCCCCGAACGGCAGCCGTCCTCGTGGAACCCCCAGCCGTGGTACGCCCCGGCGTAGGCGGTGACGGGTCCGGACAGTGCGGGCAGCCGGGCCTGGGCGGCCACCGATTCCGGGGTGTAGACGGGATGTTCGTAGACCATGCGGGCCCGGACCCGGTCCGGATCGACGCGGTCGGCGCCGTTGAGTGTGACGACGAAGGTGTCGGGGGCGTCCAGCCGCTGGAGCCGGTTCATGTCGTAGCTGACGGTGACCCGGTCGCTGTCGGCGGTGCAGGAGGGCATCAGGTAGTTCCACGAGGCCCGTGCGCCGCGGCTGCGGGGCAGGAGCGTGGTGTCGGTGTGCAGCAGGGTGGGGTTGCGGGAGTAGCGGAACGCGCCGAGGGTGCGGCGCTCCTCCGCGGTCGGGTCGGCCAGCAGCCGCAGCGCCTGGTCCGGGTGGGTGGCGATGACGACGGCGGCGTACGTCTCGGTGGTGCCGTCCTCGGTGAGGAGTTCCAGGCCGTCGGCGTGGCGGCGCAGGGACCGCACCGGTGTGGCGGTGTGCACGGCGTCGAGCTGCTTGGCGACGCGGTCGACGTAGGCGCGCGAGCCGCCGGTGACGGTGCGCCAGACCGGGGAGCCGCCGACCGTGAGCATCCCGTGGTGGTCCAGGAACCTGAACAGGTAGCGGGCCGGGTAGCGCAGGGCGGTCACCGGGTCGCAGGACCAGACGGCGGAGACCATCGGGGTCAGGAAGTGGGAGTGGAAGTACGGCGAGAAGCGGGCGCGTGCGGTGAACTCGCCCAGCGTCGGCTCGGGGGTCGCGGTGTCCGGCCGCGCGAGGAGGGCGCGGGCGGCCCGGTGGAAGCGCGGCACCTCGGCGAGCATCCGCAGGTAGCGGCCGCGCAGCGCGGCCCGCGGCTGGGCGAGCAGCCCGGCGGGGCCGCGGGCGCCCGCGTATTCGAGACCGCACCCTTCGCAGCGTACGGACATGCTCATCTCGGACTCCTGTGTGGGGACGCCGAGTTCGTCGAAGAGGCGCAGCAGGTGCGGGTAGGTACGCCGGTTGTGGACGATGAAGCCCGAGTCGACGCGGTGCGTCCGGCCGTCCGACGCGGTCAGGTCGTGGGTGTGCGCGTGTCCGCCGACGCGTTCGTCCGCCTCGTACAGCGTCACGTCGTGGGCCTTGTGGAGGATGTGTGCCGCGGTCAGTCCCGCCACTCCCGCGCCCACCACGGCCATCCGCCGCCGCTCCCGTGCCATCGCCTGCTCCTCGGGTCCTTCTCCGCCGGTCGGGGGCTGCTGGAGCCCTTTGCGTTGATTCGTTGCCGGGGGCGGGGCGGATTGGTCGGCCATCAGGGCTGACTCGATCGGGTGAATAACCAATCCACGGGCCGTTCCGTGCCGAATACATGGCGTGAGGAAAGTTCAGAACGACTCGCGGACGCAGGGCACCTCAGGGTCCCGTCGGTCCCGCTGGGCACGTGCCGCCTTCGCCGCGCTCGGCGGTCTGATCGCCGGGTTCTGCGCCCTGTGCGTGGCCGAGCTGGTCGCTGCTGCCGTACGTCCCGAGGCGGGGCCGGTCACAGCGGTGGGCGGGGCGGTCATCGACCGCACTCCCCCGGCGCTGAAGGACTTCGCCGTACGGCATTTCGGCACCAACGACAAGCTGGTGCTCCAGCTGGGCATCCTCGTGCTGCTGGCGGTCTTCGCCATGGCGGTGGGGGTGCTCGCGCTGCGGCACCGGCGGATCGGTTCGGCGGCCGTTCTGGTCTTCGGTGTGGTCGGGGCGGTGGCGGCGACCACCCGGCCGGAGGGCGGGCCGGGCGACGCGCTGCCTTCGGTGGTGGGAGCCGTGGTGGCGGCGGGAGTGCTGTATCTCCTGATCGGGCGGCTCACCCGGGTTCCCGGTCCGTATCCCGCGGCTGGGGAGACGGGCCGGGGGACGGCGGGCTCCTTCGACCGCCGCGGTTTCGTGATCGCGGCGACCGCGGCCGCGGCGGCCTCGGCCGGTGCGGGCCTGGTGGGACGGCGACTCACCTCGTCCGTACAGGCCGGGGCCGCCGCCTCACGCGCGAAGATCGTCCTCCCGGTGCCGGATTCGGCGGCGCCCGCCGTCCCGCGCGGCGCCGATCTGGGAATCCGGGGTGTGAGCTCGTTCATCACCTCGAACAAGAGCTTCTACCGGGTGGACACCGCTCTGGTGGTGCCCCAGGTCGATGCCGACGGATGGCGGCTGCGCATCCATGGCAAGGGCGTCGGCCGTCCCCTCACCGTCACCTTCCGCGACCTGCTGGCGCGGGAGATCATCGAGCGCGACATCACCCTGACGTGTGTGTCCAACGAAGTCGGCGGACCCTACATCGGCAATGCCCGCTGGATCGGCGTGCGACTGGCCGACCTGCTGCGCGAGGCCGGAGTGAAGCCACCGTCCCAGGGCGGGCCCGCCGACCAGATCGTGGCGCGCTCGGTGGACGGCATGACGATCGGCTCGCCGGTCGAGGAGGTCATGGACGGGCGGGACGCGCTCCTCGCACTCGGTATGAACGGCGAGCCGCTGCCCTTCGCGCACGGTTTCCCGGTCCGGATGCTCGTCCCGGGGCTGTACGGCTATGTGTCGGCCTGCAAATGGATCCAGGACATCGAGCTGACGACGTTCGCCGACTACGACGCCTACTGGGTCAAGCGCAGCTGGTCGCAGCGGGGTCCCATCAAGACCGAGTCGCGCATCGACACCCCGCGCCCCTTCGCGTCCCCCAAGGCGGGCACGGTGCCCGTCGCCGGTGTCGCCTGGGCCCAGCACCGGGGCATCGCCCGGGTGGAGGTCCGGGTGGACGGCGGCGAGTGGCACACCGCCCGCCTCGGCGCGGAGGACAGCCGGGACACCTGGCGTCAGTGGGTGTGGGAATGGCCGGCCACGTCCGGCAACCACACCCTTGAGGTCCGCGCGACGGACCGCACCGGCGCCACCCAGACCGGCAAACGGGTCGGCACCGTCCCCAACGGTGCGACCGGCTGGCATTCGGTGGTGGTCAACGTGTCCTGATCCTCCGTCACCTATCACCCGAAGCCCAACACCCATCGCCCATGACCAGCGTATTGATCACTACCCCATCCAGGAGAACACCATGAACACCCTGCACTTCCGTCGCATCGCCGTCGCCGTGTCCGCCGCGGCCGTTCTGCCGCTGGCCCTGACGGCCTGTTCCTCCGACGACTCCAAGGACTCCGCGGCCGGTTCCACACCGAGCGCGGCGTCGTCACCGGCCACGTCGGACGGTGACTCCATGAACATGGACGAGCCGTTCGGCCCGGCGTGCGCATCGGTGCCGAAGGACGGCGCGGGCTCGTTCTCCGGCATGGCGAAGGCCCCGGTCGCCACGGCCGCCTCTAACAACCCGGACCTCTCCACGCTGGTCACCGCCGTCAAGCAGGCGGGTCTGGTCGACACCCTGAACAACGCCGAGAACATCACGGTGTTCGCGCCGACCAACGAGGCCTTCGCCAAGGTCCCGAAGGCCGACCTGGACAAACTGCTGGCGAACAAGGCCGAGCTGACCAAGGTGCTCACGTACCACGTGGTGGGCGAGAAGCTGACGCCCAAGCAGCTGGAGAACGGGTCCTTCGACACCTTGGAGAAGAGCAAGCTGACGACGTCCGGTTCGGGGATGGCCTACACGGTGAACGACTCCTCGAAGGTCGTCTGCGGCAATGTGCCGACGGCCAACGCGACGGTCTACATCATCGACACGGTCCTGATGCCGCCGAAGTAGTCCCGAAGCGGTTCGTGCGAGCCGTGACGGCCCCCGATGCGTGCGGGCGCGTGCCGCCCGCCCTACCCTGGCCCGATGAACCCGCTGGATCAGGTATCCCGCACGGCCCGGGTGTCGGGCGCCGTCGTCGGCTCGGCGGCCGGCGACGCGCTGGGGGCGCCGTTCGAGTTCGGCGCCGCCGGAGCGTTCACGGCCCGCTTCCCGGACGGCGTCGGCACGATGTGCGGGGGCGGCGGCTGGGATCCGGGCGAGGCCACGGACGACACGCAGATGACGGTTCTCGTCGGGGAGTCCCTGCTGGAGCGCGGCGGCCTGGACCTGCCGGAGATGTTCGGCCGGTTCCGGCGGTGGGCGGCGGGCGATCCGAAGGACATCGGTCTCCAGACCGAGGACGTCCTGACGAGCGGTGATCCCTGGGACCTGGCCGCCGCGCTGCACTTCCAGGTCAACGGACGGGCCGCGGGCAACGGTTGCCTGATGCGGGCCACCACCTCGGCGGTGTACTTCGCGAGGGCGGGCCGAGCGGCGACCATGGACGCGGCCCGCCGGATCGCGGCGCTGACGCATGGTGACCGGGCGGCCTGGGAAGGCACGGCCCTCTTCCACGAACTGGTCCGGGTGGCGCTGGCCGGCGGCGACCCGCTCGCCGCCGTGCCCGACGCCCTGGAGCACGTACACGAGGATCACCGTGCGCGGTGGGCCGCCAACCTCGCGCCCGGCTGGCACCCGGACAGGGCGACCGAGCTCAACGGTGCGGTGTGGCCGTGCCTCGGCACCGCGCTGTGGGCGCTGCGCACGACGGACTGCTTCGAGAGCGCGCTGGCGGCGGCCGTCGACGTGGGCGGGGACACCGACACGGTCGCGGCGGTGACGGGCGGTCTCGCGGGCGCGGTGTACGGGATCGGGGCGATCCCGGAACGCTGGACGGAGCCCCTGCACGTCCCCCTGCCGGGGTACGGGGGCCGGGTACTGAGGACCGGCGATCTGGTGTCGCTGGCGGGACGGCTGGACGGCCCGGGAGCCCGTACCACGCCGGGGTCCGACGGTCATGACCGTACTTCCGTCGACCGCACTGTGAGATAAATCTACGCATAAGGGAGAGATAAGAGCAGAATGGTATCTACAGGCACTTTCCGCACACTTCCCACAGCGGTCGGGCCTGTTGGACCGAAGGAGACGAAAACTCATGAGCAACGTCTCACACACCCGGCGTGACCTCGCCGGTCACCCGGATGTCCCCGAAATGCGTGAGCGGTACAACCGCATGCTCGGTGGCCGCGACGTGGCACTGGTGGACGGACCGGCGTTCCTCGTCGGCCTGTACTGCGCCGTCTCGCCGTGGGTGCTCCACTTCACCGCGAGCCAGCCCGCCCTCGTGACGCACAACCTCGTGATGGGTATCGCCATCGCCGTGCTGGCGCTGGGATTCTCCGTCATGCCTGAGCGCATGTACGGCCTGAGCTGGGCCATGTGCGCCATGGGTGCCTGGATCATCGTGTCGACGTGGGTCGTGGGCAGCAGCCCGGACACCGGGGTCGTCATCAACAACATCGTCATCGGTGGGCTGACCGTCCTGCTGGGACTGATCTGCGCGGGAGCGGCGGCAAGGAGCCGCAGGAAGATCTGACCGAGCGGTACCACGGGCGGGGGACCATCGTGGCCGCAGGCTCTCGGACGAGGGCTGCGGCCACAACCCCTGCCCGCACCTCGGGCGGCGTGTCCAACCAGGTCCGCCCACCGGCCCAGTCCGTCCACCGGCCCATGGTTGACGAGACACCAACACGCCTGTTCCACTGGGCGAATGCGCCCTCAGCTGCGGCTGGTCACCCGTGACCACATCGACTTCGGTCGAGTGTGGTCCTCCTCGTGTCGTCCCTGACCGCTCCACGTCACGGCATTCCCCGACACGACCGGTTTCCACCGCAGCACGAGATGAGGCTTCGCCATGCCCGTCGAGTTCCTCGGCATCGCAGCGACCAATGAAGGTTCCGAAGTGACCGCCCGCTCAGGGGCGTCCTTCGACAAGGAGTACACGCTCAAACTGGCCCGCGCCCACCAGGACCACGGCTGGGACCGGGTGCTGTTCGCCTACGGCTCGGGCTCCCCCGACCCGTCCCCCGCCGCCGCGTACATCGCCGCCCGCACCGAGACGCTGCAGATCCTGGTGGCCCACCGCCCCAACGTCTCGTACCCCACCTTCGCGGCCAAGACCTTCGCGACCCTGGACCGGATCAGCGACGGCCGCCTCGCCGTGCACTTCATCACCGGCGGAAACGACCACGAGCAGCGGCGCGAGGGCGACTTCCTCACGAAGGACGAGCGGTACGCGCGTACGCGCGAGGCCATCCAGATCATCAAGAGGGCCTGGACCTCGCACGAACCCTTCGACCACGAGGGCACGCACTACCGGTTCAACGACTTCGTGAGCGACACCTTCCCGGTCCAACAGCCGCATCCGCGCGTCTCGTTCGGCGGATCGTCACCCGCCGCCTACGCGGCCGGGGGCGCCGAGGCCGACATCTACTGCCTCTGGGGCGAACCGCTCGCCGAGACCGCCGAACAGATCGAATCGGTGAAGGCCGCCGCGAAGGCCGCGGGCCGCACCGACATCCCGAAGATCCAGGTCGCGTTCCGCCCGATCATCGCGCCGACCGAGGAACTGGCCTGGGAGAAGGCGCACCGCACGCTCGACCGCATCAAGGCCCGCAGGGCCGGCGCCCCGCCGGCCCGTCGCCACCCGCTGACGAACCCCGAGAACTCCGGTTCGCAGCGGCTGCTCCGGGTGGCCGCGCAGAGCGAGCGCCACGACCGGGCGCTGTGGACGCCCACCGCGGCCGAGACGGGCGGCGCGGGCAACTCGACGGCACTGGTGGGCACTCCGGAAACCGTGGCGCAGGCGCTGCTCGACTACTACGACCTGGGCGTGGAGATCCTCTCCGCCCGCGGCTACGACCTGCTGGACGACGCCATCGACTTCGGCCGGTTCGTGATTCCGCTCGTCCGCGAGGAAGTGGCCAAACGAGACGCGTCCAAGCAAGCGGCCTGAGCCGCCCCGCCGCCGCCCCCTTCCCACACCCGGTCGCGGGAAGGGGCGGGCAGAGGGTGGACACCCCCTGCCCGCCCCGCCCGACGGTCACCCCACGGAGCTGTACGCCACCACTCCCCGCAGCACCCCGTCCACGGCCTTGCGCGCGTTCTTCGCCACCGAACTCCCGTCCCGCGGAGCCGCGGCGGCGACCTGTCCCAGCACGTCGATCACCTGCTTGCACCACCGTACGAAGTCCCCCGCCGGCATCTCCGCCTCGCGCAGCACCTCGTCCAGCGTGCGCCCGGATGCCCACATGTAGACCGCCCAGGCGAACCCGAGGTCGGGCTCGCGCTGTCCGACCCCCTCGGTCTGGTTGATCTTGAAGTCCTCCTCCAGGGCGTCGAGACGGCCCCAGATGCGGACCATCTCGGCCATGGCGGTCTTCGCGGGCCCGGACGGCAGCCTGGGCGCCACCGCGTCGTCCGCCTGCCGCGCCTCGTACACCAACGCCGAGACACACGCGGCGAGTTCGGCGGGATTCAGCCCTTCCCAGACGCCCTCCCGCAGGCACTCGCTGGCGAGCAGGTCCAGCTCACCGTAGAGCCGGGCGAGCCGCCTGCCGTTGTCGGTGACCTCGCTGCCCTGGAGGTAGTCCAGCTCGGTGAGAAGCGCGACGATCCGGTCGAAGGTCCGGGCGATCGTGTTCGTCCGCCCCTCGATCCGGTGCTCCAGCTGCCGGGTGTCGCGCTGCAGCCGGTGGTACCGCTCGGCCCACCGGGCGTGGTCCTCCCGCTCGTCGCACCCGTGGCAGGGATGCGCGCGCAGTTCGGTGCGCAGCCGGGTGATCTCCCGGTCGTCGGCCGCCGCGGCCCGCTGCTTGCGGTGCCGCTCCGGCTCGATGTGCCCCGCCTTGCTCCGCAGCGCGGACGCCAGATCACGGCGCGACTGCGGCGCACGCGGATTGAACGACTTCGGGACGCGCATCCGCTCCAGCGCCTCCACCGGCACCGGGAAGTCGATCGACGCCAGTCGCTTGACCTGCCGCTCGGCGGTCAGCACCAGCGGACGCGGACCGTCGTGCTGGTCGAATCCGCGATGCCCGTTGGCCCGCCCGGCCGGCAGCCCCGGGTCCAGCACCAGCGCCAGCCCGGCGAACTTGCCGGTCGGCACATGGATGACGTCACCGGGCTTCAGCTTCTCCAGGGACGCCGCCGCCGCGGCCCGCCGCTGCGCGGCGCCCTGCTTGGCCAGCTCCGTCTCCCGGTCCTTGAGGTCGCGCCGCATGCGCGCGTACTCCTCGAAGTCACCGAGATGGCAGGTCATGCCCTCCCGGTAACCCTCCAGCCCCTCCTCGTTCCGCTGGACCTGCCGGGAGATCCCGACGACGGACCGGTCGGCCTGGAACTGTGCGAAGGAGGTCTCCAGCAGCTCACGCGAACGGTGCTTCCCGAACTGCTGCACCAGGTTCACCGCCATGTTGTACGAGGGGCGGAAGCTGGAGCGCAGTGGATACGTACGCGTACCCGCGAGGCCCGCCAGCGCCGTCGGGTCCATCCCCCGCTGCCACAGGACCACCGCGTGGCCCTCGACGTCGATGCCCCGGCGTCCGGCCCGGCCGGTGAGCTGGGTGTACTCGCCGGGAGTGATGTCGGCGTGCTGCTCACCGTTCCACTTGACCAGCTTCTCCAGCACCACCGAGCGCGCCGGCATGTTGATGCCGAGCGCCAGCGTCTCGGTGGCGAAGACCGCCTTGACAAGGCCGCGGACGAACAGCTCCTCGACGACCTCCTTGAACGTCGGCAGCATGCCCGCGTGGTGCGCGGCGATGCCCCGCTCCAGACCTTCGAGCCATTCGTAGTAGCCGAGGACATGGAGGTCCTCGCCGGGGATGGACGCGGTCCGCTCCTCGACGATCTCCCGCACCAGACGGCGCTTGTCCTCGTCGTTGAGCCGGAGCCCGGCGTGCAGACACTGCTGTACGGCGGCCTCGCAGCCGGCCCGGCTGAAGATGAACGTGATGGCGGGCAGGAGCCCTTCGGTGTCCAGCCGGTCGATGACCTCGGGGCGGCCCGGCGTCCAGATCCGGCTGCGCTGACGCCGCTCGCGCTCGCGGTCCGCCTCGCGCACCATCTTGCCGCGGCGGCGCTCGCGCGGGTTGTACCCGCCCTGGTTCTCCATCCGGGCCAGCCGGACGAGATCGGGGTTGACCTCACGGCGTCCGGCGCCGCGGCCGCCGTGGTCGGTCTCCTCCTCGAAGAGGTCGTACATCTTGCGCCCGGCCATGACGTGCTGCCAGAGCGGTACGGGCCGGTGCTCGGAGACGATCACTTCGGTGTCGCCGCGGACGGTGTCCAGCCAGTCGCCGAACTCCTCCGCGTTGGACACGGTCGCCGACAGGGACACCAGAGTCACCGACTCCGGCAGATGAATGATCACTTCTTCCCACACGGCGCCGCGGAAGCGATCGGAGAGGTAGTGCACCTCGTCCATCACGACGTAGCCGAGGCCGGTCAGGGACTGGGAGCCCGCGTACAGCATGTTCCGCAGGACCTCGGTGGTCATGACGACCACCGGTGCCTCGGAGTTGACGCTGTTGTCCCCGGTCAGCAGGCCGACCTTGTCCGCGCCGTACCGCTTGACCAGATCGGCGAACTTCTGGTTGGACAGGGCCTTGATGGGCGTGGTGTAGAAGCACTTGCGGCCCTGCGTCAACGCCAGGTGTACGGCGAACTCGCCGACGATCGTCTTGCCCGACCCGGTGGGGGCCGCGACCAGCACCCCCTTCCCCGCCTCCAGTGCCTGGCAGGCCTCGATCTGGAACGGGTCCAGTCCGAATTCGTACATGTCTCGGAAGGGCCCGAGGGCCGTGGCCTGCTCGGCCGCACGGACCCGAGAAGCCTGGTATCGCTCAGCTGGTGAGAAGTCCTCTGTCATCTTGATACGAGCCTACCCGCCACCTCTGACAGTCAGCCCGATCTTTAAATCGCCGATGGGTTCACCCGGTGAGCACCCTGACCGCGCCGGGCACACAGGTGGCGGTGAGCGGCAGCGGCCCCAGCGGTTCACCGTCCGCGTACGCGGTCACACCGGCCGCCGCCAGCTCGATCGAGGAGACCCGGTGCACGGTGACCTTGGGGTGGCTCAGGTGCGTTCCCCGGTAGACCTTCGGGAACACCTTGAGCAGCGTGGCCCGGCCGCAGTCCGCGACCACGGTGACGTCGAAGAGCCCGTCGTCCATCAGGGCGTCCGCGCAGATCCGCATGCCGCCGCCGTACGTGGTCCCGTTGCCGACGGCGATCAGTGTCGCCTCGATCTCCCGGACGTCGCCGCCGTCCAGCCGTATCCGGTACGGGATCGGCCGGAACGCGGCCAGCTCGGCGAGGATCGCCAGGTCGTACTTGAACCGGCCGCCGACCCGGCGCATCCGGTTGCCCCGGTCGTTCACCCGTGAGTCGAAACCGGAGGCGAGCACCGACCCGAACCACCGCTCCCCGGCCCGGCCGAGGTCGATGTCGCGGACGCCTCCGGACTTGAGCGCCCCGGCGGCGGCCGGGTCCCGGATCGGCAGGCCCAGCGCACGGGCGAAGTCGTTGCCGGTGCCGACGGCGACGACACCGAGCGGTGTCGTGGTCCCGGCGACGGCCTGGAGGGCGAGGGACATCAGCCCGTCCCCGCCCACGGCTATCAGCGCCCCGGTCCCGGCGGCCACGGCCTGCCGGGACCGGTGGAGGGCGTCATCGGCGTCCTCGCCGAGAACCGTACGGACGGAGAATCCGGCGTCCCGCAACGCGGAAGCGGCCGGCTGCGCGGCGTGCGCGCCCCGGCCGCGTCCTGCGGTGGGATTGACGAAAAGGGTGATCTCGCTGGTCACCCGCCGGACCCTACAAGGTCAGGTGATGTCGTCGTAACCGTTCAGCCGGTGCCCGTCCGCACGGTCGGACTCCCCGGAAGCCTGTCCCGGCAGGGCCTTGCGCGAAGCGGACACGCTCTCCACCCCTCCGACGTCCTGGGGGGTGAGGTCGAGCTGCGACGCTTCGTCGTCGTCGAGCTCGGCGTCCGGGTTGTTGCGGTTCCTCCGCTTGTCGTTCAGCAGGGAGAAGCCGACCGCGATGAAGTACAGCAGCGCGAGCGGTCCGGCGAGCAGCAGCATGGACACCGGCTCGCCGCCGGGGGTAGCGATGGCGGCGAAGGCGGTGAGCCCCACGATCATGCCGCGCCACCAGGTGAGCATCCGCTTGCCGGAGACGACACCCGTCAGGTTCAGCGCGATGAGCAGCAGCGGCAGCTCGAAGGCCAGGCCGAAGACGATCACCATGCGGGTGAGCAGATCCAGATAGCTGTCGAGCCCGATCTGGTTCTGTACGTTCTCCGGGCTGAAGCCGAGCATGATCTCGGCCGTCTGCGGAAGGATCGCGTACGCGAGATAGCCACCGGCGAGGAAGAGCGGGGCGCCCACGACGGCGAAGCCGTACGCGTACCGCTTCTCGCCCCTGTGCAGTCCCGGCGCGACGAAGGCCCACAGCTGGTAGAGCCAGACCGGGGTGGCGATCAGCACGCCGGACATCAGCGCGACCTTGAGGGCGTTGGTGAAGGGCGCCATCAGGGTGTCGGTCTTGAGCAGCGCGCACGGTTTCCCGTTGATCGCGATGACCACGCCGTCCTTGCAGCCGACCGAATTCAGCAGGGGGCGCAGAAGGAAGTCGTAGATCTCCTTCTGGAAGAACGCGGCGACGATCGTCACAACGACGATCGCCAGAACGGCCTTCAGAAGCCGGTTACGCAGCTCACGCAGGTGATCGAGGAGGGGCATGCGCCCCTCGTCGTCCTTCTCCTGCTTGCGGGCAGACTTGAGCAACCCACTTCCCTCGTCTCGTGCGGCAGCTGTCGGCGGAGCGTGTCAGCTGTCAGCTCTGGGTGGTGGGCTTGGCCTCGCTGACCGGGCGGGAGCTGGTGACATCTCCCGGAGCGGCCTGGATGGTGCGTGCGGCGGTGGACTGCGGCGGGGTCTGGTCCGCGACGGTCTCCGTCGTGGGCGCCGCCGGCTCGGCGTCGTCCTTCTTCATGGCCTTGGCCTCGCTCTTGAGGATGCGGGCCGACTTGCCGAGCGAACGCGCCATGTCGGGAAGCTTCTTGGCACCGAAGAGCAGCAGGATGACAGCGATGATCAGAACGATCTCGAGGGGCTTCAGATTGCCGATCATGTGCGACTTCCTTCTCACTGAGGCGACTGGAGGGCGGGCTCGCCACCCGTTCGGCAGGACATACGTCCGACCTGTGCGCTGGCAGCGATCGTAACCCGCAGGGGTAAACGTCAGGCAATGCCTGTGCATACTCCCGATTGCGGCCCGCACCTCCCTGCCTGGGCCGACCCCAGCAGCGTACCCCTCGAAGTGGAGAAACATCAGGCCGCGACCCTGCTATCGCAGGGCGTCCCCGGTGGCGGCGAGGTCGGTCGCCGCTCGTTCGAGATCCTCGGCCGCTCGGTTGATGCGCTGTGTGGTGGTGGTCACCTGACGGCCCAGCCGCTGCGCTTCGACGAACACCTTGATGGCGAGGACACCGAGTACGGCGATGCCCAGGAATCCCAGGGCGATGGCGAGCATGGGCCAGAACATGCGACAGAGCCTCTTCCTACGGGGCGGTGTGCAGGCGCAGCGTGGAGACGCCGCCGCCGGTGAGGAGTTCGATGATGCGTTCCCCGGCGGGCTTGCGGACCGCGGCGCCGCACTCGGGGCAGGTGAAGGAGTAGAACGTGATGCGGCGGCTTGCGCCGATCGCGAGGCGCAGGGCGTCCGCGGCGAGCTCGAAGCAGCCGCGGCAGTCCGGGCAGGCGGCCCGGAACCGTACGGCGGCGGGAACCGGGACGGGAACAGGGCCGGAGGCCCGTCCGGCCATCACCGTCACACCTGACATCACAGACGTATGGTCCATATCTCCTCCGGTCGCCGCTCAGGCCACGCCGTCGTAGGCCGCCAGCGCCTCGCGGGCCGCTCGCCGCGCGCTGTCCGCCAGTTCGGGCGGGGACACGATGCGGCCTTCGCCGCCCAGCCGCAGCGCGAGCCTGCGCAGCGAGGCCGGGTCCGGGGTCCGCAGCGTGATCCGCAGTCCGCCGTCGGGACGTTCCTCCGCGCTGTCGTGCGGGTAGTACTCGGCGACCCACCGGCCACCGGGCCCCACCTCGATGACGACCTCCGGGTCCTGCGCCGAGGGCTGCACCAGTCCCTCCGACAGGTCCCTCAGCTCCAGTTCCGGCGGCGCGGCCGGGGCGTCGAGCAGCCGGATCTCGGCGACCCGGTCCAGCCGGAAGGTGCGCCGGGCCTCGGAGAGCCGGCACCAGCCCTCCATATAGGTGTGTCCGACCGCGAAGAGCCGGATCGGGTCCACCTCGCGCTCGGTCAGCTCGTCGCGGGCGGGAGAGTAGTAGCGCAGCCAGAGCCGACGCCGCTCGGAGATCGCCCGGTCGACCTCGGCGAAGACCCCGCCCTCCGATTCGAAGGTCACCGAGAGCCGGGAACTCGCGGCCCCGACCTCACCGGCCGCCGTCTCCAGCTTGGCGGTCGCCCGCACCAGGGCCAGCCGGTCGCTCTCGCGCAGGCCGGGCAGGGTAGCCACGGCACGCGCCGCGACGAGCAGGGCGGTGGCCTCGTCGGCGGCGAGCCGCAGCGGCTCGGCCACGTCGTCGGGGTTGTGCCACCAGATGCGGTCACCGTCGGTGTCGATGTCCAGCAGGTCCCCGCCCCGGAAGCTGGTCCCGCACATGGGGAGCACATCGAGGTCCGAGATCAGCTCGTCCTCGGTGATCCCGAAGGCGCGGGCCACGTCCTGGACGTGCGCGCCGGGGCGCTCGCGCAGATACGTCACCAGGGAGAGCATCCGCCGGGTCTGGTCGATCGCGTTCGTGGCCATCGGTACGGTCCCCTAGTCCTTGGCCACGGCGCGCAGCCGGTCCACCACATCGGCCCGCAGGTCGGCGGGCTCCTCCACGACGACGTCCGGGCCGAACTCGACGAGCCAGGCGTCCAGGCCGTGCCCGTACGGAATCTCCAACTCGTCCCACCCGTCGCCGAGTTCCCGTACCGCTGTCGCGCGTGAGCGCAGCGGGTAGCCGGAACCGGTCCGCAGCCGGATCCGCGCGGTCCTGGTCGCGGTCTCCCCCGCCCAGCTCTCGACGGTCTCGCGCACCGTCACCACGTCGGGCACCTCGGCGGTGAAGGCACCGGACCTGGAGCGCACCTTGCCGGCGATCCGGGACAGCCGGAACACCCGCTCGGCACCCCGGTCCCGGTCCCAGCCCGCCAGATACCAGTGCCCGCGCCAGCACTCCAGGGTCCAGGGCTCGACCTGCCGCTGCGCGGGCCGGGCCGAGTTCGCCTTGCGGTAGTCGAAGGTGACCGGGCGGCGGTCCCGGCAGGCCAGCATCAGCGGCTCGAAGGCCGCCTCATGCACCGGGATACGGGGTTCGAGGGCGCTGTGGACCTCGTACGCGTCCTCCGCCTCCGGCATGCCCGCGGCCCGCAGCTTCTGCAGCGCGCCGCTCGCCGCCCCGGCGAGCCGGGCCTGCTGCCACACCTTGGCGGCGAGCCCGAGCGCGGCGGCCTCCTCGGCGTCCAGCGTGATGGGCGGCAGCCGGTTGCTGTCGCGGCGTGCCAGATACCCGGTCTCGCCGTCCAGGTTCTCCACGGTCTCGATGATCAGCCCGAGTTCCCGCAGATCGTCCTTGTCCCGCTCGAACATCCGGTTGAAGGAGTCGTCGGAGCCGGCTTCCAGGTAGGCCTCGATGGAGCCTCGAAGCTCACGCTTACTGAGCGGGCGCCGGGTTCCCAGCAGACACAGCGCCAGGTTCATCAGCCGCTCGGCCTTGGCAATCGCCATCGACGCCCTTTCTCTACGTGCTATGACCGTCGACCGTACCGCCCTCGGGTGTCCGAACAAAAAGCGAGGGCCCCGCGCCGGACGTGAGTGAGGGCCCATGCCGTACGGCATGGGCCCTCACTCACGTCCGGCGGACCGGTCAGACGCCGACCAGGTCGCAGACGAAGATCAGCGTCTCGCCCGGGGCGATGGAGCCGCCACCGGCGCCGCGGTCACCGTACGCGAGGTGCGCGGGGATGGTCAGCTCGCGACGGCCGCCGACCTTCATGCCCTGGACGCCCTGGTCCCAGCCGGAGATGACCTGACCGGCACCGAGCTGGAAACGCAGCGGGGTGCCGCGGTTCCACGAAGCGTCGAACTCCTCGCCGGTGGAGAAGGCCACACCCACGTAGTGGACGGAGACGCTGTCGCCGGCCTTGGCGACGGGGCCGTCGCCCTCCCAGATGTCCTTGATCCGAAGGTCGACCGGCGGCTCGCCACCCGGGAAGTCGATCTCGGGCTTCTCGATGCTCACTGAACTGCTCCTCTAAATGATGAACTGGGCAACCGGGACAGTCTTACATCTTTGCCAGGATGTCCACGGCGAAGATCAGCGTGGACTTGGCGGGGATGCTCTGCTGCGCCTTGTCACCGAACGCCTGGTCCGGCGGGATGACGAGCAGCACCCGGCTGCCGACCTTCTTGTCGATCAGACCGTCCTTGAGTCCCTTGAGAGTGATCTGGGCCAGCGGGAAGGTCTGGGTCTTGCCCTGTGCGTAGGTGCTGTCGAACTGCTTGCCACCCTTCCACACAAGACCCACATAGTTCACGACGACACTGTCGCTCTCCTTGATGACCGCGCCGTCGGACTCCAGGATGTAGTTGGAGACCAGCTTCTTCGGCGGATCGCTCTTGGGGATCGTGACGGTCGGCGCCTTGCCGTCGGTCTTCGTACCGACCTTCGGCAGGTCGATGTTGTCCTGGGCGACCTCGCTGCCCTTGGCGGAGGCGGGGATCTGCGTCGCCTTCAGGACGTCGACGACGAAGACGAGCGTGGCGTTGGGCTTGATGTCGCCCTGCCCCTGATCGCCGTAGCCGAGCGCCGGGGGGATGACCATCTGGACACGGCTGCCGACCTTCTGCCCGACCAGGCCCTTGTCCCAGCCCTGGATGACCATGCCGGCGCCGAGCGTCAGATCGAACGGCTGCTTGCGGTCGAAACTGTTGTCGAACGGCTTGGTGGAGTCCCACGACTGCCCGAGATAGTTGACCTGGATCGCGTCGCCGTTCTTGAGCTTCGCGCCGTCACCCTCACTGATGACCTCGGTCTTCAGCTCCTTGGGCGGATCGCCCTTCCCCTTGGCGAGGGTGGGCTTCTCGCCGAACTTCGCGCCCGCGGTGATCGCGGGCATTCCGTTCTTCGACGAGGCGGAGTCGGAGGCCTTGTCGTCGCTGCCGCATGCCGCTGTCGACAGCAGCAGGAGGGGGACGACGAGAAGGCCGGCAAGTCGGCGCACTGGTTCCTCAGATCTCAGGGGGCACGGTAGTTGGGTCCCGGACACTCTAGGCCGTGCACAGGGCCCCGTACGAGGAACGTACGGGGCCCTGTCATGTGGAGAAGCCGAGGCGTGTCCTGTCGCCGGCTCACATACCCGCGATCAACTTCTCCACTCGGTCGTCCACGGAACGGAACGGGTCCTTGCACAACACCGTTCGCTGTGCCTGGTCGTTGAGCTTGAGATGGACCCAGTCGACGGTGAAGTCCCGCCGCTGTTCCTGCGCCCTGCGGATGAAATCACCGCGCAGGCGCGCCCTGGTGGTCTGCGGGGGCACCGATTTGCCCTCGAAGATCTTCATGTCGTTGCAGATGCGGGCGACCTGGCCCTTGCGCTCCAGCAGGTAGTAGAGCCCGCGACGACGGTGGATGTCGTGATACGCGAGGTCTATCTGGGCAACCCGCGGATTCGACATGGTCATGTTGTGCTTGGCCCGGTACCGCTCGATGAGCTTGTACTTCATGACCCAGTCGATCTCGGTGCCGATCCGGTCGAGGTCCTCGGCCTCGACGGCATCGAGGGTGCGGCCCCACAGTTCGAGGACCTGGTCGACCGTGCCGGTCCGGATGCCCCGGCGCTCGACGAAGTCGACGGCCTTCTCGTAGTACTCGCGCTGGATCTCGATGGCCGAGGCCTCACGGCCGCTGGCCAGGCGCACCTTGCGCTGACCGGTGATGTCGTGGCTGACCTCGCGGATCGCCCGGATCGGGTTCTCCAGGGTCAGGTCCCGCATGACGGTGCCCGCCTCGATCATGCGGAGCACCAGGTCGGTCGCGCCGACCTTGAGGAGCATGGTCGTCTCGGACATGTTCGAGTCCCCGACGATGACGTGGAGGCGGCGGTACCGCTCCGCGTCCGCGTGGGGTTCGTCGCGGGTGTTGATGATCGGACGCGAGCGGGTCGTCGCGGAGCTGACGCCCTCCCAGATGTGCTCGGCGCGCTGGCTGACGCAGTAGACCGCTCCGCGCGGCGTCTGGAGCACCTTGCCCGCGCCGCAGATCAGCTGCCGGGTGACGAGGAAGGGAATGAGAATGTCCGCGAGCCGGGAGAATTCTCCGTGCCGGGCCACGAGGTAGTTCTCATGGCATCCGTAGGAGTTCCCCGCCGAGTCGGTGTTGTTCTTGAAGAGATAGACGTCGCCCGCGATTCCCTCCTCGTGCAGGCGGCGTTCGGCGTCGACGAGCAAACCTTCGAGAATGCGTTCGCCGGCCTTGTCGTGCGTGACCAATTCGGTCACGTTGTCGCATTCGGGGGTTGCATATTCCGGATGCGATCCCACGTCGAGGTAGAGGCGGGCGCCGTTCCGCAGAAAGACGTTGCTGCTGCGGCCCCATGACACAACACGGCGGAAGAGGTAGCGCGCCACTTCGTCAGGTGACAGTCGGCGCTGTCCCCTGAACGTGCACGTGACGCCGTACTCGTTCTCCAGCCCGAAAATGCGGCGGTCCATGACTGAACATTACGCCTTATGGCCTGAGCTGAAACCGGGTTCGACGGCACCGTTTCGATCATTTTCCGATCCCGCCACAACAGCGGTCGTACGCCCGGGATCTGCGAGGACCCTTCCGGTGGCCAGCAGAACCACCAGGGCGGCCACCCCACCGGCCCCCGCGACCGCGAAGCTCCACGCCGTTCCGCCGATCTCCACCGCCGGGCCCGCCGCGGCCGTTCCGGCCGCGGCGCCTACGCCGAACGTGGTGACGAGCCAGGAGAACGCCTCGGTCACCGTGCCCCTCGGGGCGTGCCGGTCCACGACGATGAACGAGCAGGCGATCGCCGGGGCCAGGAACACTCCGGCCAGCGCGGCGAGCGCCGTCATCACGGGCACCGAGGGGGTCAGCATCAGCGGCAGGTAGCCCAGCGCCAGCAGCGCGACGATGACCCGCAGCCGCCGCTCCGGCGCGCCCGCCCACTGCCGTGCCCCGTAGGCCGCGCCGCCGATCAGCGCGCCGAGACCGAGCGCGGCCATCAGCCAGCCGTACACGGATTCCCTGCCGTGGTCGTCGGCGTAGGCGACACCCGCCACGGTGATCGAGCCCAGCGCGAGCCCGACGAAGAAGAACGAGCCGAGCAGCGCGAGGAGTCCGGGCGAGCGCAGGGCGCCCAGCCAGTGCGCCTCGCGGGGCGCCGAGCGCCAGGTGCGGGAGGGCTCCGACAGCACGACGGACAGGGCCCCCAGGACGCCTATCGCGTTGATGACGAGGAGCGCGGCGGCGGGCGACCAGAGGGAGACCAGGACCGTCACCAGGAGCGGGCCGACGGTGAACATCACCTCCTGGGCCACGGCGTCCATGGCGTACGCCCGGTGCACCCGGTCCTCGCGCCCCAGGACGCTCGGCCACAGGGCCCGCAACCCGCCCTCCAGCGGCGGCGTGAAGAGTCCGGCGACGATCACCGCGAGGTAGGCCAGCGGCAGCGTGCCGAGGCCGACCAGGGCGAGCAGGGACATGCCGAGCGCGGAGAGCACCGCGGCGGGGAACTGGACGCGCGGCTGTCCGTAGAGGTCGACGGCCCGCCCGAGCAGCGGCTGCCCGACCGCCGTCGCGAGGCCGTACGCCGCGGCGAGGGCGCCCGCCTGCGTGTAGCTGCCGCCCTCGGCACGGGTGAACAGCACGATGGCGATGTGCGCGGTGCCGTTCGGCAGCCGCCCCACCAGAGTGCCCGTCAGCAGCCGGGCGGCATGCCGCGCCCGGAGGATGTCCAGATATCCCGCGGCCATTCCCGCCCCCTCTCCCTCGGCCTGACTCCCGTCCCGCCGAGGTTTTACGTATAACGTCGAGGCTCATACGTACCATGACGGCAGTCCGCAGGTCCACCTCGCGGCATCCCGGGATCTCGCACCGCCCCGTCCCGGTCACCCCCGCACCACCCCGCACGGAGGCCCGAGTGACCAGCGCACAGCAGCCCGCCCCGGCACGGCCCACCAGCCGCGACGTGGCCCGCGCGGCAGGCGTCTCCCAGGCCACCGTCTCCCTCGTGCTCGGCGACAAGTGGCACGGCCGGGTGTCGGACGCCACAGCACAGCGGGTACGCGAACGCGCCACGGAGCTCGACTACCGGCCGAACCTCGCCGCCCGCAGCCTCCGCCTCGGCCGCACCCGGACCGCGCTGCTCGTGGTCCCCGCCCTCACCAACGAGTTCTTCGCCCGCGTCTACACCGGCGCCGCCGCCGTCGCCGCCGAGCACGATTTCGGCGTCGTGCTCTACCCCTCGCCGGACGGCACCGGCCCGGCCCGGGACCCCTTCGCCTCCGCCCGCGCGGCCCTCGACGGGGTGATCGCCTCCTCCATGGCCGCCGATGCCCTCGGCGCGCTGCACGGCGCGGAGCTGCCCCTGGTCATGCTGGACAGCGACCCGTCCGGCCCGGAAGCCGCCGCCCATGTGAATCTCGACATCACCGACGGCATGCGGCAGGTGGTGGAGCATCTGCTGTCCCTCGGGCACCGCCGCTTCGTGCACCTCGCGTCCGCCGTGGACACCTGGACCTTCGCGGTCCGCGCCCAGGCCCTGCACGACGCGCTGCGGAACGTGCCGGACGCCGTCGTCGATACCGTCCGGGCTCCCCTCGACGTACGCGCGGGGCGGGAGGCCACCGCGCGGGTACTGGACACGGACGGGCCCCGGCCGACCGCGATCGTCTGCGACGACGACATCCTGGCCGCGGGTGCCTGCAAGGCCGTCCGCCGGCTCGGGCTGCGGGTACCGGACGACGTCTCGGTCACCGGCTTCGACGATCTGGCCCTGGCCACCGCGGTGGAACCGGAGCTCACCACGGTGAGCCTGCCCGCCGAGCGGGTCGGCGAACGGGGCATGAGGGCGCTGCTCGCGGTCCTGGACGGCCGCCCCGCCGAGCCGGGCAGCCTGCCCGTCGAACTGGTGGTACGCGGCTCGACCGCGCCGCCGCCCGTGGTCGCCGCCCGCTCATGACGGTGCCCCGGCCCGCGGTGGACCGCGGGCCGGGGCACCGGAGCAAGCCCGGCCGGAGGGGTCTAATCCTCCGAGGACTCCGACGACTCCGGCGCCTCCGAAGCTCCGGACGGCTCCGACGGCTCGGAAGCGTCCTTGCCCGCGGTGGATCCACCGGCCCCCTTGGAACCGGCCTTCTTGGCCCCGGCCCCCTTGGAACCGGTCTCCTCGGCGCCGGCCGACTCGCCCGGCGCGTCGGCGGAATCGGCGTCCTCGATGTCGGACGGGGCGTCCGTCGGGGTGGTACCCGCCGCGTCCGCGTCCAGCAGCCGCGTCAGCTGCCGGCCGACGATCCGCTTGAACTTGCGCTGCTGCGGCCGCGTACGGTCCAGAACCGCGACCTCCAGCCGCTCCGCGGGAATCTCCCGCTCGCCACCGTTGGGCTCGCGCGACAGGGCCTGAACGGCGAGCTTGAGCGCCTCCGCGAGCGTCATCCCATCACGGTGGCGCTGGTCCAGGAAGCCGCTGATCTGCTCCGCGTTGCCGCCGACCGCGACCGAGCCGTGCTCGTCCACGATGGAACCGTCGTGCGGAAGGCGGTAGATCTGGTCGCCTTCGGCCGCGGCTCCGACCTCGGCGACCACCAGCTCCACCTCGTACGGCTTCTCGGCCGCGCTGGAGAAGATGGTGCCCAGCGTCTGCGCGTAGACGTTGGCCAGCCCGCGGGCCGTCACGTCGTCGCGGTCGTAGGTGTAACCCCGCAGGTCCGCGTAACGCACACCGCCGATGCGGAGGTTCTCGTACTCGTTGTACTTACCGGCGGCCGCGAAGCCGATCCGGTCATAGATCTCGCTGAACTTGTGCAGCGCACGGGACGGGTTCTCGCCGACGAACACAATGCCGTCGGCGTACTGCAGCACTACCAGGCTGCGACCACGGGCGATGCCCTTCCGGGCGTATTCCGCCCGGTCGGCCATGGCCTGCTGAGGTGAGACATAGAACGGCGTCGACACCGGCTATCCGTCCCTTTCTGTCAGTGACGAGTGCATCGAAGGAGCCTCGGGGACCGGTCAGAGCAGCGCGGCGCGCGGGCCGTCGGGCTGCTCCAGGCGCCGCTCCAGGATCGCGCGCGCGATCTCGGCGGACTCCTGGTCGGTCAGCCTCCGGAAGCCTTCGTCGGTGATGACGGTGATGATCGGGTAGATCCGGCGGGCCACGTCCGGGCCACCGGTCGCCGAGTCGTCGTCCGCGGCGTCGTACAGCGCCTGCACGACCAGGGTGAGGGCCTGCTGCTCCGTCAGGTCCTCGCGGTAGAGCTTCTTCATCGACCCGCGGGCGAAGATCGAGCCGGAGCCGGTGGCCGCGTAGCCGCTCTCCTCCGAACGGCCGCCGGTGACGTCGTAGGAGAAGATCCGGCCCTTCTCGCGGTCCACGTCGAAGCCCGCGAAGAGCGGGACGACCGCGAGGCCCTGCATGGCCATGGCCAGATTGCTGCGGATCATGGTGGAGAGCCGGTTGGCCTTGCCCTCCAGGGAGAGCTGAGCGCCCTCGACCTTCTCGAAGTGCTCCAGCTCCAGCTGGAAGAGCTTGACCATCTCCACGGCCAGACCCGCCGTACCGGCGATGCCCACCGCCGAGTACTCGTCGGCCGGGAAGACCTTCTCGATGTCGCGCTGCGCGATCATGTTGCCCATGGTGGCGCGCCGGTCACCGGCCAGCACGACACCGCCGGGGAACGAAGCCGCGACGATGGTCGTACCGTGCGGCGCCTCGATGGCCCCCTGCAGGGGCGGCAGACTCCGGTTGCCCGGGAGCATCTGGGGCGACTGGTCGGACAGGAAGTCCATGAACGAGGACGAACCCGGCGTCAGGAAGGCAGCTGGTAGACGCCCGGTGCTACGAGTGTTGGCTTCCACGCGTTTCCCTCCAGGTATGCGATGGCCCTGCGCAAGGTGTCAGGATCATCCCCCAACTTGCCGATGGCCGAATTACAGTTGAAGCACATTACGCCACGGACCCTACCCGTCCCGTGACAGTGATCCACATGTTCGGCGGGAGCCGCGGAAATTGATCGTGCGCCCGTGTGCGGGGTGACGGCTCGCCTCCGTCGCGCAAGCCGTCACCCCGCCTCCCCCATGCACCGCGAGCGCCCGGGTTCACTTCCGGGCGTTCATATCCGTGAACTACTGTCCACCCTTTTGAACGAAGGACCTGACGAAGTCCTCGGCGTTCTCTTCGAGGACGTCGTCGATCTCGTCCAGTACCGAGTCGACGTCGTCGCTCAGCTTCTCCTGGCGCTCCTTGAGGTCCTCGGACGCCTGCGCGTCCTGCGCCTGCTCCTCGACCTCCTCGGTGGAGCGCGTCGCCTTCTGCTGTCCGCCGCCGGTGTCCTTGGTCGCCATGTAGCTCACCCCGCTCGGTTCGAAGCACTTGATCAGACCCTACCCATGGGGTCCGACATTGGCCCGGTACTTGTCTCAACGTCCGGAGGTCATCTGAATGATTCCCAGCCGAGCGGCCTTTCAGCCGCCCGACAGCACCCGGACCAGCTCTTCCGCCGTACGGCAGCGGTCCAGGAGGTCCTTGACGTGTTCGCGGGTGCCGCGCAGCGGCTCCATGGTGGGCACCCGTTGCAGCGAGTCACGGTCCGGCAGGTCGAAGATGACCGAGTCCCAGGAGGCCGCGGCGACGTCGTCCGCGTACTGCTCCAGGCAGCGGCCCCGGAAATAGGCCCTGGTGTCCTCGGGGGGCTTCGTGCGGGCCCGGGTGACCTCGTCCTCGTCCAGCAGGCGCTTCATCCTGCCGCGGGCCGCCAGGCGGTTGTAGAGCCCCTTCTCCGCCCGTACGTCGGCGTACTGGAGGTCCACCAGGTGCAGGCGCGGCGCGTCCCAGTCCAGGCCGTCGCGGCGGCGGTAGCCCTCCATGAGCTCCCGCTTCGCGATCCAGTCCAGCTCCCCCGCCAGGCTCATCGGATCGTTCTCCAGCCGGTTGAGGGTGTCCTCCCAGCGGAGCAGGACGTCCTTGGTCTGCTCGTCCGCGTCGGCGCCGTAGCGTTCCTCGACGTACTTGCGGCCCAGTTCGAAATACTCCATCTGCAGCTGGACAGCGGTGAGTGTCCGGCCGCTGCGGAGCGTGATGAGCTGCTTCAGGGTGGGGTCGTGGGAGACCTCGTGCAAGGTCCGTACGGGCTGGTCGACTGCGAGGTCGACATTGATGAAGCCGTCCTCGATCATGGAGAGGACCAGGGCCGTGGTGCCGAGCTTCAGATAGGTCGAGATCTCCGAGAGATTCGCGTCACCGATGATCACGTGGAGCCTGCGGTACTTCTCCGCGTCCGAGTGGGGCTCGTCCCGGGTGTTGATGATGGGACGCTTGAGCGTGGTCTCCAGGCCCACCTCGACCTCGAAGTAGTCCGAGCGCTGGCTGATCTGGAAGCCGTGTTCGTGACCGTCCTGGCCGATGCCGACACGGCCCGCGCCCGTGACGACCTGCCGGGAGACGAAGAACGGGGTCAGGTGGCGCACGATGTCCGAGAACGGGGTCTCCCGGTGCATCAGGTAGTTCTCGTGGGTGCCGTAGGAGGCGCCCTTGTTGTCGGTGTTGTTCTTGTAGAGGTGGATCGGCTGGGCACCGGGGATCGCGGCCGCCCGTTCGGCGGCCTCGGCCATGATGCGCTCACCGGCCTTGTCCCACAGCACCGCGTCGCGTGGATTGGTGATCTCGGGTGAGCTGTACTCGGGGTGCGCGTGGTCGACGTACAGCCGGGCACCGTTGGTGAGGATCACATTGGCGAGGCCGATGTCCTCGTCGGTGAGCTGGCTGGAGTCGGCGGTTTCACGGGCGAGGTCGAAGCCTCGCGCGTCGCGCAGCGGATTCTCCTCCTCGAAGTCCCAGCGGGCGCGGCGCGCCCGGTGCATCGCCGCCGCGTAGGCGTTGACGATCTGGGACGAGGTGAGCATGGCATTGGCGTTGGGGTGGCCGGGGACGGAGATTCCGTACTCCGTCTCGATGCCCATTACTCGCCGTACGGTCATGCGGCCCTCCTTGCCCGGCGCCGCTCCCCTGCGGGGGCGACGCTCAAGTACCGCTGCTTGTCCGGTGCGTATGCGGTGCCCGTCACCGCACTGCGCGACTCGGCGGTACCGCAGAGCCTAGAGCGCCTCTGCGCCGGTGGGGAGATCAATTACGTCATTGTTCCGGCCGGGTCGTGACGATCGGAAAGCAACCGGCTGCGGACGCCCGAACCGGGCATCCGCAGCCGGACCGCTCACTACAGGTACTGCCCGGTATTCGCCACCGTGTCGATGGACCGGCCGGTGTCCGCGCCCTGCTTTCCGGTGACGAGTGTGCGGATGAAGACGATCCGCTCACCCTTCTTACCGGAGATCCTGGCCCAGTCGTCCGGGTTGGTGGTGTTCGGAAGGTCCTCGTTCTCCTTGAACTCATCCACACATGCCTGGAGGAGATGGGAGACGCGAAGGCCCTTCTGGCCTTGTTCGAGGAATGCCTTGATGGCCATTTTCTTTGCCCGGTCGACGATGTTCTGAATCATCGCGCCGGAGTTGAAGTCCTTGAAATACAGGACTTCCTTGTCGCCATTGGCGTACGTGACCTCGAGGAAGCGGTTCTCCTCGGACTCCGTGTACATCCGCTCCACGACGGACTGGATCATGGCGTGGGCGGCGGCCGGCTTGGAGCCGGTGTGCTCGGCCAGATCGTCGGCGTGCAGCGGGAGGGACGGGGTCAGGTACTTCGCGAAGATGTCCTTCGCTGCCTCGGCGTCCGGACGCTCGATCTTGATCTTCACATCGAGGCGGCCGGGTCGCAGGATGGCGGGGTCGATCATGTCCTCGCGGTTGGAGGCGCCGATGACGATGACGTTCTCCAGGCCCTCCACCCCGTCGATCTCGGCGAGCAGCTGGGGGACGATGGTGTTCTCCACGTCCGAGCTGACGCCGCTGCCGCGGGTGCGGAAGAGGGATTCCATCTCGTCGAAGAAGACGATGACGGGGGTGCCCTCGCTCGCCTTCTCCCGGGCACGCTGGAAGACGAGGCGGATATGCCGCTCGGTCTCACCGACGTACTTGTTGAGGAGCTCGGGGCCCTTGATATTGAGGAAGTAGCTCTTCCCCGTGGGCTGTCCGGTGACCTCGGCGACCTTCTTGGCGAGCGAGTTGGCCACGGCCTTGGCGATAAGGGTCTTGCCGCAGCCGGGCGGACCGTAGAGCAGGATGCCCTTCGGTGGCCGCAGTTCGTGCTCCCGGAAGAGGTCGGGGTGGAGGTACGGAAGCTCGACCGCGTCGCGGATCAGCTCGATCTGGTCGCCCAGACCGCCGATCTTGTCGTAGTCGATGTCCGGGACCTCTTCGAGGACGAGCTCCTCGACCTCGCTCTTGGGGACCACCTCGTAGACGTAGCCGGACCTCGGCTCCAGAAGAAGGGCGTCGCCGGGGCGGATGGTGATGTCCAGCAAGGGCTCGGCGAGCCGCACCACCCGCTCCTCGTCGGTGTGCCCGACCACCAGGGCCCGTTCGCCGTCCTCAAGGATCTCCTTGAGGGTGACGATGTCGCCCGCACGCTCGTACGCCATGGCCTCGACCACATTGAGCGCTTCGTTGAGCATGACCTCCTGGCCTCGCCGGAGGTCTTCGAGCTCGACGCTGGGACTCACGTTCACCCGGAGCTTGCGGCCCCCGGTGAAGATGTCGCTCGTACCGTCCTCGTTCGCTTGCAGGAAGACCCCGAAGCCGGCCGGCGGCTGTGCGAGCCGGTCGACCTCCTCCTTGAGGGCCACGATCTGGTCGCGGGCCTCGCGGAGCGTATTGGCGAGCCGCTCGTTCTGTGCGGACACGCCTGCGAGGTTCGTCTGCAACTCGACGATCCGCTCTTCGAGAATCCTCGTATGACGCGGAGAGTCGGCGAGCTTACGTCGCAGGACGGCGATTTCCTGCTCAAGATAGGCGACCTGGCCGGCTGGGTCTTCTGACCCCCGCGCGGGCCGGTTGCCGCGGTTGATGTCGTCGTCGTGGGCTGCCACGGTCCTCACCTCCTCCATGGGGAGCTGGACGCTTCCTGACCCTACCTGGGTGGGTGATGATTGAAACCCCTAGATCACAAAGACTCCGGGACGTGTCCGATCTTCACCCTTGCGCTCTCCCTCACGACAAGGGAATACCCACCCTTGAGCATCGGAAAGCGGCCGGTTGTATCGTCGAAGCGTTCAACACCCGTCAGGGCTCGCTCCAATTGGTTCAGATACGCAGGGAACGGCAGGACACATGACCGTGCAGCAGGACGCGTCGGGCGACAGTGACACGCAGGACCTGGAGGTCTGGATCGACCAGGACCTCTGCACGGGCGACGGCATCTGCGTGCAATACGCACCTGAGGTCTTCGAGCTGGACATCGACGGTCTGGCGTACGTGAAGAGCGGGGACGACGAGCTGTTGCAGGACAAGGGCGCCACAACGCCGGTGCCACTGCCGCTCCTCCAGGACATCGTGGACTCGGCCAAGGAGTGCCCAGGCGACTGCATTCATGTCCGTCGTGTTTCGGACAGCGTCGAGGTCTACGGGCCGGACGCGCAGTAATCGTTCAGGCACTCCGTGCGAGGTCGCCGGTGGAGCGGACGAAGGCGTTGCCCTTCCAGTGCCAGGTGACGTTCTCCCGCTGGTCGGGGCAGCAGCGCGGGACATCGATCGAGGAGTAGCCGAGCAGGGTCGCCGAGACGACGCCGTCACGTACGGCGAAGTCGCCGACCGTCATCTTCTGAGCGGGGTCCACCAGGGTCGCCACGACCCTGGGCGCGGCCCCGCTCCCCTGTGTGAGGACGTAGACGCCGCTGGGCGGAGTGCCGGAACCGGCGGCGCAGTGGACGACCGCCACCGTTTCCGGCCTGCCGTCGCCGTCGAGGTCTCCGGGGGCCCGCTTGGCCACCGTGTGTCCGGCACTGCCGCAGTCGAGCGGGAAGGACGCGGTCGCCGGGTCCGGGGCCGGCACGGGCGCGGTGCCGTGCTGGGCGGTACTACGGTGCTCCGACGCCGTGGCGGTGGCGGTGGCCGAGTCGGGCTGGAGCAGTCCCGCCCCGGCGACGACGGCGGCCATGGCCGCGGCCGTGGCGAGCCAGTGCACCGGCTTGGTGTCGGTGTGCGCGAGGTCCGGGAGCGCGGAGGTCTGCACGCGGTATGTCTCCTGTGGTTCCTGGGGAGCCGGGGGGGGGGAAGGCGGTGCCGGACGGGCGTCGGCGGGCGGGGGGTGGCCAGCATCGTGCCACACCTCACACGGCGGGGGAACGGCGGGGTGCGTGCCGGTTCCCGCGGGTGTACGTCCGTCCCCCACCGCAACGAAAAGGCGCCGCCGCGCAGTTCCCGGGTCGGTCCGGGCAACTGCGCGGCGGCGCCGGTGCGTTGTACGGGTCAGCCGCGGGTGGCGGAACCGCTCTGGCTGCCGGGTCCGTCGTAGTCGTCGCCGTAGGCGCCCTTGGACGGGCGGCGGCGGCGCAGCGGCGCCTCGACGCCGTCCGCGAGCCGGCGGGCGGTGACGAGGAAGCCGGTGTGACCGATCATCCGGTGGTCGGGGCGGACAGCCAGACCCTCGACGTGCCAGTTGCGGATCATCGACTCCCAGGGCTGCGGCTCGGCGAAGCAGCCGATCTCACGGATGGACTCGACGGTCCGCGAGAGCTGGGTGGTGGTCGCGACGTACGCGCAGAGGATGCCGCCGGGCACGAGGGCCTTGGACACGGCTTCCAGGCACTCCCAGGGGGCCAGCATGTCCAGGACGACGCGGTCGACGTCGGTGTCGGAGAGGTTGTCCTGGAGGTCGCCGATGGTGAGCTGCCAGGCGGGGTGCGGCGAGCCGAAGTAGCGCTCGACGTTCTGCTGGGCGATCTCGGCGAAGTCTTCGCGGCGCTCGTAGGAGTGCAGCATGCCCTGCTCGCCGATGGCCCGGAGCAGGAAGGTGCTCAGCGCGCCCGAGCCGACGCCCGCCTCCACGACACGGGCGCCGGGGAAGATGTCGGCGAAGGCCAGGATCTGGCCAGCGTCCTTGGGATAGACCACGGCGGCGCCGCGGGGCATGGACAGGACGAAGTCGGGGAGCAGGGGGCGCAGCGCGAGATAGGCGACGTTTCCCGTGGTTCGGACAACACTGCCCTCGGGAGCACCGATCAGCTCGTCGTGCGGGAAAGAACCCTTGTGGGTGTGGAAATTCTTTCCGGCTTCGAGCGTGAAGGTGTAGTGGCGTCCCTTGGGGTCGGTGAGCTGTACCTGGTCCCCGACCTTGAAGGGCCCACGTCGGCGGGCGGCACCGGTCGGTTCAGACATGTGACCAGCGTACCGGTGTTTCCCGGGGCGCCGACCGCGCCGGCGGCGGCGGTGACCGGGCCCCGCCGCCGGGTCAGGCGCCGGGGCGGGCCATGGCGGCGACGAATGCGCGTTCGACGTCGACGGTGGAGAGAACTCCGTAGATCTCGCCGGTCTCCTCGACCACGAGGTATTCGGTGGCCGGGGTCGCCTTGAGCCGGTCCAGCAGGGCTTCGCCGGCGAGTTCGGCGGGGACCCGCATGCCGTCGGTGAGGTCCTGGGCGAGACCGCTGACGGCGACCCAGGGGCGGCGGTGCTCGGGGACACCGACGATGGCCGCTTCCCGGACGACGCCCTTGGGGTTGCCCTGTCCGTCGACGACCACGAGGGCGCGGGCTCCCGCTTCGTTGGCCCGGCGGAGCGCCTCGGAGAGCGGGGTGGCCGATTCGACGGGGACGGCGCGCCGGGTGAGGGTGCGGGCGCGCAGGTCGGGGAGGTGTTCGCGCAGGCGGGCCATGCGCAGGCTGTTTCCGGCGCCGGTCCAGATGATTCCGGCGAGGATCGCGGCGAGCAGGGCGTCGGTGACGGTCTCCATGCCGCTGATCTCGTCGGTGGCGTTGCCGAGGGCTCCGGTGTGGGTGAGGAGCGGCAGGCCGACCAGGACGGTGACGGCGAGGCCGCGGCCGACCCAGGCGGCGGCGATGGTGCCGCTCATGGGCTTGCCGGTGATCTTCCAGACGACGGCGCGCAGCATCCGGCCGCCGTCGAGCGGGAGGCCGGGGAGCAGGTTGAAGGCGGCCACGATGAGGTTGGAGATCATCAGTCCGGCGAGCAGGACGCCGGGGACGGTGCCGGGCTCGACGAACTGCATGGCGAGGTAGAACACGCCGCCGAGGACGAGGGAGAGCAGCGGGCCGACGAAGGCGAGGACGAATTCGCGGCCGGGGGTCTCGGATTCCTTCTCGATCTCCGACACGCCGCCGAAGAACTGCAGCTGGATACGGCGGACCGGGAGCTTGTAGTGCAGCGCGGCGACCGTGTGGGCCAGTTCGTGGACGAGTACGGATGCGTAGAAGGCGATCGCGAAGAAAAGCGCGACCAGGTACCGGAGGCCACCGAGCTCGGGCAGGACCCGGTCGAGCTGACCGCCGAAGACCCAGGTGATGAGGGCGGCCACGACGAACCAGCTGGGGGCGACGTATACGGGCACTCCGAAGGGGCGGCCCATGAGCAGGCCGCCGCCCGGTTCCGCGGGGCGTTTCGGTTTGCCGTTCTCGGGTGCGGCGCCGGGGCCCGTTCCCCCTGCGCCGGGCTGCGGCCGCCCGCTGTCGCCGCTCTCGTCCACGGGGTCCCTTCGGTCGGTGGCGTTTGCCACGATCATGCAGTGTGCGAGGCTCTGTGGTCGATGGTATGCCGCTCGCTGTCAGTGGCGGGTCGTAGGGTCTGAGCCATGACCTCCGTACCGCGGCCGCCCCAGCCGCCCTCGTCCCTGTCGCCGTCGCGGGCGAGCGATTTCATGCAGTGCCCGTTGCTGTACCGTTTCCGGGTCATCGACAAGCTGCCGGAGAAGCCCAGTGAGGCGGCTACCCGGGGCACGCTGGTGCATGCGGTGCTGGAGCGGCTCTTCGACGCACCGGCGGCGGACCGCACGGCCCCGCGGGCGCGGGCACTGATTCCCGGCCAGTGGGACCGGCTGCTGGAGTCGAAGCCGGAGCTGACCGAGCTGTTCGCCGAGGACACGGAGGGCGAGCGGCTGACGCGCTGGCTGGGTGAGGCCGGGCAGCTGGTGGAGCGCTGGTTCTCGCTGGAGGACCCGACGCGGCTGGAGCCCGCCGAGCGGGAGCTGTTCGTCGAGACGGAGCTGGAGTCCGGACTGAAGCTGCGCGGGGTGATCGACCGGATCGACGTGGCGCCGACCGGTGAGGTCCGGATCGTCGACTACAAGACGGGCAAGGCACCGCGTCCGGAGTACGCGGAGGGCGCGCTGTTCCAGATGAAGTTCTATGCCCTGGTGATCTGGCGGCTGAAGGGCGTCGTGCCGAGGCGGCTCCAGCTGGTCTACCTGGGCAGCGGTGACGTACTGACGTACGACCCGGTGGTGGCCGACCTGGAGCGGGTGGAGCGCAAGCTGCTGGCGCTGTGGGAGGCGATCTCGCTGGCGACGGAGACGGGCGAGTGGCGGCCGCGTCCGACGAAGCTGTGCGGCTGGTGCGACCACCGCGCGGTCTGTCCGGAATTCGGCGGGACTCCCCCGGTATACCCGTTGTCGGTACGCCCGGCGGAGTCCGGCGAGGATGTCCAGGGCAGAATGGGACCGGTCCGGGCCGAGGCCGGCCAACCAGTGGCCCTTGAGGGCCCTTAAGGAGTTTTCGTGGCGATCCGGGTCCTGCTGGTCGATGACCAGCCACTGCTGCGCACCGGCTTCCGGATGATCCTGGAGGCCGAGGGCGACCTCGCGGTGGTCGGCGAGGCCGGGGACGGTCTGCAGGCCATCGATCAGGTGCGGGCGCTGCAGCCCGATGTGGTGCTGATGGACATCCGTATGCCCCGGATGGACGGTGTGGAGGCCACCCGTCAGATCACCGGTCCGGGGCGGGACGGTCCGGCGAAGGTGCTGGTCCTGACGACGTTCGACCTCGACGAGTACGTGGTGGAGGCGCTGCGCGCGGGTGCGAGCGGCTTCCTGCTGAAGGACGCTCCGGCCAATGAGCTGGTTCAGGCCATCCGGGTGGTGGCGGCGGGTGAGGCGATGCTGGCGCCGAGCATCACGCGGCGGCTGCTGGACAAGTACGCGGATCACCTGCCCTCGGGCGAGGACCCGGTTCCGGACGCACTGCACACGCTGACGGAGCGCGAGGTGGAAGTGCTGAAGCTGGTGGCGCGCGGGCTGTCCAACGCGGAGATCGCCGCGGACCTGTTCGTCAGCGAGACGACGGTCAAGACGCACGTGGGGCATGTGCTGACGAAGCTGAGCCTGCGCGACCGGGTACAGGCCGCCGTCTACGCCTACGAGAGCGGCCTGGTGCGCCCCGGCGCCCAGTGACGGCACGGGCCCGGCGCGGGACCGGCGCGGGACCGGCGCGGGCGGTCCCTGCCGGGCGGCGGTTGTGAGCAACGCGCCGTGCGCGTACGGAGATCCGGTCCCGGACCCTGTGGTCCGGGACCGGATTCGTGCCGACCGTAGGGCGAGTTGAGAAGTTGTTCCCGTCCAGGAACGGTGCGGTGCGGTTGTCGGGGTCCGGGAAGCCGGGTTCCGGGAGGTCGGTGAACCGGTCCGTGCCGTGGACGGGGCGCTCGCGCCGCTGGCGCTCTCAGGGCATTCCCGTGACCAGTCCCTGAAGGAATGCGAGATCCACTTCTTCGAGGGACCTCACGATCACCCGGCCGGACGCCGGAGCGATCGGCGCCACGGACGGTACGGCGACCACCCGGCACCCCGCGGCCTCCGCCGCGGCGACCCCCGTGGCGGTGTCCTCGATGACCGCGCAGCGCCACGGGTCGGCCCCGAAGCCTGCCGCCGCGGTGAGATAGGGCTCCGGGTGCGGCTTCGTCCGGGTGACCTCGTCACCGGCGACCGTGAGGGCGAAGTGGTGGTGGCCGACCGAGTCCAGCACCCGGTCGATGATCCGCCGGTGCGAGGCGGAGACCAGGGCGGTCGGCATGTCGTACGCGGCGAGCTCGGCCAGCAGGCGTCCGGCACCCGGCATCAGCGGCACACCGCGTCCGATGCGCTTCTCGAAGCGGTCGTTGAGCAGCCCGGTGAGTTCGTCGAGCGTGATGTCGGCGCCGGTGGAGTCGATGAGGTAGCCCGCGCTGCGGGTCATCGGCCCGCCGACGACCACGTCCCGCCACGCCTCATCCAGCCGGTGGCCCAGATCGGCGAAGACCTCCACCTCGACGTCCCACCAGAAGCCCTCGGTGTCGACGAGGGTTCCGTCCATGTCGAGAAGGACAGCCTGCAGGGCGCCGCCTTCGGCCGTGCGGGTGAGGGACGCGGGAACCGTACTGGTCATCCGGCACACCTTCCGTAGGGACGAGAAGGCCGGCCGCCGTCCCGGTGGGGAGGGCGACCGGCCTGCACTGGACCGACCAGTGTACGACTCGTCCGGCTACCGCGCGGGGAACGGCGTCCTACCGCGCGGGGAACAGTGCCTCACCGGGCGTTGAAGTACTTCGCCTCGGGGTGGTGGATGACGATCGCGTCGGTGGACTGCTCGGGGTGCAGCTGGAACTCCTCGGAGAGCTTGACCCCGATCCGCTCCGGCTCCAGGAGGTCGGCGATCTTCGCCCGGTCCTCCAGATCGGGGCAGGCGCCGTAACCGAGGGAGAAGCGCGCGCCGCGGTACTTCAGCGCGAACATGTCCTCGACGTCGGCGGGGTCCTCGCCGGCGAAGCCCAGCTCGCCGCGGACCCGGGCGTGCCAGTACTCCGCCAGGGCCTCGGCGAGCTGTACGGACAGGCCGTGCAGCTCCAGATAGTCACGGTAGGAGTTGGCCTCGAACAGCTCGGCGGTGGCCTCGCCGATCTTCGAGCCGACGGTGACGACCTGGAGGCCGATGACATCCACCTCGCCGGAATCCTCGGGGCGGAAGAAGTCGGCGAGACACAGGCGCCGGCCGCGACGCTGGCGCGGGAAGGTGAACCGGGTGCGCTCCGAGCCGTCCTCGTGGAGCAGGATCAGGTCGTCGCCCTTGGAGACGCAGGGGAAGTAGCCGTAGACGACGGCCGCCTCCAGCATGTTCTCGGTGTGGAGCTTGTCGAGCCAGCCGCGCAGGTGCGGGCGGCCCTCGGTCTCCACCAGCTCCTCGTACGTCGGTCCGTCGCCGGTACGGGCCTGCTTGAGGCCCCACTGCCCCTTGAAGAGCGCGCCCTCGTCCAGCCAGGAGGCGTACTCCTTGAGCTGGATGCCCTTGACGACCCGGGTGCCCCGGAACGGCGGCTCGGGGATGGGGTTGTCCGTCGCGACGTCGGAGCGGACGCCCTCCTCCGGCTCCGACACCTCCAGCACGGCCGCCTCCCGCTTGGGCACCCGGCGCTGCTTCAGCTCGGGCAGCGTGGCGCCGGGGACTCCGCGCTTGACGGCGACGAGGGCGTCCATCAGCCGCAGGCCCTCGAAGGCGTCGCGGGCGTAGCGCACCTCGCCCTCGTAGATCTCGTGGAGGTCCTGCTCGACATAGGCCCGGGTGAGGGCGGCACCGCCGAGGATCACCGGGTAGTCGGCGGCCAGCTTGCGCTGGTTCAGCTCCTGGAGGTTCTCCTTCATGATCACGGTGGACTTCACCAGGAGACCGGACATGCCGATGACGTCGGCGCGGTGCTCCTCGGCGGCTTCCAGGATCGCGGAGACGGGCTGCTTGATGCCCAGGTTGACGACGTTGTAGCCGTTGTTGGACAGGATGATGTCGACGAGGTTCTTGCCGATGTCGTGGACGTCGCCCCGGACGGTGGCCAGCACGATGGTGCCCTTGCCGTCCGCGTCCGTCTTCTCCATGTGGGGCTCCAGGTGGGCCACCGCGGTCTTCATGACCTCGGCGGACTGGAGCACGAACGGCAGCTGCATCTGGCCCGAGCCGAAGAGCTCACCGACGACCTTCATGCCTTCGAGCAGGATGTTGTTGACGATCTCCAGGGCGGGCGTGTCCTGGAGGGCCTCGTCGAGGTCGGCCTGCAGGCCGTTCTTCTCGCCGTCGATGATGCGCCGCTGAAGGCGCTCGTCCAGCGGCAGGGCGAGGAGCTCCTCGGCCTTGCCCGCCTTCATGGACTTCATGTTGACGCCCTCGAAGAGCTCCATGAGCTTCTGCAGGGGGTCGTAGCCCTCGGCGCGGCGGTCGTAGATCAGGTCGAGGGCGACCTTGACCTGCTCCTCCTCCAGCCGCGCGATCGGAAGGATCTTGGAGGCGTGCACGATCGCGGAGTCGAGACCCGCCTTGACGCACTCGTCGAGGAAGACGGAGTTCAGTACGACGCGGGCGGCCGGGTTGAGGCCGAAGGAGATGTTGGACAGGCCCAGCGTGGTCTGGACGTCGGGGTGGCGCTTCTTCAGTTCGCGGATGGCCCCGATGGTGGCGATCCCGTCGCCGCGGGACTCCTCCTGACCGGTGCAGATGGTGAAGGTGAGGGTGTCGATGAGGATGTCCGACTCGTGGATGCCCCAGTTGGTGGTGAGGTCCTCGATGAGCCGCTCGGCGATGGCGACCTTGTGCTCGACGGTACGGGCCTGGCCCTCCTCGTCGATGGTCAGGGCGATCAGTGCGGCACCGTGCTCCGAGGCCAGGGCGCTGACCAGCGCGAAGCGGGACTCGGGGCCGTCGCCGTCCTCGTAGTTGACGGAGTTCAGTACGGCACGGCCGCCGAGCTTCTCCAGGCCGGCGCGCAGCACGGGCAGCTCGGTGGAGTCCAGCACGATCGGGAGGGTCGAGGCGGTCGCGAAGCGGCCCGCCAGCTCCTCCATGTCGGCGACGCCGTCGCGGCCCACGTAGTCGACGCAGAGGTCGAGCATGTGCGCGCCCTCGCGGATCTGGTCGCGGGCCATCTCGACGCAGTCGTCCCAGCGGGCTTCCAGCATCGCGTCGCGGAACTTCTTCGAGCCGTTGGCGTTCGTACGCTCACCGATCGCGAGGTACGAGGTGTCCTGGCGGAACGGGACGGTCTGGTAGAGCGAGGCTGCACCGGGCTCGGGACGCGGTTCGCGGACTGTGGGGGCCGCCCCGCGGACCCGCTCGACGACCTGGCGCAGGTGTTCCGGCGTCGTACCGCAGCAGCCGCCGACCAGGGAGATGCCGTACTCGCGTACGAATGTCTCCTGGGCGTCCGCGAGCTCGGACGGGCCCAGCGGGTAGTGCGCGCCGTCCTTGCCGAGCACCGGCAGACCCGCGTTCGGCATGCAGGAGATCGGGATCCGGGAGTGCCGGGCGAGGTAGCGCAGGTGCTCGCTCATCTCGGCGGGGCCGGTGGCGCAGTTCAGGCCGATCATGTCGATGCCGAGCGGCTCCAGCGCGGTGAGCGCGGCGCCGATCTCGGAGCCGAGCAGCATGGTGCCGGTCGTCTCGACGGTGACGGAGCAGATCAGCGGCAGGTTGGTGCCGGTGGCTTCCAGGGCCCGCCGGGCACCGATGATCGACGCCTTGGTCTGCAGCAGGTCCTGGGTGGTCTCCACCAGGAGGGCGTCGGCGCCACCGGCGATCATGCCTTCGGCGTTCTGCTGGTAGGCGTCGCGGAGCTTGCCGTACGGAGCGTGGCCCAGGGTCGGCAGCTTGGTGCCCGGTCCCATGGAGCCCAGCACCCAGCGCTGCTGTCCGGTCGACGCGGTGAACTCGTCGGCGACCTCACGGGCGATCCGGGCGCCGGACTCGGAGAGCTCGTGGACGCGCTCGGGGATGTCGTACTCGCCGAGGGCCGCGAGGTTCGCGCCGAAGGTGTTCGTCTCGACGCAGTCCACACCGACCGCGAAGTACTCCTCGTGCACCGAGCGGACGATGTCGGGGCGGGTGACGTTGAGGATCTCGTTGCACCCTTCGAGGTTCTCGAAGTCCTCAAGGGTGGGGTCCTGTGCCTGGAGCATGGTGCCCATGGCACCGTCCGCCACCACCACACGGGTGGCGAGCGCCTCTCGGAGGGCGTCGACTCGGGTCCGGCTTTCGGCGGCGGATGTCGGCAACGAGGCCATGGATGATCTCCCAGGGATGCGACGGCTGTCGGCTTTGCGACCCTCTGTCGGAGGGCGCACCCCGCCAGCGTAGCCGGACGCCGCCCCGCCCCGTCAGTACGTTCACGGTGCGGACTGCATGCTGTGCGCGGAGGACAGCACGTTGCGAGTGGTGGGACAGAGTTTCCCAGGGGTCGAGCAGAGGTCGGCATCGACCGATAGTGTTCAGCATTGTCGAACCGAGGTGGAGGAGTACGGCGCGATGGCCAAGAACATCCAGTCGCTGGAGCGGGCGGCCGCGATGCTGCGTCTGCTGGCGGGCGGTGAGCGCCGGCTCGGCCTCTCCGACATCGCCTCCTCCCTGGGGCTGGCCAAGGGCACCGCGCACGGCATCCTGCGCACGCTCCAGCTGGAGGGCTTCGTCGAGCAGGACGCGGCGTCCGGCCGCTATCAGCTCGGCGCCGAACTGCTGCGGCTCGGCAACAGCTATCTGGACGTCCACGAACTGCGGGCACGCGCCCTGGTGTGGACCGACGACCTGGCCCGTTCCAGTGGCGAGAGCGTCCACCTGGGCGTCCTGCACCAGCACGGCGTCCTCATCGTCCACCACGTCTTCCGGCCCGACGACAGCCGCCAGGTCCTGGAGGTCGGGGCCATGCAGCCGCTGCACTCCACGGCACTGGGCAAGGTGCTCTCGGCCTTCGACCCGGTGGCGCACAGCGAGGTCATGGAGACGGAGCGGCGGTCCTTCACCACCCGCACCGTCACCGCCGCGGACGAGTTCGAGTCCCTGCTCGACCTGATCCGGGCGCGCGGCTGGGGCACCGACGTGGAGGAGACCTGGGAAGGGGTGGCCGCCGTGGCCGCGCCCATCCACGACCGGCGGCGGATGCCGGTGGGCGCGGTGGCCGTCACCGGAGCGGTGGAGCGGGTCTGTCCGGGCGGCGAGCTGCGCCCCGAACTGATCGCGGCGGTACGGGACTGTGCCCGCGCGGTCTCCCGGGACCTCGGCGCCGGCCGCTTCTGAGCCGACCGGCCGCCGCACCCGCCGCCGCACCGACCGAAGCCGTAACGATCGGGTCCCGTACCGAGTCGTACGCCACACACTCTTGACGCTTCATTCATTCGGGAGAAACACTGCCGTTCAACGGTCGGCATTGCCGAACACCTAACGGAATTTCCGCGTTAGGGTGTGACAGTGCCAAGGGCCGGTCAAGCCCTACAGGTGGAGTGACCACACTTCGTGGGTACCCACCTGGGGCGCGATTCACCGGAGGGACCCGGTGAATCGCCTTCCCCTGGACGAACGACAAAGGAGTCGCGGGTGTCCAGCTCCGACATCTTCATCGGCGAGACCATAGGTACCGCCGTACTCATCCTGCTGGGCGGCGGCGTCTGTGCCGCCGTCACGCTGAAGCGCTCCAAGGCGTTCAACGCCGGCTGGCTCGCCATCACCTTCGGGTGGGGCTTCGCCGTGCTCACCGGCGCGTACATATCCGCCGGCACGTCCGGCGCCCACCTCAACCCGGCGGTGACCGTCGGTCTCGCGATCAAGGGCGCCACCGAGTGGAGCGACGTACCGGTCTACTTCGCCGGGCAGCTCCTCGGCGCGATGATCGGCGCGGTGCTCGTCTGGGCCGCGTACTACGGTCACTTCAAGGCACACCTGAACGACCCCGAGGTCGCGAAGCGGAAGACGGCGAACCCCGGCCCTGTGCACGGCGTCTTCTTCACCTCGCCGGAGATCCGCAACGTCGGCCAGAACATGGCGACCGAGATCATCGCGACCACCGTCCTGGTGCTCGCCATCCTCACCCAGAGCACGATCCCCGGCCTCGGCCCGGACGATCCGAAGGGTCCGGGCGTGCTCGGCGCGATGATCACCGCGTTCGTCGTCGTCGGTCTCGGCCTCTCGCTCGGCGGCCCGACCGGATACGCGATCAACCCGGTCCGTGACCTGGGCCCCCGAATCGTGCACGCTCTGCTTCCACTGCCCAACAAGGGCGGCTCGGACTGGAGCTATGCCCTGATCCCCGTGGCGGGTCCGCTGATCGGCGGCGCCCTCGCGGGCGGGATCTACCAGCTCGCCTTCGCCTGAGCCATTCAGAGCCGTACACACAGACTTTCCGGGAGCACACCGTGACCGACGCACACACCACCGGGACCCATGGCACCGGGCCGTTCATCGCGGCCATCGACCAGGGCACCACCTCCAGCCGCTGCATCGTCTTCGACAAGGACGGCCGGATCGTCTCCGTCGACCAGAAGGAGCACGAGCAGATCTTCCCGAAGCCGGGATGGGTCGAGCACGACGCGACCGAGATCTGGGAGAACGTCCAGGAGGTCGTCGCCTCAGCCATCGTCAAGGCGGGCATCACCTCCGCCGACGTCAAGGCGATCGGCATCACCAACCAGCGCGAGACCACGCTGCTCTGGGACAAGAACACCGGCGAGCCCGTCCACAACGCCCTCGTCTGGCAGGACACCCGCACGGACGCGCTCTGCAAGGAGCTGGGCCGCAACGTCGGCCAGGACCGCTTCCGCCGCGAGACGGGTCTGCCGCTCGCCTCGTACTTCGCCGGGCCCAAGGTCCGCTGGCTGCTCGACAACGTCGAGGGACTCCGCGAGCGCGCCGAGCGCGGCGACATCCTCTTCGGCACCATGGACTCCTGGGTCATCTGGAATCTGACCGGCGGCACCGACGGCGGCGTCCACGTCACCGACGTCACGAACGCCTCGCGCACCCTCCTGATGAACCTGCACACGATGGCGTGGGACGAGAAGATCCTCCAGTCCATCGGCATCCCCGCCGCCGTGCTCCCCGAGATCCGCTCCTCCGCCGAGGTGTACGGCTCCGCCAAGGGCGGCGTGCTCGACGGGGTCCCGGTGGCCTCCGCGCTCGGTGACCAGCAGGCCGCGCTGTTCGGCCAGACGTGTTTCGCCGAGGGCGAGGCCAAGTCCACGTACGGCACCGGCACCTTCATGCTGATGAACACCGGCCACACCCCGGTGAACTCGTACAACGGGCTGCTCACCACCGTGGGCTACCAGATCGGCGACCAGCGCCCGGTGTACGCGCTGGAGGGCTCCATCGCGGTCACCGGTTCGCTGGTGCAGTGGATGCGCGACCAGATGGGCCTGATCAAGTCCGCGGCCGAGATCGAGACGCTGGCCTCCTCGGTCGAGGACAACGGCGGCGCCTACTTCGTGCCCGCCTTCTCCGGCCTGTTCGCCCCGTACTGGCGCCCCGACGCCCGCGGCATCATCGCCGGTCTCACCCGGTACGTCACCAAGGCGCACATCGCCCGTGCCGTACTCGAAGCCACCGCCTGGCAGACCCGCGAGATCAGCGACGCCATGACCAAGGACTCCGGCGTCGAGCTCGCGGCGCTCAAGGTCGACGGCGGCATGACCTCCAACAACCTGCTGATGCAGACGCTCGCCGACTTCCTCGACGCACCCGTGGTGCGTCCGATGGTCGCCGAGACCACCTGCCTCGGCGCCGCCTACGCCGCCGGTCTGGCCGTCGGCTTCTGGCCGGACACCGATGCCCTGCGCGCCAACTGGCGCCGGGCCGCGGAGTGGACCCCCCGCATGGACGCGGAGACCCGCGACCGCGAGTACAAGAGCTGGCTCAAGGCCGTGCAGCGGACCATGGGCTGGCTCGACGACAGCACAGTCGAGGAGTAATCACCATGACCACCCTGCAGAGCGTCCCCGCACTCGGGACGCACCCGGCCTCCGGCTCCCTCCCGAGCCGCGCCGAGACTCGGGAGCAGCTCTCCAAGGCGACGTACGACCTCCTGGTCATCGGCGGCGGCATCCTGGGCATCTCCACCGCCTGGCATGCCGCGCAGTCCGGACTGCGGGTGGCGCTGGTGGACGCCGGTGACTTCGCCGGCGCGACCTCCTCCGCCTCCTCCAAGCTGCTCCACGGCGGTCTGCGCTACCTGCAGACCGGCGCGGTGAAGCTGGTCGCGGAGAACCACTTCGAACGGCGCGCGGTCTCCCGCGAGGTCGCCCCGCACCTGGCCAACCCGCTCACCTTCTACCTGCCGGTCTACAAGGGCGGACCGCACGGCGCGGCCAAGCTCGGTGCGGGCGTGTTCGCGTACTCGGCGCTGTCCGCGTTCGGTGACGGCGTCGGCCATGTGATCAGCCCCGCGAAGGCGCGGCGCGACGTCCCCGAGCTGCGTACGGACAATCTGAAGGCCGTCGCGGTCTACGGCGACGACCAGATGAACGACGCCCGCATGGCGCTGATGACGGTCCGCGCGGCCGTCGAGGCGGGTGCGGCCGTCCTCAACCACGCGGCGGTGACCGGCCTCCGGTTCACCAGGGGCCGGGTCACGGGCGCCGATCTGTTGGACCGCACGGACGGTACGGAGTTCGGGATCACCGCCCGGCTCGTGCTGAACGCGACGGGGCCGTGGGTCGATCACCTGCGGAAGATGGAGGACCCGAACGCGGCGCCTTCCATACGTCTGTCCAAGGGCGCGCACCTGGTGCTCAGGCGCACCCGCCCCTGGAAGGCGGCGCTGGCCACCCCGATCGACAAGTACCGCATCACGTTCGCCCTGCCGTGGGAGGACATGCTGCTGCTCGGCACGACCGACGAGGAGTACGAGGGCGACCCGGGCGATGTCGCGGTGACCGAGGCGGACACGGCGCAGATCCTGGACGAGGCGGCGTTCTCTATCCGGGACCAGCAGCTGTCCCGCGATCTGATCACGTACTCCTTCGCGGGTCTGCGGGTGCTGCCCGGCGGCCCCGGCGACACGTCCAAGGCGAAGCGCGAGACGGTCGTGACGGAGGGCCGCGGCGGCATGCTGTCGGTCGCGGGCGGCAAGTGGACGACGTTCCGCCACATCGGCCGCACCGTGATGAACAAGCTGGCCGCGCTGCCGGGGCACCCGCTGGCGGAGGACATGGAGCCGATGGCGCGGCTGCCGAGGAAGCTTCCGCTGCCCGGGATATCCAACCCCGCCGCGGTCGCGCACCGGCTCCTGGTCGACGGCGGTGCCCCCGGTCCCCGGATGTCGCCCGACACCGCACGGCACCTGGCCACCCACTACGGTTCGCTGTCCTTCGACATCGCGCGCCTGGCGAACGAGAACCCGGCGCTGGCCGAGCGCGTCCACCCGGACGCGCCGGAGATCTGGGCGCAGGTCGCCTACGCGCGCGACCACGAGTGGGCCGAGACGGCGGACGATGTGCTGCGCCGCCGCACGACGCTGACGATCCGGGGGCTCGCGACCGACGAGATCCGCGGCAGGGTCGACGACATGCTGGCCGGCCGGGGCTGATCACCGGACCGGCACCTGGCGGGTGCACGGGGGCGCTTCCCGCGGACGGGGAGGCGCCCCCGTCCGCGTACCCGGGACACCGCACGCAACGGCGTATCCGGGACGCCGCGCCGTACCCCTGCCCGGGTGTGTGCCATACGGCCGCCATACGCGCGCAATATGCCGCGGGGACAGTGGAGGTCATGAAATTCTCCGTACTTTCCCTGATCGGCCACGCCCCGCACCCGCTGACCGGTGAACTCCCCTCGGCCGCCGACCGGTTCGAGGAGGTGATCGGGACCGGGGTGGCGGCGGAGCGGCTCGGTTTCGACGCGTACGCGATCGGCGAGCGGCACGCCGGGCCATTCCTCTCCTCCGGCCCGAGCGTGGTGCTGGGCGCGATCGCCGCCCGTACGAGCGTCATCAGGCTGCTGACCGGGGTCACGGTCGTCGCCATCCTCGACCCGGTGCGGGTCGCCGAGGACTTCGCGACGCTCGACCAGCTCTCCCGGGGGCGGCTCGAACTGGTCGTCGGAAAGGGCGCCGAGGCCGGGCACTTCGACCTCTTCGGGCTCGACGAGGACCGTCAGTGGGACCTCCAGCAGGAGAAGTACGAACTGCTGCGGCGGCTGTGGACGGAGGAGGGCGTGGACTGGGAGGGCGAGTTCCGTCCGCCGCTGAAGAACGTGACGACGGTGCCGCGACCGTACGCCGGGGCGCCCCGCGTCTGGCACGGCTCGGCGACCAGCCTCAACTCCCCCGAGCTGGCGGCCAAGCACGGTGATCCGCTGTTCACGGCCAATGCCATCCAGCCGCGCGAGGCGTACGCGCGGCTGATCGACCACTACCGGGAGCGGTTCGAGGCGTACGGGCACGATCCGGCCGACGCGCATGTGGCGGCGGGCTCGGGCGGGCTGCTGATCGCGAACAGTGAGCGGGAGGCCGTCGGACGGTACAAGGAGCTGTACGAGGCACGGGTGCGGCAGACGTTCAAGCCCCATCTGGCGGGCAGGGCCGGGTACAACACCCCGTTCCGGACGATCGAGGACGCGATGGAGAACGGGCCTCAGCTGATCGGCGGCCCGCAGCAGATCATCGACAAGATCCTCGGCTACCACGCGGTGTACCGCCACGACCTCCAGTCGATCACCGTGGACGGCTTCGGACTGAGCCACCAGGAACAGCTGGAGACCCTGGAGAGGTTCGCCGAGGAGATCGCCCCCGTCGTACGGCGCGAGGCACCGTCCTCCCTCTGGGAGTGACCAGCACCACGGCTGGGGCAGGGGCTGCTCTTTCGGGTGTCCGGACCCGCATAATGGAGCCAGACATCGGATGTCTAATCCAGTCCGAATCCAGGAGGACCGTCATGGCTGTCACCGACGAGGCGATCGAGAAGATCAAGGGAATGATCGTCTCGGGTGCGCTACGTCCCGGCGACCGGCTGCCCAAGGAGAGTGAACTGGCCGCGGAACTGGGACTGTCGCGCAACTCCCTGCGGGAGGCGGTGCGCGCCCTGTCGCTGATCCGGATCCTCGATGTGCGGCAGGGCGACGGCACCTACGTCACCAGCCTGGACCCGCAGCTGCTCCTGGAGGCGCTGAGCTTTGTGGTGGACTTCCACCGCGACGACACGGTGCTGGAATTCCTCGCGGTGCGCCGGATCCTGGAACCGGCCGCGACGGCGATGGCTGCGGGCCGGATCAGCGAGACCCAACTCGACCTGCTCGGAGCCCAGTTGGACGCCCTGGGCGGGCAGCCGTCGGTGGAGGAGCTGGTCGCCGCCGACCTGGACTTCCACCGCGGGATCGTGCAGTCCTCCGGCAATTCGGTGCTCTGCTCCCTGCTGGACGGGCTCTCCGGGCCGACCACGCGGGCGCGGGTCTGGCGCGGCCTGACACAGGAGGACGCCGTCAGCCGCACCCTGCACGAGCACCGGGCGATCCTCGCCGCGCTGCGGGACCGGGACGCGGAGGCCGCACGGGCCTGGGCGACGGTGCATGTGGCGAGCGTGGAGCAGTGGCTCAGGTCCACACTGTGAGGCCGGTCGCGCCCTCTCCGGAGGCCATGGCCCCCGGACGCCCCGTCGAGCCTCTCCGGACGCCATGACATACGTACGGGCCGGTGGGTGACGTGTCACCCACCGGCCCGTACGGCATGGTCCGCCCGCTCCCGCGAGGCGGTCCGCTCAGTCCTGCTTCTCGCCGCTCGCGAAGCGGGAGATGACCAGCGCGACGATGATGATCGCGCCGTTGAGGAACTGGTTCCACAGGGCCGGCACACCGCCGAGGGTCATCACATTGACCACCAGCTGAAGCGTCAGTACGCCGGTCAGGGCGCCGAACAGCGTGCCGCGCCCGCCCTTGAGGCTGATGCCGCCGATCACCGCGGCGGCGAACACCTGGAAGATCCAGCCGTTGCCCTGGGTGGCCGCGACCGATCCGTAGTGGCCGGTGTAGAGGATGCCCGCGAAGGCCGCCAGCAGTCCTCCGATGGCCAGCACGATCCAGGTGATCCGGTCCACCCGGATACCGGCCGCCCGCGCCGCCTCCGGGTTGCCGCCGATGGCGTACAGCGAGCGCCCGTGACGCAGCCAGGCCAGCGCCGCACCGCCGATCGCGAACAGGGCCAGGCAGATCCAGACAGCGGCCGGGGCGCCGAACCACTCGCTCTTGCCCAGGTAGCGGAAGGACTCCGGGACGTCGGTGATCGACTTGCCCTCGGTGATGCCGATGTGGAGGCCGCGCAGCATGGTGAGCATGCCGAGCGTGGCGATGAAGCCGTTGACCCGGAGCTTGAGGATCAGGAAGCCGTTGATCACGCCCACGAGCAGGCCGACGAGCAGGCAGAGCGGGATCGCCGACCAGGCCGGGAAGAGTTCCAGCCCGGCGAAGCGGCCGCCGTCCGTGGGGAGCACCAGCCACATGGCGACGACGGGCGCGATGCCGATCGTCGACTCCAGGGACAGGTCCATCCGGCCGCAGATGAGGATCAGTGCCTGGCCGAGCACGAGCAGGCTCAGCTCGGAGGACTGCTGGACGACGCTGATCAGGTTGTTGGAGGTGAGGAACACCGGCGAGACGATGAACCCGATCACCATCAGCACCAGGATCACCGGCACCAGCGAGAAGTCGCTCCACCGGATCAGCGCCAGCCGGCCGCGCGGGCCGCCGTCCCCCGCCCCGCTCTTGACGCCGTCGTCGGTGACGGACGGCTGTATCGTCCCGGTCATTCCCTTTCCCCCACACCTTCCATGGCGGCGACGAGTTCCCCGTCGGTCCACCCGCTTGCGAACGTCGCGACGACCCGCCCGTGGAACAGGGCGAGTACCCGGTCGCAGACCCGTAGGTCGTCCAGCTCGTCCGAGATGATCACTGCGGCGTTCCCCTCGTCGGCGACCCGCCGGACCACACCCAGCAGCGAGTCCTTGGACTTGATGTCCACCCCCGCCGTGGGCCGCACCGCGACCAGCGCGCTCGGCCCGCGGGCCAGCGCACGGGCGACCACCACCTTCTGCTGATTGCCGCCGGAGAGCCCGGAGACCGGCTGCTCGGGCCCCTGGGTCTTGATGTCCAGCGAGGCGATCATCGACCGGGCGAACTGCCGGGTACGGGAGGGCAGTACGGTCCCCCACGGACCCAGCTGGTCGGTGACCGTGAGCGTGGCGTTCTCGGCGACGCTGCGGTCCAGCACGAGCCCCTGGTCGTGGCGGTCCTCGGGGATGTACCCGATCCCGGCGTCCAGGGCGTGCGGCACACTGCCGGGCCGTACGACGCCGCCGTGCACGGAGATCGTGCCGCCGGTCGCCTTGCGCATCCCGGCCAGTGTCTCGCCGAGCGCGGTGTTGCCGCTGGCCGCCGAGCCCGCGAGGCCGAGCACCTCGCCGGGGCGCACCTGGAGGTCGATCGCCTCGAACTCGCCTGCCAGAGACAGCTGTTCGGTACGCAGCACGGGTGCGGCCGACTCGTCGACAGCGCCCGCGCCGGTGGCGTGCCAGGCGCCCGCGCCGCTGCCCTGCTCCCCCGTCATCGCCGCGACCAGATCGGCCTTGCCGATGTCGGCGACCGGGGCGGTCAGCACATGGCGGGCGTCACGGTAGACGGTGACGGCGGTGCACAGCTCGTACACCTCCTGGAGGTGGTGGGAGATGAACAGGAACGCCACTCCCTGGCCCTGGAGTTCCCGCAGCTTGTCGAAGAGCCGCCCGATCCCCCGGGCGTCGAGCTGCGCGGTCGGTTCGTCCAGGACGATCAGCCGGGCGCCGAAGGACAGCGCGCGGGCGATCTCCACGAACTGCCGCTGCTCCACGGCGAGATCCCGGGCGCGCGCGTTGGGGTCGACCTGGACCCCGTACTCGGCGAGCAGCGCCTCGGCACGCCTGCGGAGCCTGCCCCAGCTGATCCAGCGGGCCTTGTCGTCGAAGCGGTTGAGGAAGAGGTTCTCGGCGACGGTCAGGTCCGGGACGACCATGGACTTCTGGTAGACGCAGGCGATCCTGGACTGCCAGGCCATGGTGTCCCCGAAGGCGGGCGACGGCTCCCCGCCGAAGGTCACGGTGCCCTCGTCCGCCCGGTGGAGTCCGGTGAGGACGCTGACGAGGGTGGACTTGCCCGCGCCGTTGCGGCCGACGAGCGCGTGGGACTCGCCGGGCCGCACCGTGAGCTCGACGCCGTCCAGTGCCACCGTGGGCCCGAAACGTTTGACGATGCCTGTCGCCTGTACGGCGGGTGGTGGTGCCTGGTTCATGGCTAGCTCTTCTTCTCCAGCTGATTGGCCCACAGCTTCGGGTCGTCGACGTTCTCCTTGGTCACCAGGGGCGCGGGGAGCTGGTCCTCGAAACCGCCCGGGATCTTGATGATGTTCGAGTCGTGGTCGGTCGGGCCTTCCTTGAAGGTCTTCCCCTCCAGGGCCGCCTTGGCGTAGTACAGGGCGTACTTCGCGTACAGGTCGGCGGGCTGGGAGATCGTCGCGTCGATCTTCCCGGCCTTGATGGCGTCGAACTCCTCCGGGATGCCGTCGTTGGAGATGATCGTGATGTGGCCCGGCGTACCGGCCGGCTTCAGCAGCTTCTTCTGCTCCAGGAGCGCGAGTGTGGGCTGGAGGAACACCCCGCCCGCCTGCATGTAGATGCCGTTGATGTCGGGGTGCGCGGCCAGCGTCGACTGGAGCTTGGCGGAGGCGACATCGCCCTTCCATTCCGTGGCCAGCTCGAAGACCTCGATGTCGGGGAAGTCCTTGTCCATGCACTCCTTGAACGCCTGGGAGCGGTCGCGCCCGTTGATCGAGGAGAGGTCGCCCTGGAACTCGACGACCTTGCCCTTGCCCTTGAGCTGTTCACCGAGGTACTTGCAGGCGTTGGCGCCGTACGCCTTGTTGTCGGCGCGCACCACCATGTAGATGCTGCCCTTGTCGGGGCGGGTGTCGACGCTGATGACCGGGATCTTCTTCTCGTTCAGCGTGTTGAGCGTCTCGGCTATCGCACCGGTGTCCTGCGGGGCCATCACGACGGCCTTGGCGCCCTGGTCGGTGAACGTCTGGACGTTGGCGACGAGCTTGCCGATGTCGTTCTGCGAGTTGGTCAGCGGAAGCGCCTTGACCTCCCCGCCCTTGACGCCCTTCTCCACGTACTGCTGGTAGGAGTTCCAGAAATCGCTGTCGCTGCGCGGCAGGTCGATGCCGACCTTTCCGCCGCCGTCCCCGCTGTCGGCGGAGTCGCGGTTGCAGCCCGCAAGGGCTGTGACGGCCAGCAGTACGGCGCAGGCTGCCGCACTCGTCGTACGCACTCTCATGGGGTCCCGTCCTTCGTGGAGTACTGGCTCGGAGCATTCGGCGGTGCGGGTGGGGCGGTGCGGATGGTGCGGGTGGGTCGGCTCATTCTGCGGTGCGGGCGGTGCTGGTGCTACGGGCAGTGCTGGTGGTGCTGTTGGTACGGGCGGTGCTGTTGGTACGTGGTCTCAGGCGTCGGCGGGGCGCAGTCGCAGCCCCTGCATCCCCCCGTCGACGGCGAGGGCGGTGCCCGTGACGGAGGCTGCCGCCGGGCTCGCGAGATAGACGACGGCGGCGGCGACCTCGTCGGCCGAGACCAGCCGGCCCAGCGGCTGGCGGGCGTTGAGCGCGGCGCGTTCGGCGCCCGGGTCGTCGGCCTGGCCGAGCAGCCTGCCGATCCACGGGGTGTCCGCGGTGCCCGGGTTGACGCAGTTGACGCGGACCCCTTCACGGACATGGTCGGCGGCCATGGCGAGGGTCAGCGAGAGCACCGCGCCCTTGCTCGCGCTGTAGAGCGCACGTTGCGGCAGCCCGGCGGTGGCGGCGATCGAGCAGGTCTGGGTGATCGACACGGAGCCCGGCCGGCCGGCCGCGGCGCGGCGCAGATGGGGCAGCGCGTGGCGGGCGGCACGGACCATGCCGAGGACGTTGATGTCCAGCACCCGGGCCCACTCGTCGTCGTCGTTGTCCTCCACGGTGCCGATGGACCCGATCCCCGCGTTGGACACGAGGGTGTGCAGGGCTCCCAGTTCGGCGGCGGCCCGGTCCACGGCGTCCCGTACGGCCGCGTCGTCCCGCAGGTCGGCCTTGAGGGCGAGCACACCCGCGGGCGCTCCTGCGGTCTCCCGGTCCAGGATCGCGACCTGGGCGCCGCGCTCCAGGAGCATCGTCGCCACGGCGGCTCCGATCCCGGACGCACCGCCCGTCACCAGGGCGGACATCTGGTCGAAGTCCTGTGTACCGGTCATCGGTCGGCCTCCTGAGGCGTGCGGCGGGCCTGCCAGACGGGGCCCTGGGGGTAGCGGTGATCGGCGATCGATCCGGGAAGCATCCGGGCCGAGAAGCCGGGGGCGCGCGGCGCGACGTAGCGGCCGTCCTCGATGACGGTGGGGTCGGCGAAGTGCTCGTGGAGATGGTCGACGTACTCGATCACGCGGTCCTCCCAGGTTCCGGAGACCGCCACATAGTCGAACATCGAGAGGTGCTGGACCAGTTCGCACAGGCCGACGCCGCCTGCGTGCGGGCAGACGGGCACCTGGTACTTGGCGGCGAGCAGCAGGATCGCCAGGTTCTCGTTGACGCCCGCGACGCGTGCGGCGTCGATCTGGACGAAGTCGACGGCACCGGCCTGGAGCAGCTGCTTGAACACGACGCGGTTGGCGGCGTGTTCACCGGTGGCGACCTTGACCGACTGTCCGGCGCGCACGGCGGCGTGGCCGAGGATGTCGTCGGGGCTGGTCGGCTCCTCGATCCAGTGCGGGTCGTAGGGCGCGAGCGCGCTCATCCAGGCCACCGCGTCGGCGACGTCCCAGCGCTGATTGGCGTCGACGGCGATCCGGATGCCGGGGCCGACGGCCTCGCGGGCGAGCGCGAGTCTGCGGATGTCGTCGTCCAGGTCGCCGCCGACCTTCAGCTTGATCTGGCCGAAGCCGTCCGCGACCGCTTCCTGGGCGAGCTTGACGAGTTTCTCGTCGGAGTAGCCCAGCCAGCCGGGCGAGGTGGTGTACGCGGGATAGCCCTGGGCGAGGAGTCGCTCGGTGCGCTCGGCGCGGCCCGGTTCGGCGGCCCGCAGGATCGCGAGCGCCTCCTCGGGGGTGAGCGCGTCGGTGAGATAGCGGAAGTCGACGAGGGAGACGAGCTCCTCCGGCGTCATCGCGGCGAGGAACCGCCAGACCGGCAGGCCGGCGGCTTTGGCCGCGAGGTCCCAGGCGGCGTTGACGACCGCGCCGGCCGCCATGTGCATCACGCCCTTCTCCGGTCCCAGCCAGCGCAGTTGCGAGTCATGGGTGAGCTCGCGGTACAGCGCGGCGAGGTCGGCCGCCGTACGGGGCGCCGGGCGCCCCACCACGTAGGGCCGCAGCGCCTCGATGGCGGCGGCCATGACCTCGTTGCCCCGCCCGATGGTGAAACAGAAGCCATGTCCCTCGATGCCGGCGCCGCCGCTGTCCGGGGTACCGGAGCCGGCGGACGGGCCGGTGCCGCCGGGGATGTCCGTGCGCAGGACGACATAGGCGGCGGAGTAGTCGGGATCGGGGTTCATGGCGTCCGAGCCGTCCAGCTGTTCCGAGGTGGGAAAACGGATGTCGTGAACCTCGAAATCCGTGACGGTCTGACTCATGTGCGCCCCCAGGGGAATAACATCGGACCTCTGTCGTGGTCATCCGATGTATAGCGCCGTACAGGGCTGGTCGTCCAGTGTTTAGGGGAAATTCGGTCAGCACAGCTCGGATGAATCCGGAGCCTGATGCCCTGTTTCGACCGTTGATGCACCTCCAGTGGCAAGGTTCACCCACCCGTGCAAAGAGACTGCGGCGGGAGGGGGCCGAAGCCGTAAGGTTGTTCCGTACACAAGAAGACTTCGGAAGGAGGCCTGGGTGATCGAGCTCGAGGGGGTACCCGAGCTGATCGACCCGGTCATGGTGGCCGCGTTCGAGGGCTGGAACGACGCCGGTGACGCCGCCTCCACAGCGGTCGGACATCTGGACCGGGAGTGGAAGGGCGAGGTGTTCGCGGCGCTCGACGCCGAGGACTACTACGACTTCCAGGTCAACCGGCCCACGGTGTGGCTGGACGGTGGGGTGCGCAAGATCACCTGGCCCACCACCCGCCTCTCCGTCGTCCGCGTCGGCGGGGAGAAACCCCGCGACCTGGTCCTGGTCCGCGGCATCGAACCGTCGATGCGCTGGCGCTCGTTCTGCAACGAGATCCTGGGATACGCCCATGAGCTGGGCGTCGAGATGGTGGTCATCCTCGGGGCACTGCTGGGCGACACCCCGCACACCCGGCCGGTACCGGTCAGCGGGGTCACCTCCGACCCCGATCTGGCGAGAACCATGGATCTGGAGGAGACCAGGTACGAGGGGCCGACGGGCATCGTCGGCATCCTCCAGGAAGCCTGCACCCACGCGGGCGTGCCCGCGGTGAGCCTGTGGGCGGCGGTGCCCCACTATGTGTCGCAGCCGCCCAACCCCAAGGCGACGCTGGCCCTGCTGAACCGCCTGGAAGACCTGATCGGGCTGCGGATCCCGCTCGGCGAACTGCCGGAGGACGCCCGAGCCTGGCAGCTCGGCGTGGATCAACTGGCCGCCGAGGACAGCGAGGTCGCGGAGTACGTCCAGACGCTGGAGGAGGCCCGGGACACCGCCGAGCTGCCCGAGGCGTCCGGCGAGGCCATCGCCCGCGAATTCGAACGCTATCTGCGGCGCCGGGACGGCGGTCCGGGACAGGCACCCGGCGGTCACGCGACGGAGACCGGTGATGTCTCGTATCTGCGGGACCCGTCGAGCGGCCGCACCAGACCGCCCAAACCACCGCGGCCGGAAACGGGCCCGGGGAACGCCACCGGCTCCTCGTCGCCCGGTGGCCCGCCGCCCTCGGCCGCCGACTCGCCCTCCGACGAGGACCGCGGCCCGGACGAGACATCCGAGGATTCGTCCGGGGACTGAGTCCCGGAGGGCTGCGGGAGCGGCGCCGGAACAACGGCAACGAGGGGCGCAGGACGGGAACGAACAGACCCGTCCGGCGCCCCTCGCCCTTTCGCTCCTCAGGGACGCGGACCGGCCCCGGACTTCACCTGGAAGTCCGGGGCCGGTCATCGCTCACGGATCGAGCGGTCGCTACGGATCGAGCAATTGCTACGGGCCAAGCGGTTGTTACGGAGCGAGCGGTTGTTACGGAGCGGAGGCCGTGGGGACTACAGCGCGACGCCCAGCAGGGCGTCGACGGTGCGCGAGACGAGTCCCGGCGCGCTCTCGTCCGTACCGGCCCCGGAACTGGCCAGCGCGGCCCAGCGATCCACCGCGGCCAGCGCCGCGGGGGCGTCCAGGTCGTCCGCGAGGGCCTCGCGGACCTCCTCGACCAGGGCGTCGGCGGACGGCCCGTCGGGGCGGGAGACGGCGGCACGCCACCGTCCGGCACGCTCCACCGCATCGGTGAGCACCTTGTCGGTCCACTCCCAGTCGGCCCGGTAGTGGTTCGCGAGCAGGGAGAGGCGGATGGCCGCCGGGTCCACGCCGTCGCGACGCAGAGCGGACACGAACACGAGGTTGCCGCGGGACTTGGACATCTTCTCGCCGTCCAGCCCGACCATGCCGGCGTGGACGTACGCCTGGGCGAACGGGTGCTCGCCGGTCAGCGCCTGTGCGTGCGAGGCGCCCATCTCGTGGTGCGGGAAGACGAGGTCGGAGCCGCCGCCCTGTACGTCGAAGCCCATCCCCAGATGATCCAGGGCGATGGCCACGCACTCGATGTGCCAGCCGGGCCGGCCACTGCCGAGCGAGGCGCCGTCCCAGCTCGGCTCGCCCGGACGGGCGGCCATCCAGAGCATCGGGTCGAGGGGGTTCTTCTTGCCGGGGCGCTCCGGGTCGCCGCCGCGTTCGGCGGAGAGCAGGCGCATCGCCTCGGCGTCGAGGTTCGAGACTTCGCCGAAGTGCGGGTCGGCCTCGACGGAGAAGTACACATCGCCGTCGAGTTCGTAGGCGGCGCCCGCGTCCCGGAGGCGTTCGACGAGCGGAACGATGCCGGGTATCGCCTCCACCGCACCGATGTAGTGCTGCGGCGGGAGCATGCGCAGGGCGGTCATGTCCTCCCGGAAGAGAGCCGTCTCGCGCTCGGCGAGCTCGGTCCAGTCCTCACCGTCGCGCACGGCCCGCTCCAGCAGCGGATCATCCACGTCGGTCACATTCTGGACGTAGTGAACCTGCCGCTTGGTGTCGAGCCACACGCGCTGAACGAGGTCGAACGCGTTGTAGGTCGCCGCATGACCCATGTGGGTCGCGTCGTACGGCGTGATGCCGCAGACGTAGATGCGGGCGACGGGACCGGGGTCAAGGGTGATCCGTCCGCCGGTCGCGGTGTCGTGGATCCGAAGGTCGCGGCCCTTGCCAGGCAGGGCGGGGACCTCAGAAGCGGGCCAGGCATGCATGTCATGAGCGTAACCGGACGATGCTTCCGGATACGAACCGGATCGGGGAACGTGGCCGAAGAGGCGGTCTTGCGCGGACGCGGCACATTCCGCTAAAGGCTCGTCCCGCATCCCGTTCCACGGCTTCCAGTGCCGCCGACCGCCCACGCCAGGGGCCGCCGACGGCACCCCGGCGTACGGCCGCGAACCGCGGCTGCTTCGTGCTCAACCGTGGCTGCTTCCTGCTCAATCGCCGTACGGGACCGCCGGCGCACGCCCGGCCCTCAGACCGGCGGCCACGGGATCGCCGGCCACTCGCCGCTCGGCTCGGGATGCCGTCCAGCCCCCCGGAGCCCCGCGACCCTGGCCCGCAGCGCCGCCAGCTCCGCCCCGGTGATCAGTTCCGCCAGACGGGTGGCGAGCCCCGCCCCCGCCGCCAGCTCCCCGGCCAGCAGGCCGAGCACCTCCACCGCCTCGGACGTCAGCGGCTCGCCCGCCCAGCCCCACAGCAGCGTCCGCAGCTTGTCGTCCGCGTTGAACGTGACCCCGTGGTCGATGCCGTACAGCCGCCCGCCGGGCGCGGGCAGCAGGTGCCCGCCCTTCCGGTCGCCGTTGTTGATCACCGCGTCGAGCACGGCGAGCCGCCGCAGCCGGGCGTCGTCCGCGTGCACCAGGAGCGCCGTCCGGCCCTCCCCCACCTCGGCGAAGCCCACGGCCTTCCAGCCGTCCCCGGGCTCCTCGGACTCGACGAGCGCGAGCAGCGACGGCTCGCCCTCGCCCTCGGGGGACTCGATCCACAGCTGGCACATGCCCTCGCCGTAGGGCCCGTCACGCAGCACCGTGGGCGGCACGAGCCCCCACCCGGTCGCCTCGGAGACCTCGTACGCGGCCACCTCGCGCCGGGCGAGCGTCCCGTCGGGGAAGTCCCACAGCGGCTGCTCCCCGGCGACGGGTTTGTAGACGCAGGTGCGTTCCTCGCCCTCGTACGCGACCGTGCAGTGGAGCACCGCGTTGGACGCGCCGCGCACCTGTCCGAGGACCGTGAGCCGCCCCTTGGTGAGCAGGGTGAGCAGCGCGGCGTCCGTCAGACCCTGCGGCGGTATCCGTTCTGGCGCGGGCATACGTGTCCTTCCGGATCGAGCGGCAGGCTGCACAGCGGGCACGGCGGGCGGCCGGCGTTCACGACGTCGAGGGCGCGTTTGGCGAAGGCGCGCGCCTGTGCGCCGCTCAGCCGGACGCGCAGCATCGGCGGGCCGTTCTCCTCGTCCTGCAGGAGCCGTTCCTCGGCCTCCGCGAGATCGTCCTCGGAGTCGGCGTCCAGCTCGACCAGGGCCTGCGCCTCGACGATCATGCGCTGTTCGTCACCGTCCCAGGCCAGCGCCATCGTGCCGACCCTGAACTCCTCCTCGACGGGTGCGTCCAGGGGTGCGGTGTCGGCCACGTCCATGGGCGCCACGGCGGGCACCGGCGAGTTGCCGCCGGTCCGCCGCACGACCTCGTCGAGCAGTTCGTCGATCCGCTCGGCCAGCGCGGCGACCTGGGTCTTCTCCAGGGAAACACTGGTGACCCGGCCACTTGAGGACGCCTGAAGGAAAAACGTTCGGCGGCCAGGCAACCCGACCGTACCGGCCACGAATCGGTCCGGTGGGTCGTAGAGGAACACCTGACGGGACACGTCCTGTCTCCCTTGAGAATTGACGGCGGATGGAGGGGCGCCTACGGCGCGTCCACCCTACTGTGCGAAGCGATCACGGCGCCCCCGCGCCGCCCCCGACCGCCGCGTCCGCCGATCCGTCCTGCGCCGGGGCCCCCGCGGCGTCAGCCCCGGCGACCTGTTCGCGCGGCGCCAGCGAGGCGAAGTCACCGGTGTCGCCGAGCCGGAGAAGGAAGGGGCGCAGCCGGGTGTAGCGGATGGCGGTGACCGAGCAGGGGTCGGCGTGGACGCGCTGGAAGAGGTCCAGATGCATGCCGAGCGCGTCGGCGACCAGCGCCTTGATGATGTCGCCGTGCGAGCACATCACATAGGTCGCGTCGTCTCCGTGCTCGGACTCGATACGGGCGTTCCAGTCCCGTACGGCGTCGACCGCGCGGGACTGCATGGCCCGCATGGACTCGCCGCCGGGGAACGCGGCGGCGGACGGGTGCTGCTGCACGACGGTCATCAGGGGGTCGTCGGAGAGCTCGGCGAGCTTGCGCCCCGACCAGTCCCCGTAGTCGCACTCGCTGATCCGCTCCTCGGTGTGCAGGGGCAGGCCGGGGCGGGCGTCGAGCAGGGGCTGGAGCGTTTCGCGGCAGCGCTGCAACGGGCTGCTGACGGCGGCGGCGAGCGCGAGCGCGGACAGGCGTCCGGGGAGCGCGGCGGCCTGCTCGGCGCCGCGTTCGTCCAGGGCGACGCCCGGAGTGCGGCCCGCGAGCACTCCGGCCGTGTTGGCGGTGGAGCGTCCGTGGCGTACGAGGATCAGCGTGGGCATACCGGCCAGGGTAGATGGCCGGGCAAAGGTGCGGAGCGGGCCGAGGCAAGGAAGAATGCCCGCCGTGATCGTGGACTGTGCCATCTACCGCGACGGGCGCCGCACCGACGGCCCCGCCGACTTCTCCGACGCGCTCGACGAGGCGCGGGCCACCGGGGACGCGTTCCTCTGGATCGGGCTGCACGAACCGACCGAGAAGGAGTTCGATCTGGTCCGCGACGAGTTCGGGCTGCACCCACTGGCGGTGGAGGACGCGCTGAGCGCGCACCAGCGGCCCAAACTGGAGGTGTACGACGATTCCCTGTTCGCGGTCATCAAGCCGGTCGTCTACGAGCCCGAGGGCGACACGGTCACCGCCGACGAGCTGATGGTCTTCATAGGCGACTCGTTCGTGGTGACGGTCCGGCACGGCGAGGGCGCCCCGCTGGCGGCCGTGCGCCGCCGCCTGGAAGCCGATCGCGAGGTGCTCAAGCACGGCCCCACCGCCGTGCTGTACGCGGTCAGCGACGCGGTCGTGGACCACTACATCGATGTCGCCGCGGAGCTCCAGGTCGACCTGGAGGAGCTGGAGACCCAGGTGTTCGCGCCGACCGGGGTCGGCAACTCCAAGAACACCGCGGCCCAGATCTACACCTTCAAGCGGCAGGTGCTGGAGTTCCGCCGGGCGACCGGGCCGCTGGCGGCACCGATGTCCCGGCTCGCGGGCGCCGGAGTGCCGTTCGTCCACGAGCATTCGCAGCCGTTCTTCCGCGATGTCGCCGACCACCTGACGCGCGCGAACGAACAGGTGGAGGGTCTGGACCGGCTGCTCTCGGACATTCTGTCGGCGCATCTGGCGCAGACGGGGGTGCGGCAGAACGACGACATGCGCAAGATTTCGGCCTGGGCCGCCATGGCCGCCGTCCCGACGATGGTCGCGGGCATCTATGGCATGAACTTCGACCACATGCCGGAACTGCACTGGGTGTGGACCTACCCGGCGGTCATCGCGCTGATGGGCTGCGCGGTGTTCGGCCTGTACCGGCAGTTCAAGCGGCGCGGCTGGCTCTGAGTCCGGACGGCACGGGACGGGACGGCGGGGCTCACGCGTACCCGGCTTCCGGGTTCACGCGTACTCGGCTTCCCGGACCGCCGGGCCGCCCAGCGCGTCACGCCGCTCCGGCTGGGCCAGGCTCACCATGCGCCGCCAGCCGACGAGGCGCTCGTACGCGTACATCGCGTGGATGCCCGCCGCCAGGACGGCCGCCCTGGCACGGGACCAGTGCAGGAGGGCCCCCATGTGCGCCATCACGGCCAGGCTGACGTCCCGGTAGACGCGGATCTCGGCCAGGGCGCACTCGCGCAGGATGCGCTGAATCCCGCGGCCGTGTCCGGCGCGGGCGAAGCGGAGCAGCTCCTCGTGGCAGTACGCGAGGTGGTTGTCCTCGTCGTTGGAGATCATCTTCACCGCGCGGCCGAGGTCGGGATGGTCGGCGAAGTGCTTGCGCAGGAGCCGCATCTGCTCGGAGGCGCGCTGCTCGGTGACCCGGCTGTGCGCCAGGTAGGTGATGATGTCGCGCTCCGAGAGCGGCTCGTCGCCGCTGAGCCGGATATGCGCCAGGCCGATGCCGTGCCCTTCGAGCAGCATCGTGTAGTCGGTCTCCGAGGGGACCTCGACGGGCGGCAGTCCGCGCTTCTTCAGGAGCGCGTTGAAGATCCGGCCGTGCTTGTCCTCGTCGGCCCCGTGCCGAACGATCTTGGGGGCGAGATCGCGTTGACTCGCGGGAACGAGGGCGGCGATCCGGGCGTTCTCCCAGCCGCCCTGGGACTCCCCGCTGGCGGCGATGGAGCAGAAGAGCCGGAACGACTCGTCGTCGTCGAGGATCTCCTCGAACAGGCTTTTCGCCGAGAGCATCACTGCCACCTCCGTACCGGTGTCCGCAGAGCCAAAGTCAAATGCGCTACGGAACAGTCGGCAACCGGAGGAGCGTGCCGTGACGCCGCGCGGGTGCCGCGTAACCGTCGGCCGCGCGGCGCGTTGTGCTGCGTGACGGCCGTGGCGGGGATGACCCCCGAGCCCCCACCACGGCCGTAGTGCTGCCCGGCCCTTCCGGGCACAAGCCTCTACGCGAGCCCGGAGCGCTCCAGGGCGTCCGTACCGGCGCGCAGCGCGGCGATCCGCTCGTCGAGCGTGAAGCCCGCCGGGGCGAGGGTGAGGGTGGTGACTCCGGCGGCGGCGTACGCCTGCATCCGCTCGGAGATCCGCTCCACGGAGCCGAGCAGCGTGGTCTGGTCGATGAGCCGGTGCGGTACGGCGGCGGCGGCGCCGTTCTTGTCGCCGGAGAGGTACTTGTCCTGGATCTCGGCGGCTTCCTTCTCGTACCCCATGCGCTGGGCGAGCTGGTTGTAGAAGTTCTGCTTGCGGCTGCCCATGCCGCCGACGTACAGCGCGGTGTACGGGCGGAACATGTCGGCCAGGCCATTGATGTCGTCGCCGACGGCCAGCGGCACGGTGGGACACACGTCGAAGCCGTCCATGGTCTTCCCGGCCTTCTCGCGGCCCGCGCGCAGGTACTTCACCGCGGTGTCCTCAAGGTGGTCGGCGGACGGGAAGATCAGCAGGGCGCCGTCGGCGATCTCGCCGGTCTGCTCCAGGTTCTTGGGCCCGATGGCCGCGATGTAGAGCGGAATGTGCTCGCGCTGCGGGTGGACGGTGAGCTTGATCGGCTTGCCCGGACCGTCCGGCAGCGGCAGCGTCCAGTGCTGTCCCTCGTAGCTGAGGCGCTCGCGGGACATCGCCTTGCGGACGATCTCGACGTACTCACGGGTGCGGGCCAGCGGCTTGTCGAACTTGACTCCGTACCAGCCCTCGGAGACCTGCGGGCCGGACACGCCGAGACCGAGGCGGAAGCGGCCCCCGGAGAGCGAGTCGAGGGTGGCCGCCGTCATCGCCGTCATGGCGGGCTGGCGGGCCGGGATCTGCATGATCGCGGAGCCGACGTCGATGGACTCCGTCTGCGCGGCGACCCAGGACAGCACGGTCGGCGCGTCGGAGCCGTAGGCCTCGGCCGCCCAGCACACGTCGTATCCGAGCCGGTCGGCTTCCTGGGCGACAGCGAGGTTGTCGCTGTCCATGCCCGCGCCCCAGTAACCGAGATTGATGCCGAGCCGCATATCCGCTCCCCTTACTGATCAGTAACGTCTCTGTGGTCCGGACTCTAGCGCGCGTCGGCGCGATCCGGCAGGCTCGGCGGCCCATCGGTTGTCCACAGGCTCCCCCTCCGTGGAGCCATGGCCAGTAATCTCAGCGCCCATGGAGCAGAGGCATCTCGGCCGTACCGGCCTACGCGTGTCCCGGATCGGGCTCGGCACCCTCACCTGGGGCCGGGACACCGACGCACACGACGCCGCCGACCAGCTGAAGGCCTTCTGGGACGCGGGCGGCACCCTGGTCGACACCGCCGATGTGTACGGGGGCGGGGAGGCCGAGTATCTGCTCGGGCAGCTCGTGGACAGCCTCGTGCCGCGCCAGGATCTGGTCATCGCCACGAAGGCGGGCAACGTCGCCGACCCGTACCGCCGCTTCAACGGATCGCGCGGACATCTGCTGGCCGCGCTCGACGCGTCCCTGGAGCGGCTCGGCACGGACTACGTGGACCTGTGGCAGGTCCACGCGTTCGATCCGGAGACCCCGATGGAGGAGACCCTGCAGGCGCTGGACCTGGCGGTGTCGTCCGGCCGCGTACGGTACGCGGGGGTGTCGAACTTCTGCGGCTGGCAGCTGGCCAAGGCCGCCACCTGGCAGCTCGCCGCCCCCGGCGTACGCACCCGGCTGGCGAGCACGCAGATGGAGTACTCGCTGCTCCAGCGCGGCGTCGAGCGGGAGGTGCTGCCTGCCGCGCTCGACCTCGGCATGGGGCTGCTGCCCTCGTCACCGCTGGGCCGCGGTGTGCTGACCGGCAAGTACCGCCTGGGCACCCCGTCCGGCTCCCGGGGCGCGTCCGAGCAACTGGCCCCCTTCGTGGAGCCCTATCTCGACGACCCGGCGAGCCGGATCGTCGACGCGGTGGCGACCGCGGCGGACGGCCTGGCCACGACGGCCCTCCAGGTGGCGCTCGCCTGGGTCCGCGACCGGCCGGGCGTGGCCGCCCCGATCGTCGGCGCGCGCAACGCGCGGCAGCTCAGGGAGGCTTTGTCAGTGGAGGCGCTTAGTCTTCCTGACGAGATCTGCCAGGCGCTCGACGATGTGTCGGCGCCCGTGCACCGCTATCCCGACCAGGACTGGAGCACGCTGTGACTGCGCTTCCCCGGGGGGAAACCCCAGGCCCCTCGGCCGAAGACCGCGAGACCGACGCGGCCCCCGGCACCGTCGGCGCGCCCACGCCGGGTGCCGACGCGCCCGCCGAGGACGGGCCGTCGGCGCCGGACGCCTCCGGCACGCCCGACGAGGCGACCGGTGACGAGCCGGAGCCCACCGGGGACGGCGACACCGGGAGGCCGACCCCCGAAGCCGGATCGGCGCCCGAGGCGTCGGAGGACGCCGGATCCACCGAGGCGGCCGGGACCGCGGCCGACGAGGACGCGACCGGCGACGGGGCCACCGGCGACGAGGCGACCGGCGACAAGGCCACCGAGGACGAGGCACCGGCCGTAACCGCGCCTTCCGAGGCGGAGGCCGAGCTCGCTGCCCAGCGGGAGCTGCGGGAGCGGATCGAGAAGCGCAAGGCCGAGAAGGACGGCCCCATCCCGGCCGGCACGAAGCTCAGCGGCACCGCCGCCGATCTGCTCGCCGCGGTCCGGGCCGTGGAGAGTGGTGAGAAGGCGGGCACCACGTTCTTCGACTCATCCGCCGCCGCCCCCGCCCCCCGCCGCGCAACCCCGGCCACCGCGCAGCCCTCCGCGCGTCCCCGGTCGCCCGAGCCGTCCCCGGCCGCGCAGGGCGCGTCGCCCGAGGCCGCCGCCGAGGTGCGGGCGCTGCTCGTCGAGGGCGGGGCCCCCGAGGCGCTGGCCCGCCCGGCCACCGGGACACTGGGCGAGCAGGCCGCCGAGGTCCTGCGCGAGGACCCCTGGCAGCTGCTCGCCGTCCCCGGGGTCCACCCGGAGCAGGCGGACGGCTTCGCGCGGGCCCTGCTGGGCGCCGCCTGCGGTCCGGACGACGAGCGCAGGACCGCGGCGCTGGTCGGCTGGCTGCTGGAGCGGGCCGCCCGCCAGGGCCACACGGCGCTGGACGCCACGGCCGTGCGGGCGTCGCTGGCCGAGCGTGCGGTGACCGACCCCGACGCGGCCGTGGAGCACGCCGTCGCCGAGGGTGTCGTGCTGGTCTTCCAGGAGGGCCTGGACCCGGCGGAATCGGCGGAGGCGACCGGGGCCGCCGATTCCTCCGAGTCCGCCGAGGAGAGCGACCGGAGCGACGACGCGAACGGCGTGGACGGCGACGACAGCGCCGAGGAGGTGCGGGAGCCGGTCCAGGTACTGCTGGGCCTCGATCGGTACGCACTGGCGGAGGAGAGCCTCGCCGACGGGCTGGCCCGGCTGGTCAACGCCTGCGAGAAGAGCGCCGACTGGACCGAGGCCGCCGCCTCCGCCCCTTCCCCGTCGGCGGCCGAACTGATCCGTACGGTCGCCACGGGTGGCCTGGTGGCCCACAGCGGCGGCGAGGCGGCCCGCGCCGAGCCCGCCGCCCTGATCGCGGCGGCGCAGGGCCTGGGGCTGCGTGCCCTCGGTACCACGCACAGCACGGACGGCCGCCGCAGACTGGCCGAGGCGATCGGTGACCCCGAGTCGGCGGTCACCCTCGCCGGGCTGCTGTCCGGGGCCGAAGGACCCGGCCGGGACGAGGACGGTGCGCTCGCCCTCGACCTGCTGGTCGTACTGGACGCCCCGCAGCTGGACGTGGAGGCGGCCGCGATCCTGGTCGAGTTCCTCGCCGACGGCGCCCGTCTGGTGCTGAGCGGCGACCCCGGCGTACTGGGCTCCGCGGGCGCGGGCCGGGTCTTCGCGGATGTGCTGGCCGCCCGTGCGTGCCCGCAGGTGGTGTCCCGTGCACCGGACCCGGGGCCGATCGGCGAGCTGGTCTCCGGCATCGGCATCGGCGAGCTGAATCAGGTCGAGGCACCGGGCAAGGAGGTGGTGATCGTCCCCGTGCGCGACGCGGGCGAGGCGGTCCACCGCACCGTGCAGCTGGTCGCGGACTCGGTGCCGCGCGCCTTCGGTATTCCTTCGGCCGACACCCAGGTGATCACTGTCGGCCACGGCGGCTCGGCGGGCACCCGGGCGTTGAACGCGGCGCTGAAGCAGCGTCTCAACCCGGGCCCCGGCCGGTTCGGCGGCTTCGACCCGGGCGACCGTGTCGCCCATGTCCCCGCACCCGGCCGGACCGTGCCCGGGGTGGTGCTCTCGGCCGACGCGGAGGGCCTGCGCCTGGACTGTGCGGGCACCGCCGTCGTCGTACCCCAGGACCGGGTCGAGTCGGCCGTACGGCACGGCTGGGCCCTCAGCGCCCACCAGGCGGCCGGGATGCGCTGGCCCGCCGTGGTCGTGGTGCTGCCCGGCGACGCCGCGCAGGGGCTCAGCCGCCCCTGGGTGTACACCGCGTTCAGCCGCGGGGAGCGGCACCTGTCCGTCGTGCACGGCGTGGACCAGGCGCTCCCGCACGCGGTGGCACAGATCCCCGCCCAGGAGCGGACGACCCGTCTGCGCGCCCTGCTGGAGGCCCTGCCGACCCCCGACGCCGCCTCGTAACCGCCGTCCGGACAGCACTGTGGCCCCGGTACGCCGGGGCCACGGATCGCCGGGTCTCACCAGGAGGTCAGGATCTGCCCGCCGTCAGGTCGTCCAGGTTCTCGTCCAGCTCCTCCTCGTCGAAGACGGAGCTGACGTCGAAGCGGCAGACCACGAGCTGGGGATCGGCGTGCTCGAACGGTGCGCCCAGCCACTCACCGGGCTCGGGGGGCACGTCACCGGCCGCGACCCAGAGGGTGGAGTCCCCCTCCTCCAGGCCGAACTCGGTGTGCCGGGAAGCGATCTCGTCCGGTTCGTACTCTCCGAACAGCACCCCGAGCGCGGCATGGACGCTGGTGCCGACCATGGGGCCGCTCCCGACGCCCCGGTCGTCCGATTCGAGGTCGGCGAGGCGCTGTGCCTGGGCGAGCAGCCGCGGGGGTTCCACGACCGTGTAGTCGCGCCGGATCAGCACGCTCAGCGCGCTGGGCTCCCCGGGACCGGCATAGGGCGGCAGGGAGTCGTCCGCGCCGGGAATCTCGAAGGGCGTGACCTCGTCGTAGCGGTCGTAGAGCAGTTCGTCGTAGACCTCGGCCGCAGCGGCCAGTGCGTTGAACGCGTCATAGACGGTGGGGTCGTCGTCCCCGGTACGGCGTTCGACCGCATCGAGGTGACGGTCGAGCGCGGCTTTGACCGCTTCGGCGGCGGCACGTACCTCGGCAGCGGTGGGCTGCGCAGCATCAGACATAGTGCAGACGCTATCCGTACCGGGGCCGTGCCCGCACAATAGATGCGATGCCGGAATACGAATTTGTCGACGTGTACGTGCCGCGCGGGGTATCCCGCAAGGACGCGGCCCGACTGCTGACCGACCACGCCGAGTACGGGCACTGGGAGTTGGACCGCCTGACGCTGCGCCTCGACGGCAGCCGCAGAGTGCGGTTGCGCAGACGGATCATCCGCCAGCTCCGGGCCACCTGGTGACCGCGGAACGCGCCGCCGGATGACATCGGAGCGGGCCCCGCAGCCGCGGGGCCCGCTCCTCTCACAGCGTGGTTCGCGACAGGCGCGAAGCCGCTATGCGGCGCTGCGGGAGCGGCGGTACAGAACGGTTCCCGCACCGGCGAGGAGCAGACCCGCGCCCGCCGGGATCAGCAGGTCGAGCCCGCCTCCACCGGTCTGTGCGAGCTGCTCGCCGGGGTGGAGCTGGGCCACTGGAACGTTGGGCTCGGGCGGGCTGTTGACCGGCGGAGTGACGGGCGTACCGGGCGTGACCGGCACCTCCGGCACCTCGTGCGGCGGGCTGACCACGGGGTCGTTGGCGCAGCTGTTGCCGAAGGTGGGGTTGAGCAGCCCGCCGATGGTGATGCTGTTGCCGCAGGCGTTCACCGGGATGTCGATCGGCGCCGCGACGTTGTTGCCGGAGAGGATCCCGGGCGACCCCTGCGCCGTGCCCTCGGCCGAGGCACCGGGGGCACGATGCCTGCCGGTCCCGGACCCGGCCCCGCTGTTCCCGGCCTTCCCGGCGTCACCGCCCGGAGCCTGCGCGGTGGTACTGCCCGCGGCCGCGTGGTTGCCGGAGCTGCCGCTGCCGGCAGCGCCGGGACCCGACGCGCTCCCCGACGATCCGTTCTCGCAGTGGTTGCCGAACGTCGGGTTGAGCAGTCCGACGACGTCCACGGAGTTCCCGCACGCGTTGATCGGTACCTCGATCGGGATCTGGACCGAATTCCCGGACAGCACCCCCGGAGAATTCGACGCACCCCCGGCCGCCCCGGCGTCGGCGTGCGCGTAGCCACCGCTGAGCGCGAGCACTCCGCCCGCCGCCGCCATGGTGATCAGGCCTTTACGAGTGACCTGTCGCATAGGTTCGTTTCCTGCCTTCTGCCTTCCGAAATACCCCCGGACACGACCGCGCGAGGGCCGAATGCCGACCGGTCCCGGAGTGCATGGAACGCACTCCGGGACCGGCCTGGCTCAAACCCTTACGGGTTGACGCACAACGTCACGCGTTGACGCAGGTGTTGCCGAAGGAGGGGTTCAGCAGCCCGATCACGTTGACCGTGTTGCCGCACAGGTTGATCGGCACGTGGACGGGAACCTGGATGACGTTGCCCGAGAGCACGCCGGGGCTGCCGATGGCGGCACCCTGGGCACCCGCGTCGGCGGCGGCCATACCCGCACCCGCGAGCACGAGACCACCGGTAGCAGCCGCAACTGCGACGACCTTCTTGATCATTATTCCTCCTAGTTGGAAATGCGGTCCCAGCCGCGGACCGCATCACTTGTAACGAGGAGGGTTTAGCGGGGCTACGAGCGAATGAGCCGATTCACTCTTTCCGGTCACATACGCACAGGCGGTCGATTTACGCCTCGGGCTTCAGCAATTGTCGATGAACCGGTCGAGCACGCGCACGCCGAACTGCAGACCGTCGACCGGCACCCGCTCGTCCACGCCATGGAACATGCCGGCGAAGTCGAGCTCCGGCGGCAGCTTCAGCGGAGCGAAGCCGAAGCCCCGGATGCCCAGGTCGTCGAAGGACTTGGCGTCGGTACCGGCCGAGAGCATGTACGGCACGGCCCGCGCGATCGGGTCCTCGGCGACCAGCGCCGTCTGCATCGCGTCGACGAGGGCACCGTCGAAGGTGGTTTCCAGCGCCTTGTCCGAGTGCACGTCCTCGCGCCTCACCTTGGGGCCGAGGATCCGGTCCAGGTCGGCCAGGAACTCCTCCTCGTACCCCGGCAGGAACCGGCCGTCGACATGAGCGGTCGCCTGTCCCGGAATGACGTTGACCTTGTAGCCCGCACCGAGCTGGGTCGGGTTCGCGGTGTTCTGCAGCGAGGCGCCGATGAGCTTGGAGATACCGCCCAGCTTGGCGAGCGTCTCGTCCATGTTCTCGGGGTCGAGCTCGGTGCCCAGAGCGTCCGAGAGCTCATCGAGGAAGTGCCGCAGGGTCTTGGTCACCCGCACCGGGAACTTGTGCCGGCCCAGGCGCCCGACGGCCTCGGACAGCTCGGTGATGGCGTTGTCCTTGTGGATCATCGAGCCGTGCCCGGCGGTGCCGTCCACGGTCAGCTTCATCCAGTGCATGCCCTTCTGGGCCGTCTCCACCAGGTAGAGCCGCAGCTTCTCGTTGACGGTGAAGGAGAACCCGCCGACCTCGCTGATCGCCTCGTTGACGCCCTCGAACAGCCCGGGGTGGTTGTCCACCAGGTAACGGGCGCCGTAGGTGCCGCCCGCCTCCTCGTCCGCGACGAAGGCAAGCACGATGTCGCGCGGGGGCTTACGGCCGCTGCGCATACGGTCACGGACGACCGCGAGGGTCATGGCGTCCATGTCCTTCATGTCGACCGCGCCCCGGCCCCACACACAGCCGTCCGCGATCTCCCCGGAGAACGGGTCGTGCGTCCAGTCGGCCGCGTTGGCCGGGACGACGTCGGTGTGCCCGTGGATGAGCAGCGCGGGCCTGGACGGGTCCTCGCCCTCGATACGGGCCACGGTGGAGGCACGGCCCTTGTGCGACTCGAAGATCTTCGGTTCGAGCCCGACCTCGGCGAGCTTCTCCGCGACGTACTCGGCAGCGAGCCGCTCACCGGGGCCCGAGTGGTCTCCGTAGTTGCTGGTGTCGATCCGGATCAGCTCACGGCAGAGGTCCACGACCTCGTCCTCGCCGGATACGGTCCGGGCCACGTTGGTCTCGCTCACACTGCTTCCTTCCACTGTCGCTGTGGTGCTCCCCCTCATCCTCCCGCGCCCACCGCGCACACCCAAGGGCACCCACCCCTCGTCATGCGCCGTTCACGCGTACCGGGGCGTGATCGAGCACCCCCGATTGTTTGCTATGGTTTTCCACGTCGGAACGGGCACGGCCCGCGAGACAGACACCCGGTCCGGGTGGCGGAATGGCAGACGCGCTAGCTTGAGGTGCTAGTGCCCTTTATCGGGCGTGGGGGTTCAAGTCCCCCCTCGGACACCAGCAGAGACCCCACTTCACGTGGGGTTTTTCTGTTTCTCAGGCTGCGGCGTGACCAACCACGTGACCAACAGCCGAGCGAATCTCCTGGTCAGACCAGGAATGACAGGCCGAGTCGGCCCGCTCCGGAAGCGGCCAGCCGCCGCGCTCCATCCTTACGTGAGTGCCCGTACCGGGCCATGGTGTAGCCCGGCGAGTGGTGCCGGACGTTGGCGGAGACCTCGACGGGGTTCTCCCCGGCCTCCAGATCGTTCGTGACCTTGCTGTGCCGCCAGTCGTGGATGCGGAAGTCCTCGGGCAGGTGGAGCCGGGTGCGTAGGGTGCGCCACCGTGCCGACACCTTCTCGGGGTCCTGCGGTCCGCCCGCCTCACCCCGGTACAGCTTGAAGCCGTCACGGGCGAAGACGAGATCACTGTCCGCCCACGCGGAGCCGAGCCGTTCCCGCTCCGCGATCTGGCGTTCCCGCTGCCACTTCAGGACGTTCATCACGGACTGGTCCACGTAGATGACGGCGTTGTCGTCGCCGTCCTTGGTGAGCTTGCGCAGGCGGTAGGTGTTGCCCTCCTCGACCACGACCCAACCGAGTTCGATGGACCCCGCATCCCAGTTGATGAGGGACCACTTCATGCCGAGCGCCTCACTGCGGCGCACGCCGGTAGCGGCGTACACGGTCCACAGCGGGGCGTCCCGCAGACAGTGGTGGGTCAGGCCCCCGTCACAGGCCCGGTTGCCACACGGCTCCCACACCGTCCCCAGGAACCGGGTCGTCTGACCGTCGTCCAGCGTCGGATACCTCGACTCCTGCGCCCGGATCTGCCGGGCGGTGGGAGGGTGAGCCGTCGCGGCGGGGTTGACGGGTATCAGCTTGGGCACCGCCGCCCCCAACGCGCCGGACAGGATGTTGTGCACGTGGCGCACCGACTTGGCCCCGAGCGGCTTGCCCTTGTTGGTCGGGCACGGGGTCGTTTCCAGCAGCCGGTACAGGTCGTCAAGGGTGTCATCGGTGACCTCGCACAGCTTCACGCCGCCGATGTGCGGCTTGATGTGCAGGCGGATCTTCGTCTCGTATCCGGCCACGGTCGTTCCCTCCTTCCTGTGGTTGCTCAGCCACTTGTCCAGCCAGTCACCGAGTTTCATGTCCGAGCGGGCGGCGACTTTGCCTGCCTCGTAGTCGGTGATCCAGACCCGGAGTGCTCTCTCCGCCGCCGTCTTGTTCTTGTACTCCCGGCCTATCCAGTAGCGCTCCCGCTTCCCTGTCGCCTTGTTGAAGTGCAGGGGCGTACGTACACCCCAGGTGTTCGCTCTGCCTGTACGCGGGATCTCCACCGGAGTCCCGCCGAGCCCGTTGCCGCGCTTCGCCACTCGGCTGCTTCCCCACGCGTTTATGAGACGGTCTGGTCGTGCCGAAGAAGATCACCCCGGCCGAACAGGTCGAGCGTCACGACTGCCCCAAGTGCCAGGCCCCTGCCGGAAGCCCTTGCCGTACTGGTGCGGGCAAGGTGGCAGCCAGCTACCACACGGGGCGCTTCGCCCTCGTGCCCGCCTTGAAGGCGGAACTCACTGTGAAGACCCCGGCCGACCGCAACCCCGGCAAGCCGTGGACACAGGGCGATCCCCTGGCACAGGCACCCGAAGGGAAGCCAGGCGCAGGGATCCGGCTCGGCTATGCCCGGTGCTCCACGGTCGGGCAGGAACTCCAGTCCCAGTTGGACGCTCTTAACGGGGCGCAGTGCACTCGCGTGTTCTCCGAGAAGATCAGTACCCGCGTGAAGGAGCGGCCGGAGCTGGAGAAAGCTCTCACCCTGGCGCGGGAGATCAGGCAGGCCGCACCCGGACAAGCCGTCATCCTGACCGTGGTCGAGATGAAGCGGCTTGCCCGCAACGCGGCAGAGCTGATGTCCCTGTCCGCCACCCTCCAAGCGGACGGCATCCAACTGGAACTCCTCTCCGGCCCCCTCACGGGCGTGTACGACCCGAACGGGGCGGGAGCCATCGTCTTCGCCGTACTCGCTGTCAGCGCGGAAGTCGAGCGAGAGGGCATCCGGGAGAAGACGTTGGAAGGTCTTGATGCTGCGGCCCGCAAGGGCAACCACGGGGGACGCCCCACCGTTGTGGACGACGACAGGCTAGCCGTAGCCCGTGCCAGGCACGCCAAGGGAGAAAGCGTCACCGCCATCGCCAAGGCTCTGGGAATCTCCCGAGCCACCTTGTACCGGCACATCGGTGAGAGCGCCTGAGACAGGCGCACAGGGGCGCAGTCAGGCGCTCACCTCGGAGTGCACCGGGACGGGCGGGCGCACTCCGGTGAGCGCCTCTGCACGGGCCACGAGGTGGGGTGCAAGGTCGGGGTACCAGCCACGGGCTACGGCTTGCAGCATCTCGGCCAGGGCTGCCAGTTCCCCAATTCGGCCGGCGGGGGTGTCGAGGACCGGCGCGAACTCCTTGCGGATGCGGGCGGCTACGTCGGGAACAAGCAGGCTGTTGGCGTGGAGGAGTCCCGCGTCGTAGCCGAAGGGCACCCGTCCCCATCGCTCCCAGTCCAGCAGGCACAGGGGTGCGGCGGTGAGGTTGCCCCAGTGCAGGTCACCGTGACCGGTCACCCGCTCCACCTTCGCGGGGGCCGGGACGCCGAGGAACTGGGGGAAGGCCCGTTCGATCCAGCCGCCCCGGACGGTGACCTTCACCCCCTCCGCTTCAGCGAGCAAGGCAAGGGCTTGGCGAAGGTCCGACCACCACTCGTCAGGCAAGCCGGGGTCGTGGTCGATGTCGGCTCGGTCCGGGGACACGATGGGTTGCGTGACGTAGTCAAGGACTTCCGCCTCGAAAGCCCACTCCCCGTCAATCCAGTCGTGCACCTCGTACAGGCGCGGGCGCGGGACAGCGTCGGGCACGAGCAGGGAGGCCCCGAGGACACCCTCCCCCTGCTTCCTGCCCGCGTTGCGCTTCGCCGTCCGGCTCACCCGTAGCCACCAGTCCCCTGCTTGGCGTCCGAGGGTGACGCCGAGGAACCCCCACGCCAGCGGACCCGTGCAGGCGAGGCCCAGCGCCTTGGCCGCCCGGTCGTGGGCGGCCTCCATCAGGGCCTGCACGTCCTTATTCAGCGGCGAGTTCATCGGTCACCCTCCTCAGTTCCTGGGCTGTCAGCGGGGCAGCCAGAGCCTTTGCCGCATCGTCCCAGTGTTCGCGGGTGCTCGCGGAAGTGAGGACAACATCGAGGCCAGGGCACGAGCCAGCAGCCAGCAGGGCAGCGGCTGCGGGCGACAGGCCGGGGCGGATGAGGTTCACCAGTTCGGGTGTCATGGCATCGAGGAGTTCGCCACCGTGCAGGGGAGTGGAGCCGAACGTGATCAGCCCGGCGTCCTTCGCCTGCACGAGCGGCCCACCGCCGTTCAGGGACTGTGTGATCGGGTCATCCATGACCAGGCTCACGGGCATCTGCAAGCCCGTGAAGTGATACTCGGCGGAACCGGCCGCCTGCCGGGCGAGCGCGAGCATCTCGGGAACACTGAACGCTCCGGAGCGCAAGCCCGACCATGTGGCGACGCCGTACCCGCCGATCCTGCCCGCGTGGGCGAACTCCTCCAGCGCGGTGAAGGCTTCCCTCACACGCCAGTGCAGAGCGGCACGGTCAAGGCCGTGCCCGTGGTGCTCGGGGTTATGCACGAACACCAGGTCCACGCGGCCGAGCGCGGCCAACGAGTGCTCCGTCTGCCAGCGAACGAAGCCCCGTTCAAGGCTGTGCCTACCGGCCGTCTCATCCCGGGTCAGCACACCCTCAGCGAGGGCGGTGCGGCCCTGCTCCGCTGTGAAGAACCCCGCCTTCGTGGCTACCCGTACGGTCGGGTACTCCCCGAGAACCGGGCGCAACTCCTCATGAGCCCGGCCATGGGCGTAGTTCGGTGCCGTGTCCACCCAGGGGCTACCGGCAGCCAGGGCGGTGCGTGCTGCCTGACTGACGGCACGCACGCGGTATGTCCCCAGGGAGAGAGCGGCGGTCACAGCGCGGTCCCCACGACTGCGACGGCATGGCCTTCGACGAGGGCGGAGACCAGTTCGGCCACGTCCTTGACCTCCAGTCCGGCGGAGTCGGCGAGTTCGCCGAGCGTGGTCGGCTGGTTGGTGAGCAGCGTGCCGAGCGCGGGTGCTGCGGACTCGGCGAAGTCCCACGCCGTACCGGCCGCCGAGAAGGTGACCGTGCCCTCTGCGCGGTTCGGCGTCAGGCGGCCCCTCGGAGTCGTGAGCTTGACGGTGATCTCCCTCCGCGCGGGGAGCCCGTCCACGTACGGCAGGGAAGGAATCGCGTGGCCCTGGTCGGTCGTGTCGATCGACTCCGCCCACCGCTCCACGAGGCGGGGATCCGCCATCATGTCGGCCACCTCACGGCGTACGGCGTCGATGAAGTCCGACTGTTCCGCTGACGAGCCGAAGCGCGGAATGTCCCTGCGCAGCGCGAGGGACGCCCGAAGCTGATCCACGACCCAGAGCATCAGGTCAGCGCCCGTGTGCGGGACCATGCCGAACGTGAGGTGAAGGGATTCTGTCCCCTGGTCAGCGGTGACCGCGTGCCACCAACCGCGCGGCAGGTAGAGCACGTCACCCGGGGACAGAACGAGGTCAGCCACCGGGTCGCCCTCCGGCTCCTCCGGCGACTCCACGTCCCGAAAGGTGGGCGCCTCACGGGTCGTCCCCCACAGGCGCCACCGCTTCGAGCCGTGCAACTGGACCACGACGACATCATGGTCATCCCAGTGCCGGCCGAAGCCCTCCCGCTCGGTCCACGAGGCGTACACGTTGGCCTGCACGGAAGTCCCGAGGAAGCGCTCAAGCCCCTCCGCAGCCACCCCCACAGCGGGGTGGCTCTTCTCCACCGCGTCGAGGACCAGCGACGCCCCGTCCCTGAGCTGGGCGTGGAAGTCGGACGGCTGGATGCGGGACCAGGTGACCGCGCGGCGGTTCGTGGTGGGGATCGCATAGCGGTGCAGCGGGACCATCTCGCCGTCGACCGACAGGCGCAGCCGGGGCGGTTCCAGCCGTTGCGTGGCGATGATCCGGTTCAGGTCGTCCCAGGAGAACAGGCCCGCCGTGTCGGCGGCCCCGGGGAAGTGCGCGTAGGAGCGGTGGTACGTCTGGGCGAGGAACGTGTCCCCGCCCAGACGCCCCGCCCACGAGGCTGCATCAAGCAACGTGGGCGCTCCCGTCAGTCGTTGCCGTCGGAACGGCCACTGCTGACGTCAGACTCCTGCTCAGCGCGGGTGCGCGCGGCCACGATCTTCCGTTTCGCGACGAGCAGGCCACCCCCCTCGGGGGCCACCGAACCGGTGTTCTCTTCCACCATCGGACTACCTCTCTCTTCTCGGGGAACTCCCACCGGGAATCCGGCAGGAAGCAAAGGGGGACAGCGGCGAGCGCGGCCCCGCGTACCGGCCGAAGTGGCGCAACGCCCAGTCGGCAAGCCACGCATCACGTCGTCTTCGGCTCCACCGCCACGGGCCGGAGAGCATTGGTGGACAACGAGCTGCGGCCCGTGCACCGAGGGCACCCGCACGGCGGGTACTTGGTCGGCGAACCGAGGATCACCGCATTGCGCGGCTCCACTTGCACCTCACGCACCGGGCCGTACGTTCGGCCGCCGTCGTGTGAGACCCGCAGAGTCATACGCCCGGTCACAAGCGCACCTCACCGTCAGGGCCGAACGTCTGCCGGTAGTCGAGCAACCGGCCCACGCCGTCGCGGTCTCGCTTCTCGTTTCGCTCGGTCGCTGCCATGGAGGAAATCATTGGCCCAGAAAGCGGCGGCTGTGTAGTTCTTTCCCGTCATGGACTAAAGATCATGAACGGCAGGCAGTAGACCATGACATCAAAAGAGCCCTTGCTTCCTCATCGAAAAGTGCATAGCCCTCCAACGTGGAGAACAAGTCCAGATGCATTTCGATGTCTCTCGGGTCTCTCAGGATCACGACACCGGTCGTGTTCTCCACGGTGGCCAGCCTGTTGTCATAGACGGTGAAGGTATCCATCGGAGCCATAGGCTTGTATCCCGCAATCGGGATCACCCCGAGCTTCACATTCGACAAGTGAGTGAGCGAGGCCAGCCGGTCAATCTGCATCGCCATTGCAGCCGGGGGCAGGAGTGGCCACCTGACAGCCTGCTCGGTGAGGATGAAGGTGAACCGCTTCGTCGTATCGTAAAGGACTTCCTGCCGCTCCAGCTTCCTCGCTACCGTCTTGGTGATGTCGGCCGGAGAATGGGCGAGGCTGGCCCGGATGTACTCAGGGGTGGACAGCAGGCCAGTAATCATGGACAGCAGAAAGAACCGGAACTCCGTACACGAGGATTCCAACGCGGCAAGCTCGGTCTGCTTCTTTTCCAGCCCTCTCCGGCGAAGCGAGCGAAGGTCTTGCCACTCGGTGTTAGCCAGTCTAGCGAGAGCAATCACCTCTTCGATGACCTCGGGCGGAGCAACGACAGCCCGGAGGATTCTCTCCAGGTCGAGCAGGCTCGGCAGGATTTTCCCATTCTCGATCCGGCTGATCTTCGATTGGGACATGTTGCAACGCCGAGCGAGCCGGTCCCCAGTGAGGCCGGCTCGCTTGCGCAGTTCTTTCAGCAGGGCTGCCAGTTCCTGTTTTGGCTGCCCCAACTGTTCAGGGTCGAACGTCACCCGCTCACGTACTCCAGGAATGGAACCGACTCGGCCACGGCGATCCGCTTCAACTGTCGGTACGGCTCCGGGTCACCTTCGTACAGTTCCCGATTGATCTGTGTTCCGTCCGCCCGGTAATTCATCAGAACTACCTTGGACTCATCGAACATCCAAAAGTCCTGATCCGGCAGTCCGGGATTCTCACGGTCGGTGAGATCGAGGATACGGATATCCTCGCCCGCCTTGACGTGATGCCGGTAGTAATACTCGAACTCGAACCGCAGGTAATCCGAAAGCGGGCGCGTCACGACATGCACCCGGCCAACGCTCTTTCCTTCCGAGGCCCATTGCCGGACCTCGTCCATCCACGCCGAGGTGTAATCATCCGGCGACTTCTCCCCGGCGAGAAAGCGCTTCAACTTCTCCGCTTCCTGGGGCATGGTGTAGACGGGCAGCGTCTCCAGCCGCCACGCCTCCCGCTCCATGGAATCGAAGCAGTCATTCCACGCGTCACCATCCAAGTGCACGGAACGCCTCCCTGAGAACCGCCTCCGGGATTTCCACGAGCCCTTCCCCAGCAGGCGGGGTGAAGGCGGCGGACACGTCGCCCTGCACCACGAGCGATCCGGTAGCCGTGCGGTACACGTTCGGACAGTCCTTCTCTCCGCACTCGCCGTTGCCGTTGCCCGTGAGCCGGGTGAGTGCCGAACGTTCGGCCATGCCAAACCCCCTTGCTCTGGCCCCGTTTGGGCCGCCTGGCCAACGACAGTAGAGGGGGTGGCGCTACGCGTCTATGCGTGAACGCGACTATGCGTGTCCTTGCATAAACAGGTCCCCGACCGCGCCAGCCCACCCCGGTACGCGGTCACGTACGCGACGGTGCAGACTGGGCGTAGCCCCGTGGCGCCGTCCGGGAAGCCTGACCAGGGACGGACGCCTCGGAGGAGGGTTGGTCACATGACCAACGCGTGACCAACAGGGGCCCGAGAGGGCCTGAAACAGCAGGAAAGAACAGGAGAAGCGCCCGCCGAAATGAAGCCTGTCAGCGGGCGTTTCCCCAGGTCAGATCGGTTGTGGGCTGGTGCCCGAGTGGAGAGTTCAAGTCCCCCCTCGGACACAGAGCAGTACAGCGGAGCGGCCTTCATCGTGATCACGGTGAAGGCCGCTTCGCTGTGTCCGGGCGCGTCGGCCGGCCGGTCGGGCCGCGTCCGGTCAGCGGAACAGGTGGGCGGGGACGAGTCGTTGGGTGCGCAGTGCGTCGCGGACCAGGGTGGCGTATTCCGTCGCGCCGCGTAGTGAGGTGTGCGTGTTGTCCCGCTTCTCCTCGGTGAGGTAGAGCGCCTTGGAGGCGGCGGGGCCCAGGTCCTCGACCCGGCGTTCGGTCAGGGTGGTGAGGTCGATGAGCGGTACGTCGCGGGTGGCGGACAGGTCCCTCATCCGGGCCGGCAGGTCGACGCCGAGGTCGTTGACCAGGAGTGCGGTGTCGTGGTTCAGGGTGGCGTCCGGGTTGAACCGGCGGCGGACGACCGGGGTGACCAGGACCGGGCGTCCGCCCCGGGCGCGGATCTCGTCGATCATGGTGGTGAGGTGGGCGCGGTAGTCGTCCTCGGTCGTCCGTCTGTCGTTGTGCGCGAGCTGGATCAGGACCGTGTCGCCCCGGCCGATCAGCGTGCGCACCGCCGGGAAGAGCCTCGGGTGGTCGAGGTAGGTCCGCGAACTCTCTCCGGAGTCCGCGTAGTTGGCCACGGAAATCCCGGCACGGAAGTAATGCGGGAGTTGTTGGCCCCACCCCGCGTAGGGGGCCGCGGGCCGGTCGCTGACGGTCGAGTCGCCGATCAGCAGGAGCTGCGGGGTACGGGAGGCCGGGGCGATGCGCAGGCCCGTGAGCAGGGGCGCGGCGCCCGAGAACGTGAGGTCGAGGCCCCGGGCGCCGGGGCGGCCGGTGGGTTCGCCCTCGGGGTCCCGGACCTGGACGGTGAAGCTGCGGAACTCGGGGCGGCCCGCGGCTGTCACCGTCTCGGCGAGGACGGTCCGGCGCGTTTCGGCGCTCACCCGCGTACGGCCTTCGGTGGCGCCGCCGAGGAGGGCGGTGACCCGGTAGGTGCCGGGGGCGAGGTCGAAGTGGCAGACGAGGGGCGCCGTGCCCGTGCAGTGGGCGGGGGCGCCGGGCGAAGATGCCGCGTACGCGGGGGCGGCCTGCGCGCCGAGGGCCGCCAGGGCGGACAGGGCGGCCGTCAGTGCCTGGGCGGGGCGGCGCAGGTCAGGCATGGCGGGGCTCCTTCGAAGCAGGATCACCGAATCCTTGATCGGCCCCTGTGCTCCACGGCCTCCGGCGGCAGGCCGGGACCTGTTCGCCGAAATCGACTCCGGTACACAAGAATGTCCGATGACGCGGGCCCCCGCACCTCGCCCGCCGGGAGGACCACCGCATGACCCGTACCGCCGCCGACCGCCCCCACCGCATCTCCGGCCCCTTCGGGACCGGCCGGTGAGGGGGCGCGGGAGGCCGCCTGCCGCGCCGCTGCCCCAGCGGGACGGGGTCGATGCCGTACGGGTGCGGCTGCCGGAGGACACCGAGGGCGCCTGGGCCACCGTCCGGGATCATCTGATGGCGAGGTTCGCGGGGGCGGTCGGAGCGCCGCGTGTGGCCGCGATGCTCGACGAGGGCAGGTTCGTCGGCGCGGACGGCGGTGCGGTGCGTGGCGACGAGCCGTACACGGCCGGGCGCTTTCTCTGGTTCCACCGGGACTTCGCCCCGGAGGAGCCGGTGCCGTTCCCGGTCGGCGTCGTGTACCGCGACGCGCATCTCGTCATCGCCGACAAGCCGCACTTCCTGGCCACGACCCCGCGCGGCCGGCACATCACCGAGACCGCGGTGGCACGGCTGCGTCGCGATCTCGGACTGCCGGGGTTGCAGCCGGCCCACCGGCTGGACCGGCTGACCGCGGGGCTGGTGCTCTTCGTCGTACGGCCCGAGGAGCGGGGCGCGTACCAGACGCTGTTCCGGGACCGGCTCGTCCGCAAGGAGTACGAGGCGGTCGCCCCGTACGATCCGTCCCTCGCCCTCCCCCGCACCGTACGCAGCCGGATCGTCAAGGAGCGTGGTGTGCTCGCCGCGCGGGAGGAGCCGGGCGAGGCGAACAGCGAGAGCCGGATCGAGCTGCTGGAGCATCGGGGTGGGCTGGGCCGCTACCGGCTGCTGCCCGCCACCGGGCGGACGCATCAGCTGCGGGTCCATATGAACAGCCTGGGCCTGCCGCTCGTACACGATCCGCTCTACCCGGTGGTGGAGCCGGACGGAGCGCCGGACGACTGGGCGCGCCCACTCCAACTGCTCGCCGCCAGGCTGGAGTTCACCGATCCGGTCACGGGGGAGCCGCGCCGCTTCGAGAGCGGGCTGCGGCTCTCCGCGTGGCCGGAAGGGAGAACGGCGAAATGAACGGCGGGGTCAGTGGCCGCGGGCGATCCACTCGTCCAGGTGCGGGGCCTCCGCGCCGATGGTGGTGGAATCGCCGTGTCCGGTACGGACGGTGGTCGCCTCCGGCAGGGTGAACAGCCGGTCCCTGATGGAGTCGACGATCGTCGGGAAGTGCGAGAAGGACCGGCCGGTGGCGCCCGGTCCGCCCTGGAAGAGCGTGTCGCCGGTGAAGACGGTGGCCAGCCCGGGGGCGTACAGGCAGACGGCGCCCGGGGCGTGCCCCGGGGTGTGCAGCACCGTCACGACCGTCCCGGCGATCTCCAGCTCCTGGCCGTCGGCCAGTTCACCGTCGGGCGCGCGGTCCGGGTGCGTCTGCTTCCACAGCGGCAGATCGTCCGGGTGCAGCAGGATCGGTGCGCCGGTGGCGGCGGCGAGGGCCGGGGCCGCGTCGATGTGGTCGTTGTGCGCGTGCGTGCAGATGATGGCGCGCAGCGTACGGCCGCCGAGCGCGGCGCGGATGGCGTCGGCGTCGTGGGCGGCGTCGATGACGACCGCCTCGGAGTCGTCGCCGACGATCCAGACGTTGTTGTCGACGTCCCACTCCCCGCCGTCGAGGGCGAAGGTGCCGGAGGTGACGAGGTGGTCGATGCGGGCGGCCATCAGAAGACCACCACCGAGCGCAGGACGTCGCCGTCGTGCATCCGGGCGAACGCCTGCTCGATGTCGCCGAGCCCGATGGTCTCGGTGACGAAGGCGCCGAGGTCGATACGGCCCTGCTGGTGCAGGTCGATCAGCATCGGGAAGTCGCGCGAGGGCAGACAGTCGCCGTACCAGGAGGACTTGAGGGAGCCGCCACGGCCGAACACGTCGATGAGCGGCAGTTCGAGCTGCATCTCCGGGGTCGGAACGCCGACCAGGACGACGGTGCCGGCCAGATCGCGGGCGTAGAAAGCCTGCTTGTACGTCTCCGGGCGGCCGACCGCCTCGATGACGACGTCCGCGCCGTTGCCACCGGTCAGGGCGCGGATCGCCTCGACCGGGTCGGTGGAGCGGGAGTTGACGGTGTGCGTGGCACCCATCCTCTTCGCCGTCTCCAGCTTCCGGTCGTCGATGTCGACGGCGATGATCTTCGCCGCGCCCGCCAGCCGGGCACCGGCGATGGCGGCGTCACCGACGCCGCCGCAGCCGATGACGGCGACCGAGTCGCCGCGGCCGACCTCGCCGGTGTTGATGGCCGCGCCGATGCCCGCCATGACGCCGCAGCCGAGGAGTCCGGCGACGGCCGGGGAGACCTCGGGGTCGACCTTGGTGCACTGGCCCGCGGCGACCAGCGTCTTCTCGGCGAACGCGCCGATGCCGAGCGCGGGCGACAGTTCCGTACCGTCCAGCAGTGTCATCCTCTGCTTGGCGTTGTGGGTGTCGAAGCAGTACCAGGGGCGGCCGCGCAGACAGGCGCGGCACTGCCCGCACACCGCACGCCAGTTGAGGATGACGAAGTCGCCCGGCGCGACGTCCGTGACGCCGTCGCCGACGGATTCCACGATGCCCGCGGCCTCGTGGCCCAGCAGGAACGGGAAGTCGTCGTTGATGCCGCCCTGCTTGTAGTGCAGGTCGGTGTGGCAGACGCCGCATGCCTGGATCTTCACGACGGCCTCACCGGGACCGGGGTCCGGGATCACGATCGTCTCGACCCGTACCGGCTCGTTCTTCCCCGGTGCGATGACCCCTTGCACCTGCTGCGGCATATCGTGGTCTCCCTGTTTCTGAGCTTTTGTCATGATCGAACGCCGACGACAACGGTACGCCTCATGAGGTGCCACGCGGTTCCCCGCGGCGGCGGGGACCGCCCGGCGGGGACCGGGGCGATGCCGCTTCGTACGAGCGGGCACGCTACGGCGCGAGGACGTCCAGTTCGTGGAGGGCGCCGACCGCGATCTCCTTGGTGAGGCGTTCGGCCCCTTCCTCGTCCCTCTCGCGGACCGCCTCGGCGAGCCGGACGTGGAGGGTGACCGCGGCCGGGTCGGGATCCTCGAACATCACCTGGTGGTGCGTGCGGCCCGCGAGGACCTCGGCGACCACGTCCCCGAGGCGCGCGAACATCTCGTTGCCGGAGGCGTTGAGGATGATCCGGTGGAACGCGGTGTCGTGTTCCAGATAGCCCTCCAATTGCTGGCCGCGCGAGGTGGCGATCATGCCCAGGGCGCGTTCGGTGAGCTGCGCGCACTGCTGGGGGGTGGCGTTGCGGGCCGCGAGGCGGGCCGCGACCGGTTCGATCGCCGAGCGCAGAACGGTCAGCGAGCGGAGCTGTCGCGGGCGGTCGCTGCCGGCCAGCCGCCAGCGGATGACCTGCGGGTCGTAGACGTTCCACGCCTCGGCCGGCCGCACGGTCACGCCGACCCGGCGCCGGGACTCGACCAGGTGCATGGACTCCAGGACGCGGACCACCTCCCGTACGACCGTACGGGAGACGTCGAAGCGCTGGGCCAGCTCGTCGCTGCGCAGCACCCGGCCCGGCGGGCACTGGCCGGAGGCGATCTCCAGACCCAGGGTGTCCAGCACATGTGTATGCAGCCCCTGGCTCTGTGTGGTCATGGGGCAAGCCTACGGGGCACCCCTCGGGAACAAAAAGTACGACGTTTGTGTCACAGCCACTTGAATAAGTCGTACCTAATGGGTTTCAGTAGCGCGACGGACCGATGTCGAAGAAGACAGCGAGGCACCAATGAGCACCCCCCACGTCGTCGTGGTGATGGGCGTAGCAGGAACCGGCAAGACCACGATCGGTCCCCTGCTCGCCGCCGAACTCGGCGTTCCGTACGCCGAGGGAGACGACTTCCATCCCGCGGCGAACATCGCCAAGATGTCGGCCGGCACCCCGCTGGACGACACGGACCGCTGGCCCTGGCTGGACGCGATCGGCCAGTGGGCGCACGGCCGGGCCGGTCTCGGCGGCGTCGTCAGCAGTTCGGCGCTCAAGCGGGTCTACCGCGACCGGCTGCGGGCCGAGGCCCCTGGTGCCGTCTTCCTTCATCTGACCGGCGACCGGACCCTGATCGAGGAGCGCATGGCGGACCGCAAGGGCCACTTCATGCCGACCGCGCTGCTCGATTCGCAGTTCGCCACCCTGCAGCCGCTCCAGGCCGATGAGGCCGGCGTGGCGGTCGATGTGTCCGGCACCCCCGAGGAAATCACCCAGCGAGCCGTCGCCGCGTTGCGCCGGCTCGACACTTAAGGATCATCACCGTGACCAGTCTCAGCGTCGAGATGCTGGCAGCGGACGCCGTCGAACCGATCACTTCGGCCGGCAACGCGCAGTTGGGCATCGCCGTTCTGGCGGGCATCGCCGTCATCGTTCTGCTCATCACCAAGTTCAAGATGCACGCGTTCCTTGCGCTGACCATCGGGTCGCTGGCGCTCGGCTCGTTCGCGGGTGCCGCACCGGCCAAGACGATCACCAGCTTCACCGCCGGTCTCGGCTCGACCGTCGCGGGCGTCGGCGTCCTCATCGCGCTCGGCGCCATCCTGGGCAAGCTGCTCGCCGATTCCGGCGGCGCGGACCAGATCGTCGACACGATCCTCGCGAAGGCGAGCAGGCGGGCCATGCCGTGGGCGATGGTCCTGATCGCCTCGATCATCGGCCTGCCGCTGTTCTTCGAGGTCGGGATCGTGCTGATGATCCCGGTGGTGCTGCTGGTCGCCAAGCGCGGCAACTACTCCCTGATGCGGATCGGCATCCCGGCGCTGGCCGGTCTCTCCGTGATGCACGGACTGATCCCGCCGCACCCCGGCCCGCTCGTCGCGATCGACGCCCTCGGCGCCAACCTCGGTGTCACGCTGGCCCTGGGCGTGCTGGTCGCGATCCCGACGGTGATCATCGCGGGTCCGCTCTTCTCCCGTTACGCCGCCCGCTGGGTGGACATCAAGGCGCCGGAGAAGATGATTCCGCAGCGCCCGTCCGAGGAACTGGACCGTCGTCCCAGCTTCGGCGCCACCCTGGCGACCATTCTGCTTCCGGTCGTCCTGATGCTGGTCAAGGCACTTGTCGACATCGTCGTGGACAACCCGGAGAACAGCGTCCAGCGGGTCACCGATGTGATCGGCTCGCCGCTGATCGCCCTGCTCGCCGCTGTCATCGTCGGCATGTTCACGCTGGGCCGGGCGGCCGGGTTCACCAGGGGCCGGCTCTCCAGCACCGTCGAGAAGTCCCTCGCGCCGATCGCCGGTGTGCTGCTGATCGTGGGTGCGGGCGGCGGCTTCAAGCAGACCCTCATCGACGCCGGTGTGGGCCAGATGATCCTGGAGTTCTCCGAGAACTGGTCGATCCCCGCGCTGCTGCTCGGCTGGCTGATCGCCGTCGGCATCCGGCTCGCGACGGGTTCGGCGACCGTCGCCACCATCTCGGCGGCCGGTCTGGTCGCCCCGCTGGCGGCCGACATGTCCACCTCGCAGGCGGCGCTGCTGGTTCTCGCCGTCGGCGCGGGCTCGCTCTTCTTCAGCCATGTCAACGACGCCGGGTTCTGGCTGGTGAAGGAGTACTTCGGCATGGACGTCGGCCAGACCGTCAAGACCTGGTCGGTGATGGAGACGATCATCTCCGTCGTCTCACTGGCCTTCATCCTGCTGCTGTCGCTGATTCTCTAGCGGGCAGCCGCCCGCACGGTCCTCCCCCCACGGCTCGCGGGACCGTGCCCCATGGCGCTCGTCGGCCCGGTGCGCATGCCACGGCATGCCTCCGGGCCGACGGGCGCCATGGCCATGTGCCGGCCAGGGCACGATCCCGAGCGCGGGCGCCGGCCGGTGCCGGTGCGACGCTCAACGCCGGGCGGAGGTGTCCCCGGCCGCCTTCTCCAGTTGGAACGCCTCGTTGCCGAGCCCGATCCTGGCGTGCACCTCCGGTTTGGTGGAGCGCAGCACCGCCCCGTACACCAGGCCGCCGACGAGTGCGGTGACGATCACGCCGGGCAGCAGCCAGTTGAGCACCGAGCCGGGACCCGAGCCGACGAGGACGCCGAAGTCCCTGACGGTGAAGACGGCGATGGCCAGCAGGGCGACACCGGCGAGAGCGGACGCGACGAGGCGCGGGGCCTGTGCACGGCCCGCGCCGCGGCGTACGAAGAAGGCGATGACGGCGAACGAGGCGGTGGCCATCAGCACGATGACGCCGAGCGCCCCGACGTTGCCCATCCAGGTGAACAGGTGCAGGACGGGCGCGGTGGGGTCACCGATCGGGTTGTCGTCGGTGAGCGCGAAGGCCAGCACGATCACGGCGGAGACGACGGACTGGAGCAGCGATCCGGTCGCGGGGGCGCCGCTCGCCTTGTTGGTGCGGCCGAACCCGGCGGGCAGCAGGCCCTCGCGGCCCATCGCGAAGGCGTAGCGGGCGACGACGTTGTGGAAGCTCAGCAGCGCGGCGAACATGCCGGTCACGAAGAGGACGTGCAGTACGTCGGTGAAGGTGGTGCCGAGCCGCTCCTCGGTGAGGCCGAAGAGCATGCCGGGGCCCTCCTTGAGGGAGGTGTCCGCGATGAAACCGGGTCCGGCGGCGACGGTCACGGCCCAGGAGCTGACGGCGAGGAACAGCGCCGCGTAGCCGACGGCCAGGAACATCACCCGGGACACGACGATCTGCGGGCGGCTGGTCTCCTCCGCGTACACCGGGGCCTGCTCGAAGCCGACGAACGCGGCGATGCAGAAGCACAGGGCGGTGCCGAGTCCGGCGCCGGTGAGGGTCTCCGGGTTGAAGGCGTGCAGGGACAGGCCCTCGGGGCCGGGCTTGCTGACGGCCGCGATGTCGAAGATCACGACGAGGGCGCATTCCACGACCAGCAGTACGCCGAGCACCTTGGCGTTGAGGTCGATCTTCAGCCATCCCAGGGCGCCGACGATCGCCACCGCGACGAGGGCCGGTATCCACCAGTGCAGATCGATGTCGAGGTACGTGGAGAAGAGGCCGGAGACCTCGAAGCCGAGGATGCCGTAGATGCCGACCTGCATCGCGCTGTACGCGACCAGCGCGACGAGCGAGGCGCCCGCGCCGGCCGTCGGGCCGAGCCCGCGGGCGATGTAGGCGTAGAAGGCTCCGGCGTTGTGGACGTGCCGGCTCATCTCGGCGTAACCGACGCTGAACAGCATCAGGACGATGCCGAGGATCACATAGAGCAGGGGCTGTCCGACGATGCCCATCACGCCGAAGACCGTGGGCATCACCCCGGCGACGACCATCAGCGGGGCGCTGGCGGCGAGCACCGAGAGCAGCAGGCCCGGGGTGCCGAGCCGGTTCGCCCGCAGGGCGCGTTCCTCACCCTTGTACGTGTTGATCCCGCCGGTATCGCCGGTCACCTTCGTGGTACCGGTATCGCTCGAATATGAACTGCCCGTCGACATCGCGGGGTTGGTCCCTTCTGTGGTGACGTCCTGTGTGGTGACGTCCGTGCGGTGGTGTCCGTGTGGCGTGTCCGAGTGCTGGGTGCGAGTGCTGGGTGTGAGTGCTGGGTGTGAGTGCTGGGTTTTCAGGGGGTGCCGAGCGCGAAGCGTCGCGCGGTGAGGAAGGCGGGGTACGGTTCGCGGCCGGAGTACGCCCAGGGGGCGGGTGTGGCGTGCGGGCCGATGCGGTGGAAGAGGGCGGCGGCCTCGGCGGGGCGGCCCTCGCAGAACTTGGCGTGCGCCAGGAAGTTGAGGTCGGCGCGGTGGCGTGGGTGGTCCTCGCGCTCCCACTCCAGCCACCAGTCGAACGCGGCTTTCATGACCTGGCGGGCTCGCCGCCCGGCCCAGTGCCCGGAGGCCGCCGGGTCGTCGGACTCGGTGCCCGCGGCGACGAGGACGCGGTAGCGCTCGGCGTGGGCGATGACCGGGAGCACGGCGAGCGGGGAGTCCGCGGGGGCCTGTTCGGCGGCCCAGGAGGCGAAGTCATAGACCTCGTGGAGCGGGTCCTGGCCGCTGTCGGGGCGGCTCTCGGCCAGATGGGCCGCCATCAGGTGGTGCGCGTGGTGGTGTTCGGGGTGCCGGGAACGTATCTCCTCGAAGAGCCTGCCGGTCTCCGCGCTGTCGCCGCCGACGGCACGGTCCAGCAGGAGCAGGCCGAGCCAGGGGGTCGGGTCGGCGGGGGCGCGCCCGGCGGCGGCCAGGCAGGCTTCGCGGGCCAGGGGCACGGCGTCGGCGGCGGCCTTGGGGCGCCGGGCGCGGGCGACGGCGGCGCAGCCGAGGAGCGTGGCGGCATCGGCGCTGTCGGGTTCGGCAAGCAGCCAGTCGCGGGCCCATTCGACGGCGGACCCCGTCTCGGCGAGGGCGAGGACCCGATGGCCGCGGCGGTCCCAGTCGGTGGTGGTGGCGACGAGCAGCGCGCGGGCCACGGTCCACCTGCCCTGGGTGAACTGGTTGCGGGCGTCGATGAGTTCGCTGTCGCCCAGGGCCGGGTCGAAGAAATGGTCCGAGCGGCCGCCCCTTTTGCGGGGGCGGCCCAGGGGCGGCGGAGGCGGGGACATCCGCAAGCTTCTTTCGACGCGGTGTGCGAGCAAATGATCGCGCACAGCCAAGCGGCAGGCGCGGCTCCGAGTAAAGGGCAGCCCTCCGCCAACTCCTCTCGGCTTCCCTATAGTTGGCCGGAATGAGACCACATTCGGCGGATGTTCGCGCAGCGTGCTTCCGTCGGCCGGTACGGGCGCCGGGCGGCCCCCGGGCGCCGACCGTTGCGTGCCAGACTGGCGTCATGGAGAACCGTGAACCCCTCAAACCCTTCCTTCTGGGCTTTCCCGGCCCGCTGCGCGACACGTTGGTCGCGGCCGTGCTCCGCGGCGAGAAGGTGTCCACCTCCGGGCTGCTGGCCGAATACGAGGCGGAGAAGGAGGAACTGCCGCCGGTGGGCGAGCGGTCCGCGCTGATCGACTCGCAGGGCCGGGAGGTCGCCGTGGTCGAGGTGACCGGGGTACGGGTACTGCCGCTCGGCGGGATCGGACTCCAGCACGCGCTCGACGAGGGCGAGGGCTACGCGTCGGTGGCCGAGTGGCGGGTGGAGCACGAGCGGTTCTGGCACAGCGCGGAGATGCGGGAGGCCCTGGGGGACCCGGAGTTCACCGTTGACGACGACACGATGATCGTGGCCGAGCGGTTCCGGGTGGTGGAGCTGCTGCCCGGGTGAACCGCGTGGTGGAGCCTCTGCCCGGGTGAGCCCGCCCCGGCAGCATCTCCTCATCCCCATCCCCTCGGTCGCCGGAGAAGGTCCGGATGACGGGAACGGCCCTCCCCGAACCCCCTCGGCCAACGGCCTGCCCGACCGCCTCAGCCGACCGCCTCCGCGGCCGCCCGGCCCGCCGCGCGGCCCGAGAAGATGCAGCCGCCGAGGAACGTCCCCTCCAGCGACCGGTAGCCGTGCACCCCGCCGCCGCCGAAGCCCGCCGCCTCCCCCGCCGCGTACAACCCGGGCAGCGGGTTGCCGTCCGCGGCGAGCACCCGTGAGGAGAGATCCGTCTCCAGGCCGCCCAGGGATTTACGGGTGAGGATGTTGAGGCGCACCGCGATCAGCGGGCCCGCCTTCGGGTCGAGGATGCGGTGCGGCTTCGCCGTACGGATCAGCCGGTCGCCCAGGTAGGCGCGGGCCCCGTGGATGGCCGTGACCTGAAGGTCCTTGGTGAAGGGGTTGGCGATCTCGCGGTCGCGTGCGGTGATCTCGTGGCGCAGGTCGTCCTCGTCGATCAGGGTGTCGCCGGTGAGCGCGTTCATGCCGCGGACGAGGGCGCCGAGGTCGTTCTCGACGACGAAGTCCACGCCGTTGTCCATGAACGCCTTGACCGGTGCGGGCACATCGGCGCGGGCCCGGCCGATCACATCGCGTACCGACTTGCCGGTGAGGTCCGGGTTCTGCTCGGAGCCGGAGAGCGCGAACTCCTTGCCGATGATCCGCTGGTCCAGGACGAACCAGGTGTACCCGTATCCGGACTTCATGATGTGTTCGAGGGTGCCGAGCGTGTCGAAGCCGGGGAAGAGCGGCACGGGCAGCCGCTTGCCGCGGGCGTCCAGCCAGAGGGAGGAGGGGCCGGGCAGGATCCGGATGCCGTGCTTGGCCCAGATCGGGTTCCAGTTCTCGATGCCCTCGGTGTAGTGCCACATCCGGTCGCGGTTGATGTGGTGGGCGCCCGCTTCCTCGGCGATGCCCAGCATCAGCCCGTCGACGTGGGCGGGCACCCCGGAGAGCATCTTCTCGGGCGGGGTGCCGAGCCGCGCCGGCCACTGGGACCGTACGAGGTCGTGGTTGCCGCCGATGCCGCCGGAGGTGACGATCACCGCCTGGGCCTTCAGCTCGAACGCGCCGCCGACCTCGCGGCTGCTCGCGGTGCCGCGCCCGGCGCCGCTCGGCTCCAGGATCTCGCCGGTGACCGTGTCGAGGGCCCCCGCCGAGCGGCCGAGGCCGGTGACCCGGTGGCGGAACCTCAGCTGGACGAGGCCCTTGGCGACGCCCTCGCGCACCCGGCGCTCGAAGGGGGCGACGACGCCGGGGCCGGTGCCCCAGGTGATGTGGAAGCGGGGGACCGAGTTGCCGTGGCCGGTGGCGTCGTAGCCGCCCCGTTCGGCCCAGCCGACGACCGGGAAGATCCGCAGCCCCTGCTCGTACAGCCAGGACCGCTTCTCACCGGCGGCGAAATCGACGTACGCCTCGGCCCACTTGCGCGGCCAGTGGTCCTCCTTGCGGTCGAAGCCCGCCGTGCCGTACCAGTCCTGGAGGGCCAGCTCGCGGCTGTCCTTGACCCGCAGCCGGCGCTGTTCGGGCGAGTCGACGAGGAACAGGCCGCCGAAGGACCAGTGCGCCTGGCCGCCGATGGACTGCTCGGGCTCCTGGTCGAGCACGATCACCGAACGGCCGGCGTCGACCAGCTCGGCGGTGGCCACGAGACCCGCGAGGCCGGCCCCGATCACGATGACATCAGCGTCGTACGCCATGGGTTCCATCCTTGTCGGGGGCGGTGCGGGGGCGGGACGGGGGGCAGCGCAGGGAGCCGGGCAGGGACCCGGGGCCGTGCGCGAAGTTACCCGTGCGTTAGATCTTCGGTACCGGCCGCTGCGGCGTCAACCGCCCGGTCGGCCGCATTCTCACCGCCCCTGTACGGCGCAGGGACTATCGTCGAACCACATCACTCCCTCCCGGCCTGACTTGAGGAAGAGATCGTGTCGGTGCTGGTCCTGGTCCTCTCCGTGAGCGCCGCCTGCTGTCTGGGCTTCGGCTTCGTCCTTCAGCAGGCTGCCGCCCGGCGTGCCCCGATGAGCGACTTCCTCTCCCCCAGGCTGCTGCTCGACCTGATGCGGGTGAAGAGCTGGCTGGCCGGGCTCGGGCTGATGGTCTGCGGGATGGTGCTGGGCGCGCTGGCTCTGGGCCGGGGTGAGGTATCGGTCGTGGAGCCGCTCCTGGCGACCAATCTGCTCTTCGCCATGGCCCTGTCCCGGCACCGCACCAAGCAGCCGCTGGGCCGGCAGGGCTGGGGCGGGCTCTGGCTGCTGGCGGGCGGTGTCACGGCGTTCCTGCTGGCGGGCGAGCCCCGCGGCGGCGAGCCGGTGACCGACCCCGTGCGCCACTGGCTGGTGATCGGCGTGGTGGTGGGCCTCGCCGTGCTGCTGACGGCCGCCGCGAGGCACTCCCGGATCGGGGCGGCCCCCGCGCTCCTCGCGGTGGCGGCCGGGCTGCTGTACGGACTCCAGGACGCCCTGACCCGGGCGAGCGGCAAGCTGCTGACCGGGGGCGGCTGGGAGGCGCTGCTGACGGCCTGGCAGCCGTACGGCGTCATCGTCCTGGGCGTGACCGGGCTGATCCTGGTCCAGAGCGCCTTCGAGACGGGGCCGCTGCGGATGTCGCTGCCCGCGCTGACGGCCGCGCAGCCGCTGGCCGGGATCGCCTGCGGGATCGGCTTCCTCGGCGACCGGGTGCGTACCGACACTGGTGCGCTGGCCTGGGAGGCGGCGGGGCTGGCGGCGATCGTCACCGGGATCGTGCTGCTCGGGCTGCATCCCGCGATGCCGGCGGGGCCGGTGACCGGGCGGCGGACGGAGCGTCTCCAGCCCCGCTGAACGGGCGGCGACGGCCGCGGACAGCCGTCGGCGGCCATTCGGGACCCATGGCCCCTGGTTATTAATAATGGCCAGCATTAGTATGACCGCATGGCGAGAACGTCAGGGCCCGAGACCCGGGACAAGCTCATCCGCGCCGCCGAGGAGATCTTCGCGGCGCAGGGCGTCGAAGGCGCCCAGATCAGGGACATCGTCCGGCTGGCCGGGCAGAGCAATCCCTCCGCCGTGCAGTATCACTTCGGCTCCCGGGCCGGACTGCTCGACGCGGTCATGGCGGGCCGCCAGTCCCGCGCCGAGCAGCTGATGGCACCGCTCCTGGACGCGCTGGACGCGGACGCGGGCGTACGGGAGCTGCTCACGGCCCTGGTGACGGCGGAGGCCGGCCTGCTGACGGACGACCGGGGCCGGCGCTGTCTGCGCGTCTCGGCCCAGCTCACCCATGAGACCGGGCTGCGCACCGGCGAGCTGCACCCCGCGGTCGACGCCACCGCCTACGGGCGGCTGATCGGCCGGATCGCGGACTGCCTGGGCGCGCTGACCGAGGCGGTGCGTCTGGAGCGGCTCGATCTGGCGCTCACCCTGATCGGCGCGGCCATGGCCGACCGCGCCCGCCAGTACCTCGACGGCACCGTTCCGCTGACCGGCGAGGACCTGTTCCGCGCCGATCTCGTCGAGACCACCACCGCGTTTCTGCACGCACCCGTGCCGGGCCGCTCCGGAACCACCCGCACCATATGAAGGACAGCACCATGAGCGACAAGACCAGCCTCACCGGCAGGACCGTCATCGTCACCGGCGGCGCCCGCGGCCTCGGCACCGAGGCCGCCCGCCTCGCCGTCGCGGGCGGCGGCAACGTCGTGATCACCGACGTCCTCGACGAGGAGGGCGCCGCCACCGCCGCCGCGCTCGGCGACAACGCCCGGTTCCTGCACCACGACGTGACCTCCGAGGAGGACTGGCAGCGCGTCGCGGAGTTCACGCTGGCCGAGTTCGGCCGGATCGACGGCCTGGTGAACAACGCCGGCGTCTCCACCGGTCAGCCGCTGGAGACCGAGACGGTCGAGCACTTCCGCAAGGTGATCGACATCAACCTGACCGCGGTGTTCATCGGCATGAAGACCGTGATCCCGGTGATGAAGGAGAACGGCGGCGGTTCGATCGTCAACATCTCCTCGGCCGCCGGTCTGATGGGCCTCGCCATGACCTCCAGCTACGGCGCCTCCAAGTGGGGCGTACGCGGTCTGACCAAGGTCGGCGCGGTGGAGCTGGGCACGGCCAAGGTCCGGGTCAACTCCGTCCACCCCGGCATGACCTACACCCCGATGACCGCCGCCGTGGGCATTCAGCAGGGCGACGGCAACTACCCGAACACGCCGATGGGCCGGGTCGGCGAGGCTCCCGAGATCGCGGAGGCCGTGGTGTTCCTGCTCTCGGACGCCGCCTCGTACATCACGGGCGCCGAGCTGGCGGTGGACGGCGGCTGGACGACCGGCCCGACCGTCAAGTACGTCATGGGGCAGTGACCACGTACGACAGGGCGCCGGTCGCCCACGTCGTGCGGCCGGGCTCACCGCCGATGACGTGATGTTGGATGGGCCGTATGAAACCCACTGACCAGACCGAGGAGATCCTGGACATCGTCGATGAGAACGACGAGGTCGTCGGGCAGGCCCCGCGCGGTGAGGCGACAGCGCGGGGCCTGCGCCATCGCTGCGTGTTCATCGAGGTGCGGGACGCGCGGGGCAGGCTCTTCGTGCACCGCAGGACCGCCACCAAGCTGGTCTTCCCCTCGCACTACGACATGTTCGTCGGCGGGGTCGTGGGCGCGGGCGAGTCGTACGACGAGGCCGCGCTGCGCGAGGCGGAGGAAGAACTCGGGGTCAGCGGGCTCCCCCGCCCCGAACCGCTCTTCACCTTCCTGTACGCGAGCGCCGAGCACACCTGGTGGTCGGCCCTGTACCAGGTGCGGTGCGAGCTGCCGGTGAATCCGCAGGTCGAAGAAGTCGCGTGGCACACCTTCCTCACCGACGCCGAACTGGAGCCGCGGCTCACCGAATGGCCCTGGGTGCCCGACGGACTGGAGGCGTACCACCGGTTGCGGGGGTTCCGGTCCCGTTGAGCCCGGCTCCGGCTCATATCCCGCTCCGGCTCACATACGGCCACAAACCGACAGATAGGGTTCCGGGCGTGAACAATTTCGTACAGAGCCTTCGGTTGTGGTTCGCGCCGCAGCGGATCCGTGAAGAGGGAGACACTCCCGACTACCGGTTCTCGCTCGCCAATGAGCGCACGTTCCTCGCCTGGATCCGGACGGCTCTGGCCCTCATCGGCGGCGGTTTCGCCGTCGATCAGTTCCTGCCGGAACTGGCCTGGGGCGTCCGGGCCTGTCTGGCTCTCGCGCTGCTGGCCGCCGGTGTGCTCTGTGCGCTCAGGGCGGTGAATCACTGGGTGCGTTGCGAGCGGGCGATGCGGCGCGGTGAGGATCTGCCGGTCTCGCGCTTCCCGACGCTGCTGAGTCTCGCGGTCGCCGTCGTCGCGGTCGCGATGGTGGTGGTCGTCCTCTTCGGCTGGGAGGGCCGGTGACCGGGCCCCCACGGGATCCCGGCCTCCAGCCGGAGCGGACCAGGCTGGCCTGGCGGCGCACCACCCTGTCCTGCACGGTGGTGGCGCTGCTGGCGGGCAGGCAGGCCCTGCACGCCGGTGCGACCCCCGCCGCCGTGGTCGCGGTGGCGCTGAGCGCGTTGGCCTGGCTGGGGTTCCTGCGGGTGGCCCACCGGCGGGTGCTGGGCATGGACGTCGCTCAGCCCCAGCCGCTGGCCCCCCGCCACGCGCTGCTGGCGACGGCGTGCACCATGGCGCTCGCGGTGTTCGCCGCGGCCATGCTGTTCTGACGCCCGGTCGCGTCCCCGATGGCCGACGACTCCGGTGCCGGTCGCCTCGGGCCCTGGTGTCAGTTGTCCCAGGCCACGGTGACGACGACCTTTCCGCGGGTGCGTCCCTCCTCGTTGAGCCGGTACGCGTCCGCGGCCTGTTCCAGCGGGAAGACCCGGTCCACGTTGACCGTGATGATGCCCTGTTCGGCCAGTCCCGCCAGATGGGCCAGATCCTTGGCGTCGGGCCGTACGAAGGCGTAGCGGCCGCCGTACGAGAAGACCTCCCCGTCCGCGATGGAGGCGAGCCTGCCGCCCTCGGCGAGGGTGTCCGCCGAGGCCCGCAGGGCTTCCCCGCCCACCGTGTCGAAGGCGGCGTCGATGCCGTCGGGGGCCAGTGCCCGCAGCCGGTCGACGAGCCCGTCGCCGTACTCCACCGGTTCGCCGCCGAGGCTGCGCACATGGTCGTGGTTGTGGGCGCTCGCCGTGCCGATGACCCGGCAGCCCGCGTGCCGGGCGAGCTGCACCGCGAGCGAGCCGACGCCGCCCGCCGCCGCGTGGACGAGGACCGTATCGCCGCTCCGGATCCTCAGGGTGCGGTGCAGCACCTGATAGGCGGTGAGGCCGGCCAGCGGAAGCCCAGCCGCCTCCTCGAAGCTCAGGCCCATCGGCTTGCGGGCGAGGGTGCGTACGGGGGCGGCGACGTACTCGGCGAACGTGCCCCGGGAGAGGAAGTCCTCCCGCACATAGCCGATGACCTCGTCGCCCACGGCGAACTCGTCCACCGCGACACCGGGTTGCACGACGACCCCGGAGACGTCCCAGCCCGGGATCACCGGGAAGACGGCTTCGAGGCCCGCCTGGAGGTAGCCCTCACGGGCCTTCCAGTCGACGGGGTTGACGGCCGCGGCCCGCACCTTCACCAGGACCGTGTCCGGGCCCACCTTCGGGTCGGGCCGCTCGCCGTACTCCATGACATCGGCCGAGCCGTACATGCTGTAGCTGATCGCCTTCATCCTCCGACCTTCGGCGCGGGCCGCGGCCGGCGCAACTCAGGCTGGGAGCCGAGCCGGGCTCTGGGCGGGAGCCGGGCGGGCTCAGGCTGCGAGCCGGGCGGGGCTCACCAGCGCGGGATCGGCGGTGTCACCCACTCCGGGTCGGCCTTGCGCATCGCGGCGGCGTCGTCGCGCTCGCGCATCGTGCCGTCGTCGTCCAGCCAGCGCCGGTGCAGCGCGGCCAGCCGCTCGCGGTCGAGTTCGACGCCGAGCCCGGGCGCGTCGGAAACGGCGAGAGCGCCGTCGGAGAAGACGTGCCGGGTGGTGATGACGTCCTCCGTCTGCCACGGGTAGTGGCTGTCACAGGCGAAATCGAGGTTGGGCACGGTGGCGGCGACCTGGGTCATCGCGGCGAGGCTGATACCGAGGTGGGTGTTGGAGTGCATGGAGAGTCCGACGCCGAAGGTGCGGCAGATCCCGGCCAGTTCCCGGGTGCGGTGCAGGCCGCCCCAGTAGTGGTGGTCGCTGAGGACGACCTGGACCGCGTCCCGGGCGAACGCCTCGGGCACCTCGGCGAGGGTCGTGACGCACATGTTGGTGGCCAGCGGCACATCCGTCCCGGCGGACACGGCGGCCATCGCCGCCGTACCGCTCGCCGGGTCCTCCAGATATTCGAGTACGTCCTTCAGCTGCTCGGCGACGTACAGCGAGGTCTCCACGGACCAGGCACCGTTGGGGTCCAGCCGCAAAGGCTGCCCCGCGAACTCCTCGGCGAGGGCCCGGACCGCGGCGATCTCCTGGTCGGGCTCGAAGACACCGCCCTTGAGCTTGAAGGCGGTGAAGCCGTACTCGCGGGCGAAGCGCCGGGCCTGGGCGACGATTCCGGCCGGGTCGAGAGCCGCCCCCCAGTCGTCCCGCTCGCCGCCCTCCGGGTGGGCGGCCCAGCGGTAGAAGAGGTACGCGCTGTACTCGACGGTGTCGCGGACCTTGCCGCCGAGCAGGGCGTGCACGGGAAGCCCGAGGGTCTTGCCGAGCGCGTCCAGGCAGGCGACCTCGAAGCCCGAGACGACGGAGAGCCGGAGCTTGTCCGCGGTCCGGACGCCGCGCAGTCCACCGGCGTCGACCCGGTCGTCGGCGGCCCGCGAGTCGCCGCACACCTCCTCGGCGAGCGCGAACAGAGCGTTCAGATCGCTGACCGGGCGGCCGGGCAGCGCCTCGGCCAGCGGCCGGGCGAGCTCCAGATAGGTGCCGTCGCCGTAGGTCTCCCCGATGCCCGTCACCCCACCGCGCGTGACGACCTCCACGATGAGCCGGGGGGTGTACGGCTGATGGACGCCCTGCGTGTTCAGAAGGGGCGGGTCCGCTATGAGGATCGGGGTGAGCCGGACTTCGTCGATCAACAAGGCTGTATCCATACGTGAACTCTATTCAGAGATACGACTGAAGGCCAGAGGGTGGAGGGAGTTCCCACGCCCGATTCAGGGAGTTCACTGGACGACATACCGACTGGTCGGCATCATGGGCAGCGATCGTTCTGCCGTCCCGGAGGTGCGCACCATGAGCCCAGTCCACCCGCCAGGTCTCGACCCCGACCCGCTGCGCGCGCATCTCGACCGCGAGCGGCCGGGGCTGGTGGGCGGACCGCTCGAAGCCCGGCTGATCGAGGGCGGCCGGTCGAACCTCACGTACACCGTCACCGACGGCACCGGCCGGTGGGTCGTGCGCAGACCTCCGCTCGGCCATGTCCTGGCCACCGCGCACGACATGACGCGCGAGTTCCGGGTCATCAGCGCCCTGCACCCGACCGCCGTACCGGTGCCCGAGCCCGTGCTGCTCTGCGAGGACGACGCGGTCATCGGCTCGCCCTTCTACGTGATGGAGTACGTCGAGGGCACCCCGTTCCGCACGGCCGAGCAGCTCGCCCCGCTGGGCGCCGAGCGCACCCGGGGCGCGATCCTCGGCCTCGTCGACACCCTGGTCGACCTGCACGCCGTGGACGCCGAGGCCGTCGGGCTCGGCGACTTCGGGCGCCCGGAGGGTTTCCTGGACCGGCAGCTGCGCCGCTGGGGCAAGCAGCTCGACGCCTCCCGCAACCGTGAACTCGCCGGGATCGACGAGCTGCACGCCGCGCTCGGGCGCGAGCTGCCCCACTCCCCCGCGCCCACCGTGGTGCACGGCGACTACCGCCTGGACAACGTCCTGATCGGCCCGGACGACCGGATCAAGGCCGTTCTCGACTGGGAGATGTCGACCCTCGGCGACCCGCTGACCGATCTCGGGCTGCTCGTCATGTACAGCTCCGACCTCGGGCTGCCCGCATCCCCGGTGTCCACCACCAGCGGCGCGGCCGGTCACCCCGCGCCCGCCGAGCTGATCGAGCGCTACGCCGCCCGGTCCGGCCGGGACACCTCCGCCATCTCCTGGTACACCGCGTTCGCCTGGTTCAAGCTCGCCGTGATCCTGGAGGGCATCCACTACCGCTACACCCGCGGCCAGACCGTGGGTCCCGGTTTCGACCGCATCGGCGATCTCGTCCCGGTCTTCATCGAGCACGGCCTCACCACCCTCCAGGAAGGCTGATCACCCCCATGGACTTCGCATTCGACGCCCGTACCGAAGAGCTGCGCACCAAGCTGCTCACCTTCATGGACGAGCATGTGTACCCGGCCGAGCAGACCGCGCAGGAGCAGCGCGCCCTCCTCTCCTCCCCGTGGGACACCCCGCGGATCGTGGAGGATCTGAAGGCCGAGGCACGCGGGCAGGGCCTGTGGAACCTCTTCCTTCCCGATGCCGGGTACGGTGCCGGGCTGACCAACCTCCAGTACGCCCCGCTGGCCGAGATCCTGGGCCGCAGCCCGCAGTTGGCGCCGACCGCGCTGAACTGCGCGGCGCCGGACACCGGGAACATGGAGGTGCTCTTCCAGTTCGGCACGGCCGAGCAGAAGAAGCGGTGGCTGGAGCCGCTGCTGGCGGGGGAGATCCGGTCGGCGTTCGCCATGACCGAGCCCGAGGTCGCCTCATCGGACGCGACCAACATCGAGACCCGGATCACGCGGGACGGCGACCACTACGTCATCAACGGCCGCAAGTGGTTCATCTCCGGGGCGATGAACCCGGACTGCCAGGTCTTCATCGTGATGGGCAAGACCGATCCTGACGGCGAGGACATCCGCCGCCAGCAGTCGCAGATCCTCGTCCCGAGGGACACTCCGGGCCTCGAAGTGCGCCGCGCCATGCGGGTGTACGGCTACGAGGACCACTCCCACGGCGGTCACGCCGAGGTCGTCTTCACCGACGTACGGGTGCCCGCCACGAACCTGATCGGCGAGGAGGGCGGCGGCTTCGCCATCGCGCAGGCGCGGCTGGGTCCGGGCCGGATCCATCACTGCATGCGGCTGATCGGCATGGCCGAGCGGGCCATCGAGCTGATGTGCCGGCGGGCCGTGTCCCGTACGGCCTTCGGCAAGCCGCTCGCCCAGCAGGGCGTCGTACAGAACTGGATCGCGGACGCCCGGGTCACGGTGGAGCAGCTGCGGCTGCTGGTGCTGAAGACCGCCTGGCTGATGGACACCGTGGGGAACCGGGGTGCGCACACCGAGATCCAGTCCATCAAGATCGCGACCCCGCGAGCGGTGGTGGACATCCTCGACCGGGCGGTCCAGCTGCACGGCGCGGGCGGTGTCAGTCAGGACTTCCCGCTGGCGGAGCTGTGGGCGGCGGCACGGACGCTGCGGCTGGCGGACGGGCCGGACGAGGTGCACCAGCGGTCGCTGGCCCGGCGCGAGATCAAGAAGTACCGGTGATCCGCGAGCCCGGCGGCGCGGGGCGGACCAGGGCAGCACCGGGCGACGCGGGGCGGACCGGGTGGGTCCGCCCCGCGCCGGGGCCGGGCTCGGGCTCAGAGACCGGTCCCGGCCCCGGGCTCGGGGCTCACGGACCGGTCCCGGCCCCGGGCTCGGGGCTCACGCCGGGGCTCAGAAGGTGAGCTTCCAGCTGTCGATGTAGCCGGTGTCCTGCGCGGCCACGTCCTGCACCCGGAGCTTCCAGGTGCCGTTGGCGGTCTCGCTCGACGCGTCGACCGGGTAGGTCGCGATGACGTTGTCGGCCGAGTCGCCGCTGCTGGAGTTCTTCAGCCGGTAGGCGGTCCCGTCGGGGGCGAGCAGGTCGACGACCACATCGCCGCGATAGGTGTGCTTGATGTCGACGCCCACCTGGAGTGAGGCGGGGGCGTTGCCGGTACGGCCGGTGACCGCGATCGACGACGTCACCGCGGTGCCGTTGTCGGGGACGGCGACATCGGCTGCGTTGCTGAAGACGCCTTCACCCGTGGGCGGTTCGCCGGTCCCGGCGGACAGGGTCCAGATCGCGTGGGCGATGGCGTCGCTGTTGCGGTCGAGGGCCGTGTCGTTGATGTTGCTCATGTTGTCGCAGGACGAGTGGTAGCAGCGGTCGAAGGCCTGTCCCACCGTGCCGCCCCACTTCTGGGCCTGGGCGGCGGTCTTGGTGTAGTCCGCGCCCGAGAACAGTCCGCCGACGGGTATGCCCACGTTCTTGAACGGGGCGTGGTCGGAGCGGCCGTCCCCTTCCGTCTCTATCTCGGTGGGTATGGAGAGACCGGCGAAGTAGTCCTTGAAGGTCTTCTCGATGACCGGGTCGTCGTCGTAGACGAAGTAACCGGCGTTGGGCGAGCCGATCATGTCGAAGTTGAGGTAGCCGGAGAGCTTGGAACGCTCGGCGGACGGCAGGTTGTTGACGTAGTACCGCGACCCGACGAGGCCGAGTTCCTCCGCGCCCCACCAGGCGAAGCGGAGGTGCTTGTCCGGCTTGAGCTGGGCACGGGAGACGGCCAGTGCCGTTTCGAGCACGGCGGCGGAACCGGAGCCGTTGTCGTTGATGCCGGCGCCGGAGGTCACCGAGTCCAGGTGGGCCCCGGCCATGAGGACCTTGTTCGCGTCCCCGCCGGGCCAGTCGGCGATGAGGTTGTAGCCGACGGCACCGCCCGAGGTGAACTGCTGGAGGGACGTGGTGTATCCGGCCGCGTCCAGCTTGGCCTTCACATAGTCGATGGACGCCTTGTAGCCGGGGCGGCCGTGGGCGCGGTTGCCGCCGTTGGCGGTGGCGATCGACTGGAACTGCGTGAGATGCGCCTTGACGTTGGCGAGCGGGATGTCGGGGGCTGCCACGGCCGCCGGTGCCGTGGTCGTCCCGGCCGCCTGGGCGGCGGGTGCGGCGGCGCCGAGCAGGGCGGCGAGAGCGAGTGCGGCGGCGGCCGGAAGGGCCGGGGATCTGCGCAGGGCAAAGCGGTTCAGGCTCATCGAGGGGCTCCGGATTCCGTTCGGGGACTGACGGAACGTGCGGGGGGCTACCCGGCCGCGCCGTGCCCGGCCGGGTACTGGAGCTACTGGTGCGAGATGCGTGACCGATGTTCAGCGAGATGACCGCGCACCGTCAAGAGCGGAAACCGGACATGTACGTTCTATAAACGGACAGCTCTTCGAATATGCCCGTAAGCCCGCAGAATCCCGCACCCGCCGGAGCTCGCGGGACGGCTCTCCGTAACGGATGCGGAGGGGAATGAGAGGGGCGGGACGGAGACGGGGCGGGACGGAGACGGGCAGGGTTGTTACGGGCGCAGGGCCCGCAGCAGCAGGTCCGCCAGGTGGTCGGCGACCTCCTGGCGGCTCAGCGGGCCGTCCGGGCGGTACCAGGTGGACAGGTGGTGGATGGAGCCGAAGTGGTAGTCGACCACCAGGTCCGCGGGGGTGGCGGTGGAGAACACCCCGCTCTTCTGCCCCTCCTCGATGAGCGCCCGGAAGCGCTCGTGGTAGCGCCGCCGCTCGCCCCGCACCTGCTTGTTCTTCTCCGGGCTCAGATGGTGCATCGAGCGGAAGAAGATCGCGGCGTCGTCGAGGTTGTCGATGGTCGTGACGACCACGTCGGCGGCCGCGTCACGCAGCCGCTGCTCGACCGGCGCCTCGGCCTCCGCGAAGGCGTCCAGCCGCTCCTGCTGGAGCCGCAGCATCCGGGCGTACACCTCCTGGAGGAGGTCCTCCTTGGAGCCGAAGTAGTGGTACAGCGCCCCCTTGGTGACGCCCGCCGCCTCCACGATCTCCTGGACCGAGGTGCGGTCGTAGCCGCGCTCGGCGAAGAGCCTGGTGGCGGCGGCCAGCAGCCGTTGAGGGACGGGCGTAGCGTCCCCGTCCGTCGCCTTGGCCATGTTGCCGCCACCTGCCTTCCGTACTGTGCGTGAACCGGTCTACCGAGGGGAACGCAGTTCCCGCCTGAGGATCTTCCCACTCGCCGTCTTGGGGAGCTCGGTCAGGATCTCCACCTCGCGCGGATACTTGTACGCGGCGAGCCGCTCCTTGCAGTACGCGCCCAGTTCGCCGGGTTCGACAGTGGCGCCGGGGCGCAGGCTCACATAGGCCCGGACGCTCTCGCCGCGGTACGCGTCCGGCACCCCCACGACGGCCGCCTCCCGGACCGCCGGGTGGGTGTAGAGCACGTCCTCCACCTCGCGGGGCCAGACCTTGAAGCCGGAGGCGTTGATCATGTCCTTCTTGCGGTCGACCACGTACAGCCAGCCCGCCGCGTCCATGAAACCGATGTCGCCGGTGCGCAGCTCACCGTCGGGGAAGGCCGCGGCGGTGGCCTCGGGCAGGTTCCAGTAGCCGGAGACGACCTGCGGGCCGCTCACCGCGATCTCGCCCTGCTCCCCGAAGGGCACGTCGGCGCCGTTGTCGTCGATGATCCGCACCACGGTGTCGGGTCCGGGGACGCCGACCGAGAGGGTGCCCGAGACCGGGTCGACGGGAGCCTCCCGTTCCGGCGGGACTGAGGCGCAGGGGGCCGTGCACTCGGTGAGTCCGTAACCGTTGCGGATGTACGGGCCGAAGTCCGCCCGGAACTTCTCCACCAGTGCGGGCGGCAGGGGCGCGCCGCCCGAGGAGATCACCTGGAAGGAGGCGAAGTGCGCCGGGGTGGCGTCGGGGTGGGCGGCGAGCGCCATGAAGGCGGTCGACGGGCCGACGGTGTAGGCGGGGCGATGGGTGGCGAAGGCTTCCAGGACGACGCCCGCCTCGAAGCGGTGGGCCAGGACGAGGGTGCCCGCGTTGGTGAGGCAGGCGGCGAGCTGGCAGACCATGCCGGTGATGTGGAAGAGCGGGGCGAGCGCGAAGTAGGAGGAGCCCTCGGCGATGGGGTGCCCGGTGCGCTGCCGCTCTGCGTTGATCATGATGTTGCCGTGGGAGTTCATGGCGCCCTTGGGGGTGCCGCTCGTCCCGGAGGTGTAGCTGATCAGCGCCACGTCCACGGCCGTGAGGTCCCCGTCGGCGGGGGCGTCCAGGCCCCGGCGGGCGACGGTGACCAGGTCGGCCGCCCAGTCGTCGGGGCCGGGGGCCGGGAGCCGTTCGAAGGCGAGGACCCGGGGGTCGTTCTCCGTCTGCAGGTCCAGCTCGCAGGCGGTGACGGCGATCGTGACGGACGGGGCCCGCTCGGCGGTGTCCCGCAGATAGGACTCCCAGGCCCGGTCCGAGCAGATCAGGGCGCGGACCTGGGCGTCCTTCAGTACGTGCCCGACCTCGCCGGACTTGTACATCGGGTTGAGCGGCACGACGGTGGCGCCGGCCTTCCAGGCGCCGAGCAGCGCCAGGACGAAGTGCGGGGTGTTCTGGAGCATGATCGCGACGCGGTCGCCGCGCCGGAGCCCCTCGGCCGCGAGATGCCCGGCCACGGAGTCGGTGAGCCGGTCGGTTTCCCGGTAGGTGAGGCGCCCGTCGAAGTAGGCGAGGGCGGGGCGCTCGGGGGCGCGGGCGACGGAGGCACGGAAGGCGTGCACCAGGGTCTCGGCCGGGGTGACGGGGGCCCGCTGGGCCGCGCTGAGCAGGGCCACCCAGGGCTTGGCCGCGTACGGGGAGGAGATCACGCGCGGGTCTCCTCCCACTTCTGCTGGAGGTGGTTCATATTGCCCAGCCAGTGGTCGGGGTCCTTGGCGCGGGCCCGGTAGTACCCGGCGACCTCGGGGTGCGGCAGGACCAGGAAGCGGTCCTCGGCCATGGCGTCGAACAGCGCGTCGGCGACCGCCTCCGGCTCGATGGCACCGGGGGCGAGGACGAGCTCGCCCGCGGAGCCCGCGGCGGTGAGCATGTCCGTACGCACGCCCTGCGGGCAGATCGCGTGGACCTTGAGGCCGCGGTGGCGGTAGGTCAGGGACAGCCACTCGGCGAAGGCGACGGCGCCGTGCTTGGTGACGCTGTACGGTGCCGCGCCGATCATCGTCAAAAGTCCGGCGGCGGAAGCGGTGGTGACGAAGCGGCCGCCGCCGCGCTCCAGCCAGTCCGGCAGCAGGGCCTTGGCCGCGCGGACATGGGCCATGACGTTGACGTCCCAGGCGGCGGCCCAGATCTCCTCGTCGGCGAAGACGTCGCCGGGCGAGGCGAGGCCCGCGTTGGCGCAGTAGATGTCCACCGTGCCGTCGAGGGCGTCACGGGCGGCGTCCACGGTGCGGGAGGCGTCACCGGCGACGGCGGTGGCGCCGATCTCCTCGGCGAGTGGCCCGATCCGGCCGAGGTCGAGGTCGTTGACGACGACCCGCGCACCCTCCGCGGCGAATCTGCGGGCCAGCGCGGCGCCGATGCCGCCTCCGGCTCCTGTGACCACTACGCCAGCGCCCTGCACCGTACTCATCGGGTCCCGCCTCTCTCAGCCGACTGCCCCGGCAGACTAACCGGTCGGTATGTCGTCGGGGAAGGGGCCGGAGCCAGGACGGGGAAACTGCCCGGTCCGGGTCGTTCCGCGTGGCCCGCACCCGCGCTAGCGTGCGTGACCATGACAGTCGGCGCGATCATGGAGGTAGCGGAATGAGCCTGTCCAGACGTGGTTTGCTGGCCGCCGGGAGCGCTGTGGGCGCCCTCGCGGCGACGGCGGCCGGGACCGGCCCCGCGGCCGCCCGGCCGGGACACGGCGGCGGGCGCGGCCGGGTCCGCACCGGGTTCGACCGGCTGGCCGCCGACGGCTACCGGACACTGCGGGGCCAGAAGGTCGGGATCGTCACCAATCCGACCGGCGTCACCGCCGATGTGCGCCACATCGTCGATGTGATGCATCCGGACCCGCGGGTGAACCTGACCGCCGTCTTCGGCCCGGAGCACGGCTTCCGGGGCACCGCGCAGGCGGGCGGCTCGGAGGGGCGGTACGACGACCCGGCGACCGGGCTGCCGGTCTACGACACGTATCTGAAGAGCGGTCGGCCGCTCGCGGACATCTTCACCGCCTCCGGGGTGGACACGGTCGTCTTCGACATCCAGGACGCGGGGGCCCGCTTCTACACGTACATCTGGACGCTGTACGACTGCATGGAGGCGGCCGCGCTCGCGGGCAAACGTTTCGTCGTCCTGGACCGGCCGAACCCGGTGACCGGGCGGGCGGCGCTCGGGCCGGTCCTCGATCCGGCGTTCGCGACGTTCGTGGGCCGCCGGGAGATCGCCCAGGCCCACGGCATGACCGTCGCCGAGCTGGCTCTGTTCTTCAACGCGGAGTTCCTGGCGGAGCGGCCGGCGGAGCTGGACGTGGTCACGATGTCGGGGTGGCGGCGCTCGGACTTCTTCGACGGGACCGGGCTGCCATGGGTGCCGCCGAGCCCGAACATGCCGACCGCCGAGACGGCCCTCGTCTACTCCGGCACCTGCCTCTTCGAGGGCACGAACCTCTCCGAGGGCCGGGGCACCACGCGGCCGTTCGAGCTGCTGGGGGCGGAGGGCATCGACCACCGCTGGGCGGCCGCCGCCAACGCGCTGGACCTGCCCGGGGTGGCGTTCCGCGAGGCGTACTTCGCGCCGACGTTCTCCAAGTTCCAGGGGAAGACGGTCGGCGGGGTGCAGCTGCACGTCCAGGACCGGGAGGTCTTCGACCCGGTCCGTACCGGCATAGCCCTGCTGGTGACGGCGAAGCGGTCCTGGAGCGGCTTCGCCTGGCGCCCGGACAACTGGATCGACAAACTCACCGGGAACACCCGGGTCCGCACCATGATCGACGCGGGCGCGGACACCGATGAGGTGGTGGGTGCCTGGCGCGACGACCTGGCGGCGTTCCGGGCGAAGCGGAAGAAGTACCTGCGGTACGGCGGGTAGTAGGGACGGGCGGGTGCCGTCCCCGTGGGTGACGTCCCCGCAGGTGACGTCACCCACGTGCGGGTTGCACCCGGGCCGTCAGGCGGTCGGGCAGCAGGGTCGCCGGGCGGTCAGACAGTCAGACGGTCAGGTCCAGTTCGCCGACGTATTCGCCGTCGTTCGTCAGCCCGCGCTTGAGGTAGCCGAGCCGCAGATAGAAGTCCTCCGGGCCGCCCTCGCCGGGGTGCCAGGTCACCGTGGAGAGCGTCCCGCCCCGCCTGCGGAGCTCCTCGTTCACCGCGCGCACCGCGAAGCGCCCGTAGCCGCGGCCCTGTTCGCCAGCGTCGATGGCCAGGCGCCAGAGCCCGGATCGCGGCGGGGCGTCCGGTACGTCCGCGTCGTAGTCGAAGGGGACGTCGAAGAAGGCCATCACGAAGCCCACGATCCGTTCGCCGTCGCGGATCAGCCGGGGCCAGGCGATGTCGGGGTGCACATACGCCTCGGCCAGCGACTGGGCGACCGGCGCCACGAACGTCGTCTGGTCCGGGCTGACGTGAAGGCGGCAGGCGGCGATCACGTTGTCGGGGGTGACCTTCTCCAGGCGCAAGGACGCTGTCATGTACGGCACCCTATTCCCGGACCGGGGAGGCCCGGCCACCGAATATCGCCTGCTCAGGGCGGCGATACCGGGTGGCCGGGCACATCCGCGAGGCCCCTACCGGTGCGAGGGGAACTCCACGACCTGCTGATAGGTCGGCCGGTTCTGCCAGTGGATCGACTTCTGCGAGATCCCGCCCAGCGGGCGGTGGATGATCGAGTCGGAGCACCACTGCTCGCCGGGCTTGCAGCTGTCGTCACCGGGATAGACCTCGGTGGCCGGTTCGGCCGCCGCCCGCTTCAGGGTGGCGAGCAGGGCGTCACGGCAGCTGCTCAGGTCACCGTTGCCGCAGTACGTCTTCGCCAGCGGGCCCTTGACGGGCTGCCCGAGGACCTGACGCAGGTCCTTGTCGGCGAAGCCCCACCAGCCGTACTGGAAGGCGGAACCGCTGTGCGCCCCGCTCGGCCCGTGGCTGGCCGCCGGGGATTCGTCGACGGCGAGGCTGCCGGTCAGGGCGGTGTAGAGGCCGTCGCCCAGGCCGGGCCGGAATTCGGCCTCGATCAGTTTCGGCCACCAGGCGTCCATGATCCGTACCGCGTCGGCGTGGGTGTACGCGTGGGAGCCCTCACCGCTCTCCTTGCGCTGCGATCCGGCCGCCCGCCAGGACTCCAACTGCTGTACCGCCGCGCTGACCTCCGGGTCGGCGACGGGCTGGGAGCGCACCACCTTCAGCAGCTCGGGCAGCAGCTGCTCGCCCCGCAGATCGGTGAGCGCGGCATCGGCCATGGCCCGGGTCAGGGAGGCGCGGGTGACCCCGCCCTCCTCGACGAGCTTCGCCACCCGGTCGTCCAGCAGGTCGCCCCGGTGCACCGCCCCGAAGCCGAAGCCCGCGCTCGCGTAGCCCTCGGCCTGCCGGTTGTTCCAGGAGACGTAGTAGTCCTGGCCACTGGACTGCGGGTGCTCGGCGTACGGCGTGTAGTCGGCGGTGTTGGCCGCCGGGTCGTAGCCCCGCCACTCGTACGCCCGCTCGGCGCTGATGGGCAGGGCCGGGTCGACGCCCTGCGCCCGGACCGGGTTCATGCCGCTGTTGAAGTAGGCGGCGGTGCGGGAGTCGGCGTAGAACCAGTTGAAGGCGTAGTCGATATGGGCCGCCGCGCGCTGGAAGGAGGCGGCGTCCTTGACCTGGCCGGGGTCGTTGAGCAGCTGGAAGCCGATGATCGAGTCGGCCTCGTGGCGGTAGGTGGTGCGCAGCGAGGTGTACGCGACGGGCTTGCCGGCCACCGTGGCGCGATGGGTGACGATGCCGTAGTTCGTGCGCCACACCCGCATGAGGTAGGAGCCCGCGGCCGTGGAGTCGGCGACGGTCGGCTTCCAGGAGTTGGCGCGCTCCAGTTTCTCCATCGCGGTGCAGGTGCCCCGGTAGAGGTAGTGCGTGGAGTCCTTGGTGGGGGCGCCGCCGCCGGGTTCGCACAGCTCGATGGCGTACGTGTCGGTGATGTCCTGGCCGGCCGAGGTGGCGCTCCAGGCGTAGTCCTGGCCGCGGCCCATCTGGATGTACATGCCGACTCCGGCGAAGGAGACGCCGCGGGCGCTGATGCCGGGGCCCTGGAGTTCCTGGAGCATCATCAACTGGGGTGCGAAATAGCCGGTCTGCGGTCCGAAGACGGCGATCGGGTTTCCGCTCGCGGTGTGCTTGCCGGAGACCAGCAGGGCGTTGGACATGCCGCGCTTCTCGGCGCCGGTGCCGGAGCCCGGCAGCGAGCCCTCGGGGATGACGCCCTTGTCGTACATGCCCTGGAGCGGCTTGAGTGCGGCCGGGGCCTTGACCGGGTCCTTCCGGTCGGTTCCCGCCGAGCCGGTCCGGTCGTGGATCAGTGGTTCGGGTGTGACGGAGCCCCGGTCGGGAAGGGCGGTGCCGCGGGCGTCGTCCGGCTTGCCCGCGTACGGGAACGCGGTGCCGTCGTGGACCGTGAGCACGGCCTCGGGATCCTCGCGCTGGCGGAACGACTCCCAGACCCTGGTCCCTTCGGCGACGCCGTACTTCTCCTGGGCGGCCAGCAGGGAGAGGGCGGCCTGCACCTCACCGCCTCCGCCACCGCCGAACTGCCCGCCGACGACGGACGCGATCGAGATCAGGTCGGTCAGCCGGAAGGGCTGGATCTCGCCGATGTTGGTGATGGCGTCGATCTTGCCGGTGAGAACGTACTCGCCGGGGAAGTAGCGGCCCTTCTTGGACTTCTCCCGGTAGGCGTTGATCCCGTCGACATACGCCTGGGCGTCGGCCATGGCCTGCTCGCCCTGCGCGCCCTCGGTGGTCCTGATCCGCTCGACCTGGGCTTCGAGGTCGGCCTCGGTGTACGGGGCCTGCGGCCAGAACTGCTGCTCCAGGCCCTGGTTGGCGAGGGCGCCGCCCGCGAACGAGGTCAGTTCGCCGCGCCCGATGTGCCGGAAGAGGTCCATCAGCCAGAGCCGGTCCTGGCCGGCGGCGAACCCCGCGCCGAATTCGGTGCCGTAACGGGTGGTGCCCTTGATGTGGGGGACGCCGCTCCCCTTGTCCCGGGTGATGGTGACGTCCTCGCGGGGCGAGGTGACGGATTCGATCTGGTCCTTCGCGACCCCGAAGGAGGCGTCGTTGAAGAAGTCGGTCAGCTTCCGGTCGGTGAGAGCGGTGTGCCCGGCCACCAGGCCGTTGTAGCGGTCGAGTTGATCGTCGCTGTGGGCCGGGTGCGTGCCGAACGCCTTGTTGCCGAGGATCTCGACGAGGGTGGCGTTGCCGTTCTCGCCGGGGGGAAGGATGTCGGCACACTGCCCCTGGCAGTGGTCGGTGACGGGTACGGGTTCCACCGCCGCGGCTCGGGCCGGTGGCGAGGCCGTCGGCAGAAAGGTACCGAGGGCGAGGGCGGCCGCGACTGCGGCGGCCCTGAACGTGCCGGTGCGTGGGGGCATGCGTGCTCCTCCGAGAGGCCGATGCGCCGGAGGTTACTGGCGGTATCACCCGTCAGTAAGGTGAACATCGGTCACCTTTTCCGAATCACCACATGCGCGCACGCCCTCTCACCACCGGGCCGCACGCCGCCGCACAACCGGTCATCACCCCCGCCCCACGTGGGGTGTCTCAGCCATTGGACGTTTCTCATCTTTCGATGGAGCCGAAACGGGCAGTCGTACGTCCATTCCTTGACGCCGAAGTACGAGTGACGGAGGTGGCAGTGTCATGGCCGGTTTCCGGAGTCTTGCGAGACAGGTCCGCGATCCGCTGGGCGATCTGGCATTGCGGCGGTACTCGCTGCGCAAGTGCCTGGAGAGGTTCGCCCCCTACGGCCACCGGGCGACGTGGCACCATCTGTGCGCCCGGCACGGGATCGGGCCCGAGGACCGGGCCCCCGATCCGGTGCGCCTGATGGGCGCGCTGGAGGAGCTGGAGGAGGCGCGGGCCATCTGGCTCGCGTACGAGACGGGGTTCGCGGAGCGGCGGCGGCGCGAGAAGCACGACGGGCGGCGCCGGCCGGCCGCGTTCGACGACTGGCACCGCCGCACCTGGGGCGGCAACGGTGTCGCCCGCTGCGCCGACCCAGGGGTCCATCCGTCCGCACCGCTCGCCGAGGTGCTGCGACGGCTGATCGCGGCGCTGGGGTCCGAGCCCGGGGCGGCCTGCCCGGTCTGCACGGCGACCGGTTTCGCCTGGCGGCAGGACGTGGACCGGGAGCCGTGGTCGGGGCCGGTCTGCACCGGATGCGGCATCGTGGTGCCGCGGCCCGTGCTGACGGCCGGTGCGCTGGCGAGGGCCGGGCGGATGCGTCACCGGAACCTGGCGTCGGCGGCGTGAGGCCGACGCGGACCGGGCGGTCCGGGAAGCGACGCGGCGCTCAACCCGCGTCGTCACCGGTGGAGTTGTCGAGCGCCTCCAGAGCCGACCACCGGTCGTCGCAGGGCAGGCCGAGCACTTCGACCCGGAGGAGGAGTGCCGGGTCGGCGCCCACCGCGCGCAGTCGGTCCGGGGCGTGCTCATGCATCCACGCCCGCAGCTCCGCGACGGGCTCGTCCCGTCCGTGATCGGCCCACCAGCCCAGCGGCCACTCGTCGACGATGAGGTCGTCGATGTACCGCTCCACGCAGGCGAGCAGATGGGCGTCGGCGGACCCGCCGTGCTCCTCGGCCGCCCAGATCGCGAGAAAGGGAGTGACGGTGCTGAGCGAGGTGACACAGGACTGGAGCACGTCGTGGCAGGCGGTTCCCCCGCCGGACTCCTCCGGCGAGGTCCGCAGCACCTGGGTGAACCACGCCTCGAAGAAGCCGTGGACGGCCTCCCGCCGCTCGGCCGGCCAGCGGCTCCACCGGGTACCGCCCAGGGCGTTCAGCCCTCCGTAGGCGCCGTCCACCCCACCCGCCACTAGGAGTTCCACCAGGTCGGGCAGCAAACGGCGCATCGACGCGTCCAGGTCGTCGAAATGGTCGGCCACCTCGCCCGCGTACCTTTTCAGGACGTCGGGCGGTATCGGTACGTCAGGGGTGCGCAACAGCGCGGTCTCCCGAGGCAGATGGCATCGACCGCAACCGGTCTCCGTCGGACTCGTCATTCCGGCGAAGACCGTGCGTACGCGGGTGATGGCCAGGTCGAGGGGGCGCGAGGTCACTGGGACCCTCCGGAGGGGACTCCGGTACGCGGCACGCGCCGGCCGAAGAGCGCGACACTACCGGACGCACACCCCCTCGCGCTCCCCCGCGCTCCGACTGCCCCTAGCAGTCCGGCTGTTGCGAGCAGCTCTGATCCGCGCCATCCTCCGACGCCGCCCCGCCGCCCGGCTGCGTGCTGCCACCGGGCCTCGCCTCGCCGCCGGGCTTGTCCCCGCCGTCGGACGGCTTGCGCTCGGGCATCAGGCGCGAACCGGTGATCCGGTCACCGGAGATGTCGTTGGGGTTGGAGAGCACACAGGTCTCCAACGACAGACACCCGCAGCCGATGCAGTCGGTCAGATGGTCACGCAGCCGGGCCAACTGGGCGATGCGCTCGTCCAGTTCGCCGTGCCAGGCCCGGGAGAGCCTGGCCCAGTCGTCCCGGTCCGGGGTTCGCCCCTCGGGCAGTTCGGCGAGCGCGTCCCTGATGGTGGCGAGCGGGATGCCGACCCGTTGCGAGGCGCGCACGAAGGCGACCCGGCGCAGGGCGTCCCTGGTGTAGCGGCGCTGATTGCCACTGGTGCGGCGACTGCTGATCAGGCCCTTGGACTCGTAGAAGTGCAGGGCGGAAACCGCGGCGCCGCTACGCGCGGAGAGCTGGCCGACCGTGAGTTCATGGAGTGTCTGTGGGATCTGTGGCACTCCTCAGACCCTACTGGTCCCACCTCGAACCTCGCCTCCCTCTTCGAAAATCCTGCCGATCACCCGCGAGGCACCAACGGCGCCCCGCACTCCGGACGCGGCGTCGTTGACAGGACCGCACCGCCCGAAGGATGCTGAGCAAGCGCTTAGACATCGAGCCGCGAGGCGCCGCATGAAGGCACAGAGCCGGAAGGCAGGGACCGGAACCATGGCAGAGCCGAAGATCTTCACGTCCGCGCAGGAGCTGCGCGACGGGGTGGGCCAGCAACTGGGTCACAGCGACTGGCTGGAGATCGACCAGAAGCGGATCGACCAGTTCGCCGAGGCGACCGGTGACCACCAGTGGATCCATGTGGACCCCGAGCGGGCGGCGGCCGGGCCGTTCGGCACGACGATCGCGCACGGCTATCTGACGCTGTCCCTGCTGCCCGCGCTCGTACCGCAGGTCATGCGGGTCGAGGGCATGAAGATGGGCATCAACTACGGGTCCAACAAGGTCCGCTTCCCCTCGACCGTCCCGGTGGGCTCGCGGCTGCGCGCCACGGCCGTGCTCAAGAGCGTCGAGGAGGCGGGCGGCGGCGTCCAGGTCACCGCGCTCGTCACCGTCGAGCGCGAGGGCGGCGACAAGCCGGCCTGCGTCGCCGAGTCGGTGTCGCGCTACTACTTCTGAGCCACCGCGCCCGCCCGCCGGGGTCGCGGAACCGCTACTTCTGGGCACCGACCATGCGCAGCACGAGGTCGGCGTAGAGCTCGCCGACCTCGTCGGGCGTCCGGCTCCCCTGCGCGTTGAACCAGCGCGCCACGTCGATGCAGAGCGACAGCACCGCGAGCGTGGTGCCGGGGACATCGGGGACATCGAACTCCCCCGCCCGCACGCCCTCGCTGATGATCCGGCGCACCACGGCGTCGCTCTTGCGGCGCAGCTCGACGATCTCGGTGCGGTGCTCGTCACCGAGGGCGTCCAGCTCGTACTGCACGACGCGCGCGGTGGTGTGCCGCTCGGCGTGCCAGCGGACGAAGGACCGGACCGCTCCGGCGAGCCGCTCGGCCGCGGTGCCGTCCCGGTCGGCCTCCGCCTCCAGGACGTAGAGGGCCCGGTCGTGGCCGATCTTGCTGATCCGGTGGAGCAGCTCTTCCTTCGTCTTGTAGTGGATGTAGAGCGCGGCCGGGCTCATCCCGGCACGGCCGGCGATGTCGCGGGTGGTGGTCGCGTGGTACCCGCGCTCGGCGAACGCGTCGACGGCGGCGACGAGGAGCCGTCTGGCCGCCTCGGGTGTCACCTCACCCCACGGGGTATCGTCACCGTCCATCTCCTGCGCCGTACTCATCGCCACGTGCCCCTCTCCGTCAGCGGACGAACACCATACCCCGAACCTGAGCAAGCGCTTAGAGTCCGGGACCGCGGACGCCGGAGGCGAGGTCAGAGCTTCTGGAAGGGGTCGTGCTCGGCGAGGATCTTCTCCAGTCGCGCCTGGTCGACGCGGCTGATGAGCTGCCCCGCCTCCTGACGGTCCCTGATGACCTTGGCCAGTGTGAAGCACGACGTGACGAGGTAGAGCACGCCGATGGCGAGGAAACCGCGCACCCACGCGTCGGCGTCGAGGAAGTAGATGCCGAGGGCCACCGCCCCCATCGCCACCCCGAAGGATGCGACGGCCTGGCCGTAGAAGGCCGAGGTGCTCTGCTGCTTGACCGATGTCGTCTCACTCATGCCGCACAGCATCCGCCGACGTGGCGTGCGCCACATCCGCATCCGTACTCAGTCCGGTACTCATACCTCCGTTCGAGTGATTGCTGTCCGGAACCGGTCAGAAGGCGGAGACCCCTGTCAGCGCCCTGCCGATGATCAGCTTCTGGATCTGGCTGGTGCCCTCATAGAGGGTCATCACGCGGGCGTCGCGCAGCAGCTTGCCGACCGGGTACTCGTCTATGTAGCCGTAGCCGCCGAAGACCTGGAGGGCGTTGTTGGCGGCGCGCACGGCCGCCTCGGAGGCGAAGAGCTTCGCCGTGGAGGCGGCGGTGGCGAAGTCCGCGCCCCGGTCGATGAGGTCGGCGACCCGCCAGGTCAGCAGCCGGGCGGCGTCGACGTCCACGGAGATGTCGCTGATCAGCTCCTGGACCAGCTGATGGCTCGCGATGGACTTGCCGAACTGCTCGCGCTCGCCCGCGTACCGCACGGCGGCGTCGAGTGCGGCCTGGGCGATGCCGACACAGCCCGCCGCGACCGACATCCGGCCCTTGGCCAGGGCGGACATGGCGATCGAGAAACCCTTGCCCTCCGGCCCCATGAGCGCGGCGGCAGGAACCCGGACATCCTCCAGCACCAGCTCGGCCGTGGCCTGGCCGCGCAGACCGAGCTTGCCGTGGATGGTGCGGCGGGTGAGGCCGGGGGTGTCGGCGGGGACCAGGAAGGCGGAGATTCCCTTGTGGCCAGGGGTGTCGCCGGTGCGGGCGAAGAGCAGCACCACATCGGCCCAGGTGCCGTTGGTGATGAACATCTTGGTGCCGTTGATGACGTAGCCGTCGCCGTCGCGGACGGCCTTCGTCGCGAGGTTCCCGGCGTCCGAGCCGGTACCCGGCTCGGTGAGGGCGAAGCAGCCGATCGCCTCGCCCGCGGTGAGGCGCGGGAGCCACTGGCGCTTCTGCTCCTCGGCGCCCCGGGACGCGATGGTCTTGGCGACCAGGCCGAGCGAGACGGAGACGATGCCGCGGACCGACGAGTCCCCGCGTCCCAGTTCCTCGGTGACCAGGCAGTAGGAGAGATGGTCACCGCCCGAGCCGCCGTACTCCTCGGGAACGGTGAGCCCGAGGAAGCCGAGCGCTCCCAGCTTCCTCACGATCGACTTGTCGATGCTCTCGGCGCGGTCCCACTCGACGGCATGAGGGGTGACCTCACGGGCGACGAAGTCCTCGGCCAGCCGCCGGACGGCTTCCTGCTCCTCGCTGAGTTCCAGGTTCATCGGACGGCACCCCACTTTTAATTAGCACTGCTAGTTTCCTGCCCGCAGGCCCTACTATGAGCCGCATGGCCCGACCGCGCAAGCCCCTCCTCAGCAGAGACCGCATCGTCGGGACGGCGAGCGCACTCGTGGACTCCGAGGGGCTGGACGCCGTCTCCACCCGCCGCCTCGCGGCCGAGCTGGGGGTCAGCGGACCCTCGCTCTACAACCACTTCCGCAACAAGGACGAGATCCTGGACGCGGTCGCCGACGCCGTCTCCGCGCAGGTCGATCTGTCGATGTTCGACGCGTCCGACCCCCGGGACTGGCGCGAGGCCCTGCACGACTGGGCCGTCTCCTACCGCGCGGCCCTCACCGAGCACCCGCACATCGTCCCGGTCCTCGCGCAGGGTCCCGGCCGCCGGCCGGCCGGTCTGCGGGTCGCCGACGCGGTGTTCGGCGGGATGGTCGGGGCGGGCTGGCCGCCCGCCCAGGCGACGTACATCGGGGCACTGATGCGCTACTTCATCACCGGCTCGGCACTGGGCTCCTTCGCCCGCGGTTTCGTCGACGACGAGACGGCGTACGACCCGGCGGACTACCCGCACCTCGGCCAGGCCCACCTGCTGGCGGACCGCCGTCAGCAGGTGGACGAGGGCGCCTTCGACACCGGGCTGCGGGCCCTGCTGGACGGGCTCTCGCTCCAGTACGAGCAGGTGGTCCGCGCCGGGGCGGGCACGGTTCGGCCCGCGCCGAATCGTTCCTGACGCATCATGGGCCGTATGGCACGCCCGACACCGCACGATCCGGCCGCTCCGCGCCTCGCCGCGCTGGCGACGCTGCTCGCCGACGAGACCCGCGCCTCCTTCTGCCTCGCCCTGCTCGACGGGCGCGCCTGGACGGCCGGCGAGCTGGCCCGGTACGCCCGGGTCGCCCCGTCGACCGCCAGCGAGCACCTGGGCAAGCTGGTGGCGGGCGGGCTGCTGGCCGAGGAGCGGCAGGGCCGTCACCGCTATGTGCGGCTGGCCGACGAACGCGTCGCGCACCTCGTCGAGGAGCTGGCCGCCCAGGTCATGCCCGACGCGCCGGAACAGCCGCGCACCCTGCGCGCGGCGAGCATGAGCAGCGCCCTGGCCCGGGGGCGCACCTGCTACGACCATCTCGCGGGCCGGCTCGGCATCAGGATCACCGAGGCGATGTCCGAACGCGGGCTGTTGCGGCAGGACACCGGTTTCGCGCTCACCGACGAGGGCCTGGGCTGGTTCGACGCGCTGGGCATCGGCCTTCGGTCGACGTCCCGGCGGCCGCTCGTACGGAGCTGTCTGGACTGGACGGAACGCCGCCCGCACCTGGCAGGCGTCGCGGGCGCCGCGCTGTGCCGGCACGCGCTGGACACCGGGTGGTGCGTACGGATCGGGTCGGGGCGCGCGGTACGGGCGACGCCGGACGGGCAGCGGGCGCTGTCGGGGCTGCTCGGCATCGAGGCGTCGGCGCTCGGCTGACGACCGGCGGACGACTGGCGGACAACTGGCCGAAGACCGGCTGAAGGGTGATGGACGGTCCGGGCCGAGGACCGGCCGCCGTGCGACCGGCCGACGATTGACCGCCGTGTGACCGGCCGCCGTGCGACCGGCCGACGATTGACCGCCGTGTGACCGGCCGGCCGGTCCGACGATTGACTGAGGACGACAATTCGGTGGGGGCCGCAACGTTACGGCCGTAGCGTCGTGGCCATGACGACGACACCGGGATCACCCGCGGAATCCGCACCGGGGCGCGACTGGCGGGCCCCCGCCGCCGCCTGCACCACGGTGGTGCTGTGGGCCTCCGCCTTTGTCTCCATCCGCAGCGCGGGCGAGGCTTATTCGCCCGGTGCGCTGGCCCTCGGCCGACTGCTGGCGGGCACGCTCGTGCTCGGTTCGATCTGTCTCGTACGCCGCGAGGGGCTGCCCGCCAGGGCCGCCTGGCCCGGCATCGTCACCTCGGGGCTGCTCTGGTTCGGGCTCTACATGGTGGTGCTCAACTGGGGCGAGCAGGAGGTCGACGCCGGGACGGCCGCGATGGTGGTGAACATCGGGCCGATCCTGATCGCCCTGCTCGGCGCCCGGCTGCTCGGTGAAGGGCTGCCGCGCAGACTGCTGGCGGGGATGGCGGTCTCGTTCGCGGGAGCGGCGGTGGTCGGGCTCTCCCTGTCCGGTCACGGCGGCTCCTCGGTGCTGGGCGTCCTGCTCTGCCTGCTGGCCGCCGTGGCGTACGCGGCCGGGGTGGTGAGCCAGAAGCCCGCGCTGCGGCACGGTTCCGCTCTTCAGGTCACCACCTTCGGCTGCCTGATCGGTACGGTCGCCTGTCTGCCGTTCTCCGGGGTGCTGGTCTCCGAGGCCGCCGACGCACCGCTGTCCGCCACGCTGAACATGTTCTACCTGGGCGTCTTCCCGACCGCTCTCGCCTTCACCACCTGGGCCTACGCCCTGGCCCGCACCACCGCGGGCAGGATGGGCGCCACCACGTACGCGGTGCCCGCACTGGTGGTGGTGATGGCCTGGCTGCTGCTGGACGAGGTGCCCGCGCCGCTCAGCATCGGCGGTGGGCTGCTCTGCCTGGCCGGGGTGGCGGTCTCCCGGACCCGTCGGCGGACCGGCCTGACGCGGAAGAATCCGGCGCGGCCCGTGGAGCGATCCCGTGATGGCGAAGAGCGGCAACCGGCGGGGCGACCGTAGCGGGACACGGCGCGGGACCGGCGGGAAGCGCGATTCGCGGACATCCGAGCGCCGCCCCCAGGGTTCCCGCCGGTCGCCGGGGTCACGGGGTAGTGCGCCTAGAACACCACGAGGGCGCGGCCGCCCTTGCCCGCGATCATGTTGTCGAAGGCCGCCGGGATACCGTCCAGCGCGATCCGTTCGGTGACCATCATCGAGACGTCGAAGCGGCCCGCGAGGATGTGCTCGGCGAGCACCGGCAGATCCCGCTCCGGGTCGCTGTTGCCGTACACGCAACCCGTCAGTGACCGCCCCCAGTGGAAGATCTCCAGGGCGTTGAAGGTGACTTCCTGGTCCTTCCCGCCGATGCCGACCACGGTGGTACGGCCGCCGCGCCGGGTGGACTCCCAGGCTCCGCGGATCGTGGCGGGCCGTCCGACGCACTCCACGGCGACGTCCGCGCCCTGACCGCCGGTGAGTTTACGGATCTCGCGCGGGGTGGTGGCGGAGGCGACGACGAAGTCGGTGGCCCCGGCCCGCCGGGCCAGTTCCTCCTTCTCGGGGGAGACGTCGACCGCGATGATCCGCGAGGCACCCGCGATCCGGGCGGACTGGAGGACGGCGAGGCCGACCCCGCCGATCCCGAACACGACGACGCTCTCGCCCGCGCGGACCCGGGCGGAGTGGTGGATCGCGCCATAACCGGTGAGGACCGCGCAGCCGAGCAGGGCTGCGTCGGTGAGCGGGATGCCGGCCGGGGCGGGCAGCACGCATTTCGCGGCGACGACGGTCTCCTGGGCGAAGGCCGCGACGTTCAGACCGGGGTGGAGTTCGGTGCCGTCGGCGGTACGGGCATGGATGTTGGCGGCGCCCTTGAGGGCGTCGGCGCAGAGCCAGACCTCGCCGATCCCACAGTGGAAGCAGGTCCCGCAGGACGGTGCCCAGTTGAGGACGACACCGTCGCCGGGGGCGACATGGGTGACGCCCTCGCCGACGGAGAGGACGGTTCCGGCACCCTCGTGGCCGAGGACGGCGGGGACCGGGACCCGCATGGTGCCGTTCGACAGGGACAGGTCGGAGTGGCAGACCCCGGCGGCGGCGAGGGCGACGCGCACCTGGCCGGGGCCGGGTTGCGGGAGTGCGATGTCGGTGACCTCCAGGGGAGCTCCGACGGCGGGCAGTACGGCGGCGCGGACCACGGACAGGCTCCTTGGTTGGGGCTGGTTCGGATGCGTTCACACGCGTTCAGATGGGTTCGGATACGTAGCGCGGCTCGGACGCGGAAAACCCGCTCGGACGGGGAAGCGTCCCGCTCAGAACTGGAGCGACTTGGTCTGGAGGTATTCCACCAGACCGTGCGGGCCCAGTTCGCGCCCGACGCCCGACTGCTTGTAGCCGCCGAAGGGGGCCAGCGGGTTGAACCGCCCGCCGTTGATGTCGACCTGGCCCGTGTCCATCCGGCGGGCGAACGCCACGGCTTCGGCGTCGTCGGCGGCCCAGACGGCGCCGGCCAGGCCGTACACGGTGTCGTTGGCGATCCGGAGGGCGTCGTCCACGTCCTCGTACCGGAGGATCGACAGGACCGGGCCGAATATCTCCTCGCGGGCGATGGCCATGTCCGGGGTGACATCGGCGAACACCGTGGGGCTGATGTAGTACCCCTGCTCCTTCGGGGCCTCGGGGCCACCGGCGACGAGCCTGGCACCCTCCGCGATGCCCTGTTCGATGTAGCCGCGCACCCGGTCGCGCTGCCTGGCGTTGACCACGGGGCCGACCCGCTCCCCCGGTACGTACTTGGCGACGGCCGCCGCGGCGAGGGCCACCGCCTCCTCGTACCGCTCGCCGTCGACCAGCATCCGGGTCCAGGCGCTGCACGTCTGGCCGGAGTTGGACATCACGTTGGCGACGCCGACGTTGACGGCCTTGGCCAGATCGGCGCCCGGCAGGATCACGTTGGCGGACTTGCCGCCCAGTTCCAGGGCGACGCGCTTGACGGCGGCGCCCGCGGTCGCGCCGATCCGCCTGCCCACGGCGGTCGATCCGGTGAACGAGACCAGGTCGACGCCCTCGTGCTCGGCGAGGGCCTGTCCGGCGACCGGGCCGAGACCGGTGACGAGGTTGAAGACCCCGGCGGGCAGCCCCGCCGCCTCGGTGGCCTCGGCGAACAGCTGCGCGGTGAGCGGGGTGTCCTCGGCGGGCTTGAGGACGATCGTGCAGCCCGCTGCGAGCGCGGGTGCCACCTTGGCGACGATCTGGTGGAGCGGGTAGTTCCAGGGGGTGATCGCGCCGACCACGCCGACCGGCTCCAGCAGGACGGTGGAGTTGCCGAGCTTCTCCTCGAAGGCGTACGTGGCGGCCAGTTCGGCGTACGAACCGGCGACGAGCACCGGCAGAGCGGCGTGCACCATCTGCGAGAGCGGAAGGGGTGCGCCCAGTTCCGCGGTGACGGTCTCCGCGATCTCGTCCTTGCGGGCGTCCAGCGCGTCGCGCAGCGCGGCGATCCGGGCCGCGCGCTCGGCGGGCGGCGTCGCCGCCCAGCCCGGGAACGCGGCGCGGGCGGCCCGTACCGCGGCGTCGATGTCGGCCGCCGTGCCGGCCGGGACCCGGGCGATGACCTGCTCGTCCGCGGGGTTCACGACCGCGATCGTGTCCGGGCCCTCGGCCGTCCGCCACGTACCGCCGATGTACATCCCGTCATGGGCCTTCATGGCATGTCCTCCAGGGCATGGGTGCTGCCGGTGTCGTCCGGACCCCAAACTAGCGCCGTTAGTTTTTGGGCGCCAGGGGCGCCGGCAGGGAGGCGGTCCCGAGAGCCGCTCAACGGGAGGTACGGGGCCCTTCGCCGCGGGCACCGAGTCCCGCCGCGCCCAGGAGCAGCGCGCCGAGCATCACGAACGGCGCCGCGGTACCCGCGAACCCGGCGATCAGTCCGGCGGAGGCGGGGGCCGCGACCTGGCCGAGGCGGTTGCCGGTCAGCCGCAGGGCGAGGGCGGTGGAGCGGGACCCGGCGGGCGCGGCCCGTACGACGGTGGTCATGGACAGGGGCTGGCCGACGCCCAGGCAGAACCCGAGCACGGCGAGCAGCACGGCCAGCGCCCACACGGGCAGGGGCAGCGCGATGCCCGCGCAGAGCAGGGCGGCGAGCAGGCAGGTCGTGGTGAGCAGCGCGGTCCGGCCGAGGATCCGGAGCATCGGCGTCATCACCAGCCGGCAGGCGATGGTGGCGGCGGCCCGGAGGCTCAGCAGCAGTCCGACGGTGGCGGGGGCGATACTGCGGTGTTCGCCGACGACCGGCAGGTAGGCGGTGAGGATGTCGGTGGCGGAGAGCACGGCCAGGCTGATGAAGATGCCCGCCGGGACCCCGCGGGTGCGCAGGATGGAGCCGACGGGGACCTTCCGCGCCGACGGTCCGGCGGGCCGGGCGGTGGTCCGGTGTTCGATGCGCCGGAGGGTGGCGAAGGAGACGGCGGCGACGGCCGCCGCGGCGAGGAGGGCCAGCGCGCTCGTACGGTCCATGGCGCCGTCCCGCCCGGAAATGACGTAACCGGCGGCGATCGGGCCGATGAGCTGGCCGAGCGAGGCGCCGATGGTGAAGTGGCCGAAGTTGCGGTCCTGTTCGGCGGGGGCGGACTGCCGGGCGACGATCGACTGGGCGCCGATCACGAAGCAGAGATGGCCCAGGCCCATCACTCCGCTCCAGGCCGCCATCTCGGGGAGGGAACCGGCGAGGCCGCTCAGGGCGCAGCCGCCGGAGATCAGGGCGACGCCGAGCGGCAACAGGGGTGCGCAGCGGCCGTGGTCGGTCCTGCGCCCCAGCGGCACGGCGGCGAACAGCGGGAGGAGTGCGTACACCCCGGCGATGACGCCGATGGCCCGCTCGTCCGCGCCCAGGGACAGGGCCCGGTAGGAGACGGCGGGCCGCGCCATCGACACCGCTCCTTGCGCGAACGCGAAGGCGATGACGAGGCGCAGCAGCCAGCCCCTGCCGGGCCCGTTCGTGGCAGCCATGGATCAGATGATCCCGAAGAGGATTCCGGCGCAGAGCACCACCAGCGAGGTGAGCACCGCCCACTTGACGGTGAACCTGGTGTGGTCGCCGAACTCGACCTTCGCCATGCCGACGAGGACGTAGACGGCGGGGACGAGCGGGGACGACATGTGGAGGGCCTGCCCGGCCAGGGAGGCGCGGGCGATCTCCAGCGGGGAGACACCGTGCGCGGCTCCGGCCTCGGCGAGGACGGGGACGACACCGAAGTAGAAGCCGTCGTTGGACATGAAGTACGTGAGCGGCAGGCTGAGCAGACCGGTGACGATGGCCATGTGCGGGCCCATCCCGTCGGGGATGGCGCCGACGAGCCAGTCGGCCATGTGCTCGACCATGCCGGTGCCGGTGAGGACACCGGTGAAGACCGCGGCGGCGAAGACCATGCCGGAGACGTTGAGGACGTTGTCGGCGTGGGCCGCGATACGGGCCCGCTGGTCGGGCATGTGCGGGAAGTTGACGGTGAGGGCGAGGGCCGCGCCGAGCAGGAAGAGGACCGGGATCGGCATCAGTTCCATGATCATCGCGGTCAGCAGGGCCACGGTGAGACCGGCGTTGAACCAGTAGAGCTTGGGACGCAGGGTGGACCGGTTCGGGTCGAGGCCCTTGAACTCCTCGTCGTCGTCCGCGTCGTCGTCCACGTCGCTTCCGGTGGCCGGTGCGGCGCCGGCATCCGTGCCCGTGCCTGCGCCCGTACCGGCTCCGCCGGAGGTCTTGCGGGTACGGTCGCCGCCGTCGCCCGCACCGACGAGCACCGTCTCGGTCTCCGGGTCCTGGACGAGGGCCTCGTCCAGGGTGAGGATGCCGAGCCGCTTGCGCTCACGCAGGCCGAGGACGTACGCCAGGATGAAGACGGCGACCAGTCCGACGGCGAGCGCCGGGATCATGGGGACGAAGATGTCGGCCGCGTCCACCTTGAGCGCGGTGGCGGCGCGGGCGGTGGGACCGCCCCAGGGCAGGGTGTTCATGACCCCGTTCGCCGTGGCGGCGATACCGGTCATCACGACCAGGCTCATCTTCAGGCGCTTGTAGAGCGGATACATCGCCGAGACGGTGATCATGAAGGTGGTGGAGCCGTCGCCGTCCAGCGAGACGATCGCGGCGAGGACCGCCGTACCGACGACGATCCGCAGCGGGTCGGCCTTGCAGAAGCGCAGGATGCCCCGGACGATCGGGTCGAAGAGGCCGACGTCGATCATCACGCCGAAGTACACGATGGCGAACATGAGCATCGCGGCGGTCGGTGCCAGGTTGCCGACGCCCTCGATGACGTAGTCGCCGAGCTCGGCCCCCTGGCCGACGGCGACACAGAAGAGTGCGGGGATCAGGACCAGCGCCGCGATCGGCGACATCTTCTTCGTCATGATCAGCACCAAGAAGGTGGCAATCATGGCAAAGCCGAGGATTGTCAGCATGTGGGACACCTAACGTTCACCTTTGAACTCCCACCGGAGTCGGCGGTCCGGATGACGTTAGGTGCCCCGCCGCGGCGTTAACAAGATGTTGACGCGCGAGCAATACGAGCAAAACCCCAGGTCAATGGGCGGGTGCTACGGACACGGGGAAGGCGTTGAGCACAGCGGTGCCGGAGAGCGGGTCGAGCAGCGTGCCGTCGAGCAGCTGATTGACGTTGACGCCGGGGTCCGCCGACGCGACGGACATCCGGGCGCCGGGGCGGCTGTGCCCCCAGCCGTGCGGAAGGCTCACCACTCCGGTCCCCACCGTCTCCGTGATCTCCGCCGGGGCCTCGACCTCACCGCCGTCGGCCTTGATACGGGCCATGGCGCCGTCCTCCAGTCCGAGGCGGGCCGCGTCGTCGGGGTGGATCTGGAGGGTGCAGACGTTGGTGCCGCCGCGCAGGGCGGCCACGTTGTGCATCCAGCTGTTGTTGGAGCGCAGATGGCGGCGGCCCACGAGGAGGAGCGGAGCGGGCTGCCCGTCCTGTCCCCGCCGTTCGTCCAGGGCGCCGCGCAGCCTCGGCAGGTCGGCGGCGATCGGCGGCGGGAAGAGCTCGACGCGGCCGCTGCGGGTGCGCAGGAGTTCCGGGAGGCGTGACCTGAGCGGGCCGAGGTCGATGCCGTGCGGCTGGGCGAGGAGCGTGTCCAGCGTGAGGCCGTACGGGCCGAGGCGCAACATCAGGTCGAGCCGGCGTTCGGGGCCGGTGAGACCGGACAGTTCGGCGGCGAGTTCCTTCGGGGCGCCCGCCTTGGTGAGCGCGGCGGCGATGGCCAGGTCGTCGACGGCCCGCGGGGGCGTTCCGTGCATCCCGCCCACGGCCAGGACGAGGCGGGCGAGGATCTCGCTCTCGTCCATCAGGCCGTCCTCCAGGGGTATGGCGGGGCGGGTGTAGCGGACCTGGTTGTGGACGGCGAAGGAGTTGAGCGCGAAGTCGAAGTGGGCGCTCTGCGAGGGCGGCGGCGGGGGGAGCACCACATCGGCGTGGCGCGAGGTCTCGTTGAGGTACGGGTCGACACTGACCATGAAATCGAGCCCGTCGGCGAGGGCCCGGTCGAGGCGGTCGCCGTCCGGCGCCGAGAGCACGGGGTTGGCGGCGAGCACGATCAACGCCCGGATGCGGTCGTCGCCGGGGGTCTGGATCTCTTCGGCGAGCGCGGCGATGGGCAGTTCGCCCTTGGCCTCGGGGTGCGCGGAGACCCGGCTGGTCCAGCGGCCGAGGGCGAAGCCCTTGCCGGGTGCGGCGGGGCGGGGGGCGCGGCCGGTGGCGGAGAGCGGGAAGAGGGCGCCGCCGGGGCGGTCGAGATTGCCGGTGAGGATGTTGAGGACGTCGATCAGCCAGCTCGCGAGGGTGCCGTGCTCCACGGTGCAGCTGCCGATGCGCCCGTAGACGGCGGCGGTGGGGGCGGCGGCGAGCTCGCGGGCGATCGTACGGATGGCGGCGGCGTCGATGCCGCAGGTCCCGGCGACCACCTCGGGGGTGAAGTCCCCCATGGCTCGGGCGAGTTCGTCGAGTCCTTCGAGGTGCTCGGCCAGGGCGCCCGGCGCGGTGAGCTTCTCCTCGAACAGGACCTGGGCGAGTGCGGCCAGCAGCAGGGCGTCGGTGCCGGGCCGGATCACGGCATGCCGGTCGGCGAGGCGGGCGGTGCGGGTGCGGCGCGGGTCGATGACGGTGAGCGTGCCGCCGCGGCGGCGCAGCGCCTTGAGCTTGCCCGGGAAGTCGGGAGCGGTGCAGAGACTGCCGTTGGATTCGAGGGGGTTGGCGCCGAGCAGCAACAGGTGGTCGGTGCGGTCCAGGTCGGGCACCGCGATGGCGTGCGGATCACCGAAGAGCAGCCCACTGGAGACGTGTTTCGGCATCTGGTCGAGGGTGCTCGCGGTGAACAGATTGCGGGTACGGAGCGTGGCGAGCAGGAGCGGCGGATAGAGGGCACCGGCCATCGTGTGCACGTTGGGGTTGCCGAGGACGACACCGGCGCTCTGCCGTCCGTGCGCCTCGATCAGCGCGGGAACCCGTGCGGCGATCATGTCGAACGCCTCGCTCCAGGTCGCCTCCCTCAGCACACCGTCCCGGCGCACGAGCGGGGTGCGCAGGCGGTCCGGGTCGGCGTCGAGTCCGCCGAAGGACGCGCCCTTGGGGCAGATGAACCCCTGGCTGAACACATCGTCCCGGTCGCCGCGGGCGCCCGTGACCCTGGCCCCCTCGATGGTGAGCGTGAGACCGCAGGTGGCCTCGCAGAGGGGGCAGATACGCGGCGCGGCGCGGGAGTTACGGGAGTCATGGGAGTTACGGGACTCAAGGGCATCGTGGGTGTTGTGGGAGTCATGGGAGTTACGGGATTCAAGGGCGTCGTGGGAGTCATGGGCGTCGTGGGACATGGGCCCTCCCCGGGGCGGCGACAGAAGTGGCGCGCGAACAGGGACCGGGCAGGGACGCGGCAGCTGCCCCGGCCCCCGAACCGGCCCGGGGCCGAGCATACCGACCGGTACGCATGGCGGGGAGGGGTTGGCGGGACCGGTCAGTCGAGGACCTGCCCGAGGTAGGCCCTGATCAGGATCCGGGTCTCGGCGACGATGGCCGGGTCGCCCGACGGGTCGGTACGGAAGGCGAGTTGGAAGAGGGCGTCGGCGGCCTCGACGCTGACGAGGATCGCCCGGAGCAGGTCCTGGTCGGGGCCGCGGCCGAGGTGGCCGGAGAGCAGTTCGGCGAGCCGGCCCGCGACCCGCCGGTTGGCGTCGCCCAACGGGTCGTCAGCCGGGGACGGGGCGCCGAAGTCGACGAGGGCGAAACCGGGGACGGTCCGCTTCATCGCCAGGTACTCGTCGAGTACGGCGTCGATGACCCCGCGCCAGTCGGCGGCCCCGATATCGGTCAGCCGCGCCGCGATGCGGTCGGCGTAGCTGTTCAGATTGCGCAGGGCCAGGGCGTCGACCAGCGCCCGCTTGTTGGAGAAGAAGCGGTAGACGGAGCCGATGGGCACCGCCGCCCGGACGGCGACAGCACGGGTGGAGAGCTGTTCGTAGCCGGTCTCGTCGAGCAGTTCGGCGCAGGCGTCGAGTATCCGGGCGAGACGTTCGGTGCTGCGCTGCTGCACCGGGGCGCGGCGGAGGTTCGGGTTCGCATGGGGCACGGGCTCCATGATGCCGTGGGACTCCTCTGCGGGCAGGGGTGGTGGACGCCGGTCCGTCAGGCGATGAGCAGGGCGAGCCCGCCGAGGGTGTACGCGATCATCAGGGCCAGCAGCGGCAGTTGCCCGGCGACAGCACGGCCCGGCGGGAACAGCCGGACGGACCGGTCGTGCGCGGCGACGACCCCCAGGACATGGCCGAGGACGATGGCGGCGACCTGGAGCGTGGCGAGGGGGCCGGGGCCCAGCAGCGGCGGGGGCGGAGCGGGATTGTCAGTGCCGAGTGCCACCATGACTGTGCGTGGACCTTCGGTGACGAAGAGTGTGAAGTAGTGGGCGACGAGATAGCCGAGGGCGATCGGGACAAGCGAGTGCGCGAAGGCGGTGAGGGGGTGAGGCAGTTGGCCGGAGATCAGCCGGGTGGCTCCGGCGCACAGGACGTAGAGGGCGGCGACGAGGGCGACGGCGCCGAGGAGTCCGAGAGTGGCGGTCGGGGTGCGGCCCAGGGGTGACGTCTGAACGGTGGTGATCCAGGAGGGGGCGTCGGAGAAGCCGTCGTACGCGGTGGATCCGAGCATCACGCAGACGGTGGCGACGAGTCCGGGGCCCTGCTCGGTGGCGTCGAGTCCGTTGAACGGGGAGCGCAGGACGAGGCGACGGTCGGACGGGCGTCGGCCGAGCGGGGAAAGGCGGGCCAGCAGGCCGGAGTAGACCTCGAAGGCATCGGCACGGTCGAACCAGCGGGCGCCGTGGCGGGCGGCCCCCGCGAGGTGGACCGCGGAGTAGAGGGCGAGGAAGAGGAGGAGCGCGGAGGCCGACGCGGGGTCGGGGGAGGCAAGTTCGAGCCAGGTGAAGGCGAGGAGTCCGGCCGCGGCGGGCCATCGCCCGAGGCGGGCGGGGACGGGGCGGCCGGTGGCGGGGTCGCGGTGCAGGGCCCGGCAGAGGAGGAGGTGCACGGTGCGCAACGGGTTGAGCAGTCGCCAGACGGGGCCCAGGAGCAGGGAGGCGGGGACGAGCCCGACCCAGAGGAGCACGTAGAGGGCACCGGCGGCGGGATTGCGTTCCGGGTCGTCCGGGCCGAGGAGGAGGTGGAGCAGCACGAACAGGGCGGCGGCCAGCCCGAGCACGCGCGCCGCGAGGCGGGTGGGCCGGGCGTCGGCGAGGCGTTGCACGGCGCCGGGGATCGGGCGGCCCGCCCGTTCGCCCCGAAATCGGGAGGCGGACCAGAGCAGGCCGAGCGCGAGGAAGGAGACGAAGAGCGCGGCGAAGGCTCCCGCGAAGGCGTAGAAGGGCGAGAGAGGCAGGTCGTGCGCGGAGCCGACGCCATGGGCGAGCACGGTCGTCGTGCGCACCGCGCCTTCGGGATCCGCCGTCACCGTACGACGAGTTGGGTCAGGAGCAGGTCGGACTCGTGCGTCTCGACCTCGAAGAGCCCGGTGCGGTCGGCGGTGAAGGTGAGGGTGGTGGTGCGCCCGGCGGGCAGTTCGGCCGCCTTGTCGTAGCCGTGGACGTGGAGGGTGTCGGCGCGGTCGGTGCGGACGCGGAGGGCGACGCGTTCGCCCTTCTTGACCTCGGTGCGGCCGGGGGCGGGGCTGACCTTGCCGTGGGAGACGGTGATGTCCACGGTGCGGTCGGCGGCGGGCCGGGGCGGCGGATCCGAGGGGTGTGCGGGACTCCCGGACGCACCGGAAGTTCCAGAAGCGCCGGAAGTTCCAGAAGCGCCGGGAGCGAGGGGGGTGGTGGTCTGGATGGGCTTGGCGGCGACGGCCCAGGCGGTGTGGTCGTCGGCGTAGAGCCGGGCGGTGAGGGAGCGGCCCTCGCCGGTGGTGGAGCGGGCGAGCGCGCTGGGGAGGTGGTACCAGGGACCGTAGAGACGGGCGAGCGGGCGCCCGTCGAGGAACAGGCGGACATGGCCGCGCCCGGCGAGGGCGGCGCCGCCCACGCTGTCCGGGGTGAAGCGGAAGTTCCGTACGGAGACATGGACGTTCCAGCCGTCCTCGGAGTCGGGCCGTACGGAGAGTCCCACCTCCGGCGCCCGGTCGGCGTCGACCTGGCGCAGTCGGTGACCGCTGCCGTCCTCGGTGGCGAGGAGCCGCCCGACGGCACCGCTCGCCTGCTCGTGGCCGGTCCCGGGCTTGTGGTGCGTGGTGGCGCGCCCGCCGCAGCCGCTCGCCCCGAGGACGAGGACGGCCGCGGCGAGAAGGGCGAGCAGGCCGCCGCGGACGAGCCCGCCCTTCGCGGAGCCGTCTCCGCCGCGGGAACGGGTGCGAGGTCGGGCGCTGGGACGGGTGCGGAGTCGGGTGCGGGCGGGGGGCTGCTTCATGAGGCGTCTCCGTTCGGCGGAGTGCGGGTCGCGGAGGGCTGCCCCTCCGGAGTACCGGCGGCCTCCGCGTGTCCGGCGGTGGCCCCTTCTGCGTGCCCGTCGGCCTGCTCGCCCGTGGCCCCTTCGGCGTGCCCGTCGGCCCGCTCGCCTCTGGCCCCTTCTGCGTGCTCGTCGGCGTCCTTCGTGAGCTCCGCGCCCTGGCGCGCGGCGACGACGACCGCCCACACCACCCACGCCACCCCGAGCAGCCCCCGTGCCCACGCCGGACTCAGCGGGATCCACGGGATCATCAGGACCGCCTTGTCGAAGGCGTCCAGCAGGGTGAGCGCGCCCAGGACGACGGTGGTCCAGCCGAAGCCCGGCCGCTCCCGGCGCAGCGCGAGCCCGGTACCGGTCCACCACACACCCGTCAGCAACAGGGCCGCGGCGGGCAGATAGGAGGAGGCGAGCCCCATCGTGGAACCGGCCACGTCCAGGGCGAGACCGGCACCGCCCAGCAGGGTCAGGACGGTCATGGTCCGGCTGTGGCGCAGCCTGCGCCACCACAGCACCCCGCCGACCAGGGCGAGGACCGCGGCGAGCCCGAGGGCCGCCTGCACCTCGATGCGTTCGATGCCCCGTGCCCCGTACCAGTCGCAGCCTGCCGGCATCCGTCGCGCCTGCACGTTGTAGTCGGCGCAGACCAGCAGATGCGCGAGCTTCACCGGCTCGCCCGCCAGCCGGTCGGTGGGCCAGGACACCTCGCCGCGTTCCGTGCCGCACTCGGGCAGGGTGCGCGGGGTGGCGGCTCCCGTTCCGGGCTGCCAGCAGTTGGAGTCGCCCTGTCCGTCCCACCACACGTCGGTGCGGTTGGGCCGGGACCTGCCCTGCTTGTCCGTGCCGAGGTGATTGCCGGCGTACCGGTTGTGGTGCGAGGTGTCGGCCTGCTTGGCGAGGGAGTTCTCGCCCCGGATGAACGCGGGGGCGGCGCTCAGGAAGAAGGCGGCGCGCCGGTGTCCGTATATCCAGTTGTTCTCGTACAGGTTCCAGTTGCCGCCCGCGGTGATGATTCCGGTGCCCGGCGGCATGGAGATCTGCGGGCAGACGACCCCCTGTTCGTAGCCGCGCTCGACGGGTGGCTTGGCGCAGGTGCCGTCGGCGACGTACCGGTAGTAGTCGGCGTTGTTGTCGTGGATCAGGTTGCGTTCGAAACGGGCGTGGTTCTGCGGCAGGCCGGGGTGTCCGGGGAAGGCGCTGTCCATCGAGGCGCCGCCCATGTTGTGGTCGAACTCGTTGTCGTGGACATAGACGGAGTCGCCCGCCGTGCCCGAGTAGCCGACCATGTTGTGGTGGCTGCGGCAGCCGGTGATCTCGATGGAGTAGCGGGGGACGTCGTAGCCCCGGCCGTCGTTGATGTCCGAGGCGCTGCCGGGGTAGATGCCGGAGTCGCCGTTCCCGTACGACTCGCAGTTCTTGTAGAGCCCGTGGTCACTGGCGAAGGTCAGGAAGCCGTACTCGTCGTTCCACCGGGTGAGGACGTCGTCGATGACGAAGCCGTCCTGGGCCAGGACGTACAGGGAGTTGAAGGTGGTGCGCTGCGCGGTGAAGTTCTTGAAGTAGATCCCGTCGGACTTGTCGGCGCGGATCGCGTTGAGCTTCTGGTACTTGGCGTCGATGACGACGTCCGTGCGCTTCGCGCCCGTCCCCTCGATCTGGAGGTCCTTCTTGCCGAGGATCGCGACCAGGTTCTGGTTGTGCGGGCACTGCTTCTGCTGTGCGTAGGTGAGGATCTGGTAGCCGAGCTGCGAGTCGGGGGCCTTGAGCCGGGCGCATTCCCCGGCCGGTTTCGGGAGCGAGGGCTCCTCCTCGTACAGGCCGGGCAGGATCGCGATGGTGGTGCCGGGCCGGACGGCGGCGTCGACGGCCTGTTGCAGATGCCGGTAGCCGGACGTCCGGCACTGTTCGAAGAGGGCCAGGTTCCGGGTCCGCAGCTGCGCCGGGAAGCCCGATATCCGGCGTACGAAGTCCGCCCGGTCGCTCTTGCAGACCAGCAGATCCGGAGCACCGGTGCGGTACACGGGGACGCTGCCGGTGCCGTCGGGAAGGGTGAGGGGCCGCTCTTCGTGCGCCTGGGCGGCCGGGGCCGCGAGCAGCGCGGCGACGAGCGCCACGAGAACCACCAGAACTCTGCGTGTCCACGACATGTGCGGGAGAGTAGAGCATTGTTCATCTTTTGGAACCCCCTTGCGCACGACGAATGCCGTTGACGCGCCCCGTTCCGATTCCTACGGTTACCCATAGGATTCGTTGTCCGGCGGATTCCAGGCATTCTCAGCACCGGGAGCGCATGATGAGCGGCATCGAGCAGGCAGGGAAGACGGCGGAGGGGCTGGCGTATTCATCCGGTTTCGGCAATGAGCACAGCACGGAGGCGGTTCCGGGTGCCCTGCCGCACGGCCGCAACTCGCCGCAACGTGCCCCTCTCGGGCTGTACGCGGAGCAGCTGAGTGGCTCGGCGTTCACCGAACCGCGGGCCCACAACCGCCGTTCCTGGCTCTACCGGATCCGCCCCTCGGCCGCCCACCCGCCGTTCGTCCGCGTCGACAACGGCGCGGTGCGCACGGCGCCGTTCACCGAGTCGGTCCCCGACCCCAACCGGCTCCGCTGGAACCCGCTGCCCGCTCCCTCCCCCGGCACCGACTTCCTGTCCGGTCTGTGGACGCTGGGCGGCAACGGTGACGCCGGGCAGCGCACCGGCATGGCCGTGCACCTGTACCACGCCAACTCCTCGATGACGGACCGGGTGTTCAGCGACTCGGACGGCGAGCTGCTGATCGTCCCGGAGCACGGCGGCCTGCTGCTGCGCACCGAACTGGGCCTGCTGCGCGCCGAGCCAGGTCACATCGCGCTGATCCCACGCGGCGTCCGCTTCCGGGTCGAGCTGCTGGACGACACCGCCCGCGGCTACGTCTGCGAGAACTACGGCCGGCCGTTCGCCCTCCCCGATCTCGGCCCGATCGGCGCCAACGGCCTCGCGAACGCCCGGGACTTCATGGCGCCCGTCGCCGCGTACGAGGACCGCGAAGGCCCCGTCGAGGTGGTCAACAAGTTCTGCGGCAACCTCTGGTCGGCGACGTACGACCACTCCCCGCTCGATGTCGTCGCCTGGCACGGCAGCCACACCCCGTACGTCTACGACCTGCGCCGTTTCAATGTCATCGGCACGATCAGCTACGACCACCCCGACCCCTCGATCTTCACGGTGCTGACCTCGCCGTCCGACACCCCCGGTCTCGCCGGGGTGGACTTCGTCGTCTTCGCCCCGCGCTGGCTGGTCGGCGAGGACACCTTCCGACCGCCGTACTTCCACCGCAATGTGATGAGCGAGTACATGGGACTGATCGAGGGGGCGTACGACGCGAAGGCGGACGGCTTCGTGCCGGGCGGCGGATCGCTGCACAACATGATGTCCGCGCACGGCCCGGACCGTGCGACCTTCGACCGGGCGAGCGCGGCGGAGCTGAAGCCGCAGAAGATCGACGACGGTCTTGCCTTCATGTTCGAGACCCGCTGGCCCGTCACGGCGACCGCGCAGGCCGCGACCGCCGACCACCTGCAACGCGGGTACGACGACGTATGGCAGGGTCTGACCCGCAACTTCCGGCCATAGGCGCGGAGCGGATCACGGCGGCGCGGGGCGCCGGCGGAGAGGGATGACCGAGGTGGCCGAGTGAGCGAGGTGAACGAGGTGGGTGAGCCTGGCGGGGCGCGCGGGGCCGGCCGGACGCACCAGGTGAACGAGGTGCGCCACCCACCCGCCTTCGCACCCGACTCACTGGTGCTGAACCGGAAGCTCCCTCTCTGGTACCAGGTCTCGCAGTCGCTGCGGGCCTCGATACTGGGCCGCCCGCAGGACGCATCCCCGCGGCTGCCCACCGAGGAGCAGCTCGCCGTGCACTACGGCGTCAGCGTCCTGACCATGCGCCAGGCCCTGAAGGAGCTGGAGACGGAAGGGCTGATCAGCAGGCACCGGCGGCGCGGCACGTTCATCGAGCCGCGCGCCCGCCGCGTCTCGCCGGTCCGGCTGCTGGGCTCGGTCGACGCGATCGTGGCACAGCAGTCGGGCGAGCGGACCACCGTCCTGGGCCACGGTCCGGGCGCGGTCCCGGGCGACCTCGCCGAGTTCTTCCCGGACTGCGCCGAGGTGGTCAGCTACCGGCGGCTCCGCTGCGACGACGAGACGGGCGAGCCCACCAACTGGGCGGAGAACGCCCTGCGTCCCGACATCGCGGCCCGCCTCGATGTGGCCGATCTCGAACGCTGGCCGATGACGAAGGTGCTGCGCGACGCCCTCGGGGTGCGGATCTCCCGGATCACCGACACCGTGGAGGCCCGCCTGGCCGACCCGGTCACCGCCGAACTGCTCCGGATCCCGCTGCTGAGCCCGATCCTGCACTACACGGGCGTGACCTACGACGACGGCGGCCGGGTCGTGGACGTGGCGCGGATCAGGTACCGGGGGGACCGTTTCTCCTTCTCCGTGACGGTCGAGGCGCACTGACACCGCCCCACAAGGTCATGCAGCGCCCCCACGGGGTCATGCACCGCCCCCACGGGGTCATGCCTCGCCGTTACGATGCCGGAGGTTCGGCGGACGTGGCGAGGGGGAGGACGACACGGTGGCAGCGCGGAAGGCGGCCGGGGCCGGCGGGGACGCGGATTTCCCGCTGCTCGACGAATTGATGCCGTGGTCGGTGCGGCCGCTCAGAACCGGGCGCTCCTGGGTGACCGGCCCCGACCGGGCGACGCTCAAGGCACGGTGGGAGCTGCTGGTCCGGGCCGAAGGCGCCGAGCAGGACCGGCTGTTCGGGCCCAGCCGCTCCCGTACGCCACACACCCCGGTCGCCGCACTGCCGGGCCGGAACACCGCAACGGGCAGGCTCGCCCGGGACCCCGGGCCGTTCCCCGAACCCGTACGCATCCTGCACGGGCCCTACGACGAACAGTGGCTGATCCCCGACCACCGGCTGATCGACGCCGCCCGCCCCGAGTTGTGGCGGGTCGCGGACGAGCACCAGCTCTTCGCCGTCGAGCACGGGTACGTACCGCAGGCCCCGGGACCCGCCCTCTCCGTGACGGCGCTGCTCCCCGACGGGCACTCCCCCGCCGGGCGGCCCGGCCGCATCCGGCCGCTGTACCGGCGGCCCGGCGGCGGCGAGCCGAACCTCGCACCGGGCCTGCTCGATCTGCTGCGCGGCCGGATCGGGGACGAGGTCCGCACCGGCCCGGACGCGCCCACCGCCGAGTCCGTACTGGCCTGGGTGCTCGCCGTCGCCCGCCCTTCCCCCGCGGGCTGCTCCGTACCGCTGCCCGCCGACGGACCGCTGTGGTCGGCCGGGGTGCGGCTGGGCCGGGAGCTGATGCGGGCGCAGCTGCGCGGAGCACGCGGCGGGGAACGCCCCCGGCTGCCGGGCGGCCGTCGCCCCTATGTGCGGGCGGCGATCCCACCCCGGCCGCTCACGCTGGGCTACGACCCCGGCGAGGAGGTGCTCGCCGTCGGTGACGGCCGCGTCTCCCCCGTGCCCGCCGGGGCGTGGGAGTTCCGGGTGGGTGGCGTACGGATGCTGGAGCTCTGGATCGAGCGGCGTACGGCGGCAGCGGCAGCGGCAGCGGGCACGGTCACGGGGGCCGGAGGTGGCCCCGGCGGCGACGGTCTGGAGGCGGTCGGCCCGCACGGCTGGCCCCAGGAGTGGACCTCGGAGCTGCTCGAACTCATCACCGTCCTCGCGCTCCTCGACGGGCTCCGGGCCGGGCAGCGGGCGCTGCGGGCGCGGCTGCCCGGGGCGCCGCTGATCTCCCGCGAGGAGCTGCTGAGCGCCGGGGTGCTGCCGGTCGCGGCGGCGGCGCGGCGGCCCGCCTCCGTGCTCGACCACCACGAGGAGGGCCCGGACGGGCAGTTCGCCCTGCTCTGATCCGACCGGCCGGTGCGAGGGCGGCCCGGGAATGGCACCGCCTCGCGGCCCGGTCGCGGCCGACGGCATGGGACCGGTGGCGGGAGGTGGACTCACCGGTACGGGCGCTGCTTCCGCCGATCTCGCTGCCGGGCGGGGCGGAGCCGCGGATCGGGTGCCGTACCGGCGCTGGGTGAGCACACCGACGCACTGCTGCGAGCCCTGGGAATGACGGACGGGCAGACAGCAGTGCTACGCCGGGACGGTGTGATCGCCTGAGCCGCCCCGGGTGACGGGCCGGATCAGTGGTGACGTGCCGTCTGATCAGCGGCGGCTGCCGAAGAGCGAGCGTCGCAGTCGCCGCAGCGGTGCGAAGAGCGAGACACGCGCGCTCTTGCTCCGGCGGCGGTGCGCGGCATCGCGCGAGGTCAGCTCACGCATCAGCAGTGTCGCTTCCGCCGCGTCGCGCTGCGGGACGGGGGGGCCGCCGAGCACCGCGAGATGGCGGTCGAGGCGCGAACTGGTCGCACTGCTCCCGCATGTAATGGCAGGCACTCGCGGCCTGCTTCGCACCGTTATCTGTTCCATGTCACTCCCCACCCGTACGAGGGCACCCGGCCCGGGCAGGTTAACCCTATCGCCCCGCGATGACACCCGTGTATCCCGGTTGCAGGATTGAGCACACACATACGGAGGTTGACGACCAGTTACCGAATCTGTCCGATTCCAGGGCGACTTGGACAGATCGGCGCGGAGAACGCGTGCCTGACAGACACCTGGCGCACACCCGGCACACACCCGGCTGCGCATCGCCCGGCGCCGGTCCGCGCCGGTCCCGTGGATCAGGAGACCCCGACCGGCGGGACCTCCTGATCCACGGGGCGGACGCGGTCAGGCGGCCGATTTCAGGACGGGCAGATAGCCGCCCGACTGCCCGGCGGCGGTGGGGTGGTAGGACTCACCGATGTTGGTCCAGTTCACGCTGTGCAGCCAGGCGCTGCTTGAGCAGATCTCATGCCCGGCGAAGGCCTTCGCGACGTCACCGAAGGTGAAGCCGTGGTCGGCGGCCCGCTTGGCGGTGGCCGCGTTGAGGTAGTCGGCGGCACCGTTGATGGCGGTGCGTTCCTTCTCGTTCAGACCGGCGAGGCAGCTGCCGTCGAGCTTGTAGAAGCGGGGGTAGCCGAGGACGACGACCCGCGCGGAGGGGGCCTTGGCGCTGATCGCCGTATACACGGAGTCGAGCTTGCCGGGCAGGGTGGAGTCGACGTAGGCGCGCGCCGTGGCGATCCGGCTGAGGCAGGTCGACTCCGACTGGAGGACACAGGTCGTCATGACGTCGGCGAAGCCCGCGTCGTTGCCGCCGATGGAGATCGAGATCAGGTCGGTCGAGGAGTTCAGCGGGCCGAGCTGACCGCCCGTGACGTCACCGGTACGGGCGCCGGAGCAGGCGGTGAAGGCGAACGAGGAGGGGGAGTTGGCGGCGGCCCAGAGCGCCGGGTAGGCGCGGGTGCTGCGCTTGCAGTCGCCGCTGGCACTGTCGTAGCTGCCCGACCCGACACCCGAGGAGTACGAGTCGCCGAGGGCCACGTAGTCGACGGCCTTCACGGATTCAGCGGCGTTGGCCGCGCCTGCCCCGGTGAGGGCGAGCACGGTACCGAGCAGGAGAGAGGACGAGAACGCCACGAGTCTGGACATGTTCATGGGACCTCCTGGAGCAGGGATGTCTGCTCCGTCCGTGGTAGCAGCAGCAACCATGAAACAGGAAGTGTCCATGTCAAAAATTCTTGGCGAATGCGCCTTCCCGCCCCCTTGAGTTCAACGGGAGCCGGGTACGGTCGACCCGCACGAGGTGGTGAAACCTGGGTGCGCGGGGTCGCCCCGTACCGGATCATGGGCGCCATGTCTGCCAACCCTGAGTCCGCTCTGCCGATCCGGCTCACCGTCGACGACAGTGATTCACCCTCCGACGTCGTCGACGCGCTGTTCCTCGGCCGCTTCGCGACGGGCGAGCAGCCGTACTCCCACAGCTCCTCCCTCGACCGCGTCAAGTCCGGTGCGACACTGCTGCCCCCGGACGCCAAGGTGCTGCGGGCCGCCCGCGACGACGACCGCAGCGCCATCCTCGCCGAGGGCGACGGCTGGACCCTGCTGGTCTCCCGGTGGAACCGGGGCGCCGACGTCACCGTCACCGCGACCGACCCCGAGCTGGCGGAGAAGGTGCTCGGGCAGGCGACGGACGGCGCCCAGGACGAACCGGAACCACAGCCCGACAACGTGACCATGGGCTTCTGGTACGTCTCCCCCCGCCGCGGCCCGTACCGCACCACCCGGCAGATCGCCGCCGGGACCTGGGACGAGGTCCGCCCCAACTACACGGCTCCGGTGGCTCAGGCCATGGACCGGCTGATGAAGGTGACCCCGGACGACGTCGCGGGCCGGCTGCTCCTGCTGCACGGTCCGCCCGGCACCGGCAAGACATCCGCGCTGCGCACCCTGGCCCGGTCCTGGCGCGACTGGTGCCAGGTCGACTGCGTACTGGATCCCGAGCGGCTGTTCAACGACGTCGGCTATCTGATGGACATCGCGATCGGCGAGGACGACGGCACGGCGAAGGGGCGCTGGCGCCTGCTGCTCCTGGAGGACTGCGACGAACTGATCCGCGGCGAGGCCAAGCACACGGCGGGCCAGGCGCTGTCCCGGCTGCTGAATCTGACGGACGGTCTGCTGGGTCAGGGGCGCAACGTCCTCGTGGGGGTCACCACCAACGAGGACCTGGAGCGGCTGCATCCGGCGGTCGTCAGGCCGGGCCGTTGCCTGGCCCGGATCGAGGTGGGCTCCCTGACCCGCCAGGAGTCGGTGTCCTGGCTGGGAACGGAGGAGGGTCTTGGCCGGGAGGGTGCGACGCTGGCGGAGCTGTACGCGCTGCGGCGTGGCAGCGGACCCGCGTCGGTACCGAAACAGGACGCGGGTGCGGACGCGGGCCTCTACCTCTGACTCCGGCTCCGGCTCCGGCTCCGGCTCCGGCTCCGGCTCCGGCTCCGGCTCCGGCTCCGGCTCCAGCTCCAGCTCCAGCTCCAGCTCCAGCTCCAGCTCCAGCTCCAGCTCCAGCTCCAGCTCCAGCTCCAGCTCCAGCTCCAGCTCCAGCTCCAGCTCCAGGGCAACGCCTGCCCGCGTCCGCCGGTTACCCCTGGGGCGCCGTCATCGTGTGTACGCGGCCCGCACCGCGTCCTGGGCGAGTGATACCGCCTGCGCCCGGGACAGGCCGAGCCGCTGGGCCAGCTCGGCGTACTCCTGTGCGGCGGTCGCGGCCTTCCGCTCGGCCGCGTCCCCGGCGGCCGCGACGAACGTCCCGTTCCGGCCGCGGGTCTCGATCACCCCGTCGGCCTCCAGCGCGCGGTACGCCTTGGCCACGGTGTTGGCGGCGAGGCCGAGCTCATCGGCGAAGCCGCGTACGGTCGGGAGCCGGTGGCCGACGGGCAGGGCGCCGGAGCGGGCCAGTTCGGAGAGCCGCGTGCGCAGCTGCTCGTACGGGGCGATGCCGGCATCCGGGTCAATGGCGATCTTCAGGGTCACGGGCCGATTCTCCCTCACAGCGGGAAATAGGGAGGCGGTTCGGGCCGGGCTCCGCGTAGCGTCCGGCGCATGACTGTCATCGTTCGCGACTTCCGGCCCACCGACGCGGAGGGCTGGGTCCGGGTACGGAGGGCCGCGCTTCCGTACATGGTGGCCACCGCCGAACAGATCACGTTCGATCTGGACGCCTCCCACCCCGACCGGCGCTACCGGCTGCTGGTCGCCGAGGAGGACGGGGAGATCATCGGCACGGCACAGGTCGGCATCGCCCACGAGAGCCCCGCGCCGGGGCAGGGGTTCTGCAATCCGTACACCCGTCCGGACCGGCTGGGCCGTGGGGCGGGCTCGCTGCTGCTGACCACCGCCGAGGAGTATCTGGCCGGGCTCGGGGCCGTCGCCGTCTACACCTGGGTCCTCGACGAACCGGCCAACCGGGAGTTCGCCCGGAAGCGCGGTTACACGGCGAGGCGGCCCGCCCATTTCCTGCACCTCGACCTGGCGAACGGCACGCTGCCGCCGCGTCAGGAGGTCCCCGCGGGCGTCGAGCTGCGTACGGCGGCCGACTTCGCCGACGATCCGCGGCCGCTGTTCGAGGCGGACGCGGAGACGACGGCGGACGAGCCCAGCGACACCCCCAGCGAACTCGCGGACTACGAGGACTGGCTGAACAGCACGTGGCGCCATCCCTGCTTCGACAGCGGGCTGACCACGGTCGCGATGGTGGACGGCGAGGTGGCGGCCTTCAGCGCGGCCACGACCGACGGGCGGACCACCTACTCGACGGGAATGACCGGCACCCGCCGGGCCCACCGCGGCCGGGGTCTGGCGAAGCTCGCGAAGAACGACTCCCTGCACCGGGCGCGCGCCGCCGGGTACACGGACGCGTACACCGGCAACGACGCGGGCAACGGTCCGATGCTGGCGATCAACGAGTGGTTCGGCTACCGGATCTGTGCCACGGAGGTACGTCATGTCCGCACGCCCGTCTGAACCGGTGGACGTTCTCGTCGCCCTGACCAAGGCGGGCCGCACCAAGATCCGCTACCCCGCCGGGCTGCTGTGCGACGACGGGACCCGGGTGACCGTACGGGCCCTGGGCGGCGCCCGGTGTCCGGGACTTCGGCTTCGTACGGTTCGAGCCGGGCGACGTCCTCACCGAGCACTACTGGCGGGACCGGTGGTTCGCGGTGAAGGAGGTACGTACGGGGGGCGGGGAACTGAAGGGCTGGTACTGCGACATCACCCGGCCCGCCGTCCTGGCGGACGGTGTGCTGTCGGTCGAGGATCTGGACCTGGACCTGTGGGTGTCGGCGGACGGCACGTCCGTACTGCGGCTGGACGAGGACGAGTTCGCGCGGAGCGGCCTCGCCGGGCGTGACCCGGACGCGGCCGGGGCGGCGGTCCGGGCACTGGACGAACTGGAACACCTCGCCCGCACCGAAGGCCTGGCCCCGCTGCTCGTCCAGGGGCTGTCCGCGACGGCCGGGGCGGGACATCGCGGACACGCCCTACGGCCGTCCCGTCGTCCCTGCTGGACCGGTGCGCGGACGGGTGCACGCCACCAGCTCCACCTCGTACCCCGCCGTGTCCTCCAGATACGCGGCGTAGTGCTCGCCGCCGCCCGCGTACGGATGGCGGTCGGGGAAGAGCAGCCGCCAGCCGTGTGCGGGGGCCTCGGCCACCAGGGCGTCGAGGGTGGCCCGGTCCCGGACGTGGAAGGCCAGGTGGTTGAGGCCGGGGCGGCGGCGGTCGTGCGGGGCCTCGGCCAGGTCGGGCGACTGCTCCAGGACGAGATAGGCGCTGCCGCGCCGCCAGCTGCGGCCGTGCTGCCAGCGCTGGTACGGGACATGGCCGAGGCGGCCGAGCAGCCAGCCCCAGGACTCCTCGGCCCCGGCCAGGTCGCTCACCCACAGTTCGATGTGGTGGACCCGGCCGGTGTCGGCCCCGGCGGGCCGGAGCGGGACGGCCCGCCCGATGCCCGCCGGGTCGTGGGCGATGGGGTCGCCGTCCTCGTGCCAGTGGATCAGGAAGCGCTCGTCCGCCCGGTATCCGTCGAGACCCGCGCGGCAGTAGGCGACGATGTCGTCCGGCAGGGCGTCCAGCGGGAACCAGGCCAGCTCGGAGCACTTGCCCGGTTCGGCGTTGCGGGGCGGGCGGGCCGCGTCGTACTCCGCCTCGAAGAACCAGCCCATGCGCGGGCCGCCGGCGGGACCCCGGTGCTGCATCACGAGGGCGACCCGCAGCTCCTCGGGGTCCAGCGTCACGCCGAGCTCCTCGGCCGCCTCCCGGATCATCGCCTCCCGGACGTCCTCGCCGTCCTCCGCGTGGCCGGAGGGCATGTTGAACAGCCCGTCCGCGTATCCCGTACCGGCCCGGCGGGCGAGCAGGACATCGGGGCCGCGGCGGAGGATCAGATGGACGTCGACGACCTCCGTGTGCCGCCGCGGCGGCTCCGCGCGGGCCACCAGCGCATACCGCTCGTCGTCCACCACCTTGCCCCACAGCCGGGCGTCACCGGAGAGGGCCTCGTGGTGGATGCGCTCGGTGTGCGGGGCGAGCAGCGCGGTGAGGCGGGCCGCGGAGAGGCCGACCCCGCCCCACACCCCTTCGATCAGCACCAGCCGCCCACCGGGCTTCAGCAGACCGAACCAGTGGCGAAGGGCCGCCGCCGGGTCGGGCAGCAGCCACACCACGTGCCGCGCGACGATCACATCGAACCGCCGGTCGCCCAAAGGGGGGTGGCCGGCGTCCCCGACGAGCACCTCGGAACCGGTCCCGGCGAGCTTGGCCCGCGCCTGCTCGGCCATCCGCGGCGACTGATCGACGGCGGTGACCCGGTGTCCCTGTCCGGCGGCGAGCAGAGCGAGGCTGCCGGTGCCGCACCCCAGGTCCAGCACCTCGGAGCCGGTGGCGGGCAGCCAGTTCTCCAGCCGCCCCGCCCAGGCGTCGCGGACCGCCGGATCGAGCAGTCCGTGGTCGGGTTCCTCGTCGAAGGAGTCGGCGGCGGCATCCCAGTCGATCGTCGTCATGCCGTCGATGGTCTCAGCCGCCACTGACAGCGCGGGGCTCCTGGGACGTATGGGGGCCGGTGAGGCGTTTGCGGTAGTGGAGGCGGTCGTACGGTCCCTCGACGCGCCGCTCGGTGAGCTCGTAGCCGTAGCGCGGGTAGATCTCCCGGTTCTCCCACATCAGGGCGTTCGTGTAGAGCCTGACCTCGGGGAGGCCGAGGTCGCGGGCACGGGCGTCGGTGAAGTCGAGCGGCCGTCGGCCCGTCATGGGAGCGCGGCACGAGGGGGCCGCCCGGATCTCGCCGGACGGCCCCCCTGGGCTACTTCCGACCCGCCGCGCGCCGGCGTACCACCAGCTTGCGCGCCAGCGGCCAGGCCACGATCAGCACCACGATCGCGTAGACCGTCACCGAGAAGGGGGTGTTGACCAGGCCCGAGAGGCTGCCGTCGCTGATCTGGAGCGCGCGCCGCAGTTGCTGTTCGGCGGCCGGGCCGAGGATCACCCCGATCACGGCGGGGAGCACCGGCAGCCCGTACCGCCGCATCCCGAACCCGATCAGACCGATCACCAGCAGGATCACCAGGTCGAGCGACTCGCCGCCGACCGCGTACGCACCGACCGCGGCGAAGAACAGGATGCCCGCGTACAGGTACGGGCGCGGGATCCGCAGCAGCTTCGCCCACACGGGTGCCAGCGGCAGGTTGAGGGCGAGCAGCAGCACCATGCCGACGAAGAGCGAGGCGATGAGGCCCCAGACCAGCTCGGGTTCACGTTCGAACAGGAGCGGGCCGGGCTGGATGCCGTACTGCTGGAAGGCGGCCAGCATCACGGCGGCGACCGCGGTGGTGGGCAGCCCGAGGGTGAGCATCGAGACGAGCGTGCCCGCGGCGGAGGCGGAGGCCGCCGCCTCCGGCCCCGCGACGCCTTCGATGGCTCCCTTGCCGAACTGCGCCCGGTGCTTGGAGAGCCGCTTCTCCGTGACGTACGAGAGGAAGGTGGGGATCTCCGCGCCGCCCGCCGGGATCGCGCCGAACGGGAAGCCGATGAGGGGGCCGCGCAGCCAGGGCTTCCAGGTGCGCCCGAGGTCCGCCCGGCCGAGCCAGGGGCGGCCGACGGGGATCGGCTCGCCGGTGGAGCGGCGCAGATGGGCGGCGACCCAGAGGGCTTCGCCGATGGCGAAGAGGCCGACCGCGACGATCACCACGTCGATGCCGTCGGCGAGTTGGAGCGAGCCGAAGGTGAGACGTTGCTGGCCGGTCATCTGGTCGAGGCCCACGAGGCCGATGGTGAGACCGATCAGGAGGGAGGCGAGGCCGCGGATGCGGGAGGAGCCGAGGACGGAGGTGACGGCGATGAAGGCCAGCACCATGATGGCGAAGTAGTCGGGGGCCCCGATGTCGACGGCCAGGGAGGCCACCGTCGGGGCGAGGACGACCAGCAGGATCGTGCCGATCATGCCGCCCGCGAAGTGTCCGATCGCCGCGGCGGCCAGCGCCTGTGCGCCGCGGCCGGATTTCGCCATCGGGTTGCCCTCGATCGCGGCGACGACGGCCGCGCTCTCCCCGGGGGTGTTGAGGAGGATCGAGGTGGTGGAGCCGCCGAACATCGCGCCGTAGTAGATCCCGGCGAACATGATGAACGCGCCGGTCGGTTCGAGTCCGTAGGTGACCGGCAGCAGCAGTGCCACCGCCATGGCGGGTCCGATGCCGGGGAGCACACCGATCGCCGTGCCCAGCAGGACGCCGAGGGCGGCCCAGAGCAGATTGGCCGGCGTGAGCGCCGTACCGAAGCCGTCGATGAGGGAGTTGAGGGAATCCATCGGTCAGAGCACCCCCATCAGCGGGCCGCCCGGAAGCGGGACTCCGAGCAGGCTGTCGAAGACGAAGTAGGTCAGGAGGGAGAGTCCGGCCGCGATGAGCGGGTCGCGGTCGTGGTGCCGGCTGCCGAGCGCGTAGGCGGAGCCCCAGAAGAGCAGCGCGCCGACGATCGGGAAGCCGAGCGGGTCGATCAGTACGGCGCTCGCGAGGAAGACCCCGGCGAGCAGCAGCACGGTCTTCCAGTCGGCCGGCTCGGCGAGGTCGATGTCCTCGCCTCCCTCCGCCTCACCGCGACCGCCGCGCAGGACGTCCACGGCGAGGAGTACGGCGACCAGGAGCAGTCCGGTGCCGATGACGACCGGGACGGTCCTGGGGCCGACGGGGCCGCGCTGGGTGAGGGTGACGCTCATGGTGAGGGCGTCGGTGAGGACGAGGACGCCCAGGACGAGGAGCAGGACGCAGACGCCGAGTTCGGAGTGGTCGCGCAGCCAGGAGCCGCGCCCGGGGGCGGGAGCGGTGGCGATGGCGGTGGCAGGGGCGGTGTCAGGGGATGGCGTGTCGTCGGTCGTCACAGTCCCAGCTCCTTGAGGACCGTGGCGACGCGCCGGTCCTGGGCGTCCAGGAAGTCACCGAAGGCGTCGCCCGTGAGGAAGGCGTCGTCCCAGCCGTTCTTCTTCATCGAGTCCTTCCACTGCTTCGAGTCGTGCAGTTTCCGGACCAGGCCGACGAGCTTGTCGCGTTCGGCGTCGGAGAGACCGGGCGGGGCGACGATGCCGCGCCAGTTGGTGAAGTCGGTGTCCAGTCCGGCCTCGCGGAGCGTGGGGGCGTCGAGTCCGGGGACCCGCTTGGGACCGGTGACGGCGAGCAGCCGCAGCTCGCCCGCCTTGATCTGGTCGAGGTATTCACCGACCCCGGAGACGCCGAAGGCGACCTTGTCGCCGAGGATCGAGGCGAGCAGTTCGCCGCCGCCGTCGAACGGGATGTAGTTGACCTGTTTCGGGGCGATGCCCGCGGCCTTCGCCATCAGCATCGGGGCGAGGTGGTCGGGGCCGCCGGGCGAGGACCCGCCGCCGACCGGGAGTTCGGCCGGGTCGGCCTTCCACGCGGTGAGCAGTTGGCCGATGCTCTTGTACGGGGAGTCCTTGGCGACGACGACGATGTCCTGCTCCTCCGTGAGCCGGGCGATCGGGGTCGTGTCGCCGAGGGTCTTGGGGGACTTGTTGGTGTGGACCGCGCCGACCACGCCGAGGCCCATGGACATCGCGAGCCTGCCGTTGCCGTGCTCGCCGACGAGCCGGGTCAGGCCGACGGTGCCGCCCGCGCCGGGGAGGTTGAACACCTCGACGTTGTGGGTGAGTCCGGCGTCCTCGGCGTTCTTGGCGGCGGTGCGTGCCGTGATGTCGTAACCGCCGCCGGGGGTGTTGGGGACCATGAGGCGCAGTCCGGGGATCTGCGTGCCGCTGTCCGAACCGCTGCCCGTGGAGAGCAGCGGCGGCCCCACGAGCACCAGCACCGCCGCCCCGAGCAGGGCGAGTGGAGTGCGCAATCGCACGGGTTCCGCCTTTCGCTGTGAAGTGGCCCACATGTTGCCCGCGCGTTAACAACCTGTCTCCGTTCCGGAATCAACGGACGTTGTGGTCGTTGTGGTCGCGCTCTACGGTGGCCGCGTGACAAAGGTGCTGGTGGTGGACGACGACTTCATGGTCGCGAAGCTGCACAGCCGCTATGTGTCCGCGATGGACGGATTTACGGTCGTCGGGGTGGCCCACAGCGGCGCCGAAGCGCTGCGCGCGGCCCGGCGGTTGCGACCCGATCTGGTCCTGCTCGACATCTATCTGCCCGACATCGACGGCATCAGCGTGCTGCGGGAGCTGCGGGCCGCGGAGGAGCGGGACGCGGACGGGCACAGTATCGACGCGCTCTTCATCACCGCCGCCCGTGACGCGGGCGTGGTCAGGGCAGCGTTGCGGGCCGGTGCGCTGCACTACCTGATCAAGCCGTTCCACCGTTCGGCGCTGGTGGAGCAATTGCACCATGTGGCCTCGCTGCGCAACCGGCTCGACGCCCTGGACGAGGCGCGGCAGGAGGCCCGCCAGGAGGATGTGGACCACATATTCGGCACCCGCCCACCGGGCTCCCGCGAGCTGCCCAAGGGCCTCGCGGCGCACACGGCCGATCTGGTGGAGCGCATCCTGCGGGAGCACCCCCAGGGGCTGTCCGCGTCCGAGTGCGCGCAGGCGGGGGCGCTGTCCCGGGTCAGCACCCGCCGCTACCTCGAATACTTCGCGGAGACGGGGCGGGCAGAGGTGACGCTGCGGTACGGGGGCACGGGGCGGCCCGAACGCCGCTACCGGGCACTGAGCTGACCCGGCACGCCTCCGCGCCCTCCCGCCCGGCCCGGAGGCCGCCGGGCCGATGCCCCCTCCGGCCCTCCGGCCCTCGCGGAACGGCTCTGTCCGATCCCCCGCTTAGAGGCTCCTTAAGGGCGTCATAACGATCGCCGCCCATCCCTTTTTCCCACCGGATCCGCCCTCGGCGGCGGCTAGTTTGCTGATCTCCGGGACACGGTCCGTCCCGGCTCCCCCACACCGGCGTCCGCATCCGGGCACTTGCCCGCGGACGCCCGCCCGCGGACGCCCCCGCACGGACGTGCCCCGTCGAAGGAGAACGCCCCATGGCCGTCATCACGACCGCCCGCCGCAAGCTCGCCGCAGCCGCCGCCCTCGGTGCCGTACCGCTCGCGCTGACCGGTCTGTCCGCCGCCCCGGCCGCCGCCCACGGTTCGCTGACGGACCCGGTCAGCCGGGTGTCCGCCTGTTTCGCGGAAGGGCCGGAGAGCCCCAAGTCGGCGGCGTGCCGGGCGGCGGTCGCGGCGGGCGGGGTCCAGGCGCTGTACGACTGGAACGGGGTGAACATCGCCGACGCGGCGGGCAGGCACCGGGAGTTGATCCCGGACGGCAAGCTGTGCAGCGCGGGCAATGACAGGTTCAAGGGGCTCGATCTGCCGCGCGCCGACTGGCCGGCGACCGGGATGTCGGCGGGCAGCCACACCTTCCGCTTCCGGGCCACGGCACCGCACAAGGGTTCCTTCGCGCTCTACCTCACCAGGGCGGGCTACGACCCGGCGAAGCCCCTGGCCTGGGCGGATCTGGAGGAGAAGCCGTTCGCCGAGGCCACCGGTCCGAGGCTGGAGAGCGGTTCGTACGTCTTCGACGGCACCGTGCCCGAGCGTTCGGGGCGGCAGTTGATCTACACCGTCTGGCAGCGCTCCGACTCCCCCGAAGCCTTCTACGCCTGCTCCGACGTCACGTTCGGCGCGAGCGCCGGGAGCGGGGGTGCGGCGGGCGGCAGCGGTTCGGTGGCCGCGGTCCCCGCTCCGTCCGCCGCCGTTCCGTCCGAGGGGGAGATCACCCGGGGCGCGGAGAAGTCGTCCGTCGAGCACCACGGGCACGGTGACGGCGATGCCGGTACGGGAGCGAAGGTCACGGCCGCCGGGTCGGCCGACGGAGCGGGTGGCAACGCGCCCGAGGCCAACGGGTCGGCCACCGGCAAGGCCGAGGCCGCCGGGTCGGCCGCCGACGAGGTGCTCGCCGAGACGGGGAGCACGGGCGGCGGCGGCAACGCGTACCTGGCGATGGGCGGGGCCACCGCGCTCGCCGCCGGCGCGGCCGTGCTGTTCGCCTCGGTGCGCCGCCGGGCCGTGTCCGCCGCCCGGCACGGCCGCTGACGGACGGGCCCCTTCCGCCCCTTTCGCCCCTTTCCGTCCTCCCCTCCCCTCCGCTGCCGAGGGACCGCTGCCCGCCCCACCGGGCAGCGGTCCCTCGGTGTGATGACCGGTGCGGCCTCCGGCTCAGCCGATCACCGAGGCGCAGGTCGTCGGGGTGGCGCGCGCCGGGTCGAGGGCGTTCGCGACCTCATGGAAGGCGATCCGGTCGATGGTCCCGATCGCCACATGCTCGGACAGGTCGACCGGGCACAGGTCCTGGAGCAGGACATTGCGTACGTTCGGGCCGGTGAGGTACTGCGTGCGGTACGGGGTGACGACCTCGTCGTACCTGGTCGCGATGACGGTGTAGCGGACGCCCGGCACGGTGTCGCCGCCCGCGTTGAGCTTGGTGATGAACGGCGAGCCCGCGATCTGGTCGGCGAGGCCGGGGGTCTTCGCGGTGAGCAGGTCCTCGGCGCCGGGGAAGTACGGCAGCAGCTTGGTCAGCCCCAGGAGCGTGGTGCCGTGGTTGTCGGGGGCGATCCCGACCAGGGCGTTCACCTTGGCGGCGCCGCCGAGGAACTTAAGGTAGTAGTTCGGCATCATGCCGCCCTGCGAGTGGCCGACCAGGTCGGCCTTGGGCGCTCCGGTGGCGGCGAGCACCTTGTCGACGAACGTGCCGAGCTGTCCGGCGGACTTGTCGATGGGGCCGAGTCCGTTGAAGAACGGCACGCCGGGGAGCTGGCCGTAGTCGAGCGAGTAGACGCAGTAGCCCCGGTTGACGAGGTAGGGGGCGAGGACGAGCCAGTTGTCGATCGCGTTCCCGAAGGTTCCGTGGACCAGGACGACCGGACGGGGGTGGGCGGCGGAGGGCTTGCAGGAGTAGTCGTTCCAGCCACGGGAGGTGGCGGCCTCCGCGGCGACCGTCGAGGCGGGGGCGGCGGTCGAGGCGGTCGAGATGGCGGTGGGGGTGGCCGCGGTGGCGGTCGCCGTGGGGGTGGCGAGGGCCGCGACGGCGAGGAGCAGTGCGGCGAGCGTCCTGCGCGCACGAGGGGTGCGCGACGCACGTGTCCGGGGCAGCATCGTGTGGTCTCCTTGCGGCTCAAGGGAGTGGGGATATCGGTGCGCCCTGCGGCCCGGACCACAAGTCTTCTGGTGCTCTTCCTTCGGCCTTCGGTCTTCGCTCTTCGGTTCCTCTTTTTTCGTGCTCATGCCAAATTACGCACGAGTAAGGTCGGGAGGGAAGTTACGCGTCGGTAAAAACTGCCGCCGCACCACCGCGTGCCGCACCGGAGGGACATCACGGCACGTCAGGCGGCGAGCCGCCCCGGCTTCACCGCCTGCGGCCCGAACCTCGCCCGCAGCCGGTCCGACACCTCCTCGATCCGGCGCGCCCGCTCGTCCGCCGGATCGAGGCTGAGCTGATGGGGCGCCCGTTCCGCGTCGCCGAGCCCCTCGGCCCGCAGCGCGATCCCCCGGACCCGGGCCCGTTGCAGGCCGAGCGAGTCCTGGATCCGGTACGCGAGCGCGGTGAGCGCCGCCGAGTGGGCGGTGGGCTCCCGAAGCGTACGGCTGCGGGTCAGCGTCGCGTAGCCGGTCCGGTCGGCGTACCGCACCGAGACCGCGAGCGCACGGCACACCTGCCCCTCGCCGCGCAGCCGGGCGCCGAGCTCCTCGGTGAGCGAGAGGAGCGCGCGGCGGTGCCGTTCCCGGTCCAGTTCGTCGCGCGGGAAGGAGCGTTCGGCGGCGATGGACCGGGCGGCGGCGTTCGGCAGGACCCGGGTGCGGTCGATGCCGTTCGCCCGCTCCCACAGCTCGCGACCGGTCCGCACCCCGGTGATCCGTTGCAGGGTGGCGAGCGGCGCCGCGGCGATCCGGCCGACGGAGTCGAGCCCGTATCCGCACAGGGCGCGTGCCGTCGCCGCCCCGACACCGTCCAGCGCGGCGGCCGGCAGGGGCGCGAGGAACGCGGCCTCCTGGCCGCCGGGCACCACGAAGGTCGCCCCGGGCGCCGCCCGCCGCGCCGCCATCCGGGCCGACACGGGAGTGCGAGCCGCCCCGATCGCACAGTCCACGCCGTGCAGGGCGAGCGCCCGGACCCGGATCACCGCGGCCAGGCCCGCCGCGTCCTGCCCGAAGTAGCGCAGCGCGCCGCTCACATCGGCGAGCGCCCCGTCGGGCGGCGCGGCCTCGACGACCGGGGTGAACGCGCCGAGGAGGGCGAGCATCCCCTCGTAACCGGCACTGTCCACCGGCCCGCCGCCGATCCGGCAAAAGCGCAGACACAGGATCGTCGCCCGGTCACTCATCCCGCGCTCCCGGGGCTCTGGTGCCACAACTTCCTTCCGGTCGGGGTCCCTTCGCCGGGCGGCTGGAGGTCGGACCAGGGATTCAGCTCGTAGCCGGTGGACAGCTGGATACGCCGGCCGTCGGCGCCCCCGGGTGCCTCCTCCGAAGCGGTGTCCTCGTCCGGCACCTCCGCCAGCCGGGCCGCGACCGCGTCGAGCCCACCGGTGCGGCGCAGCTCCGCCAGTTCCGCCAGATTCCAGGCCGCGGCGCCGACCACGCTCAGGCTCCGCGGGCCGCGCCGTTGCACCACGCCGCGCACCAGCAGCAGCCAGGAGTGGAAGACCGTGTGCGCGCAGGCCGCGTGGCTGTCGTCGAAGAAGGCCAGGTCCACCAGGCCGGTGCCGTCGTCCAGGGTGGTGAAGATGACCCGGCGCCCGGAACGGACCGGCGGGGTCTGGGTGGCCGCCTTGGCGCCCGCGACCAGCACCGTCTCCCCGTGCCGCGCCTCCCGCAGCCGCTTGGCGGAGACCGCGCCCAACTCCTCCAGGAAGGCATGGTGGTCCTCCATCAGATGGCGCGAGACATCCATGCTCAGCACGCCGAGCTCGGCGCTGAGCCGTTCCGCGTCATTGAGGTCGGGCAGGCCGATGGAGCCGGACTTCCGGCCTTCCCCCAGCGGGAGCTGGGCCCCGCGGGTGCCCGGTCCGGCACTCCGCCGGGCGCGGTGGAGCTCGGAGAGGTGCAGCAGCAGATCGCGGCGGTTGGCACCGAAGGCGTCCAACGCGCCCACCTGGGCCAGCCGTTCGGCGGCCGGCCGGCCCGGCCGGGCACGCTGCCAGAAGTCCAGCAGCGAGGTGTACGGCTGCCCGGCCTCGATCCGGGCGACCTCGGCCTCACTGATGCCGTGGACGTCCGAGAGTGCCAGCCGCAGCCCCCACTTCCCGGCACCATCCTCCCCATCGGACATCAGTTCGATTCGATGAGCGGCCGCGGACCGGTTGACGTCCAGCGGCAGCACCGGCACGCCGCGCCGCCGCGCATCCGCGAGCAGCAGCCGCTTCGGGTACATCCCCGGGTCGTGCGTGAGCAGCCCGGCGTAGAAAGCCGCCGGATGGTGCGCCTTGAGCCAGGCCGACTGGTACGTCGGCACGGCGAAGGCGACCGCGTGCGCCTTGCAGAAGCCGTAACTGCCGAACGCCTCGATGATCTCCCAGGTACGGGCGATCACCTCGATGCCGTACCCCTTCGCCGCCGCACGGTGCGCGAACCAGACCTTGATCCGGCCCTGCGACTCGGGGTCGGAGAGCCCGCGCCGCACCCGGTCGGCCTCGTCCCGGCCGCAGCCGGTCATGATGTCGACCATCTCGATGATCTGCTCATGGAAGACGACCACCCCGTAGGTGTCGCGCAGCGGCCCTTCCAGATCGGGATGCGGGTAGCGGACGGGCGCCCGGCCGTGCCGGGCCTCGATGAACGGCCGCACCATGTCGGCGGCGACCGGCCCTGGCCGGAACAGCGAGATGTCGACGACCAGGTCGTGGAAGGTGGCGGGCTGGAGCCTGCCGACCAGATCGCGCTGGCCCGGCGACTCGATCTGGAAGCAGCCCAGCGTCTCGGCGGTCCTGATCAGCCGGTACGCCTCCGGGTCGCCGGGCGGTACGGCATCGAGGTCCACCTCCTCCCCCGAGGCCCGCTTCACCTCCGTGACCGCGTGTGCCATCGCCGACTGCATCCGTACGCCCAGCACATCGAGCTTGAGCAGCCCGAGGTGCTCCACGTCCTCCTTGTCGAACTGCGCCATCGGGAAACCCTCGCCGCTGGTGGGCATGACCGGGGTACGGCTCAGCAGCGTGGCGTCCGAGAGCAGCACCCCGCACGGGTGCATGGCGATGCCGCGGGGCAGCGCGTCCAGCGCCTCCACGAGTTCCCAGAGCCGGCCGTACCTCTCCTTGTGCCGGGCCACCTCCTTCAGTTCGGGCAGTTCCTCCATGGCGGCGCGGGCGTCGCGGGCCCGGATGTGCGGGAAGGCCTTGGCGAGCCGGTCGGTCTCGGCCGGATCCATGGAGAGCGCGGCCCCGACGTCCCGGATGGCGTGGCGCACCCGGTAGGTCTCGGGCATGGCGACGGTGGCGACCCGCTCGGCGCCGAAGCGCCCGATGATCCTGCGGTAGACGTCCAGGCGGCGGGCCGACTCGACGTCGATGTCGATGTCGGGCAGCACGAAGCGCCGCTTGGACAGGAAGCGCTCCATCAGCAGCCCGTGTTCGACCGGGTCGGCGTGCGCGATCCCGAGGAGATGGTTGACCAGGGAGCCCGCCCCGGAGCCACGGGCGGCGACCCGGACCCCCATGTCCCGTACGTCGTCGACGACTTGGGCGACCGTGAGGAAGTACGAGGCGAAGCCGTGGTGGGCGATGATGTCCAGTTCGTGATGCATCCGCTCCCAGTAGTCGCGCCTGCGGTCGTACCCGCGCAGCACCATGCCCGCGGCGGCCCGGGAGGCCAGCACCCGCTGGGCGGTACGCTGCCCGGCTCCGACGAGACGCGGTTCGGGGAAGTGGACGGTGCCGAGACCGAGGTCGTCCTCGGGGGCGACGAGACAGGCGTCGGCGGTGCGGCGGGTCTCCGCCAGCAGCCGCGCCCCGGCGTCGGGGCCGAGACCGGCGGCGGCGGTGATCCGCTCGGCGGTCTCCCGCATAGCGCGGGCGTCCTTGAGCCAGCGCTCACCGCTGTCGAGGGGCGAGCGGCGCGGGTCGACGGGAACGAGCCTGCGGGCCGAGTCGAGCACATCGGCGACCGGGCCCTGCCCCGGGTCGGCGTACCGGACGGCGTTGGTCAGCACGGCCCGCACCCCTTGTTCGGCGGCGAAGCCGACGGTACGGGCGGCGAGCCGCAGCGATCCGGGTCCGGTGCCCCCGCGTCCGTGGTGGACGGCTTCGAGGCGCAGGTCGTCGCCGTACATCTCCCGCCAGGGCGCGAGCAGCGCGGCGGCCCGGTCGGGGCGGCCCGCGGCCAGCGCCCCGCCGACCTCGGAGGCGGGCCCGAGCAGCACGGTGAGCCCTTCGGCGGGCAGCGCGGGCCAGTCCACCAGGGGTGGCCCGCCCGCGACGGACGGACCTGCGGGTACGGCATGGGCGGCGGTGACGAGCCGGCACAACTCCGCCCAGCCGCGGGCGCCGTCACGGGCGAGAAAGGTGACCCGGGGTGCGGATTCGTCGACAAAGGCACCACCGCGGACGGGCGCCCGCAGCCGATGCGTGCGGCCCGCTTCCCTCGCACTCCGCGCCACCGCGAGTTCCACCCCGAAGAGCGGCCGGATCCCGGCCTCCCCGCAGGCCCTGGCGAAACGGACCGCGCCCGCGAGGGTGTCGCGGTCGGTCAGCGCGAGGGCATCCATCCCCCGCTCCGCGGCACGCTCGGCCAGCCGCTCCGGGTGCGAGGCCCCGTACCGCAGGGAGAACCCGGAAACGGTGCGCAGATGCGTGAACCCGGGCATCCGCACCTCCTGGACCGATCCGCTCTGTACTCACCACCCCCTGGCTCTCCACCATAGACCAAGTTCGAACATTCGTGCGATATCCGAGGGGCGGGGCACCCATCCGACCGTTCCATCAGCCATTCGGCCCTGCCCCACCTGCGTAAACAACGGGCCGCCCGGACCGTGGGGGCATGACTTTCGTCGACGAGGTGAAGAACGCCGTCACTCCACGGGCCGCCCTGCTCGTCATCGGGGTGCTCGGGCTGCAGCTGCTGTTCATCGCGTCCTACGTCGGGGCGCTGCACAAGCCGAAGCCGACCGATGTCGCGTTCGGGGTCGTGGCCCCCCAGCAGATGTCCCAGCAACTCGTCACCCGGCTGGACGAACTGCCCGGCGGCCCCCTGGACCCCCGCGCGGTCGGCGACGCCGCCGAGGCCCGCCAGCAGATCCTGAACCGCGACATCGACGGTGCCCTGATCGTCGACCCGGCGGGAAGGACCGACACCGTGCTGGTCGCCTCCGGCGGCGGCACCGTCCTGGCCTCCTCCCTGGAGAAGATCCTCACAGGGGTCGAGGCCACCCAGCGCCGGACCGTGCGCACCGTGGACGTGGCCCCCGCCTCCCGCGAGGACTTCGACGGGCTCTCGTCCTTCTACCTCGTCGTGGGCTGGTGCGTGGGCGGCTACCTCTGCGCCTCGATCCTGGCGATCAGCGCCGGCTCCAAGCCCGCCAACCGGCAGCGCGCGGTGATCCGGACCGGCGTCATGGCGCTGTACTCGATCGCGGGCGGGATCGGCGGCGCGGTCATCATCGGGCCGATCCTCGGCGCCCTGCCCGGCAGCGTGTGGGGCCTGGCCGGCCTGGGCGCGCTGGTCGTCTTCGCGGTCGGCATGATCACGCTCGCCCTGGAGGCGCTGACCGGCATCGTCGGCATCGGCCTGGCCGTCCTGATCATCGTGATCGCGGGCAATCCGAGCGCGGGCGGCGCCTTCCCGCTGCCGATGCTGCCGGACTTCTGGCGGGCGATCGGCCCCGCCCTGCCACCGGGCGCGGGCACCTGGGTGGCCCGCTCGATCGCGTACTTCAAGGGCAACGCGATCACCGGACCGCTGCTGGTGCTCTCCGCCTGGGCGGTCGTCGGTACGGCCTTCACCCTGCTGCTGTCGATGCGGCACAGGCCGGAGACGGCCCCGCCCGGCCCGGCGCCCACGGCGACGGCACCGGGCGGGTCGACCCTCACCTGAGCTTGTTCACGGCCACCCGGGTGGTCTCCTTGAAGGCGGCGACGGGCGGGTCGCCCCAGTTGCTCTCCCAGCTGACGATCGTCACGGTGTCGCCGTCGCGCCCCACCGAGACCAGCTGGTTCTGATACCCCCAGCCGCCCTGGAAGCCGATGCCGTAGACATGGGCGCCCTCCTCGGCGGCGACCGTGCCGTGGTCCCAGAACGTCACGGGACGGCTCGGCTGCTCCTGCTCCATACGCGCCTCGCAGCCCGCGATCGACGCCTCGGCCTGTGCGCCGAACACGGCGGCCGCGGCCTCGGTGGGGAAGGCCACGGACACCTGGGAGCCCCCGGCCGTCTCCGGGGTGCCGTAGGTGGCGTTCCAGACATCCCCCTCGGGCAGAACGAGCGCCTCCGCACAGATCGCCTGATACGGCCCCTCGGAGGGACCGGACGACCAGTACCACGCCGAGAAGGGATCCGGCGGCATGTCCGACGGCTCCAGGAACCCCGGCATCGCCGCCTCTGCCGCACCGGCGGCCGAGGCCGGCACCGCTCCCGTCACCAACACCGCGGCGACGGCAGCCACCACCACGATCCCTCCGGCCGGACGACGTCCACGTCTCATCGCACTTCCCCCTGCAGGTGACGCGGCGCCCGCCCCTCGGGTGCCGACGCGATGAGCATGTGCCGACGCGACCGGAGCGCACACCTGATGTACATAAAAAGGCCGGATATACACATGGGTTGTGCCGAATACCACCACTCTTCACGAGTTTCGCCCCGAACAGCGGGACGCCCGGCTGGCCGAAATCCGAACACCCGGATGCCCGGAGCCTGTTCGGCACCGGGCATCCGGGCGGGGTACGCGGGTCGCCGGTCAACTGCCGTAATACGCCCGGCGCATCAGCCGGATCATGTCGTCGATCATCGGCATCCGCGGGTTGGCGGGGGCGCACTGGTCGGCGTACGCGTTCATCGCCTGCTGGGGCAGCGCCTCGATGAACGCCGTCTCATCGACGCCCTCCTCGGCGAAGGAGGCCGGGATTCCGCACTTGGCGCGCAGTTCCTCGACGGCCCGCGCGTAGGACTCCACGCCCTCGGCCGGGGTCGACGCGGGCAGACCCAGCATCCCGGCGATCTCCTGGAACCGCTCGGGGGCCCGGTAGACCTCGGCCTTCGGCCACGGGGTGGCCTTGCCGGTGACCTGGCCGTTGTGCCGGATGACATGCGGCAGGAGCAGCGCGTTGGTGCGACCGTGCGGGACGTGGAAGGTGTTGCCCAGGGTGTGGGCCATGGCGTGCACCAGGCCGAGGAAGGCGTTGGCGAAGGCCATCCCGGCGACGGTCGACGCGTTGTGCATCTTCTCCCGCGCCTCGGGGTCGTGCGCCCCGTCCACCACGCATCGCTCCAGGTTCCCGAAGATCAGCTTGATGGCCTGGAGGCAGAGCCCGTCGGTGTAGTCGTTGGCGTAGACGGAGACGTACGCCTCGGTGGCGTGGGTCAGCGCGTCGAACCCGGAGTCCGCGGTGACGTTCGGCGGCAGGCCCATCGGCAGCACCGGGTCGACGATGGCGACGTTCGGGGTGAGGGCGTAGTCGGCGAGCGGGTACTTCTGCGCCGCCGCCGGGTCGGAGATCACCGCGAACGGGGTGACCTCACTGCCGGTGCCCGAGGTGGTCGGGACCGCGACGAGCTGCGCCTTCTCGCCCAGCGAGGGGAAGGTGTAGGCGCGCTTGCGGATGTCGAAGAACTTCTCCTTGGTGTCCGCGAACTCGACCTCGGGGTGCTCGTACATCAGCCACATGATCTTCGCCGCGTCCATCGCGGAGCCGCCGCCGAGCGCGATGATCGTGTCCGGTTCGAAGTCGCGCATCAGCGCCGCCCCGGCCCGTACGGTCTCCAGCTCCGGGTTGGGCTCGACCTGGTCGATCACCTGGAGGGTCACCCCGGCACCCGGACGGGAGTGCAGGATGTCGATGACCTTCTGTACGTAGCCCAGCCTGCCCATGGTCTTGTCGGTGACGACGGTGACCCGGCTCAGACCGTCCATCTCGGCGAGGTAGCGCAGCGCGTTGCGCTCGAAGTAGATCTTCGGCGGCACCTTGAACCACTGCATGTTGTTGTTGCGCCGTCCGATCCGCTTGATGTTGACGAGGTTGACCGCGGAGACGTTGTCGGAGACCGAGTTGTGCCCGTAGCTGCCGCAGCCGAGGGTGAGGGAGGGCAGGAAGGCGTTGTAGACGTCGCCGATGCCGCCGAAGGTCGAGGGGGCGTTGACGATGATCCGGACCGCCTTGACGCGCCTGCCGAATTCCTCGGCCAGCTCCTCGTCCTCGGTGTGGATGGCCGCGCTGTGTCCCAGCCCGTGGAACTCGACCATCCGGGCGGCGAGTCCGAGTCCGTGCTCGGTGGAGTCGGCCTTCAGGGCGGCCAGCACCGGGGAGAGCTTCTCCCGGGTGAGCGGTTCGCCTTCACCCACCTCCGCGCATTCGGCGATGAGGAGCGAGGTGTCCTCGGGGACCTGGAATCCGGCCTGTTCGGCGATCCACCGCGGCGACCTCCCGACGACGTCCGCGTTCAGCTTCGCGCCGGAGCAGTTGGCGGCGAAGGCCGTGGTGCCGAAGACGAATTCCTCCAGCTTGGTCTTCTCGGCGGCGGTGACGACGTACGCGCCCAGGCGTTCGAACTCCGCGAGGCCCTGGTCGTACACCTCGTGGTCGAGGATGACGGCCTGCTCGGAGGCGCAGATCATGCCGTGGTCGAAGGACTTCGAGAGCACGATGTCATGCACCGCGCGCCGGAGCCCGCCGCTTGCGGTGACATAGGCGGGCACGTTTCCCGCGCCGACACCGATGGCGGGCTTGCCGCACGAATAGGCGGCCTTGACCATGGCGTTCCCGCCGGTCGCCAGGATGGTGGAGACGCCGTCGTGATGCATCAGGAGGCCCGTCGCCTCCATCGAGGGCTCCTCGACCCACTGCACGCAGTCCTCGGGCGCGCCGGCCGCGACCGCCGCGTCGCGGACCGTCCTGGCGGCCTCGGCCGAGCACCGCTGCGCGGAGGGGTGGAAGGCGAAGATGATCGGGTTGCGGGTCTTCAGCGCGATCAGCGCCTTGAAGACGGTGGTGGAGGTCGGGTTGGTCACCGGGGTCATCGCGCAGACGACACCGACCGGTTCGGCGATCTCGGTGATGCCGTTCAGCTCGTCGCGGCTGATGACCCCGACGGTCTTCAGCCCTTCCATCGAATGCGTGACGTGCTCGCAGGCGAACAGGTTCTTGACGGCTTTGTCCTCGAAGATCCCGCGCCCGGTCTCCTCGACCGCCATCCGCGCGAGCTCGCCGTGCCGGGCGAGTGCCGCGAGCGATGCCCTCTTGACGATGTGGTCGACCTGTTCCTGCGTGAACGCCCCATAGGCGTCCAGCGCGTTCAGGGCCCTTTGGACCAGTCCGTCCACCATCTCATCGGCCTTCATGGCAGGAACTCCTTCATCGAGTCTGTGTTCCTCCGCCCTTCCATTCGACACCGATGATCACGCGGAGACTGTCGCCAAAGGCCCCGAACGCAGGGCCCAAAGTCCTTCACGGGTCGCCCGGTTCTTCCGCTGTACCCGCTCCCACCTGCGAAAACATCAAGGGACCAAAGCCCCGAGCGGCCTTGTGAAAGTTTTCACAAATAATGTCCCGCAGCCTCCCCGACCCGGAGTCCGAGACGCACCGGAAAACCGGAAAGGCCCCCGGCTCCTTGAATCGCCCTCAGCCGGGGGCCTCGTCGTTCCGCGCGTTGCTCCGCGTCGTTTCGCGGCGTCCAGCGCTATTGCGCGTTGTTCCGCCGGGACCCGTCAGCCGATCTCGGCCCCGTAGGCGGCCAGCGCCTCCGGTACCGGCTGGAAGAAGGTCTCCCCGCCCGAGGAGCAGTCGCCGCTGCCGCCCGAGGTCAGACCGATCGCGGTGTCGCCCGAGAAGAGCGAGCCGCCGCTGTCGCCCGGTTCGGCGCAGACCGTCGTCTGGATGAGGCCGTTGACGATGTCGCCGTTGCCGTAGTTGACCGTGGCGTCCAGGGCGGTGACCTCGCCGTCGTGCACCTGGGTGGTGGAACCGCTGCGGGTCACCGACATGCCGACCGTCGCCTCACCCGCCCGGGTGATCGGCTGGGTCGTACCGTCGTAGAGGTCGACCTCGCTGGGGTGCTCCACCTCCGAGGTGTACTTCACCAGGCCGTAGTCGTTGTCCGGGAAGCTGGAGCCCTCGTTCGCCCCGATCTCCGCACCGCCCTGCGAGTCCGACCAGCTGGTGACGGCCTCGGTGCAGTGCCCGGCGGTCAGGAAGTACGGCGCGCCGTCCTTGACCACGTTGAAGCCGAGCGAACAACGGGAGCCGGAGCCCCAGATCGCGTCGCCGCCCGCGATGAGCGGCCTGAACTCCCCTGCGGTCCTCTTCAGTTCGGCCTTTCCGCCGAGCCCGTCGACCACCGCGGAGACCTTGTCCCAGGCCGCACCGTCGACCGTGCGGTCGGCGGTGACGACCACCTTGTTGCTCACCGGGTCGACGGCCCAGGAGGTACCCGGCACCGCGGCCCTGTCGGTGAGGGTCGCGCGGGCGGACTTCAGCTCGGCGAGGGAGTTCTGTACGACTCTGGCCTCGGCACCCGCCTGGCGCACCCGCTCGGCGGCGGCCTCGTCGACCACGTTCACGACGAGGCTCTTCGCCCCGGCGTCGTAGTACGCGCCGGCCGTGTCACCGCCCAGGTCCTTGTCCAGGGCGGTGGCGAGCTTTCCGGCCGCGTCCGCGGTGAGCGTGCGCGCGGAGAACCGCGGCACATCGTCACTGGCGTTCGCAGTCTGAAACGTCATTCCCGTCGCGACCAGGGCGACGACGGCCGACCCGGTCATCATCGCGCGCTTCCTGGATGTGCGTCGCTGCTTCAACTTCGGCCTCCTGTGGGGGCCGCGCACGGACAAAGTGGGGTTGCCCGTACGCGGAGGATGGGGCCGCCCACTATGGCGATGCCGCCGGACGGCACACAAGACCGACGCCCGGACGCACACACGACACCGACACTTCACCCCTGTGGCGTTCACGTACGGAAAGGCGATGCAACGGTCGTTCCATGTGCGAACACCCGTACAACCAGCGAACGTCCACGGATACCGGCCGGGGCCCCCTCGGAATGCCCTGCTCAATTCCTTCACGGTTCCTTCCGGCGAGGAGTCCCCGTCACGCCCCTGATGGGTCATCATCGAACAGGGGCACACGCGGGCACACCGTGCCCGGACCGGCCGGGGAACCGAGCGGAGGAGGCACGGGTGCGAAGTCGGGTGCGCGCGGCGGACGGGCGGCATCTGATGGTGGAACGCCTGGGTGATCCCCGCGGCAGACCGGTCTTCCTGCTCCACGGAATGCCGGGCAGCAGGCTGGGCCCCGCTCCACGCGGCATGGTGCTCTACCAGCGCCACACACAGCTGATCGCCTACGACCGCCCGGGATACGGCGGCTCCGACCGGCACGCGGGCCGCCGGGTGATCGACGGCGTCGAGGACGTTCGGGCGATCGCCGACTCGCTGGGCCTGGAGCGGTTCGCCGTCGTGGGCCGCTCCGGTGGCGCCCCGCACGCCCTGGCCTGCGCGGCGCTGATGCCGGACCGGGTCACCCGCACCGCCGCCCTGGTTGGCCTCGCCCCCTGGGACGCGGAAGGTCTCGACTGGTTCGAGGGGATGGCGGCGTCCAATGTGCTCGCCTACTCCACCGCCGCCGCCGACCCGGACGGGCTCGCGGAATCCTTCATCATCCGCTCCGCGGAGATCCGGCGGAACCCGGTCCGGCTCCTGGACGATCTGCGCCGGGAGCTGACCGACTCCGACCGGGTGGTGGTCAACGACGCCGGTATCCGTTCGATGCTGCTGCGCAACTACCGTGAGGGGCTGCGCACTTCGGCGTACGGATGGATCGACGACGCCATCGCCCTCTGCCGCCCCTGGGGCTTCGATCCGGCGTCGATCACCGGACCGGTGATGCTCTGGCACGGGGAGAAGGACGTGTTCACCCCGGTCGGCCACACCCGCTGGCTGGCCGGACAGATCCCGGGAGTCACCGCCGTACTGGAACCGGCGGCGGCGCACTTCGACGCGCTGTCCGCGCTCCCCGGAATCCTCAACTGGCTGCTGGACGACCGGGAGCGCACGGACGCGTGAACCCGGCCGGGCGCCCGGACGCGTGAACCCGGCCGGGCGCCCGGACGCGTGAGCGCGGCCGGGCCCGCCGTCGCGGGCCCGGCCCCGCTCACACCGCGAGCGGTTCCAGTTCGCGCCGGAACCGGCGCTCGTCACGGGCTATCCGGCTCAGCGGATGGTCGTCCCCGAGTTGCCGGGACAGCTCGGCGACCACCTCCGCACGCAGTTGCACCGCCTCGTCCTGGCGGCCCAGCGCGTCGAGGGTGACCGCCCTGTTCGAGATCATGGCCAGGGTCTCGGGGTGATGTGCCCCCAGGGCCTCCCGCAGCTGCGCGGTCAACCGCTCCTCGGTCTCCAGCACCAGTGCGAGATCCCCCCGGTCCGCGGTCGTGCTGGCCAGATTCATCACGCAGAAAAGGGTGTTGGGGTGCTCGCGGCCGAACCTCTCCCGCATCGAGGCGACCACCATGGTCAGCACCTTCTCCGACTGCTCCACCTCCCCGGTGCCCGACAGATAGATACCGAGATTGTTCTGGGCCGCCAGGGTGTACGGGTGCTTCTCCCCCGGCACCTTCATGTACTGGTCGACGACCTCCTGGGCGGTGTCCCTGGCCTCGGCCGCCTCGCCCGCAGCGAACAGGTCCGCCGCCAGGTTGAGGTCGCAGGCCAGCGAATCGGGGTTGGCGATCGTGTACTTCGCCCGGTACCTGGCACGGGTGGCCACCGTCAGCCGGTGGGCGTCCTCCAGCCGGCCCGCCCTGCGCAGCGACACCGCCAGGCTCTTCGCGGCGCTGAGCGTGGCGGGGAAACTCCGGCCGAGCGTGTGCTTGAAGCTGTCGTACGTGCGGCTGAGCAGACCCACGGAGTCCTCGTACCGCCCGACCTCGCGCAGATCACGGGCCAGGTTCATCGCGGAGGAGAGACTGTACGGGTGCTCCGGGCCGAGCACATCGGAGCGCAGGTCGTAGACGTCCTGATCGATCTCGCGTGCCTTGGCGTACTGCCCGACACTCCGCAGGTTCAGGGCCAGGTTGTTGGCCGCCGCCAGCGTCCTGGGGTGCGAGTCGTGGAAGATCTGGCTGAATCCGTCGCGGGCGTCGGTCGCCAGCTCGATCGCCTGCGCGTAGTCGCCGAGCAGACCGAGGTCGATGGCCAGACTGCTGGTGGTCATGTACGTGTGCGGGTGCTCCGGGCCCAGTACCTCCCGCTGCCGCTGGAGGGTGAACTCGTCGAGCTCCTTCGCCTCCACGTACCGTCCGCGCGTACGCAGGATGTTGGAGAGGTGGAAGCAGAGGTACAGGTACTGGAGGTCCCGCTCCCCCAGCGTCTCCAGCCAGGTCTCGCGCAGTTCGTCCCCGAGGGTGGCCGCGGTCCGGACGTCTCCGCGCTTCCACAGGTAGCGCACCCGGTCGATCAGGAGCCTGCGGGCCTCCGGCTCCTTGCAGTTGCGCGCGTCGGACGGGCCGAGGTGGGGCCAGATGGTGGCGAAGGTCTGCCAGGTCTCCGGGTTGTCGATCGGCTCGTCGTCGTCGGGCCGCGCGCCCGCCAGGATGCGGTGCACCACATGCCGGGCCTCGCGCTGCTCCTCCTCGCTGAGCTGGGCCCTGATCACCGCCTGCACCAGGCGGTGCACCTGGATCGAGTTGGACACCTGGTCGACCTTGGCGAGGGCGAACCGGCCGATCTCCCGGATGACCCGGCCCAGCACCAGCTTCTCCTGGAGCGAGGAGTCGTACGGCTTCAGCGCCTCGATCATCTCCTTGCTGTAGAGGAGATTCGCGGAGATCGGCTCGGGAGCGAAGAAGGCACAGAGCTGGAGCAGCCGCACCGCCGCGGGCGAGCGCTCCTTCAGGCGGGCGATGGAGATGTTCCAGGTCGCGGCCACCGGCTCCGGGTATCCGGCGGGCTGGTTGAGGGCGAGCACCTGGGGGGCCTGCTGGGCGAGCTGTTCCAGATAGGCGCCGATGGGGGTGGCGGTCTCCGCGATCCAGGCCGCCGCCTGCTCGACGGCGAGCGGCAGGTCGCCGACGGCGGTGGCCACCTGGGCGGCGTCGTCGTCGCTGAGTCCCGGGGCGCGGCGCTGGAGGTGTTCGATGGACTCCTCCCGCAGGAAGACGTCGACGGGCAGCGCGTCACCGTGCTGGGACCAGGTCTGGTTCCTGGAGGTCACCAGGATGTGGCCGGAGCCGCCCTGCGGAAAGTAGCGGCGGAGCTGTTCCGGGTCGTCGGCGTTGTCGAAGACCAGCAGCCAGCGGTCCGAGGGCACTCCGCGCCGCAGCAGGTCGACGGCCTCCTGCGAGGCGGCGGCCATGTCCTCGCCGCCCTGGGCACCGAGCCGGACGGCGAGTTCGGCCAGTGAGGCGACCACGTCGTCGGTCTGCTCGGACGATATCCACCACACCAGGTCGTAGTCGGCCATGAACCGGTGCACGTATTCCAGCGCCACCTGGGTCTTGCCGACGCCGCCGAGTCCGTACAGCGTCTGCGGCTGCGGCAGGACGACGGACATCCCGCCGCCGAGCTGGTCGCGCATCCGCTCCAGGACGAGGGAGCGGCCGGTGAATCCGGGGTTGCGCGGGGGTGCGTTCCAGATCCTCGGCACGGTGCCGGGGAAGCGGGGTCCCGGCGACGTCCCGTCGACCAGTTGCACCGGCCGGTCCAGGGCCCGCATCAGGGCCGAGGTGGCGTGCACCTCGTCGAGGCGGAAGAGGTCGACGGGGTTGCGGTCGATGTAGGGCGCGCTGAGGCGTACGTCCCCGACCCTGAGGGGCAGCAGCTGACGCCTGCCGCCGCCGGGGTCCTCGGCGACCGCCCTGTCCCACACACCCACCGCGCGCTGCGACTTGAGGTAGGCGCTGGAGAGCAGGACGACGGTCCTGGCCGCGTTCTCGGCGGTGACGGTGACCGGTTCCTGCGGGCCCCGTTCGGCGGAGACGTCTCGCGGGACGACCCGGAAGCCGGCCCGGGTGAGGACGGATTCGATCCAGTCGGCCCACATCCGGTTCTCCGCCACATAGCTGAGGAAGAGGTCGGCGGGCAGCGCGGGCCTGCGGCGGGTGAAGGCGTCGCGGATCCGCAGGCGCACCTCTTCGCCCACCGGGGGCATGGAGGTGATCTGCCGGTCGGTGAGGACCGCGGTGAGCCGTTCGAAGGCGGAGAGCAGCGAGTTGGTGAGTCCGGCCTCGTCCCCGAAGGTGGCGAGCGTCTCCTCGTACGCGTAGTAGGGGCGGTACGGAATCTCCACCGCGCCCCAGTAGGCGGTGAGTTCGTCGCCGGACAGGTCGCGCGGCAGCCGGTCGAACTTGAGCCGGGCGAGTGCGCGTCCGGCGTCGGCCTTCTCCTTCTCGCCCTCGTCGATGCGCATCGGGACGGGGAAGATCGAGATGGCGCGGCCGGTGTAGCGCTCGGAGATCTGCCGGGCGACGGAGGCCGCGCCGTCGATGGACTGGTCGCTGAGGGTGAAACAGTCGACGAGCACGTCCGGGAGGTGGACGGTGCAGATGTCGGCGATGTCGCTGAGTCCGGTACGGCTGTCGATGAGGACGTAGTCGTAGTTGGCCTTCATGTCGTCGCGCAGGGCGTCGAAGAAGTGGCCGCCGCCGAGCCGGTCGTAGAAGTTGTCCCAGTCGAAGGTGGAGACGGTCGCGGAGTACTCGCGGTTCTGCCGTCCGGCGGAGACGAAGTCGAGGGTGCCGCCCTGCGGGAACTCCCAGCCCAGCGCCTCGGGGGTGAGGGAGACCGCGTGCGGCTGGATGCGGGCGTAGTCGCGGTGCCAGTCGTCCGATCGCTGGGCGGGGCTGGTCGCGGCCCAGGCGTACTCGGTGATCAGGTCGATCACACCGGTGGTGGCGCCGAGGGTGGAGGGGTCGAGGAAGGGGTGGAAGAACCGGTGGAGACCGGGTGCCTCCAGGTCCCAGTCGACGGCCAGTACCCGTTTGCCGTTGGCGGCGAGGATCCAGGCGGTGTTGGCCAGGGCCATCGTGCGGCCCGTTCCGCCCTTGTACGAGTAGAAAGTGACGATGCGCCCGTCACGACCGGCTGTCATACGTCCTCCGCTTGCGTCGCAGGGTCGTTCGGGTGGGGTAGGAAGCTGGCGTTGCCCATCGGCCCCATCAGTCGCGTCCGTTCGCTGTGTCCTCCACCGGTGGCCGGCGGATAGGCCGTCGCGTGCCGCAGATACTGCTGGGCGGCCACCTCGACCACCTGGGGCAGGACCTGCCCGAAGGCGTCCATGCTCGGCACTCCTTTGGCCGCGGCGCGGCAGAAGGCCCGTCCCTGCCGCATTTTGGCCGGCATCGTCTGTTCGAGTTTCTCGGTCAGTTCGGCCTCGGCCGCCCGGCTCTGGTGGTCGTCGCGGTTCCACGGCACGACCATGGTCACCCAGGGCCGGTTCTCGGCGTCGAAGGCGGCGAGCCGGCGCCGCCGGTCCTCGTCCTGCAGGGCCCAGCGGTCGACGAGGAGGATCTCCGGGGTGCTGGGCAGCTGTTTGCCCTCCTGGTGCCCGGACTCCTCGTCGAACGAGGAGATGGCGGCCTGGTAGTTGAGCGAGCGCACCAGCTCCTCGGCGACATAGGCGAGCGGTCTCGCGGCGGCCGGGTGGTAGGGGTTCCACTCCTGCGGGTTGTCTCCGTAGTAGTCGGAGTTCCGCCCCTCGGGCAGATCGTGGCGCGTGGGGGCGCAGATGGTGATCCGCATCGGGCGGGGGGCGCCCACACCGCTGCTGGGCGAGCCGAAGGCGCTGGGGGCGATGCGGTAGTCGACCGGTCTTCCGGTGTCGATCCGCACGGTGTCGGCGACGCTGACGATGCGCTTGGCCAGTTCGTAGACGGCCCGTTCGTAGTCCTGTTGGAACAGCCTGAGTTTGATCAGCCCGTAGAGTCCGTCGCTGACGTAGCGGTCTCCGAAGTCACGGTGATTGAACTGCAACCGCTCGGCAGATCCCGGCAGTTGGCTGGGAGGCACCGGGACCCAGAGCGCCGGGACGATCGCTTCGGCCGGCTGGTTCGAGCGGGCCCGGTGGTGGATGGCGCGCTGTTCGAACGCGTACCACTCCTTGCCGCACATCTCGCTGGCGAAGTAGCGCGGTGAGAACAGCGGGACGAACACCCGGCAGGTGGCGAGCACTCCGCCGAGCCGTTCCGACCAGCCCTCACCGGAGCGTATCTCCCGGTCCATGAACCCCGCGGGCGCGCCCGCGGGCAGATCGGTCATGGCCATCACATGGCCGCACAGATCCTGAAAAAGCCTTTCGACCCACATATCGGGGTCCGTTCCACCGCCGTACCCCGGTGTGTGTGCGTAACTCAGAAAGAAGTACGGCCGATGGTCCGCCGCTCGCTGCTGCGTCGATGCGTGCACACGACCCCCGTCCTGTGTGAGCACTCGCATCCGAGGAGTAGGGAAAGAATGCGAGCGAATTCATCATTCCGGAACAGATCATGCTCCACCCCCCTGGCGTTCGGTCATTGAACGCCGCTTTTCAGTCAACCGTCTCCCAGTTCGGCACATGTTGTTCCTGGCCAAGAACAGGCTTGCGACCGTTCCCCCCAGATGTCCCGTGTGTACCGCTGATCTCTTTACGGACTCCGGCCAGCAGCCGCTTTCCGTCGACGGTCGGTTCGGCCGCTTTTTCGATCATGTCGAGTGCTTGTGGTACGCCCTGGAGGAACTGTGGTGCGAAGAGACCGAGCCCCACCCGTTCGAAGGTCTCCGCCAGCAATCGGGAGAAAGGAACGGACTCTTCCCTCCAGGGCAACCAATGATCCCAGGAACCGTCCGACGCGTACAGATCCGTGACTTCGGCCAGCGCCCGCAGTTTCGCCCGCCGGAATCCGCCCAGCAGTGCGAGCGCCAGTTCCCGGGCGTCGTTCGCCGCACCGATTCCGAGCGCCCCGTAGCCGTGCCGCCCCACGGCGGCACCGTCCGCGGCCAGCGGGGTCAGCGTGGTCAGCGTCGCCGCCGCCTCGGCCGCCTGTTCCGGTACGGCCTCCTCCAGCAGCGCCCAGGCGGCGGCGAGGCGCGCGCCCCAGGCGTCGGCCTCGGCCCGCCCGAGCCGCGGCGCGACGGGGGCGCCGAAGCAGTCGCGGTACGGATCGAGATCGTCGAGTACGAAAGCGGGCACCCCGGCCGCCTCCACCCGGCGCACCGGCTGCCAGTGCGGGTTGTCCGCGGCGTCGCGGACGACCCGCAGCTCCGGGTGTTCGCCGGGCCCTTCGCGGCGGACCGCGAACCCGTCGCCGGTGGCGCGTACCAGAGCCGTGCCCCGGTCCCCCGGCCCTCCGATGCGCACGGCGCCCAGGGTGGGCAGGAAGAGCCGGCCGTCCCGGTAGTCCACCGGGACGGGCAGGTCTAGTCCGGCGAGCACGGCGGCCGCGGCCACCGACGAGGCCAGCCGTTCCGCGGCCCGGCCGACGTCGGGGCGCCCGTCGCGCACCCCCTCCAGCGCGTCCAGCAGCCAGCCGCGGCTGAACGGATGGGCCAGCACGCCGTCCAGTCCGGCGGCGCCCGCCGCCGTCCCCTCGGCCCGCGCCGCCAGTTCCCACGCCCGGTCCCAGCTCTCCCCGCCCCGCCCGCCGAGGTCCTCGTTGAGCACCGCGAGCAGGGTGCGCGTCAGGTCCTGCTGCGCCGCGAGGAGTTCCCGCGGCCCGGAGACCGCGGGCGACCCGGTGGCCGCAGCCGTGCGCTCCTCGATGCCCTCCACGAGCGCCTTCAGATCGGCGCAGTAGACCGAGGGGTTGTCGAAGGCGGTGCCGGAGCGGTAGCGGTGGGTGTAGAGCCCGCCGCCGCACGACCGTACGACGGGACAGCTTCGGCAGGTGTCACTGACCCCGGCCAGACCGAGCTGTCGCGCCCGGACGCCGGGGTGGGCGGCCACCTCGTCGAAGGAGTTGGTGAACACGTCGAATCCGGTGGCCGCGGCCCCCTCGTAGGCGCTCTTGAGGGAGTCGACCTGTTCCAGTTGCCCGTCGGTCTCCACGACGACCAGATCGGTGGGGGCCAGTCCGAGGGATTCGGTGAGGCTGGGACCGCCGCTCAGGCTGGACAGGACCGAGGAGAAGATCCGCACCGGCACCGGCCTGCCCTGCTCCGTCCAGCGGTCGAAGATCGCGAGGAGCCAGTCGGCGTAGGCGGTGGGTGAGCCGTCCGGGCGCGGCGGGGGGGCGTCCCAGGTGGCGTGCGGGAGAAGGAAGTCGACGAGCGGCGGTTCGAGCTCGGCGAGGGCCTCGTACACCGCGATCGGGTCGTTGTGGATGTCGACGGTGCACAGGAGGCCGAGGTTGAGATGGCGGTACCGCTCCCGCTGGAGCAGTTCGACGGCCTTGAGTACCTGCGGGTGGCTGGTGCGTCCGTTCGCGAACCGGCGGTGCCGGTCGTTCGCCGTACGGTCTCCGTCCAGCGAGATCCCGACCTTGACGCCGAACTCGTCGAAGAGGTCGAGGTATCGGGGGCTGAGCTGGACGCCATTGGTGTGAATCCTCAGGTCCAGCTCAGCGATGCCGTGCATAGCTGAGCCGAGCTCCTCGCAGACGCGACGCAGCCGCGCCGGTCCTGCCAGAAGCGGTTCTCCACCGTGCAGGATCACTGAAAGGGAAGAGAGCGCATGAGTCGCCGCATGCTCGGCCAAGCGTCGGGCGGTCCAGGAAATAGCGTCGTCAGAGATTGTCTTGGGGCGGGTACGCCAGCTCTGATCTGCATGTTCGTAGACATAGCAATGGTCACAGGCGAGATCGCACCGGCTGTGCACCTTGAGCACGATTTCGCGAAAGGGGACCAGGGGTCCTGTCATTCCCCCAGTCTAGCCACCTGGCAGTCCGGCTCAGAGCGCCGAACTGAAGGTCGAGGTGCGCGTGTTGCGGCCCGCGGACGCGCCGAAAACGCGGCTGACCTTCCTGGTGGTGTCGACGTCCCGGACGTCGATCTGGGCGAGCGGTGCACGACTCTTCGCATTGGCGAAGGCGGGGGAGGATTCGTAGATCTTCACGGCCGTCCTTGATGGATTGTTTCCGGACACTTGAATGCCACCGGTATCTGCATAATTGCAGCCTCCGGCGGCATGACTTTACTCCCATCCGGCCCCTCACACACGCTGACCGGCTGGCCATTGACGCCCCGAATCCTCAAGGGAGACATCGCGCGCGCTCGACCGGCCGGGTGAGGCGGGAACCCGCAGGCGGCAGGGGTGGGAGCGGTACGGGTCCGGGTGACGGGGGACACTGCCCGGTGGGGCCGTGCGCGGACCCGGACGAGGTCCACGCACAAGCGGACGCGGCACGCAACTCCCGGATTGCCGGGCGTCCCGGAATCACGCGTCCCGGCATACCGCCCGGCAACGTCCGTCCGTGACGGCCCCGTTGGCCCCACGAACGCTCCCTCGCACCGGTTCCGTCCGCGAACGGACCCCGGCGACCGTCAGCCGATCGGAGCATGGTGGCCCGCCCGCGCGCCGCGCATGCGGTCCGGGGTCCCCCTTCAGCAGGCCCTTCGCCCGGGCCCCCGCCGGCCGAGGTACGGGCGTACCGTGCGGGCGCACTGGGCCCTGGCCGGGACGGCGCCGGCGGCGACGGCCGGCAGGGGGCTGCGGCGCACCCCGGCCGGGTGTCGGACAGCGGTACGCCGCCGCCCCCGTCCCTCCGGTCCGTCTGGATCGCCCCGTCCCCCCGCCAAGAGGCGAGTCACCGGCTCTACCCCCGGCAACTCACCTACCAGCAAACACAGTTGTGTCACTTTCCCACACCTCGCCCGTCCGCACGAGAGTGGCCGGATCACGTCCGAAAAGCCCTCCGCACCGAGGGGCACCATTGCCGTCCCCGGTACGCCCCCCTACTCTCGTGGCCCCGGCCGGGCGTGGACCTGTGAGGCGTGCCCTGACCGGCGGAGCGATCTAGCACGCTCATAACTGCAGACGGGGGTGAACATGACGGCGCTTCCCGGACCCCTTCGGTCCATGGTCTTCAGGAACGAGGACCTTCCCGCGCTCTTCCACCGCACGGACGCCATCGCCATCGCACGCCAACGCGAAGCGGTCAATACCACCCGAGGCCAGCTGGCCCTGCTCGTCGTGGGCACCGTGCCCGCCGCCCTCCCCTGGCAGATCCGGATCGGCGGCTCCTTCCAACTGCTCGACGCCATAGGCGTGCTGGCCTATCTCGGCGTCCTGGTCACAACCTTCGCCGCCTCGCGCCGCAAGGCGAAGTCGCACTGGCAGCTCAACCGGTCCGCGGCGGAGTTCATCAAGTCGATCTGCTGGCGGTACGCGGTGCACGGCTCCCCCTTCGACACCACCGCACCGCACCCGGAGGCGGTGTTCGCCAACCGGCTCGAAGAGGGTCTCCAGGAGCTGCGGAAGGTGGGGTGGGCCGACCCCCGCGACGATCCGGACGACTCCGGCGGCGGTCTCATCACGGAGTCCATGCGCGAGTTACGGGACAAGGCCTTCACCGTGCGCAAGGAGACGTACATACGGGACCGGCTGATCGAGCAACGGCGGTGGTACCGCAGGCGCCAGCAGGTGTCGCGGCGCGGGGCGCTCCTCTGGTCGAGCACCATAGCCGCGCTGACCACTCCCGCCCTGGTGCTCGGCGTGTTCCAGACGTTCGGGGCGGCGCGGTCCTTCGCTCTGACCGGGACGCTGTCCGCGGCCGCGGCGGCCTGTCTCGCCTGGAACGAGATGCGCCGCCACCACCCGCTGATCTCCGCGCACTCGCTGGTCGAGAAGGACCTGGAGTCCATGCAGGCCGCGATGGAGACCACCCTGACCGAACGGCAGTGGCCGGTCGCGGTCTTCGAGACCGAGCGGATCGTCTCGCCGGAACACACCGACTGGCTTGCCAGGCACCGAATGTGACGCTCTATCAGCCCGGCTGTCTCTGCCTGCTTCAGGCGCGCTCCACGCCCTCGCGCCAGATGACGGTGACCGGCCGGCCGAGGGTACGGGCGTACGTCACGATGTCGCCCGTGCCGCCCAGTCCCCTCGCCGGGCGGCCGTCCCAGACGGCGAGCAGCCGGTCGCAGTGGTCGGCGATGTAGGCACCCGCCGCGTAGTACGCCTCGTCGGTGGAGTGCGCGAAGTCCAGCCGGACCTCCTGGGCCGCGCGGGACTTGAGCATCCGGTAGCGGGCGAGGTCGGCTTCGTCGTCGAAGCACGCCTCGTAGTCGCCGCTGGGGATCACCGCCGTCAGCTTCGCTCCGAAGGCGAGCGCGAGGTCGGCGAAGAGCTGGTCCGCGCCGACCGCCAGACTGGAGAGTGCTTCCACGGAACCGTGCGGGCCGCACAGTGCCGCCCGCATTCCTGCCAGCACATGCGCCTGGGCCTCCGCGGGGATGGAACGGTGACCGGTCACTCCGATGCGATTCACGGACCTGGTACCCCCTGCGTGTCTGCGCCCGACCGTCCTGACATCCTCTCAAAAGCCGCGGGTCGAGTGGGAGCCCCCGCCCGGAAATTCCGGACAGGGGCTCGCCATGCGGTACATCGGGTACGGGCCGGGGTCAGTAGACGCTGACGCCGTACGCGCTGAGTGCCTCGGTGACCGGCTGGAAGAACGTCGTACCGCCGGAGCTGCAGTTGCCGCTGCCGCCGGAGGTGAGACCGATCGCCCTGGTGCCGGAGTAGAGCGGGCCGCCGGAGTCGCCGGGCTCGGCGCACACGTTGGTGCGGATCATGCCGTAGACGATGTCCCCGCCGCCGTAGTTGACGGTGGCGTTGAGACCGGTGACCGATCCGCCGTGGATGCCGGTGGTGGAGCCGCGGCGGGTGACGGACATCCCGACCGTGGCGTCGGCCGCGCTGGTGATGTCCTGGCTGCCGACCGTGCCGTCCTTGGCGATGGAGGTGTTGGAGTACTGCACGATGCCGTAGTCGTTGGTCGGGAAGCTGGATCCCGTGGTGGTGCCGAGCACGGTGGCGTGCGAGGAATCCGCCCACCAGGTGCCCGCGCCGTCGGTGCAGTGACCGGCGGTCAGGAAGTAGTAGGTGCTGCCGCTGCGGACGTTGAAGCCGAGGGAGCAGCGCCAGCTGTCGGCGTAGATCGCGTCGCCGCCGGAGATCAGCTTGCTGAACTTCCCGGGCGTGCGCTCGATCCGCAGGGCGCCCGCGTCGGCTCCCGCGGACTCCTTGATCTTCTTGATCTCCGCCTGGGAGACCGTGCTGTCGACGGTGACCAGGAGTCGGTTGGTCTTCGGGTCGATGTTCCAGGCGGTGCCCGCGACATCGGCGCCGAGCACGGCGTCGGCGGCCGCGGTCAGCCGCGTGGCGCTGTAGGTGCCGGTGGAGTCTGCACCACCGGTGGAGTCGGCGGTGGCGGTGGGGACGGCGAGGGCGGCGACAGCGACGAGGCCCGCGAAGACGGCGGTGGCCCTGCTGCGTCTCGCGGTGCCCTTGGGGGTGGTGCGCTTGATCCTCACTTCTCGTTCCTCCCGAGGGGAATCGGGGGCCCTGCCTGTGGGGTGGCCGGACCCGTGAGGCGCAGTCGAGGAACACGTCCGGCATTCCGGGTGCCGTGCTCCTGACAAGCGCTGCTCGGGAGTATCAGGGGGCGTCAAACAGCCGCGCAAGGGCGCATTTTCGGCCGCGCGCGCCTCGCACACGGGTCGGCCCCGGCAGCTCCGTGGCTGCCGGGGCGGGAAGGGGACGCCTGTGTCCCGGTAGGACGGATCAGGCGTCGATACGGTTCCGCTCCCCCGCCGCGACGGCGGTCGTGAGGGTGTTGCCGGGCGGCGGGAACGGGCAGATGAAGTGGTCGGCGAAGGCGCAGGGCGGCAGCAGCGCGCGATTGAAGTCGACGTTCACACTGCCGTCCTCGGCCGGTGCGGCGGGCCGCAGGAAACGGAAGCGGTAGCTCCCGTTTCCGCTGGTGGCGTCGGCGAAGACGGCCCACAGCGAGCCGTCGGGCTCGACCGCGACCTGGAGCGTGTGCGCGGTGCCGTCCACCTCGAAGGCGATCTCACCGGCCAGTCCGAGGCCCCGCTCGACCCCGTCGGCGTTCTCCACCCGGACGGTGCGGTCGGCGGCGTACGGGCGGAAGGTGCCGGGCAGCGTCCAGCGCGCGTCGTACGTCGCCTCGATGGTCCGGAAGGCGTGCCGGGCCGGGGACTCCGGGTCGAAGTCACGGACCGCCCAGAGTCCTTCGCGGCGCAGCACGACGAGCCGCCGTCCGCCGAGTGCCAGCCGGGAGGTGTCGATCGGTCCGCGGTCCGGTCCGAGCCTGATGTCGCCGGTCAGCGGCTTGCCGTCGACAGTGAGACCGTCCGTGGGCGCGGCGGTGAGCACCAGCTCGTCGCCGTCCTCGCGCCAGTGCCCCGGGACGGCCGGAATTCGCCCTTCCGGGTAGTCGGAGAGCCAGTGGGTACCGGCCAGGGAGAGTGGGCCGTACGGTGCCGCCACCGCGACGACGCGCTCCTCGTGCCAGCTCTGCCAGTCCTGCCGGGCGTCCCGGTCCTCCTGGCCGTCCTGCGGGTTGTGCTGTGCGTCCGTGCTCATGCGTTCAACCTTTCCATACCGGTTCCGCCAGGCCGAGGTGCGACCGCAGGGTGGACCCGGTGTATTCGGAGCGGAAGACTCCGCGTTCCTGGAGCAGCGGGACGACCCGGTCGACGAAGTCGTCGAGGCCGCCCGGGGTCAGATGTGGTACGAGGATGAAGCCGTCGGCCGCGCCACCGGCGACGAACGCGGCCAGCTCCGCCGCGACGCTCCGCGGGGAGCCGATGAACGACTGCCGCGCGGTCGTCTCGATGACCGTCTGCCGGATGGACAGCCCCTTGGCCTCGGACACCGCGCGCCAGCGGGCGGCCACCGCGAACGGGTCGCCGTGCCGGACCCGGCCCTGGACCAGGGCGGAGTCCGGGTCCGGGTCGATCTCGGGGAGCGGCCCGTCGGGGTCGTACGCGGAGAGGTCACGGCCCCAGACCTGTTCCAGGGCGAGGAGGGCGTTCTGCGGGGAGACCTGCTGCCGGCGGATCTCCGCGGCGTTCTCCTGGGCCTCGGCGTCCGTGTCCCCCAGGACGAAGGTGACCCCGGGCATGATCTTGAGGTCCGCGGGCCGTCTGCCGTACTTCTCCAGCCGCGCCTTGACGTCGGCGTAGAAGACGCGGCCCGCCTCCAGGGTGCCGTGCCGGGTGAAGATGATGTCGGCGGCGGAGGCGGCGAACTCCCGGCCCTCGTCGGAGTCCCCGGCCTGGATGACGACCGGGTGGTGCTGCGGGGAGCGGGGGACGGTGAACTCCCCGGAGACGGTGAAGTGCCGGCCGCTGTGCGCGAACGGCCGGGAGTGCCCGTCCGGCGCCCAGGAGTCCCAGAGCTGCCGGGCCGTGGCGACGAACTCCGCGGCCCGGGTGTAGCGGTCGGCGCGGTCGAGGTAGCCGCCGCGGCGGAAGTTCTCCCCGGTGAAGGCGTCGGAGGAGGTCACCACGTTCCAGGCGGCACGGCCCCCGCTGAGGTGGTCGAGCGTGGCGAGGCGGCGGGCCAGCTCGTACGGTTCGTTGAACGTGGCGTTGACGGTGGCGGCGAGCCCGAGGCGGTCGGTGACGGCGGCCAGCGCGTTCAGCACGGTCAGGGATTCGGGCCTCCCGACCACGTCCAGGTCGTGGATGAGGCCGTTGTGCTCACGCAGCCGCAGTCCCTCCGCGAGGAAGAAGAAGTCGAACTTGCCGCGCTCCGCCGTTCTGGCCAGGTGCTCGAAGGAGGAGAAGTCGATCTGGCTCTCCGAGCGCGGATCGGCCCACACGGTGGTGTTGTTGACGCCCGGGAAGTGGGCGGCGAGATGCATCCGGGCCGGGGCGGTCACGCTCCCTCCCCGGCGGTCCGGGCGAGGGCGTACCGGGCGGCGGGGCGGGCGAGCCCCAGGTGTTCGCGCAGGGTGCCACCGGGATGGAAGGTGCGGAAGAGACTGCGGTGCTGGAGGAGTGCCACGGTGCCGTTGACGATCCTTTCGAGGTCGCGTCCCGGGGTGATGGGGGTGAGGTGGAAGCCGTCCACGGCCCCGGCCCGGTGCCACTGGGTGATGAGTTCGGCGAGGTCGACCGGGCCGCCCCGGAAGTAGGAGCCCCGCCCGGCGAGGAGCGGGCCGCTCTCCAGACCGGGTTCCGGTGCCGTTTCGGCGTCCCCCAGATCGACGGTGAGCGCGACGAGGACCCGCAGCGTGTCGGGGTCGCGGCCGTGCGCGGCGGCCCGGCGTCGTACGTCGTCACGGATCGCGGCGGCCTGTTCGGGCGTGGTGGCCCGCGCGTGGACGACATCGGCGTGGCGGGCGGCCGGTTCGCGGGCCGCGGCGGCGGTGCCGTCGATGACGACGACCGGGCGGCCCTGCGGCGGGCGCGGCACGATGGCGGGCCCGCGGACCGAGAAGGTGCTGCCCTCGAAGTCGACGTAGTGCAGCTTGTCACGGTCGATGAACCGCCCGGTGGCGACGTCCCTGATCTCGGCGTCGTCCTCCCAGCTGTCCCAGAGCCGGGCCGCCACGTCGGCCGTCTCCCCCGCCTCCTGCCACAGCGCGTCGGCGGGTGCGGCGGCGCGCCTGCCGAACAGCCGGGCCTCGGCCTCCGTCGTGGACACCTCCACGTTCCAGCCGGCCCGGCCGCGGCTCACCCAGTCCAGGGTGGCGACGGCGGACGAGACGTGGAAGGGCTCGGTGTGGGTGGTGGTGACGGTCGGTACGAGACCGACGCGGTCGGTGGCGGGGGCGACGCGGGAGAGCACGGAGAGCGCGTCGAGTCCCGGGCGGGCGAAGGAGTCGCCGAGGGTGATGTAGTCGAGGGCGCCGCGTTCGGCGAGCCGGGCGAGGGCGAGGTAGTGCCCGGCGTCGTAGTGGGGCGGGCCACCGATCTCGGCGGCCAGGTGAAGGGGCCTGTTGGCGGACATGCGGGACCTCTCGGGTCAGTTCTCGGTCTTGGGGAGGCCGGGCGGGTTGATCTCCGCCTTCTCGATGGCCTCGTTGGTCAGCCCCCAGCGCTTCAGCACCTCGGCGTACGAACCGTTGCCGATGATGTGGTCGATCGCGGCGGCGTACGCCTCGACCAGTCCGCTGTCCTTCTTGGTGGTGGCGGCGATCTTCCCCTGGAGCCCGTCGCCGCCGCCCGACAGGGTGCCGACGATCTCGGACTGTCCGGCCGAGGCGACGTGGTAGTTGGCGGAGGGGCTCGGGCCGAGATAGCCGTCGATCCGGCCGGACTGGAGCGCGAGGTAGTAGTCGGTGTCCTTCTGGAAGTACTTGATCTCCACCGGCTCGCGCCCGGCCTTGACGTTCTGCTCGCTCCAGTCGACGAGGATCTTCTCCTGGTTGGTGCCGGAGGAGACCGCGATCGTCTTCCCCGCGACATCGGCGGGCGCCTTCACCTTCCAGCCGGATCCCTTCTTGGCCTCGAAGGCGATGTTGTCGAGCCGGTAGGTCGCGAAGTCGTACTTCTCCTTGCGCTCCTCGGTGACGGTGACGTTCGACAGGACGGCGTCGAACTTGGAGCTGTCGAGGCCGACGAAGAGGTTCTCCCAGGACACCTCTTCGAACCGCGGCTTCAGGCCGAGCGTGTCGGCGATCAGGGTCGCGAGGTCGGTCTCGGAACCGATGCGGGTCTTGTCGTCGGTCGCGTAGAAGCCGAGGGGTGGTGAGGCGTCGGCGCTCGCCCCGATCCGGAGCGTGCCTCTCCGGCGGACCGCCTCCGGTACCCGGTCGGCGATGGCGGCCACCTCCTTGCCCCTGATCCGGTTCTGGTCCGGGCCGATGTTGACCCCGGTGTCCTGCTGCCCCTGGGGCCTGATCACGTCGGTGGCGGCGTCGCTGGTGCCGCAGGCGGTGAGCAGCCCGGCGGCCGTGAGGGTGGCGAGCGCGACGGCGAGGGTGCGGTGGACGGACACGTGACTACTCCTTGGCGGGAACACGGGCGGGGGATCACAGAACCTTGGAGAGGAACGCGCGGGTGCGTTCCTGGACGGGGCGGTCGAGTACGTCGGCGGGCGGGCCCTGCTCGACGATGCGGCCCTCGTCCATGAAGACGACGGTGTCGGCGACCTCGCGGGCGAAGCCGATCTCGTGCGTGACGACGATCATCGTGGTGCCCTGGTGGGCCAGGTCCTTGATGACGTCGAGGACTTCGCCGACCAGTTCGGGGTCGAGCGCGGAGGTCGGCTCGTCGAAGAGCAGCAGTTTCGGTTCGAGCGCGAGCGCTCGGGCGATGGCGACGCGCTGCTGCTGACCGCCGGAGAGCTGCTTGGGGTACGCCCCCGCCTTGTCGGCGAGCCCGACCCGGGCGAGCAGCTTCCCGGCCGCCGCGACGGCGTCCTTCCGGGGTCGGCGCAGGGCGGAGACCGGTGCCTCGATGATGTTCTCCAGGACGGTGAGGTGCCCGAAGAGGTTGAAGTTCTGGAAGACGAAGCCGATCCGGGTGCGCTGGCGCAGAACCTCGCGCTCGCGCAGTTCGTACAGTTTGTCGCCCTCCCTGCGGTAGCCGACCAGGGTGCCGTCGACGCTGATCCAGCCCTGGTCGACCTTCTCCAGGTGGTTGATGGTGCGCAGCAGGGTGGACTTGCCGGAGCCGGAGGGTCCGAGGACGACGGTGACCTCTCCGGTACGGACGGACAGATCGATGCCGCGCAGCACTTCGAGCGAGCCGAAGCTCTTGTGTACGGAGCGGATCTCGACCATGGCATCGCTGGGTGCGCTCATCGCACGGCCCCCTTGGCGTAGTGACGTTCGACGTAGTACTGGAGGACGGAGAGCACGGTGGTCAGGAGGATGTACCAGACGGTGGCGACCATCAGCAGCGGTACGACCCTGCCGTTGCGGCCGTAGACGACCTGGACCTGGTAGAAGAGTTCGCCGATCGCCATGACGGAGACGATCGAGGTGCCCTTGAAGAGGGAGATGATCTCGTTGGCGGCGTTCGGCAGGATGGAGCGCATCGCCTGCGGCAGCACGATCCGCCGCAGCTGTCGCAGCCGCGGGATGCCGAGGGCCGCCGCGGCTTCCAACTGCCCGGAGTCCACGGCCAGTACGCCGCCGCGCACGATCTCCGCCGCGTACGCCGCCTGGTGCAGCGCGAGCCCGAGCACGGCCGCGCTCATCGCCCCGACCAGGTTCATCGTGTCGAAGGTGAAGAAGCCGGGACCGAACGGGATGCCGAACTGCAACTCCTGGTAGAGGTAGGCGAGGTTGAACCAGAACAGCAGCTGGACGATCAGCGGGATCGAGCGGAACGCCCAGATGTAGGCGTGGGCGACCGCCCTGAGGAAGGGGCTGGCCGACAGGCGCATGAAGGCGAGGACGATGCCGAGCGCGAAGCCGAGAACGGTTCCGTAGAAGGTCAGCTGGAGGGTGACCCAGACGGCCTTGAGGATGGTCGCGGCGGTGAAGAACCGGGCGAAGACATCCCATTCCCAGCCGGGGTTGGTGACCAGTCCGTGCAGGAACTGGGCGAGCAGGACGGCGGTCGCTGCGACGGCCACCCAGCGCCAGGGGTGGCGGACCGGGACGACGGTCAGGCCGCTGTAGTCGGTGACAGGGTCCTGGACGGTCTCTTTGTCGATGGGTGGATCGCTGGTGAGCGACATGAGAGTTCCTTAAGCGACATATGTACGGGAGGTGGGCCGCGGTCAGGCGCTGAGGCGGCCGCGACAGGAGAGGTCGCGCAGGAACGTCAGCGCGGTGCGCGCGGTGGCGTCGTTCTGGCCGAAGGCCGGGCCGCCGGTGCGGGGCCGGGTGAAGGCTCCGCTGCTGCGCGCGGTGGTGTAGGGGCCGAGCGCGAAGCGGCGCGGGTGCGGGCGGCCGTCGCGGTCCAGGATCCGGCCGTCGCCCGGGTCGACGGAGAGCAGTCCCGTGTCGGTGGTGGCGGCACCGTCCTCGTACAGGCCGCGCAGCAGCGGGCTGCCGGTGTGCCGGAGCGAGGGGTCCGGGAGGCGGGCCTCGACCAGCGCCCGCGCCTCGACGCGTTCGGTGGGGACGGTGGCGCTGCCGGCCCGGAAGAGTCCCGCCTCCTCGTCGGCCTCGACGGTGACCGAGGCGCCGAGGAAGCGGACGACCCCGGCCCGGGAGAGGGCGAGGAGCTGTTCCAGCCGGGGACCGGGCGGGCCGGAGGCGAGGTAGCTGAAGAAGCCGTGCCACCAGTCGCCGATGTCGCCGAACTTGATCAGCTGCCCGTAGGCGGAGAGCAGCCCGAGGAAGACCGCCAGGTCCGGGCTGCGGGACGGATCATGACGGCGTATCAGATCGGCGGTGATGTAGTCGCGCAGACCGTCCTGGAGCGCGTCGTACGTGGGGTGGCGCACCCCGTCCAGCGGGTGGTCGAGCGCCGCCAGGTCGAGCCGGTCGGCGGGGTCGGGCACGGCCGCGGCGACGAGGGCGGCCAGTTCGGCGCTGCCCGGATCGGCGGCGGCGTACTTGTCCTCGAAGACGTCACGGCCGACGGTGGTGCGCTCGGGGTGGGCGGTGAACAGCCGGTGGTAGTGGGCGTGGCCGAGCTCCTTCTCGACGTGCGGCCACACATCGCGCCGGAAGTCGAGCGGTCCGGGCCTGCTCAGCAGTTCCCCGGCCAGGTCGGGGCCGAGGAAGCGCGGCAGCGGCGGCCGCTCGCCCGTCCAGCCGTAGCCGATCTTGGAGTGGTACGGGACACCGCGCCGCGATCCGACGTGCAGCACGGGCTCGCGGCCCGAGGGCAGGTAGACACCGTTCTCGTACCGGCCGCCGCGCCCCTCGGTGAGCAGCACCATCAGGTCGATGAAGGCGAGCCCGAAGCCGCGGACGATGACGGGTTCGCCCGCGGGCAGGGCGCTCAGGTCGCTGTCGGCGGTGAAGTCGGGCTGCAGGTGGATGAGCCCGTGCCGGCCGGCGAACGCGCTCAACTCCCGCTGCTCGGCGTCGGGTTCGGCGTCGAGGTGGCCGACGGTGAGGACGACGAGGTCGGCGGTCAGGGGGGCGGCGCGGCCCTGGAGCCGGACGCGCTGGCGTCCGCCGCGCGGGCCGGTGACTCCCAGGGCGCGGGTCCGGTGCTCCCGCACGGTGATGCCGGGCGGGAGTGCGGCCAGGGCCTGTTCGTACACCCAGCGCAGGTAGGCGCTCTGGAGCCGGCGGCTGGGGAAGTCCTGGCCGTACAGCTGTCGTATCTCCTCCAGCACGGCGGGTTCGGCGTCGACGGTGATCCGCCCGGCGCGGACGTCCTTCGCCCAGTCGTCCAGGGCGGGTCCGGGCCGTACGGGGCCGTCCTGGCGCACCGTGTCGTCGGTGAACATGGTGACGTCCTCGGCCATGGAGTTCATCCAGAGCAGCGGCGACTGGTCCTGCCGCCATATCCGGCCGCCGCCCGGCGGGTGCGGGTCGACCAGATGGATGTCGAGGCGCCCGCCGGGGTACAGGTCGGCGGCGTTGGCGGCGATGCGTTCGATGACACCGGTGCCGCGCGGCCCGGCCCCGATGATGACGAGGCTGGGCGCGGCCGCGGGTGCGGTGCTCATCGGGTGTCCGCCGTGCCGCGTGCGTAGTGCCGTTCGACGTAGTGCTGTCCGATGCCGAGGGCCGAGGTGACGGCGACGTACCAGAGGGTGGCGACGAGCAGCAGCGGGATGACCTGATAGGTGCGGTGGTAGACGAGCTGAACGGAGTAGAGCAGGTCCTGCACGGCGATGATGCTGACGATCGAGGTGCCCTTGAGGGTGCCGATCAGCATGTTCCCGGCGGGCGGCACGATGGAGCGCATGGCTTGCGGGAGCACGATCCGGCGGAGCCTGCGCCAGGGGCCCAGGCCCAGTGACTGGGCCGCCTCCAGCTGTCCGCGCTCGACGGAGAGGATGCCGCCGCGGACCACTTCGGCGGCGTACGCGGCCTCGTGCAGGGTGAGTCCGACGACGGCGACGGTGACGGGTCCGAGGAGGTTGACCGTGCTGACGCCGAGGAGCTGCGGGTACAGGGCGCCGATGTTGAACCAGAACAGCAGCTGGACCAGGATCGGGGTGGATCTGAACAGCCAGACGTACCCCCAGCTGACCGCCTGGAGCACGCGGTTGCCGGAGAGCCTGAGGATGGCCAGGAGGGTGCCGAGCGCGAAGCCGAGCACCATGACGAGCGCCGTGAGCCAGAGGGTGAGCCCGAGTCCGCGCAGGACGGAGGCGGTGGTGAGGTAGTCGCCGACGACGTCCCACTGGAAGGCATCGTTGCGGATGACGGATACCAACGCCAGGGCGAGGAGCACGAGGACGGCAACGGCCGCCGCCCACTGGCCTGTTCGGCGGACCGGGACGATACGTGGCACCGCGTCGTCGTCGGCCCTGGCGGGCGGTGCGGGAAGCGGGGGAGGCAGGACATCTGTCTGCGCGGACATGCGAAGGCTCCGTGGATGCAGAGATCGAACACGGGGCGTGCCTTCACACCAAACACAACGTGGACCGGGCCCCTCAGCGCCGGTCCGCCTCCGAGATAAGCGCTGTCTACGGCCCGTTGTCAAGCCTGTCCACACTGTGAGCCCGACGTCTCAGGCCGGTTGACGCGCACCCGGATGCCTGTTCCACTTGGGCCATGCATTCGCAGCAGTGGCTGGTCACCCGCTCCCACATCGACTTCGGTCGCGTGTGGTCCTCTTCCTGTTGAGCTGACTCCCTGCTTCCGGCTTCACCCGCTCACGCCCCTGTCCGCGTTCGAGCACCCCTTTCCCGCGTGCCCTCACGTACACAACACCGCTTCACCCTCCCCTCGCGCCGCTGATTCCCCGCCCCGCGCTCCGTGCCGTCCTCGCACCGGAGTCCGGTCGGCGTACCCGCACGCGCCCTGACGTCATCGACGAACCCTGATGAACGATGAACACCGACGAACCCGGAGAAGCCCCGCCATGCCCCGAACCCGGCACACCGCCGCCTTCGCCCTGATCACCGTCGCCGCGCTCGCGCTCACCGCGTGCGGATCGGGGGACCCGGCGGCGGCACCGGGCGGCGGATCGGGCGCGGCGGGTGCCGGCAGGGGGAAGATCCCGACGGCGGACGTGGTGTCGGCGGTGAAGAAGGACGAGGCCGCGGCGAAACTGCTGCCCGCGGGCGTCCGGTCCTCGGGCACGCTCAGGATCGCCTCCAGCGTCGGCACCCCGCCCGGGGCGTTCTACCTGGAGGACGGCAGGACACCGGCGGGCGCGGACATCGACTTCGCGGACGCCGTGGCCAGGGCGCTCGGGCTGAAGCTGAAGCGCGAGATCGCGTCCTTCGAGGCGATCCTCCCGGCGCTGGGCAGCGGGAAGTACGACCTGGGTACGGGGAACTTCGGGGTCACCGACGAGCGCCGCGAGACGATCGACTTCGTCACGTACATCAATGACGGCCAGGGGTTCGCGGTCCGCGACGACAGCAAGCTGAAGAAGGTGACCGACCTCACCCAGCTCTGCGGCCTGACCGTGGGCACCGGGGCTGGCACCACGTTCGAGGTGACACTCCAGGAGAACAGGCACCTGTGCACGGACGCGGGCAAGAAGGCGTACGACGTGAAGACGTACAGCGACCAGGCCGCCATCTGGATCTCCCTCCAGCAGGGCCGCAGCGATGTGGTGATGTCCACCATCAACGGGCTGCGCTACGCGGTGACACAGCAGGAGGGGCTGCGCTTCCTCAATGAGTTCAAGCGGCTCGACGTCGGCTTCGCCTTCAAAAAGGGGACCCCGTTGGCGCCGGCCTTCCAGGCCGCGGTCAACGGTCTGCGGGCCGACGGTACGTACGACCGCATCCTGAAGAAGTGGGGCACCGCCGAGTCGGCGATCACCTCCTCGCGGATCTCGCCGCCCGAGCTGAAGTGACCGTCCGTCAGGCAGCCGCTCCGGGGCCCCGGCAGGGAGCCGGCGCCCGCCCCTCAGCAGTCGCAGCAGGCGAGCCCGGCCCGCACCAGGCACCCGGTGATCAGCCCGCGCCGGTCGCGCGGCGGCTCGGGCGGGGGCTGGGGCGGGGGCTGGGGCGGGAGGGCCGGACCGCCGGGGCTCGGCGCGTACGGATTGCCGGGCGGCGGCCCGAACGCGCCCCGGTGCGAGCAGGAGGAGGAGCCGAACGCCCGGTCCACGGAACGCCGCAGTTCATGCACGAGCAGCACATGGGCGAGCCCGCTGTCGGTGAACTCCGCGTCGCGCAGCGCGAGCCGTACGCCGTGCGGCGCGTCGTCGCACAGCCGCCGGGTCCCGGCGAGCGGGGTACCGGTCGCGGAAGGGGGTCCCCCCTGCTCCTTTGGAGCTTGGGGCAGGTTCCAGGCGCCTGACGCCGCGTCGGCTTCCCGGTCCTCCACGGCGTCCAGCAGATGCGCGAGCCGCCCGAAGAGCCGTCCCGCCTCGGCGAGCGGCGCGGCGCGGCGCGGCGTGGTACGCCCGCGAGTACGGCGGTGTGCGCGAAGGCCGCGGCGGTGGCCGTCCCGGTGGGTTCGGTGACCGTCAGCAGCGGGGTGCCGGGGCCGGCGAGCGCCTCGATCCCCGGCTGCCGGTCGACCGCGCCGACCAGCGACGAGGTGTCGAAGCCGAGCTCGGCGCCGGTGCGGGCACCGGCTCTGTCCCGGCCCGCCGCGACCCTGCGGGCGGCGGGGGTGCGTTCGGCCTGAGCATCCGTCAGGACCGAGACGATCAGGCCGTCCTAGTTCGTGACGATCCGAGCGAATTGCCCATGGGCGGCGCACAGGGCGAGACAGAGGCCGCACGGATGCGCCGTCCACTCCGTCCTGAGCCTCTCGGTGAGCCGATGTGCGCAGGGCCTGACGATTCCGAACACGACGATCCCCCGAGAGCCGTTCGACAGGTGCGCGCCACTCGTGCACCTGCGCGGCGTGCGTCGTATCGAGCGGACCGTTCACCCGTACGTCCCCCATGTCACCCGTACGGACCGGAGCATCATATTTTCCTTCCGCGACCGCCCTTATGCAGGAGGAACCCTGACGAACCGCCATATCTTCTGCACCAGTACCGTCACGAATCCCCTGCGCGCCGACTATCCACTTGGCGCGGTATCCGCATCATGGACGACCATAGGGATACGAAAGAGATGCGGAACGCCAAGGAACCGCGGTGAGAGGAGGCGTCCATGGGATCGGTGCGCAAGGCAAGTGCCTGGCTGGGCCTCGTAGAGGACAACCACGACGAGCGGTACTACGACGACGAGTACTCCGGGGGTGCGGAGACCGGGACGGGTGGCCAGGCGTGGGTGACCGACCCTCGGGTGCAGGTGGCCGCCGAGACGGCCGAGGAGCAGGACCGCCGGATCGCCACCGTGACCCCGGACAGCTTCCGGGACGCGCGGGCCATCGGTGAGCTGTTCCGGGACGGCGTCCCGGTGATCGTGAACCTCACCGCCATGGACTCCGCCGACGCCAAGCGTGTCGTCGACTTCGCCGCTGGGCTGATCTTCGGGCTGCGCGGCTCGATCGACCGGGTGGCCACCCGGGTCTTCCTGCTGACCCCGGCCGACACCCAGGTCCTCACCGGCGAAGCCGCCGGCCGGAAGGCCGACGGCTTCTTCAACCAGAGCTGAGCAGGGCGCTCGCCGGGCAGGTGGTCCGGCGGCGTCCCGTTTACCGGAACGCGTCCAGACCGGTGAGCGCCTTGCCCAGCACCAGCTGGTGCATCTCCACGGTGCCCTCGTACGTGAGCACCGACTCCAGATTCGTCGCGTGCCGCATCACCGGGTACTCCAGCGAGATCCCGTTGGCGCCGAGAATCGTGCGCGAGGTACGGCAGATCTCGATCGCCTCCCGCACATTGTTGAGCTTTCCGAAACTGACCTGTTCCGGGCGGAGCCTGCCCGCGTCCAGCCGGCGGCCCAGATGGTGGGCGAGCAGGATGCCCTTGTGCAGCTCGACGGCCATGTCCGCGAGCTTGGCCTGGGTGAGCTGGAAACCGCCGATCGGCCTGCCGAACTGTTCCCGCGTCCTCGCGTAGTCGAGGGCCGCCTCGAAGCTGGCGCGCGCCGCGCCCATGGCTCCCCAGACGATGCCGTACCGGGCATGACTGAGGCAGCTGAGCGGGCCGCGCAGACCGAGGGCGCCGGGGAGCACGGCATCGGCGGGCAGCCGTACGCCGTCCATGACCAGCTCGCTGGTGACCGAGGCGCGCAGGGACCACTTGTGCCGGATCTCGGGCGCGGTGAAGCCGGGGCTGTCGGTCGGTACGACGAAGCCGCGGATTCCGCTGCCGCCGTCGGCCTCGTCGGTCTGCGCCCATACGACGGCGACCCCGGCGACCGAACCGTTGGTGATCCACATCTTGCGGCCGGTGAGCACCCAGTCGCCGCCGTCACGCTGGGCGTACGTCCGCATCCCGGCGGGGTCGGAGCCGTGGTCCGGCTCGGTCAGGCCGAAACAGCCGATGGTCTCGCCCGCCGCCATGCCGGGCAGCCACTGCCGCTTCTGCTCCTCGGAGCCGAAGCGGTGGATCGCGTACATGGCGAGGGAACCCTGTACGGAGACCAGGGAGCGGATTCCCGAGTCCGCCGCCTCCAGTTCCAGACAGGCCAGCCCGTACTGGACGGCCGTGGCACCCGCGCAGCCGTAGCCCTTCAGGGACATTCCGAGCGCGCCCAGCGAGCCGAGTTCGCGGGCCAGCTCGCGGATGCCGGGCAGCTCACCGTTCTCGTACCACTCGGCGATGTGCGGCAGGACGCGATCGGCGGCCCAGGCGCGGACGGTGTCGCGGATCGCGAGATCCTCGGGGTCGAGCAGGTCGTCGATGCCGAGAGGGTCGGTGGCGTCGAAGGGCGGAAGCTTCGGCGGCTTCGGTGTCGTCGACGGCTTCGCGGACTCGGTGGTGGACATGAGGGTGCCTCCGGCGGCTCGCACGGTGTTTCGGAGGGCCCTCGGCACGCCCGCGGACCCTCTAAAACTAGCAGTGATAGTCAGGGCGTCGTGCTGACGTTACGGCTCAGTGTGCCGCTCGTCCAGAGCCGGTGGCCTCGGCCGGCTCGCGCCGCGCGGGCAGTGGGACCTGCCGCTCGGAGCGGTCCGGGAGACGTGGCGAAGGGGTCTTGGCGGCCCGCGCCTCGTACGGCGGGCAGGTCTCCTTGGGCGGACACTCCATGGCCTTCGGCAGCCGCACCGCGGCCAGTGCCCCGAGCAGCAGCAGGCCCGCGCTGACGAACAGCGTGAGGTGCAGCCCGTCGATGAAGGCGTGCCGGGCGGTGGACCGCAGCAGATCGCCCATCGGGCCGCCCAGCTGCGCCGACACCTGATACGCCTCGCCCAGCGAGTGCGCGGCGGCCGAGCCCGCCTCCTTGGGCACGCCCTTCTCGTGCAGCGTGGCCAGACCGGGGGCGTAGGCGGCGTTCATGACGCTGCCGAGCAGGGCGATCCCCATGCCCGCGCCCAGCTGGTAGGAGGTCTCACCGATCGCCGCCGCACCGCCCGCCCGGTCCGCGGGCACCTCGCTCAGCATCGATTCGTACGCCCCGAAGAGCGTGGACTGGAGCCCGAAGCCGAGCAGCACGAAGCCGACGGTCAGCAGGACGGGCCGGTCGTGCTGTCCCATCAGGGTCAGCAGCAGCACCGCGGCGGCGGTCAGGACGAAGCCCCAGCCCACCATCCGGCGGGGGCCGACGCGCCGCAGGGTGTACGAGCCGGTGACCCCCGCGGCCATCGCCGCGAAGGTCAGCGGCAACAGCCGCAGCCCGGTCTCCATGGGGCTGAGATCCAGCACCAGCTGGAGGTACTGGACCGCTATCAGCTCCAGGCCGACCAGGGCCAGCATGGCGAGCACGATGCAGCCGACGGCCGTGCTGAAGGCGGGCCTGGAGAACATCCCGATGTCTATGAGCGGATGCGTACGCCGCTTCTGGCGGCGCACGAAGACGGCCAGCAGCGCGGCGCCGGCCACGAGCGGAACGAGGGTGGCGGGGCCGAGGAGTCCCTCGCCGCCGCCGACACGCTTCACACCGAGGACGACACCGAGCACACCCGCCGCGGCCATCAGCGCGCCCAGCACGTCCCACGGGCCGTCGCTGCTGCCTCGGGACTCGGGCAGCAGCCAGCGGCCGATCGGCAGGATCAGTGCCATCAGCGGGATGTTGATCAGGAAGACCGAGCCCCACCAGAAGTGCTCGACGAGAAAGCCGCCGATGACCGGTCCGGTGGCGGCCCCGACGGCGGCGACCGCGCTCCAGACCCCGATGGCCAGGGCACGCTCCCGGCGGTCGGGGAAGACCTGGCGGAGGATCGACAGCGTCGCGGGCATGATCATCGCGCCGCCGACGCCGAGCAGGGCGCGGGCCGCGATCAGCACGGCCGGGGTGTCGGCGAACGCGGCCATCGCGGAGGCGACGCCGAACAGCGCGTAGCCGAACAGCAGGACCCGTCGTCTGCCGATCCGGTCACCGAGGGTGCCGAAGAGAATCAGCAGTGACGCGCAGACCAGCGGATAGGCGTCCACGATCCACAGCAGACCGACGGCACTGGGCCGCAGGTCCTCGGTGACCGCGGGCACCGCGACATGGAGCACGGTCGCGTCCAGCGCGACCAGCAGCAGACTGAGACAGAGAACGACGAGAACGAGCCAGCGGTTGGCGCTGTCGGCAGCTGCACGCAGCCGGGCTCCGGCCGTGGTCGTCCCGGACATCTACGTACCTCCCAGAGAGTCCCTCGCGCTCGGCAGGCCAACGGGGAACCGGCTTTCGGTGTCCCCCAGGCCCGGCATCGACGGGCGAGTGAGCCGTCAGCGTACGCGAGTTCGGCGTGGTCAGACGTGGTCCACCTCATACGCCTGTACGCCGCGGAGTGTGGCGTACGCCACTCCGGCTCCCTTCCCGGACCTCTCGCCACCCCCTCCCCCGGAACACCGGAGGACCGTGAGGGACGGCACCGGGGTACCCCCCACGGGTGACACGGCGGCGGCGCGCGCCTCCCCCGAATGGCCGGAACAATTCCCGCGGAAACCCTCACGCGGAATTTTCCGACCACTCAAACATTCTTACGAAGCGGGCCCGTGGAGAATTGGCCACAAGATCACGGAGATTCTTCGCCGCACCGCGAATAGACGCCGATCTGAGACATAGTCCACATCACATCGTCATCACAAAGCGGCCGGATCGGCCTGGTCACACACTCACTCGCTGTAACGTCGATTGGGTGCGTACCGACATCTTTGCCCGGCTGGACCGGGAGCCGGAACCGCCGAAGATAGAGGCACCGCGGATGAGTCGTCACCGCATCGCTCTCTTCGGCGGGACGCTGGCGTTCTATCTCGCCATCGTCGTCGCGGTGCTGGTCTCGTCCTGGCTGGTGGCCCTGGACTGGAAGGTCATGCTCTTCCGGCCCTACCAGCAGTGGCCCGAACTCCACGCCTTCCTCGACTACTACGTCGTGCTCGGCCAGCGCGGCCCCACGGCCGTGATGATCGCCAGCTGGCTGGGCTGGCGCTCCTGGCGGCAGCACACGCTCCGGCCGCTGCTCACCCTCGGCTGCTCGCTGCTGCTGCTCAATATGACGGTCGGCGCGGTCAAGCTGGGCCTCGGGCGGCTCGGCCCGCACTACGCGACCCAGATCGGCTCCGCCGAGATGTTCGCGGGCGGCGATATATTTCCTTCGGGACACACCGCCAACGCCGTCGTGACCTGGGGAATCCTTGCCTACCTGGCCACCACGCCACGGGCCAGGCGCTATCTGTCCGCCCTGTCCGCGACGGTCTCGCTGGGCGTCGGACTCACCACCGTCTACATCGGTACGCACTGGCTCAGCGATGTGCTGCTGGGCTGGGCGGCGGGTCTGCTGATCCTGTTGGCCCTGCCCTGGTTCGAGCCCCTGATCACCCGTGCCGAAGCGTGGGTCTTCTCGGTGCGCGAGCAGTGGCGGCAGCGGCGTCGGGCCGGGACACCGGTCCCGGTCGCGGCCGACGGCCCGCCCGCGGTGCTGCTCCCGCAGGCGATCGGCTCCGAGAGCGTCGCGGCCGAGGACGGCGGCACCGCGCCCGGAGCGGCCACCGGGACCGGCCAGCCGGCCGGTCACCCCGGCCAGGGGACCCGGTCGCGGGCGCACGCGTCGCACCCGGCGCGTTCGGAGCGCACCCCGGTCACCCCGGCCGGTTCCCGTCGCCCTCCGCACGCCGAGCGCACACCGCGCGGCAACACGAGCCCGGCCCGGCCGATGACGGGCGGCTGAGCCGCCCCCGGACCGCGGGGACGGTACGCACAGCCTCAACCCGCACAGCTTCACCCCGCACAGCGTGATGGCCCCGACCGGCGCAGGTCGGGGCCTTCGCTCGCTCCAGGGGCTCACACAGCCGTTCAGCCCACCCAGCAACGCGTCACGGTGGAGTCCTCGACCTGGAAGTTGATGCGGCCGCCGCGGAACTCCATGGTGAGGAACGTGCCCGGTGGTACGGCTCTGACAGTGGCCCAGCCACGGGACCTGGCCCGCCGCTCGGCGGCCTCGGCACCGAGGCCGACGTACGACTCGGGGACGTCGTCCGGCTGTACGGGAGGGGTCGGTATAGATGCCATACCTCTCACCGTAGGCGGCCTCGGACCGTGACGGAAGGCGGGGCTCCGGAGCTCCGTGGCGCATCCCCGCATGCCGTACCGGTCACGCTTGTGTCACAGGATCCCCACACTCGTTTACTTCGCATTATTCACTCGAACGGACCCTCTTCAACAGGTGCTCGGGCCTTTTCGGCCGACGGGGAAATGATCTCGGATCGGCGAACGCGGAATGCGTGCCGGGATCATGTGGTGATCTGCCTTTTCCCTCGGTACATGGCCGGTTTCACCTGGATGACCGCAACTCCGTGAATTCATGCGCCCTTATGCAGGTCTTATATATCCACACGTTTCCCGCACTCCCCCCGCCACCCACTCGCACTATCGGAATCTCGCGGTCCGAGAAGCGGCGGTTGCGGACGGCAGGGTCCGCAACCGCTGCCTCGGCTCAGGCCGCCTTCCCCTTGCGGATCAGGTCGGCGGCCTTGTAGCGCAGGGCGTACGCCCCGTCCAGCACCGTGCCCCTGGAACGGTGCAGCGCGGTGCGCAGGGCGCCCTGCCCGCGGCCCCGCGCGCCACGCGCGGCCAGCTCGGTGAACAGGCTCTCGTGGCGTTCCGCGATCCGCGCCGGGTCGAATCTGCGTGACGCGGCCAGCGCCTCGCGCCCCATCCGGTGCCGCAGCCCGTCGTCCTCGATCAGTGCGAGCAGCGCGGCGGCGACCCCCGCTTCGTCACCGACCGGCACCAGCCGCCCGTCGGTGCCGTCGTCGATGATCTCGGCCGGTCCGTGCGGGCAGTCGGTGGCCACGACCGGCAGCCCGCAGCGCATCGCCTCGACGATCGTCATGCCGAACGACTCCCGGTCCGAGGTGACGGCGGCGATGGAGCCCTTGGGCCACTCGGCCTCCATCGGGTGGACCGATCCCATCAGGAGCACCTGGTCGCGCAGTCCGAGTTCGCCGATGAGGGTGCGCAGCGCCGACTGCTCATTGCCGGTGGAGTCGCCGCCGCCGTAGATCCGCAGCCGCCAGTCGGGCCGCGCCGCGCTCACCTCGGCGAAGGCCCGTACGAGCAGGTCGTAGCGCTTGACCTTGTGCAGCCGACCCGCCGCGACGACCCACTTCAGATCGCCCTGCGCGGGCGGCCCCACCGGGGCGGGCACGCTGTTCGGGATCGCCTCGATCCGTACGCCGCCCAGCCGCAGCCGGGTCCGGTAGTCCTCGGCGTCGGCCCGGGTGACGGTGGTGATCGCGTCGAGCGACTCGTAGCGGTGGCTGATCTCGCGGCGCAGCCGGTAGCTGTGGCTGTCCAGCGTGAGGTGTTCCTGACCGATGCGCACCGGGCCCCGGCGGGCCTGTCTGCTGATGTGCACGTTGAGGCCGGGCCGGGTCCCGACGACGACGTCCGCCTCCAGGGAGCGCAGATGGGCCGCGATCCTGGCGTCGGTGAGCCGGCTGTACTGCTGGTGTCTGCTGTCGCCGCGCGGGAACACCGCGGCGGGCCTGGCGTATTCGGCCGCATCGCCGTCGTAGGTCGCGCTCTTCGCTCGCAGGTCGACGAGATGGCGCATCGTCACGCCCGGCGGCGCGCCCAGTGCGGGTGCGTCGCGGTGCCGGAAGACCGAGACGATCTCGATGTCGTGCCGCTCGGCGAGTGCGCGAGCGAGATTGAACGTCGTACGGATCGTTCCCCCGATGCCGTACGCGTTGTGAAGCAGGAAAGAGATGTGCATGGCGTCGCCGTAACCCCCTGGTCGGCTTGGTCTGCTGGGGACTGTACTGGCCATCGGTCACACACGCGGAATCCGCACAGGTGTCCCGTGTCGCGGGCGTGCGGCCGACCGGAACCGGTGCGTGACCTGCACGTTTCCGGAATCAGCAGGTCCGGTTCGATGACGGGAGCGTCCCCGGCCGCCCGGTCCGGTCATCGACCTGCCGATGTGTCGACCTGTCTCCTCTGTCTCCGCCCGCCCCGCGAGCCCTCCCCGGCCCTCCCGGCCTTCCCGGCCTTCCCGGCCTTCCCGGCCTTCCCGGCCTTCCCGGCCCTCCCGACTCCCCCGGCTCCCTCGAAGAGCTTTCCGTTCGGATCACGCCGGGCTCGCCGGCCCCGATCCGGCGGGATCCGGCCTGCTCCGGCACGATCCGGCCCGACTCAAACGAAAGACCCCAGGTGCGTGACTCCGGCCTCGGATCCCGCGTTGTCTCTTCATGAGCCGGGAACCGCCCGGCCCACGCACCGAGTTCGAGGAGCCACCCGTGCCGCGCATGCTCGACGTCAGCGAGGACGTACGCGCCGAGATCGGCGATGCCGAAGCCGACCGGCTGCTCGTCGGCGACACCGCCCCAGGCAGTTACGACTGCACCTCCTGCCGCACCCCCGGCGACTCCGAGCAGGAACGCACCAGCACGGTGCTGTTCATCGGCGACGAGACCGCCGTGCTCGCGTTCGCCCATGCGACGTGCATCCCTTCGCAGGTCGTCCAGGTCGCGGAGGACCAGCTCCAGGGCGCAGTGCGAAGCATCACCGGCAGCGAGCCACAGAACCCGGAGGGTCTCATGCCCGAACAGGCCGTCCTCGGCATCACCAGCGGTCTCGTCCTGATCGAGGACGATCTCCGCCCCGCCCTGGTCGTCGAACCGACCGGCCCGGTCGCCCGGCCCGGAACCGACGGCAGCGGGGGCGACGCGTTCCTCCAGCTGCTGCTGGAGCAGGGCTTCCGCCCTGCCCCCGACATGAACCGGCTGCCGGAGGTGCTGCCCGGCTGGTCCGTCCTGCTCGCCATGGGCCAGCTGCACGCCGTGCTGCAGCCGGGCTCCGGCGGCGGCACCCCGGTCGCCTGGTGGCAGGCCCATCAGCCGCTCCAGGTCACCGAGGGCTGGCGGGCCGCGGTCAACAAGTCGAAGACGGTCCTCGTCTTCGCCGCCCCGGCCGGTTCGATCGGCCAGCAACCGCGCGAGGACCTGCTCCGCGACGCCCTGGAGAAGGCCGCGGTCAACGGTCTCCTGGTGGCCGCCGCGATGCCGCTCGCCGGGACCTGACCGTGTCCGCACGCCCCGGACACCCACGCCGAACAGCGATTTCTCCGCCAGGACCGCATCCGACGGGCGGTGAGGTCGTTGGCACCTATGTGCACTCATACGACTCCTCCCGCCAGCACCAGAGTCAGATCCCTGCCATGCGCCCCTCACGGGATCCATCGGAGGGCAAGTCCCCCACCCCGATCTACGACGCGCTGTACTCCGAGTACCGGCGGTCGTTCCGGGCGCTGCCGGGCGATCGGAGCGGTGAGGAGAATCTCGGCTTCTCGTCCTTCGGCACCGGGCTCTTCGGCATCCGCCCCCCGCTGGGCCACTCGGCCGCCGGCGGACACCACGGCGGCTACGGCAGCCAGGGCGGGCAGGGCGGCACGCCGCGCACCGGGAGCCTCGGTTCCTGGCAGCGGGTCGGCCGGCACGCCGGACGGGCACAGCCGGCGCTGCCCCCGGGGCCGGCATCCCGGGAGTACTGACGCCGGACGAGCTGACTCCGGAGCGGCATACGCACGGACGTGCTGACGTACGGGCTCGTGACACATGGGCTCGTGACCGACGGCACCTGGCGTACAGCTCGCGACGTACAGATCGTGACGTACGGAAGAAGCCCCGGACCGTTCGCGGGAGCGAGCGGTCCGGGGCTTCTCCGTGCCCTGCCCCGTGCTACTTGTTGCGGCCGCGCTTCTCGCGGACCCGGACCGAGATGTGGATCGGGGTGCCCTCGAAGCCGAACTCCTCACGCAGCCGACGCTCGACGAAGCGGCGGTAGCCGTGCTCCAGGAAGCCCGAGGCGAAGAGGACGAAGCGCGGCGGCTTGGTGCCCGCCTGCGTGCCGAAGAGGATGCGGGGCTGCTTGCCGCCGCGCACCGGGTGCGGGTGGGAGGCGACGATCTCACCGAGGAAGGCGTTCAGCCGGCCGGTGGGGATACGGGTCTCCCAGCCCTTGATCGCCGTCTCGATCGCCGGGACGAGCTTCTCCATGTGACGGCCGGTGATGGCCGAAACATTGACCCGCGGGGCCCAGGCGACCTGCGCGAGCTCCGTCTCGATCTCGCGCTCCAGGTAGTAGCGGCGCTCCTCGTCGAGGGTGTCCCACTTGTTGAACGCGATGACCAGGGCACGCCCGGCCTCCACCGCCATGGTGATGATGCGCTGGTCCTGGACGCTGATGGACTCGCTGGAGTCGATCAGGACGACCGCGACCTCGGCCTTCTCGACGGCGGCCGCGGTGCGCAGCGAGGCGTAGTAGTCCGCGCCTTCCTGGAGGTGGACACGGCGGCGGATACCGGCCGTGTCGATGAACTTCCAGGTGATGCCGCCGAGCTTGATCAGCTCGTCGACCGGGTCCCGCGTGGTGCCTGCCTGCTCGTTGACGACGACCCGGTCCTCGCCCGCGACCTTGTTCAGGAGGGAGGACTTGCCGACGTTCGGACGGCCGATCAGGGCGATCCGGCGCGGGCCGCCGAGGGTCCCGTCGCCGAAGCGCTGGGCCGGGGCCTCGGGCAGGGCTTCGAGGACGGCGTCCAGCATGTCGCCGGTGCCGCGGCCGTGCAGGGAGGAGACCGGGTACGGCTCGCCGAGGCCCAGCGACCACAGGGCGGTGGCGTCCGCCTCGCCGCTCTGGCCGTCGACCTTGTTGGCGCACAGCACGACGGGCTTGCCGGCCCGGCGCAGCAGCTTGACCACGGCCTCGTCGGTGTCGGTCGCACCGACGGTCGAGTCGACGACGAAGACGACCGCGTCGGCCGTCTCGATGGCGTACTCGGCCTGGGCGGCGACGGAGGCGTCGAGGCCCAGCACGTCCTGCTCCCAGCCGCCGGTGTCGACGACCTTGAAGCGGCGTCCGGCCCATTCGGCCTCGTAGCTGACGCGGTCGCGGGTCACACCGGGCTTGTCCTGGACGACGGCCTCACGGCGGCCGATGATCCGGTTCACCAGGGTCGACTTGCCGACATTGGGGCGGCCGACGATGGCGAGCGCGGGAAGCGGGCCGTGACCCGCCTCGCCGAGGGCACCCTCGACCTCCTCGAGGTCGAAGCCTTCCTGCGCGGCGAGCTCCATGAACTCCGCGAACTCGGCATCGCCAAGTGCTCCGTGCTCGTGGTCCGAGCCGTCGGAGTGAATCTGGTCGTTCATGAAGTCCGTTCCTCTTTGCATCATCATCGATGGACCGCGGTCGGCGCGGTCCACTACTCAAGTCTCGCCTAACGCCCGGTGAGGCGCCTGGCACTTTCCAGGTGCGCGGTCAGCTTCCCCTGGATCCGCAGGGTCGCCTCGTCCAGCGCCTTGCGCGTCCGCCGCCCGCTTCCATCACCCGCGTCGAAGGCATCGCCGAAGACGACATCGACCCGGCTGCGCAGCGGAGGCAGCCCCCGTATCAACCGTCCGCGGCGCTCCGTGCTTCCCAGGACGGCCACCGGGACGATCGGCGCCCCGCCGCGTACCGCGAAGTACGCGAGTCCGGCACGCAGCGAGGCGAAGTCTCCGTCGCCCCGGGTACCTTCCGGGAAGATCCCGAGGGCCCCGCCGTTCTCCAGCACGCCGAGGGCGTGGGTGATGGCCGTGCGGTCGACGGTCGTGCGGTCCACCTTCAGCTGACCGATTCCGCGCAGGAACGGGTCGAGGGGGCCGACGAACGCCTCCTTCTTGATCAGGAAGTGCACCGGCCGGGGCGCGGTGCCCATCAGCATCGGTCCGTCGATGTTGTGGGAGTGGTTCACCGCGAGTATGACGGGTCCGGAGGCGGGCACCCGCCACGCTCCCAGGACCCGGGGCCTGAAGAGCCCGTACATCAGCCCGATCCCGATGCCCCGCCCGACGGCCGCCCCGCGCGGCGTGGGCGCCCCCGTGGCCTCGGTCACCTCTCGGCCCGCTTCTCCCCGACGAGGGTGACGACGCACTCGATGACCTGCTGAAGGGTCAGCTCGGTGGTGTCCACCTCGACGGCGTCGTCCGCCTTGGCCAGCGGCGAGGTCTTGCGGCCGGAGTCGGCGGCGTCGCGCTGGACCAGCGCCTCCTTCGTGGCGGCGAGGTCGGAGCCCTTGACCTCGCCGCTGCGGCGGGCGGCGCGCGCCTCCGGGGACGCGGTGAGGAAGATCTTGAGGTCGGCGTCCGGGAGCACGGTGGTGCCGATGTCGCGGCCCTCGACCACGATGCCGCCCTCGGCGCCCGCCGCGATGGCCCGCTGGAGCTCGGTGATCCGGGTGCGCACCTCGGGGACGGCGCTGACGGCGCTGACCTTGGAGGTGACCTCCTGGGTGCGGATCGGGCCCGCGGCGTCCTCGCCGTCGACGGTGATCGTCGGGGCGGCCGGGTCCGTTCCGGAGACGATGACCGGCTTGGCGGCGGCGGTCGCCACCTCCGCGGCGTTCTGTACGTCGATGCCGTTGTTCAGCATCCACCAGGTGATCGCCCGGTACTGAGCGCCGGTGTCCAGGTAGCTCAGGCCGAGCTGGGCGGCGACGGCCTTGGACGTGCTCGACTTGCCGGTGCCGGAGGGCCCGTCGATAGCGACGATCACTGAGGCGCTTACGGTTCCCACGGTGGTGGACACCTTCCTGGTACACGGGGTGAGGGCGAACGGGCCACAAGACGGCCACGCACCAGGTTACCGAGTGCCGGGCGGAGCCTTGTACCCCGTGGTGGCGGGCCCGCTCACGGGCGCAGGGACCAGCCCCGCTCCTGGAGCGCCGCGGCGAGCGAGGCCGCCGCGCTCGGCTCGACCATCAGCTGGACCAGGCCCGCCTGCTGGCCGGTGGCGTGCTCGATGCGGACGTCCTCGATGTTGACCCCGGCACGTCCCGCGTCGGCGAAGATCCGGGCCAGCTCGCCCGGCCGGTCGCCGATGAGTACGGCCACGGTCTCGTACGACGCGGGGGCCGCGCCGTGCTTGCCGGGCACCCGGACCCGGCCCGCGTTGCCGCGGCGCAGGACGTCCTCGATGCCGTCGGTGCCCGCGCGGCGCTCGTCCTCGTTCGCGGACTGGAGGCCGCGCAGTGCCCGTACCGTCTCCTCCAGGTCGGCGGCGACTCCCGTCAGCACATCGGCGACCGGGCCGGGGTTGGCGGAGAGGATCTCCACCCACATCCGGGGGTCGGAGGCGGCGATGCGGGTGACGTCCCTGATGCCCTGCCCGCAGAGGCGTACGGCCGTCTCGTCGGCCTCCTCCAGGCGGGCGGCGACCATGGAGGAGATCAGCTGCGGGGTGTGGGAGACGAGGGCGACGGCGCGGTCGTGGGCGTCGGCGTCCATGACGACCGGGACGGCGCGGCACAGGGCGACCAGTTCCAGGGCGAGGTTGAGGACCTCGGTGTCGGTGTCCCGGGTCGGGGTGAGGACCCAGGGGCGGCCCTCGAAGAGGTCGGCGGTGCCGGCGAGGGGGCCCGAGCGTTCCTTGCCCGACATCGGGTGCGTACCGATGTAGGGGGTGAGGTCGATGCCGAGGGCTTCCAGTTCGCGGCGCGGGCCGCCCTTGACGCTCGCGACGTCCAGGTAGCCCCGGGCCACCCCCTCGCGCATGGCGGTGGCCAGCACGGACGCGGTGTGGGCGGGCGGTACGGCGATGATCGCCAGGTCGACGCGGCCCTCGGGCGCCTCGTCCGTACCGGCGCCGAGTGCCGCCGCGGTACGGGCCGACGAGGGGTCGTGGTCGACGAGGTGGACATGGATGCCGCGCCCGGCGAGGGCGAGGGCGGCGGAGGTGCCGACCAGCCCCGTTCCGATGACGAGGGCTGTTCTCACTGGGCGATGTCCTTGCGCAGGGTGGCGGTGGCGCCGAGGTAGACGTGCTGGATCCCGGCCCGGGGAAGCGAGGTCTCGACATGGGCGAGTATCCGCACGACACGGGGCATGGCCCCCTTGATGTCCAGCTCCTGGGCGCAGATCAGCGGTACGTCGACGATGCCGAGGCCGCGGGCCGCGGCGGCCGGGAAGTCGCTGTGCAGATCAGGGGTGGCGGTGAACCAGATGCTGATCAGGTCGTCGGCGACCAGGTGGTTGCGCTCCAGGACGGCGGTGAGCAGAGCACCGACCTGCTCGTCCATGTGTCCGGCCTCGTCCTGCTCCAGCTGGACGGCTCCACGGACCGCTCGTACCGCCACGTCGTACTCCTCGCCTCTTCGTTTCATCGATTCCGAGCGCCTCGGCGCCTCGGCACCTCAGCGTCTCAAGCGCCTCGGCGCCTTCGGGGGCCCGGCGCCCGCGCTCTTCGCGTGGTGCCGTTCCCGCCTGTGCGTTTCAGCCTAGAGGGGTCCGGCCGCCCCCGGTCACGGTGCTCTGTCCGTGAGACAGGGCGGTGGCGTGGACGGCGAGGAGCGGTCCGCTCGCGCGGGAGGCTCCGGTAGGTAGGGGGTGCGCGGCCGGTGTCCGGCAGGAATCACCGCTTGCGCCACTCGGGCGCACCCACCGCCAGGTTGCTTCGCGTTCACGGCCCCGCGGGGCCACGATGGCCCTCCCCTGCCGCCCGACAACGTACGGAGAGCCATGAACGCACGGCGAAGGACGGTCCTGACCACGGGCGCGGCGAGCGCCGCGGCCCTGGTGACCGGCTGCGGGTCCTCCGGCGGTGAGGACGGCGGCGACAGCCGTACGCCGACCGCCTCGGGCCGCGCCACGAGTGCCGGTCCCGGCGTCTCGTCCGACGGCGGGAAGGAGCTGGCCAGGACCGCTGACATTCCGGTCGGCGGCGGCACCGTCCTCCAGGATCGGAAGGTCGTGGTGACCCAGCCCGCGGCGGGCGAGTTCAAGGCGTTCTCGGCCGTCTGCACCCATGCGGGCTGCATCGTCTCGTCGGTCGCCGACGGCACCATCGACTGCGCCTGCCACGGAAGCAGATTCAGCATCACGGACGCCGCGGTGGAGGCCGGTCCCGCGCCGCGTCCGCTGCCCGAGGAGAAGATCACCGTCTCCGGCGGGATCATCCGGCTGGCCTGACCGCGCCTCTCCCGGCCGTGCGGGACAGGAGAGGCGCGGTCAGGGGGTGCGGCTCAGGGGACCGGGCGCCGGAGGTCCGCCAGCAGCGCGGCCTCCGCGACCTCCGGATGCCCGCTCGCGCACAGCGCGTCCAGCGCGTCCACCCACGGCTGTGCCCAGGAGGTGGACTCGCCGCCCCTGACGACCAGGTGCACGGCGGCGAGCCCGGCCGTGACCGAGCCGTGCGCGCGCAGCGCCGCCACCACCGTCGCGATGGCCCCGACGGGCTGGGCGTTCGTCGGTGTCCGCCGGTGGTCGCGCACCTGGTCGAGGTTGCCCGGCCGCTCCCCCGCCAGGCCGAGCCAGCGTTCCCAGCGCTCCGGCGAGGCGTCCGGGACCTCCAGCGCCGTCAGGGCCGCCATCAGCGCCACCCGGGACGCGGAATGTGCCAGCCCGGCCCGCTCCAGCGCGTCGGCCACCGCGTCGAGCGCACCCGCCGGGCGGTCGCGGTACGCGTCGTTCTGTTCGCCCAGGACCCACAGAGCGGCGCGCCGCTCCCCGGACTCGCCGCTCCGGGCCTGCGCCACCAGTACGCCGAGCACGGTGACCAGTTCCCCGTGGCGCGGGCCGGGGACGGCCCACTCGCACAGCAGGTCCAGCGCCTCGCCCCGGACCTCACGCGGACGCCCCGGGTCGGCCGCCACGGCCGCCATCGTCTCGCGCACCGGCCCGTCGTCGGCCGAGCCGGGCCACCTGAGCGCGTGGGCGGCCTGCACCGCCGTGCTCCGCTCCGCGGTGGCCACCGTCCGGGCGAGGAGGCGGTACCGGGCCCCGGCGGCCGCGGCCCGCTCGGGACGTGCGGCGAGAACCCGTTCGCGTACCGCCGGGTGATGCAGTTGTGCGGCAAGCCGCTCCCCGATGCCCGGCACGTCCATCCGCGCGGTCAGGGGGCCTGCCATCGCGGCATGGACGTCACGGTGCTGGCCCGGTGCGTCCCAGCCCGCGAGCAGGGCGGCGGTGGCGGTGCGGGAGGACAGCGCGGACAGCCCCCGGACGGCCGCCTTCCGGCCGCCGACCGACCCGTCGGTGTCCAGGACCATCCGGGCGAACCGGGCCACGGCCTCCTCGTCGGACACCGTGGCGAGCAGGGTCCTCGCCCCCGCCATCGCCGCCCGGCCCCGTACCCCGCCGGTCCCGGCGCGGTCGAGCAGGAAGTCCAGCGTCCCGGGGTGCGCCGCGGCCCCTCCGCGCTCGGCGGCCCGCTCCCCCAGTGCCCCGCAGGCGGCGGCCGCCACGGGCTGCGGTGCCCCGGCGACGAGCGCGTACAGGGCCTCGGTGTCGCCCAGCAGGGCCGCCGCGTCGGTGCGTTCGCGCAGCGGTACGTCGTCGTCCGCCGCCACCCGGGCCAGTTGCGCGTCGAGCAGGGCGCGCTGGCGCGGCAGCCACCGCCCGAGCCCGGCGCGGACCTGGCGGGGTGCCCAGCGCGGCGGCAGGTCCGGCCCCAGGACGGTGTCGAGGAGGTCGGTGCGGCGCCGGGACAGCGTCCGCCACACTTCGGGCACGGCCACGAAGGACACATCGGCGGCGAGCAGTTCGGCGCACCGCCGCTCCCGGGTGACGGGATCGGCGAGCCGGAGCGCGGCGGCCCGTCGGCCCCGTACGCCGTGCGGATCGCCGAGAGCCAAGTGGCCCACGGCACCGTCGAGTGCGGGAAGTTGTGTGAGGTGTCGCGCGAACAGGCCCGCGAGCAAAAGGACTTGGTCGGGCGTCGGCGTTCCGCAACGCTCCCAGACCGCGCGGGCCCCGGCGCCCGCCATGTCCAGCGGGCGCACCTCCCCGCTCCCGCGCGGATCCTCCAGGACCCGGACGAGCAGCCCGATGACGGCCGCCGCCCGTTCGGCGTCACCGGCGCGTACCGCGCACAGGACGGTACGCCGCAGCCACTCCTCGGCGGCCCGGAGCGTCTGCGCCGTCGAGTCGCGGGACTGCACGGTGGTCATCGCGGCGTCCCGCAGCGCGGCGAAGGGTGCCGCGTCCAGCAGCGGGCCGTGGGCGGCGCCCGCGGCGAGAAGGACGGTGCGGCGCACCTCCTCCTGGTCGTGCCAGGCCCGCTCGCAGGAGAGGAGGACGCGTGCGTACGCCTGCGGATCGCGCTGCCCGCCGACGCAGCGCAGCAGGGCCGTCCAGGCCAGGGCCCGTTCCCACGGGCGGTGGGCGGCGCTCAGGTCCCGCAGCAGCGGTTCCGCGTCGGCCGGCGGCAGCAGGGAGGCGATCCGGGTGCGCGGGTAGGCCCTGCGCCCGGCCCGCCCCTTCAGCAGGCGTCCGGCGATCTCGGTCCGGTCGGCGGGATCGAGCGAGGCCACGGGGCCGATGAGGCCGGTCCAGTGCCCCCGGCTCCCGTCCAGCCGCGCCTCGACCGCCCGGCGGCGCTCGGCCGGTGGCAGCAGGGCGAGCAGTGGCTCCGCCGTGGTCCAGCTGTCGGTCGGGCCGCCGATGTCGTGCTCCACCCGCAGGACGTCCGCGAGCAGGGCGGCGTCCCGCGGACCGCAGGCGTCCAGCGCGCGGCGTACCCGCCGGGACACCGGCCCCGGAGCGAGCGGGACCCGTTCGGTTCCGGTACGCCGCAGGGAGGCCGCGACGGCGGCCGGTTCCCTGAGCAGCACCAGCGCGGCCGGCCCGGTGACCAGGTGCGGGGCGCGCTCCAGGAGCAGTGCTCCGGCGGCCGGGTCTCGTGCGGTCAGGCGGTCGACCAGGTGCCGGCCGCCGTTGCGCGACCGGGCCGCCTCCCACCGGTCCCGGCCGTCGGACAGTGCCCGGTCGGCGAGATGGGCGGCGAGGGCGCGGGGTGCGGTACGGGTCAGTGTGAACAGGATGCCCTGCGGCACCCCGGACAGCCGGGGCAGCCACCGCCCGACCGCCTCGGGGGTACAGGCGGGCAGCAGCCGGGCGGCGTCCTCGTCGCCGTGGAGTTCATGGACGCGGGGAAGCATCCGGTCGGCGAGGGCCCGGCGCCGGGACAGCCGCAGAACGCGGTACGTGTCGTGGCGCACGGCCCGCGACGGGCTCAGGGCCAGGGATTCCAGGGCCTGTTCGGGAATCGGCAGCCGGATCGCCGCGGACAGTGCGCGCGGGCGCAGCACCGGGTCGGCGAGGGCGCGGGCGACGGTTTCGAGATCGCGGCGGACAACGGCCAGGAACAGTGCCAGCCGACGGTCGTCGGGGTCCGCGGTGTCCAGGGCGGCGCGTGCGGCGCGGTAGCCCTCGTCGTCCAGGGAGCGGGTGTGTTCGGCGATGGCCCGCATGCGGGCCGGGTACGGAAGGTGGTCGAACCGGGCGTACAGAACGGTGACTTCTTCTCTGCGGGGCGTGGGTGCGTTCATCGCGCTCACCGGGAGGGGGTGAGCCGGGCCTTTCGGATCATCGTCATGACGGCGATGGTGGCACCGGAGACCACTGGTGCGCAACGCTTTTCGAACGCGGAACGGCTGCCCCTCGCGTGCCTCGCGTACCGCCGCGTGCCTCACGTACCGTCGCGTACCCTCGCGCAGATGATCACCGCCGAAGCCGAGACCCTCGTACGCGACCACACGATCTACTCGTGCGTGATGGGTTCGCGCGCGTTCGGGCTCGCCACGGACGGCAGCGACACGGACCGGCGTGGGGTCTTCGTCGCGCCCACCCCGTTGTTCTGGCGCTTCGAGAAGCCGCCGACGCACGTCGAGGGTCCGGCCGACGAGCAGTTCTCCTGGGAACTGGAACGGCTCTGCGAGCTGGCGCTGCGGGCCAACCCGAATGTGCTGGAGTGTCTGCACTCCCCGCTGGTGGAGCGGATCGACGACACGGGCCGCGAACTCCTCGCGCTGCGCGGGGCGTTCCTTTCCCGGCTCGCCCACGGGACGTTCGTGCGGTACGCGCGGGGCCAGCGCGGGAAGCTGGACGCGGACGTCAGGCAGCACGGCGCACCGCGCTGGAAGCACGCGATGCATCTGCTGCGACTGCTGGCGAGCGGCCGGGATCTGCTGCGTACGGGCGAGCTGACGATCGAGGTCGGTGACGCTCGCGAGGAGTTGCTGGCGGTGAAGCGCGGTGAGGTTCCGTGGGCCGAGGTGGAACGCCGGATGAACCGGCTGGCCGAGGAGAACGACGAGGCGGCCGTCCGCTCCCCGCTGCCGGCCGGACCGGACCGGGCCCGGGTGGAGGACTTCCTCGTCCGGACCCGGCGGGCGTCGGCACAAGACACCGCGTGAGGCACCGCACGCACGGCACCGCGTGAGGCACCGCGCGCACGGGGCCGCGTGAGGCACCGGACGACGTGACCGACCCGGCCCGCGCTACTCCCCCAGCCGGGCGCGCACGACGAGTTCGTTCAGGGCGTCGAACTCCGTCACCGCGTCCGCCAGCAGCGACCGGGTCTGCGCCTCGTCCAGGACCCGGTGCAGCCCTTCGATGTCCCGCGCCACCGCCGCCCCGTCCAGCTCCCGCGCCCCGCCGTGCTCGGCCTCCGCCTTCGCCGCGATCAGGTCGGGCAGATACGCCGGGGCGGCCACCGCGCCGAGCAGCGTCGGCAGATGGGCCTGTATCCGACCGCTGCGCATCAGATGGATGCCGGTGAGCAGCGCCCGGAAGGTGTAGAGCAGCGGCTTCAGCTCGCCGGTCTTCTCGAAGAGCCGCCACTGGGTCCCGGCGAAACCCCGGTAGTGGTGCGCGTGGTTACGGGTCAGCACACCCGGGGCCAGGGCGCACAGTTCCGCGTGGAGTGCGGTCGTGTGCACGACCAGCGGGGACAGCAGCTGTTCCAGTACGTAGCCGTTGGGCCGCAGCATGAGGCGGACGAACTTGCGGAGGTCGTGCGTGACGAGGTCCATCTCGACCCCGTCACGGTCCCACATCCGTGAGCGGGTCTCGTCCGGTTCGCGCAGCCCCAACAGGTCGTGCGGGGGCAGGATATGGACCCCCCGAAGGTCCACATCCGAGTCCCGGGACGGGAAGCCGTACAGATGGGCCCCGGAGACCGTCGCGAAGAGCAGCGGTGCCGGCTCCTCGGCGAGGACCGGACCGAGGTCGGTGACCGGCAGTCCGGCGCGCTGGAGGCAGGAGGTCGCGGTGCTCATGGATCACGCGTCCCAGAGCGCGGCCAGCGACAGCAGATCGCTGCGGTACTCGATGCGTTCCGCCCACTCCTTGGGCCAGGCGCCCGCGCCCAGATGGGCCCCGGCCAGCGCTCCCGTCAGACAGGCCAGCGAGTCGGAGTCGCCCCGGGTGCAGGCGGCCCGGCGAAGGGCGGTGACGGGCTCCTCGGGGAAGAGGAGGAAGCAGTGCAGGGCCGTGGCGAGGGCCTCTTCCGCGACCCAGCCGTCGCCGGTGCTCCGGCAGGGGTCGGTCTCGGGCGACGGGGCGCGCAGGGCGTCCTGGACCGTGCCCAGCGCGGTCTGGCATTCGTCCCAGCCACGCCGGATGTACGCCTCGGGCGAGGAGTCGCCCGCGTACCGCCAGAGGTCGCCCAGCCACCGTTCGAGGTAGCGGCCGCTGTTCTCGTACGCGTACGAACGCAGCTGCCCCACGAGTCCCATCGGCTCCGCCCCCTGGGCCAGCAGGAACACCGCACGGGCCAGCAGGTCGGAGGCGGCCAGTGCCGTCGGGTGGCCGTGGGTGAGGGCCGCCTGGAGCTGGGCCGCCCCGGCGCGCTGTTCCTCGCTGAGGCCGGGTACGAGTCCGACGGGCGCGACCCTCATGTTGGCGCCGCAGCCCTTGGAGCCGGTCTGGCTGGCCTCCTGCCAGATCCGGTCGCCGTCGAGCAGCCGGCACGCCTTCATGCAGGTGCGGCCGGGGGCCCGGTTGTTGTCCGGCGAGTGGAACCAGTCCACGAACTCCTCGCGGACCGGGCGGATCAACCGCAGTGGGGTGAGCAGCCCGCGGTCCATGGCCGTGCGTATGCCACGCCCCAGCGCGAGCGTCATCTGGGTGTCGTCGGTGACGATCGCGGGCTTGGGCAGCGCCATCTGCCGCCACGGCCCGCATTTGGCGAGGATGGCGGGCACATCGTTGAACTCGGTCGGGAAGCCCAGCGCGTCGCCGAGCGCGAGCCCGGTCAGCGCACCCGTGGCCGCCTGTTTGGTGAAGGTCCTGGTCGTGTTCATTCCGTTCGTCCTTCCGGGCGCAGGAGTGGAGGGTGCAGGGCGGTGGCGGCACCCGCCCGGTACAGGGCGGCCGGTTTTCCCCGTCCGCCGGTGCGGCGCGGCGGTCCCTCGACGGCCTGGACGAAGCCGGGCGCGTTGAGGACCTTGCGCCGGAAGTTGGGGCGGTCCAGCTCGACGCCCCACACGGTTTCGTACACCTGCTGGAGCTCGCCGAGGGTGAACTCGGCGGGGCAGAAGGCCGTGGCCAGACAGGTGTACTCCAGCTTGGCGCCGATCCGGTCGTAGGCGTCGGCGAGAATACGCTCGTGGTCGAAGGCGAGGACGCCCACGGTGCCCGCGTCCCACCAGCGCGCGCGGACCGCGTCCCCGCCCCCGCGCGGCTCGGGCAGATCGGGCAGGAGGGCCGCGTACGCGACGGAGACGACCCGCATCCTGGGATCCCGGTCCGGTTCGGAGTAGGTGCGCAGCTGTTCGAGGTGGAGGCCGCGGACGGTGTCCTGGCCGAGGCCGGTCTCCTCGGCCAGCTCGCGGCGCGCGGCCACGTCGGCCGACTCGCGGGGCAGGAGGAAGCCGCCGGGCAGGGCCCAGTGGCCCTTGTACGGCGCCTCGCCCCGCTCGACGAGCAGGACGTGCAGCCGGCCGGCGCGGACCGTGAAGACCGCGAGATCCACGGTGACCGCGAAGGGGGCGAAGGCGTAGGGGTCGTACCCCTCGGGGGCGCCGGTGGTCATCGGCGCTCCGGGAGGGGTGCGGCGAAGTTCCAGCCGGTGGCGAGCACCGCGTCCACGGCGGCGACGGCGGCTTCCAGGCGCGCCTCGTGCGGACCCGTGACCTCGATGAACTCCCTTCCTGTACGGGTGAGTTCGGCGCGGAAGCGGTCTGTCATCCAGGGCCGCAGCTCCTCGCCGTCGCGGAGTCCGTCGTCCTCGAAGACGACGCCCTCGTGGTCGGTGAGCAGCCACAGGTGGTGCCGGGCCCGGTCGGCGATGTCCTCGACGAGCGGGTTGCGGCCACCGACGTACCGCTCGTGCCAGACGGTGGTGGCGAAGGAGTCGGTGTCGCAGAACAGCACCGGGGAGCCGGTGCGCGCGGCCGCCTCCTCCCTGGCGTTCTGCTCCTCGGCCATGACGGGGAAGTCGTCCGTGGTGAAGACGACGTCCTCCCACTGGGCGTCCGGCCACCGGCGGCGCAGTGCGGCCAGCCTCTGTTCGCTGAACTCGCGCCCGTACTCGGCGACGTACCGGGTCCGCGCCCAGCCGCCGCCGCGCGCCCGGTAGTGCTCCGTGAGGGCCCGCGCCAGGGTGGTGGTGCCGGTCGACTCGGCGCCGAGGACGACGATCCGGCGGGTGAGCGCGGCCCGGACGGGCGGTTCGAGGAAGTCCCAGCAGCCGACCGGGTCCTCGCGCACAGCGGTGCCGGACACCGGGAAGAGGCTGCGGTCGGGGTCGACGAGGACGGACGCGGCGCCGAAGCGCCGGGCCAGCTCCGCCCCGTAGGACTCGGAGGTGAAGACGGCGTCCACCCGCTCCGGTACCGCCGCGGTGAACACCGCCATGTGCGCGTCCCAGATCGCCGGGTCCGTCAGATCCATCCGGGTGTCGTCGACGGCGCCCACCACCCGCACGTCCGGGTGCACCTCGCGCATCCAGGCGACCCGGTCGGCGAGCGGGACGGACTCCACGGAGGCGGCACAGACCAGGACGGTCAGCCGCTCGCAGCGGTCCCGGGCGGTGCGGACCAGGTGGTGGTGTCCGGCGTGCGGCGGATAGAACTTGCCGAGGACCAGACCGTGGCCGAAGCGCTTCATACCGCGGCCAGCTCCGCCGTACGGTTCCGGCCCGCGTCGAGATCACGGTTCCAGCTGCGCAGACCCATGAGGCAGAGCGCGAGGAAGCCGATGTAGAGCAGGGAGGTCAGATAGAGCTCCTTGTACGCGTACAGCGGGATGTAGACCACATCGGCGGCGATCCACAGCCACCAGGACTCGACCCGCTTGCGGCACTGCCCGTACGTCGCCATCAGCGACAGCGAGGTCGTCAGCGCGTCCCAGAACGGCACCGTCGAGTCGGTGGCCCGCGACAACAGGACCGTGAGCGCGAGGGTCCCCACCGCCCCCGCCGTGAGCAGCCAGATCCATTCGGTGCGCGTGGTACCGCGCACCGGCAGGACGGATGCCCCTGGTCCACCCCCGTGGGTCCAGGACCACCAGCCGTACACGGCGAGGGTGATGAAGACGATCTGGAGGCCGGCGTCGGCGTACAGACCGGACTGGGCGAACAGCAGGATGAAGAAGAGGTTGTTCGCGATGCCGATGGGCCAGTTGGCGAGGTGCTGGCGGGCGACGAGCCATACGCACAGCGCTCCGCTGCCGAAGCCGAGCACCTCGGTCCAGCTGACCGGGGTGCCCAGGACCGTCACCAGGGGTTGCCGCAGGGGATCGAGGAAATCCGTGAGACTCACGCCCGCCTCCTTAATAGTCACTCTGACTATAAAGAAGGAACGGCGACGGCGAAAGGCCCGCGGCCGGTTTCTGTTCGCCCATCGGGAACAGGAACCGGCCGCGGGCCTCGGAGCCGGCCGGGGTGGCTACAGACCGACCTCGCGCATCAGCATGCCGACCTCGGTGTTGGTGAGGCGGCGCAGCCAGCCGGACTTCTGGTCGCCCAGCGGGATCGGCCCGAAGGACGTGCGCACCAGCCGCTCGACCGGGAAACCGGCCTCGGCCAGCATGCGCCGGACGATGTGCTTGCGGCCCTCGTGGAGGGTCACCTCGACCAGGTAGTTCTTGCCGGTGTTCTCCACGACGCGGAAGTGGTCGGCGCGGGCGTACCCGTCCTCCAGCTGGATGCCGTCCTTGAGCCGCTTGCCCAGGTCGCGCGGGAGCGGGCCCTGGATGGCGGCCAGATAGGTCTTCTTCACGCCGTACTTGGGGTGGGTGAGGCGGTGGGCCAGCTCACCGTGGTTGGTGAGCATGATGATGCCCTCGGTCTCGGTGTCCAGCCGGCCGACGTGGAAGAGCCGCGTCTCACGGTTGGTGACGTAGTCGCCGAGGCACTGGCGGCCGTCCGGGTCCTCCATGGAGGAGACGACACCGGCGGGCTTGTTCAGCGCGAAGAAGAGGTACGACTGGGTGGCGACGGTCAGACCGTCGACCTTGATCTCGTCCTTCTGCACGTCGACGCGCATGCCCTGCTCGACGACGATCTCGCCGTTGACCTCGACGCGGGACTGGTCGATCAGCTCCTCGCAGGCGCGCCGCGAGCCCATACCGGCCCTGGCGAGCACCTTCTGCAGGCGCTCGCCCTCCTCCTCGGCGCCCGGGTGGGTCTTGGGCAGCTTGAGGTCGGGCTTGTTCGCGTACCTGTCCCGGTTGCGCTGCTCGATCTTGGCGTCGAGCTCACGCGGACGGGCCGGGGCGCCGTACGGGGCGCGCCGGGTGATCCTGCCGGCGCCCTGCGAGGCCTTCGGGCCGCCCTTGGCGCCACCGCGGGCCGCGGCGCCGCGCCCCTTGCGGAGGCCGCCGTCGCCGCCCGGCTTGTCGGCGCCGACGTCGTAGCGGCGCTCCTCGGGACGGGGACGGCGGGGGCGCTGCTCCTGCTTGTCGTCGCGCCCGCCCTGGCCGCCGCCCTGACCGCCCTGACCGCCCTGGCCACTGCCCTGGCCCTTCGGCCGGAAGGATCCGCCGGATCCGCCGCTGCCGCTCCGGGGGTTCCGGTTGCCGCCGCCGCTGCTTCCGCCGCTGCTCCTGCCGCCGCCGCTGCCGCCGCTCCTGCTGCCGCCGCCGCTGCTCCTGCCGCCGCTGTTTCCGCCGCTCCTGCTGCCGCCGCTGCCGCTGCCGCCGCCGCTTCCGCTGTTCCTGCCACTGCTTCGCATCAAAAATCCGTCTTGTCGTGTGCGTGAGTATCCGGGGTGTCCGGTGCGTCCGGATCGAACGACGGCACACCCTCTAGCGTCTCAGCCTCGATCGCGTCCGCCTCCGGGAGGAAGGGCGCGAGCTCCGGGAGCTCGTCCAGGCCTCGCAGGCCCATACGCTCCAGAAAGTAGTTCGTCGTCCTGTACAGGATCGCACCTGTTTCGGGTTCCGCGCCCGCCTCCTCGACCAGACCCCTCTGCAGGAGGGTCCGCATCACGCCGTCGCAGTTCACTCCGCGCACCGCCGAGACGCGTGAACGGCTCACCGGCCCGCGGTACGCGACCACCGCGAGCGTCTCCAGAGCCGCCTGGGTGAGACGGGCGTGCTGACCGTCCAGGACGAAGCCCTCGACCGCCTCCGCGTACTCGGGCCGCGTGTAGAACCGCCAGCCGCCCGCGACGAGCCGCAGATCGAAGCCGCGCCGCTGCACGGTGTACTCGTCGGCCAGCTCCCGCAGCGCGTCCGCCACGGCCCCGCGCGGCCGCTGGAGGACCTTGGCGAGGTGTTCCTCGGTGGCGGGCTCGTCGACGACCATCAGGACCGCCTCCAGGGCGGGCTTCAGGTCGAGGGCGGCGACCGTGCCCGTGTCCCGGTCCTCGTCGCCGTCCCCGCGGTGCGCGCTCATGTCTCCGTGTCCTCCTCGGCCGCCGCGTGGATCTCCTGGTCGAACTCGTCCGTCACCGCGGGCTCCGCCCCCTCCCCGCCGCACCAGCGCACGAGGAGGTCGCCGAGCGCCTCCTCCTGGTCGAGCGTGACGGCCTTCTCCCGGTACAGCTCCAGAAGGGCGAGGAACCGGGCGACGACCGTGAGGGTGTCCGGCGCGTCCTCGACGAGCACGCGGAAGCTGACCTCGCCCGCCCCGCGCAGCCGCGCCACCACGATCTCCGCCTGCTCGCGCACACTCACCAGCGGCGCGTGGATGTGGTCGACGTACACCTGGGGCTTGGGCTTCGGCTGCATCGCCTTCCCCGCGAGCCGCGCGAATCCCTCGGCACCGATGCTGATGACGACCTCGGGCAGCAGCGCGGCGTGGTGCGGTTCGAGACCGACGGTACGGGGGTAGCGGCGGGCCTCGGACTCCAGCCGGCCGTTGAAGATCTCGGCGATCCGCTTGTACGCGCGGTACTGGAGCAGCCGCGCGAAGAGCAGGTCCCGGGCCTCCAGGAGCGCCAGGTCCGCCTCGTCCTCCACCTCGGCGGTGGGCAGCAGCCGGGCGGCCTTCAGGTCCAGCAGGGTGGCGGCGACGACGAGGAACTCGGTGGTCTGGTCGAGATCCCAGTCCGCCCCCATGGCGCGGATGTACGCCATGAACTCGTCGGTGACCTTGGACAGGGCGACCTCGGTCACATCGAGCTTGTGCTTCGAGATCAGCTGGAGGAGAAGGTCGAAGGGCCCTTCGAAGTTCGCGAGCCGCACGGTGAAGCGTTTGTCGTCGGCAGCGGACCCGCCCCCCGGCACCGGCTCCGCCACGGGCTCGGACACGGTCGCGACCGCAGGTTCGGGCTCCGGCTCCGGCTCCGATACGGGAGCGCCCTCAGGAACGGCCTCCGGTACGGCAACGGCCTCCGGTACGGGGGCCGCTTCGGCTTCGGGCGGCGGCGGCCCCCAGGACGCGGCGCCGCCGGGCCCGCGGCCGAGAGCACGGCGGCGCGGGCTGGCGGAGTCGTCGGTCACGGGCATCGCGGTCCAGGGGTGCGGGAAGAACGGGCGGGCGGTGGCGGCCCCGGCACGGGCGGGACGGGACGCCCGGAGGGGACCCCGGCCCCGCACGGGCGTGGAGAGGCGGGCCCGGCGGTCGGCGCGGGCCCTGACGGGCAGGCTACCGGCGCCGTACCGCTCAGCGGCCGCGCAGCCGCCGTACGAGGATGCTCGCGTCGCCGCGGGACTCCAGATCGGCCAGCACCACCGCGACCGCCTCACGCACTATCCGCCCGCGGTCGACCGCGAGCCCGTGCTCGCCGCGCAGGACGAGACGGGCGTGTTCGAGGTCCATCAGTTCCTCGGCCGACACATAGACGGTGATCTTCTCGTCGTGGCGCTCCCGGCCGCTGGGCCGTCGATTGGCACCACGCCCGCCGCCGCGCCTGCGCTGCTGCTGCTGGACGGCGGGGGCCTGCTCCTGCGAGGCGGGAGAGGCCGGTGAGGCGGAACGGGACCCGGGGACTGCCCTGCCGCCCGCCGCGGACCGGTCGCCCTCGGCGTCGCGGCTGCGCGATTCGCCCCCGTCGGCACCGGCCGCCGAGTGTTCCTCCCGGGCACGGGCCGCGGACCGGTCGGCCGAACCGCCGCCGGAACCGTCCGGAGCGGACGCGTCCGTCGCGGAATCGCCCTCCCCCGCCGGTGCGGGCACCCGTCCCTCGGCGTTCGCCTTGCGTCGCCGCTCCGCGGGGGATGACGCCTGGAGCCCCATCCCACCGGTGGTGCGGAACAGTTCGTCGGCCCCCGGCAGACTCACTCGGCGTGACACCGGGCGAGCACCTCCCTGGCGAGCTGTCGATAGGCTGCGGCACCGACCGAGTTGGAGGCGTACGTGGTGATGGGCTCACCGGCGACCGTGGTCTCCGGGAAGCGCACCGTGCGTCCGATGACCGTGTGGTAGACGTGGTCGTCGAAGGCCTCGACGACCCGGGCGAGGACCTCGCGGCTGTGCACCGTACGGGAGTCGTACATGGTGGCGAGGATGCCGTCGAGCTCCAGTTCCGGGTTGAGCCGCTCCTGGACCTTCTCGATGGTCTCGGTGAGCAGCGCCACTCCGCGCAGCGCGAAGAACTCGCATTCGAGCGGCACTATGACCTTGTGGGCCGCCGTCAGGGCGTTCACGGTCAGCAGGCCGAGCGAGGGCTGACAGTCGATCACGATGTAGTCGTAGTCGGCCATCAGCGGCTTCAGGGCGCGCTGGAGGGTCGACTCCCGGGCCACCTCGCTGACCAGCTGCACCTCGGCGGCCGAGAGGTCGATGTTGCTCGGCAGCAGGTCCATGTTGGGTACGGCGGTCTTCAGCAGGACCTCGTCGGCCGACATGCCCCGCTCCATGAGCAGGTTGTAGACCGTGAGGTCGAGCTCCATCGGGTTGACCCCGAGACCGACCGACAGGGCACCCTGCGGGTCGAAGTCGACGAGCAGGACGCGTCGCCCGTACTCCGCGAGTGCGGCGCCCAGGTTGATGGTCGACGTGGTCTTGCCGACGCCGCCCTTCTGGTTGCACATCGCGATGATCTTCGCGGGGCCGTGATCGGTCAACGGGCCCGGGATCGGGAAGTACGGCAGGGGCCGCCCGGTCGGGCCGATCCGCTCGCGGCGCTGGCGCGCGGCGTCGGGCGCGAGGGTGGCCGCGTACTCCGGGTCGGGCTCGTACTCGGCGTCGGGGTCGTAGAAGTGCCCCTCGGGCACCTCGGCGAAGTCGGCGAAGTGGGCGGTGTCCCGGCCACTCTCGTTGCCGGCCATGGCGTTCACGTGTAGGCCGTCCATCATCTGGGGGGCTGTCGTCATGTGCTGTTGGGTGGTGAAGGTGCGGACAGCTACGGAGCCGACAGCTTGGAGCCCGATCGGGCCCTGACCCCGTGCAGGCATCCCTGGTTGACCACCCCCGGGAGTAAATGTCGACTCATTCACAAGTCGTCTTACCTCCTTGGACGTGACCAGGAAACTTATCGATAGGTCAGCGTGGCACCATGCCGACGATTGGCGACTCTATGGCGTGTCACCGGTCCGCAGCAACACAATCCGCCGGACCCGGCCCGATGTGTCGGCAATCGAACACCGCCCTGTCAAGGGTGCACAGCGAGCAAGGCGCGCATTTCACCGCTGCACGAAACGGGTAAAGAGTTACGTTCGAGACGAGTTGCGCAAGGCCCCCACCGGACCCGATACACGTCCGGCCGGACCTTGCTCGGCAAGGTCCGGCCGGACGTACGAGGTTGACGGAAGGCGTTGACCCGTCAGCCGAGAAGGGTGCTCAGCTCGACGTGCGCGAGCCCGTGCGCCTCGGCCACCTCACGGTAAACGACCTGCCCGTCATGGGTGTTGAGCCCCTTGGCGAGTGCGGCGTCACGGCGCAGCGCGTCGGCCCAGCCGCGGTTCGCGAGCTCCACGATGTACGGCAGCGTGGCGTTGGTGAGGGCGTACGTGGAGGTGTTCGGCACCGCGCCCGGCATGTTCGCGACGCAGTAGAAGACCGAGTTGTGGACCATGAAGATCGGCTCGGCGTGCGTCGTCGGATGCGAGTCCTCGAAGCAACCGCCCTGATCAATTGCAATGTCGACAAGTACACTTCCGGGCTTCATCTTGGCGACGAGCTCGTTGGTGACCAGCTTCGGGGCCTTCGCGCCGGGGATCAGCACGGCACCGACGACGAGGTCCGCCTCGACAACCGCCTTCTCCAGCTCGAAGGCGTTGGAGACGACCGTCTGCACCTTGGTGCCGAAGATCTTGTCGGCCTCGCGCAGCTTGTTGATGTCCCTGTCGAGCAGCGTGACGTGGAAGCCGAGACCGACGGCGATCTGCGTGGCGTTCCAGCCGGAGACGCCACCGCCGATGACCACGGCCTTGCCGGCCGCCGTACCGGGGACGCCGCCCGGCAGCACGCCGCGGCCGCCGACCGAGCGCATCAGGTGGTACGCGCCGACCTGCGGGGCCAGCCGGCCCGCGACCTCGGACATCGGGGCGAGCAGCGGGAGCGCGCGGTTCGCGGTCTCGACCGTCTCGTACGCGATGGCGGTGGTGCCGGACTCCAGCAGCGCGTCCGTGCACTCGCGGGAGGCGGCGAGGTGGAGGTACGTGAAGAGCGTCTGCCCCTTGCGCAGGCGGTGGTACTCCTCGGCGACCGGCTCCTTGACCTTCAGCAGCAGATCGGCGGCGGCCCACACCTCGTCGGCGGTGGGCAGGATCCGCGCCCCCGCGGCGACGTACTCCTCGTCCGTGATGGAGGAACCGGCACCGGCGTTCCGCTCGACCAGGACCTGGTGGCCGTGACGGACGAGCTCATGCACTCCGGCAGGGGTGATCGCCACCCGGAACTCGTTGTTCTTGACTTCGCGGGGGATGCCGACCTTCACGTCGATCACGGTCCTTGGCTCGGAGGGTTACCAGGGCAGAAGTGGACATACCCGGATATACACAGCGTAAATGGAGACGCCACGAAGGAACGCGGCAGAGCCAGTCTAATGAAGGACTTCGCGCTGTCTAGCCTTACAAAGCATTAATTTTCAGTCGTGACACTACGGATTTCGTAGGTAGATCCTTCCTCGCCCAGCAATCTGTCGGCCGCACCCCTGTGCAGCCCGGCCGCCGCCGGGTCTCCGAGCCGGTCCAGCGTGTCGGCCAGCCTGAGCTGGAGCGCCGCCTGAAGCCGCACGTCCTCGGCCTTCCGGGCCAGCTCGACGGCCTCCCGGCAGGTGTGCAGCGAGTCCTGCGGGCGCCCCGCGTACTCCTGCACCCGCGCCGCCTCGCTGAGCGCCCGCGCCTGGGCGGGCAGGTCACCGAGCCTGCGATAGCCGGACGCCGCCGCCCGCCAGTTCCGCAGTGCCTCTCCGTAACGCCCGGCGTACGTGTGGACGGCGCCGAGCCGCCCGTACAGCCGCGCCTCGTCCGCCCGCTCCCCCTGGGTGAGGCGCTGGGCGAGCGCCCGGCCGTACCAGTCGGAGGCCCGGTGGAAGTCCCCGAGCTCCACGTAGGCACCTCCTACGGATTCCATCGCGCGGCCGGTCGCGTACAGGTCCTTCGCCTCCCGGCCCGCGTCCAGCGCGGCCCGGTAGCGGGTCAGCGCCTCCTCGGTGCGGCCGGTCCTGGCGTCCAGATCGGCGAGGTTGAGCAGCGCGGCGGCCCGCTCCCGGGGCAGCTCGCGGCGCTCGGCCACATCCAGGACCAGGCCGTGCAGCCCGTACAGCTCGGGCGCGGCGGCCTCGGTGCCCCGGTGCGCAGCCAGTGCCCGCACCAGCGCCGCCACCAACCTCCGTGCCAGGGTGTCGAGTTCACCGTCCTCGACGGCGATCCTGGCCGAGGCGAGCAGGGCGGGCTGGCGGACCCGCAGCCATGCGGCGGCCTCCTCGGCATTGGGGAAGCGCAGCGAGCGGGGCAGTCCGGCGAGCTTGCGGCGGGCGGCGGAGCCCTCCGGCTCGGTGACCGCCCTGCAGGACTGGAGCCTGCGCACGGTCCGCTCCAGCATCCGGGCCCTGGCCAGCTGGATCTCGGCCGGGCGGTCGCGGTCCTCCAACAGGGCCCGCAGCAAAGGGGCGAGGCAGCCGGGCACCTCGTACTGGGGCTGCGCCGCACCGTTCGTCCGCAGCAGCCCCAGCTTCGCGAAGTCGCCCAGGGTCGACTGGGCGGCGGTCACCGAGCAGCCGGCCAGCGCGGAGGCGGTGTGGGCGTCGGCGAGCCCGGCGGGCGCGAGTGCGAGAAGGCGCAGTATCCGGGCGGCGGCCTGCGGGAGGGAGTCGTGGACCAGCCGGAAGGCGCGGGCCAACGGGCGTGCACCGGCGGGCTGTTGGTCACCGGTCTCCGGCAGTGTGTGCAGCCGCTTGGCGACATCGGCGACCGAGGCCCCCGGGCGGGCGGCGAGCCAGCCGCCGATCAGGACGAGGGCGGCGGGCTGTCCCCCGCACTCCTCGGAGAGGCTCTCCGCGGTCAGCGGGTCGACGGTGATGCGGACCTGGCCGATGAGGCTGCCGAGCAGCCGTACGGCGGAGCCCACGTCGAGCCCGCCGATGGTGCAGGGGCGCACGTCGGGGATGCCGGTCAGCGGGCCCGTCGCGGTGGCGACGACCAGACAGTCCGGGTTGTCGGGGAGCAGCGGGTCCACCTGTTCGGCGTCCACGGCGTCGTCGAGCAGCAGCAGGACCCGGCGTACGGCGAGGGCCTCGCGCACCATCTCGGAGAGTTCGTCCTGATCGGCGCCGGGCGGGGCGGGCACGTCGAGCAGGTCGAGGATGTCGCGGGCGGTGCGCTCGGTGGGCACGCGTTCGCCGCCTGGGTCGGTGAGCCCGGCACGGAGCACTCCGTCGGGGTAGTCGCCGGTCCCCGCGAGCCGTCGAGCGAGCTCCGCGGCGAGTGCGCTGCGGCCGGAGCCGGGGCGTCCCGCGATCAGCAGGACCCGGGCGCGCGGGATCTTGCGGCCGGCCAGCGTGTCCAGCCCGGCCCGCTCGATGTCGGCCCGCAGGGCCTTCAACTCTCGTTCCCGGCCGAAGAATTGGGGTGGGGCGGCGCCGGACGGCTCCTCGGTCCCCGCAGTCCGGGCCGGGCCGCTGGTGTCCACCGCCTGATCCGTCACGAGCCACGCTCCACTTCGCTGCACGCGGTGCCCGCCGGAACTCCGGTCGGGAGCTTCCGAGCGTAGTTCAGGGGTGCGGACGATCATGGCGGAGCAGGGCGGGAAGGTCCCCCGATCGGATCAGCGTTCTTTACGATCGTCCGACCGGGGGCCCCGGAAAGCGATGGCCGACGGCCCGTCAGGCCTCGAACGGCCGGGCGGGCCAGGGTGCCTCGGCCGGGCGCAGCGAGTCCACTCCCTCGCCCGCGAGCGTCGCGGTGAGCGCGAGCACGCCCACCACCAGGCAGGAGTTGTGCAGATCCCCGGCGAGCACCCCGCGTACCAGCTCCGTCAGCGGCACCCGGGCCTGCTCCATGTCGGCCTCCTCCTCGGAGACCGCGTACCGCTCGCCCTCGGCCTCGGAGAGGTTCCGGGCGAGGAAGACGCGTACGGCCTCGTCGCTGCCGCCGGGCGTGGTGTAGATGTCCGTCAGCACCCGCCATTCCTCGGCCTTGACGTGCGCCTCCTCGTACAGCTCGCGCTGGGCCGCGTGCAGCGGGTTCTCGCCGGGGATGTCGAGCAGACCGGCCGGGATCTCCCAGAGCTTGTGGCGCACCGGGTGCCGGTACTGCCGCAGGACGAGGACGCGGTTCTCCTCGTCGATGGCGAGGACGGCGACGGAACCGGGGTGGACCTGATAGTCGCGGCGGGCGACGGTGCCGTCGGGCATCACCACGTCATCGGTGCGGACGCTGGTCTTCTTACCGGTGAAGGGCGTCACCGTCGAGGTGACCTGCCACTCCTCGGGCGTGTCCTGGAAACCCATGTACGTCCTCCCACGAACAAACAGAAACCGGGGTACGCGTCCGTGAAGGATCCGTACCCCGGTCAACCGTAGTGCCTCGGTGTTACTCGCCCGTCGCGCGAGCGGCCAGCTGACGCTCCACGGCCGCCTTCACCAGACCCGCGAAGAGCGGGTGCGGGCGGGTCGGGCGGGACCGCAGCTCCGGGTGCGCCTGCGTGGCGACCAGGTAGGGGTGGATCTCGCGCGGGTACTCGACGTACTCGACGAGCTTGTTGTCCGGGGAGGTGCCGGAGAAGACCAGTCCGGCCCTCTTCTCCAGCTCGGCGCGGTAGGCGTTGTTTACCTCGTAGCGGTGGCGGTGACGCTCCTCCACGTACGGCTGGCCGTCGTACGCCTCGCGCACGAGAGAGCCCTCGGCGAGCTTGGCCGGGTAGAGGCCGAGCCGCATGGTGCCGCCCAGGTCGCCCGCGCCCTCGACGTACGCGAGCTGCTCCTCCATCGTGGAGATGACGGGGTGCGCGGTGGCGGCGTCGAACTCGGTGGAGTTGGCGTCGGGGATCTCGGCGAGGTTGCGCGCCGCCTCGATCACGATGCACTGCAGGCCCAGGCAGAGGCCGAGCAGCGGCACCTTGTTCTCACGGGCGTACTGGATGGCGCCGATCTTGCCGTTGACACCGCGGTCGCCGAAGCCGCCGGGGACGCAGATCGCGTCGACGTCGCCGAGCTGGTTCGCGGCACCCGCCGGGGTCTTGCAGTCGTCGGAGGCGACCCACTTGACCTTGACGCGGGCCTTGTTGGCGAAGCCGCCGGCCCGGATGGCCTCGGTGACCGAGAGGTAGGCGTCCGGCAGGTCGACGTACTTGCCGACGAGCGCGACGGTGACCTCGTGGTCGGGGTTGTGCACCCGGTCCAGCAGGTCGTCCCAGGTGGTCCACTCGACGTCCCGGAACGGCAGGTCGAGCTTGCGCACGACGTAGGCGTCCAGGCCCTCGGTGTGCAGCACCTTCGGGATGTCGTAGATCGACTTGGCGTCCACACAGGCCACCACGGCGGCCTCGTCCACGTCGCACATCAGCGAGATCTTGCGCTTGATGGCGGTGGGCACGTCACGGTCGGCGCGCAGCACGATGGCGTCCGGCTGGATGCCGATGTTGCGCAGGGCAGCCACGGAGTGCTGGGTGGGCTTGGTCTTCAGCTCGCCGGAGGGGCCGATGTAGGGCAGCAGCGAGATGTGCACGACGAAGACGTTGTCGCGGCCGACCTCGTGGCGGACCTGGCGGACGGTCTCCAGGAACGGCAGCGACTCGATGTCACCGACCGTGCCGCCGACCTCGGTGATGACGACATCGACGTCGTCGGTCGCCATGCGGCGGATGCGGTGCTTGATCTCGTTGGTGATGTGCGGGATGACCTGGACGGTGTCGCCGAGGTACTCGCCGCGCCGCTCCTTGGCGATGACCTGGGAGTAGACCTGGCCGGTGGTGACGTTGGCCGAGCCGTCGAGGTCGACGTCGAGGAAGCGCTCGTAGTGGCCGATGTCCAGGTCGGTCTCGGCGCCGTCGTTGGTGACGAACACCTCACCGTGCTGGAAGGGGTTCATCGTGCCGGGGTCGACGTTGAGGTAGGGGTCGAGCTTCTGCATGGTGACCCGCAGGCCCCGCGCCTTGAGCAGGGCACCCAGGCTGGAGGCAGTCAGACCCTTGCCGAGGGAGGAGGCGACACCCCCGGTGACGAAGATGTGCTTGGTCGTCGTGGATGTGGGCTGCATAGCCAAAGGGGGCTCCCGTGGTCGCGATGATGAGGTGCGTACCGGCTGCCGAACCGGAGAATCCGGAGGTGCCGTCGCTGCGGTTCGGGGGCCTCGTCCGCTGTCGCGAACGACCACCGGTCCACGGGCTACCAGGGTAACAGCGACGGCGGGAGGCTGCTTCCGACCACACCCCTCACACTGGCATCACAAGTTCACCGCACTGGTTTCACGTCCCACCCGTTCGGCTCAGACGTATTGCGACGACCGTCGCGCGGATCTTGCTGGTGCGTCGTATCCTGCTCAAACATTCGCTGCCGAGCCGGCCTGCCAGCGGCACCACCCCAGCCCGCTCACCGGTGCAGGAGCTCGTCGGTTCTACGACCCCCTTGAACCCGCAGTAAGAGCCCTGAGGGGCGACAAGGCCGTTCGACTGGAGACGCACGTGGCCGGGCGCATCGAGGATTACGCACTCATCGGAGACATGCAGACCGCCGCCCTGGTCTGCCGGGACGGCACAGCTGACTGGCTGTGCCTGCCCCGCTTCGATTCGCACGCCGTCTTCGCAGGACTGCTGGGCACCGAGGAGCACGGCTTCTGGCGTCTGGGACCTGCGCGGGCGGAAGGAGCCGAGCCGCCGACGGCGGACCGGCGCCGCTACCGCGGGGACTCCCTCATCCTGGAATCGGAGTGGGACACGCCGCGCGGCACGGTCCGCGTGACCGATTTCATGCCGCCGCGTGACGGCGCACCGCAACTCATCAGGATCGTGGAGGGCGTCAGTGGCCGGGTGCCGATGCGCTCGGAACTGCGCATGCGGTTCAGTTACGGCCGGGTGACACCCTGGGTGCACAAGGTCGACTCCCGCACCGTCGCCGTGGCGGGACCGGATTCCGTCTGGCTGGACACCGAGGCGGAGACGTACGGCAAGAACCTGACCACGTATTCCGACTTCACCGTGGCACCCGGTGACCGGATCGCGTTCACGATCAGCTGGCAGCCCTCGCACCATCAGCCGCCCGCGCTCCCGGACCCGGAGGGTTCCCTGGAGGCGACCGAGCTGTTCTGGCGCGAGTGGGTCGATCAGTGTACGTACCACGGGCCTTATCGGGAGGCCGTGGTCCGCTCACTGATCACCCTCAAGGCCCTCACCTACGCCCCGACGGGCGGCATCGTGGCGGCGCCGACCACCTCGCTCCCGGAGGAGATCGGCGGCGTACGGAACTGGGACTACCGCTACACCTGGCTGCGTGACGCCGCCATCACCCTCTCCTCGCTGCTGCGCACCGGCTACCGCGAGGAGGCCCGCGCCTGGCGCGAGTGGCTGCTGCGGGCGGTGGCGGGCGACCCGGAGAACCTGCAGATCATGTACGGCATCGCGGGCGAGCGGGAACTGGGCGAGGCGGAGCTGGACTGGCTTCCCGGCTACGAGAACTCCGGCCCGGTCCGGGTCGGCAACGGCGCGGCGAACCAGCTCCAGCTCGATGTGTACGGCGAGGTCACCGAGGCGCTGCACCTGGCGCACATGACGGGGCTGACCCGCAACGACTACGCGATGGGCCTCCAGCTCAAGCTGATCGAGTACCTGGAGAAGCACTGGTTCGAGCCCGACGAGGGCATCTGGGAGGTGCGCGGGCCGCGTCGGCACTTCGTGCACTCCAAGGTGATGGCCTGGGTCGCGGTCGACCGCACGATCAAGCTGATCGAGTCCGGGGACGCGGAGGGACCGCTGGAGCGGTGGCGCGACCTGCGCGACGACATCCATCGCGACGTCTGCGAGCAGGGCTACGACAAGGAACGCAATACCTTCACCCAGTCGTACGGGTCGAAGGAGCTCGACGCGTCCTTGCTGCTGATTCCGCAGATGGGCTTCCTGCCGCCGGACGACAAGCGGGTCATCGGCACGATCGAGGCGATCCAGCGCGAGCTGTCCACCGAGGACGGCTTCGTCCTGCGCTACCCCACTGCAGGGGACGCCGCGGGCGTGGACGGTCTGGAGGGCGACGAGGGCGCGTTCCTGGCCTGCTCGTTCTGGCTGGCCGACGACCTCGCGATGATCGGCCGGGTCGACGAGGCCCGCCAGCTCTTCGAGAAGCTGCTGTCCCTGCGCAACGACCTGGGCCTGCTGGCCGAGGAATGGGACTCGCGGCTCCAGCGCCAGGTGGGCAACTTCCCGCAGGCGTTCAGCCATGTGCCGCTCATCGACACGGCACTGCGGCTGACGGCCAGCGGGGCGTACGTCGGCTGACGCGACGCGGACGCCGCGGGATCCCGGATCCCCTGCCCTTTCCCCACCGGTGATGTCCACCGCGTGGCCGAGAGGTCAGGGGATCCGGCATTCCCGCACGTCAACCACGCGGGAGTGTGAGCGAACAACCGATCCTCGGCGAGCCACAACGATCGGTTGTGCACGCCTAAGGTGAACCGGTGAACACCGAGGCATTGCGATCGTTCGTCCGGGCGGCCGAGATCGGACAGGTCCAGCACGCGGCCGATGAGCTTGGCGTGACGCAGCAGGCGGTCTCCAAGCGGATCGCCGCCCTGGAGCGCGAGCTGGACGTCCGGCTGTTCACACGTACCGCCCGAGGAGTTGAGCTGACGCTCGACGGCCAGGCGTTCCTCCCCCACGCGCGGAGCATCGTCGCGGGTGTCGAGCGCGCCATCAGCGCGGTCAGGCCGGGCTCCCGGGCCCTTCGGATCGACGTTCTCGGCCTGCGAAGCGCGCAGGCCGTCGTTCTGCACGACTACTGGCGGTCACATCCCGAGACCGACCTCGACGTGGTGACCCTCCGGGTCAACGACCCGCGCGTGGCGGTCGCCGCCGTCGAAGCCGGCGATATCGACGCCTCGTTCCGTACCGTCACCGCCCCGGACACACTGCCGCCCGGCGTGCGGATCATTCCCGCGTTCGACTCTCCGCTGGAACTTCTCGTCGGCCCGGGACATCCGCTCGCCTCCGCGCGGAGACTGACGCCCCCGCAGCTGCGCAAGCACCGGATCTGGGTGCCAGGCATCGCGCCCCGAAGCGAATGGTCGGAGTTCTACGATCAGCTCGCCACCGACTTCGACCTGCGCGTCGACGCGGCAGGCCCGCACTTCGGAGACGAAGTGCTCCTGGACACCCTCGCGGACTCCGCGGACGTGGCCACCTTCGTCGGGGCACGCGACCGGTACACCTGGCCGGCCGACCACGACCTGCGCCGCATCCCCGTCGTGAATCCGACGCTCGCCTACCCGCTCGCCCTCATCCTCCCCAGGACGAATCCGCATCCAGGACTCCGCGGGATCATCACCCACCTCGAAAGCCTGCCGGCGCTCCCCGGGCCGGTCTGGCGCCCGTCCTGGGCCACGATGCCACCGCGCGGCGACAGCGACAGCGCAGCTGCCCGCAGGTCCCCGCCCCGGCAGGAGTGACGCGACCGGCTGCCGACAGCAGCCTCCACCAGCACCGGTGAGTCCCGTCCCCCACCGGTACACAGAAAGGTTCGTGGCATGTCCGACGACCGTCTCATGCGCATCCACAGCGCCGAGTTCCAGGCCATGGCCGAGAGGGTCCTGCGGGCCACCGAGCTCACCTCCCGCCTGAACGTCCTGCCCTTCGAGGACGAGGCGGGCAAGGCGAAACTGCTCGAACAGATCCTCGGGAAGCCGCTGCCCGGGAAAGTCACGATCTATCCGCCCTTCTACACGGACCACGGCCTTCACCTGGACCTCGCGGAGCGGGTGTTCATCAACCAGAACTGCACGTTCCTGGACTACGCCGGCATCCGGCTCGGCGAGCGCGTGATGGTCGGGCCGAAGGTCACGTTCATCACCGCCGGTCACCCGGTCGATCCCGAGGAGCGACGGGGGTGGCTGACCGGCGCGCCCATCGACGTGGCGGAGAACGTGTGGATCGGCGCCGGTGCCACCATCCTGCCCGGCGTCAGCATCGGCCGCGATGCCGTGGTCGCCGCCGGCGCGGTCGTGGCCGACGACGTTCCGCCGGCAAGCCTGGTGACCGGCGGTAAGGCCACCGTTCACCGACGGTGGTGACGGCCCCTCCAGGGCCGCACCGAGCCCCGCACGACGTGTTCCGTCGCCCTCACGGCATCGGGCCCGCCACCGCCCGCGCGTGACGCGGGACCGGCGGCCGGGTAGCTTCCTGACCAGGGCTGCTGCCCTTTTCGTAGGTGAGTGGAAGCACGAGGCCGAAGTCTGTGGAGAGCCAAGGCGGAATCACCGTCCGACGCGCGCTGGAACTGCCCGGCCTGCGCGGCGGACTCCCGGAGGTGGTGGCCGGTGCCGAGCGGCTGAACCGTACGGTGCGCTGGGTGCACGCGGGCGAGGTGCCGAACATCGCCTCCCTGCTCAAGGGCGGCGAGCTGCTCCTCACCACCGGTCTGGGCCTCGGCACCCGGCCCGCCGAGCAGCGCGCGTTCGTCCGCAGGCTCGCCGACCGCGGCATCGCAGCCCTCGTGGTCGAGCTGGGCCCGCGCTTCAGCAGGCTGCCCGCGTCCATCGTGGACGCCGCGCGGGCGGCCGGGCTGCCCCTGGTCCAGCTGCACCGCGAGGTGCCGTTCGTCGCGGTCACCGAAGAGGTCCACACCGAGATCGTCAACGGGCACTACGCGCTGCTCCAGCAGGCCGAGGAGGTGCACCGGCGCTGTACGCACGCCCTGCTCGGCGGCGGTGGCATCCCGCAGGTCCTCGGCATCCTGGCGGACTTCACCGCCAACCCGGTCTTCCTCGAAACGCCCGACGGCCAGCTCCTGTACGCGGCCGGCACCGGCACCGGCCCGGTGGGCGCCGACCCGCTCCAGGTCTGGGACGGCATGCGCGGCGGCCGGGCGGCCCGCGAGACACCACCGACCGGCGCGGTACTGGTGGATGTTCCGGGCGGTGGCCCCGGTACCGGTTCGGTACGGGCCAGGCTGGTGCTGCTCGCCGTGTCCGGCCCGCTGGTGACCGTGCACCGCATGGCGGCGGAGCGGGCGGCGGGCATCCTCGCCGTCGTCCTGATGCAGGCACGGCAGGAGGAGGAGCTGGCGGCCCGCGGCCGGGGCGACTTCCTCACCGACCTCGCGGAGGGCCGGATCACCCCGGAGGACGCGCCCGCGCAGGCCCGGGTGCTCGGCTTCAAGCCCGGCGACACCCCGCTGCTCCCGGTCGTGATGCGGCTGGCCCCCGAGCTGTCCCTCTCGGGCAACTGGGCGCTGCTGGCCCGCGCGGTGCTGGAGGAGCTGTCCTCCGTCGGCGTGCCGGTGCTGCTGGGGGTGCGGCCCGTGGAGGGCCGGGTGCCGCTGCTGCTGGGCCTGCGCTCGGAGAGCGAACGCACCGCGGTCGCGGACCGGGTGGCGGCGGCGCTGCGGGCGGGCGTCGAGCGGGCCGGGCTGGAGCGGGCGGGGGCTCATCCGCCGGTCGTGGTGGTCGGCGTCGCGGGCGGCTGGGCGGCGGCCGGGGCGGGGCTGCGGCACGCGGCGGAGACGGCCGCGGCGGCGCAGGGGCTGAGCGACCGGCCGTGGTACGACGCCCGGCGCCTGGACATCGACCTACTGCTGTGGCGGCTGCGGGACCATCCGGACCTGGCGGCGTTCGTGGACCGGGCGATCGGCCCGCTGCGCGATCACGACCGCACCTCGCGCCCCGCGCTGCTGCCCACGCTGGAGGCGTACCTCGCCCATGCGGGCCGCAAGGCGGAGACGGCGCGCGAGCTGCATCTGAACCGGCAGACGCTCTACAACCGGCTGGCCCGCATCGGTGAACTGCTCGGCACCGACCTGGACGACCCACAGACGGTACTGGCCCTGAGCCTGGCGCTGCGGGCCCGCCGCCACGCCGGATGACGCCGCCGCCCCCACGGGGCGGGGGTTTCGGCGTCCCGTCCGCTCAGCGCGCTCGGGGCGCGGCCAGAGGCTGCGCCAACTCGTCGTACACGCTGAGCACTTGGGCGATCGTGTCGTCCTCGGTGGGCCAGCCGGCCGCCTGGACCCGCCCCGCCTCGGCTAGCCGCCCGCGCCGCCGCGGATCGCCGAGCAGCCGCACGACGGTACGGGCCAGCGCCTCGGCGTTCCCGTACGGGACCAATTCCGCGGCGTCGCCCACGAGTTCGGGCACCCCGCCGACGGCGGTGGCGACCAGTGGCACTCCCAGCCGCAGCGACTCCTGCGCCAGCAGCGACCGGGCCTCCCAGCGGCTGGGCACGACCGCCACGTCGGCGGCGGCCAGCAGTTCACCGATGTCGCTCCGGCACCCGAGGAGAGAGACCGGCAACTCCTCGTCGCTGATGCGCCGTTGCAGTGCCGCCCGGTCCCGCCCCTCGCCCGCGATGATCAGCAGGGGCCCGGGGTCGAGTTCACGCCATACCCGCGCGGCGTCCAGCAGGGTGTCGAATCCGTGATGCGGTACGAGACTGCCGGCGGCCATCAGCAACGGGCGCCCCACCGCTCCCAGTTCGGCCCGCACCTTGGCGCCGTGGACGGTGTCGGGGTACCGGGCGACCGGAACGGCGACCGGTGCGAGCCGGGCATCGCGCGCCCCTCGGCCGCGCGCCCGGTCCACCAGATCCGACGACGGGGCGAGCACAACGTCCGCCGCCCGCGCCGCCCTTCGCTCCAGCAGATGCAGCACCCGCCGACGGGCACCTTCGGCATGGACGCGGGTGTGCCAGGTCATGACCAGCGGAACCGTACGGCCGCTGAGGGCGAGAGCGGTACGCACGGCCGCGTGCAGCCCATGGGCGTGCACGACGTCCGCGCCCGCGCAGGCGGCGCGCAGCGCGGCGACGGCGGCCGGATCGCTGCGCCGGGGCACCGGGGCGAAGTGGGCCCCCGTCGCCGGGAAGTCGTAGACGCGGTCCACTGCGGCCGGGGCGCAGACGGTCACCTGCACTCCCCTGGCGATCAGTCCCGCGGCCAGCGAACCGACGTGCGCGCTGCTGCCCGCACTGCCGCCGCCCAGGACTTGGACCGTACGCAGATGTGACACGTTGAATGGCTCCCGGGGCTCCCGAGTCGGCGGTGGATACAGCGCCAAGGATGCCAGTCCGTACGCACGTTCCGGGACCGCAGGAACGTTGCTGCGGCACCCTCATCGACAACCGGGCGCACCGCACCACTCGTACGAGTGAAACGCCTGGCGTGAAGTTGCCGCCCCCTGGTACGGACCATGCTCCTGAGCGCACGCCCGGAGCACGAAGAGAGCGCGCCCGGCGCCCACGGGTACAGGGACGAGCCGACAGCGCCCCCGGACCGCCCCTGGGGGCCGGGGGCGGGTACGGGGCCAGTACGAGGCCGGTTCGAGGCGGGTACGGGGCCGGTCCGCACCGGTCCGGGGCCAGTCCCGCACCGGGGTCCGGGGCCACCCGGTGCCGCAGGTGCCGCCCCCGTACAGCAGCCGTCCCTTATCCGTTATCCGTCCGCCCGTGCCGTGGCCAGCAGTTCCTCGGCGTGTGCCCGTGCCGTCTCGGAGTCCTCCTGGCCGGCCAGCATCCGGGACAGCTCCCGCACCCGGTCCTCACCCTCCAGGACCGTGACACCGCTCCTGGTCACCGAACCGTCCACCGTCTTCTCGACCAGCAGCTGCCGGTCCGCGAAGGCCGCCACCTGCGGCAGGTGCGTCACCACCACCACCTGGGCCGACTTGGCGAGCTTGGCCAGACGGCGGCCGACCTCGACCGCCGCCTTGCCGCCGACGCCCGCGTCGACCTCGTCGAAGAGGTACGTCGGTACGGGGGCGGAGCCCGCGAAGACCACCTCGACGGCGAGCATCACCCGGGACAGCTCACCACCCGAGGCACCCTTGGCGATCGGCCGGGGCGGGGCCCCGGGGTGCGGGGCCAGCAGCAGTTCGACCTCGTCGGCACCGGACGGGCCGTAGACGACGCTCCGCCCCGCGATGTCGATGCCGGAGGCCTCGTCCGGCGCCTCGGTCTGCCGGACGGCGAACGAGACCCGCGCGTGCGGCATCGCGAGGGAGGCCAGCTCCTCGGTCACCGCCTCCGCGAAGCGCGCCGCCGCCTCCGTACGGGCGTCGGTCAACGCCTGCCCGAGTCCGGAAAGTTCGGCGCGCAACGCGTCCCGCTCCGCCGTCAGCTCGCCGATCCGTTCGTCGTCGCCCTCCAACTCGGTGAGTCGGCCCGCGCCCTCCTCGGCCCAGGCCAGCACGGCGCCGATGTCCGCGCCGTACTTACGCGTCAGCGTGGTGAGGGCGGCCCGCCGCTCCTCGACCGCGGCGAGCCGCAGCGGATCGGCGTCCAGCTGATCCGCGTACCCGGACAGCTCCCCGCCCACGTCGGCGAGCAGGATGGAGATCTCACCGATCCGGTCCGCCAGCGCGGCCAGTACAGGGTCGTGGGCCCGCACCGCGTCCAGGGACCGGCCGGCGGCCGCGACCACGGTCGTGGCGTCGATGCCCTCCGGGTCCTCGGGATCGCCCACGAGCGCGGTGTGCGCGAGGGCCGCGGCGGAGGCGAGGGCCTCCGCGTGACCGAGCCGTTCGGCCTCGGCCGCCAGTTCGGTGTCCTCCCCGGCCAGCGGTTCGACCCCGGCGACCTCATTGAGGCCGAAACGCAGCAGATCCGCTTCCTGGGCCCGTTCCCGGGCACGGGTGGTCAGCTCGTCGAGCTCCGTGACGACGCCCCGCAGCCGCCGGTAGGCCGCCGCGTACTTGGCGTGCGGGACATCGACGCCGCCGCCCGCGTACCGGTCCAGGGCCTGCCGCTGCCGCGCGGGCTTGAGCAGTCCCTGCTGGTCGGTCTGACCGTGCACGGCGACAAGTTCGTCGGCGAGCTCGGCCAGCACCCCCACGGGCACGGATCTGCCTCCGAGGTGCGCCCGGGAGCGCCCCTCCGCCGAAACGGTACGGCTGATCAGCAGCGCGCCGTCGTCGAGTTCCGCACCGGCCTCCTCGGCGCGCAGCGCGGCCGCGTCGCCCTCGGAGACGGTGATCCGCCCCTCGACGACCGCCGCCTTGGCACCGATCCGCACCAGGGCAGGGTCGGCGCGCCCGCCGAGCAGCAGCCCGAGACTGGTGACGACCATGGTCTTGCCCGCTCCGGTCTCGCCCGTCACCGCGGTGAAGCCGGGTGACAGCTCCACCACCGCGTCGTCGATGACTCCGAGCGACCGTATCCGCATCTCCTCCAACACGGACATGACCTTACGAGGTCCGCGAGCCGGTGTGTGACGGCCCCCGGTCGTCAATTCACTCTCCCGGGCACCTGAGGGCCCCCCGCGACGGACCGCCGGAGCATCAGTTGGGCGCGCCCCGCCAGCCCGAGACCGGCAGCGCGAACTTCGCCACCAGCCGGTCCGTGAACGAGGCCTGGTGCAGCCTGGCCAGCCGTACGGGCACCGCGCCACGCCGCACCTCGACCCGTGCGCCCGCCGGAAGCTCGACGGTCCTGCGGCCGTCGCACCAGAGCACCCCGTGCGGGGTGTGCGGCTGGACCTCGACGGCGAGAACCGAGTTCGGCGAGGTCACCAGCGGCTTGGCGAAGAGCGCGTGGGCGCTGATCGGCACCATCAGGAGCGCCTCGACCTCGGGCCAGACGACGGGCCCGCCCGCCGAGAAGGCGTACGCCGTCGAACCGGTCGGGGTCGCGCAGACGATCCCGTCGCAGCCGAACCCGGTCACCGGCCGGCCGTCGATCTCCAGCACGACCTCCAGCATCCGTTCGGGCGACACCTTCTGCACGGCCGCCTCGTTGAGCGCCCAGTCGGTGTGCACGATGTCACCGTTGCTGTGCACGAGCACATCGAGCGTCATCCGTTCCTCGACCTGGTACGCGCGGGTGACGACCCGGTCGACCACCTTGTCGAGGTCGTCCCGCTCGGCCTCGGCGAGGAAGCCGACCCGGCCGAGGTTGACCCCCAGCATCGGTACGCCGGAGGCCCGGGAGAATTCCGCGCCGCGCAGCAGGGTCCCGTCCCCGCCGAGGACGATCAGCAGCTCGCAGCCGTCCACGGCCGCCGGTGTGGTGTCCGTGACCGTCTCCACGGACGGCGGCAGCGGCAGATCGGCCGCCTCGGTCGCCAGGACCCGCACGCCGAGGCCGTTGCGCAGCAGCCCCTGCACGACGAGTTCCGCGCTCCGGATCGCGGCCGGCCGGCCGGTGTGCGCCAAAAGAAAGACTGTTCGTGCCGCATTCGTCGTCAACGAGGCCCCTCCGCCACTGCACGGTCGACATCCGCGGGATCCAGCTCAGGTGCACCGGCCCGCAGCCACAGAAAGTACTCGACATTCCCCGACGGTCCGGGCAACGGGCTGGCCGTCACGCCCCGGACGCCCAGGCCCAGTCCCCAGGCCCGGCGCGCGACTTCCCGTACCGCCTCGGCCCTCAGCTCCGGGCTGCGCACCACCCCGCCGCTGCCGAGCCGCTCCTTGCCCACCTCGAACTGCGGCTTGACCATGAGGACCAGGTCCGCGTCGGGCGCCGCGCAGCGCGCGAGGGCAGGCAGCACAAGCCCCAGCGGGATGAACGACAGGTCACCGACCACCAGGTCCACCGCCTGCCCGTCGATCGCCTCCAGGGTCAACTCCCGTACGTTGGTACGGTCCTTGACGATGACGCGTTCATCGGACTGGAGCGACCAGGCCAGCTGCCCGTAGCCGACATCGACGGCGACGACCTGTGCGGCACCGGCCCGCAGCAGTACGTCGGTGAAGCCTCCGGTCGACGCCCCGGCGTCCAGTGCCCGCCGCCCCTCGACGTTCAGCCCGAGGGGGACGAAGGCGGCGAGGGCGCCCGCGAGCTTGTGCCCGCCGCGCGAGACGTACTCGGGGTCGCTGTCGTCCTTGGTGACGACGACCGCGGCACTGGTCTCGACCTGGGTGGCGGGTTTGGTCGCGGTGTTGCCACCGACGGTCACCCGCCCCGCGGCGATCAACTGGCTCGCGTGCTCACGAGAGCGGGCGAGCTTGCGGCGTACCAGCTCGGCGTCGAGGCGGCGACGTGCCACTCCTGCCACGTTCGGTTCAGCTCCTGTTGTTGTACGAGGGCATGGACTCGGGCCCGGGTGCGGGTGCCGGACGGGTGTCCAACGAGGTCAGCGCATCGCGCAGCCCACGGTGTACATCCTCGTACACGTCGATGTGTCCGTCCGCCGGAAGGTGGTCCGCGTCGGCCAGACGCTCCAGCTGGGCATCGATATCGGCGCTCCCGGTGGGGGTGCGTCCGACGCCGAGGGGCGCGGGGTCCGCGGGCTCGAAGGAGGGCGCGGCGACGGCCGCGTCGGCCTGGGCCGTTTCCCCGGGCGTACTCGCGGACGTACTCACGGGCGCCGTCTCCGGCCCCGGCATCCAGTCGCTCATGCCGAAACGCTACCTCGACGGGCCGGTGTACCGTCGATCGCGATGGCGACCATGACGGAGTGCCGCAGCGCACTCGACAGACTTTCCGAGAACATCGCAGGAGCCGACGGCGACGTGCGCGGCGCCGCTGCCCTGGACCGCTCGCTGAGCTGTCACATCAAGGACCTCGATGTGACGTTCACCGGCCGGCTGACCGATGGCCGGATCCGGGTGCTCGACACGGTCGAGGGCCCGCCCCGGGAGAAGGCCGAGATCAGGCTCGCGATGACCGGCGACGACCTGGTGGCGATGGTGGACGGACACCTGAACTTCGCCAAGGCATGGGGATCGGGCCGCGTCCGCCTGGAAGCGGGCTTCCGGGACCTGCTGAAGCTCAGATCACTGCTGTGACGAAACGGTCCGGCTCAAGCGGGCCCGAGGTTGCCGTACCCGCCCCGGCTGCCGCACCCGGCCCGGCTGCCACGCGCCGTGCCCTGCGCGAGGCCGGGACCACCAACGGCGTGCCCGTCTCCGGATCGTCGATCACCTGACACCGCATCCCGAACACCCGCTCGACCAGTTCGGCCGTGACGATGTCCGACGGCGCACCCTCGGCGATGATCTCGCCGTCCCGCATCGCGATGAGATGCGTGGCGTACCGCGCGGCGTGGTTCAGATCGTGCAGCACGGCCACCAGCGTGCGCCCCCGGTCCTCGTGCAGCTCCGCGCAGAGGTCGAGCACATCGATCTGGTGCTGGATGTCGAGATACGTCGTCGGCTCGTCGAGCAGGAGCAGCGGGGTCTGCTGCGCGAGCGCCATGGCGATCCAGACCCGCTGGCGCTGACCGCCGGACAATTCATCGACATAGCGATCGGAGAGCTCGCCCACGCCGGTCGACGCCATCGACTCGGCGACGACGCGTTCGTCCTCCGGCGTCCACTGACGCAGCAGCCCCTGGTGCGGGTAGCGGCCACGGGCGACGAGGTCCGCGACGGTGATGCCGTCCGGGGCTATGGACGTCTGGGGAAGCAGCCCCAGCGTCCTGGCGACCTTCTTCGCGGGCATCCGGTGGATGGCCTGCCCATCGAGGAGCACCTGCCCGGCCTTCGGCTTCAGCATCCGGGCGAGCGCGCGCAACAGGGTCGACTTGCCACAGGCGTTGGGCCCGACGATCACCGTGAAGGAGTTGTCGGGAATCGCTACCGAGAGGTTCTCGGTGATGATCCTCTGGTCGTAGCCAAGGGTCACCGAGTCCGCGGTGAGGCGCTGCATGGTCCTGCTCCCCGAGTTGATGGGTGGGTATGCGCGGTGTGCGGCGAGCGCGGGCCGCGCAGAAGAGCCGAGGGGCGGACAGGAACCCTGGAGTACGCAGCCCACCGGCACCGGCCACCGCAAAGTTAGGTTAGCCTACCCTCCATTTGAAGCCGCCGGTCCGGCTCTCCTCACCGCGCCACCACAGACCGGATCGGCGTTCCTGCCGCCCTACAGCCCTAGCCTGGCGATCGCCTTCGCGGCATCCAGCCCGCACGAGCCCCCGCCGGCCTGCGTCCACGCGGCCCCGCACAGAGCCCGCAGCCCGTCGAGTACGTCCCCGTCGCCCTCCAGTAGCAGAGCCTCCCCGCGCACGAGTGCCGTCCAGTCACCGCAGCGGAACGCGTCACCGGCCACGGTCACCTCGGGCTGCCCGGTCAACAGCCCCCGCAGATCACGGTCCACATAGGTCGGCCGGTGCCGCGGCTCGGCGGCCAGCAGCTGCGCCGCGTCGGTCACCCCGGTCAGGACCAGCAGCGAGTCCACTCCCCCGTTGAACGCCCCTTCGATGTCCGTGTCCAGCCGGTCCCCGACCACCAGCGGCCGCTCGGCCCCGGTCCGCAGCACGGTCTCCCGGTGCATCGGCGGCAACGGCTTGCCGGCGACCTGGGGCTCGGCACCGGTGGCGATCCGTACCACCTCCACCGCCGCACCATTGCCCGGTGCGATACCGCGGGCACTCGGAATCGTCAGATCGGTATTGGACGCGAACCACGGCACCCCCCGAGCGATCGCATAGCTCGCCTCGGCGAAACGTCCCCAGGCCATGTCCGGCCCGCCGTACCCCTGGGCCACCGCCACCGGCTCGTCGTCCGCCGACTCCACCGGCACCAGACCGCGTTCGCGCAACGCGACCCGCAGCCCTTCGCCGCCGATCACCAACACCCGGGCCCCGGACGGCAGCTGATCGGACATCAGCCGGGCCACCGCCTGCGCCGAGGTGATCACATCGGCGGGCTCGGCAGGAACCCCCAGCTCGGTCAGGTGCTCCGCCACGGCGTCCGGTGTCCGCAGCGCGTTGTTGGTCACGTACGCGAGATGCATGCCGCCGTCCCGCGCGGTGCCCAGTGACTCGACGGCGTGAACGATCGCCACCCCGCCCGCGTACACCACCCCGTCCAGGTCGAGCAGGGCCGTGTCGTACGCCTCGCTCAGCGCCGTGCCGCTCCCGCGCGGCCGCGACGCGTACTGCTGATCACTCATATGTCCTCGCTCCTCGTTCCATGCCTCTCCCCCGATCATCGCGCATCCCCGGGGCACACATACGATGCAGAAATGAACACATCAGGTCCCGTCGAGCAGGGGCTGCGGCTGATCCCGTTCCGCGGACTGCGTTACGTCCCCGAGCGGGTCGGCAGCCTCGCCGCGGTGACCTCGCCCCCGTACGACGTCGTCGTCAGGCCCGACGGACTGAACCACCTGGAATCCGCGGACCCGCACAACATCGTCCGGCTGATCCTGCCGCAGGCGGACACCGCCGAAGCCCGCCACCAGCAGGCCGCCGAGACCCTCGACCGCTGGCTGGCCGAGGGCGTACTCGCCCCGGACCCCGCACCGGCTCTCTACGTCTACGAACAGCGCAACAGCGAGATCCTGCAACGCGGGGTGATCGGCGCACTCGCGCTCTCCCCCGCGGACGACGGCATCGTCCTCCCGCACGAAGACGTCATGGAACACGTCGTCGAGGACCGCGCCGACCTGATGCGGACGATGCGGGCCCATCTGGAACCGCTGCTGCTCACCTACCGCGGCGACGGAACCCCGACCGGAACGACCGCTGTCATCGAGCGCATGGCGGAGCGCCCGCCCCTGCTGGCCACCACGACGGAGGACGGCTTCAGCCATCGGCTCTGGGCCGTCACCGACCCCGCCGAACGGGCCGAGATCGAGGCCGACCTCTCCCGGCAGCAGGCGCTGATCGCCGACGGCCACCACCGCTGGGCCACCTACCTCCGGCTCCAGCGGGAACAGGCCGCGCCCGGCCCGTGGGACTTCGGCCTGGTCCTCCTCGTCGACACGGCCCGCTACCCGCTCCAGGTCCGCGCCATCCACCGGCTGCTGCGCGGGCTCCCGGTCTCCGAGGCGATCGCCGCCCTCACGGGCCTCTTCCGCGTCAGGGAGGTCGACGGACCGCTGACTCACGCCCTCGACGCCCTGGCCGAGGCGGCGGCCGAAGGCAACGCGTTCCTTCTCGCGGGCGACGGCGGCTTCCACCTGGTGGACCGCCCGGACCCGGCCCTCCTCGCCCGTACGGTCCCGACGGACCGCCCACCGGCCTGGCGCACCCTGGACGCGACGGTCCTCCACTCCACGCTGCTGGACCACGTCTGGCGAATCCCCGACGCCCCCGAACACATCGCGTACATCCACGACACCGCGGCAGCCGTCGAGCAGGCCGAGCGGCTCGGCGCCACGGCGGTGCTGATGTATCCGGTACGCGAGGAGGTCGTCCGGGACCTGGCCAGGCAGGGCGTCACCATGCCCCGCAAATCGACATCCTTCGGCCCCAAGCCGGCCACGGGCCTGGTCCTGCGCAGCCTCGGCGTGGACTGAGGAACCCCGGGAACAGAAAAGGGCGGCACTCCGGAAGGAGTGCCGCCCTTTTCGTCACTGCTTACGCCTTGGCGGGACCTTCCGCCTCGTCGTCATCGTCGTCATCGTCGTCGTCCAAGGTCTCAACAACCTCGACGTCTTCCTCGGCATCGTCCTCGACGTCCACGAACTCCACACCGTCGAGCTCGGCGAGCCGGTCCGACGCGTCGGTCGAACCGTCCTTGTCGGCCTCCAGCGCCTTCGCGAACCACTCACGCGCCTCGTCCTCGCGACCCGCTTCCAGCAGGGCGTCCGCGTACGCATAGCGCAGACGCGGCGTCCAGGGCTGAACGGAGCTGGAGGCGAGTTCGGGGCTCTGCAGCGTGACGATGGCGGCGTCGATCTGCCCCATGTCCCGGCGCGCGCCGGCCGCGACCAGACGCATCTCGACCTGCCCGGCCTTGTCCAGCTTCTGCACCTCGGGCTCACCGGCCATGGCCATGGCCCGCTCCGGCCGCCCCAGTCCACGCTCGCAGTCGGCCATGACGGGCCACAGGTCCACGGACCCGGTCATCCGCCGCGAGGCCCGGAACTCCGCCAACGCCTCGGCGTACTTCTGCGTCGCGTAGGCCGCGAAGCCGGCCGCCTCACGCACGGCCGCGACCCGCGAGGCCAGCCGCAGCGCGATACGCGCGTACGCGTACGCCTGCTCAGGGTCCTCATCGATCAGCCGGGCCACCATGACGAGGTTGCGCGCGACATCCTCGGCAAGGGTCTTCGGCAGGCTCATCAGCTCCTGCCGCACATCCTTGTCGATCTCGTCGCCGGTGACGTCATCGGGAATCGGAAGTCGCTTGATCGGCTCGCGGTCACGGTCCCGGTCGTCACGACGCTCGAAACCGCCGCTCGGACGGCCGCCACGGTCGTCGCGCTGCTGCCCACCGCGGTACCCACCACGGTCGTCGTCGCGACGCGGCCCACGGCTGTCATCGCGACGGAAGCCACCACCGGAGCTACCGCCACGGTTGTCGTCGCGGCGGAAGCCGCCGCCGGAGGGGCGGTCGTCATCACGACGCGGCCCACGCGGCCGGTCATCACGACGCTCGAAACCACCACTGGGACGCCCACCACGGTCGTCATCACGACGCGGCGGTCGGCTGTCGTCGCGACGGAAACCGCCACCGGCGCTACCGCCACGGTTGTCGTCACGACGGAAACCACCACCGGAACCGCCGGAAGCACCACCACGGTTGTCGTCACGACGGAAACCGCCGCCACCGGAGGGGCGGTCGTCATCACGACGCGGCCCACGCGGCCGGTCATCACGACGCTCGAAACCACCGCTCGGACGCCCACCACGGTCGTCGCGCTGCTGCCCACCGCGGTACCCACCACGGTCGTCGTCGCGACGCGGCCCGCGGCTGTCGTCACGGCGGAACCCACCGCCACCGGAGCTACCGCCGCGGTTGTCGTCGCGGCGGAAGCCGCCGCCGGAGGGGCGGTCGTCATCACGACGCGGCCCACGCGGCCGATCATCACGACGCTCGAAACCGCCGCTCGGACGCCCGCCACGGTCGTCGCGCTGCGGCCCACGGTTGTCGTCACGACGGAAGCCACCGCCGGAGCTACCACCACGGTTGTCATCGCGACGGAACCCACCGCCCGAGGCACCACCACGGTCGTCGCGCTGCGGCCCACGGTTGTCGTCACGACGGAAGCCACCGCCGGAGCTACCACCACGGTTGTCATCGCGACGGAACCCACCGCCCGAGGCACCACCACGGTCGTCGCGCTGCGGCCCACGGTTGTCGTCACGACGGAAGCCACCGCCGGAGCCACCGCCACGGTTGTCATCACGACGGAAACCGCCGCCACCGGAGGGGCGGTCGTCATCACGACGCGGCCCACGCGGCCGATCATCACGACGCTCGAAACCACCACTGGGACGCCCACCACGGTCGTCATCACGACGCGGCGCACGGTTGTCATCACGACGGAAACCACCACCGGAACCGCCACCACGGTTGTCGTCACGGCGGAAACCACCGCTCGACCCGCCACCGCGATTGTCGTCACGACGGAAACCACCACCGGAACCACCAGAGCCACCGCCACGGTTGTCGTCACGACGGAAACCACCACCGGAACCACCGGAACCGCCACCACGGTTGTCATCGCGACGGAAACCACCACCGGAACCACCGGAACCGCCACCACGGTTGTCATCGCGACGGAAACCACCACCGGTACCGCCGCCGCCCGAAGGCCGGCTGTCGTCACGGCGGAAACCGCCACGGTCGTTGTCACGTCGAGGCGCACCGGAACCGGACCGGTCGTCACGACCACCGCGGAAGCCGCCCCTGTCACCGCCGTCCCGGCGACGCGGCTCGCGCTCCGGACGATCGTCGGGAGAGTTGGTGGACATGGGTGTGACTCCTGTCTTCGGGTACCACAGACATTCTCGCGCAGTCGACGATCCGACGCGCTTCGAAGAAAAGCAAAAAAGGACCCTTGGTCCCAGCGTGAACGCTGGGACCAAGGGTCCTTGAAAGATTGTTCGGCGGCGTCCTACTCTCCCACAGGGTCCCCCCTGCAGTACCATCGGCGCTGAAAGGCTTAGCTTCCGGGTTCGGAATGTAACCGGGCGTTTCCCTAACGCAATGACCACCGAAACCCTATCGGGTTCTAGCGAACAAGCACACTTTTCAATTAAGTAGTGAAGCTGTTCAACCGGTGCGACTGTTCGCAACCCGGGAACAACACAGTGGACGCGAGCAACTGAGGACAAGCCCTCGGCCTATTAGTACCAGTCAGCTCCACCCGTTACCGGGCTTCCACATCTGGCCTATCAACCCAGTCGTCTACTGGGAGCCTTAACCCCTCAAGAGGGTGGGAATACTCATCTCGAAGCAGGCTTCCCGCTTAGATGCTTTCAGCGGTTATCCTTTCCGAACGTAGCCAACCAGCCATGCCCTTGGCAGGACAACTGGCACACCAGAGGTTCGTCCGTCCCGGTCCTCTCGTACTAGGGACAGCCCTTCTCAATATTCCTACGCGCACAGCGGATAGGGACCGAACTGTCTCACGACGTTCTAAACCCAGCTCGCGTACCGCTTTAATGGGCGAACAGCCCAACCCTTGGGACCGACTCCAGCCCCAGGATGCGACGAGCCGACATCGAGGTGCCAAACCATCCCGTCGATATGGACTCTTGGGGAAGATCAGCCTGTTATCCCCGGGGTACCTTTTATCCGTTGAGCGACAGCGCTTCCACAAGCCACTGCCGGATCACTAGTCCCGACTTTCGTCCCTGCTCGACCCGTCGGTCTCACAGTCAAGCTCCCTTGTGCACTTACACTCAACACCTGATTGCCAACCAGGCTGAGGGAACCTTTGGGCGCCTCCGTTACTCTTTAGGAGGCAACCGCCCCAGTTAAACTACCCATCAGACACTGTCCCTGATCCGGATCACGGACCCAGGTTAGACATCCAGCACGACCAGAGTGGTATTTCAACGACGACTCCACAACCACTGGCGTGGCCGCTTCAAAGTCTCCCACCTATCCTACACAAGCCGAACCGAACACCAATATCAAACTATAGTAAAGGTCCCGGGGTCTTTCCGTCCTGCTGCGCGAAACGAGCATCTTTACTCGTAGTGCAATTTCACCGGGCCTATGGTTGAGACAGTCGAGAAGTCGTTACGCCATTCGTGCAGGTCGGAACTTACCCGACAAGGAATTTCGCTACCTTAGGATGGTTATAGTTACCACCGCCGTTTACTGGCGCTTAAGTTCTCAGCTTCGCACACCCGAAAGTGCACTAACCGGTCCCCTTAACGTTCCAGCACCGGGCAGGCGTCAGTCCGTATACATCGCCTTACGGCTTCGCACGGACCTGTGTTTTTAGTAAACAGTCGCTTCTCGCTGGTCTCTGCGGCCACCCCCAGCTCAGGAAGCAAGTTCCCTCACCGGTGATGGCCCCCTTCTCCCGAAGTTACGGGGGCATTTTGCCGAGTTCCTTAACCATAGTTCACCCGAACGCCTCGGTATTCTCTACCTGACTACCTGAGTCGGTTTAGGGTACGGGCCGCCATGAAACTCGCTAGAGGCTTTTCTCGACAGCATAGGATCATCCACTTCACCACAATCGGCTCGGCATCAGGTCTCACCCTTATATGTGTGACGGATTTACCTACCACACGGGCTACACCCTTACCCCGGGACTACCACCGCCCGGGCTGGACTACCTTCCTGCGTCACCCCATCGCTTACCTACTACAAGTCTGGTTCATCGGCTCCACCACTACCCTCAACTCCGAAGAGATCGGGCCGGCTTCACGGACTTAGCATCGCCTGATTCAGTACTGGGCGTTTCAAAGCGGGTACCGGAATATCAACCGGTTGTCCATCGACTACGCCTGTCGGCCTCGCCTTAGGTCCCGACTTACCCTGGGCAGATCAGCTTGACCCAGGAACCCTTAGTCAATCGGCGCACACGTTTCTCACGTGTGTATCGCTACTCATGCCTGCATTCTCACTCGTGAACCGTCCACAACTCGCTTCCGCGGCTGCTTCACCCGGCACACGACGCTCCCCTACCCATCCCAGCCCCCGTTGGGGGTATGTGCTGGAATGACACGACTTCGGCGGTACGCTTGAGCCCCGCTACATTGTCGGCGCGGAATCACTTGACCAGTGAGCTATTACGCACTCTTTCAAGGGTGGCTGCTTCTAAGCCAACCTCCTGGTTGTCTCTGCGACTCCACATCCTTTCCCACTTAGCGTACGCTTAGGGGCCTTAGTCGATGCTCTGGGCTGTTTCCCTCTCGACCATGGAGCTTATCCCCCACAGTCTCACTGCCGTGCTCTCACTTACCGGCATTCGGAGTTTGGCTAAGGTCAGTAACCCGGTAGGGCCCATCGCCTATCCAGTGCTCTACCTCCGGCAAGAAACACACGACGCTGCACCTAAATGCATTTCGGGGAGAACCAGCTATCACGGAGTTTGATTGGCCTTTCACCCCTAACCACAGGTCATCCCCCAGGTTTTCAACCCTGGTGGGTTCGGTCCTCCACGAAGTCTTACCTCCGCTTCAACCTGCCCATGGCTAGATCACTCCGCTTCGGGTCTTGAGCGCGCTACTAAACCGCCCTATTCGGACTCGCTTTCGCTACGGCTTCCCCACACGGGTTAACCTCGCAACACACCGCAAACTCGCAGGCTCATTCTTCAAAAGGCACGCAGTCACGACTGACAGCACAAGTGCTGCCAGCGACGCTCCCACGGCTTGTAGGCACACGGTTTCAGGTACTATTTCACTCCGCTCCCGCGGTACTTTTCACCATTCCCTCACGGTACTATCCGCTATCGGTCACCAGGGAATATTTAGGCTTAGCGGGTGGTCCCGCCAGATTCACACGGGATTTCTCGGGCCCCGTGCTACTTGGGTGTCTCTTAAACGAGCCGTTAATGTTTCAGCTACGGGGGTCTTACCCTCTACGCCGGACCTTTCGCATGTCCTTCGCCTACATCAACGGTTTCTGACTCGTCTCACAGCCGGCAGACCATGAAAAAGAGATCCCACAACCCCGAATGCGCAACCCCTGCCGGGTATCACACGCATACGGTTTGGCCTCATCCAGTTTCGCTCGCCACTACTCCCGGAATCACGGTTGTTTTCTCTTCCTGAGGGTACTGAGATGTTTCACTTCCCCTCGTTCCCTCCACACTGCCTATGTGTTCAGCAGCGGGTGACAGCCCATGACGGCTGCCGGGTTTCCCCATTCGGAAACCCCCGGATCAAAGCTTGGTTGACAGCTCCCCGGGGACTATCGTGGCCTCCCACGTCCTTCATCGGTTCCTGGTGCCAAGGCATCCACCGTGCGCCCTTAAAAACTTGGCCACAGATGCTCGCGTCCACTGTGCAGTTCTCAAGCAACGACCAGCCACCCATCACCCCGTCATATTCGACGAGTTCACTGGGGCCGGTGTTGAAGGCAGCCTTACGGCCATACCTTCAGACACCCAACAGCGTGCCCAGTACCCAGAATTCATCCGGTTCGTTTTCCACGCTCCGAGGAGCAGTACTTACGTCCCGGTGTGAACCACCAGGTACTGAATAGTCAACGTTCCACCCATGAGCTGACCACCGTCGAACATTTGTCGACGTAGTGGCTCTGGATTCCTTGCGGAATCTAGATGCTCCTTAGAAAGGAGGTGATCCAGCCGCACCTTCCGGTACGGCTACCTTGTTACGACTTCGTCCCAATCGCCAGTCCCACCTTCGACAGCTCCCTCCCACAAGGGGTTGGGCCACCGGCTTCGGGTGTTACCGACTTTCGTGACGTGACGGGCGGTGTGTACAAGGCCCGGGAACGTATTCACCGCAGCAATGCTGATCTGCGATTACTAGCAACTCCGACTTCATGGGGTCGAGTTGCAGACCCCAATCCGAACTGAGACCGGCTTTTTGAGATTCGCTCCGCCTCGCGGCATCGCAGCTCATTGTACCGGCCATTGTAGCACGTGTGCAGCCCAAGACATAAGGGGCATGATGACTTGACGTCGTCCCCACCTTCCTCCGAGTTGACCCCGGCAGTCTCCTGTGAGTCCCCATCACCCCGAAGGGCATGCTGGCAACACAGAACAAGGGTTGCGCTCGTTGCGGGACTTAACCCAACATCTCACGACACGAGCTGACGACAGCCATGCACCACCTGTATACCGACCACAAGGGGGGCACCATCTCTGATGCTTTCCGGTATATGTCAAGCCTTGGTAAGGTTCTTCGCGTTGCGTCGAATTAAGCCACATGCTCCGCTGCTTGTGCGGGCCCCCGTCAATTCCTTTGAGTTTTAGCCTTGCGGCCGTACTCCCCAGGCGGGGAACTTAATGCGTTAGCTGCGGCACCGACGACGTGGAATGTCGCCAACACCTAGTTCCCAACGTTTACGGCGTGGACTACCAGGGTATCTAATCCTGTTCGCTCCCCACGCTTTCGCTCCTCAGCGTCAGTAATGGCCCAGAGATCCGCCTTCGCCACCGGTGTTCCTCCTGATATCTGCGCATTTCACCGCTACACCAGGAATTCCGATCTCCCCTACCACACTCTAGCTAGCCCGTATCGAATGCAGACCCGGGGTTAAGCCCCGGGCTTTCACATCCGACGTGACAAGCCGCCTACGAGCTCTTTACGCCCAATAATTCCGGACAACGCTTGCGCCCTACGTATTACCGCGGCTGCTGGCACGTAGTTAGCCGGCGCTTCTTCTGCAGGTACCGTCACTCTCGCTTCTTCCCTGCTGAAAGAGGTTTACAACCCGAAGGCCGTCATCCCTCACGCGGCGTCGCTGCATCAGGCTTTCGCCCATTGTGCAATATTCCCCACTGCTGCCTCCCGTAGGAGTCTGGGCCGTGTCTCAGTCCCAGTGTGGCCGGTCGCCCTCTCAGGCCGGCTACCCGTCGTCGCCTTGGTAGGCCATTACCCCACCAACAAGCTGATAGGCCGCGGGCTCATCCTTCACCGCCGGAGCTTTTAACCCCCACCCATGCAGGCAGAAGTATTATCCGGTATTAGACCCCGTTTCCAGGGCTTGTCCCAGAGTGAAGGGCAGATTGCCCACGTGTTACTCACCCGTTCGCCACTAATCCACCCCGAAGGGCTTCATCGTTCGACTTGCATGTGTTAAGCACGCCGCCAGCGTTCGTCCTGAGCCAGGATCAAACTCTCCGTGAATGTTTTCCCGTAATCGGGACACACATCACGAGAGCGGAACGACCGGTCGGAATAAGACCAGTCGTTCACAGCGTCCTCGCTGTGTAATTGCCCACCGGAACCGTAAGGCCCGGTAGGACTTTCAAAGGAACCACCAACCTGCCGAAGCAGGCCGGGGCATCAACATATCTGGCGTTGACTTTTGGCACGCTGTTGAGTTCTCAAGGAACGGACGCTTCCTTCGGTCCCGTTTCACCGGGGCCCTCCGGGCGCTTCCCTTCGTGTTCTTGCGTTTCCGACTCTATCAGACTCTTTCGTGTCCGATTCCCGGCCGAAGCGGGCCGAGCAGTTTTCGCTTTCCAGTTCTTCGCTTTCGCGTTTCCCTTTCCGGCGAGTCCGACTTTACCAGACTCTTTTTCGTTCCGTTTCCGGTCCGAATTCGATTCCGATGGCCTGCGGAGTGGCCTTTGCCTTTCGGCGTGTTCACTACTTTAGCCGAATCCCTGGGCGGCTCATAATCGAGCCGTCCGGACGAATTACGGGCACGCCGAATTCGCACCCGTCAGGGCTGAGTCGTAGGTAGTGGTTTGGCCGCTTCGGGATGCTCGACCCGATCCGATGGACCGTGCCGACAGCGATGCCCGTGTCAAGCGGCTCGGACTACATTAGGCGTCCGCCAGGAGGGCGTCAAGTTGCGCGGCGGCGGGGTGCGTGGGCCCGGTAGGGGCTCACCGTGGGGTCGCCGTCGATCCAGAAGCGCCAGGGCTGGTGGGCCCCGTCGCCGCCCACACCGGTGCGGGGACCGCTGCGTACCTGGTCGCGAGGGGGCGGGGTGCCGTGCAGTACGGACAGCGGGGCGGTGTGGCCCGCGACGATGTCACTCCCGTTCAGCGCACGGTCGATATCGAGGGCGGTGGCCAGACGGGCCGGACCTTTGGCCAGTTCACTGTCCTTGCGGGCCGAGATACGACGTGCGCGGGCCATGCCGGTGCCGACGCTGATCTCTCCGGCCCGGAGCAGCACCCCGCTCGCCATGCCCGCCGGCCCGCAGACCAGGTTCAGGCAGTGCCACATCCCATAGGTGAAGTAGACGTAGGTGTGGCCCGGCGGACCGAACATCACGCTGTTGCGGTCCGTGCGGCCGCGGAAGGCGTGGGAACCGGGGTCGATCTCGCCCGCGTACGCCTCCACCTCGGTGAGGCGCAGCTCGATGGGGCCCTCGTCCGTGCGGCGGACGAGGGTCCGTCCCAGGAGGTCGGGGGCGACATCGAGTACGGATCGGTCGAAAAACTCCCGCGTCAGCGGCGTACGGTCCATGCCCTCGTTCATGGCTTCCGAGGGTACTGGCAAGGCCCGTTCGGGAACCGGCTACGGTCGTGGCGCGTATGTAGGGGTCAGGACCAAGAAGGAGTAAACATGGGCTTCAAGCGGCTGCTCGCGAGCATGGGTGCCGGCGGTGCTTCGGTGGAGACCGAGCTCACCGAGGTCAACGTCGTCCCCGGCGGGGTCGTCCAGGGTGAGGTGCGGGTCCAGGGCGGATCCGTGGACCAGCAGATCGAGGGGCTCTCCGTCGGTCTGCAGGCGCGGGTCGAGGTCGAGGGCAATGACCAGGAGACCAAGCAGAACATCGAGTTCACCAAGCTGCGTCTCGGTGGTGCCTTCGAGGTGAAGGCCGGTGCCGTGCATGTGGTGCCGTTCGGCCTGGAGATTCCGTGGGAGACGCCGGTCACCATGTTCGGCGGCCGGCAGCTGCACGGCATGAACATCGGCGTGACGACCGAGCTGGAGATCGCCCGCGCGCTGGACTCCGGCGACCTGGACGCGATCAATGTGCACCCGCTGCCCGCGCAGCAGGCCATCCTGGACGCCTTCGGGCAGCTGGGCTTCGGCTTCCGCAGCGCCGACATGGAGCGTGGTCACATCCGCGGCACGCGTCAGCGGCTGCCGTTCTACCAGGAGATCGAGTTCTTCCCGCCGCAGCAGTACCGCGGGCTGAACCAGGTCGAGCTCACGTTCGTCGCGGACGACCGCGAGATGGACGTCATTCTGGAGATGGACAAGAAGCCGGGGCTCTTCAGTGAGGGCAGCGACTCGTACCGGGCGTTCAAGGTCTCGCTGACCGACTTCCAGCAGACCGACTGGGCGGCGTACCTCAACGAGTGGCTGGCCCAGGTCGGCGGACAGCGCAACTGGCTCTAATGTCGGTGGGGAGACCTGCCGACAACAGAAGAGCCGATCAGGAGAGGTGCTGACGTGACCGAGCCGAAGAGGGCGCCGTTGCCGCACGACTTCCATCCCGAGGTCCCCTCGTTCACCGTGGTGAGCGAGGATCTCGCGCCGGGAGCCGTGCTGGCGGACGCGCAGGTGCTCGCGGCGGGGAACACTTCACCGCAGCTGCGGTGGGAGGGCCACCCGGAGGGGACCCGGAGCTTCGCCGTGACGTGTTTCGACCCGGACGCCCCGACGGGCAGCGGCTTCTGGCACTGGGTGGTGTTCGACATCCCCGCAACCGTCACGGAGCTGCCGGCCGGTGCGGGCAGCGGGACGTTCGAGGGTCTGCCCCAGGGTGCCGTGCAGGTCCGTAACGACTACGGGTCGAAGGACTTCGGCGGCGCCGCGCCCCCGGCCGGGGAGAACCACCGCTATGTGTTCACCGTGTACGCGGTGGACAGCGAGAAGCTCGGGATCGACAGCGATGTGTCCCCCGCGGTGGCCGGATTCAATCTGCGGTTCCACACGCTCGGCCGTGCTCAGCTGGTCGGGGAGTACACGGGTCCCGCCGGCGATTAGTTCTTCCGTTGTTTGCCCTGCCCTGGTCTTGGAGAGATCAGAGCAGGGCATTTTTTTATTGCGTTGTCCATCGCGGCCCGCCCAGCCAGAGTTGATCCGGGCCTGCCAGGGGGCGGGCGGCACACGGGAGGTGGGCAGGATGCGTGACACGCTGGTTCTCAACGCGAGCTTCGAGCCGCTGTCGACGGTGACTCTCAACCGTGCGGTGGTGCTGATCCTGACGGACAAGGCCGTCGTCGAGCAGTCGCATCCCCGACTCCGTATGCGTGGTGCCGCCGTGGATATTCCGGCGCCCCGGGTGATCAGGCTCTGCCGGTACGTACGGGTGCCGTTCCGAAGACAGGCCCCGTGGTCCAGAAGGGGCGTGCTCATACGCGACCAGCACCGGTGCGTGTACTGCGGGCGGCGGGCCAGCACCGTCGACCATGTGGTGCCGCGTGCCCAGGGCGGTCAGGACACCTGGCTGAACACGGTGGCCTCGTGTGCCGAGGACAACCACCGCAAAGCGGCCCGCACGCCCGAGCAGGCGGGGATGCCGCTGCTGCGGCAGCCGTTCGTGCCCTCGCCGGCCGACGCGATGCTGCTGGCGATGGGGGCCGGTGACCGCTCGGCGCTGCCGGAGTGGCTGGACCGGTCGGCGGCGTAGTCGGCGTACGCCCATTGCCGTACCGGAAGCCCGCCTCCGTGGGGAGGCGGGCTTCCGTGTGTCAGCGGAGCAGCAGCTGGACGATGGCGGAGGTGCCGACCGCGACGATCAGGCAGCGCAGCACGGTGGGGCTGAGGCGGCGGCCGACCTTGGCCCCTATCTGCCCGCCGATGGCCGAGCCGACCGCGATCAGCAGGACGGCCGTCCAGTCGAAGTCCGCGACGAAGAGGAAGAACAGTGCGGCGATGCTGTTGACGACTGCGGCCAGGACGTTCTTGACGGCGTTGAGCCGCTGCATGGTGTCGTCGAGCAGCATGCCCATCAGGGAGAGGTAGATGATCCCCTGGGCGGCGGTGAAGTAGCCGCCGTACACGCTGGCGAGCATCAGGCCGGTGAACAGGAGCGGGCCGCCGTCGGGACGGGCCGGTGTGCCGGTGCGCTCGCGTCGGCGCTGGACCGCTTTGCTGATGCGGGGCTGCAGGATGACGAGGACGAGGGCCAGCGCCACCAGGATCGGCACGATCGTCTCGAACGCCGTGGAGGGCAGGGCCAGCAGGAGGGTCGCACCGGCGAGGCCGCCGATCACCGCGCCGATGCTCAGCTTGAGGATGCGGCGGCGCTGTCCGGCGAGTTCCTTGCGGTAGCCGATGGCTCCGCTGATGGAGCCGGGGATCAGGCCGAGGGCGTTGGAGACGGTGGCGGTGACCGGCGGCAGGCCGGTGGCGAGCAGTACGGGGAAGGTGATCAATGTGCCCGAGCCGACGATCGTGTTGATCGTGCCCGCGCCGACACCGGCCGCGAAGATCGCGAGTATTTCCCAGATGGACAAGGCCATCCCCTTCGATGGTCAGTGATGCCTCCCCGCCATGAAGGTCGAGGGGCCTCACTGATCATGCACGACGCCGGGTTCGTCCGGGGCTGAGGGCTGTCCCGTCATCCCTGGCGGATCAGCGCGCGGCGTCGGATGCGGTGCGTCGCAAGGCAGAAGGATGTCCGCATAATGGATGTATTCGGGCGTTCCAACAACCGCGAGGTGCCGTAGCTGTCGTCGTGCGCCCGAGCTGTCGTCGCCCGCCCGCCAGGGATTGCGGGACAGCCCTGAGCGGGGCTGACTCCGGTCAGTCGACCGGGGGTTCCTCGCGGCGCTGCTTGGTGGTGTCGAAGCCGGGGACTCCGCCACCGAGGTTGCCGAAGGCTCCGCTGAGGCCCTTGAGGGCGTCACCGATCTCGCTGGGCACGATCCAGAGCTTGTTGGCGTCGCCCTCGGCGATCTTCGGGAGCATCTGGAGGTACTGGTACGAGAGGAGCTTCTGGTCCGGGTCTCCGGCGTGGATGGACTCGAAGACCGTACGGATGGCCTGTGCCTCACCCTCGGCACGCAGCGCCGCTGCCTTCGACTCGCCCTCGGCACGCAGGATCGCGGACTGCTTCTCGCCCTCCGCGGTGAGGATCTGGGACTGCCTGATGCCTTCGGCCGTGAGGATCGCGGCGCGCTTGTCCCGGTCGGCGCGCATCTGCTTCTCCATCGAGTCCTGGATGGAGGTGGGCGGCTCGATCGCCTTGAGCTCGACGCGGTTGACGCGGATGCCCCACTTGCCGGTGGCCTCGTCGAGGACTCCGCGGAGGGCCGCGTTGATCTCCTCGCGGGAGGTCAGGGTCCGCTCCAGGTCCATGCCACCGATGATGTTGCGCAGGGTGGTGACGGTGAGCTGTTCGATCGCCTGGATGTAGCTCGCGACTTCGTAGGTCGCCGCGCGGGCGTCGGTCACCTGGTAGTAGATGACGGTGTCGATGTTGACGACCAGGTTGTCCTGGGTGATCACCGGCTGCGGCGGGAAGGGCACTACCTGTTCACGCAGGTCGATGCGGTTCCGGATGGAGTCGATGAACGGGACGACGATGTTCAGGCCCGCGTTCAGGGTGCGCGTGTAGCGGCCGAACCGCTCCACGATGGCCGCACTGGCCTGCGGGATGACCTGGATCGTCTTGATCAGGGCGATGAAGACGAGCACCACCAGAATGATCAGGACGATGATGATCGGTTGCATCGTGTGTCTCGTGCCCTTCGGTTGCCGACGGATCGCGATGATCGGGGTCGAACTCTCGTGAGTGCCGGGGTCTCACGACCGTACGGTTCTCATGATGATCGACATGATCGACTTCGAGTCTGGCAGACCGTGGCCCGCCCCGTGCACGGTTCGCTCACATCACCACGGCCGTTGCTCCGTCGATGTCCACGACATCGACCTGCTGGCCGGGTTCGAAGCTCTGGTCGCTGTCCAGGGTGCGGGCCGACCAGATCTCGCCCCCGAGCTTGATACGGCCGCCGGCGGCGTCGACCCGTTCCAGTACGACGGCCTGACGGCCTTTCAGCGCGTCGATGCCGGTGGCGTATTGGCTCTGGCCCGCGCGATGTCTGGCGGCGATCGGGCGCACGACGGCGATGAGCGCCACCGAGACCACGACGAAGACCAGTACTTGGGCGACGATGCCACCGCCGAGAGCCGCCACGATCGCGGCGGCCACCGCTCCGACGGCGAACATCCCGAATTCGGGCATCGCGGTCAGGACGAGCGGGATGCCCAGTCCCACCGCGCCGATCAGCCACCACACCCACGCGTCGATGTCCACATGGTCATCGTAGGACCGTGAGTCCCGCACCGACAGGGCGCCGGACGGCCAACGTGGGGCCGGGGTACGACGGGTGGGGCGAGCGGGGCACCGTGGCGGCGCGGATGAGCGGCCGGGCGGCGCGTTGCGGGCGGCGGGGGGGGCGGGCTCAGCCGAGCGGCAGGCCGCGCGCCGTGTAGCGGTCGCCGGTGTGCTCGACGATGAGCGGCAGACCGAAGCAGAGGGAGAGGTTGCGGGAGCTGAGCTCGGTCTCCACGGGGCCGAGCGCGAGCACCTTGCCCTGACGGATCATCAGAACATGGGTGAAACCGGGCGGGATCTCCTCGACATGGTGGGTGACCATGATCATGGAGGGGGCGTACGGATCACGGGCGAGCCGGCCGAGGCGGCGGACCAGGTCCTCGCGGCCGCCGAGGTCGAGCCCGGCGGCGGGCTCGTCGAGCAGGAGCAGCTCGGGGTCGGTCATCATGGCGCGGGCGATCAGGGTGCGCTTGCGCTCGCCCTCGGAGAGCGTGCCGAACTTGCGCTCCAGGTAGTCCGTCATGCCGAGCCGGTCGAGGAAGGCGCGGGCGCGCTCCTCGTCGACGGCCTCGTAGTTCTCGTGCCAGGTGGCGGTCATGCCGTACGCGGCGGTGAGCACCGTCTGCAGCACGGTCTGGCGCCGGGGCAGCTTCTCGGCCATGGCCACGCCCGCGATACCGATGCGGGGGCGCAGCTCGAAGACGTCGGTGCCGACGCCGCCCAGCTGCTCACCGAGGACCCTGGCGGTGCCGGTGCTCGGGAAGAGGTAGCTGGAGGCGATGTTGAGGAGGGTGGTCTTGCCGGCGCCGTTCGGGCCGAGGATGACCCAGCGCTCCCCCTCCTTGACCGACCAGGAGACGTCGTCCACCAGAGCGCGTCCGTCGCGGACCACGGATACGTCCACCAGCTCCAGTACATCGCTCATGAGCGCGTTGTCTCCCCATGCAGTCTCGGATCGTCGCGTGCCTGTAGGCACAGCTCCCAGGGAAAACCTACGCCACCGCAAGAGTGCTTCAGGCGCGAGGTCCGTTACCTAGGCTGTTCCCATGCTTTCGGAACCACGCTCAGGGCTGTTGGCCGCCTGGGGAAACGCGCTTTTGGCCGGACTCGTATCGCCGGACGACGCCGCCCTCGCGATCGTCGGGGAGGACGCGGTGCATCGCGTCGAGGGATTGCCGGGTGAGGCGGGGCCGGTCGGGCTCACGCTGGCGCTCGGGCGGCTGCGGAGGCTGGGGGCGACCGGATTCCGGGTCGCCCTGCCGGTGCCGGGGCATCCGCTGGGGCTGAGCGGGCCGCCGGAGTTCAACGCGCGGGCGCTGGAGGCCGAGGAGGCGGTGGTCACGTCCGGTGCGCCGTACGGGCTGGTGCCGGAGGTGAGTGAGGCGGGGCCCGCCGGGGACCGGCACGTCGAGGTGGTGTGGCGGGTTCTGCCGGTACGGGAGGCGCCACCGGCCGATGTGCCGTCGCTGAGTGAGGCCGAGCGGGAGCTGGCGGAGGCGCTGCGGGATGCGACGGCGGTGCTGTCGCGGCTGGACGTGGCCGGGTCGGGGCCGGTGGCGGAGGCGGCCGCGGACGCGTACCGGGCGCGGGCGGAGCGGGGGCGCGAGGTACTGGCGCCCGGCTATCCGCCGCGGGCGGTGCGGGTACTGGAGCTGGCCCAGCGGGTCGGCCTGCTGGTCTCGGTGGCGTACGAGAACGGGCACGGGGGTGCGGTGAGCGCGTCCGAGATCGCGGCCCGGGGTGAGGCGCTCAGGCCGGTGGAGCGGGTGGCGCGGCGAGCGCAGGTGGCGGCGTACAACGCGTATGTGGAGGACGTGGAGCGGGGGCGGGGGTAGCGGGCGGAGGCAGCGCTCGCGGGGGTGCGCCGCAGGGCGCTCGGCCGCTTGCTCCGGAGCGTCGGGGGCGCCTTGTCCTCGATCGCCGAACCGGGCTCGATCAGCCGGGCGGCCCCTCGGTGGGGCCGCCCGGCTTCCGGGACCGGGGTCGGTCAGTGGTTCAGGCCGAAGTTGCCGAAGGCCGGGTTGAGCAGGCCGATCACGTTGACCGTGTTGCCGACCACGTTCACCGGGATGTGCACCGGGACCTGGGCGACGTTGCCACTGGCCACGCCCGGGGAGTGGGCGGCGGTGCCGTGGGCGTCCGCGCCGCTGTGTCCGGTGGCCGAGGCGGCACCGGCACCGGCGGCGATGAGTCCACCGGCGACCATGGTGACGGCGGCGGCCTTCTTCAGGTTCTTCACTTCAGGATCCTCCTAGAAATGCCGCGGCCTGCCGCCGCAGCATGCCTTGGAGAACGCCGTGGGCTTCGCCAGGATGCGCCGTTCGGGTGACATACACCCGACAGTATGAATCTCATCCCGGACTGAAACGTTCCGCTTGGGTCCCGCTCAGCACCGGACCGTTCCGCTCGGGGGCCCGCTCAGCCTGCGGCCCCGTGGCGGACGGCCCAGAGAGCCGCCTGGGTCCTGTCCGCCAGATCCAGCTTCATCAGGATGTTCGACACATGCGTCTTGACGGTCTTCTCGGAGAGGACCAGGGCCCGCGCGATCTCGCGGTTGGAACGGCCGTCCGCGATGAGGCCCAGCACTTCCCGTTCCCGTTCGGTGAGGGTGCTCCCCCGGCCCGTGCCGTTGCCCGCGTCGTCCTGGGCGAGAAGCGCCCCGGCGACCTCCGGCTGGAGCAGGACGTGGCCCGCGTGGACGGAGCGGATGGCTCCGGCCAGGGCGTCCGGGTCGACGTCCTTGTACACGTAACCGGAGGCGCCCGCGCGCAGGGCGGGGACCACCGTGCGCTGCTCGGTGAAGCTGGTGACGATGAGGACCTTGGCGGGGTTGTCCAGCTCGCGGAGCTTGCGCAGGGCCTCTATGCCGTCGGTTCCGGGCATCTTGATGTCCATCAGTACGACATCGGGCCGGAGCTCCTCCGTCCTGGCCACTCCCTCGGCACCGTCGGCGGCCTCGCCGACGACCTCTATGTCGTCCTGGATCTCCAGAAACGTGCGCAGGCCGCGGCGTACCACCTGGTGGTCGTCGACCAGCAGCACCCTGATGATCTTGTCAGCCACCGGGCACCTCCATCTCGATCGTGGTGCCCATGCCGGGCTCCGATTCAACGGTGAGCTTGCCGCCGACGCTGCCAGCCCGGTGGCGCATCGAGACGAGGCCCAGATGGCGGCCCGCGCGACGGACCGCGGTGACGTCGAACCCGCTGCCGTCATCGGTGATCCGCAGCAGAGTGGCCGAGCCGTGCCGGGCCAGCGTGACGGTGACATGCCCGGCGCCGGAGTGACGCAGGGCGTTGTGCAGGGCTTCCTGGGACACCCGCAGCAGCGCTTCCTCGTGGGCGGCGGGCAGGGCGCGCACGCCCGCGCTCTCGAAGGTGACCGCGGCGCTGTGGGCCCGGTCCAGGACCTGGATCTGCGTACGGAGGGTGGCGACCAGGCCGTCCTCGTCGAGCGCGGCCGGACGCAGTTCGACGACGGCGGCGCGCAGTTCGTCCACGGCCTCCGCGGCGAGCGCGGCGACCTGCTGGAGCTCGCCCTTGGCGCGGGCCGGGTCGCGGTCGACGAGAGCGGCGGCCGCCTGTGCGGTGAGCCGGAGCGAGAACAGCTTCTGGCTGACCGCGTCGTGCAGTTCATGGGCGAGGCGGGAGCGTTCCTCGGCGATGGTCAGCTCACGGCTGCGTTCGTACAGGCGGGCGTTGGTCAGGGCGATCGCCGCGTGCTGGGCGAGGATCGACAGCAGTTCCTCGTCCTCGTCGGTGAAGCCGCAGCTGCCCTCGGGCTTGGGACACTTCTTGTTGGCGAGGTAGAGCGCGCCGATGATCTCGTCGCCGTCCCGGATGGGCAGGCCGAGGAAGTCGGACATGTCGGGGTGGGCGTCGGGCCAGCCGCCGAACCGGGGGTCCTCACGGACGTCGGCGAGCCGCTCCGGCTTCGCCTCCTGGAGCATCGCGGCGAGGATCCCGTGCTGCCGGGGCAGCGGACCGATGGCCTTCCACTGCTCATCGGTGATTCCGTCCACGACGAACTGGGCGAAGCCGCCGTGGTCGTCGGGGACGCCCAGGGCCGCGTACTCGGCGTCGAGCAGCTCGCGGGCGGAGGTGACGATCGTCTTGAGGACGTCACGCATTTCGAGATGCCGGCTCATGGCGAGCAGCGCGGCACTCACCGCGGCGAGGGCGGACGGTGGGCGGTGACTCATGGCCCTCACCGTACCGGCGGGGTCCGACAGCCGTATCGGGCTGTGGACGGCCGCGAGGGAGGGTGCGGGACCAGGACTTTGTCCCGCCGTCCTTCAGCCCTCGGACCTAGGCCGGTCCCAGGTCCGTACGGCCCCGGGGGCCGGGCCGGGGAGGTCCGCCTCCTCCGCCCGGACGAGGAACCTCACGCTCCGCATTGCCTCTGCAACGGGCGGTGAAACCGATACGCGGTCGATGTGAGCCCGCACATAGGACCCACGTCACTTACGAAGACTGCTAGTGGGTACACAAGGGGCAATTGGGTGGGCATGAGCGGGGTCGAGCACGTACGAGCGGTCCCCCGATCCACTACCAGGCTTCGTACGTCACACCTTTGCCACACGATTTTGCTGGCGCTAAGAATTGCAGCCGTCCCCGACGGAGATGCGTCGCCGCTTCCCGTCTCGTCCTCCGTGAGGACACCTGCTATTCGAAGAGGTATGCCTGTATGTCCGCGTCCAGCATTCCCGGCCGTCGCCGTCGTCTGAACAAGACCCAGAAGCTCTCCGTCGCCGGTGTGTCCGCACTCGGCGCCGCCGCTCTCGTGTTCTCCCTCGTCCCGTCCAGCGCCGAGGCCGAGAGCACCCCCGTAGCCCTGTCCGCCGCTCCGGTGGCCTTCACGTCGGCCGGCAGCGTCCCGCAGGCCAAGACCGTGCAGGCCAGCATCATCGAGCAGCACTCCACCGCCGAGCAGCTGGTGAAGGCCGCCGACGCCGCGAAGGCCAAGGCCGCCGCGGTGAAGGCGAAGACAGCAGCCGACGCGCAGGCGAAGGTCAAGGCCGCCGCCCAGGTCAAGGCGAAGGCCGCCGCCGAGGCGAAGGCGAAGTCCGCCGCGAAGGCCAAGGCCGACGCGAAGAAGCGCACCGACCAGGCCGCGAGCCGCTCGGCCGCGCGTACCCCCGTCTTCGCCAACAACCTGGACGGATGGATCAAGGAAGCCCTCTCCATCATGAAGGACAAGGGCATCCCCGGTTCGTACGACGGGCTGCACCGCAACATCATGCGGGAGTCCACCGGCAACCCGAACGCCATCAACGGCTGGGACGTCAACGCCCAGAACGGCGTCCCCTCGATCGGCCTGCTCCAGATCATCAAGCCGACTTTCGACGCTTACCACGTCTCCGGTACGCCGCGCAGCCAGTACGACCCGGTCGCCAACCTCACCGCCGCGGCCAACTACGCCGCCGACAAGTACGGCTCGATCGACAACGTCAACAGCGCGTACTGAGCCACCCGCGCAGCGCCCGAACAGCGCGCTCGCGTCCCACGTCTCATGCCGGAGGGCGGCACCCCGTGCGGGGTGCCGCCCTCCGGCGTCGTGCGTCGCGTGCCGCGTCGCGCGTCGCGTGCGTGCGGGTTACTTGCGCATGACCTCGGGCTCGTGGCGGCGCAGCAGGCGCGCGACCGCGAAGCCGCAGATGAGACCGAGTGCCACCAGCACCGCGATGTTCATCCCCCACTGGCCGGCCGTGTGCTCCCACAGCGGGTCGAGGTCGGTCGGATTCTCCGGGTCCCACGGCGGCATGAGGTGCGCCAGGTCGAGCGTCGTACCGGCCGCGGCCATGGCCCAGCGGGACGGCATCAGCCAGGCGAACTGCTCCAGGCCGGGCGACCCGTACACCTGGAAGAGCACACCGGTGAAGACGACCTGGATGATCGCGAACATGACCAGCAGCGGCATGGTCTTCTCGGAGGTCTTCACCAGCGAGGAGATCACCAGGCCGAACATCATCGAGGTGAAGCCGAGCGCGATGATGGACAGGCAGATCTCGACGGCCGGGGGCATGATCAGGCCCTCTTCCGGCAGATCGCGGGTGGCGAAGCCGATGCCGCAGATGATGACGCCCTGGAGGGCCGTGATCACGCCGAGGACGATCACCTTGGACATCAGATAGGCGGAGCGGGACAGGCCGGTGGCCCGTTCCCGTTCGTAGATGACGCGTTCCTTGATCAGTTCTCGTACGGAGTTGGCGGCGCCGGAGAAGCACATACCGACCGCGAGGATCAGCATGATCGTCCCGGCCTTGCCGTTGAACCGGGACGGCGGTGTGGGCGCCGCCAGACCGAAGTCCGCCGGAATGACGACACTGACCACGCCGAGTACCGCGGGCAGGATCACCATCAGGCCCATGAAGCCCTTGTCGGACGCGATCACCGAGACGTAGCGGCGGATCAGCGTCCACAGCTGCGTCATCCAGCCCTGCGGCTTCGGCGGGCGCATCTGCTGCGGTGGCGGCATGTGTACGGACTGCGCGGCGACGGCGTCGATGTCCGCGGCGTACATCTGGTAGTGCTGCGAGCCGCGCCAGCGTCCCGCCCAGTCGTAGTCGCGGTAGTTCTCGAACGCGGAGAAGACGTCGGCCCAGGTGGTGTAGCCGAAGAAGTTGAGCGCTTCCTCCGGCGGACCGAAGTAGGCGACGGAACCGCCCGGGGCCATGACCAGGAGCTTGTCGCAGATCGCCAGCTCGGCCACGGAGTGCGTGACGACCAGGACGGTGCGCCCGTCGTCCGCGAGGCCGCGCAGGAGCTGCATGACATCGCGGTCCATGCCCGGGTCGAGGCCGGAGGTCGGCTCGTCCAGGAAGATCAGCGAGGGCTTCGTCAGCAGCTCCAGGGCCACCGACACGCGCTTGCGCTGGCCGCCGGAGAGCGAGGTGATCTTCTTGTCCTTGTGGATGTCGAGCTTCAGCTCGGCAAGCACTTCGAGGATCCGGGCCTGCCGCTCGGCCTCGGTGGTGTCCGCGGGAAAGCGGAGCTTGGCGGCGTACTTGAGGGCCTTGGTGACAGTGAGTTCCTTGTGCAGGATGTCGTCCTGCGGGACCAGACCGATGCGCTGCCGCAGCTCGGCGAACTGCTTGTAGAGGTTCCGGTTGTCGTAGAGGACGTCACCCTGGTTGGCGGGCCGGTAGCCGGTGAGCGCCTTGAGCAGGGTGGACTTGCCGGACCCGGACGGGCCGATGACCGCGATGAGCGACTTCTCCGGAACGCCGAAGGAGACGTCCTTGAGGATCTGCTTCCCGCCGTCGACCGTCACCGTGAGGTGGCGGGCGGAGAAGGAGACCTCACCGGTGTCGACGAACTCTTCCAGCCGGTCGCCGACCAGGCGGAACGTCGAGTGACCGACACCGACGATGTCGTTCGGGCCGAGGAGCGCGGAGCCGGACTTGTGGAGCGGCTGACCGTTGACGTACGTACCGTTGTGGGATCCGAGGTCACGGATTTCGAAGCGGCCGTCGGGCGTCGCGCGGAACTCGGCGTGGAGGCGCGAGACCTGGAGGTCGGAGACGACCAGCTCGTTCTCCAGCGCACGGCCGATCCGCATCACCCGGCTGAGGTCCAGCTGGTGGAACGTGGTCGGGCTGCGGTCCCCGTAGACCGGCGGCGCCCCCGCGGCGCCGCCGTGTCCCTGTGCCGGGGCCTGCTGGTGCGGGACGTGCGGCTGGGCCTGAGCCTGTTGCGGCTGTGCCTGCTGCTGGGCCTGCTGCCATGCCTGCTGCTGCTGTTGCTCTTGCTGCTGTTGGTGGGCGAGGCCCTGCTGACCCGGCCAGCCCGCGCCGCCCTGCTGCGGGGCCTGGTGCGGGGCCTGATGGGGCTGCGCGGGGGCCTGCTGGGCTCCCGCCGCCTGGGCACTGTGGACGCCGGCGCCCGCGGCGGCCGCCGCACCGGTGAGGCTCAGCCGAGGTCCGTCGGTGGCATTGCCCAGGTGCACCGCGGAGCCGGGCCCGATCTCCAGCCGTTGGATCCGCTGCCCCTGCACATAGGTGCCGTTGGTGCTGCCATGGTCCTCGATGAACCAACTACCGCCCCCCCAGCTGATCGTGGCATGCCGCCACGACACCCTGGCGTCGTCGATCGTCAGGTCGCCCTGCGGATCGCGTCCAAGGGTGTACGACCTGGATGGATCGAGCGTCCAGGTCCTTCCATTCAATTCCAGTACGAGTTCCGGCACTCCGCGCCCCACTAGTTGTCCCCCGAGTTACCCCCACCGCAGGGAGTCCAGGGATGCTGAACATCGTGGGGAACTATTCCAGGAGCAGTCCCCGTTCCGAAAGCCGGGCGGGTGAAGACAGGGCGGAGACCTGCGTAGACGCACCCTCGCCCCGGGAGAAAGCGGCCCGGAGGACAGGAACGGCCATGAGTGCGTACGAATCATGAGCAGCCGGCCCGATCCAGCACATCCCGGCCGATAGCGAAGGCCAGGAAATATCCGCGCGGCTCCCGGCACCCGGTAATGCCCACGCCACCCTGCCGGGCGTTTTGTCCGCGATCGCCGCACGACCGGGCCATTCCGTCCGGTACGCGGGACGGGCCTGGGGGCCGGGCCGCGGGACCGATACGGTGGGCACACCATGAGCGCATCTCAGCCCCCTCAGCCTCCCCTGTCTCCTGAGCCGCCCGAGTCCTCTCAGGGCAGCGACGCACCCACCCTTCTCGTCAAGATCTTCGGGAAGGACCGCCCCGGCATCACCGCCGGGCTCTTCGACACTCTCGCCGCGTACTCCGTCGATGTCGTGGACATCGAGCAGGTCGTCACCCGTGGCCGTATCGTCCTGTGCGCCCTGGTCACCGCCCCGACCGCGGGCGGTACGAGCGAGGGGGACCTGCGGGCGACCGTGCACAGCTGGGCCGACTCGCTGACGCTGCAGGCCGAGATCATCTCGGGCATCGGTGACAACCGGCCCCGTGGTGACGGCCGTTCCCATGTGACCGTGCTGGGCCACCCGCTCACCGCGGAGTCGACCGCCGCCATAGCGGCCAGGATCACGTCGACCGGCGGCAACATCGACCGGATCTTCCGGCTGGCGAAGTACCCGGTCACGGCCGTCGAGTTCGCGGTGTCCGGTACGGGGACCGAGGCGCTGCGGACCGCGCTGGCCACCGAGGCCGCGGAGATCGGCGTGGACGTCGCCGTCGTATCGGCCGGGCTGAGCCGCCGGGCGCAGCGGCTGGTCGTCATGGACGTGGACTCCACACTCATCCAGGACGAGGTCATCGAACTCTTCGCGGCGCACGCGGGCTGTGAGGCCGAGGTCGCCGAGGTGACCGAGCAGGCGATGCGCGGCGAGCTGGACTTCGAGCAGTCGCTGCACGCCCGCGTGGCGCTGCTCGCGGGCCTCGACGCGTCGGTGGTGGACAAGGTGCGGGCCGAGGTGCGGCTGACGCCCGGCGCCCGCACCCTGATCCGTACGCTGAAGCGGCTCGGGTACCAAGTGGGCGTGGTCTCCGGCGGGTTCACCCAGGTCACGGACGATCTCAAGGAACGTCTCGGCCTCGACTTCGCCTCCGCCAACACGCTGGAGGTCGTCGACGGCAAGCTCACGGGCCGGGTCGTGGGCGACATCGTGGACCGGGCGGGCAAGGCCCGGCTGCTGCGGAGCTTCGCCGCGCAGGCCGGGGTGCCGCTGGCCCAGACCGTGGCGATCGGTGACGGTGCCAACGACCTGGACATGCTGAACACGGCCGGCCTCGGCGTCGCCTTCAACGCGAAGCCGGTGGTGCGCAGGGCCGCGCACACCGCGGTGAACGTGCCGTTCCTCGACACCGTGCTGTATCTGCTCGGCATCACGCGCGAGGAGGTCGAGGCGGCGGACGGCCTGGTCGACTGACCGGACCGCCCCCGGGACCGGACGCCGAGGACAGCGAAAGGGCCCCGTCACGCGCACGACGCGTGACGGGGCCCTTCTTTACCGCTGCCGCGGGACCCGCTTCTTCTGCTGCCGCTGCGGGACTCGGCCGTTGCCCGTACTCAGTCGTTGGGCGTCCAGTATTCGGTGAGCTTGCCGGAGCCGAGCTCCACGCCCTTCCAGGAGCCGGAGAACTCGACCACGGCATAGGCGGCGGTCGGGAACCCGTCCCTGGTCATCCTGGCCAGGGTGTCCGATTCGGCGGAGCCCGACAGAGCGTCGGCGGCACCGTGCATGCCCGGGTTGTGCCCGATGACCAGGAGGTTGCGCACCTCGTCGGGGGTCTCGTTGAACAGGGCGACCAGTTCGCCGAGGGACGCCTCGTACAGCCGCTCCTCGTACACGGTCCTGGGACGCCGCGCGAACTCGTGGACCGCCAGCTTCCAGGTTTCGCGTGTCCTGGTGGCGGTCGAGCACAGGGCCAGATCGAAGTCGATGCCGGAATCGGCGAGCTTTCGGCCCGCCACGGGCGCGTCCTTGCGGCCGCGCTCGGCGAGCGGCCGCTCATGGTCGGACGCTTGCGACCATTCAGCCTTGGCATGCCGGAGAAGGACGATCCTGCGAGGTGTATCGACGCTCATACACCTCAGCTTCGCACGAAATGCGCCCTCCGGCGCAGGGTGTTGACGTGCGGGCCGCCGCGGTTCGGCAGCGCGGCCGTCGGGCCCGGATCCATCGACGGGACAGCCCGTCCCAGCGGGACGGGACAGCCGGTCAGCGGGAGACGGGGCAGCCGGTCAGGGGGACAGCAGGGTGATGACGCGCTCGATCAGCTGCCCGATCGCGGGATCCCCGGAGGCCGCCTGGGCCTGGCCCGGGTTCACGATCAGCATCAGGAGCGCGGCGAACGCCACGGCGGGCAGAGCGATGCCCCACCAAGGCAGCCGGATGTCGGCACTCCCCGCGGCCTGGCGGTGGGAGCTGGTGTGCGTACGGGCCGACATGTCCGCCTCCGTGGGGCATCGGTTCTGATACCCCGAACCTACGGATCGCGCGGCGCCCGGCCCATCCGGTGACCCACCCACTTCACCCTGACCCTGACCCCCTAAGGGATGGGGGGCTAACCCCACCCCCGGGGTTCGTCAGGGGGAGGCGATCGAGGCGATGACCCCGATGATCACCGTCACGAGGAGCATCGCCCCGAAGACGAGAAGGAGTTTCTTCTGACCGTTCTGGGGATTCGGATCGAGCACTGGCATGGGGCCAGTCTCGCATCTCAGCATTCGTCCTCGATCGTCCGGTCCCGGCCGGCCAGCACGCCGGCCACCATCTGCGGGATCATCAGGCCCGCCATCAGGGCGATCGGCAGGCCCCAGCCGCCGCTGTGCTGGTACAGGACGCCGACGAGCAGCGGGCCGGGGATCGAGATCAGATAGCCGGTGGACTGGGCGAAGGCGGACAGCCTGACCACACCCGCGCCGGTACGGGACCGCATGCCGATCATGGTCAGGGCGAGCGGGAAGGCGCAGTTCGCGATGCCGAGCAGCAGCGCCCAGGCCCAGGCTCCGGCGGCCGGGGCGAGGTAGAGCCCCGTGTAGCCGATGAGGCCGCAGAAGCCGAGCACGACGACGATCGGGCCCTGGTGCCTCATCCGGCCGGCGACCCGGGGGATGACGAAGGCGAGCGGTACGCCCATGGCCATGGTGACCGCGAGCAGGACGCCCGCGGTACCGGCCGAGACCCCGGCGTCCCGGAAGATCTGCGGCATCCAGCCCATGGTGATGTACGCGGCGGTGGCCTGGAGGCCGAAGAAGCAGGCGAGGCCCCAGGCGGTCCGGCTGCGGGTGATCTTGAGAGCGGGGGCCGCCTGCTGCTGCCGGGAGGTCTGTCCGGGGGCGCCGTGCCGGTCGCGTACGAGCGGTATCCAGGGCAGGACCGCGGCGGCGGCGAGCACGGCCCAGATCGCCAGCCCGGTCTGCCAGCGGCCGCCCAGCGCGTCGGTCATGGGCACGGTGACCGCCGCCGCGAGCGCGGTGCCGAGGGCCAGGGCCATGGAGTAGAGGCCGGTCATGCTGCCGACGCGGTCGGGGAACCAGCGCTTGACGATCACCGGCATCAGGATGTTGCTGACGGCGATGCCCATGAGGGCGAGGGCGCTGGCGGCGAGGAAGCCCGCCGTGCCGCCGATGAAGGGGCGGATCGCCAGACCTGCGGCGATCGCGACCATGCCCGCGCAGACGACGGCGCCCGCGCCGAAGCGGCGGGCGAGACGTGGGGCCATCACGCCGAAGACCGCGAAGCAGAACGGCGGTACGGAGGTGAGGACACCGGCGACGCTGCCGCTCATGTGCAGCCCGTCGCGCACCTCTTCGAGGAGGGCGCCGAGGCTGGTAATGGCGGGGCGGAGGTTGAGCGCGGCCAGGACGAGGCCGACGGTGACCAGACGCAGCAGCCACGGGGCGGGCCCGTCGGCGGCCTTGAGGGTCTGCGGGGCCGGTGGAACGGCGGGGGCGCGGGCCTCGGTGGCGTGGTTCAGGGTCTGGGTCTCGTCGTCCGGCATGAGGACATCATAGAATCATGGGATGATTGATTGTCCAATCCATCGCCGCCTCCCGTACGCCTGACAGAATCGGAAGACCGCACGGTTCAGGCTTCACGGTTCAGTTCACGGATCAGGCTTCATCGATCCAGGCTTCACGGATCCGGCTTCATCGATGAAGCCGCACGGTTCAGGCTTCACGATCACGAGCAAGGAGCAGCATGGCGCTGACGTCTCCGCGGCGTTCGGCACTCGCCGACCAGGTGATTGCCCAGCTGAGGAATCAGATCACCTCGGGCGAGTGGCCCGTGGGTGGGCGGATTCCCACCGAACCCGAGCTGGTCGAGCAGCTCGGGGTGGCCCGCAACACGGTCCGCGAGGCGGTACGCGCGCTGGCGCACAACGGGTTGCTGGACATCCGGCAGGGCTCCGGCACCTATGTCATCGCCACCAGCGAGCTGGCCGGGGTGATGCACCGCCGGTTCGCGGCGGCCGACCCGCGTCACATCGCCGAGCTGCGTTCGACGCTGGAGTCCTCGGCGGCCCGGCTCGCCGCCGTACGGCGGACCGAGCGGGATCTGAAACAGCTGGACGCGCTGATGGCGCGGCGCGAGGAGACCTGGGCCGCGGGTGACGCCGAGGCGTTCGTCGCGGCGGACGCGACCCTGCACCTGGCGGTGGTCGCCGCCTCGCACAACGACGTACTGACCGAGCTGTACGCCGACCTCGGCGATCTGCTGCGCGATTACCTGCGCGGCGATGTGGGCCCCGAGCTGCGGCCGGAGAACCATATGGACCATGCGCGGCTGGTCGAGGCGATCCGGGCCGGGGACGCCGAGACGGCGGCGTCCGAGGCCGCGGGGCATGCGCTGACCTGCCTGGCGGACCGGGTATAGGCCGAGCGGCTCGGCCAGGGCCTTCGACCTCGGGCTCAGGCCGGGCCCGGACGGTGGCTGACCCAGGCCGTGGCGACCTCTTTCCAGCACCGGTCGTCGAGCCGGACGGTCCGGCCCGGCTCGACCGCGACCGCCGCGCCGTCCGCGTCGACGTCCCACCAGCGGACGCACTCGGTGTGCAGCTGCACCAGGTCGGTGGAGGGGTACGGGTTGTGGCAGTAGGCGACGACGCGGGAGCCCTCGACCGTCGTACGGCACTCCGAGCCGGCGGGTTCGGGTTCGGGGGCGGCGGGCACCGGTCCGGCGGAGGCGCCGTTCGCGACCTGGACGCCGACGGGGACGGCCAGGCCGACGGCGATCACGGAGGCGGCGAGCAGGACCCGGGTTCGGCGACGCGTGGGGCGCACAGCGATCTCCCTCCCGCAGCCTGACAAGAAGTCCGGTTCCTCCACATTCTGCGGTGGATCGCCCATCTTTTCGACTTGAGCGGCCGGCAGTACGGCCTCGGCCGCGTATCGCCCCCGGAACGCCGGGAAGGGGATACGCGGCCGAGGCCGTACGCGGGAACGGGAAAGCGAACGCGCGGAAAGCGAACGCGCGGAAAGGGAGTGCGGGGAGCGGTCAGGCACCCATCATGTGCACGCCACCGTCGACGTGGATGATCTCGCCCGTCGTCTTCGGGAAGAAGTCCGAGAGCAGCGCCACGACACCGCGGCCGGCCGGCTCCGGGTCGGCCATGTTCCACGCCAGCGGGGAGCGGTGGTTCCAGACGTCGGCGAGCTCCGAGAAGCCGGGGATGGACTTGGCGGCCATGGAGCCGATCGGTCCGGCCGAGATCAGGTTGCAGCGCAGTCCGTCCTTGCCCAGGTCGCGGGCGAGGTAGCGGGAGGTGGACTCCAGCGCGGCCTTGGCCGGGCCCATCCAGTCGTACTGCGGCCAGGCGTACTGGGCGTCGAAGGTGAGGCCGACGATCGAGCCGCCCTCGCTCATCAGCGGCTTGCAGGCCATGGCCAGCGACTTCAGCGAGAACGCCGAGACGTGCATCGCGGTGGCGACCGACTCGAACGGGGTGTTGAGGAAGTTGCCGCCGAGCGCGTCCTGCGGCGCGAAGCCGATGGAGTGGACGACGCCGTCCAGCGAACCGAGCTCGTCGCGGACGAGACCGGCAAGGCGGTCCAGGTGCTCGGTGTTGGTCACGTCCAGCTCGATGACCTTGGCCGGCTTGGGCAGCTTCCGGGCGATGCGCTCGGTCAGCGTGGGCCGGGGGAAGGCCGTCAGGATGACTTCGGCACCCTGCTCCTGGGCCACCTTCGCGGTGTGGAACGCGATGGACGACTCCATCAGCACCCCGGTGATCAGGATGCGCTTGCCGTCGAGAATTCCGCTCATGGTGATCAGTGACCCATGCCCAATCCGCCGTCAACGGGGATGACGGCTCCAGTGATGTACGACGCGTCGTCGGAGGCGAGGAAGCGCACCGCGGCGGCGATCTCCTCGGGCTGCGCGTAGCGGCCGAGCGGCACCTGGGCCACGATGCCCTTGCGCTGCTCCTCGGTGAGCGCCTGGGTCATGTCGGTGTCGACAAAACCGGGCGCGACGACGTTGAAAGTGATGTTCCGCGAACCGAGCTCACGGGCCAGCGAACGGGCGAAACCGACCAGACCGGCCTTGGACGCGGCGTAGTTGGCCTGTCCGGCCGAGCCGAGGAGACCGACGACGGAGGAGATCAGTACGACGCGGCCCTTCTTGGCGCGCAGCATGCCGCGGTTGGCGCGCTTGACGACCCGGAAGGTGCCCGTGAGGTTGGTGTCGAGTACGGACGTGAAGTCCTCCTCGGACATCCGCATGAGCAACTGGTCCTTGGTGATACCGGCGTTGGCGACCAGTACCTCGACGGGACCGTGCTTCTCCTCGATCTCCTTGTAGGCCTGCTCCACCTGCTCGGCGTCCGTGATGTCGCAGCGGACCGCGAGGCAGCCCGCCTCGGTGAGGACCTGGGGCGGCTCGCCGGAGCGGTAGGTGATCGCGACCTTGTCGCCGTTGTCGGCGAAAGCGCGGGCGATGGCGAGGCCGATGCCCCGGTTTCCTCCGGTGACGAGAACCGAGCGGCTCAACGGATCACCCTTTCCTTGACGGTCTGGTACATCGAAAACCTATCGGTACCGCGCGCCGATCGAGGAATCGGCCTCCGACAGCGCGGTCCCCGAGGTGCTGTGGGGTTCCTACAGTCAGTGCCCCGGGTATCCCCGGGTACCACCGGGCCCGCCGGCACCCGGGGATACCCGGGGGACGGCTCGATATCCCCCGGTGCGGTCACCCTCCGGCGTGGTTCACTGCCGTGGTGTATCGAGAAGGGAATCCCCTGTGCCCCATGAGGTAGATCAGTCGTTCCTCGCCCTGCCGCTGCGCGCCCTCGCCGACGCGGCGCTCGCGCGCGCCCGCGCGCTGGGCTCCGTGCATGCCGACTTCCGGTTCGAACGGGTACGCAGCGCGTCCTGGCGGTTGCGGGACGCCCGGCCCGCCGGGGCGTCGGACAGTACCGATCTCGGGTACGCGGTGCGGGTCGTGCACGGCGGGGCGTGGGGTTTCGCCTCGGGTGTCGACCTGACCATGGACGCGGCGGCGAAGGTGGCCTCGCAGGCCGTCGCCATGGCGAAGCTGTCGGCGAAGGTGATCGCGGCGGCCGGTTCGGACGAGCGCGTGGAGCTGGCGGACGAGCCGGTGCACGGTGAGCGGACCTGGGTCTCCGCGTACGACATCGACCCCTTCTCCGTACCGGACGAGGAGAAGGCGGGGCTGCTCGCGGAGTGGAGCGCCGGGCTCCTCGGCGCCGACGGGGTCGCGCATGTCGACGCGTCCCTGATGACCGTCCACGAGAACAAGTTCTACGCGGACACCGCGGGCACCGTCACCACCCAGCAGCGGGTGCGGCTGCACCCCCAGTTCACCGCCGTCGCGGTGGACGGGACGACGGGTGAGTTCGACTCCATGCGGACGATCGCGCCGCCGGTGGGCCGGGGCTGGGAGTACCTCACCGGCACCGGCTGGGACTGGGCCGGTGAGCTGGAGCGGATCCCCGGGCTGCTGGCCGAGAAGATGCGGGCGCCGAGCGTCGAATCGGGGACGTACGACCTGGTCGTCGACCCGTCGAACCTGTGGCTGACGATCCACGAGTCGATCGGCCACGCCACCGAGCTGGACCGCGCGCTGGGGTACGAGGCGGCGTACGCCGGGACCTCGTTCGCCACGTTCGACCAGCTGGGCAAGCTGGCGTACGGCTCCTCCGTGATGAATGTGACGGGCGACCGCACCGCCGAGCACGGGCTCGCGACCATCGGATACGACGACGAGGGCGTCGAGGCCCAGTCGTGGGACCTGGTCAAGGACGGCACGCTGGTGGGCTACCAGCTGGACCGGCGGATCGCGAAGCTGACGGGTCTGGGCCGGTCGAACGGGTGCGCGTACGCGGACTCGCCGGGTCATGTCCCCGTACAGCGCATGGCGAATGTGTCGCTGGCGCCGGATCCCGGCGGGCTGTCCACCGAGGACCTGATCGGCGGGGTGGAGCGCGGGATCTACGTGGTCGGCGACCGGTCCTGGTCGATCGACATGCAGCGATACAATTTTCAGTTCACCGGGCAGCGCTTCTTCCGGATCGAGAACGGCAAGCTCGCCGGTCAGCTGCGCGATGTCGCCTACCAGGCGACGACCACGGACTTCTGGGGCTCGATGGAGAAGGTCGGCGGCCCGCAGACCTACGTCCTGGGCGGCGCGTTCAACTGCGGCAAGGCCCAGCCGGGGCAGGTCGCGGCGGTCTCGCACGGCTGCCCCTCCGCCCTCTTCCGGGGCGTGAACATCCTCAACACGACGCAGGAGGCCGGACGATGAGCGTTCACCACGGAACCGGCCGGGGGTCCGGGGGTCGTCCCCCGGAGCAGCACAGTCTCAACACGACGCAGGAGGCCGGACGATGAGCCGCGTCAGCAAGCCGTACGAGATCGTCGAGCGGGCCCTGGCCCTGTCCACCGCCGACGGGTGTGTCGTCATCGCGGACGAGAGCTCCTCCGCCAATCTGCGCTGGGCCGGCAACGCGCTGACCACGAACGGCGTGACCCGGGGGCGCTCCCTCACCGTCATCGCCACGGTCGACGGTGCCGAGGGGACGGCCTCCGGTGTGGTGTCCCGGTCCGCCGTCACCGCGGACGACCTGGAGCCGCTCGTACGCGCCGCCGAGGCCGCCGCGCGCGGGGCCGGTCCGGCCGAGGACGCGCAGCCGCTGGTCTCCGGCGTGCCCTCCTCCCCCGACTTCACGGACGCGCCGGCCGAGACGGGTTCGGACGTCTTCGCCGACTTCGCCCCGGCGCTCGGTGACGCCTTCGCCCGCGCCCGGTCCGGCGGCCGGGAGCTGTACGGGTTCGCCAACCATGAGATGAGCTCGACGTACCTGGGCACGTCGACGGGGCTGCGGCTGCGCCACGACCAGCCGAACGGCACGCTGGAGCTGAACGCCAAGTCCCCCGACCGGACCCGGTCGGCGTGGGCGGGCCGGGCGACCCGGGACTTCAAGGATGTCGACCCGGCGGCCCTGGACGCGGAACTGGCGCGGCGGCTCCGCTGGGCCGAGCGCCGTATCGAGCTGCCCGCCGGACGGTACGAGACGCTGCTGCCGCCGACCGCCGTGGCCGACCTGCTGATCTACCAGCTCTGGTCGTCCACCGCGCGGGACGCCGCCGAGGGCCGCACGGTCTTCTCCACGCCCGGCGGCGGGACCCGGCTCGGCGAGAAGCTGTCGCCGCTGCCGCTGACGCTGCGCAGCGATCCGCACGCGCCGGGGCTGGAGTCGGCGCCGTTCGTGATCGCGCACTCCTCAGGGGACAGTGGTTCCGTCTTCGACAACGGGCTGCCGCTGACGTCGACGGACTGGGTGAAGGAAGGCCGGCTGGACCGGCTGACGACCACCCGGCACACGGCGGGCCTGACCGGGCTGCCGGTCGCCCCGCCCATCGACAACCTGCTGCTCCACGGGGGCGGTGAGCGGTCGCTGGAGGAGATGGTGGCCGCGACGACCGGGCGGGCCCTGCTGCTGACCTGCCTCTGGTACATCCGGGAGGTCGACCCGGCGACGCTGCTGCTGACCGGGCTGACCCGGGACGGGGTCTATCTGGTGGAGGACGGCGAGGTGGTCGGCGAGGTGAACAACTTCCGGTTCAACGAATCGCCGGTCGATCTGCTGTCCCGGGCGTCCGAGGCGGGGCGCACCGAGAAGACACTGCCGCGCGAGTGGGGCGACTGGTTCACCCGGGCCGCGATGCCCGCCCTGCGCATCCCGGACTTCAATATGAGCTCGGTCAGCCTGGGCGTATGACCCGCCTAGACTGGCACAAAGATCTCTACTCCGATTGATCACGAAGGAGCACCGGAACCGTGACGGACATCGTCGACGAGCTGAAGTGGCGCGGGCTGTTCGCCCAGTCCACTGACGAGGACGCATTGCGCAAGGCTCTCGCGGACGGTCCCGTCACCTTCTATTGCGGCTTCGACCCCACCGCGGCGAGTCTGCACGTCGGGCATCTGGTGCAGGTGCTCACCGTGCGCCGGCTCCAGCAGGCGGGGCACCGTCCGCTCGCCCTGGTGGGCGGGGCCACCGGTCAGATCGGTGACCCCCGCCCCACCGCCGAGCGCACGCTGAACGACCCGGAGACCATCGCCCGGTGGGTGCGGCGGCTGCGGGAGCAGATCGAGCCCTTCCTCACCTTCGAGGGCCCGAACGCCGCCACGATGGTGAACAACCTGGACTGGACCGCGGGGATGTCCGCGATCGAGTTCCTGCGGGACATCGGCAAGCACTTCCGGGTCAACAAGATGCTCACCAAGGACTCGGTCGCCCGTCGGCTGGAGTCGCAGGAGGGCATCAGCTACACGGAGTTCAGCTACCAGCTGCTCCAGGGGATGGACTTCCTGGAGCTGTACCGGCGCCACGGCTGCGTCCTCCAGCAGGGCGGCAGCGACCAGTGGGGCAACCTCACGGCGGGCATCGACCTGATCCACCGGCTGGAGCCGGGTGCCACCGTGCACGCGCTGGCGACGCCGCTGATGGTGAAGGCGGACGGCACCAAGTTCGGCAAGTCCGAGAGCGGCGCCGTCTGGCTCGATCCGGAGATGACGACGCCGTACGCGTTCTACCAGTTCTGGCTGAACGTGGACGACCGGGACATCTCCCGGTACCTGCGCATCCTCAGCTTCAGGAGCCGCGAGGAGCTCGAAGAGCTGGAGAAGCTGACCGAGGAGCGGCCGCAGGCCCGTTCGGCACAGCGTGCGCTGGCCGAGGAGCTGACCACCCTGGTGCACGGCGGTGCGCAGTGCGCCGCGGTGATCGCGGCGTCGAAGGCGCTCTTCGGCCAGGGTGAGCTGGGCGAACTGGACGAGGCGACGCTGAGTGCGGCCCTCTCCGAGGTGCCCCACGCGCGGGTGACCGAGCTGGGCCCGGTGGTGGACCTTCTGGTGGAGGTCGGCCTGGCGCCGAGCAAGTCGGGGGCCCGCCGCACGGTCAAGGAGGGCGGCGCCTACGTGAACAACGTCAAGGTCACGGACGGCGAAGTCGCTCCGGCCCATGAGGAACTGCTGCACGGGCGCTGGCTGGTGCTGCGCCGGGGCAAGAAGAACCTGGCGGCTGTCGAGGTCACGGGCGGCTGAGCCCGTAGGCACGCACACACCACCGCGGCCGGACACGCGTCTCGCGTGTCCGGCCGCGGTGCTCGGTCACCGCCGGTGACCGGTGCGGGTCAGGATTTCCTTCTGCTGCCCCGGATCGACGCCCAGAGCATGTCTCCGACACCGACGACGGCCACGGCTCCGATCAGCTGCAGCACATGACGTGTCCAGTCGATGCCCTTGGTGTCGTTGACACCGATCCAGGTCGCCACGGCGTTGCCGAGGACGCTGCCGATGATGCCGAAGACGGTCGTCAGCCAGAGCGGGATGTTCTGCTTGCCGGGAAGGATCGCCTTGGCGATCAGACCGAGCACCAGACCCACGATGATTGCCCACAACCAGCCCATATCGCCTCCTCGTACGGCGCGGTGCGCGCGTCCGCCCAGTCTTGCCCTCTCCCCCGTACAGCGCATTTCGGACGGGTCCGAACGGGGAGAGGTATACGGGAGCGGTACGGGGGGATGCGTAGGGAGCGGGGTGGTCACGCCGGGTACGGCACGCCCCGGTCTCGTACCCGGAGGATGCCGGGCGTACCGTGGACGCGGCCCGGTCCTGGGAGTGTCCGGCACGGCGATCTGGTGGTGGGAACATGATGCGCAAGCAGCACGGTGCGGAGGTCTTCCGGATCACGGGGGCGCGTCAGGGCCTGGCCGACGACGTCCGGGGCAGGCAGCGGCGCTATGTGATCTCCATGTCCGTGCGCACGGTGTCGGTGGTGCTGGCCGCGGTGCTGTGGAACGTCGAGCGGCATGTGGCGATCGTGGGGCTCGCTCTGGGGATTCTGCTGCCGTACGTCGCGGTGGTGATCGCCAACGCGGGCCGGGAGAACGCGCCTTCACTGCCGTCGACGTTCGTCTCGGAACCGATGCGGCCCGCTGTCGGAGCGGCCCCGTCGGCGGCACCGGCGGCGCCGCCGACGGCCGGCCCTGCGGAATCCGGCGTTCAGGACGGCCCGGCCGATCACGCCCGGCAGCCGCACGAGCACAGTTGAGCCCGTAAGTCCCGCGAAGCTCAAGAAATCCTCAGATCAATCATGACGTTCCGGTGCACCGCACCCTGGTGCCCGTGACATACTTTGAGGGCGCTCCGCATCCCCCGTCGGAGCGATGGACCGACGCCGGGCAGCTCCCCCCGTGGCTGCTCGGCGTCGCCCTTTCTCCGGCTGGGGATGCGTCAGAGACCCTTTCGTGGCCCTGACTTGCGGTCGAACGCGGCCGTTTAGGGTTGAGCCCGTGAACTTCTTCGAGACTTCCGCCGAGAGCGCCGCCGGTGCACCGCTCTGTTCCGCCAAGGGCTGCCGCGCCGCCGCGGTGTGGGTACTCGCCTGGAACAACCCGAAGCTGCACACTCCGGAGCGCCGCAAGACCTGGCTGGCCTGTGAGGAGCACCGGGAGCATCTGTCCTCGTTCCTCGGCGTACGGGGATTCCTCAAGGATGTCGTGACGCTGGAGGAGTGGGAGTCCTCGGCCGCCGATCACTGACACCGGCAACCGGGTCGCCCGGGTCGCCCGCATCGGCCTCCGGTCAGCCGCCGGTCAGCCGCCGATCGCTGACATGGGGCGGTCGGGCTGCAGGAAGGACGGGTCGTCGAGTCCGGATCCGGCCTTCTTGCCCCACATCGCGAGCTTCCAGATCCGGGCGATCTCCTCGTCCGGGGCGTCCGAGCGCAGGGCGCCGCGCAGGTCCGTCTCCTCGCGGGCGAAGAGGCAGGTGCGGACCTGGCCGTCCGCGGTCAGCCGGGTGCGGTCGCAGGCCCCGCAGAACGGGCGGGTGACGGAGGCGATCACTCCGACGCGGTGCGGGCCGCCGTCCACGGTCCAGCGCTCGGCGGGGGCGGATCCGCGGGCGTCCTCGCCCTCGGCGGTGAGCGTGAAGCGCGTACGCAGCGAGGTGAGGATGTCACCTGCGGTGATCATGCCGTCGCGCTTCCAGCCGTGCTGGGCGTCCAGCGGCATCTGCTCGATGAAGCGGAGCTCGTACGCGTGGTCGACGGCCCAGGCGAGCAGGTCGGGGGCCTCGTCGTCGTTGAGTCCGGGCATCAGGACGGAGTTGACCTTGACCGGGGTGAGTCCGGCTTCACTGGCGGCTTCGAGGCCGTCCAGTACGTCCTGGTGCCGGGCGCGGCGGGTGAGCGTCTTGAAGACGTCGGGGCGCAGGGTGTCGAGCGAGACATTGACCCGGTCCAGACCGGCGGTCTTCAGGGCGGCGGCGGTCCGCTTGAGCCCGATGCCATTGGTCGTGAGCGACATGCGGGGGCGCGGGGTGAGCGCGGCGCACTGCTCGACGATGGAGACGAGGCCGGGGCGCAGCAGGGGCTCGCCGCCGGTGAAGCGGACCTCGGTGATGCCGAGCGTGGTGACGGCGACGCGGATGAGGCGGACGATCTCGTCGTCGGACAGCAGCTCGCTCTTGCCCAGCCACTGCAGGCCCTCTTCCGGCATGCAGTAGGTACAGCGGAGGTTGCACTTGTCGGTCAGAGAGACGCGCAGGTCGGTGGCTACTCTGTCGTAGGTGTCGATGAGCACTGTGGGCCCCCTCCCCCGGTGGTGTCCGTCCGCGGTCGCGGTCTCGGTTGCGGTTGCGGTCGCGGTCGCGGTCGCTGACTCTTTCGAGACTACGCGAGAGAGCTGACATCGAGCGGGGCCCGATTGCCACGAGGTGCGGCGCGGCCGCGTCGTAGGACTCTACGACGCGGCCGGGACGACGGGGTGAGCGATCCGCCGAACGGTCCGGTGGATTCCCGCTCTCAGTGGGCTCCGACGCCGGTGAGGGACTTGACCTCCAGCTCGGCGTACTTGCCCTTGTCGGGCTCTTCCTTGGAGATCAGCGAGCCGGCCCAGCCGAGCAGGAAGCCCAGCGGGATGGAGATCAGGCCGGGGTTCTCCAGCGGGAACCAGGCGAAGTCGACGCTGGGGAACATCGAGCTGGGCTTGGAGGAGACGACCGGCGAGAAGAGCACCAGCAGCACGGACGAGGCGAGACCTCCATAGATGGACCAGAGGGCGCCCTGGGTGGTGAAGCGCTTCCAGAACAGGCTGTAGAGGATCGTCGGGAGGTTGGCCGACGCGGCGACCGCGAAGGCCAGGGCGACGAGTCCGGCCACGTTCAGGTCGCGGGCCATCGCGCCGAGGCCGATGGAGACGATGCCGATGGCGACGGTGGCCCACTTGGCGGCGCGGATCTCCTCCTTCTCGGTGGCCTTCCCCTTGCGGATGACGTTGGCGTAGATGTCGTGCGCGAAGGACGACGAGGAAGCCAGGGTGAGTCCGGCGACGACGGCGAGGATGGTCGCGAAGGCGACGGCGGAGATCACCGCGAGCAGGATGGCACCGCCGGTGGATCCGGAGCCGCCGCCGATCTCCAGGGCGGCCAGCGGGGCGGCGGTGTTTCCGGCCTTGTTCGAGGCGATGATGTCGCCGGGCTTGAGCAGGGCGGCGGCGCCGAAGCCGAGCACGATCGTCATCAGGTAGAAGGCGCCGATGATGCCGATCGCCCAGTTCACGGACTTACGGGCGGCCTTCGCGGTGGGGACGGTGTAGAAGCGGATCAGGATGTGCGGCAGGCCCGCGGTACCGAGGACCAGGGCGATGCCGAGCGAGAGGAAGTCCAGCTTCGAGGTTCCGGTGGCACCGTACTTGAGGCCGGGCTCCAGGAATGCCGAGCCCTTGCCGCTGTTGCTGGCGGCCGTGCCGAGCAGGTCGGAGATGTTGAAGTTGAACTTCAGCAGGATCAGGAAGGTGATGAGCAGGGTGCCGGCGATCAGCAGGACGGCCTTGACCATCTGCACCCAGGTGGTGCCCTTCATGCCGCCGATGGTGACGTACACGATCATGAGCAGGCCGACCAGGGCGACGATGGCGATCTTCCCGGCGTCACTGGTGATGCCGAGCAGCAGCGAGACGAGCACGCCGGCACCGGCCATCTGTGCCAGCAGGTAGAAGATCGAGACGACGATGGTGGAGGCACCCGCGGCGGTCCTGACGGGGCGCTGGCGCATGCGGTACGCGAGGACGTCGCCCATGGTGTAGCGGCCGGAGTTGCGCAGGGGTTCCGCGACCAGGAGCAGGGCGACGAGCCAGGCGACGAGGAAGCCGATGGAGTACAGGAAGCCGTCGTAGCCGAAGAGCGCGATGGCGCCCGCGATGCCGAGAAAGGACGCGGCGGACATGTAGTCACCGGAGACCGCGAGACCGTTCTGGAATCCGGTGAACTGGCGGCCGCCCGCGTAGAAGTCGGCGGCGCTCTTGGTCTGGCGGCCCGCCCACACGGTGATGAAGAGGGTCGCGACGACGAAGACGCCGAAGAGGGTGATGATCAGCGTCCGGTGTTCGCCGGCCCCTTCGGCGGCGAGCTGGACAGCGGGATGTGCGACGGCGGGATGTGCGACGGCGGCGCTCATGCGTCGGCCTCCATACGGGACTTGATCGCTGCGGCCTTCGGGTCGAGCTTGCGGGCGGCGTGGCGCGAGTACAGCCAGGCGATGAGGAACGTGGTGGCGAACTGGGCGAGCCCGAGGACGAGCGCCATATTGATGTTTCCGACGACCTGGGTGCTCATGAAGCCGCCCGCGTAGTTGCAGAGCAGTACGTAGAGCAGGTACCAGCTGACGAAGGCGACGGTCAGGGGGAAGGCGAAGGAACGGTGTGCCCGGCGCAGTTCGGCGAACTCCGCGCTTTCCTGCACCGCGACGAACGCCTCGGTCGTGGGCTGAACAGGGCTGTCGTCCGTGCTTCCTTGGGGCGGCGGTGCATCGGTGGCCACGGAATCTCCTCGCGACGGGTGTGCGGTGGTAGGGGTGGCGGTGCTAGGGGTAGCGGTGCTTTTCAAGGGGAGCCTCGATGCCGGAGGGGACAGGGATGCGACTCCTCTGACAACGGCACGGAGGGGACGACGAAGCGGTTCACCGCCGCTTTCCGTGTCTCCGGCTCACCCGTTCGCACGCACCCGGGCCGGCCACTCTTCGAACTCACTTGCCCGTAATCATTGATGCGCCGGGATGATCAGCGATAACTTCACTCGTCATGTACTCGACCGAACACGCCAGGTGTCCGGTCGACTGGCACGGATGATGTGGAGAACCCATGGCTCATCTGGCATCCAGACGGACCCGCGCGCTCGCGCTGCCCGTCGGACTCGCACTCACGGCCACACTCGGCTTCCTCCCCGCGGCGACGGCCACGGCCGCCCCCGCGGACGAGCCGTCGGCGACCGCCCCGGCCGACGGGCCGAAGCTGTCCTACGTCGTCAACACCAAGGGCGGTCACGGCACCGTCAAGCAGGTGAAGAAGGCGATAGCCAAGGCCGGTGGCACGGTCGTGATCGCCTATGAACAAATAGGTGTCATAGTCGCCCACTCGCAGAACCCGGACTTCGGCAACACCATCCGGCGGGCCAGGGGCGTCGATTCGGCCGGTGCGACCCGCACCAACCCGATCGTGCCGCAGGCCACGAAGGACGTCGGCGCCGCCGCGCAGCCGCTCACCGCGGCGCAGGCCGAGGCCGCCGCCGCGAAGGCGACCACCGGTCAGGATCCGCTGGAGCCCCTGCAGTGGGACCTGCCCGCCATCAAGGCGGACAAGGCGCACGAGAAGTCGCTCGGCTCCAAGCGGGTCACGGTCGCCGTGATCGACACGGGTGTCGACGACACACACCCGGACCTGGCCCCGAACTTCGACCGCGCGGCCTCGGCCAACTGTGTCTCCGGTGCGCCGGACACCACCGACGGATCCTGGCGTCCGGCGGCGGGCGAGAGCGACCACGGCACGCATGTGGCGGGCACCATAGCCGCGGCGAAGAACGGCTTCGGCGTGACCGGTGTCGCGCCCGGCGTGAAGGTCTCCGGCATCAAGGTGTCGAACCCGGGTGGGTTCTTCTACACCGAGGCCGTCGTCTGCGGCTTCGTCTGGGCCGCCGAGCACGACGTCGATGTGACCAACAACAGCTACTACACCGACCCGTGGCTGTTCAACTGCAAGAACGACCCGGACCAGGGCGCCCTGGTCGAGGCGGTCGCCCGTGCCTCGAAGTACGCGGAGCGCAGGGGCACGGTCAACGTCGCCGCGGCCGGCAACTCCAAGCTCGACCTCGCCGCCGACGAGATCGAGGATGTGACCAGCCCGAACGACACGCAGCCGGTCACCCGGACGATCAACCCGCGTGAGTGCCTCGACATCCCGACGGGGGTGCCGGGCGTCGTGACGGTCTCCGCGACCGGCGCCAAGGGCCTCAAGTCCTCGTACTCCAACTACGGACGCGGGATCATCGACGTGGCGGCCCCGGGCGGCGACTCGACGGTCTACCAGACCCCGGCCCCGCCCGCCACCAACGGGCTGATCCTGTCCACGCTGCCGGGCGGCAAGTTCGGCTACAAGGCCGGTACGTCCATGGCCTCCCCGCATGTCGCGGGAGTCGCGGCGCTGATCAAGTCGACGCACCCGTACGCCTCGGCGGCCCAGGTCAAGTGGCTGCTGACGCACCAGGCCGACGCCACCGCGTGCGGTGCGCCGTACGACTACAACGGTGACGGCAAGATCGACGCGGTCTGCGAGGGCGGCAAGCAGAACAACGGCTTCTACGGAGCCGGAATCGTGGACGCGCTGGACGCGGTCCGCCGCTGACATCGCATGAGACAAGGAGGGGGCCGGAAGCAGGTGCTTCCGGCCCCCTCCGCAGTTCCGCGGTTCCTCCGCTGTTCCGCTGTTCCGCGACGGACGGGGTACGCCTACGGCTTGATGAGCACCTTCAGTGCCGTGCGCTCGTCCATCGCCTTGTAGCCGCCGGGCACTTCATCGAGGCCGACGGTCACATCGAAGACGGGCGACGGGTCGATCGTGCCGTCCAGCACGTCGGGCAGCAGCTCCGGGATGTACGCGCGTACGGGGGCGACACCGCCGCGCAGCGCGATGTTCCGGTCGAACATGACACCGAGGTCCAGACCGGTGCCGCTGCCGTGCGGAACGCCGACGTAGCCGATGGAGCCGCCGTCGCGGACGATGCCGATGGCGGTGCGCATCGACTGCTCGGTTCCGACGGCCTCGATCACGCAGTGGGCGCCTTCGCCACGGGTCAGCTCCCGCACGGCCGCGAGGGCCGCGTCCCCGCGCTCGGCGACCACGTCGGTGGCACCGAAGGCGCGGGCTATGTCGGTGCGGGCCGTGTGCCGGCCCAGCGCGATGATCCGCTCGGCGCCGAGCCGCTTGGCGGCCATGACCCCGCACAGGCCGACCGCCCCGTCACCGACGACCGCGACGGTGCTGCCGGGACGTATCTCCGCGCCGACGGCGGCGTGGTGGCCGGTGCCCAGCACATCGGAGAGGGCGAGCAGGGCGGTGAGGAGCCGGTCGTCGGACGCGGCGGCGGCCGGGAGCTTGACCAGGGTGCCGTCGGCGAACGGCACGCGCACCGCCTCGCCCTGCCCTCCGTCGGAGCCCGCGGAGCCCCAGAAGCCGCCCTGCGGGCAGGAGGTGGTGAGGCCCTCCGCGCAGTAGGTGCAGACACCGTCGGACCAGACGAACGGGGCGACGACGAGGTCGCCGACGGCGAAGCCGTTGACCCCGGAGCCCGCCTCCTCGACGACTCCGAGGAATTCATGGCCGATGCGCTGGCCGGGCTGCCGGGCGGACTCACCGCGGTAGGCCCACAGGTCGCTGCCGCAGATGCAGGCCCGCAGGACCCTCAGCACCACGTCGGTGGGCTGCTGAATCGTCGGGTCCGGCACCTCCTGCACCCGGATGTCGTGGGGGGCGTGGATCACGGTGGCGCGCATGCGTGGGGGTCCTCGTTCATCTCATCTGCTGATACTCCGCTCACGGTACGCCCCGGGTCCCGCATCGGTAGCTTTCGCCCCCGATGCGAGGATCCCGACGGTGAGCAGGAGCTGGGCCGCGATGTAGGTGAGCATGACCCAGAAGTCGGGCACGGGCAGCTGCGGCCAGTGGGCGATGCCGGTGGCGATGAGCGCGTCGGAGAGCAGGAAGAGCGCGCCGCCGAGCGCGGCCTGGCGACCCCGCGTGCCCGCCCTCCAGGCCATGGCGGTGAGCAGCAGGCTGTAGCCGGTCAGCGGGACGCGCAGTTCGGCCGGCAGATCGGGCCAGATCAGTACGAGGAAGGCGGCGAGGACGACCGCGTATCCGAGGGCTGTCGGCAGCGAGGCGCGGGCGCTGGCTCGTCCGAACAGCCACAGGTAGCAGACATGGCCCGCGGCGAAGGAGCCCATGCCGGCGAGGAAGGCGAGGTCGTGGTCGGGCAGCAGCAGGGTGTCGCCGCCCCAGCCGAAGAGCAGGGCGGCGATGAGCGGCCGGGGGCCACCGCGGGCCGCGGCGTACGCGGCGAGCAGCGGCATCAGCAGGGGCTTGGCGACGAGGTGGACGGTCCCGGCGTCGGCCAGCAGCCCGGCGAGGTCGACGGCCGCGGCGACGAGGAAGGCGATGAGCAGGGGGCGGGCGAACCGCTGCCCGCGTCCGGCGGCCTCGGCGGTCATCGGCTGACCTCGGGGGCGGCGGCCCGCTTCGGGGCGGGGACGGACGCGCTGCCGGAAGCTGAGGGGGAGGGGGACGCAGCACCAGGGGCCGACACGGAGGGGAACGTGGCGCCGGAGGTGGCCCCGGAGGTGGCCCCGCGGGCCGACGCTGGCTGCCACCCCGGGCCGCGGAAGATCCGCCCGGCCCGCTCGCCCCAGTTCTCCGCCGCCCGTACATCGCGGGCGATGGCCGCGTACTCATGGGTCGCGACGCGCAGGGGGTTGTGGCTGGCGATGTTCTTGGTGAGCCCGAAGACGGGCCGCTCCGTCTCTGCGGTGAACGACCCGAAGAGCCGGTCCCAGACGATCAGGATGCCGCCGAAGTTGCGGTCCAGATAGCTGCCCTGCGACGCGTGGTGCACCCGGTGGTGGGAGGGGGTGTTGAGGACGTACTCGAAGGGCCGGGGCAGTTTGTCGATGCGCTCGGTGTGCACCCAGAACTGGTAGACGAGGTTGGCCGACTGGCAGAAGGCGAGCGCCGCCGGGTGCACCCCGCAGGCGATCAGGGGGAGATAGAACGGCCAGACGGTCGCGGAGGTCCAGGGCTGGCGCAGCGCGGTGGTGAGGTTGAACTTCCGGCTGGAGTGGTGGACCACATGGCAGGCCCAGAGGATCCGGATGACGTGGTGGCCGCGGTGGGACCAGTAGTAGAAGAAGTCCTGGGCCAGCAGCATCAGCGGGATCGTCCACCACAGGAGGGGCACGCGGAGCGGGGTCAGTTCGTACAGCGCCATGTAGATCGCGACGATGGGCAGCTTCCACAGCAGATCGAAGCCGATGCTGCCGAGCCCCATGGTGACGCTCGTGGCGGCGTCCTTGGTGTCGTATCCGGCGGCCTCGTCGTCCGGATGGAACCGGTAGCTGACCATCTCGATCACGGTGAGCAGGACGAAGGCCGGTATCGACCACAGCACGACATCGGGCAGGTTCGGCTCCATCCCAGCACCGTAGAGCCGCCGGTCTGCCACGGCTAGACGTTGTTACCCACAAGTATGCGAGACGTCGCGTCAGCAGTATTTGGCACCTTCCGCCAATCGCCCCGTCGTAGGATTTCCGGCACGCGCGTCGGCAACGGGGAGGAACGCACGTGTCCAGTACGGAAGTTGCCCTGATTCGGCTGGCCACCACGGTCATCGGGACGGTCGCCAAGTCGTTGCTGACTCCCAGGCCGGGCGCGGGGCTGGTTCGCGATCCGGTCCGCCCGCTCCCCCGCCCGGCGAAGCCCGACCGGCTGGCGAAGGTTCTCGGCGGACGCCTCGCGGAGTCGTACGCCGATCTGCCCGAGCACGAGCGCCTGGCCGCCCTCGCCTCCGTACAGGACACCTTCGCGGCGACGGGCGAATTGGGCGCGGAGCGGCTGTTCGCCCTGGAGCTGGAGCCCGACCGGCTGCGCGCGGAGCTGTCGGCCCCCGCCGCCGGGCTCTCGCCGCGCGCGGCCGAACTGTACGAGGAGTTGCTCGGCCGGTGCTGCGCCCATGCCGTGGAACAGCTCACCGCGCACCCCTCGTTCGCGGCACGTGCGGCGGTGGAACAGATCCGCGAGGCCGGGCGGACCCGGGAGCTGGTGGAGGACGTACGCTCCCGGGTCGGCCCGCGCCCCGATGCGGTGGCGATGGACTTCGAGCGGCGCTACGCGGATTTCGTGGCGACGGCGAACAGCCGGATGGGGCTGTTCGGCCTGACGCTCGGGCGGTCGGCGAGCGAGTGGCCGCTGGAGACCGCCTACCTCAGTCCGGCGGTGAGCGGTTACGGTGCCGCGCTCGTCGGCGGCAGCGGCGTCGGCCCGGAACATCCGGAGCGGGTGACGGTCCGGATCGAGCAGGCGCTGGGGCGGACGGACCGGCTGCTGCTGCGCGGTCCGGCGGGTTCGGGCAAGAGCACGCTGGTGCAGTGGCTGGCCCTGAACGCCGCCCGCCGCACGTTCGGCGACGAACTCGCCGAGTGGAACCGCTGTGTGCCGTTCGTCCTGCGGCTGCGCGCCTTCACCGCGCAGGAGACGCTGCCCGCTCCGGAGGACTTCCTGCGCGCGGCGGGCATCCCGCTGCACGGCGCGGCCCCGGCCGGCTGGGTGGACCGGCTGCTGACGGACGGCCGTGCGCTGGTCCTGGTGGACGGGGTCGACGAGGTTCCGCAGCGGCTGCGCAACCGTACGGAGCGCTGGCTCAAGGACCTCATCGCCGCCTACCCGCGGGCCCGCTATGTGGTGACGACCAGGCCGTCGGCGGTGCCGGAGGGGTGGCTGTCCGGAGCCGGGTTCGAGGCGCACACGCTGCTGGCGATGGAGCGGGACGACATCCGCGCCTTCGTCGGCCACTGGCACCGGGCCGCCCGCTCGGAGTGCCGGTCGCAGGAGGAGCGCGATGAGCTCGACACGTACGAGAGCTCGCTGCGGCATGCGGTGGGGACCCGGCGGGACCTGGGCCGGCTCGCGACGAACCCGCTGATGTGCGCCCTGCTCTGCGCCCTGAACCGCGACCGTCGGATGCAGCTGCCGAGGGCCCGCAAGGAGCTGTACGACGCGGCGCTGGACATGCTGCTCGTACGCCGCGACTCGGAGCGCGAGATCATCGGCGTCGAGGGCGTGGACCTGACCCGGGAGGAGCAGACGGCTCTGCTCCAGCGGCTGGCGTACTGGCTGATCCGCAACGGGCTCGCGGAGGCGGAGCACGGCGAGGTCGTGGCGATGCTCGCGGAGTGGATGGCCTCCATGTCCCAGGTACGGGGCACGCCGGAGCAGGTGTTCGCGCATCTGCTGATCCGCAGCGGTCTGCTGCGCGAACCCGCGCCGGGCGCGGTGGGGTTCGTCCACCGGACGTTCCAGGACTACCTGGGCGCGAAGGCGGCGGTCGAGGCGCGGGACTTCGGGGTGCTGGTGCGTCACGCGCACGACGACCAGTGGGACGACGTGGTGCAGATGGCGGTGGGGCACGCGCGGGTAGAGGAACGGGGGCGGCTGCTCCGGCAGTTGCTGAAGCGGGCCGACCAGGTCCGCAAGCACCGCCACCGGCTGGTGCTGCTGGCGGCGGCGAGCCTGGCGCACGCGCCGGAGCTGGACCCGGCGGTACGGGGCGAGGTCGAGCGAAGGACGGCGGAGCTGCTCCCGCCCCGGTCCCGGGAGGAGGCGGAGGAACTGGCGAAGGTCGGCGAACTGGTGCTCGAACTGCTGCCGGGGCCGGAGGAGGTGGAGGACGAATACGTGGCGGGATGCGTCGTACGGACTGCGGCCCTGATCGGGGGCGACGCGGCGTACGGCGTGGTGAAGCGGTACCGGAATGCCCCGGGGGTCTGGGTCGCGCAGGAGCTGGGCGACGGGTGGGGCGCCTTCGACATCGAGAACTATGCCCGGGAGGTGCTGGCGGCGCGCACCTGGGACAAGGTCCATGTGCCCGTGGCGACCGATGAGCAGATGACGGCCACCCTGCGGTACGTCCCTGAGGCCCGGATGATTCGGCTCCAGGGCAACCACAGAGACCTGTCACCGCTGTTCTCCCAACGGGTGATGAAGCGGCTCTTCGTCTACGACAACAAGACACTCACCGACCTCGGCCCGCTCGCCTCGATGCGTTCGGTCACCGAGCTGGGCCTGAGCCTGTGTCCCGCGGTACGCGACCTGAGCCCGCTGGCCGCGCTTCCGCTGAGCTGGCTCACGCTGGTCGGACTGCACCCGGATGTGCCGACGGCTCAACTGGAGGCGCTCGCCGAGATCCGTCGGCTGCATCTCAGTCACCGGTTCCCGGTCGCCGGTGTCGGCGACCTGCCCCTCGGCCCTCACCTGCAGCGCTTGTCCTTGGGCAGAGAAACGGACGACATGAGCCTGGACGGCCTGGACCGATGGCCGGAGCTTCGCAGGCTCGGGCTCTACAGCCTGCGGCAGTATCTGAGCGTGTGCCGCACGCCCCTGGCCTCGCGGCTCACCAGGCTCGACATCCACTTCCAGGACTCCCTGGATCTGGCGGAACTCGCCGAGCTGTCCTCACTGGAAACCCTGACGCTCAGGGGCTGTTCACTGTCGTCGGCCGGACTGACACCGCTGCGTGATCTCCCCGCACTGACGGAGCTGCACCTCTACCTGCACCACGCCCACGCCCCCATCGACCTCGGCCCACTCGTGAGTCTCGACGGGCTCACGATCAGAACCGGCCGCCACGCCCCGGTCCTCGGCACGGGGCTTTTCCAGCCGGAGCGCATCGTCCACGGCTCCTGAAGGCTGCCCCGGGCGCCCCTACACCCCCACCGCCCCCAGCAACGCCCCCGCCCCGTAAGTCACTCCCATGGCCACCGCTCCCCCGCACATGTTGCGCAGCACCGCCGGGCCGGGTGCCGCGTTGCCGAGGCGGGCGCTCCACCAGCCGGTCAGGGCGAGCGCCACCAGCACGGACGCCACGGTGACCATGAGCCGGAGCGAGGAGGGCGGCAGCACCATCGCCAGCAGGGGCAGCAGGGCGCCCACGGTGAAGGCCAGGAAGCTCGCGCCCGCCGCGTGCCAGGGGTTCGTCAGGTCGTCCGGGTCGATGCCCAGCTCGACCTCCGCGTGGGCGCGCAGCGGGTCGCGCTCGGTGAGCTGGACCGCTGCCTCGCGGGCGACCTCCTCGCTCAGGCCCTTGCCCCGCAACAGGCCCGTCAGCTCGACGAGTTCGGCCTCGGGGGTCTCCTGGAGCTCCCGTTTCTCGGTGGCCAGCGCCGCCTTCTCCGAGTCGCGCTGGGTGGAGACCGAGACGTACTCGCCCGCCGCCATGGACATGGACCCGGCCAGCAGTCCGGCCAGGCCCGCGGTGAGGAGTGCGCTGCGGTCGCCGGTGGCTCCGGCGACGCCGACGACGAGTCCCGCGGTGGAGACCACACCGTCGTTGGCGCCGAGGACCGCGGCCCGGAGCCAGTTCAGCCGGGAGCCGCGTGTGTTGCTGTGGGGTTCGTGGTGAACCTGTCCGTCCGTCACCCGGCGAGGGTCTCATTCACGGGCTCCGACCCCGGTCCGACCCGCCCGGGGCCGCCGGTGGCGGAGACGCCCGAATAGGGGACTGTCAGTCGCGGCCCGTATTCTCTGTGACCATGCTCGACGACCGCCAGATTGCAGCGCCGTGGCCGACCGCCTACCCACAGGGGTACGCGGTCGTCGACGTGGAGACCACCGGACTCGCCCGGGACGACCGGATAGTGTCCGCTGCTGTCTACCGTCTCGACGCCCAGGGCAACGTCGAGGACCACTGGTACACCCTGGTCAATCCGGAGCGGGACCCGGGCCCCGTCTGGATCCACGGTCTGACCAGCGAGGTGCTGGAGGGCGCACCGCTCTTCCCGGAGGTCGCGGCCGCGCTCTCCGAGCGGCTCGCGGACCGGGTGCTCGTCGCGCACAACGCGGCCTTCGACTGGTCGATGCTCGCCCGCGAGTACGCCCGCGCCGCGGTCGTCGCGCCGGTCGAGCAGCGGCTGTGCACGATCGCGCTCGCCAAGGAGCTGCGGCTGCCGCTGCCCAACCACAAGCTGTCCTCGCTCGCCGCCCACTTCGGCGTCGTGCAGCAGCACGCCCACCACGCCCTGGACGATGCCCGGGTACTGGCCGAGGCGTTCCGGCCGAGTCTGCACGCAGCCGCCCGGGACGGGGTGCGGCTGCCGCTGCTGGAGTGCCGCCCGCTGACCGAGTGGTCCGATTCCCCGGTCACCCCGCGGATCGGGTATCAGGCTTCGTACCAGCAGAACAGCTGGCGGCCCTCGCGGAAGAGGCCGGCCTGCCCGTATCCGAATCCGGGGCGGTACGAGAAGGACAAGCCCCTCAGGCAGGGCATGCGGGTGGCGTTCTCCGGGGACACCTCGATCGACCGCGAGCTGCTGGAGGACCGCGCCGTGGAGGCCGGGCTGCATGTGGCCACCAGTGTGTCCCGGCTGACCAGCCTGCTGGTCACCAACGACCCCGACGCGGCGACGTCCAAGACGGTGAAGGCGAAGTCGTTCGGCACGCCGGTGCTGGAGGAGAGCGCCTTCACCCATCTGCTGCGCGACGTCGCCCCCGCCGACGCGCCCGCCTCCCCGGCCGCTTCTCCGTCCGTCCCCCCGGCCGCTTCTCCGTCCGCGACGACGCCCGCGCCCGCGCCGTCATCGGAGTGAACCGGGCGCGACTCGCCCGGCATCCGCTCGCCCCGCCGTCGCCCCGCGTCCCACCCTGTGGCGCATGGCACGTTGTGAGGTCTGCGGAAACGATTACGGGATGTCCTTCGAGGTGCACGCGCAGGGCGCGGTGCATGTCTTCGACTGCTTCTCCTGCGCCATTCACCGCATGGCGCCCATCTGTGAGCACTGCCGGGTCCAGGTCATCGGCCAGGGCGTGGAGGTCGACGGTCACTGGTACTGCGGCGGTCACTGCGCCCGCGCCGAGGGGAGGGCGGGCATCGTGGACAAAGTGTGACGGAACGTTCCTCCCCGGGGCCGCTCCGGCCCCACCCCCGAGTGCCCCACCCCTGAGTGCCGCACCCCATGACCCCGGTTGTACGGTCATGGGGTGTACCGCTTCCTGTTGACCCGGCAGTGGGTGATTCTCACCCTCCTCACGCTCGTCCTGATTCCCACCATGGTCGAGCTGGGCTTCTGGCAGCTGCACCGGCATCAGCACCGGGTCGCGCAGAACTCCCTGATCTCGCAGAACCTGAAGGCGGATCCGGTCCCGGTCGCCCGGATCACCTCTCCGGGGCACACCGTTCCGCGCGCCGACTACTGGCGCGCGGTCACCGCCACGGGGACGTTCGACACCGCGCACGAAGTCGTCGTACGACGCCGCACCTCGGACGACGACCGGATCGGCTTCCACGTCCTGACCCCGCTGGACCTCAAGGGCGGCGGCACCGTCCTGGTCAACCGCGGCTGGATCCCCACCGCCGCGAGCCAGCAGGCGTTCCCGAAGGTCCCGGCCGCGCCGAGGGGCGAGGTGACCGTCGCCGGCCGGCTCAAGGCCGACGAGACGACGGGCAGCAGCGGCATCAAGGACCTGGCCGGCCTGCCGGACCGCCAGGTGATGCTGATCAACAGCTCCCAGCAGTCCCAGCTGCTCTCCCGGCCGGTCCTCGGCGGGTACATCGAGCAGACCTCGCCCGAGCCGTCCGACGGCACTCCCGAGCCGATCGCCTCCCCCGACGACAGCTCCATCGGCCCGCACATGGCGTACGCGGTCCAGTGGTGGCTGTTCGCCGCCGGGGTCCCGGTCGGCTGGGTGATTCTCGTACGCCGGGAGAAGCGCGACCGTCTGGAGGCCGCGAAGCAGGCCGCCGCACAGGACGAAGCCGCCGAGCAGCCCGAGCCCGCGACCGCTTAGAAGCCGCGGAAGCCACCTCGCGCACCTACCCGGTCTGCTTAGCCGGGCGCAGGTCAGGGAACACGCCAGAGCGTGACTCCACGCATCGAGGACTACGCCCTCATCGGCGATCTCCAGACCGCAGCCCTGGTCGGCAGGAACGGTTCTGTCGACTGGCTCTGCCTGCCCCGCTTCGACTCCGGCGCCTGCTTCGCGGCCCTGCTCGGCGATGAGGACAACGGCCACTGGCGCATCGCCCCCAAGGGCACCGACAGCACGGACACCTGCACCCGGCGCGGCTATCTGGGTGACTCGCTCGTGCTGGAGACGTACTGGGAGACCCGGACCGGCACGGTCAAGGTCATCGACTTCATGCCACAGCGCGACAAGGCGCCCGACCTCATTCGGATCATCGAGGGGGTGAGCGGCACTGTCGACATGCACTCGGTCCTGCGGCTGCGCTTCGACTTCGGTTCGGTCGTGCCCTGGATGCGCCGCTCGCACGGCCACCGGGTGGCGGTCGCGGGTCCCGACTCCGTCTGGCTGCGCAGCGAACCCCCGGTCAAGACGTGGGGCCAGCAGTTCAGCACCTGCTCCTCGTTCACGGTCACCGAGGGCGAGTCGGTGTCCTTCGTCCTCACCTGGCACCCCTCGCACTCGCCGCGCCCGAAGCTGATCGACCCGCGCAAGGCGCTGAAACACGCCCTGGCCGACTGGGCGAAGTGGTCGGCGAAATGCACGTACCAGGGCAAGTACCGGGACGCCGTACTCCGGTCGCTGATCACCCTGAAGGCCCTCACCTACGGACCGACCGGCGGCATCGTGGCGGCCCCGACCACCTCACTGCCGGAGGAGATCGGCGGCGTACGGAACTGGGACTACCGCTTCTGCTGGCTGCGGGACGCCACGCTGACCCTCGGCGCCCTGGTGTCCGCCGGTTATGTGAAGGAGGCGTCGGCCTGGCGGGACTGGCTGCTGCGGGCCGTCGCCGGGGACCCGGCCGACCTCCAGATCATGTACGGCCTGGCGGGCGAGCGCAGGCTCCCGGAGACGGAGTTGCCGTGGCTGGCCGGGTACGAGAACTCCCGGCCGGTCCGCACCGGCAACGCGGCGGTCCGGCAGCGGCAGCTCGATGTGTACGGCGAGGTCATCGACTCGCTCCGGCTGGCCCGGGAGGCCGGCATCGCCGACAAGCCGCACGCCTGGAATCTTCAGCTCAGCCTCCTGGGCTTCCTGGAGTCCACCTGGCGCGAGCCGGACGAGGGGCTGTGGGAGATCCGCGGGGCACGCCGCCACTTCGTGCACTCCAAGGTGATGGCCTGGGTCGCCGCCGACCGCGCGGTACGCACCCTGGAGGAGAACCCCAGCCTGCCGGGCGACGCGGAGCGGTGGCGGGCGATGCGGTCCGCCGTGCACGCCGAGGTCTGCGCCAAGGGGTACGACCCCGATCGCAACACCTTCACCCAGTCCTACGGTTCGCGTGAGCTGGACGCCTCGACCCTCCTGATCGTCCGGACGGGTTTTCTGCCGCCGGACGATCCCCGGGTCATCGGCACCGTCGACGCGGTACGCGAGGAGCTGGGCCGCGACGGTCTGGTCCGCCGCTACAGCACCGACGGCACCTCCGGCGACGGGCTGCCGGGCGACGAAGGGGCCTTCATCGTCTGCTCGTTCTGGCTGGCCGACGCGCTGCGCGGGACCGGGCGGGAGGCCGAGGCCGAGGAGTTGTTCGAGCGGCTGCTGGAACTCCGCAACGACGTGGGGCTGCTGGCCGAGGAGTACGACCCGGTCGCGCGGCGCCAGCTGGGCAACTTCCCGCAGGCCTTCAGCCACATCGGGCTGGTGAACAGCGCTGTCGCCCTCACCGCCGACGACGCGGCAGGATAGGCCCATGGATCTTGGACTGAAGGACCGTGTCTACATCGTCACCGGCGCCACCCGTGGGCTGGGCAACGCCACGGCGCGTGCCCTGACCGCCGACGGGGCGAAGGTGATCATCAGTGGCCGGGACGAGAAGGGGGCCGCGGAGGCCGCCGCCGAACTGGGACCGGACGCCGTGGGGGTCGCCGCGGACAACGCCGATCCGAGCGCGGCGCAGCGCCTGGTGGATACGGCGACGGAACGGTTCGGCGCCCTGGACGGCATCCTCATCAGCGTCGGCGGTCCGGCGCCCGGCCTCCTCGCGGACAACACGGACGACCAGTGGCAGACGGCCTTCGAGTCGGTGTTCCTGGGGGCCGTGCGGCTCGCCCGGACGGCGGCCGCCACGCTCGGCGAGGGCGGCGTCATCGGCTTCGTGCTCTCCGGCTCGGTCCATGAGCCGATCGCCGGACTGACCATCTCCAACGGGCTGCGCCCCGGTTTGGCCGGCTTCGCCAAGTCCCTGGCCGATGAACTGGGCCCGCGCGGCATCCGCGTCATCGGGGTGCTGCCCGCCCTGATCGACACGGACCGGGTGCGCGAACTGGACGCGCTGTCCGGCGACGCGGAGGCTGCCCGTACGGCCAAGGAGGCCCGTATCCCGCTGCGCCGCTACGGGACGCCGGAGGAGTTCGGGAAGACCGCGGCCTTCCTGCTCTCCCCCGCCGCGTCCTATCTCACGGGCATCATGGTGCCGGTCGACGGCGGCTCACGGCACGGGTTCTGAGGATCGGGCCCGGCCCCGCCCGAAGGGCCCCGTACCGGGCACGAAGGCCCGGCGAACGGCCCCGCGAGGGACCCGTCAGGACACCCGTTCCGCACGGTGCTTGACGGCCTTCAGCCGTACCTCGGCGGGCAGTTCGGCCAGACCGGCCGATTCCCTGGCGTGGGCCAGCGCCTCGTCGGACAGGACCCGCAGCGTCTGTTCCGGGGCCGCGTGCGGCTCCATCAGCAGCCGGATCCTGGTCCGGGGCGCGGTGCGCCGGCCGAGCAGCGCGACCTGGGCGCGGGCCACCCCGTCCAGGGCGCCCGCCTCATCGGAGAGCACGCCCTCCAGCGCCCGGCCCCGCAGCACCGCGCCCTCGCCGTCGCCGCTGTCGACCAGCACTTCCGAGAGGCGGGCGCGCCGCAGCTGGGCGAACAGCCACCACAGGGCGAGGACGACCAGGACGGCGAGGACCGCGATGACGGTCGGCCACCACCAGCCGTCGTCGCGCCAGCGGTCCCGGTCGGCCCGGCTGAGCAGCACGTCCTGCTTTCCGTCCCACGGCCACCAGGAGGGCAGCGACGCGCCGAGGCCGACGGCGAGCACGGCGCCGCCCATGATGATCAGCAGGAGCCCGGCAAGGCCCAGCAGTACCCGGTTGACGGTCCTGAGCACGCCGTTCACCCCTTCTTCGTCGGACGGCGGACCTGGACGGACAGGCTCGGCTGCCTGGCCAGGCCCAATTCCTTGATTCCCGCCCCCAACGCGGCGTCCAGATCCGTCCGTACGTCGTCGAGTTCCCGGAAATGGGACACCGCGCGCACGACCGCCTTACCGCGCCCCATCCGGACCCGTACGGACTGCACCCCGGACACCTCCACGGCCCGGTCGCGCAGGACCAGGGCGGCCGCGGTCCGGTCGAGTGCGGCCCGTACACCGGCGCGGTCACGGCGCATCGGCAGCAGATCGCGCAGTCCGGGGGTGAGGGCGAGCAGGATCAGCCAGAGGCCGATGGCGGCCGCGATACCGGCCCCGACGAGCACCCAGACGTTGTCCAGCGGCCGTTCGGCCAGATCGTCGGCGAGCGAGCGCCGCCATTGCATCGCCGGGTGGTCGGCCCGTACCGCGGCGATGTCGTAGAGCAGCAGCCCGGCGCCGCCCAGGACCACCAGGGCGAGCAGGGCCGCGGGGATCCGGCGCGCCGACCAGAACCGGCCCGCCCTGCCCCCGCCCTCCTCCGGTGCGGGCACCGGGTCGTGGGCGGCGGACGACGCGCTCCCGTCCGGTTCGAGCACGTCCGTGTCGCGCTGCGGGCCGGCCGCGGGCAGCCGCTGGGTGCTGCCCGTCGGCTCATGGGGCTCGGTCATCGGATCCTCCCCTGTGCCGCGGCGCTCGATCCCGCGGGGTGCAGTCGCTCGATCTGCACCGCCACTTCGGGCACCTCCATCCCCGCCAAGGTCTTCACCCGCTCTATGACACGGCGACGCACCGCGCCGCACTGACGGCCGAGGTCACTCGGGTAGCCGAGCTCCAGACTGACCCGTACCCGGGCGGAGTCCCGGTGAACGGTGACCGTGGCGCGCGGCGACGATCCCTCCTCGGGCGGCTCGTCGACCGCTTCCTTCGCCGCCTGCGCGGCGATCTTCGCGACGACCCGGTCGGCGATCCGGGTCTGCCCGCGTTCGGCGGCGGCGACCCGGCCGGTCACCGCCGTCACCGTCGCCGGTCGCCGCGGTCGCGACTCCGGAAGAAGTCGCCGGGCTCCAGGTCACCGTCCAGGAAGCGGCCGGCGATGAAGCCGACCGCGCCCAGCGCGGCTACCAGCAGGAAGGCACCGAACCCGCCGAAATATCCGGCGAAACCCAGCGCCATGCCGGCCAACAGGCCGACCACAGCCATGCTCATCGTGACTCCTCAACTGGCTTTCGGCAGGGACCTACTGGAGGCGTGGTTCGGGCTCGTCCTCGTCGTCTTCCTCATCCGGGAGCTTGACGTCGCTCACCGCGATGTTGACCTCGACGACTTCGAGGCCCGTCATGCGCTCGACTGCCGCGATGACGTTCTCCCGTACGTCGCGGGCGACATCGGCGATCGACACGCCGTAGTCGACGACGATCTCCAGGTCCAGGGCGGTCTGCGATTCGCCGACCTCGGCCTTGACCCCGCGGGTGACGGACTTGCCGCCGCCGGGGACCCGGTCGCGCACCGCTCCGAAGGTCCGGGACAGGCCGCTGCCCATCGCGTGGACACCGACGACGTCACGTGCGGCCATTCCGGCGATCTTCTCGACCACGCCGTCGGCGATCGTGGTACGGCCGCGGCTGGCGGGATCTCCCCCACCACGCTTGCCCAGCGGGCTCTTGCCCCGGTCGTCGCCCGCGTCCTTGCCGGGGTACTCGGGCCGGTTCCGCTGCGGGTTGTCAGTCATCGCCGCTCTTCCCTTCGGGGCAGGTGTGGGCTTCTCTGTCCACATTAGGTGCGCTTGCCCCGTCTCGCGCCGTGGATGCGGCAGGGTGGAGCAATGACAACGGCGCACGGCCCACAGCAGGCCGACGGATGGACGGCGGCGGTACGTCAACGGCTCGGCCTCGGCCGCCTGCTCCCGCTGGGCGGTCCCGCCGACGGGGTCTGGATCGCGGAGCGGGCTGCGGCCTCGGTGCTGCGGAACGCGGCGGCCGGACCCGGCGCGGTACTCGGCAGGCTCAGGATCGGGGTGGCCATGGAAGTGGACGGGACGGCCCTGGACGCGGACGCGGCGGCCATGGACGCGGGGGTTCCGGCGCCGCCGAGTGCCTTGCCGTCCGGGCCGCTGCGGATCGAGGCGGAGTTCGCGGCCACGGCGGACCGACCGCTGCCCGATGCCGCCGAGGTCCTGCGCGCCGCGCTGATGACCGCGGCCTCCGCCCGGCTCGGTCTGCTGGTCACCGAGGTGGACCTGCGGGTGACGGGACTGCTGGACGATGACTCGCCCGGCCGGGCGACGGACCCGGCAAAGGACGAGGTACGGGCCGCGAAGGCCGACGGGGTGGCGGGGGCCGCGGCCGCCGGGGTGCCCGGTGTCGTCGCGCTGACCCAGGTCCTGGGCAGTGCCGTGCACACCGGCGCGGATCATCTGCGGGTCGAGGTGGCGACGGCCGGGGACCACCGGGCCCTCGATGTGGCGCGGGCGGTGCGCACCGCGGTGGCGGCGGCCGTGGAGGGCCACCCACGGATCGCCGTACTGGTCACCGCCGTGGTGGAGCGGGACTGACGGATGCGCCGGTGCGGTCGTCGAGGCCGGTCCGCCCGCGGGACCCCACCGGCCGGTGCACCGGGTCACCCGGTGAAACCGGCCAGGGTCGCACGGGTCAGTCGATGAGACGGCCAGGTCGCACCGGGTCAGTCCGTGAGACCGGCCAGGTCGCGCAGCCTGCGGCCCTGAGCGGCGCGCTCGGCGGCGCGCTGCTCCTCGTAGCCGCGGGAGGCGGCGCCGCTGAGCAGCGCCTTGGTCTCGATGACGGCGTCGCGCGGGGCGGCCAGCAGGGCGGCGGCCAGATCGTGGGCGGCCGCGTCCAGCTGGTCGGCCGGGACGACGAGGTTGGCGAGGCCGGTGCGCTCGGCCTCCGCGGCGTGCACGAAGCGCCCGGTGGCGCAGATTTCGAGCGCGCGGGCGTACCCCACGAGGTTCACCAGGGGGTGGGTGCCCGTGAGGTCCGGGACGAGACCGAGACTGGTCTCGCGCATGGCGAACTGCACGTCCTCGGCGGCGATCCGCAGATCACAGGCGAGGGCGAGCTGGAAACCGGCGCCGATGGCGTGCCCCTGGACGACCGCGATCGACACGATGTCGTTGCGGCGCCACCAGGTGAACGCCTCCTGGTACTCGGCGATGGTCGCGTCGAGCTCGGCCTCCGGGCCGCGCGCCATGTCGAGGAAGGACGGCTCACCGTCGAACCCCTCGGGGGTGAACGCCTGCCGGTCGAGGCCCGCGGAGAAGGACTTGCCTTCGCCGCGGAGCACAACGACCCGCACGTTGCCGGGGAGTACCCGTCCGGCCTCTGTCAACGCCCGCCACAGAGCGGGAGACTGAGCGTTGCGCCTGGCCGGATTGGTGAGAGTCACCGTGGCAACCGCGTCATCGACGGTGAGCCGTACGCCGTCCTTGTCGAGCACAGAGTCGAGCGAGGTCATGGGGCGCCTCCGGATCGGGTGCAGTCAGCACTCAAAAATTAAGTGACTGAACAGTAACCACCCGGACGACCGCATGACCGGCCGGGTGGCCACCACGTATTCCGGTGAGCCCCGGAGCCTGCCCCACGGCTGCCCGACCGCTGTCGGCCCTCAGGCCGCAGCGGCCTTCTTGCCGCGTGTCGCTCCGCCACGTCCCCGCAGCGTCACTCCGGACTCGCTGAGCATCCGGTGGACGAATCCGTAGGAGCGGCCAGTCTCTTCGGCCAACGCCCGGATGCTCGCACCGGAGTCGTACTTCTTCTTCAGGTCTGCCGCGAGCTTGTCGCGCGCGGCGCCGGTTACCCGGCTGCCCTTCTTCAGAGTCTCGGCCACCCGTGCCTCCTCATGGGAAGTGCGCTCTGGACTCTCATGATCACCCCTCATGAGCTTCATGGCCACCCATTCGGCAAGGTACGTACGACCGGATTCGCGGCCGGAGACGCCGCCAACACGATCGGAATCACGCATTCCGCAGCGATCCGGAGGCTCTCGGGACGAGCGTCCGAAAGAACCACCAGGTCAGGGCCGTACGGGGCGAACAGAGCGAAATGGGTGCGCCCGGCAGCTATCTATCGGGTGCCACGCCGAGGTATGAGACGCACTCACTCAGATGATGGATCACGCGTAGGCCGAATGATCTATCCCCAGTGGATCAGGCCAGGGCGACGAGGTCCCGGTAGTCCGCACCCCACAGGTCCTCGACCCCGTCCGGAAGCAGGATGATCCGCTCCGGCTGGAGCGCCTCGACCGCACCCTCGTCGTGGGTGACGAGGACGACGGCGCCCTTGTACGTACGCAGCGCGCCGAGGATCTCCTCGCGGCTGGCCGGGTCGAGGTTGTTCGTCGGCTCGTCGAGGAGCAGCACGTTGGCCGAGGAGACGACCAGGGTCGCGAGCGCGAGCCGGGTCTTCTCGCCGCCGGAGAGCACCCCGGCGGGCTTGTCGACGTCGTCGCCGGAGAAGAGGAACGAGCCGAGCGTCTTGCGGACCTCGACCAGGTCGAGGTCGGGCGCGGCGGAGCGCATGTTCTCCAGGACGGTGCGCTCCGGGTCCAGGGTCTCGTGCTCCTGGGCGTAGTAGCCGAGCTTGAGGCCGTGGCCCTCGATGATCTCGCCGGTGTCCGCCTTCTCGGCACCGCCGAGGAGGCGCAGCAGCGTGGTCTTGCCCGCGCCGTTGAGACCGAGGATGACGACGCGGGAACCCTTGTCGATGGCGAGGTCGACGTCGGTGAAGATTTCGAGCGAGCCGTAGGACTTGGACAGGCCCTCCGCCATCAGCGGGGTCTTGCCGCACGGCGAGGGGTCGGGGAAGCGCAGCTTGGCGACCTTGTCGGAGACCCGGACGGCCTCAAGGCCGGACAGCAGCCGGTCGGCGCGCTTGGCCATGTTCTGGGCGGCGACAGTCTTGGTGGCCTTGGCGCGCATCTTGTCGGCCTGCGCGTTGAGGGTCGCGGCCTTCTTCTCGGCGTTCTGGCGCTCGCGCTTGCGGCGCTTCTCGTCGGCCTCGCGCTGCTGCTGGTAAAGCTTCCAGCCCATGTTGTAGACGTCGATCTGCGCACGGTTGGCGTCGAGATAGAAGACCTTGTTGACGACGGTCTCGACGAGGTCGACATCGTGGGAGATCACGATGAAGCCGCCGCGGTAGGTCTTGAGGTAGTCGCGCAGCCAGACGATCGAGTCCGCGTCGAGGTGGTTGGTGGGCTCGTCGAGGAGCAGGGTGTCGGCGTCCGAGAAGAGGATGCGGGCCAGCTCGACGCGTCGGCGCTGACCGCCGGAGAGCGTGTGGAGGGGCTGGCCGAGCACCCGGTCGGGCAGGCTGAGCGCGGCGGCGATGGTGGCGGCCTCGGCCTCGGCGGCGTATCCGCCCTTGGTGAGGAACTCCGTCTCCAGGCGCTCGTACTTCTTCATCGCCTTCTCGCGGGTGGCGCCCTGGCCGTTCGCCATCCGCTCCTCGTTCTCGCGCATCTTGCGCAGGATCGCGTCGAGGCCGCGGGCGGAGAGGATGCGGTCCCGGGCGAGGATGTCGAGGTCGCCGGTGCGCGGGTCCTGCGGGAGGTAGCCGACCTCGCCGGACCGGGTGATGGTGCCGCCCGCGGGGGTGCCCTCGCCCGCGAGGCACTTGGTGAGGGTGGTCTTGCCCGCCCCGTTGCGGCCGACGAGACCGATGCGGTCGCCCTTGGCGACCCGGAAGGAAGCGGACTCGATCAGGATGCGGGCGCCGGCGCGCAGCTCGATGCCGGAAGCGGTGATCACGGAAAAACTCCAGGGCAGTGATGGACGGCGGAGGGACGAGGGGCGGAGGGTCTCTCGACGCCGCTAATGCACAAGGAGAATGGCCATACAGCCCATTCTACTGGCGGTGTGCAACTGCTTTTCCGCGCGTTCGCCGGGACGAACCGGCCGATTCTCGGCGCGGGGCCACAGCGCCGACGCCCCGGCAGCGGTGGCTCTCCACCGGATTCCGCACACGTGCACATGGCGCGATCCCACATCTCCGGCCGGCCTGCGCGGATGCCGTCCGGGAGGGCGTTGTCAGTGGCCGGTGGAAGACTGAGACGCAGATCACAGCACGGCGGGGCGAGCGACAGAAGAGGGTGAGCGCGATGGCTGGTGTGGCGGGCGGCGTGCCGACGGTCTGTCCGACGATTCTGTACGACAACGCGAAGGCCGCGATCAGAACGCTGACGCAGGCCCTCGGCTTCACCGAGGAAGCGGTGTACGAGGACGGGAACGGCAGCGTGCTGCACGCCGAGCTGTCCTGCGGCAACGGCCGGGTGATGCTCGGCTCCAGGGGCCGCGAGGGCGTCTTCGCCAAGGCGATGGCGGGCGCGGGCCCGGCCGGGGTGTACGTGGTCGTGGACGAGGTGGACGGGCACCACGCGCGGGCGGTGGAGCACGGCGTGGAGATCCTGATGCCGCCCACGGACCAGGACTACGGCTCGCGGGAATACCTGGCGCGCGACGCGGAGGGCAACGTGTGGAGCTTCGGGACGTACGCCCCGGGGTCGGCAGGCTGACCCGGGGGACGGGACCTAAGGCTGCGAAGCCCCGAAGCCCCGAGGCTCCCCGCGCCGGTCCACCGGGCGCCCGGTGGACGGGCGCCCGGTGGACGGGCGCCCGGTGGACGGGCGTCGTGGGCAGGACGCCCCGGTGTCTACGCGCCGCCCGTGTGGACCTGGAAGGCGGCGCGGCGCACCGCTTTGGCCAGGGCCGGGTCCGGGTGCGCGGCGGCCAGGGCGACCAGGACCTGGACGGTGCGCGGGTGGCCGACGGCCCTGACCTCGTCGAGCAGGGCGGGGACCGTGCCCTGGACGGCGGAGTCGAGGTGGCGGACCAGCAGTCCGGTCTCGCCGTGGTCGGCGACGGCGGCGGCGGTGTCGACCCAGAGCCAGGTGGCTTCCTCGCGGCTCAGGACCTCCTGGGCGTCGTCCGGGTCGGTGCCCTCGTACTCGGCGAGCCAGAGCAGCGCGTAGGGCCGCAGCGTCTGGTCGGTGGCCACGGAGCGCACCACGGGTTCGGCCGGGGCGCCGACCACCCGGAGTGCCTCGAAGGCCAGGCCGCGCAGCAGGGCGTCCTCGCCGCGGGCGACGGCGAGCAGTTCCGTGACGGCGCTGCCGACGGGCCGGGCGGCGAGCCAGGCCCGGTATTCGTCGCGGGCCGGTCCCGGGGTGAGGCGTGCGCAGCCGAGCAGCATGTCGGCGGCGGACTGCTCGATGTTTCCGGCGGGACTCTGGGCCGCGACGCAGATCTGTTCCAGCTTGACCCAGACCGCCCAGTTGCCGAGCGGGGTGAGGGTGGCGTGACCGGCGCCGAGGGTGAGGGCGCCGACCGCGGCCAGTCCCTCCAGGGCCCAGTCGAGCAGGAGCGCGTTGAGATCGGCGTCCCCTCCCGCGTCGGTGTGCTCGACGGCCGGGGCGCTCGGCGCGGGCTGCTGCTCGGGGCCGTACGGCACCTCGCACCGCTCCTCGTGGAGTTCCGCGACGCGCTGGCCGAGGAGGTCGAGGAGAGCGGGCACGGTGACCGGGCCCGCGGAGAGCTGGAGGAGCGAGAGCACCTGGGGTACGGCCTCGACGGCCTCGGCGACGGCGGTGGCCGCGATGCCCTCGGGCGCGGCGTGGACGAGCGACCAGGCGTCGAACAGCGCCACCCAGCCGCGGAGCACGGCGGAGTCGTCACGGTCCCAGGCGCGCAGCCGCCAGCCGGGGCGTGCGGTGCCGCCGTGCAGTTCCACGAGACCGGCCAGCCTGGCGCGGTCCCAGCCCGCGCGTGCCTGGGCCGGGGAGAGTTCCAGTGCGGCCGCGGCCCGTTCCAGGGCCTGGGGGGCCGGGGGTGCGGTGCCGGGGCTCGGGCCGTCGGCGGCCCAGTGGGCGATCCGTACGGCATCGGCGAGGACCGCCCTGGCCTGCCGGGCCAGTTCCGTCCGGGGCGGGGTGCCCTCGGGAGGCCGGGGGGCCGGCCTGGTGCGCCGGGTGGTCACGGCCTTGCGGGCGGTGGCAAGGGGTCGCGGGCGGACAAGTCGCAGCCTGGAGTCGCGCGGGGTACGGGACGTCACGGGGAGCAGTCTTGCCTCTGACGGCCCGAAAGCCCAAACGGAAGCTGGTTCACCGGTCCGTGGCGGGGGTGTTCGGCCTGGTACCGACCAGTCCTGTCCCCCGCATCGGCTCACATCAGGGGCGTGAGGAAGCGCCGCAGCGTTTCCTCGTACCGTGCCGGGTCCGCATTCCACATCGCCGCATGCGGAGCCTGCGGTACGGGGTGGAGGCTCACCAGGTCGGGACGGCGGGCGGCCAGTTCGCGGGACGGCTGCCAGGGGGCCAGGGAGTCGTCCGGGCCGTGGAAGATCAGCGTCGGGGCGTGCAGGGCGGACGGCAGGACGGTGTCCAGCAGCGGGGCCGTGCTCAGCCCTGCCCGGCCCTGGGCGGCGCGCACGGCGAGCGGCAGCAGGGCGGACGGGACGTGGCGGGCCGCGGCGAGGGCGCGCAGGGTGACCTGCCAGTCCATGACCGGGGAGTCCAGGACGAGGCCGCTGATGCGGTCCCGGAGCGCGGAGTTGACCGCGGCGTGCAGTGCCATCGAGGCGCCGGTCGACCAGCCGTGCAGGACGACGCTCTCGGCGCCGTAGCGCAGGGCGTAGCGGATGGCGGCGTCCAGGTCGCGCCATTCGGAGGCGCCGAAGTGGCCGAGGCCGTCGGTGGAACGGGGGGCTCCGGCGTCGCCGCGGTAGGCGAGGTCGAGCACGGGGAGCCGCTGGTCGTGCAGGAACTCCATCAGGTTCATGGGGTGTTCCCGGGTGGTGCCGAGGCCGTGCACGGTGATCACCCAGGTGTCCCGGGCGCCGGGCACGAACCATGCGGGCAGGATGCCGAGTTCGCCGGGGATCTCGACCTCCTTGTGGTCGAGACCGAGGGCGCTGCCGGGGTCGCCGCTGTACAGCTCGGGGGTGAGGCGGACCTTGCTGCCCGCCTTCAGGGTCCCGTGGTTCACCCGTTCCAGCCTGCGGACGACGGTGTCCGGGGCGTGCGGCGCCTGTTCGGTCACCGGCCCGACGACGGCGTGCACACCGGGGCCCACCAGTCCGTACGTGCCGGGCCGGAGCGCGGCGAACGAGCGGGTCAGGGTGACCTGCCCGGCCGCCGTGGCATGCACGGTGACTCTGCGGTCGGCGGGGAGGGGACGTCCGGACGGCACCTTGAGGGCGGCGTCACTGGCGTACCGGCCGGCCGCGACCGCTGCCGCGCCGGCGCCGAGGATCGTGGTGACGGCCACTGCCGTCGCTGTTGCCGGGCGCACGGCTTCAGTGTCGTGGCGTGCGGTGCGCGGTGCCAGTGGGCGGGGGCCGTCCGGTGCGGAGCCCTCGCCGGGAGCGCCGGGAGGGTGGATCAGCCGGGTTGGCCGTATCCCTTCAGGGCGTCGGTCACCTCGCGCAGCTGGGCCGGGGAGAGCAGGGTCGGGCGGTGGCCCGGTACGGAGCTCGCGGTGAGCCAGAGCCTGCACAGCCATTCGAGCTGGGCGGTGCGGTCGTACGCCTCGTCGAGGGTGTCGCCGTAGGTCACGGTGCCGTGGTTCTGCAGGAGGCAGCCGGTGCGGTCGCGCAGGGCGGTGAGCATGTTGTCGGCCAGCTCCCGCGTTCCGTAGCGCGCGTAGGCGGCCGTCCGGACGGGTCCGCCGAGCAGGGCGGCCGCGTAGTGCACCAGCGGGACCTCGGTGACCAGGGTGGAGACGGCGGTGGCGTGCACCGCGTGGGTGTGCACGACGGCGGCGGCGGAGCTGTTGCGGTACACGGCCAGATGGAGGGGAAGTTCGCTGGTCGGGGCCAGCTCACCGAGGATCTGGCGCCCTTCGAGGTCGACGCCGACCGCGTCCTCGGGTCGGAGCCGGTCGTAGGGCACACCGCTGGGGGTGACCAGGACGGTCCCGCCGACGCGTGCCGAGACATTGCCCGACGTGCCCACGACCAGGCCGTCCGCCGCGGACCGCCGGGCCGTGTCGACCACGCTCCGCCAGACCCGTTCGATCGCGTCCCGGGACTGATCGCTCGCGCTCATGCGGGAATCGCCCGTGCCGGAATCGCCCGTGCCGGAATCGCTCATGCGGGGATCCTAGGGTGACGTCCCGGCGGCCGGGACCCCTCGCGACCCCGGGTGACCGGAATCTCTTACGAGTGACAGAACCGCGGCTCAAAATCTTCGCCAAGCGGGGGCAAAGGGCAGTCCTCGCACCGCCTCAGGGGCGTAACCAGGCCCCTCGCGTACACAAGCGGAGTGATCCCAATCCATTTGGGATCACCACAGCGCCCCGCCCAGTTCATCTTCCGTTCACTCAGGTTGCCTACGGTCCACGAGCCACTGACGTCGAACGATTGCCTGGGTAAATGGAACACATCACGCTGCTGCTCGCGATTGTGGTCGTGACAGCTCTCGTGTTCGATTTCACGAACGGTTTCCACGACACCGCCAACGCGATGGCCACCACCATCTCGACCGGCGCCCTGAAGCCCAAGACAGCGGTGGCCATGTCCGCCGTTCTCAACCTGATCGGCGCGTTCCTGTCGGTGGAGGTCGCCAAGACGATCTCCGGCGGGATCGTCAACGAGGACGGCCTCAGAACCGAGGTCATCTTCGCGGCGCTCGTCGGCGCCATCCTGTGGAATCTGCTGACCTGGCTGGTCGGCCTGCCCTCCAGCTCCTCCCACGCCCTGTTCGGCGGCCTCATCGGCGCCGCCGTCATGTCGGCCGGCTGGTCCTCGATCAACGGCGGCACCGTCGTGACCAAGGTGCTGCTGCCCGCGATCGCCGCCCCGCTCGTCGCCGGTCTCGCCGCGCTGCTGGCCACCAGGCTGACGTACCGTCTCAGCCGCAAGGTCACCGACGAGGCGCAGCTGAAGTCGACCGCCAAGGGCTACCGGGCCGGCCAGATCGCCTCGGCCGGTCTCGTCTCGCTCGCCCACGGCACCAACGACGCGCAGAAGACGATGGGCATCATCACCCTGGCCCTGGTCACCGGTGGCGTCCTGTCCCCCGGCTCCAACCCGCCGGTCTGGGTCATCGTCTCCGCCGGTGTCGCCATCGCCCTGGGTACGTACCTCGGCGGCTGGCGCATCATCCGCACCATGGGCAGCGGCCTGACCGACCTCAAGCCGCCGCAGGGCTTCGCCGCCCAGACCAGTGCGGCCACGGTCATCCTGGCCTCCTCGCACCTCGGTTTCTCGCTCTCCACCACCCAGTCCTGCTCCGGCGCCGTGATGGGCGCGGGCCTCGGCCGTAAGGGGGGCGTGGTCCGCTGGTCCACCGCCACCCGGATGTTCGTCGCCTGGGGCCTGACCCTGCCGGCCGCGGGCCTGGTCGGCGCGGGCGCGGAGTTCCTGACCAAGCAGGGCGGCTGGGGCGTCGCCGTCGTCGCGGTCCTGCTCGTCGCGGGCTCCGGTGCCATCTGGCTGCTGTCGCGCCGCAAGCCGGTCGACCACACCAACGTCACCGGCGGCGGCGCGGAGGACGAGCCCGCGGGCGTCGTCACCACGGCCATGGCCGCCGTCACCCCGCCCCCCATCGGCACCACGGCCACGGACCTCAAGACCACCATCTCGGCTCCGGCCGGAACGCCCGCCGACCCGGCGCGGCCGGCCACGGTGTAAGGACAGATCCCCATGAACATCGACTGGGCAGCTCTCGCCTCCGTCTTCGGTGTCAGCCTCGTGGTCACCGTGGCGCTGGTCGGCCTCTTCACGCTCGGCATCATCGGCCTCTCCAAGCAGGCGTCGACGCAGGCTTCGACGGCACAGGGTTCGACGGCGCGGGCGGGCGGCTCCGGCGGCGCGTTCACGCCGGTCCGCGCCGGTGCGTACCTCTGCTTCGCGCTGTGCGTGGCGGCGGTCGCGTACGGGATCTATCTGATCGTCGCCTGACCCGCGTCACCGCTCCTCCATCGGGCCGGACACACCGTGTGTGTCCGGCCCGATGTGCGTCTGGGCACACTGCGGCCCCGCAGGTCAACGGCAAGTTGACGGGCGTTCTCACAGCGTGGTGGACTGCCGGAGCCGTTTACGGCGACAGCAGAGGAAGCCGGTGCGAATCCGGCGCGGTCCCGCCACTGTCACCGGGGAGCAGTCCCCCACATCGGAAGTCACGGTCCGCCGACGCGGGCTGGAAGGCCGGGGGAACTGCGGATCCGGAAGCCAGGAGACTCTCGTCGCCGGTCACGTCGAACCAGGGCGCGGACCCTGAGTGAGGACATACGCCATGCCTGGCCGCCGTGCGCCGGAACCTGTGTCGCCCCCTGCGAGAACCTCCCGCACCGCGGTCGGCTGAGCCATGCGTGCCGACCGCATCTTCGCGTACGGCGCCACGGCCGGACTGATCGGTGACCGCCTGCTCGGTGACCCCCGCCGGGGGCATCCCGTCGCCGGGTTCGGCCGGGCGGCGGCAGCCACCGAGCGCCTGCTGTGGCGCGACCACCGCGGGCGGGGCGCCCTGCACACCCTCGTCTGCGCCGGAGGCGCCGCGGGAGCCGCCGCGCTGGCCTCCCGTGCCGTACGGGGCCGCCCCGCCGCGGCTGTCGCGCTGACCGCCGCCACCACCTGGTCCGTGATCGGTGGTACGTCGCTGGGCCGTGAGGCGCGCGCCATCGCGGGCGCGCTCGCCGCCGGGGACATCGACGTGGCCCGGGAGCGGCTGCCTCATCTGTGCGGGCGTGATCCGCACTCGCTCGACGGGCCGCGGATCGCCCGCGCCGTGGTCGAGTCCGTCGCCGAGAACACCTCGGACGCCGTCGTCGGCGCCCTCGTCTGGGGCGCCCTGGGCGGGGTCCCCGGACTCGTCGCCTTCCGGGCCGTCAACACCCTGGACGCCATGGTCGGCCACAAGTCGCCCCGCTACCGGCGCTACGGCTGGGCCTCGGCCCGCCTGGACGACCTGGCGGGATGGCCCGGAGCCCGGCTGACAGCCGCGCTGGCCGTGGTGGCCGGGGGACGTCCGGGCGAAGCCGTACGGGCGTGGCGTGCGGACGCGGGCAGCCATCCGAGCCCCAACGCGGGTCCGGTGGAGGCCGCGTTCGCGGGGGCGCTCGGCGTACGGCTCGGCGGGACCCTGGCGTACGCCGGGCGCGTTGAGCACCGGCCGGTGCTCAACGCGCCCGGTCGGGCGGTGGAGAGCGCCGACATCGAGCGAGCGGTGCGACTGTCGCGCCGGGTGAGTGCGCTGGCCCTCGGCGTGTGCGTGGCGGGCCGGCTGATCGCGGGACGGAGACGGACATGAGCGGCGGACTGCTGGTCGCCGGAACCACATCGGACGCGGGCAAGAGCGTCGTCACGGCCGGGATCTGCCGGTGGCTGGTGCGCCAGGGGGTGAAGGTCGCGCCGTTCAAGGCGCAGAACATGTCGCTCAACTCCTTCGTGACCCGCGAGGGCGCGGAGATCGGCCGGGCCCAGGCGATGCAGGCCCAGGCCGCCCGGGTGGAGCCGACCGCGCTGATGAACCCGGTGCTGCTCAAGCCCGGCAGTGACCGTTCCAGTCAGGTCGTCCTGATGGGGAAGGCGGTCGGTGAGATGAGCGCCCGCGGCTATCACGGAGGACGGCAGGAGGCGCTCCTCGGGACCGTCGTGGACTGTCTGGAGCAGCTCCGGGGCACGTATGACGCCGTGATCTGCGAGGGGGCGGGCAGTCCCGCCGAGATCAATCTGCGGCGCACCGACATCGTGAACATGGGCATCGCGCGGGCCGCGCGCTTCCCCGTGCTGGTGGTCGGCGACATCGACCGCGGGGGCGTCTTCGCCTCGTTCTTCGGTACGACGGCACTGCTGAGCGCCGAGGACCAGTCGCTGGTCGCGGGTTACCTCGTCAACAAGTTCCGCGGCGACGTCTCGCTGCTGGAGCCGGGTCTGGACATGCTGTACGGGCTGACCGGGCGGCGCACGTACGGGGTGCTGCCCTTCGCGCACGGCCTGGGCATCGACGAGGAGGACGGTCTGCGCGTCTCGTTGCGCGGTGCCGTACGGGAGTCGGTCGTCGCGCCGCCGCACGGCGAGGACGTGCTGCGGGTCGCCGTGTGTGCCGTACCGCTGATGTCGAACTTCACCGATGTGGACGCGCTGGCCGCCGAACCGGGTGTGGTGGTGCGGTTCGTGGACCGGGCCGAGGAACTGGCCGACGCGGACCTGGTGATCGTGCCCGGTACGCGCGGGACGGTGAAGGCGCTGGCCTGGCTGCGGGAGCGGGGGCTCGCCGACGCGCTCGTGCGGCGGGCGGCCGAGGGGCGGCCGGTGCTCGGCATCTGCGGCGGGTTCCAGGTGCTCGGTGAACAGATCGAGGACGAGGTGGAGTCGCGGGCCGGACAGGTCGACGGGCTGGGGCTGCTGCCGGTGCGGATCCGGTTCGAGCGGGCCAAGACGCTCGCGCGGCCGGTCGGTTCGGCGCTCGGGGAACCGGTGGAGGGGTACGAGATCCACCACGGGGTCGCCGATGTGCGGGGCGGCGAGCCGTTCCTGGACGGGTGCCGGGTGGGCTCGGTGTGGGGGACGCACTGGCACGGGTCGCTGGAGAGCGACGCGTTCCGGCGGCGGTTCCTGGCGGAGGTCGCGCGGGCGGCGGGGCGGCGGTTCGTGGCCGCGCCGGACACGAGTTTCGGGGCGCTGCGGGAGGAGCAGTTGGACCGGCTCGGGGATCTGGTGGAGGAGCACGCGGATACGGATGGGTTGTGGCGGTTGATCGAGGGTGGGGCGCCGGGGGGGTTGCCGTTCATCGCGCCGGGAGCGCCGGTGGTGGGGGCGGGTGTGTCTGCGGGTGGTGGTGCGTCGTCTGTGGGGGGTGGTGCGCCTGCGGCGGGCTTGTCTCCCCGCCCCGCCCCTTCCCGAAACCGGGGCTCTGCCCCGGACCCCGGTCCTCAATCGCCGGACGGGCTTGAAGTTGCCCGCCACGCGGCGCAGGAGCCGGACAGGCTTGAAGTTGCCCGCCACGCGGCGCAGGAGCCGGACAGGCTTGAAGTTGCCCGCCACGCGGCGCAGGAGCCGGACAGGCTTGAAGTTGCCCGCCACGCGGCGCAGGAGCCGGACAGGCTTGAAGTTGCCCGCCACGCGGCGCAGGAGCCGGACAGGCTTGAAGTTGCCCGCCACGCGGCGCAGGAGCCGGACAGGCTTGAAGTTGCCCGCCACGCGGCGCAGGAGCCGGACAGGCTTGAAGTTGCCCGCCACGCGGCGCAGGAGCCGGACAGGCTTGAAGTTGCCCGCCACGCGGCGCAGGAGCCGGACAGGCTTGAAGTTGCCCGCCACGCGGCGCAGGAGCCGGACAGGCTTGAAGTTGCCCGCCACGCGGCGCAGGAGCCGGACAGGCTTGAAGTTTCGGATGTCAACAAGGAGGCCCTGTGAGTACGCCGTATCCCTTCACCGCGATCGTCGGGCAGGACGATCTTCGGCTCGGGCTGTTGCTGAACGCCGTCAGTCCGGCTGTCGGCGGGGTGCTCGTGCGGGGGGAGAAGGGGACCGCCAAGTCCACCGCCGTGCGGGCGCTCGCCGCGCTCATGCCGGAGGTCTCCGTGGTGCCGGGCTGCCGGTTCTCGTGTGACCCGGGTGTTCCCGATCCGGCGTGTCCCGATGGGCCCCACGGCGACGGAACCGGCGTGTCGCGGGCCGCGCGGACCGTGGAGCTGCCCGTCGGGGCCTCCGAGGACCGGCTCGTGGGCGCGCTGGACATCGAGCGGGCGCTCTCCGAGGGCGTGAAGGCTTTCGAGCCGGGGCTGCTGGCCGACGCGCATCGCGGGATTCTGTACGTGGACGAGGTCAACCTGCTCCACGACCATCTGGTGGACCTGCTGCTGGACGCGGCGGCCATGGGTGCTTCGTACGTCGAGCGCGAGGGCGTCTCCGTACGGCACGCGGCGCGTTTCCTGCTGGTCGGAACCATGAACCCCGAAGAGGGCGAGCTGCGGCCGCAGTTGCTGGACCGGTTCGGGCTCACGGTCGAGGTGGCCGCGTCCCGTGACACCGACCAGCGGGTCGACGTCGTGCGGCGCAGGCTCGCCCATGACGACGATCCGGTCGCCTTCGCCGCCCGCTGGGCCGACGAGGAGTCCGCGCTCAGGGAACGGATCGTCGCCGCGCGCGCCCTGCTCCCCCGTGTCGTGCTGGGCGACGGCGTGTTGCGGCAGATCGCGGCGACCTGTGCGGCGTTCGAGGTCGACGGCATGCGCGCCGACATCGTGATGGCCCGTACCGCGACCGCCCTGGCCGCCTGGGCGGGGCGCGAGGAGGTGCTCGACGAGGATGTGCGGCAGGCCGCGCTCCTGGCGCTCCCGCACCGGCGTCGGCGCAATCCGTTCGACGCGCCCGGTCTGGACGAGGACAAGCTGGACGACACGCTCCGGGAAGCCGCCGAGGACCAGAGCAACGGCGAGGGCGAGGGCGACAACGATCCGGACCCCGACGGGCCGCACCCGGACGGTCCCGGTGACGGGGGCGACGACGGCGGTGGCGGTGGCGTGCCGCCGCAGGCCGACAGGAGCGACACGCCGGGGCCCGCGCACGAGGGCAGCACCGACGCGCCGGGGCGTTCCGCCGGTGCGGAGCAGCAGCCCGTGGCCTCGGCCGAGCCGTTCCGGACGAAGATGCTGAGTGTGCCGGGGCTCGGCGAGGGTGCTGCGGGGCGGCGGTCCCGGGCCCGTACCGAGCACGGCCGTACGACCGGGTCGCGGCGCCCGCAGGGTGCCCTGACGAAGCTGCACCTGGCGGCGACCGTGCAGGCGGCGGCGCCGCACCAGCACGCACGCGGACGGTCCGGGCGCGGCCTCGTCGTCCGCCGCGACGATCTGCGGCAGGCGACGCGGGAGGGGCGCGAGGGCAATCTGGTGCTCTTCGTCGTGGACGCCTCCGGTTCGATGGCGGCCCGGCAGCGGATGAGCGCGGTGAAGGGTGCGGTGCTCTCGCTGCTGCTGGACGCCTACCAGCGGCGGGACAAGGTCGGCCTGGTCACCTTCCGGGGCAAGGACGCCGAGGTGGCGCTGCCGCCGACCTCGTCGGTGGACGCGGCGGCGGCGCGGCTGGAGTCGCTGCCGACCGGGGGCCGTACGCCGCTGGCCGCCGGGCTGCTGAAGGCCCATGACGTCCTGCGGGTGGAACGGCTGCGCGATCCGTCGCGGCGGCCGCTGCTCGTCGTGGTGACGGACGGCCGGGCGACCGGCGGTCCCGAGCCGGTGGCGCTCGCCGGGAGGGCCGGACGGCTGCACCGCTCCGAGGGCACCGCGTCCGTCGTCATGGACTGTGAGTCGGGGATCGTACGCCTCGGGCTCGCCGCACAACTCGCCCGGGATCTGGGGGGTACCGCCGTCACGCTCGACGAGTTGCGGGCCGACTCGATCGCCGGGCTCGTCAAGGACGTCACCACAGCCGGGAGGGCCGCGTAATGCCACAGGGACAGCCGACATCGGTACCGGACGACGGGCTCACCACCCGTCAGCGGCGCAACCGCCCGCTGCTGTTCGTCCACACGGGCATCGGCAAGGGGAAGTCGACGGCTGCCTTCGGTCTCGCGCTGCGGGCCTGGAACCAGGGCTGGCCCATCGGGGTGTTCCAGTTCGTGAAATCGGCGAAGTGGAAGGTCGGCGAGGAGAACGCGCTGAAGGTCCTCGGGGCCAGCGGCGAGGGCGGCACCGTCGCCTGGCACAAGATGGGCGAGGGCTGGTCGTGGGTGCAGCGCGACAATCAGCTGGACAACGAGGAGAAGGCCCGTGAGGGCTGGGAGCAGGTCAAGCGCGACCTGGCGGCCGAGACGTACAAACTGTACGTCCTGGACGAGTTCGCCTACCCGATGCACTGGGGCTGGATCGACACCGACGAGGTCGTCGAGGTGATGCGGAACCGTCCCGGCACCCAGCATGTGGTGATCACCGGGCGCAACGCTCCGGACAAGCTGATCGAGGCCGCCGACCTGGTGACCGACATGTCGAAGGTCAAGCACCCGATGGACGCCGGTCAGAAGGGCCAGAGGGGCATCGAGTGGTGACTGTTCCCCGTCTGGTCATCGCCGCTCCTGCGTCCGGCAGCGGCAAGACCACGGTCGCCACGGGGCTGATGGCGGCGTTCGCCGCGCGCGGGCTCGCCGTGTCCCCGCACAAGGTGGGCCCGGACTACATCGATCCGGGCTACCACGCGCTGGCGACCGGCCGTCCCGGCCGCAATCTCGACGCGTACATGTGCGGGACCGGTCTGATCGCCCCCCTGTTCGCGCACGGGGCGGGCGGCTGCGACCTCGCGGTGGTCGAGGGCGTCATGGGGCTGTACGACGGCGCCTCGGGCCAGGGCGAACTGGCCTCCACCGCCCAGGTCGCCAAGCTGCTGCGGGCGCCCGTCGTGCTGGTCGTCGACGCCTCCTCGCAGTCCCGTTCCGTCGCGGCCCTGGTGCACGGGTTCGCGTCCTGGGATCCCCAGGTACGGATAGGCGGCGTGATCCTGAACAAGGTGGCCTCCGACCGGCACGAGGCACTGCTGCGCGACGCGCTGGACGAGTCGGGTCTGCCGGTGCTCGGGGTGCTGCGGCGGGCCGCGCAACTGGCGACGCCCTCGCGCCACCTGGGCCTGGTGCCGGTGGCCGAGCGGCAGACGGATGCCGTCGACGCCGTACGGGCGATGGGGGAACGGGTGCGCGCGGGATGCGATCTCGACGCGCTGATGGCCCTGGCCAGGTCGGCTCCCCCGCTGCCGGACGAGGTGTGGGAGCCGGAGCGTCACCCGGCGGCCGGGACCGGGGCCGGGCCCGTGGTGGCCGTGGCGGGCGGGGCGGCGTTCACCTTCGCGTACGCGGAGCACGCCGAGCTGCTGGCGGCGGCGGGCGCGGAGGTCGCGGTCTTCGACCCGCTGCGCGACGAGAAGCTCCCGGTGGGCACGGCGGGCCTCGTGATCGGCGGCGGGTTCCCGGAGATGTACGCCCCCGAGCTGTCGGCCAACGAGCCGTTGCGCAGGGCAGTGACCGAACTGGCGCTGAGCGGTGCGCCGGTGGCGGCGGAGTGCGCGGGGCTGCTGTATCTGGCGCGCGAGCTGGACGGGCGGCCGATGTGCGGGGTGCTGGACGCCGAGGCCCGGATGTCGGAGCGGCTGACGCTCGGCTACCGGGCGGCGGTGGCGGTTTCCGACAGTTCGCTGGCGGTGGCCGGGACCCGGATGCGCGGTCATGAGTTCCACCGGACGGTGCTGGAACCGGGCGCCGGGGCCACGCCCGCGTGGGGCATGCACCAGCCGGAGCGGCGTGTGGAGGGCTTCGTCCAGCAGGGCGTGCACGCGAGCTATCTGCATACGCACTGGGCGTCCTCGCCCGGGGTGGCGCGTCGCTTCGTCGAGCAGTGCGGCGGGGGCCCCGACGGGACCGGCGGGATCGGCGCGGCCGACAGCGCGTGAGCCTGGCGGCCTGGGCGGCGGGTCGGCCGGGCCGAAGGCGGCAGGTCGGCGGGTCGGCCGGGCCGGAGACCGCGGGCGCCCGGTGCCGGGCCGGCCGTGCGCGGACTAGTCCGCGATGCCCACCACCAGCCAGATGAAGCCGACACCCCCGACCGTGCACAGCAATGTGGAGCGGGCGGGATGGTCGTGGTGTGCCTCGGGCAGAATCTCTGCGGCGGCCAGGTAGAGCAGCACGCCGCCGAAGAAACCGAGATAGCAGCCGAGCAGTTCCTCCGGAAGGGTGAACAGCAGTGTCGTAGCCGCGCCGACGATCGGTGCCAGGGCGTCCGCGAACAGCATGAAGAGCGCCTTGCGGCGGGCGTTCCCGTAGAGACTGGTGATGGTGTACGTGTTGAAACCGTCGGCGAAGTCATGAGTGATCACGGCCAGTGCGACGGCGGCGCCCATGCCTCCGCCGACCTGGAACGCGGCGCCGAGCGCCACCCCGTCCATCAGGCTGTGGCCCACCATCGCGGCCGCCGCCGTCAGGCCCACCTGCGGTACGCGTTCCTCCCCCGCCCCGTGTGCCGCCTGGCGTACGGCGAGCAGCCGCTCCACGAGATGGGCCACCAGGAAGCCGCCCACGAACAGCAACAGGGCGGCGGGCACACCGAAGACCGGCTCGCCCGCCGCCTCGACCGCCTCCGGCAGCAGATCGAGGCCGACCACGCCGAGCATCAGCCCGCCCGCGAAGCCGAGCACCAGGTGGCGGCGGTCGGTGACGCGTTGAGCGACCCAGCCACCGGCCAGAGTCATCAGGAACGCGCCGAGCGCGACGAACACCGCCATGGGCCCTTGCTAGCCGATCGACCCCGGTGCCCGCATCTCAGGTCTCCCTGACCGACGCCCCGCCCGCCCGCCCCGTCGCACGCGAACCGTGAACACCGGGCCCGTAGCACCTGCCCCCGCAACACCCGGCCCCCCGCCGGCGTACGAAAGGACTCCGCCCATGACCGGAGCAGCCGCCAGCCCCGCCCCCGTACCCGTCACCGGGACGCTCGTCGTCGGGGTCGGTGCCCGCCGCGGCGCCCCGCTCGACGAGGTGCTCGGTCTGATCGAGGAGACCCTGCGGGCCGCCGGACTGCGGATAGCCGATGTCGTGGAGCTGGCGACCGTCGTGGCCAAGGCCGCCGAGCCGGGGATCGTCGGGGCCGCGGCGCGGCTCGGGGTACCGCTGCGGACCCATGCGGCCGAGGCGCTGGCCGGGGTCCTCGTACCGAACCCCTCGGGTGCGCCGGGCGCGGCCGTGGGTACGCCTTCGGTCGCGGAGGCCGCCGCGCTGATCGACGCGGACGAACTGGTGGTCGCGAAGACGGCGTCGACGCGTCGGACGGGGCGCAAGGGGGCGGTGACCTGTGCGGTGGCCCGACGAATTTCGGCCACCCTCACGGCTCCTGACCGGAAAAGTTCCACCCTGACGGTGACGGACGGGGCGGACCCCTTCACCATGGCAGCCATGAATCCCCCCACGAAGCATGTCGAGGGCGCCGGACCCGACCTCCGGCACCACGGTGACGCGGAGGTACGCGACCGTAATCTGACCGACCTCGCGGTCAACGTACGCACCCATACGCCGCCGGAGTGGCTGCGGCAGCGGATAGCGGCATCGCTCGTCTCCCTGGCCTCGTATCCGGACGGCGCGGCGGCCCGGGAGGCGGTCGCCGGGCGGCACGGGCTGCCGGTGGACCGGGTCCTGCTGACGGCGGGCGCGGCGGAGGCGTTCGTCCTGATCGCCCGCGCGCTGCCCGCCAGGCGTCCGGTCGTCGTGCACCCGCAGTTCACCGAGCCGGAGGCGGCGCTGCGGGCGGCCGGGCATGAGGTGGGCCGGGTGCTGCTCCGTGCCGAGGACGGTTTCCGGCTGGATCCGGCGGCGGTGCCCGAGGAGGCGGATCTGGTGGTGGTCGGCAATCCGACCAACCCGACCTCCGTGCTCCATCCGGCGGCCGTCCTGGAACAACTGGCGCGCCCCGGGCGGACGCTGGTGGTCGACGAGGCGTTCATGGATGTGGTTCCCGGCGAGCGCGAGGCGCTGTGCGGGCGTACCGACATCCCCGGGCTCGTCGTCCTGCGCAGCCTCACCAAGACCTGGGGACTCGCGGGCCTGCGGATCGGCTATGTGCTGGCCGACCCGGTCACCATCGGTCTGCTGGCCGAGGCACAGCCGCTGTGGCCGGTGTCGTCCCCGGCGCTGGCGGCGGCCGAGGCGTGCATGGAGCCCCGGGCGCTGGTCGAGGCGGCCGAGGCGGCGGACCGGATCACGGTGGACCGTGCCCATCTGCTGGCCGGGCTGGCGGAGTTCGGTGAGGTACGGGCGGTCGAGCCGGCCCAGGGGCCGTTCGTCCTGCTGCGGATGGAGCGGGCGGCCGAGGTACGGGAGCGGCTGCGGCTGCTGGGCTTCGCGGCGCGGCGCGGGGACACGTTCCCGGGTCTCGGGCCCGAGTGGCTGCGGCTGGCGGTGCGCGACCGGGTGACGACCAACCGTTTCCTCCAGGCGCTCGATCAGGCCCTCCAGGCGCTGCCCGGGAGACCTTTGCGCTGAGGCGGCACGTGTCACCGGGTCCTCGCGCCGAGCGGGCCACCGCGGTGAGGGGCGCCTGCGCGAGGCGCCCCTGCGCCGACGGGCGCACACGTTGAGGGGAACCCTGCGCTGAGGGGCACCTGGACGCCTGCGCGGCACCCGGCGCCCGGGACGCGCTCGCGGGCCCCCGATCGCAAGGTGATCGGGGGCCCGCGTGGCCTCTATCTCTGCCCGCTGTTCACGCCCGACGCAGGGCTGAGCGGCCTGCGAAGCGCGCCGCTTCCCCCAACTCCTCCTCGATCCGGATCAGTTGGTTGTACTTCGCCGTGCGGTCGGAGCGGGAGAGCGAGCCGGTCTTGATCTGACCGCAGCCGGTCGCCACCGCCAGGTCCGCGATGGTGGTGTCCTCCGTCTCGCCCGAGCGGTGCGACATGACAGCCGTCCAGCCCGCCCGGTGGGCCGTGTCCACCGCGGCCAGCGCCTCGGTCAGGGTCCCGACCTGATTGACCTTGACCAGGACCGAGTTGCCGACGCCGGTGCGGATGCCCTCCCGCAGCAGCGCCTCGTCGGTGCAGAACACGTCGTCGCCGGTGAGCTGGCAGCGGTCGCCGACGCGGGCGGTCAGCTCGCGCCAGCCGTCCAGGTCGTTCTCCGCCATCGGGTCCTCGATGGAGAGCACCGGGTAGGCGTCGATGAGCCCGGCCAGGTAGTCGGCGTTCTCGGAGGGCGTGCGGCGCACCCCCTCGCCCGCGTAGTCGTACACCCCGTCGCGGAAGAACTCCGACGACGCCGGGTCCATGACCAGGCCGATGTCCGTGCCGGGGCGGTAGCCGGTGCGCTCGATGGCGGCCATCACGAAGTCGAGCGCCTCCTCGGCGGTACGCAGCGCGGGCGCGAAGCCGCCCTCGTCCCCGACGCCCGTGGAGTGCCCGGCGGCCAGCAGATCGCGGCGCAGGGTGTGGAAGACCTCGCTGCCCATACGGACGGCTTCGGCGAAGGTGTCCGCACCCACGGGAGCGATCATGAACTCCTGGAAATCCAGCGGATTGTCGGCGTGGGCACCGCCGTTGACGATGTTCATCATCGGCAGCGGCAGGAGGTGGGCGTCGGCGCCGCCCAGGTAGCGGTAGAGGGGCCGGCGGTGGGCCGCCGCGGCGGCCTTGGCGGCGGCGAGGGAGACGCCGAGGATCGCGTTGGCGCCGAGCCGGGACTTCGTGGCGGTGCCGTCGAGGGCGATCAGCGCGGCGTCCAGACCCGCCTGGTCCGCCGCGTCCCGGCCGCGCACGGACGCCGCGATCTCCCCGTTGGCATGGGCCACCGCGCGGTCGACGCCCTTGCCGTGCCAGCGCGCGGAGTCTCCGTCGCGCAGTTCCACGGCCTCCCGGGCACCGGTGGAGGCGCCGGAGGGGACAGCCGCGCGCCCCAGGGACCCGTCCGCCAGGACGACGTCGACCTCGACCGTGGGGTTGCCCCGACTGTCGATGATCCGGCGGGCGGCGACGGTCTCGATGGCGGCATTGACGGTGCCGACTGCCTTTGCGGACATGGGAGTTCCTCCCCGTCGTCGTGTGCCGTGGCCCCGGCTGCGACAACGCTGGCGCTGAGCCCGACAACACCAAACCCTACAGCGATGCTGATCAGTTTTGCTGCGCACCTGACCTGCACAGCATTGCTGCGCAGGTCAGGTGCGCAGGTCAGGTGCGCAGCTTTGCTGGTCAACGGGGTAAAGTGCCCTATGCCCACCCCGGAAGCCGCCGCCATCGCCGCCGAACTGCGCACCGCGATGGGCAAGCTCACCCGACGCGTCAGACACGAGGACCGCATCCCGCTGGGCCAGGTCGCCGCGCTCGGCGCACTCGACCGCGACGGCGCCATGACCACCAGCGACCTCGCCGCCGATCAGCGCGTACGCCCCCAGTCGATGGCACGGGCGGTGGGGCTGCTCATGGAACAGAACCTGATCACGCGCCGGGCGCACCCCACGGACGGCCGCAAGTCGCTGGTCGAGCTGTCGGACGCGGGCCGGGCCGCGCTCGAAGCGGAGCGCGGCCGCAGGGCCGGTTGGCTCGCGCAGGCCATCGAGGCCGAACTCACGCATGAGGAGCGGGAGTTGCTGGCAAGCAGCGCCGCCCTGCTGGAGCGGCTCGCCACACGCTAGGTGCACTGACCCGTGGGGCGCGCTTCCGCAAGGCGACGCGCGCCCCGAGGGGCGGCGCTCCTCCCGCGAACGCCGCCCCTCACAAGCCCCCCGGTCCGGCCCCCCGGCCCCGGATTCCTCGGACCCCCCGATCCTCCCCCTCCCCCTCGGGTCGGATCAGCCCTGGGTACGCCTGCGGGCCATCACCGTCGCCCCGGCGCCGACCGCCAGCAGCAGCGCCGCGCCGCCCGCGATGTACGGCGTGGCGGAGCTGCCGCCGGTCTCGGCGAGGTTCTCCTTGGCCGGGCCCGCGTCGGAACCGGTCTGGGTCTTCACATCCGGGCCGCCGCCCGTCGAGCCGCCACTGCCCGACGTACCGCCGTCGCTCGCACCACCGCTGCTCGAACCGCCGCTGCTGGAACCGCCGTCGGTACCGCCCGGCTCCTCCGTCTTCTTCGGCGTCTCGCAGGTCGCCTCGGCCAGCGTGACGTCACCCTGCACATCGGCGACGTTCAGCTTGAGCGGGTTCACGGAGACCCGGAGCTGGAGCGCGGCCGCCGCCGCGGTCCGCGAGGTGGTGCTCGTCTTCGACAGGTCCAGCGTCACCTCGCCGACGCCCGGCACCGCCACCCGGGTCGTGCCGCCCGCGGTGAGCGTGACCTTCGTGCCGAGGACCGACACATGGCCCAGCACGTTCGACTCGGCGACCGGCTTCCTGCCGACCTCGCAGACCGCCTTCGAGGTGACCTGCTCGACCTCGATGAGCGGGAGCAGCGGCAGTCCGGGCAGATGCACCCGGGCCTTCGCCAGATTGCTGTATCCCCGCGCCTTGTGCTTGTCGACGGTGGCTTCGGAAGTGGCCACGTCGGCGCGCAGCACGCTGAACGGCTGCCCGCGGTCCACACCGTCCAGGCGCACACTGAGCGCGGTCTTCTCCGCGCTGGCGGGGGCCTGTACCTCGTTGAGCGTGGCCTTGAGCGGAACCTCGATCGTCTTGTTCAGGAGCGAGACATTCAGTGCGGTACGGAGCACGACCGCGCTCGCCCTGCCCTCGCCGGTGGTCGTGGTCGTCGCGGTGGCGGCCTGCGCGGGGACGGCGACAAGCAGTGCGACGGGAGCGGCGGCGACCGCCAGGGCAGCGAGACGGAAGGTGTTGCTGTTCAAGATGGTGGAACCCCCACAAGAGACATGGAGCCACCGGCGCCGTCCAATGGGGGACATCGCGTGCGCCGGTGGCCTCGACTCCGTGAATCTTTACGTACGGAGGGTGAACTGGCGCATACCTGCGGTGAGTTCACCCCAAAGAGGGGTTTTAGCGTGCGTATTCGAACCTTTCGGCGGATGCGTGGCACGTGCGTTCCTGGACGTCACCCGTTTCACCGAGCGTGAGCGGTACGGGTGTTGACCGCGCCGGGGTACCGCAGAAGTGACTCAACGAGCCGGAGGCTCCTGCGGACACTGCCGGTCAACACAGCACCCCGGCCGTCCGCACCCGGCCGCTCAGCCGATCACGCGCCCGTTCAGCACGACGTGGCGGGGCGCGGCCAGCACCCGTACATCCGCGCGCGGATCCTCGTCGTACACGACCAGATCCGCCGGGGCGCCCTCCTCCAGAACCGGCCGCCCCAGCCACCGCCGGGCGCCCCAGGCCGTCGCGGCGAGGGCATCGCGGGGAGGAATGCCGGCCTTCACCAGTTCGGCCACCTCGGCCGCCACCAGACCGTGGGCCAGCGAGCCGCCCGCGTCGGTGCCGACGTAGACCGGGATCCCGGCGTCGTACGCGGCACGCACGGTGTCGTAGCGGCGCTCGTACAGCCGGCGCATATGAGCCGACCAGCGAGGGAACTTGGCCTCGCCGCCCGCCGCGAGATCGGGGAAGGTGGCGATGTTGACCAGCGTCGGAACGATCGCCACCCCGCGTTCGGCGAAGAGCGGAATCGTCTCCTCGGTCAGGCCGGTCGCATGCTCGATGCAGTCGATCCCGGCCTCCACCAGATCGCGCAGCGCCTCCTCGGCGAAGCAGTGCGCGGTGACGCGGGCACCCAGCCGGTGCGCCTCGGCGATGGCCGCCTCGACCTCGCCGCGCGGCCAACAGGCGGTCAGATCACCGTCGTCCCGGTCGATCCAGTCGCCCACCAGTTTCACCCAGCCGTCCCCGCGCCGGGCCTCCCCGGCGACATACGCGACCAGGTCGCCCGGCTCGATCTCATGGGCGTAGTTACGGATGTACCGGCGGGTCCTGGCGATGTGCCGGCCGGCCCTGATGATCTTCGGCAGATCCTCGCGGTCGTCGATCCACCGGGTGTCCGACGGCGATCCGGCGTCCCGGATCAGCAGCGTGCCGGCCTCCCGGTCCGTGAGCGCCTGCTTCTCGCTCGTCGCCGCGTCGACGGGGCCGTGCCGGTCGAGGCCCACATGGCAGTGCGCGTCGACCAGACCGGGCAGCGCCCACCCGGTGACGGTCACCGCGTCGTCCGCGCCCGGTGGCCGCTCGTACGTGATCCGCCCGCCCACGGCCCACAACTCGTCCCGGACCTCGTCCGGACCGACGAGCACCCGCCCCTTCACCCGCAGCACCCGCTGCTCCTGATCACTCATACGCGGCACTGTACGAGGCCCTCGGTACCCTCGACGGAGCACTGTTCGTGCGCAGAACCACTGACCGAACCGAAGAGAGCACCACCGTGACGCACCCCTTCCTCGACCTCGCCCCGCTCACCGCCGCGCATTTCGCGGCCATCGAGCGGCGGGTGGCCGGTCTTCTCGCCACGCAGCAGGACATCGTGATCATGCAGGGAGAGGCGCTGCTGCCCCTGGAGGGCTGCGTCCGGGGCGGCGCCCGGCCCGGCTCGACCGCGCTGAACATCGTCACGGGCCCGTACGGGCAGACCTTCGGCAACTGGCTGCGGGACTGCGGTGCCCGGGTCATCGACCTCTCGGTGCCGTTCCACGCGGCGGTCACCGCCGACCAGGTCGCGCAGGCGCTCGCCGCGCACCCGGAGATCGACTTCGTCTCGCTGGTGCACGCGGAAGCGGCCACCGGCAACACCAACCCGGTCGCGGAGATCGGTGAGGTGGTCCGGGCCCACGGCGCGCTGTTCATGCTGGACGCCGTCGCCTCGGTGGGCGCCGAACCGCTGCTGCCGGACGTGTGGGGCGTCGACCTGTGCGTGATCGGCGCGCAGAAGGCGATGGGCGGACCGGCCGGGGTGTCGGCGGTGTCGGTGAGCGCGCGGGCCTGGGAGCGGATCGCCGCCAACCCCGCGGCCCCGCGCCACTCATACCTCTCCCTCCTGGACTGGAAGGAGCGCTGGATCGACGGTGGCCGCAAGGCGCTGCCGCACGCCCCGGCGCAGCTGGAGATGCTGGCGCTGGAGGCGTGTGCGGAGCGGATCGAGGCCGAGGGCCTGGATGCGCTGATGGCCCGCCACGCCTCGGCCGCGGCGGCCACCCGGGCCGGCGCGGTGGCGCTCGGCGGCGGCCTGGAGCCGTACGTCCACGAGGCGCGGGACGCGGCTCCGGTCGCCACGACGCTGCGCGCCCCGTCGGGGGTCGACGCCGCCTCGCTGGTCGCGCAGGCACTGGCGGCGGACCCCTCGCTGCCGCTCATCGCGGGCGGCGGGGCGCTGTCCAAGGAGATGATCCGGGTCAATCACTACGGGGTGGATGCGACGCGGGGTGCGGTGCGCTCCTCGCTCGCGGCTCTGGGGGCGGCGCTGGCCGATACGGGCCGGCAGGTCGACTTCGAAGCTGCCCGCAAGGCCGTTTCGGAAACCTGGCCGAGCGAATAGATTCCACAACACCCCCGCCATACGCGCATCACCCGGCGGACCAGAATTCATGAATGCGGGGAGCCGCTTTATCGAAAGCAGCTCCCCGCATTCTTCTGCCCGCTTTCCGCCACCCTAAACGCTAAGATTCCGTGAACGTCGATCCACGTAATTCGGGCACGCCTCCCGAGAGTTACAACCCTGTGACCGACTCCACACCGTGACCGAAATGCCGGAAAAATTCCGGTCAAATGCCGAGAAATCGCAGCCGATTCGCGCGAGAGCACGCGCCCGCGTGATAACACAACGACGCCATTCACCCAACCCCCTGCCTCGATGCAATTTTGAAATTTGCTGGGTAAATTCAATTCGCATGACCGCCGCACCAGCAGATTTTGCCCGTGCCCGAAGTGAATTCCTCAGAATCGACACCCCGCGAGTGGAGGACGGAGCCGCGATCTGGCGCATTGCCCGCGACTCCGAGGTCCTGGACCTCAACTCCTCGTACAGCTACCTGCTGTGGTGCCGTGACTTCGCCGCGACCTCCGTGGTCGCCCGCGACGAGAACGGCGAGCCCATCGCCTTCGTGACGGGATACATCCGGCCGGACCGACCCGAGACCCTCGTCGTCTGGCAGGTGGCCGTCGACCACGGCCACCGCGGGAAGGGCCTGGCCGCCACGCTGCTGGACGCGCTGACCACGCGGGTCGCCGCCGACCAGGGCCTGGCCCTGGTCGAGACGACCATCACCCCGGACAACACCGCGTCCGACCGGCTGTTCACCTCCTACGCGCAGCGCCACGACGTGTCCCTGGAACGCGAGGTGCTCTTCGACGGCGGGCTGTTCCCCGAGGACACGCACCTGCCGGAAGTGCTGTACCGCATCGGCCCGTTCCACGCCTGACGCGCGCCACGCCCGAGGCACGTCGCGCCCGACGCACGCCACGCCGACGCACACATCGTCCGCGCCGGACCGACCCCCCGGCGCGTCCCGGACCACGCTTCCGCCGCCGGAAGCAGGCTTCACCGCACCGCCACCCGTCGCACCCTTCTCGACCAGGAGACCCGCTGTGACCATCACCCCGCCCGCCCTGAGTGTCTTCGAGACCCTGGAGTCGGAGGTACGGAGCTACTGCCGCGGCTGGCCCGCGGTGTTCGACCGCGCGCAGGGCGCCCGGCTGACCGACGAGGACGGCCACTCGTACCTCGACTTCTTCGCCGGTGCCGGATCGCTCAACTACGGTCACAACAACCCGGTGCTGAAACGCGCGCTGATCGACTACATCGAGCGCGACGGGATCACCCACGGCCTGGACATGGCGACCACCGCCAAACGCGCGTTCCTGGAGACCTTCCAGAACGTGATCCTGCGGCCGCGCGACCTCCCGTACAAGGTGATGTTCCCCGGCCCGACCGGCACCAACGCGGTCGAGTCGGCGCTCAAGCTGGCCCGCAAGGTCAAGGGCCGCGAGTCCGTCGTCTCGTTCACCAACGCCTTCCACGGCATGTCGCTCGGCTCGCTCGCCGTGACCGGCAACGCCTTCAAGCGGGCCGGCGCGGGCATCCCGCTGGTGCACGGCACGCCGATGCCGTTCGACAACTACTTCGACGGCACGATCCCCGACTTCCTCTGGTTCGAGCGGCTGCTGGAGGACCAGGGCTCCGGGCTCAACAAGCCCGCCGCCGTGATCGTGGAGACCGTCCAGGGCGAGGGCGGCATCAATGTCGCCCGTGCCGAGTGGCTGCGCGCGCTCCAGGAGCTGTGCCACCGCCAGGACATGCTGCTGATCGTCGACGACATCCAGATGGGCTGCGGCCGTACCGGTGGCTTCTTCTCCTTCGAGGAGGCCGGCATCGTGCCGGACATCGTCACCCTGTCGAAGTCCATCAGCGGCTACGGCATGCCCATGTCGCTCTGCCTGTTCAAGCCGGAGCTGGACATCTGGGAGCCGGGCGAGCACAACGGCACCTTCCGCGGCAACAACCCGGCGTTCGTCACCGCCGCCGCCGCGCTCGACGCCTACTGGGCCGACGGCCAGATGGAGAAGCAGACGCGGACCCGCGGCGAACAGGTGGAGCAGTCGCTGCTGGCCATCTGCGCGGAGGAGCCCACCGCGCAGTTCCGCGGCCGCGGCCTGGTCTGGGGCATGGAGTTCGCCGACCCGGCGCGCGCCTCGGCCATCTGCGCCCGCGCCTTCGAGCTGGGCCTCCTGCTGGAGACCTCGGGCCCGCAGAGCGAGGTCGTCAAGCTGCTGCCGCCGCTGACCATCACCCCCGAAGAGCTGGACGAGGGCCTGCGCACGCTGGCCCGCTGCGTCCGCGAGACGGCCTGACCCGTTACCTCCGGGACAGGCGGTACGAAGTAACTCCCACCGCACAGAGAAGTTGTAGAGAGAAAGGCACCGACTCACCGTGATCGTCCGATCGTTCAGTGACATCGAGAACACCGACCGGCATGTGAAGGCCGCATCCGGCACCTGGGAGAGCAAGCGCATCGTGCTCGCCAAGGAGAAGGTGGGCTTCTCGCTCCACGAAACCGTGCTCTACGCGGGCACGGAGACCTCGATGTGGTACGCGAACCACATCGAGGCGGTGCTCTGCACCGAGGGCGAGGCCGAGCTCACCAACGACGAGACCGGCGAGAAGCACTGGATCTCGCCCGGCACGATGTATCTGCTGGACGGGCACGAGCATCACACGCTGCGGCCCAGGACCGACTTCCGCTGTGTCTGCGTCTTCAACCCTCCCGTCACCGGACGGGAGGACCACGACGAGAACGGTGTCTACCCACTGCTGACCGAGGAGGGCTGAACCATGACCACCGATGTACGCGCCGACCTGTACCCATCGCGCGGCGCCGCCGAGATGACCACTCCCCGCCAGGACCCGGTCATCTGGTCCGCGCCCGGCGCACCGGGGCCGGTCGCCGTGAAGGACCTCCAGGGGTTCGAACGCGACGGATTCCTCACCGTCGACCAGCTGATCACGCCGGACGAGGTCGCCCTCTGCCACGCCGAGCTGACCCGGCTGATCGCCGATCCGGCGGTACGCGCCGACGAGCGCTCGATCATCGAGCCGAAGTCGCAGGACGTACGGTCCGTCTTCGAGGTCCACAAGCTCAGTAAGGTCTTCGCCCGGCTGGTGAGCGACGAGCGGGTGGTGGGCCGGGCCCGCCAGATCCTCGGATCGGACGTGTACGTCCATCAGTCGCGGATCAACGTCAAGCCGGGCTTCGGGGCTTCGGGCTTCTACTGGCACTCGGACTTCGAGACCTGGCACGCCGAGGACGGTCTGCCGAACATGCGGGCCGTGTCCGTCTCGATCGCCCTGACCGAGAACTACGACACCAACGGCGGGCTGATGATCATGCCCGGTTCGCACAAGTCGTTTCTCGGCTGTGCGGGCGAGACGCCGAAGGACAACTACAAGAAGTCCCTGCAGATGCAGGACGCCGGCACCCCGTCCGACGAGGCGCTGACGAAGATGGCCGACCGGCACGGCATCAAGCTCTTCACGGGGCGGGCCGGTTCGGCGACCTGGTTCGACTGCAACTGCATGCACGGCTCGGGCGACAACATCACCCCGTACCCGCGCAGCAATGTCTTCATCGTGTTCAACAGCGTGGAGAACGCCGCCGAGAAGCCCTTCGCGGCTCCGGTCGCCCGCCCGGAGTTCATCGGGGCGCGGGACTTCACCCCGGTGAAGTAGCGGCGGGAGCAGGACCGGTGGGGCGGGGCGGCGTACCGCCCCGCCCCACACCGCCATAACCGGCTGGACCGGGGCCCGGTCAACGGCGAAGGTATGGCCCATGACCTCACACGTACGCCACCTCACCATCGACTGCGCCGACGCGTACAAGCTGGCCGGTTTCTGGTCCGAAGTGCTCGGCTCGCCCCTCTCCGACGACGACTTCCCCGGCGATCCCGAGGCGCTCGTCGAGGCCCCCGGTGCCGCGCTGCTGTTCATCACGGTGCCTGAGCCGAAGAGCGCCAAGAACCGTCTGCACATGGACATCCAGCCGCACGACCGCTCACGTGACGAGGAGGTCGAGCGGCTGCTGGCGCTGGGCGCCACGATGGTCGGCGATCACCGCAAGCCGAACGGCCGGGGCTGGGCGACGCTCGCGGACCCGGAGGGCAACGAGTTCTGTGTGGAGTGCAGCGCCGCCGAGCGCGCGGCACTGACCGGAACCCGGCTGCCGGTCACCGCGGACGACGTGACCACGGCGGTCAGGCTGTCGGTGGACGCGCTGGGCACGGCCCCGGCGGACGGCTGGCAGGTGCCCGCCGGGACCCTGGAGTGGGACTGCTGGGAGACGGTGGAGCATCTGAGCGACGATCTCTTCGCGTACGCCGTCCAGTTGGGCCCGCGCACACCGCCGCTCGACGGCGAGGTCCCCTACCGGTGGGCCGCCGAGCGCGCGGGCGGTCCGGCGAACGCGGTCTTCGCGGACCGCGCGGCCGGTTCTGCCGGGCTGCTGCGGACGCTGGAGGCGAGCGGCGCCCTGCTGGCCTCGATGGTGCGGACGACTCCGCCCGAGGTCCGCTCGTACCACTCGCACGGTGTCTCCGACCCGGAGGGGTTCGCCGCGATGGGCATCGTGGAGACCGTGGTCCACACCCATGACATCGCCGAGGGCCTGGGCATCTCCTGGGCGCCGCCCGCCGCCCTGTGCGACCGGGTGCTGGCCCGGCTCTTCCCCGAGGCCCCGGCGGACGAGGACCGGTGGACCGCCCTGCTGTGGTCCACGGGCCGCGCCGAGCTGCCGGGCCGTCCGCGCCGCACCTCCTGGAAGTGGCACGGTGCGCCGCTGGGCTCGGACCCGGCCGCCGACGCCTGACGGCGGGAGAACCGGCACCGGCCCGGTACGCCGTGGTTCAGTGGGCGCGGCCGGTCCTCAGACCGTGTCCAGTGCCGGATAATCAGTGTAGCCCTTGGCCCCGCCGCCATAGAGCGTGCCGGGGTCCGGGACGTTGAAGGGGCCGCCCGCGCGCAGCCGGGCCGGCAGGTCCGGGTTGGCGAGGAAGAGCAGTCCGTAGGAGATGAGGTCCGCGATCCCGTCGTCGACCACCGTGTGGTGGTCGGGCCCGGTCGGCCCGTCCGACAGGACGTTGATGATCAGCGTGCCGGTGTACCGCTTGCGCAGCGCGAGCGTCAGCTCACGGATCTCCACCGCTTCCAGGACGTGCAGATAGGCGAGTCCCAGCGGGTCGATCGCCGCGGCCAGGGCGGTGTAGGCGGCTTCCGGGGCGGGCTCGTCGATGCCGTTGTACGGGTTTCCGGGTGAGATGCGCAGCCCGGTGCGCTCCGCGCCGATCTCCGCGGCGACCGCCTCCACGACGGCGACGGCGAAGCGGATGCGGGCCTCGTCCGAGCCGCCCCACTCGTCCTCGCGCAGGTTGGTGTTGGGCGCCAGGAACTGGTGGATGAGATATCCGTTGGCACCGTGCACCTCCACCCCGTCGAAGCCCGCCTCGACGGCGTTGCGGGCGGCGGCGGCGAAGTCCGCGACGGTCGCGCGGACCTCGTCGCCGGTCAGTTCGCGCGGCTCCACGAACTCCTTCGGCCCCTCGTGGGTGTAGGCGTTGCCCTCCGCCCTGACCGGGGAGGCGCCGACCGGCACCAGCCCGTCCGGCAGCAGGACCGGGTGGCCGATCCGCCCGGTGTGCATGAGCTGGGCGAAGATCCGGCCGCCCCGCGCGTGCACGGCGTCGGTGACCTCGCGCCAGGAGGCGATCTGCTCGGCGCTGTGCAGACCGGGGGTGTCGGAGTAGCCCTGGCCCACCACCGACGGCTGGATGCCCTCGGTGATGATCAGCCCGGCCGAGGCGCGCTGGGCGTAGTACTCGGCGGTGTCGGCGGTGGCCGTGCCGCCCGCACCGGCCCGGCTGCGGGTCATCGGCGCCATGACGATGCGGTTGGCGAGCTGCGTACCGGAGAGGTCGATCGGGTCGAACACGGTGGTCATGAGAGCTCCCGGAGAATATATGTGGTCGGCCAAGTATTCGCGCTGTTCGCCACTGTAGCGCATTACTTGGCCGACCAAGGTAAAGTTTGGGGACGCTGCCGGGGCATCATCGGACCCGTCGTAGCCCCGCCCCGAGGAGCCCCTGATGAAGACCGCCCACGCAGGCCCGGCCGACACCACCGCCACCCCCGAGACCCCCGGCACCGGCGTCGCCGCCGACACCGCCCCCTGTACGGACGCGCTGCCGAGCGCGGCGCGCGGCGGCCCTCTCAGCCATGCCGTCTCACGGATCGCCCGGCTGCACCGGATCACGGCGGGCAAACTGCTCAAGGGGCTGGACCTCTACCCCGGTCAGGAGTTCCTGATGATGCACCTGTGGGACGCGGGCGCGGTCCGGCAGTCGGAGCTGATCAAGGCGCTGGACCTCGACCCCTCCACGGTCACCAAGATGCTCCAGCGCCTCGAACAGACCGGACATGTGCGCCGTCGCCCCGACCCGGCCGACCGGCGGGCGGTCCTGGTCGAGGCCACGGACGACAGCTGCGCCCTGCGCACCGCGGTGGAGGCGGCGTGGACGAATCTGGAGGAGCACACCCTCGCGGGCCTCGGCCCCGCGGAGCGCGCGGAGCTGGCCCGGCTGCTGGCCAGGGTCGAGGCGAATCTGTGCGCGGAGGCCGAGGGGTGCCCCGGACTCGCCTGAGCCCGAGGCCCGCGCACCGTCACCCGCAGTCCCGCACCCGCCCGAGCCGCCACGCACTCCGCCGGCTCGGGCCAGGACGTCCCCGCTCCCCCGGCGCGGGCCAGAACGGTCCGCTCTCCCCACTCCCTCGCTCCCCCGCTCACTCAGGCCAGGGCGTCCAGCGCCCGGTCCACGTCCGCCTCGGTGTTGTAGAGGTGGAAGGCCGCCCGCAGATTGCCCGCCCGCGCCGAGACCATGACCCCGGCCCTGGCCAGATCGGGTTCGCGACCACCGAGTCCGGGCACGGCGACGATGGCCGATTCACCGGGAACCGCCTTGTGGCCGATCCCCGCCAGCCCCTCGCGGAACCGGGCAGCGAGCCCGGTGGCGTGGGCGTACAGCGCATCGGTGCCGACCTCCGCCAGCAGGGCGAGGGAGTGCTCCGCCCCGTGGTACGCGAGGAAGGCGGGCGGTTCGTCGAATCGGCGGGCGGTGGCGGCGAGCCGCTCGACCGGGCCGTAGGTGCTGTTCCAGGGGTCCTCGGCAGCCACCCAGCCGACGAACACGGGCGGCAGGGACGCCTGCGCCTCCTCGGTCACGGTGAGGAACGACGCGCCCCGCGGGCAGAGCAGGAACTTGAAACCGCCGGTGACGGTGTAGTCGTACGCCCCGGCGTCCAGCGGGAACCAGCCCGCCGACTGGGTGGCGTCCACCAGTGTCCGGGCGCCGTGTGCGGCGGCGGCCGCCCGGACGGCGGCCAGGTCGGCGACCCTGCCGTCGGCGGACTGTACGGAGGAGAAGGCGACGAGCGCGGTCTCCGGTCGCACCCCGTCGGCGAGGTCCGCGAGCGGGACGTACCGCATCCGCAGGTCGCCGCGGAGCGCGAACGGGCTGACCACCGAGCTGAACTCACCCTCGGGGACGAGCACTTCGGCGCCCGGCGGGAGCGAGGCGGCGATCAGTCCGACATGGACGGTGACCGAGCCGCCGGTGGCGACCCGGTCGGGGCCGACACCGGCCAGCCCGGCGAACGCGCTCCGGGCGGCCTCCACCGCTTCGAAGCTGCCCGCGCCCGCCCCTCGGCCGGAGGCGTTGTGGTCCGCGAGCGCCTTGACTGCCCGAATGGTGCGGCGGGGCAGCAGCCCGCTGGTGGCGCTGTTGAGGTACGTGGTCTCCGACGCGAACTCGGTGGCCGCCGCCTGGCTGAGGCTGAGCGAAGAGATCTCCATGCCCCAAGCCTGAAGGCCCCTCAACTCATAGTCAATTGCCAAGATTCAAGGGACGTACCCAAGCGATTCTTATAGGGGGCGGGCTCAGGTCTGCGGGACCTCGCAGGCGCCGTCCGCGTCACAGGCGGCACCGTCCTCGCCGATCGCGGTCAGCGCGGTGGCCGGACGGTCCTTCCACGCCTGTTCCAGCGCCTTGAGGAAGACCTCGGACGGCTGACCGCCGGAGATCCCGTAGCGCCGGTCGAGCGCGAAGAACGGCACGGCGTCGGCGCCCAGCTCGGACGCCTCGCGCTCGTCGGCCCGGACGTCGTCCGCGTAGGCCTCGGGGTCGGCGAGCACCGCACGGGCCTCCTCGCCGTCCAGCCCGGCCTCGACGGCGAGCCGGACCAGCTCACTGTCGTCGAAGACGGAGCGCTCCTCGGCGAAGTTCGCCCGGTAGGCGAGGGTCAGCAGCTCGTCCTGGCGGCCACGCGCCTTGGCCAGGTGCAGCAGCCGGTGGATGTCGAAGGTGTTGCCGTGGTCGCGTCCCTCGGTGCGGTAGCCGAGCCCTTCGGCCTGCGCGTTGGCAGCGACATTGGCCTCCATGGACGCGGCCTCCTCACGGGTGCGGCCGTACTTCTGCGCCAGCATGTCGATCACCAGCGCGGTGTCACCCTTGGTCCGGCCCGGGTCGAGCTCGAAGGAACGGTGCACCACCTCGACCTCGTCGCGGTGGGCGAACTCCGCCAGGCCCTTCTCGAAACGGGCCTTGCCGATGTAGCACCACGGGCAGGCGATGTCGCTCCAGATCTCGACGCGCATGACTTTTCCGCTCTCCAGGGTCTCGGGTGGCACGGAGGACCCCTCCGCACACAGGTGCGAACAACGGAACGGGACCTACTGATTCCCGAACCGGGCATCCCCGGCCCCCAGGACGAGGCGCAGGACGAGGTGGCTCCCGGCGTGCGGGGCGGCCGGGTCCGGGGTCCAGCCGTGGTGGGCGTAGAAGGACTGGGCCCTGGTGTTGGGGGCGAAGACCTCCAGCCGGGCGGCCGTCACCCCGGCGACCCGCCACGCGTCGGTGCAGGCGGTGTGCAGGGCGGTGCCTATGCCCGTACGCCACTGGGAAGGAGCGACATGGAGCTGGGTGAGGTTCATGATGCCGTCCCGTACGGCGTAGGCGGCGATCCCGGCCAGGGCCCCCTCCCGTTCCGCGCACAGGACGGTGGCATCGGGGCGTTCCACGGCGCGCGACCAGCCGTCGCGGCTGCGGGCGACCTCGGCGGTCCCTTGGTACTCCTCGGCGGGGAGGTGACCGCGGTAGTACGTGGCGCGGGCCTCGGTGTGCAGCAGGACGATGGCGTCGATGTCGGCGGGGGTCGCTTCTCTGATCATGAAGAGGGGGACGCGCGGGCCCGGCCCGCAGGTTGCGCCGGGGCGGACACCGCGCACCCCCTCTTCGTCCTTCAGGGCGCTGCTGGAGCTTTCCGGCTCCCGCTCCCGGCGTCACCGACGCGGCGACGGTCGACGCGGGCTCGGTGGTGTAGCTGTACGGCGGCGTGGTGAAGGAGCCGGTCCGCGAGATCTCGGTGGCGGCGCCGAGGCCGTTGCCGCGCTCGACGACGTAGCCGTCCTCGTCGCCCTGGAAGAACCGCCGCTGGGCCGTCGTACGGGCCCGCGCTGTCGGGTGGCACCTTGTCCAAGGATCGATCCGCCGACGGCCGGACTGACGGTCGATCAGTCCAGGTACACCGGGAGCGTGTCCACTCCGTACACGATCGACAGCTTCCGGAACTCCAGTTCCGCCGGTGGCACGGCGAGGCTCAACCGGGGGAAGTTCGCAACGAGTTGGGGGAAGGCCGCGCGGAGTTCCATCCTGCCCAGCTCCGCGCCGATACAGCGGTGGATGCCGTGGCCGAAGGCCAGGTGGGAGGAGGCGGGCGGGCGCGACGGGTCGAAGGAGTCCATCGCGGGGCCCAGGCGCGGGTCGCGGTCGGCGGCGCTGAGCGAGACAATGACGATGTCGCCGCCGGATATGCGGACGCCGGCGAGTTCCAGGTCCTCGCGGGCGAAGCGCGGGAAGGCCGTCTGGACGACCGTGAGATGGCGCAGGAGTTCGTCGACGAAGGGGGCCGCGACGGCGGCCGGGTCCTCCGCGTCGCGGAGTGCGGTGAAGTGCTCGCGGTCCTGGAGCATGATCAGCGTGCCGAGGGCGAGCATGCTCGCGGTCGTCTCCAGGCCGCCGGTGAGGACGCCGTCGGCGAGGCCGGTGAGTTCTTCGTCGGTGACGCTGTCGCCGTGTTCGCGGACGAGCATGCCGAGCAGACCGTCGCCGGGGTAGCGGCGCTGCTGTTCGACCACGCCGCGCAGATAGTCGCGGGACTGGGAGATGGCCCCGAAGGACGCGCCGACGCCGCCGAGCACATCGAAGCGCGCCACCGAGAACTGCTGGAACGCCTCCCGCTCCTCGTAGGGGACGCCGAGCAGTTCGCAGATGACCAGCGCCGGGACCGGAAACGCGAAGTGCTCCACGAGGTCGACCCGCCCTTCGGCGTCCGCGGCCTTGGCCAGTCCGCCCAGGCTCTCCTCGACGATCGCGTGGATACGGGGGGTGAGGCGGCCCAGGCGCCGCATCGTGAACTCGGGGGTGAGCAGGCGCCGCAGGCGGGTGTGGTCCGGCGGGTCGCAGAAGCCCAGGCCGCCCGGCTGGTGGATCTCGGCGACACCGGTGCGGCCGACGAGGTGGGCGAAGTCGTTGCTGAAGGCCCGGGCGTCGCCGAGGACCTGCTTGGCCTCCTCGTATCCGGAGACCAGCCAGACCGTCATGCCGGGTATCGGCAGTCGGCTGACCGGTTCGCGGTCGCGCAGCGCGCCGATCTCGGGGACGGGGTCGAGGCCGTCGCGGCGCAGCGGCAGCAGCGCGGCGTCGGGCAGCTTCGAGAGGGCGGAGAGGTCGAGGGAGGTGCCCTTCGACCTGAGGCGGGCGAGGTAGCGGCGCGTGAGCCAGGTCGTCATCGCGGAACGTACGGACATGCTGTGCTCGCATCTGTGAGGTGGGACGAACAGGGCCGGTGCCGATGCCGGTTACGAGAAGGAGGCGGGAGGGGAAATCCTGCCGGACCGGTGAGCGGGCGTCCCCATGGGGGCCGCCGGAACGGCACTGCGGGCCCGGACGTGCCGCGGATCACGGGGCGGCGAGCGGGGGTCCATGACCCGGTGAACCGCCCCGGCCCCGCTCATGTGGTGAGCGGGGCCGGGCAGTTGACGGAGCGCGGGGCGGCCGGACTCCGTGGGCGTGTGCGGGGGTGGGCGGCGGCGCCTCAGCGGCCGTCGCGCAGGTCGGTCAGCCCCTCGGCCCGGAAGGTGATCCGGTCGAAGACCGCGCCGCATCCCTCGCCGGTGGGTGACTGCACCAGGAATCCGGCGAGCGCGGACGCCCGCTCCTCGGGGGTGCCGAGGGTGAAGGTACGGACGAAGGTCCAGGTCTCACCGTCGGCCGAGGCGTGGAAGGCGAAGGCGCCGCCGGTGCGGCTGAGCCGCAGCCAGCAGTGGTCGTCCTCCACGACGAAGGAGTTGGCGTCGTCGGAGTGCCCGCGGGTGACGACGGTGCAGATGGTCGGGGAGTCCGGGGAGAGCTCCAGGCAGAGCTTGGCCCAATCCTGTTCGCCGACGTGCAGATAGAGCACCCCCGCGTCGAAGGCGGCGGCGAAGCCGACCCTTACACGGGCGAGCAGTTGGAAGTCCCCGTCCGGGACTGCGCCGAGCAGGCGCGGCGCGTCGGTCGCGGGTGTCAGGTCGTCGCCGCCCGGCGGTACGAAGCGGTCCTGCCGGGCACCGGCCCGGCCGGTCAGCACGCCGTCCGCGTAGGCCCAGCGGCCCTCGGGCCCGAACGCCCGCAGCGGGAAGGGGATTTCGGGGAGGTGTGTGCTCATGCGCGTCGTCCGTCCAGGCGGCGGGGCAGGCCCAGCGGGTTGTCCTCGCGCAGTTCCGGCGGCAGCAGGGCGGCGGGGGTGTTCTGGTAGCTGACCGGGCGCAGCCAGCGTTCGACGGCAGTGGTGCCGACGGAGGTGGAGGTGGAGGTGGAGGCCGGGTAGGGGCCGCCGTGGTGCTGGGCGGGGGCGACGGCGACGCCGGTCGGCCAGCCGTTGACGAGGACGCGTCCGGCGAGCGGGGTGAGGGCGGCGAGCAGTTCCGCCGCGCCGCCGTCGGCCTCCTCGGCGGAGATCTGGAGGGTGGCGGTCAGATTGCCCGGGAGCCGGGAGAGCACCGCGGTGATCTCGTCCTCGGAGGCGTACCGCGCGATGACGGTGACCGGGCCGAAGCACTCCTCCAGGAGCGCGTCGTGCGGGCCCTCGGCGGCCAGCCGGTGGGCCGGTACGGTCAGGAAGCCCGCGGACACGGTGTGTTCGCCGCCCGCGCCGGGGGTGACGGGGGCTTCCACGTCGGCGAGTGCGGCCCGGTCGCGGACGCCCGCGAGGAACGCGTCCCGCATCCGGTGGTCGAGCATCACTCCGGCGTCGGTGTCGCTGACGGTCTCGGTGAGGGCCTTCAGCAGCCGGTCCCCGGCCTCGCCCGCGGGGGCCAGGACGAAGCCGGGCTTGGTGCAGAACTGCCCGGCGCCCATGGTCATCGAGCCGCCGAGCCCGGCGCCGATCCGCTCGCCGCGCTCGGCGGCGGCGGCCTCGGTGACGACGACGGGGTTGAGGGAGCCGAGCTCGCCGTGGAAGGGGATGGGCGCGGGCCGGGCGGCGGCCGCGTCGAACAGGGCCCGTCCGCCGCGTACCGAGCCGGTGAAGCCCGCCGCGCTCACCAGCGGGTGCTTGATCAGCTCGATGCCCGCCTCGAAGCCGTGCACCAGGATCAGTACGTCCTCGGGCAGCCCGACCCGGGCCGCGGCACGGCGGATCACGGAGGCGCACAGCTCGGAGGTCGCGGGGTGGTCGGGGTGCGCCTTGACGACGACCGGGCAGCCGGCCGCGAGCGCGCTCGCGGTGTCGCCGCCGGGGACGGAGAAGGCGAGTGGGAAGTTGCTGGCCGCGTAGACGGCGACGACGCCGAGCGGGATCTTGTAACGGCGCAGGTCCGGCCAGGGCGGGGTCCTGGTGCCGTCCTCGTGGTCGATGTGGATGTCGAGGTACGCGCCCTCCTCGACGACCTCCGCGAAGGCCCGCAACTGTGCCGCGGTGCGGGCGAGTTCGCCGGTGAGCCGGGCCGGGCCGAGCGCGGTCTCCGCGTCGGCGGCCTCGACGACGTGCTCCCCGGCCTCGGCGAGCAGATCCGCCGCGGTGCGCAGGAACGCGGCACGTACGGTGCGGTCGGCGAGGGCGTCGCGTACGGCGTGGGCGGCCCGGACCGCCCGGTCGACCTCCTCCGCTGTAGCCTCCACCGCAACCTGCTCGCGCGGGTTCCCGGTTCGGGGGTCGACGCTCCAGACTGGTGCTGCTGCCACGGTGTTTCCTTCCCGGTCCGCTGCCACGCTTCACGGCGTTGTTCGGTATTCTGAACAGCGTTCCTGATCGTGAATGTGCTGGGACTCTATTTCCGCGCGTTCGGTGTTGGCAAGAAGTCGCAGGAATTTGGCGTGAGGGCTGGAAAGGGGCGTAGGGCGATGTCGGTTGCCGAGTCTGGTGGGGCACAGGTCAAGTCCGCGGTACGGACGGTGGAGCTGCTCGAATACTTCGCGGGGCGCCCCGGCATGCACTCGCTCGCCGCCGTCCAGGAGGCCGTCGGCTACCCGAAGTCCAGCCTCTACATGCTGCTGCGCACGCTCGTGGAACTGGGCTGGGTGGAGACCGACGCGACGGGCACCCGGTACGGCATCGGGGTGCGTGCCCTGCTCGTCGGTACGTCGTACATCGACGGCGACGAGGTCGTGGCCGCCGCACGCCCCACCCTGGACCGGCTCTCCGACGACACCACGGAGACCATCCACCTGGCCCGCCTCGACGGAACGAACGTGGTGTACCTCGCCACCCGGCAGTCCCAGCACTATCTGCGCCCGTTCACCCGGGTCGGCCGTCGGCTGCCCGCCCACTCCACCTCGCTCGGCAAGGCGCTGCTGGCCACCCACAGCGACGAGCAGGTCCGCAAGCTGCTGCCCGAGACGCTGCCCGCACTGACCGAGCACACCCTCACGGACCGCGAGAAGCTGATCGAGGAGCTGCACCTCATCCGCGAGCAGGGGTACGCGGTGGACCGCGAGGAGAACACCCTCGGCCTGCGCTGCTTCGGCGTCGCGATCCCCTACCGGACACCCTCGCGCGACGCGATCAGCTGCTCGGTGCCTGTCGCCCGGCTCACTCCCGCGCACGAGCAGATGGTCAAGGACGCCCTGTTCGACGCCCGCGACCGGCTCACGCTCGCCACCCGCCGGCTCTGAACGAACCTCCCTCGCGCGAAAGGCGGGACGGCGAACTCCCGCGCGCGGGATCGCGGGGCGGCGAACTCCCGCTGCTCCACGCGCGGATGTCCGATCCGACGGCCCCGGCCCCGGCCCCGGTGGCGCGTGGCGCCTGACGGGTGAGGGCGTCTCCGCCGGATGGCGGAGACGGATCGTCGCCGGGCACGACGTGCGGGAGCGGCCCGCACGGAAACGTGGCTGCCATGACACGCACACCGCGTACATCCCGCACCGCGGCGCTCCTCGCGCCCGCGCCCCGCACCGGCCGCGCCCGCGCCGTGCTCCGCACGCTCGCCATCGCGGCCTGCCTGCCCTACATCGCCCTCAAGTCGGCCTGGATAACGGGCAGTCGGCTCGGTATCCCGGACCACAGCACCCTGCTCGACCATCGCACCACGATGATCCTCGCCAACGGTGTGTCGGCGCTGATGGACGGCGCGGTCGTCGTCCTCGCCGTGCTGCTCACCCGGCCCCGGGCGCACCGGGTGCCCGCCTGGCTGCTGGTCCTGCCCATCTGGGTGGCGACCGGGCTGCTCCTGCCGATCATGGCGGGCTTCCCCCTCCAGATGCTGGTCAGGCTGCTCGGTGGCGATGCGGGCGGCCCGGACGGCTCGGGGAGCGCCGCCCGCCCGTTCCTGGACGAGTGGGTGTTCGGCGTCGTCTACACGGGCTTCATCGTCCAGGGCCTCACCCTCGGCACCCTGTTCGTGCTCCACGCCAGGGACCGCTGGGGCCATCTGTGGCAGGGCACCGTGCGCGACCTGCCGGACAGCCCCACCACGCCCGTCCTGCGCCTCGCCGCGGTCGCGGCCTCGCTGCTCGCCCTCGTACCGGTCACCATGCATCTGCTCTGGGCCACCGGTTCGACCGCGGGGCTCAACGAGGGCCGGATCGCGGAACGTACCGGCGACTTCTACGTCCTCCAGGCGGTCGACGCGCTCTTCGCCGTCACCGCGGTCGCCGGGGCCCTGCCGCTCGCCTTCCGGCTCGGCGGACGGCTCCCCCTCACCGTGCCGCTCGCCCTGGCCTGGGGCGGTTCCGGGGCGGTGGCCTGCTGGGGCGGCTGGATGAGCATCGCCTCGCTGGGCGGGGTCGACGGCATCGGGGACCGGCCGACCCCGGCGATGGGCCTCATCTACGCTGTGCAGATGCTGGTCGGGATGCTGGTCCTCACCCTGGGCGCGTACTTCCTCGCCGAGCGAAACGCGGCGGAGGCCCGGCCGTTGTCCGCCGCCCGCGCGTGAGCCTGCTGTTCGGGCGCCGGGCCCGGCTGCGATGGCTGCATCTGATCATCGGCGGCGCGCTGCTGATGCCGTACTTCCTCGTCGGCATGGTCGTCGTCGGCTCCTCCAGCGGGGACGACGGGGTCTTCTCGTCCGTCGCCGGCCTGTTCACCGCGTTCGCGTACGCCCTGCCGATGGCCGCGGTCACCGGACTCTTCCCGCTCGTACGGCCCCTTTCGGTGGCCGCGGCCCGTGCGCTGTGCGGCATTCCGGCCGAGCAGTTGGCCGAGGTCCCGGCCCGGACCCGGCAGGCCAGGGTCAGGGCCGCGGGCTGGTACAGCCTGCACCTGGCGCTGGGCGGCGTGGTCAGTGGCATGACACTGGCGCTGACCCCGTTCGCGGTGGGGGTGATGGGGCTGCCGTTCTCCGCGGCGCTGCGGGATTCCGCACTGCTGGGGCTGCCACAGGCGCTGGACCGGCCGTGGATCGTGGCCCTCGCCCCGCTCGCCGGGCTCGCGATGCTCTCCGCGCCGGCCCTGTGCGCGGCGGCGGCCGGGGAACTGCTGGCCCGCCGGGCGCCGGTGCTGCTGGGGCCGACGCCCGACGACCGGCTGGCCGCCGCCGAGCGCCGGGCCGCCGATCTGGCGCTGCGCAACCGGCTCGCCCGCGAACTGCACGATTCGGTCGGCCACGCCCTGAGCGCGGTGACCCTCCAGGCGGGCGCGGCCCGCCGGGTCCTGGCCGACGATCCGGAGTTCGTCCGGGAGGCCCTGGCCGCGATCGAGGAGACCACCCGGCGCACGGTCGGTGAACTGGACTCCATGCTCGGCCTGTTGCGGCAGGACGACGACCCGGCGAACGGCCCGGACGGCGTCCCACCGGGACAGCAGGGACCGAGGCAGGGACCGAGGCAGGGACCGGGACCGGGGCCGGGGCTGCACGCGCTGGACGGGCTGCTGGCGCGCTGCGGGGTGCCCGTGGCGTACGAGGCGCTGGGCGAGCCCGGCACGGTCACGGGGGCCGTGTCGGGGGAGGCGTACCGAATCGTGCAGGAGGGGCTCAGCAACGCCCTGCGGCACGGCGCGGGCGGGGCGCCGGTGGAGCTGCGCATCGTGGTGCGCGAAGAGGATCTGGAGATCACGATGGAGAACCCGCTGTCCGGACGGCCCCCGGTGCTGCGGCCCGGCGGCGGCCGAGGTCTGCGCGGCATCGCCGAACGGGCCGTGCTGCTGGGCGGCCGCGCCGAGGCCGGACCCCACGGCGCCACCGAGGCCGGACCCCGCGGCGGCACCTGGCGGCTGACCGCCCGGCTGCCCCTGGACGCCGCCGGGCGGACGAAGCGATGAGCGACGTCATCCGGATCGTCATCGCCGACGACGAGCGCATGGTCCGTACGGCGCTGCGCGTGATCCTGGACGCCGAACCCGGTCTGGAGGTCGTCGGCGAGGCGGCCACCGGGGCCGAGGCGCTCTCCGTGGTGCGCTCGCTGCGCCCCGACGTCGTACTGATGGACGTCCGGATGCCGGAGATCGACGGCATCCGGGCCACCGAGCGGATCCTGGCCACGGTCGGGGGGCCGCCGCGGATCGTGGTCGTGACGACCTTCGAGAACGACGCGTACGTGTACGAGGCGCTGCGCGCCGGGGCCGCGGGCTTCCTGCTGAAACGGGCCGCGGCCGGGGAGCTCGTCCAGGCGGTGCGGCTGGTCGCCCGCAGCGAGTTCCTGCTGTATCCCTCCGCCGTACGCAATCTGGCGGCGGCGTACGGAGGGCGGCGGGCGGCGATGCCCCCGGACTGGGTGGCGCGGCTGACCGAACGGGAGGCGGAGGTGCTGCGGCTGATGGCGGCGGGCCTGACCAACGCGGAGATCGCGGGGCGGCTCGGGGTGGCCGCGGCGACGGCGAAGACCCATGTGGCGGCGGTCCTGGCGAAGACCGGCGCCCGGCACCGTACGCAGGCGGTGATCGTGGCGTACGAGTCCGGGTTCATCACCCCCGGCTGAGCCACCCCCGACTGAGCCCGCGCCCGGATGAACCCCAGCCCGACTGATCCAGCGCCTGAGAAAACGGTGAGAAGGGGCACAGCCGGGAACGCCGGGCGCGCTCCCGCTCGTCCCTCCAGCGGGATGAACAAGACAATCAGGCGCGCTTCGGTCTTCTGTCTGCTGATGGTTCTCGCCCTGCTGGTGCGGGCGACCTGGGTGCAGGGGTACGAGGCACGGGCGCTCGCGGACGACAAGCACAACCGGCGGAACACCATCGCGCAGTACGCGCAGCCGCTCGGTGACATCGTCGTGGCCGGTTCCCCGGTCACCGGATCGAAGAGGACGACGGGTGGCGATCTCCAGTACAAACGCACCTACACGCAGGGCGATCTGTACGCGGCCGTGACCGGCTACAGCTCGCAGGCGTACGGGGCGACCCAGCTCGAAGGCATCTACGGCGACGTCCTCGACGGCACGGACGACCGGCTGAAGAACCCCGCAGGTCTGCTCACCGGCGAGCAGGCCGCGCCGGGCAATGTGCTGACGACCATCGACCCGGACGTCCAGAAGGCCGCCTACGAGGCGCTGGGCGACGACAAGGGCGCGGCCGTGGCCATCGACCCGAAGACCGGGCGGATCCTGGGCATGGTCTCCACTCCCTCGTACGACCCCTCGGCGATCAGCGGCACGACGGACGGCAAGGCCTGGAAGCAGTTGCTCACCGACAAGGACAAGCCGCTGGTCAACCGGGCGCTGCGGCAGCCGCTGGCACCCGGTTCGACCTTCAAACTGGTGGTGGCGTCGGCGGCGCTGGAGAACGGGCTCTACGGCTCGGTCGACGAGCGGACGGACAGCCCCGACCCTTATACGCTGCCGGGCACCTCGACGGTGCTGCGCAACGAGAGTGCCTCCGCCCCGTGCGAGAACGCCACCCTGCGCACCGCGCTCCAGTACTCCTGCAACAACGTGTTCGCGAAGGTCGCCGCCGATCTCGGCCAGGACAAGCTGAAGGCCATGGCGGACAGATTCGGCTTCGACACCGAGAAGCTGGACGTCCCGGTGCGGGCCTCGCCGAGCGTGTACCCGACCGGTATGGACAAGGCGCAGACGGCGCTGACGGGCATCGGCCAGTTCGAGGTCACCGCGACCCCGCTGCAGATGGCCATGGTCTCGGCGGCCCTCGCCAACGGCGGTGAGCTGGCCTCGCCGCACATGGTCTCCGAGGTGACGGACGCGGACGGCGAGACGCTGGAGGACTTCGGCGACGGCGAGGCGGAGCGGGTCGTCTCGGAGTCGACCGCGAAGCAGCTGCGCAGCGCGATGGTCACCGTCGTCGAGGAGGGCACCGGCACCAACGCCCGTATCGCCGGGGCCGAGGTCGGCGGCAAGACGGGCACCGCGCAGAACGGTGTGGACAACAGCAACACCCCGTACGCCTGGTTCACCTCGTACGCGAAGGACCGTTCCTCCGGCAAGGAGGTGGCGGTCGCCGTGGTGATCGAGAGCTCGGACGCCTCCCGCTCGGAGACCAGCGGCAACGGGCTGGCGGCGCCCATCGCCCAGAAGATGATGAAGGCGGCGCTCAAGGGATAGCGGGCGCGCCCGGCCGTCTCGATGCCGCCCCCGGGGACGTACCCCGGGGGCGCCTTCCCGTCCGGCGGCGGCCTCCCGCGACGGGCGGCCGATCGTGAACGGCGGGCCGGCCGCTACATGCCCGCCCATCGCTTCAGCGTCGCCTCCGCCTTCGCCCGGTCCGCGGGCTTCAGCTTGGAGATCAGCGCGCCGTGGTTGGTGTTCGGCGCCTCGAAGAGCATCGAGTCGTGCTTGGACGGCTTGAACCGCTCGGCGCTCCACGGGTCGTTCTGCCCGTAGACGAACATCATCCGCTCGCCCCGCCGGGTCACCCAGCGGTCGACGCCCTTGATGGTGCGGCCCTCGTACCGGGTGCGCATGTCGGCGGGCAGCACGGAGTTCGGCTGATAGATGTCCGGGTAGTTCCTCACATCCCTGAGGTGCTTGAACTTCAGGTCGGCCCAGCCCAGTTGGGCGGCGGCCTGCCGGTAGTAGGGTCCGCTGCCCTCGGCTCCGGCGCCGTCGTCGGAGTAGATGCTCAGCCCGTGCGCCAGCGACCAGGCGTACAGCTCGCCGTCACCGGCGGTGCGCGCGTCGGGGATGTCCGGGCAGTCGGTGTACGTGCCGCTCTGCCAGAAGTTCCAGACCTGGTCCAGGACCGAGAACTCGAAGGCCCGGTCGGCCGATCCGAGGTACTCGAAGGTGAGGCCCTGCTCCTGGGCGGACGCCTCGAAGCGGGGCAGCATCCGGTCCCGCCGCACCAGCATCTCCCGCTGTACGGCGTTGAGCGCGGCCCGGCATTCGGGGGTGCCGACGGTCCTGAAGAACTTCTCGTAACCGCTGTCGTCCTTGTTGTCCGCGTCGTTCGGCGCGACGTACGCGACGACGGCGTCCAGGTCGTCCGGGTAGAAGCGCTCGTGGTAGACCTGCGTCATTCCGCCCTTGGACGCCCCCGTGCCGAACCACTTGGCGGTGTAGATCGTCTTCAGGGCCTCGACGACGGCGTGTTCGTCGCTCGCCTCCTGCCACACGTTCAGGTCGCGCCAGTCGACCGTCGCGGGCCGGGACTCGCTGAAGTAGCGGTGTTCGACGCTGACCTGGTTGGCGCCGAGGAGGGTGGTGATCTCACGGGTGGACGTGGCCAGCGAATAGCCGCCGGTGTAGAGCACCATCGGGGCGGTCGCCGCCTTGTGCCAGAGCGTCAGCCGCTGCTGGAAGGTGCCGCGGGCCGGATTCCGGTGGTCGACGGGCTGCGTCAGGCTGAGCGTGTAGTAGGGGAATCCCTCTTTGAGGGTCTGCGAGACGACAGTGAGTCCCGGTATCCGGTCCAGCTGCTCACGTACGTCCGTGGCGGCGGCGGTGGCGACGGAGCCGGTGCCCGTGCCGGTGCCGGAAACGGCCGGTGTGGTGCCGGCCGCGACGGCCGCCGTACCGGTCAGCACGCTGGTGGCGGTGACGATTCCGGCGCAGAGCAGGGCGGGAAGCAGTTTGTGGCGCAACGCTCAGGTCCCCTCGGACGGGTGGTGCGATGGACACGACGGCCGCATAGTAATCGCTTTCCACGGCTGTGTGATCGTCCCGCGCGAGGGGACCCGCGACAAAGTCGGTGTGCGGTCAGCAGCTCATGGGGAATCTGCCCGATGCCCCGCGCCCTCCTTAGTCACGCCCCTGGTCCGTGTGACAGACGTGCAGGTCGGGGAGGCGGGGAGAGCGTGATGGCGGGTTCGGCGGTGGGCAGGGTGCTGCGGGATCGTACGGCGGGGCGGTATCTGGCGGGGGTGGTCGTCTCCGGTTTCGGGACCTCGGCGATGTGGCTCACGGCCGGGATCTGGGTCAAGTCCCTCACCGGTTCGGACTCGTTGGCGGCGCTGACCGTGTTCGCGATGTGGGCGCCGGTGCTGGTCGGCGCCGCACTCGGCGCGGTGGCGGACCGGCTGCCCGAGAAGCCGCTGCTGGTCCGGGTGAACGTCGCGATGGCGGGTCTGCTGATCACCCTGCTGCTGGTCGATTCCGCCGGGCGGATCTGGCTGGTCTTCGTGATTCTGGTGCTCTACGGGGTGAGCGGGGTGCTCGTGGACGCCGCGGAAGCGACCCTGGTCGCCCGGTCGGTGGACGCCCGGCTGCTCGGCGATCCCAACGGGCTGCGCATGAGCGCCAACGAGGGCATGAAGCTGCTCGCACCGCTCGCGGGCGCGGGTCTGTACGCCCGGTTCGGCGGCGGGACGGTGGCGGTGCTGGACGCGGCGACCTTCGCCCTGGCCGCCCTGGTCTTCGCGCGCCTGCCGGTACGCGAACGGGTCCGGGAGCAGGTGGGGATCCGGCCCCGGAAGGGGTCCTGGAGGGAAGAACTATCGGCGGGCGCACGGCAGTTGCGGAAGTCCTCGACGCTGTGGCCACTGGTGTCCGCCGGGTCGGTGACGATGCTGCTCGCCGGGCTGAACGGGGCCGCGACCTACGCCTACGTCGATGACGTACTCGGCCGCTCCCCCGCCTACGCCGGGCTGTTGTACGCGGTGCAGGGTGCCGGTTCGGTGGCGGTCGGGCTGCTGGCGGGGACGCTGCTGCGGCGGCTGGGGGAGCGGACGTTCGTGGCGGCAGGGACGGCGCTGTTCGCGGCGGCGGTGGCAGCGCGGGCGCTGCCGTACGAGGTGGTGGGGCCGGTGACCGCGGCGGCGATCGGGTTCGGGCTGCCGTGCGTGCTGATCACCGCGATGACGGCGGTGCGGCGGGAGACCCCTGACGCGGTGCTCGGCCGGACGGCGGCGACCGCCAACTCCCTTATGATGGCGCCCAACGCGGTGGCGCTGGCGCTCGGCGCGGGGCTGGTCGCGGTGCTGGACACCCGGGTGCTGCTGTCACTGACGGGCGCGGCGGGGCTGTTCGCGGCGGCGGCCCTGGCCCCGGGCCGCCGGGGGCCGGATCGTCGGCCGCGGCGAAATAGGGGCCGGCCCGGTGGAGCACGGACCGGCGGGGGCGGCTGACGGGCGCCCCCACCGGTCCGGTCCCGTCATCGCCCGATGCGTGCCAGCGCTTCGGCGACGGTCCTGAGGTCCGGGTCGGAGGCCAGCCCGGCGTGGTAGAGGCGCAGTTGGTTCGCGCCGAGGGAGGCGGCGTGGGCCGCGTCCCGCTCCAGCGTGCCGGGGCTTCCGCCCATCCCGCTCACCACACCGAAGTTGGCGGCGAGCACCCCGGACCGCCCGGTGAACGGCCCGAGCACCGCCTCGCGCGCCGCGTCGCCGCCGGCGCAGGGCAGCACCACACCGTCCGCCACGGCGAGGATGTGTTCCGCGTCGACGCCGACGTTGGCGCCGGAGCGGTACGGGGCGGGGTCGGCGTGCAGCAGGACCTGGAAGTCCGGCCCGGCCGCCGCCCGTACCGCGGCGACCGCGGACTCCTGGAGGGTGCGGGCGGCCCGGGTCCGCCACCGGAGGGTGGCCGCGGCGAGGTCGGGGCCGAGGAGCTTCTCGACACCGGACCAGCCTGCTTCGGTGGAGCCGGAACCGGCCCAGACGGGTTCCAGGGCGCGGCGCACGGCGGCACTCAGCTCGGCGGCCTCCAGGCCCTGCGTGGCGTAGCCGTCCCGACAGGCGGCGCAGAAGCACAGCGACATCAGATACTGCGCCGCGTCCCCCAGGCCGACGCCCGCGATCTTGTCGTGGGCGTGCAGATGGGCGAAGCCGTACCAGCCGCAGGACTCCAGTTCGGTGCCGCTCGTCCCGGGCCGGGCGGCCGCCTCGGCGGCCAGGTCCACCAGATAGGCCCGGACGGCGGGGCGGGCGACGCACGGCGCCCAGGGGTAGCGGTCACCGTAGGCGTTGACGACGCTGTGGTCCGGATGCTCGGCGCCCAGGCGGGAGTTGTGCGCGAGGACGACCCAGCTGTGCACGTCGAGTCCGGCGTCGGTCAGGGCGCGGGCGGCATCGCCGTACGGGTCGTCCCGGTCCACCCAGCACTGCCCGTAGGGAGCCGGTTCGCGCCCCGCCCAGCGGTTCTCGTCCGGCGGGTAGAGCACTGCGGCGTGCTGGGCGGTGACGATCCGGTGGGCGGGATGGCGCGGGGTGAGCGCCCGGGTGGAGTGGTACGCGGAGGCCAGCGTCACCTGCTGGACACCGAGGTCCACGATGCGCGCGGCGGCGTCCGGGTCCCCGACGACGTCCCACGGGTAGAGGAAGGCGGAGGTCTTCACGCCCGCTCCCCCGCCGCGTACTCCTCCAGCACCGCGCGACCGCTCGCGATGATCCCGACCAGGTCCTTGATGTGGGCGGCGGGCGGCTCGGTGAGCGGGGTGCGCACCTCGCCGACGTCCAGGCCCTGGAGCCGCACGGCCGCCTTGACCAGCGAGACGGCGTAGCCGCGCCCCTTGCCGCGCAGCTCCACGAGCGGCCGGTAGAAGCGGTCGAGCAGCGCGTTGACCAGGCCGTCGTCGCCGGAGTCCAGGGCCCGGTAGAAGGCGAGGGCGATGTCGGGGGCGAAGGCGAAGACGGCGGAGGAGTAGAGCGTGACGCCGATGCCGCGGTAGGCGAGCCCGGTCAGCTCTGCGGTGGGCAGCCCGTTGAAGTACAGGAAGTCCTCACCGGGCAGCTGCGTGCGTACGGCGCTGACGATGCGCTGCATCAGGTCGAGGTCGCCGTATCCGTCCTTGAGCCCGATCACTCCGGGCGTCTGCACGAGGGCGACGACGGTCTGCGGGGTGAAGACCGCGTTGTCGCGCTGGTAGACGATCGTCTCCAGCGAGGTGGCCGCCGCGAGGGCCGCGTAGTGGCTCAACAGCCCTTCCTGGTCGGCGACGACGAGGTACGGGGGCATGGCGAGGAGCCCGTCGGCCCCCGCCTCCTCGGCGAGTTTCGCGTACTGGATCGCGAGCGCCGTGCCGTATCCGGCGCCCGCGACGACGGGCACCCGGCCGGCGGTCTCCTCGACCGCGGCGGTGACGACGAGGCGGAATTCCTCCTGGGTCAGCGCGTGGAACTCGCCCGTGCCGCAGCAGGCGAAGACCGCGGCCGCTCCGGCGTCGATGCCCCGGCGCACATGTGCGCGGAAGGTGTCGAGGTCGACGGTGCCGTCCGGCCCGTACGCGGTGACGGGGAAGAAGAGCGGTCCGGCGACACGAGTGAGCCGGGCGGCGAGGGGGGCTGAGGTCACGGGCGCTCCCTGAGCGGATTCAGACGTACACAATTCTGATCGTCGTCCATATTTCTGAACGCCGCCACGCTAAGGCAGCCGCGCGGCGCAGGTCAAGGAGGAAACGCGCAGCCAAAAGCGGAGCCACTCGTCCCGCACCGAGGAACCAGCCCCGGCGGGACACTTGACGCGCTCCGCCACTCCTTCTTAGCGTGTCCACGCATGTGAATGTCATCCATGTTTTTGAGGCGTCGCGCAGCCGACTCATGCGTTCGCACCGAGGAGATCCCCGTATGCCCGCTCCCCGCACCGTCCTGCTCACCGGCGCCGCCGGCGGCCTCGGCACCCTGATGCGCGGACTGCTGCCCGCGTACGGCTACGAACTCCGTCTCTTCGACATCACCCCGGTCGAGGGCGAACCGGACGCGATCACCGCCGACCTGGGCGACAAGGAGGCGCTGCGCGCGGCCGTACGGGGCGTCGACGCGATCATCCACCTCGCGGGCATCTCGCTGGAAGCCTCGTTCGACAAGATTCTGCGCGCCAACATCGAGGGGACGTACAACCTCTACGAGGCCGCGCGCGAGGAAGGCGTACGGCGCGTCGTCTTCGCCTCCTCCAACCACGTCATCGGCTACACCCCGCCCCCGGCCCCCGGCGATCCGCTGATCCCGATCGGCGCCACCCGCCGCCCCGACACCTTCTACGGCCTCTCCAAGTCCTTCGGCGAGGACCTGGCCCAGCTCTACTGGGACCGGCACGGCATCGAGACCGTCTCCGTGCGCATCGGCTCCTGCTTCGCCCGGCCGTCCTCGGTACGGATGCTCTCGGTCTGGATGAGCCCCGGCGACGGTGCCCGGCTGTTCCACGCCGCGCTCACCGCCGAGGGCGTCGGACACACCGTCGTCCACGGCTCCTCCGACAACACCCGCCTGTGGTGGGACCTGACGACGGCCAGGTCGCTGGGGTACGAGCCGCGGGACGACTCGGAGAGTTACGCCGCCGAGCTCATCGCCGAACACGGCGAACTGGACCCGGACAATCCCGAGCACGCGCACCTGGGCGGCCACTTCGTGACCGACCCGCCGATCTGGCCGCGCTGAGCCTTCACGGGCGGCCCGGCTGGCCGTGAAGGCGGGCGGGGCGACGGGCCGGGGGGCGGGTGCCTGCGGCACGCGATAACCGGGCGACGTGCCGCCCGGAGCCGGGCAGGATGCCCCCATGCCCAGACCTTCCGGATTCCGGTACGAGCGGCACGGCGACGCCGCCGTCACGATCACGCATCACGGCCGCCCCGCAGGCACCCTGCGCGGCGGCCGGGCGGAGAAGTTCCTGGCCGAGGTGGAGTCGGGGGACGCCCAGCTGGTGATGGCGCGCTGGACCGGCGCGTACAAGCACGGCAACGAGCGCGCCGCCCGCGACCACCCTCGCAACCGCCGCTGAGAGAGCCGGGGCCGGGGCCCGCCGCCGAGCGGGGCCGGAGCACACACGGAGCGGTCCGGGGCGCGCGCGGAGCGGTCCGGGAGAGCACGCGCGCAGCCGGGTGAAGGTGGGCAAAGGTAAGGGAACGGCAAAGCGGGGTCGTTCGTTACCCCGTGCATGACCGCAATGACCCCCGGCTCGAACATCCCTCTCTCCGCCGCCCGCGTGGCGGTGGACGTCGCCGCACCGGTGCGGCTCGACGTCTCGGGCCTGCTGCTCACCGCCGATGGCAAGGTGCGCTCCGACGACGACTTCATCTTCTACAACCAGCCCTCGGGCCCCGGCGTGTCCTACCGCTCCGGCGGCGGCTCCGCGCCCGACGCGATCGTGGTGGACACCTCCGCGGTCCCGCCCGGCATCGAGAAGATCGTCGTCACCGCGAGCCCCGACGCCGCGGGCCAGACCTTCCAGGGCGTCGAGCCCACCGCCACCGTGCGCAACGCGGACGACGGCAGTGCGCTCGCCACCTTCACCCCGCCCCAGCTGGGCGCCGAGACGGCGCTCGTGGTCATCGAGATCTATCTGCGCAACGGCGTCTGGAAGGCCCGCGCGGTCGGCCAGGGCTATGCGAACGGGCTGGCCGGCATCGCCACGGACTTCGGCGTCTCGGTCGAGGAGCCCGCCGCGCCTGTCGCCGCGCCCGCTCCGGCTCCGGTGGCCGCCCCGGCCCCGGCCGCCGCCCCCGTGGCCCCGCGGAACGCTCCCCCGGCACCGCCCGCGCCGCCGGCCGCCGCGCCCGCCGGATCCGGCAAGATCAACCTCGACAAGGGCCGGGTCAACCTCCAGAAGAACCAGACCGTGTCCCTGGTCAAGGGCGGCCGGCCGCTGCTCTCCCAGGTCAAGATGGGCCTCGGCTGGGAGCCCGCGTTCCGCGGCAAGGACATCGACCTCGACGCCTCGGTGATCGCCTACGGCCCCAACCGCAACCACCTGGACAGCTGCTACTTCGGCAAGCTCTCCATCCTGAACGGCGCGATCAAGCACTCCGGCGACAACCTCACGGGCGAGGGCGCGGGTGACGACGAGGTGATCGTCGTTGACCTGGGCCGCATCCCCGCCGAGGCGACCGGCCTGGTCTTCACGGTGAATTCGTTCACCGGACAGAAGTTCACCGAGGTCGCCAAGGCGTACTGCCGGCTGATCGACGCGGCCACCGGCGAAGAGCTGGTCCGCTTCGACCTGACCAGCACCGAGGCGCAGACCGGTGTGCTGATGGCCAAGCTGATCAAGCAGTTCTCCGGCGAGTGGGAGATGACGGGCATGGGCGAGTTCGTGAAGTCGCGCACCGTGCGCGGCATGGTGAAGCCCGCCGCCAAGTCCCTGTAGGACCGACCCGGGCGCAAGCCGGAAGCCGTTCCCGGACGAGTCCGGGAACGGCTTCCGGGGCACCTGATGCTTCTCAGGTGCCCCGGATCCGGAGATTCTCCGGGTGGACGCTGCTCGTGCTCGTCCTCCCTCTCAGAGCTTGGTCAGCTTGGAGTACGGGCTCAGGATCCTCCCCTGTCGCCCCGAGAAGTCGATGAGGACTGCATCGTTGTCGCCCTCGACAGCAAGGATTCTGCCGAGCCCGAACTGGTCGTGCGACACCCTGTCGCCCACATCGAAACATTCGACCGGTGGGGCCGCCTGGGCCGGGCGGTTGAAGGGACTGGAAGGCAGGTGACGCCGGGATCCGGCTGACTGTTTCATTACCTTGAGTATGCGCCTCCGCGACGCCCGACGCCATGCCCGACCGCTCCCGGGGGCCCAGTAGTGCCGGATTCGTAATCAGGCGTTACCGGGGCCAGTCGGCTGTTCCGGCCGCTGCCGGCCGGGGCGTCACACGGAATTCCGCGCCGGAAAGACCCCCGAAGGTGTGGTGGTTTCGCCCTCCGGACAGGGCGTGGCCGACCCGGTGCGCGGCCCGGTCCCGGGTGCGGCCGGGTGCGGTCGCCCGGAAGCCCCCGGCGGCCACGCCACCCAAAGTGACCGAACCCTGCCCGTCGGTGACAACCGGGCGCCCGGTCGGTGCCGGTTCGGCCGACTGTTGTCAGTGTCGGTTCGGCTGGCGCTTCCACGGACCGGTGATGGCGAGCATGATGCCGGGCGTCTGGATGTTGGCGAACAGCGTCTTCCCGTCCGGCGAGAAGGTGACCCCGGCGATCTCGCTGTACGAGGGGTCCTCCTCGGTGCCCGCGTTGAGCTCGTTGCGCGCGATCGGGTACGTCCGGCCGCTCTCGGTGGCCCCGAAGAGGTGCTGGATGCCCTCGCCGTCCTCGGAGATGACGATTCCGCCGTACGGCGAGACGGTGATGTTGTCCGGGCCGTCGAAGGCGCCGTCCTTCGACGGGTCGGCGTTGACGCCGAGGAGCACCTTCAGGGTCACCGTGCGGCGCTTCGGGTCGTAGAACCAGACCTGGCCGTCGTGCTGGACCGGGCTCTCGTCGCGGGCGTAGGAGGAGACGAAGTAGGCGCCGCCGTCGCCCCACCACATGCCTTCGAGCTTGCGGGCGCGGGTGACGTCGGTGTTGGCGAACTGCTTGCGTACCGAGACGGTCTTCGCGTCACGGTCGGGGACGTCGACCCAGTCGACGCCGTACACCGTGCCGATCTTCGTGGCGCGGGACAGGTCGTCGACGAACCGTCCGCTCCTGTCGAAGCACTTGGTGGCCTGGAGGACACCGGCGTCGTCGGCGAGCGTGCGCAGCTTGCCCCGGCCGTGCTTGAAGCCGTGCGGCGGGACCCAGCGGTAGAGCAGTCCGTTGGGGCCGGACGCGTCCTCGGTCAGATAGGCGTGGCCGCGCTTGGGGTCGATGACGACGGCCTCGTGGGCGTACCGGCCGAATGCCTTGATCGGGCGCGGGTCGCGGTTGGCGCGCCTGTCGTGGGGGTCGACCTCGAAGACGTAGCCGTGGTCCTTGAGCAGACCGTTCTTGCCCGCCTTGTCCTCGGTCTCCTCGCAGGTCAGCCAGGTGCCCCAGGAGGTGCTGCCGCCCGCGCAGTTGGTGGACGTACCGGCGATGCCGACCCATTCGGCGGTGCGGCCGTCGCGGCGGGTCTCCACGACCGTGCAGCCACCGGCCGCGACCGGATCGTAGACGAGGCCGTCGGTGAGCGGGACGGGGTACTTCCACTTGGCGCGGGTGCCGCTCAGCTCGTGGTTGTTGACGAGGAGGGTGACGCCGCGGGGGCCTTCGAAGGCGGCCGTGCCGTCGTGGTTGGAGGGGGTGTACTCGCCCGACTCCAGCTTGGTGACACCGCTGTGGGTGACGATCCGGTACGAGAATCCGGCGGGCAGCGCGAGGATGCCCTTGGGGTCGGGGAGCAGCGGGCCGTAGCCGGGCTCCCTGCCGTGCCCGTGGTGGTCGTGGCCGTGACCGTCATGGTCATGCCCGTCGTGACCGTGCCTCGCGTCCTCGGCGGCGAGGGCGCCGGGGGCGGTGGCCAGGGCGCCGACGGCACCGGTGAGGGCGATGCCCGCGCCGGTGAGGGCGGACTGTCTGGTGAATTCCCTGCGCGTGAACGACATGGCGGACTCCTGGTGCGGCGGGCGGCGTGACTGGCGTGATCACGTTCCCTCCCCCGTGCGAACGCCGGTTGAACAGCACGCGACTTCGAGCCGCACCCTTTCTGTGAACACCGGTGGGGCGGGCCCGGAAGCCCGGCCCGCTCCACCCACCGCACGTGTCCCGTCCGGCACCGACCGCCCCGCTCAAGGGTCCCGTTCAAGCCACGCGCACGGGCGGCTCGCTCGGCCTCGCGCACACGGCACGCTCAAGCCATGCCCTCACGCCACGCACCCTCACGCCATGCCTTCAAGCCGCGTGCCCTCAAGCCACGCGCTCAAGCCATGCCCCAGGCGACTCGCTCAGGCGCCCGTGCGCGAGCGGGCCTTGAACGCCGCCTTCCGGGCGTCCTTCGCCGACCTCTTGTCACTGTGCAGCCGCCCCATCGCCTCCAGCACGTCCGCCGTCGCCGGGTGGTCCACCCGCCAGGCGCCGTCGAAGAAGCCGCTGTGCTGCCCGGCCAGGCCCTCCACCAGCCCCTGGAGCTCGTCCAGATCGCCGTCCGCGTCGAGCTGCGCGGCGATGGTGTCGATGGCCAGCCAGAAGACCATCGACTCCGGCGGTACGGGCACGTCGTCGGCACCGCGCTCGGCGAGCCAGACCCGGGCGAGGCCGCCCAGCTCGGGGTCGTCCAGCACCGCGCGTACCGCGGGCTCCGCCCCGTGGCCCGCCAGGGCGAGCGCCTGCTGACAGTGGAGCCGCCGCAGCGGTGCGCCCTCGTCCGTACCGCGCGCCGCCGCCAGCAGGTCGGCCGCGGCGGCCACCGCGTCGCCCGTACCCCGGCGGGCGAGCCAGAGCTCGACCTCGGACCGGGCCGCCGCCTCCGGGTAGTGGGCGATGCCGTCGAGGAGCGCGTCGGCGCCCTTGTCGGCGAGGTCACCGACGGCGGGCGCGTCCACACCGGCCTCCAGCATCCGGTTCCGGATGCCGTAGAGGCCGAGCGGGGTGAGCTTGACCATGCCGTAGCGGGTGACGTCGTCCTCGTCGGGGAGACCGGCCGCCCCGTCGCCCTCGCCCTCCTCGACCAGCAGCGCCTCGTCCACCGGCCGGTACTCGACGATCCCGATGGGTTCCAGCAGCCGGAACTGGTCGTCCAGCCGCATCATCGCCTCCGACACCTGCTCCAGGATGTCGTCGGTGGGCTCGCCCATGTCGTCGGGCACGATCATCGACGCGGCGAGGGCCGGCAGCGGTACGGGGGTGTCGCCCGCGCCGTTCTCCGCGAGGGTGAGGAGATACAGGTTGCCGAGGACGCCGTCGAGGAATTCCGCCTCGGCCTCCGGGTCCCAGTCCAGGGCGTCGAAGTCGATCGAGCCGTCCTCCTGGACGAGATCGGCGAAGTCGTCGAAGACCGGTGCGGTGGCGTCGGCGTGCACGGCCTCCAGACCGTCGAGCCAGAGCGCCAGGATGTCCTGCGGGGAGCCGCCGGTGAGCACGGCCAGACCCTCGCCCACCGCGACGGTCCCTTCGGCCTCCGCGACGTCCTCGGCGCCTTCGGAGCCCTCGGCCGCCTCCGCCCCGTCCTCGACCTCGTCCTCGGGGTCGGTGACATCGAGGAGCCCGGTGTCGACGGCGAGGCGCCACGCCTCACTGGCGTACGCGGCACCGTCCTCGTCCGGGGAGAGGCCCAGGTGCTCGGCCGCCGCGGGCAGCTGTGCCTCGACCAGCTCGCCGCCCGCGCCGACCCGGGTCCCGGGTCCGGCCCAGCGGGCGAGCCGGACCGCGCGGGCGAGCAGCGGAGCGGCCAGCGCGGCCCGCGCCAGCTCGGCCTCGGAGTGCAGCCGCACCGGCGGCAGGGTGGGGCGCTCTGCGGACATCGGGGGTTCTCCTCGGGACGTGCTCGGGCGTACCGGGTGTGTACGCGGTTGGGCCGCCCAAGCGTAGACGCATTTCGCCCCATGCCACCCGGTTCGCAGGACGTACCGCGACCGTCATCCGGAGAACCTTGACAACTCACGTGTGGACCCAAGAGATTGACGCGCGTAGACCTGTACCGTCCTGTCCGGTACGGGCCCGTCTCCGCCCTCGAACCTCCGGAGTCCGTGATGCCTGCCGCATCCTCCAGAACCACCGCCGTCTCCGCCGTCGTGACCGCCGCCCTGGCCGCGGGTCTGCTCACCGGTGCGTCCTCGGCCGCCGCCGCCGACGGCCAGGTCCGTATCCATGACATCCAGGGCGCCACCCGGATATCCCCGCTGGCCGGAACCCAGGTCACCGACGTCCCGGGCATCGTCACCGGCGTGCGGGGCTACGGTTCGAAGGGCTTCTGGTTCCAGGACCCGAACCCCGACGCCGACCGGGCCACCAGCGAGGGTGTCTTCGTCTACACGGGTTCGTCGCCCGCCGTCGCGGTCGGCGACGCGGTCACCGTCTCGGGCACGGTCGCCGAGTACGTCCCCGGCGGCGCCGCCTCCGGCAACCAGTCGCTCACCCAGCTCACCAGGCCCACCGTCGCCGTGGTCTCGTCCGGTAACGCGCTGCCCGCCCCGGTCACCGTCTCGGAGCGCTCGGTCCCGTCCCGCTACGCCCCGGCGGGCGACCCGGCGGCGGGCGGCTCGGTCAACGGGCTCCCGCTCTCCCCCGGCCGGTACGCCCTGGACTTCTACGAGTCCGTGGAGGGCATGAACGTCCGCGTCGGCTCCTCGCGCGTGGTCGGCGCCACCGACACGCACGCGGAGCTGTGGGTGACGGTGAAGCCGCACGAGAACGCCAACCGCCGGGGCGGCACGGTCTACGGTTCGTACGCCTCGCAGAACACCGGACGGCTCCAGATCCAGTCGCTGGTGCCGCTCACCGAGCAGCCGTTCCCCAAGGCCGATGTGGGTGACGTGCTGACGGGCACGACCGAAGGGCCGCTGGACTTCAGCCAGTACGGCGGCTACACGCTGACCGCCCGCACCCTCGGCACGGTCCTCGACCGCGGGCTGCGCCAGGAGCGGACCCGTGCCCAGCGCGACGGTGAGCTCGCGGTGGCGACGTACAACGTGGAGAACCTCGACCCGGGCGACGCGCGGGAGAAGTTCGACGCGCTGGCCGCGGCCGTCGTGAACAACCTCGCCTCGCCGGACATCCTGGCCCTGGAGGAGATCCAGGACGACAACGGCGCGACGGACGACGGCACGGTCTCGGCCGAGCAGACCGTGCGCAGGTTCACCGAGGCGATCGCGGCGGCGGGCGGCCCGGCCTACGACTGGCGTTCCATCGCCCCCCAGGACAAGAAGGACGGCGGCGAGCCGGGCGGCAACATCCGCCAGGTGTTCCTGTTCAACCCGGAGCGGGTGTCGTTCACCGACCGCGCGGGCGGCGACGCGACGACGGCGACCGAGGTCGTACGGGAGCGGGGCAGGGCGGCCCTGACGCACTCCCCCGGCCGAATCGATCCGGCGGCGGCCGCGTGGACGGACAGCCGCAAGCCGCTCGTCGGCGAGTTCGCCTTCCGCGGGCGTCCGGTGTTCGTCGTCGCCAACCACTTCGCGTCGAAGGGCGGCGACGAGTCGATCCTCTCGCACCACCAGCCGCCGACGCGCTCCTCGGAGGTCCAGCGCCTGGCGCAGGCCACCTCGGTCAACACCTTCGTGAAGAAGCTGCTGAGCGCGGACAAGCGCGCCGACGTCCTGGTCGTGGGTGACATCAACGACTTCGAGTTCTCCGGTACGACGGGAGCGCTGACGGCCGGTGGCGCGCTGTACCCGGCGGTGAAGTCCCTGCCGCGGTCGGAGCGTTACTCGTACGTCTTCCAGGGCAACACCCAGGTCCTGGACCAGATCCTGACCAGCCCGTCGATCCGCGGCTTCGACTACGACAGCGTGCACATCAACGCGGAGTTCGCCGACCAGAACAGCGACCACGACCCGCAGGTGCTGCGCTTCCGCCCCTGAGGGGTCCCCGCTACCCGCCCGCGCCGAGGGAGAGCGCGGGCGTGTAGCGGTGCACACCGCCGCCGGTCACCCCCGGCCAGGACCGCACCTTCTCCCACTGCGGCGTCCGGGACCCGATGCCGTCGCCCGGTGCGGACAGGGCGTCGAGGTGGGCCTGTGCGCTCTCCCACTCGGCGTAGTTGAGGACACGCGTGCCGTCCGTGCTCACATGGAAGTGCCCGGCGATACCGCCCGGGGCGGGCGCCGGATCGGTGCCCAGCGCCTCGAACACCGCGTCCACCCAGTCCCGTTGCCGGGCCGGGTCGGGACCCGCGAACTCCACGTCGACGATCACGACACACCCGGGCTCACGGCTCTCGCCCCCGGCCAGGGGTGTGGAGCGGTACGGCTCGTACGTGTGCAGCCCGAGGCGTTCGATGCCGGGCACGGCGGCGTCGATGTCGGCGTTGCGCGCGTCGCGGCCCTCCCGGAAGAAGTCCTGGTACGCCTGCTCACCGGACCACTGCGAGTAGTGCAGCAGCGTCCTGCCGTCCTCCCCCGTGTACACGCTGTACGAGAGCAGCCCCGGATGCGGCCAGTCGCGGCCTCCCCATGCCTCACGGATGGCCCCGACGCTCCGGCGCTGCCGCTCGGGCGTACCGACGTCCCAGGTGCTGACCTTGACGATGCCGGCATCGGAACGCGTCAGGTCGGGCCGGGAGTTGAACTGCACGGTCATGACGGTGATCCCCTCTGGCCGCACCCGGTGGTGCGCCGCTGCTCACCACACTGATCCCTCAAGCTCGCTTGAGGTCAAGAACCCCAAGCCGGCCCCACTCGACCGGGTGCGCGCCGGACGGGGCGGGGCAGGGTTCCGGGATGACTGTCTCCGTGGCCCACCTCAGCGATCCCCACCTCACGACCGGTGTCCTGGCCGGCGCCCCCGCCACCGGGCTGAACACCGCCCTGCGCCGGGTGCTGGCGCTCGAACCCCGCCCCGACTGCGTGGTCGTCACCGGCGATCTGGCCGAGCACGGTGAGCCCGGGGAGTACGCCGTGCTGCGCGAGCTGATCGACGACCTCCCGCTGCCGTTGCACCTGGTGGCGGGGAATCACGACGTGCCCGGCGCGCTGGTCGGGGCGTTCGGCGGGACACCGTTCCTGGGCGGCGGCCGGCGGCCGTACTACGCGGTGGAGCATCCGGCGCTCACGGTTCTCGTCCTGGACTCGACGGTGCCCGGTTCGGCCGGTGGCCGCCTCGGGCCGGACCAACTGGCCTGGCTCGACAAGGCGCTCGCCCACCGGCCCGGGGTTCCCGCCCTCGTCTGTCTGCACCACCCTCCGGTCCCGGTCGGAATCCCGTTCCTGGACGCGATGCGCCTGGTGGACGGCGCGGCACTGGCCGAGGTCGTCGCCGCCCACCCGCATGTCGTACGGGTCCTGGCGGGCCACGTCCACCGCCCGGTCACGGCGGCGTTCGCGGGCAGCACAGTGGCCGTCGCCCCGAGCACGTATCTGCAGAGCGGTCTGGTGCGGGGCGGGGGCGTGCCGGGATACCTGCCCGAGCCGACGTCCTTCCTGCTGCACCTGCTCACCGGGGACACCGCGGCGGACGGCTGGGTCACCCATGTCGTCCCGGTGAGTCATACGGCCGCGCCGCTGCTCGGCCGCTGACTGCCCGGCGTACCCGCCTCAGGTGCTCAGGCGGGTACGCCAGGCGGTCATGTTCAGTTCGTCCATCAGGCGGATGTCGTGGCCCTCCAGCGGGAAGACGCGGGCGCCCGTGTCGGTGGCGGCGGCGATCTCCAGCGCGTCGCCCTCGATGAGGTCGCCGCCCTCCTGGGTGGAGACCCAGGCGAGCATCGACTTCACGGTGGCGCCGGGCTTCAGCGTGACCTCCTTCGGCCCCGGGTCCTGGCCGAAGTACGAGCCGCCCGGATTCACCTTGACCGGCAGCCGTTCGCCCTCCTCGCCCAGCGCCTGGACCGAGGGGTAGCCGTGGACGCGGTAGGGCTTGTCGCCGCAGTTGGTGAGCGTGAGCACCACGGCCCGGTGCATCATCGCGGTCTCCACCTGCCCCATGTCCACGACGACACCGGAGGCGGGGCAGTCGCCGGAGGCGGTGGCGCCGTCACCGGGGCGGGAGCCCCGGTCCGGTGCGCCGGTCACCGGCGGGCTCGGCGGGGCGGCGGGGGTCGGCGGCAGGGTGTCCGCGTGCACGCCGGACGGGACCGTACGCGTGGCGCTCGGCGTGGGTTCCCGCTCGCCCTCACCGGCCGGGACGAGGAATCCGGAACAGCCGCTCAGGACCATCCCGGCCACCGCCGGCCATGCCGCCGCAACCGCTCTCCGTACCCGCTTCCCCATGCGCCCACCCCTCGCAACGGCCCACTCCCGCCTGTCCGTTGGATCATGTCAGACGGCCGGGTCCGGGCGACCGCGGCGCGGTCCGATGCGGGTGTCCGGCCTACCAAGACGGCGGTCGGCCGCGGCCGGGCGCGCGCCCGGCCGACAGGGACTGTTCAGCATCGCTTGCCCCTCACGCCAAGCAGATCTAAGTGGACCTTCACGATCACGGGGTCGACACTTCGGACATGACACCCCTCACGTCACGCCCCTTCGGCCGCACGCTCTGCGCCATGATCACGCCGTTCACCACCGCCGGTGAGCTGGACCTGGACGCGGCCCGCGCGCACGCCGCCGGTCTGGTCGCGGACGGCTGCGACGGTCTGGTGCTCAGCGGCACCACCGGTGAGTCCCCCACCACGGGCGACGCCGAGAAGACCGCGCTGCTGCGGGCGGTCCGGGAGGCGGTCGGCGACGGGGTGACGCTGGTCGCGGGCGTCGGCAGCGCCGACACCCGGCACACGGTGGCCCTGGCCCGGGAGGCCGAGGACGCGGGCGCGGACGGCCTCCTGGTGGTCACCCCGTACTACAGCCGCCCCCCGCAGGCAGCCGTCGAGGCGCACTTCCTGCGGGTCGCGGAGGCGTCCGGCATCCCGCTGATGCTGTACGACATCCCGGGCCGCACCGGCACCCGCGTCGAACCGGAGACCCTGCTGCGGCTCGCCGAGCACCCGCGCGTCGTGGCGGTGAAGGACTGCGCGTACGACCTGCTCGGCTCGACGAAGGTGATGGCCCGGACCTCGCTGGCGTACTACTCGGGCTGCGAGGAGCTGAACCTGCCGCTCTACGCGCTGGGCGGCGCGGGCTATGTCAGTACGGTCGCCAATGTGGCACCACGTCAGATGCGGGCGCCCCTGGACGCGTTCGACGCGGGCCGCACGGCCGAGGCGGCCCGCCTGAACGGTCTCACCGCACACCTCACCGAGCTGATGATGGCCTCCGGCCTGCCCGGCACCGTCACCGCCAAGGCCCTGCTCGCGGCGGGCCCGGTCCGTGAACCACTGCGGCCCGCCGGGCGCGGGGCGACCGACGGGCTGCGGGAGGCGTACGAGGAACTCCTCGCCGCTACACGTTAGTTGTGGGCGTGCAGGATGTCGTTGAGCCCGTCCCACACCGAGTTGTTCGGGCGGGCCTCGACGGTGCCGGTGACCGAGTTGCGACGGAAGAGGATGTTCGAGGCGCCGGAGAGCTCACGGGCCTTGACGACCTGGCCGTCCGGCAGCGTGACGCGCGTACCGGCCGTGACATACAGCCCGGCCTCCACGACGCACTCGTCGCCGAGCGCGATCCCGACGCCCGCCTCGGCACCGATCAGGCAGCGCTCGCCGATGACGATGCGCTCCTTGCCGCCGCCGGAGAGGGTGCCCATGGTGGAGGCGCCGCCGCCGATGTCGGAGCCATTGCCGATGACGACGCCCGCGGAGATCCGGCCCTCGACCATCGAGGTGCCGAGCGTGCCCGCGTTGAAGTTCACGAAGCCCTCGTGCATGACCGTCGTGCCGGAAGCGAGGTGCGCCCCGAGCCGTACGCGGTCGGCGTCGGCGATGCGTACGCCCTTCGGTGCGACGTAGTCCGTCATGCGCGGGAACTTGTCGACCGAGGTGACCTGGAGGTGCAGACCCTCGGCGCGGGCGTTCAGCCGCACCTTCTCCAGGTCGTCGACGGCGACGGGGCCGAGCGAGGTCCAGGCGACGTTGGCGAGCAGGCCGAAGAGCCCGTCGAGGTTCTGGCCGTGCGGCCGGACGAGACGGTGCGAGAGCAGGTGCAGACGCAGGTACGCGTCGTGCGCGTCGAGCGGCTTGTCGTCGAGCGAGGAGATGACCGTGGAGACGGCGACGACCTCGACACCCCGCCGGGCGTCCACGCCGAGGGCCTTGGCCGCACCCTCGCCGAGCCGGTTCACGGCCTCCTCGGGGCTGAGGCGCTGCGTGCCGGCCGGGCCGGGCTCGGCGGACAGCCCGGGGGCGGGGAACCAGGTGTCGAGGACGGTGCCGTCACCGGCGATGGTGGCGAGGCCGGCGGCGACGGCGCCGGTGGTGCGGGCAGAACCCTGGGAAGTCGTGTCGGTCATGAACAGAAACCTAACCGGCCGGGGCCCGCTCCGGCGAACCGGTCTCAGCGTCCGGGCCGCACACCGCCGTACCGGCCCCCACACCCTTGCCGTACCCCGCCGCCGCACCGGTCCCCACGCCTTCGCCGCGCCCCGCCGGGATACCGGCCGCCTGGCCCTTCCCGTACCCCGCCGCGCGCGGCGGCCGTCCCGGTTCCCGCAGCCGCCGCGCCGCCAGCACCGCCACCCCGGCACCGCCCGCGAGCACCGCGCAGACCGGCCACAGCAGCGCCGGGGCGCTCGCGTACAGCGCCCCGCCCAGCGGTGGCGCCAGAACCTGACCGCTGATCGAGGCACCCGCGTACAGGCTCTGGAACCGGCCCTGCGCGTGGCCGGGCGCCTGGTCGGCGACGTACGCCGTGGCGGGCGTCTTGTAGAGGATCTCCCCCAGCGTCAGCGACAGCATCATCGCGACGGCGAACACCGCTCCGGCCCCGGGTATCAGTACGGCGTACCCCAGCCCCACCAGCAGCAGGCCCACCCCGACGATGCCGAGCGGCGACCGCTTGCGCAGGGCGTGCGCGGCGGGCAGTTCGAGGCAGAGGATGACACCGCCGTTGATGGCGATCAGCCAGCCGTAGAACTGGGTGCCGAGGCCGTGGTCGGCGAGGAACACGGGCAGGGTGGAGTACTGCTGCCGGTAGACGAGGTCGACGCAGACGATCGCGGCGAGCAGCACCAACACCGCTGGTCTGGCCCGCAGTTCGCGCCAGAGCCCCGGCGCGTGCGGGTCGCTCGCGGACCCGGTGTGCGCGACGACGCGAGCCGGCAGGATCCTGGCCACGTACGCGGCGAAGAGCAGGGTGCCGAACCCGTCCGCCAGGAAGAGCCAGTCGTACGAGAAGCGGGCGGCGATCAGCGCGCCGAGCGGCGGTCCGACGGCGAAGCCCCCGTTCGCCGCGAAGCGCGTGAGGGCGAAGCTCTGGCGTCGGCCGCCCTCGGGCACGGACACCGCGACGAGTGCGGAGTTGGCCGCGCGTACGACGCCCGAGGCGTACTGGGCGATCGGCAGCACGGCGTAGAGGGCGGCGATCGGCAGGGCGGGCAGGGTGACGAGTGCGGCACCGCTCGTACAGGCGCCGATCAGGAGCATCCGGCGGTGCCCGTAGCGGTCGCCGAACCAGCCCCCGGTGAAGTTCCCGGCGACCAGCCCGACACCGCCGATGCCGCTGATCACTCCGGCCTGGGTGACGGACAGACCGCGCGGTCCCGTCAGATAGACGAAGAGGTAGACGAACGTGAAACTGACGACGCCATTGAGAAATGCGCCCACAGCCAGCAGCCGTACCGTTCTCGGCACTCCGCGCAGCATTCCCATTCCACCCGCCCCCGATAAAGTTCCTTTTGGGAACGGACTATGGCAGCATGCTTTCGGCAGGTCAACCGCGTACAACTGACCGGGACCGACAGCCGAGGGAAGCCACGAACGGAAGAGGGCGAGCCATGCCACAGCGCACCAGCCTGGCGGACGCCGACTGCTCGATCGCCCAGGCGCTGGACGTCGTCGGCGACTGGTGGACCCTGCTGATCGTGCGCGACACGGCGCGCGGGGTGCACCGCTTCGACGCCCTCCAGCAGGAGCTGGGCGTCTCGCGCAAGGTGCTCACCGAACGGCTGCGCCTGCTGGTCGAGGCGGACGTGCTCGCGCGGGAGCCGTACCAGGACCGCCCCGTCCGGTACGAGTACCGGCTCACCCCGCGCGGCCGCGCCCTGCTGCCCGTACTGATCGCGCTCCAGGACTGGGGCGACGCCTGGGTGCTGGGGGAAGGGGAGACGATGGCGACGACGGCCGAGTCCTCGAAGGAGGCGGCACGGGTGCGTGCCCTGGTGGGCACCCGGCTGCCGGAGCTGCGCATGCCCGACCACGACGGCGCACCGCGCGACCCGGTCGCCGACACCACCCCGTACACGGTCCTGTACTGCTTCCCCGGCGCGTACGCGCGCCAGGACGCCTACCCGCCGGGGTGGGGGCAAATTCCCGGGGCGAGCGGCTGCACCCTCGAATCGTGCACCTACCGGGACCGGTGGGCGGAGTTCACGGAGGCCGGCGCGACCGTGCACGGGGTGTCCACCCAACGCCCGGACGAGCAGCGGGCGTTCGCCGACGCGGAGGGACTGCGCTTCCCGCTGCTCTCCGACGCCGAGCTGTCGCTGACGGCGGCCCTGCGGCTGCCGACGTTCCGGGCGGCGGGCGTCAGCCGGCTCAAGCGGCTGACGCTGGTGGTGGACCGGGACCGGACGATCCACGAGGCGCTGTACCCGATCACGGACATCGAGGCGAGCGTACGCACGGCGCTGACCACGGTGCGCCGCCTGAACACGCCCAGTTGACCGCACCGGGCACCCGGCACACCGGCTGCGCCCCGGTGCCGTCAGGCGGGCAGGGTCAGGCGGGCAGGGTCAGGCGGGCACGGTCAGGCACCGGCGACTCTGGCCAGCATCTCCCGGGTGTACGCCGCGTCGTAGGACCCGCCGGTGAGCAGCACCTGGAGGCAGATCCCGTCCATCAGCGCGACGAGCGCCCGCGCTGTGGCCGGGTCGGTGCGCCGGACCAGCAGTTCGACCACGCCATCGGTCCACTCGGCGGCGACGGGACGCAGCGCGGGGCGGCGCAGGGCGGCGAGATACAGCTCGTACTCCAGCTCCGTCGCCCCGCGCTCGCCCTCGAACCACTCCCCCAGCAGCCTGCTCAGCTCGTCGGCCAGCTCGGCGCCGCACCGCTGACCGGAGGGCGCGGCAAAGACACTGCTCTCCCTCACCGCCTGGGCGAAGCCCTCGTTGCACCGGCGCAGGGCGGCGATCAGCAGCTCGTCGAGCGAGCCGAAGTGATACGTCGTCGAGCCGAGCGGCACATCCGCCTCGGCGGCGACGGAGCGATGGGTGAGCCCGGTGATGCCGTCGGCGGCGACCACGCGGATGGCCGCGTCGATGATGCGCTCGCGCCGCTCGGGGTCGTAACGCCGGGCCATCAGTGGGCTCCGCCCAGGTTGAGCACCACGACTCCGGCGATGATCAGGGCGATGCCCGCCACCTTGAACAGGCTGCCCGACTCCCCCATGAAGATCACGCCGATCGCGGCGACGGCGGCGGTGCCCACTCCTGCCCAGATCGCGTAGGCCGTGCCCACCGACAGCGTCTTCAGCGTCTGCGCGAGGAGGGAGAAGGCGAGGACATACCCCACGAGGGTGATGAGCGAGGGCCAGAGTCTGGTGAATCCCTCGCTGTACTTCATGGCCGTCGTCGCGGCCACCTCGGCCGTGATGGCCGCTGCCAGCAGTCCGTATCCCATGTGTACAAGTGTACGCATCGTTGCGTACGGCCGTACACATTGCGGCAACGCCCGGGACGCTACGGTGTCCCGACCGACGACATGGCATATGACATGGCACGGCCCGCACGGGCCGACGACACAACGGAGACGCAGTGACGCAGGATGCAGGGTGGGGCGGTGGCCCGAACGGGGGCGCGCCCTACGGCGGGGGCCCGCACGGCGGAGGCCCGTACGGAGGGGCTCCCCACGGAGGGGGTCCGTACGGCGGCGGGGGCTGGGACGGTGGGGGCTGGGGCAGCCCCTGGGCGGCACCGCCGAAGCCGGGGGTCATACCCCTCGCCCCGATGAGGGTCTCGGACATACTCAGCGGCGCCTTCTCCACCATGGGCCGCTACTGGAAGCCCCTGTTCGGCATGGGGCTGGCCGTCTTCGCGGGGGCGGCGCTGCTGATGGCCGTGGGGGCCCTCATCGCGTACTCCTCCGTCGCGGACCACTGGGACGCGGTCATGGTCGACGACCACGCGGGAGGCGCGCACTCGCAGGACTTGATCCCGCTGCTGATCGCCTTCAGCGTGCTGATGGCCGTCGGCATCGCCGTGTACATCGTGGCCGCCGCCCTGATGCAGGCGGCGGTCCCGGCGATACTCCAGGAAGCCGTACTGGGCCGGCCGATCACCTTCGGCGCGGCCTGGCGCCGCGCCTGGTCCCGGGTCGGGGCCATGATCGGCACGGTGTTCCTCACGGCGCTGATCGCCTTCGTGCCGGTCGTACTCGCCATGACCGCCTTCATCGGCGTGATGATCTACTTCATCTCGCTGGGCGACGCGGACGGCGTCCTGCCGATGATGTGGTTCGCCGTCGTCGGCGCCCTGGCCCTCGCACCGCTGGCGATCTGGCTCTGGGTGAAGTTCTCGCTGGCTCCGACGATCGTGGTCTTCGAGAACCAGAGCCCGTTCGCGGCCCTGCGCCGCTCGGCCCGGCTGGTGCGCGGCGACTGGTGGCGCGTCCTGGGGATCTCACTGCTCGGGTACGTGATGGCGTCGATGGCGGGCTCGATGCTCCAGATGCCGTTCTCGGCCCTGGGCTCACTGCCGGGCATGACCGACGCCTCGGACCTCGGCACCGAACCGTCCGGCGCCGAGCTCCTGGCCGCCATGGGCGGCCTCTTCGCCGTCGTGCTGATCAGCCAGCTGATCAGCCAGCTGTTGTCGACCATCTTCCCGCCGCTGATCGTCGGCCTGCTCTACGTGGACCGGCGCATGCGTACGGAGAACCTGGGCCCGGTCCTGGCCGAGGCGGCCGTCGTGCTGCCCGAGCAGTACGGTCCGCCCCCGGCCTCCGCGTAACGCCACCGGGCACCCCGCCGCCTCCGCCCGCGCACAGCCCCGGCAGTCCCCGCGACCGCCGGGGCTGTTCCCTGCCCGGACCTATGCCGACGCGGGCAGACGATTGAGGCGATCGCGCTGGACGGGGGTCAGTTGGAGGCGTTCGGCGGCGAGGTTCTCCTCCAGGTGGTCGACGCGGGCCGTGCCCGGGATGGGGAGGATGACCGGCGAGTGGCCCAGGAGCCAGGCGAGAGCGACCTGGGTGGGGGTGGCCTCGGCCTCGGCAGCCACGGCGGCGATCTCGTCCCGCGCCCCGGACTTCCCCCAGGCGACCGGGCGCCACGGCAGGAACGCGATGCCCGCCGCCTCACACGCCGCGAGCACGGGCTCGTGTTCGCGGTCGAGCAGGTTGTAGCGGTTCTGGACACTCGCGATGTCGACGATCTCCCGCGCCCGGCCGAGCTCGTCGACGGTGACCTCGGACAGCCCGATCCGGCCGATCTTTCCCTCGGTCCGCAGGTCGCGCAGGGTGCCGATCTGGTCGGCGAGCGGCGTCTCCGGATCGATACGGTGCAGCTGAAGCAGCTCGATCCGCTCGACGCGCAGTCGGCGCAATGCCTGTTCGACCTGATCACGCAGAACCGCGGGCCGTCCGTCGAGCTTCCACTCGTCCGAGGGGCTCGACCGGGCTACGCCGACCTTGGTGGTGATCAGCAGCCCGTCCGGGTAGGGGTGCAGGGCCTCGGCCAGGAGTTCCTCGTTGGCTCCACCGCCGTACATATACGCGGTATCGATCAGCGTGACGCCCAGCCGGACAGCCCGCCGCACCACCGCGAAAGAGGTCTCCCTGGCCGCACCCGGCTCCGTGGGCAGTTGCATGGCCCCGAACCCGAGCCGCCGCACGTCCAGATCCCCGCCGATAAGAAACGACGTCATACGCCACCCTTCCCCTCGCTCAAGTGGCGACCCTAGCAGCGGAGTTGGCCACGACACCGGACAGCGAGAAGCCCCATCATGCACCGCACGATGGGGCGTCGCCGAACCGGATGGCGCTGGACCGGACGGATCAGACGGTGCCGAACTCTCCGGCTTTGACGCCCGCCACGAAGGAGGCGAACGAGCCGACGGGGAAATCCAGGACGGGGCCGGTCGGGCGCTTGGAGTCGCGGACGGGGACTATACCGGTGGAGGACGTATTCGACGGGGCCCATTCGACGCATGTGCCACCGTTGTCGCTGTAGCTGGACTTGACCCAATGGAGGGATTCAGTCGTCACGGGGTGCCCTTTCGTAGCTGGTCGGACCGGGCGGTCAGACGGTGCCGAACTCTCCGGCCTTGACACCCGCCACGAAGGAGGCGAACGAGCCGACGGGGAAATCCAGGACGGGGCCGGTCGGGCGCTTGGAGTCGCGGACAGGGACTGTGCCGCACGGGGCAACGAGGTTAGCGGCGACCTCGACGCAAGCGCCGCCGTTGCTGCTGTATGAGGACGTGAACCAACGCGGAGATTCGGTCGTCACAGGGAGCCCTTTCGTAGCTGGTCGGACCGGGCGGTCAGACGGTGCCGAACTCTCCGGCCTTAACACCCGCCACGAAGCAGGCGAACGAGCCGACAGGGAAGCTCAGAACCGGGCCGCTCAGATCCTTGGAGTCACGTACGGGAACGATGCCGCGCGAGGCGACAAGATTGGCAGCGACCTCGACGCACTGGCCACCGTTGCCGCTGTATGAGGACTTGAACCAACCGGGGGATTCGGTCACGGGATGCCCTTTCGTACCTGCTCGATCATGGCCACGGATGCCGCTTGGGACAGGGCTTCGGCCTGAAGCTGATGGTAGGCCGTCAGTATGGGCAGTACGAAGCTGGTTTCGCGTTCCAAATGCCCCCGCTGCGAGGACTCGGCGTACGACACAAGCGAGCGGTCCGGAAGTGTCAGCACCGTGATGGGCAGGCTGAACGGCCGACGCGCTCCCATACGGAACGGAGCGATTTGAAGCAGGGTGTTCGGCCGCTCGGCGAACTCCAGCAACTGGGCGAACTGAGCATCCATGACCGAAGGATCGCCCATCGGTCGAAGGATGCACCCTTCGTCAAGTACCGCGAAGATCAGGGGTGAGGGGGAACGAGCAAGTGCCGCTTGTCGCTCTGCCACCAAAGCGACCCGCTCACTGGCTTGCTCGGCCGTGATTGCCTCCCTGCGTACCGCGTCCGCCTCCAGCGTCGCCGCGTAATCCGGCGTCTGGAGCAGTCCAGGGATGACGCCGACTTCATAGAGCCTGATCTCTGCGGCGCGCACCTCTTGCCGCACGTACTCCGGGAACCCCTCCAGCAGGGCCGTGTTCTTCAGCGCACGGCTCTGGCGCTCGAACTTGTCTCCCGTGCGCAACGCACTGTCAGCACTACGCGCGAAGCGATTAGTTGGTGGGCGACGGCCAGTTTCGACGGCAGAAACATGCGACCCGGTAATGCCCATGCGCACGCCCAGCTCGTCTTGCGTCCACCCGCGCTCGTCCCGGGCCTGCCGTAAGCACTGGCCAAACGCCTGCATGGGCGACGTCTCCGGGTCGAGTGTCTTCCGGTTCACCATGCGAGTTTCCTCACTCATCAAGCAAATCAGTCCAGTTGAAGACATTCCGACTGTAGGTCACGCTGGGCCCTCTTGGTAGTGAAACGGCTACGGAGAGGAGCGGGACTATGCCTGTCGAACCACAGGAAGCCCGCCGCGTACCGACCCCCGGCACACTCATGGTGGACACCAGCCGCAAAGACCGTGTCGGGGAGTTCCGAGGGGTCGCCGGCCCGTACTGGGCGCTGCGCCCGGTCCGGGGCGGAGTCGAATGGGAAGCCGACCCCGAACACCTCCGCCCCGCGACCCGCATAGAGCGGCTGCGGGCCGAGACCGCACGGCGCAACGCCCGGAGTGAGGGGCGGCTGCTGTGACCGGGAGGACAGCCACGCACTACGCGGCCGAGGTCAGCGGCGGTGACGCGGTGAGGCGCGTGGAGCTCGGTGGGTTCGTCGCACCGTCCCGGCGGCTGGCGCTGCGCTGGCTCCGCGGCCGGGCGTTGTGGTTCGCCGAAGCGCTGGACCCGGCCGCCCACGCACCGTGGGTGCCGCCCGCCGCCCTGCACCCGGTGACACACGCCGGGCGCGACGCACCCGCCGACCTTCGCGCGTGGGCCGAGGACATCGGGCACCAGGACTACGCACTGTGGCGACTCGCCGCGGGCTTCACGTTCGAGTTCATCGCCCGCGACGACGCCTGCTGGTACGGACTCGCCGCCCGACCCTGTCCCCTGCCGGGCACACCCCGAACCGGCATACCCCCGGTGCACACGTGACTCTTCCGACCCCCGCACACGAAAGAGAGCAGGAGCAGATGGGCCCCATGTTCGACCAGCGCAGCCGTACCCGCCGGACCAACGCGGACGTGAGAGCCGCCCAGGACCGGGTGTACGCCTCACGCGCGGCTCTGACCGCCACGTACCAGGAGGGGGCGGGGATGGCGGCTCTGGCCGTGGAGTACGGCGTCAGCCGCCCGGGGCTCCGTGAGCGCTTCGTGGAATGGGGCGTACCGGTCCGGGGGCGCCGCACCGGAGTCGGGGGAGACGCGTGTTGACCCCGTTCGTCGCCTCGCGAAGTACCGATCAAGGCGTGTCGCATTCCGAACTGACCATTGGTGACGGTGCCAACGGGCCTCAGCTCGCGTACCGGAACACGCGCCCGGAGGACCGGGACAAACACGGCAACCTGTGGGTGCGGGTCCATGACCGGCCCGGCGGACGCGTCCTGTACGACTCCATGCATCCGCTCCGCCAACGCCTCTGCATGGAAGGCATGTTGTGCCAGATCTGTGCGGGCCCCGCGGACCGGAACAAGGACGGCTGGCTCTTCATCGACTGGCTGCGTGAGGACTCGCCCCCGACGTGGCCCGAACGGTCCGTGACCGCGATGCCACCCCTGTGCGCCGAGCACGCACGGGTATCGGTCGGACAATGCCCGCACTTGCGCCGTGGTCGGTTCGCCGTGCTCCGCGTGCGCAAACCCCACCTCTACGGGGTGTCGGGCGCCCTCTACCGGCTCACCGCGAACGGGTGGGTCACCTCCGAACATGACCAGCTCTCCCCGTACAGCAAGCCCCGCTATCCCGGCATGCTCGCGACCCGTCTCCACCGCGAGCTGCGCGGCGTGACGGTCGTAGCGCTCCCTTGACCCGGCACACCCGGTCGGCCCGGTCGGCCGTTCAGGACAGCCGCCGCACTCACCATCGACTTTGGCGGGGGTGACCAGCTCCGCGCCGCCGCCGGCCTTGACGTGAGCGCGTCCGCGTTCGGCCCGTTCAACCGTCCGCAGCTCGGCGGGGGCTCGCGCGCCCTCATCGCTTTGACGCCCCGGTCAGGTGACGCTTTGCCCGCGCTGTCCGGTTCCATGGCACACATGCACGAGAGGAGGTGAAAGCCTGCCAGGAGATCGGTTCGGTTCCCGGTCACCGTGCGGACGTCCCGGACCACGAAGCAATCATTCGGCTGCCCAAGGCCATGATCCAGTACATCCCCGACCGGATGGAGACACCGCCGATGGAGCCTCCGGCCCGTGAGCCGTTGCCTCGTGCTCGGCGAACCGCGATCCACCTAGAGGTTCGTGATCAGTACGCGAGTACAGACCCCGATTTCCTTGAATGGTGTGAGGGCCGCCGCATATTCACGCCGGACAACCGTGCGGACTGGCGGGAAGGCTGGCACGACGTCGGATACGACGGAGGCCGGGAATGACCGCGCCGTACAATCGCACTGAAGGCGGAGCACCAGGCCGAGATTCCGGCACCGGTGTGAGGGAGGGGTCAGGATGTTCGGCTCGAAGAAGAAGCAGAAGCTCAACCTCAACGATCTGATGGCGCAGCTCAGGCCCGACCTGAGTCGGGAATCGCTCGGCGTCGGGCCCGACTTCCCGGGCGTCGCCCCGAACCCGCTCCTCAGCAGTGATGCACGGAAGCGCAACGCGGATCTGCGTACGGGGGCGCTTGCTCTCGGCGTTCTCGTCGACTGGCGGGAGGTCAGCAGCGACGGCAGTCCACGCGTGGTCCTGATGTTCGACGTGGAGACCGTCGGCGGCATCTCGTTCCGCGGTATCGCAGACGAAGACCTCACGATCACCGAGCTCACCCGGCTCGCCCCAGGACAGACGTCGCCCGTGCGCTACCGCCCGGCCGTCATGGACCACTACGTCGCCCTTGCCCGGGACGCGGACCCCGCCCACGTGCAGCAGCTCTCTGATGAGATCGCGAGCCGCAAGCGGACCTGACCCCTGCCGCCGACGCTCACCGCGCAGGCGGACGCGGAGGGGCTGACGGCAGGGTCCGGACCGCGCGTCGTGGTCCGGACCCTGCCCCGTGCGGTGCCGCCCTGCGGCGGCGGCGCGTCAGCTCTGTGCGGTGTCGTCGCCCGACTGCCCGGCACCCTCGGCTACGCCTGCCTTCTCGCGCATCTTGCGCACCAGCTCCGCCTTCTGGTCGGCCGCGCCCTGGCGGTCGAGGTTGCGGTGCGGACCGTTGTTCTGCCGCTCCGCGCGGGACAGCCTCTTGCGCTGGCCGCCGCCCATGCCCACGGGGTTGTTGATGTTCTTGCTCACGGTCATAGGTTCTCCCGGTAATGATGTGAAGTGATCTACGGATTCATCGGTGAGGGACGGGTGGCGACGCCGAAGGGCGTCAGCAGGGGCCCATCACGCTCTCACTCGTAAATCGGCGTCTGGACGAACATGACAAAGACGCCACCCGGTTCTATAGACGCCTCGCTGCGGAACGGTGCGGACGCACCGGGAATCGACGACGTGGCGGAACAGGCGAACGGCCATGCCCGCCGGTGTCCCTGGCGGGCATGGCCGTTCGCCGCGTGTCTCAGACGTTGAAGCCCAGCGCGCGCAGCTGCTCGCGCCCGTCGTCCGTGATCTTGTCCGGGCCCCACGGCGGCATCCAGACCCAGTTGATCCGCAACTCGCTGACGATGCCGTCGGTGGCGGACTTCGCCTGGTCCTCGATGACATCGGTCAGCGGACAGGCCGCGGACGTCAGGGTCATGTCGAGGGTGGCGATGTTGGCGTCATCGACGTGGATGCCGTAGATCAGGCCCAGGTTGACGACGTCGATGCCCAGCTCGGGGTCGACCACGTCGTACAGCGCCTCGCGGACCTCCTCCTCGGAGGCCGGCTTGGTGGTGAGAGTCTCGTTGTCGCTCATGCCGTCTTCCCTTCGGACAGCGCCTTCGCCGTCGCGTCCTTCCACGCCATCCAGCTCAGCAGCGCGCACTTGACCCGGGCCGGATACTTGGAGACACCGGCGAACGCGACCGCGTCCTCCAGCAGCTCCTCCATCTCGTCGTCCGGCTCCAGCTGGCCCTTGGACTGCATCAGCTCCAGGAACGCGTCCTGGATCTTCCGCGCCTGGGCGAGCTCCTTGCCGACCAGCAGCTCGTTGAGAACTGAGGCGCTGGCCTGGCTGATGGAGCAGCCCTGTCCCTCGTAGCTCACGTCGGCGATGGTCTCGCCGTCGTACTTCACCCGGAGCGTGATCTCGTCACCGCACGTCGGGTTGACGTGATGCACCTCGGCGTCGCCGTCCCGCAGGCCGCGCCCGTGGGGGTGCTTGTAGTGGTCCAGGATCACTTCCTGGTACATGGATTCCAGCTTCACCAGTCAGCCCTCAGCCGAAGAAGTTCCGGACGTGCTCCAGACCGTCCACCAGGGCGTCGACCTCGGCGGGCGTGGAGTACAGATAGAACGACGCTCGCGTCGTCGCAGGAATTCCGTACCGCAGGCAGACCGGCCGCGCGCAGTGGTGGCCGACCCGGACGGCGATGCCCTGCTCGTCGAGGACCTGGCCCACGTCGTGCGGGTGGATGTCGCCGAGCGTGAAGGAGATCGTGGCGCCGCGGTCCTCGGCCGTCGCCGGGCCGATGATCTTGAGGTCCGGGACCTCCAGGAGGCGCTTCACCGCGTACTCGGTGATCGCGTGCTCGTGGCGGTAGATCTTCTCCATGCCGATCGCCGAGAGGTAGTCCACGGCCGCGCCGAGGCCGACGGCCTGGGCGATCGGGGGCGTACCCGCCTCGAACTTGTGCGGCGCGGGGGCGTACGTCGACGAGTGCATCGACACGGTCTCGATCATCTCGCCGCCGCCGAGGAACGGGGGCAGGTCCTCCAGGAGCTCCTGCCGTCCCCACAGCACGCCGATGCCGGTCGGGCCGACCATCTTGTGGCCGGTGAAGGCCACGAAGTCGGCCTGGAGCGCCTGTACGTCGAGCACCATGTGCGGTGCCGCCTGCGAGGCGTCGATGCAGACCAGCGCGCCGACCTGCTGGGCACGGCGGATGATCTTCTCGACCGGGTTGATCGTGCCCATGATGTTCGAGACCAGCGTGAAGGAGACGATCTTCGTCTTCTCCGTGATGATCTCGTCGATGTTGGACAGGTCGAGACGGCCGTCGTCCGTGATGCCGAACCACTTCAGCTTCGCGCCGGTGCGCTGCGAGAGCAGCTGCCACGGCACGATGTTGGAGTGGTGCTCCATCTCGGTGGTGACGATCTCGGTGTCACGGTCGACCCGATAGGGCTCATCCGCCCAGCCCAGCATGTTGGCCACGAGGTTGAGCGACTCCGAGGCGTTCTTGGTGAAGATCACCTCGTTGCGGCTGGGCGCGTTGATGAAGGCGGCGACCTTGTCGCGGGCGCCCTCGTACAGCGCGGTGGCCTCCTCCGCGATGGTGTAGACACCGCGGTGGACGTTGGCGTTGTGCCGCTCGTAGTACTCGTTGAGCGCGTCGAGCACCTGTCGCGGCTTCTGCGAGGTCGCCGCGCTGTCCAGGTACACGATCTTCTTGCCGTCGTGGACCGTGCGGTCCAGGATGGGGAAGTCCTTGCGGATCGCCTCGGTGTCGAGGAGGCCGGTGAGCCCCTGTCGGGCGTCAGTCACGCGGAAGCGCCACCCTTCACGTATGCCTCGTAGCCCTCGTTCTCCAGCTTGTCGGCGAGCTCGGCGCCGCCGGATTCGGCGATGCGGCCGTTGGCGAAGACGTGCACGAAGTCGGGCTTGATGTAGCGGAGGATCCGCGTGTAGTGCGTGATCAGCAGGGTGCCGACCTCGCCGCCCTCGCGGACCCGGTTGACGCCTTCGGAGACGGTCTTCAGCGCATCGACGTCCAGGCCGGAGTCGGTCTCGTCGAGGATCGCGATCTTCGGCTTGAGGAGCTCCAGCTGAAGGATCTCGTGGCGCTTCTTCTCGCCGCCGGAGAAGCCCTCGTTGACGTTGCGCTCGGCGAAGGCCGGGTCCATCTGGAGGCCGGCCATCGTCTCCTTGACCTCCTTGACCCACGTACGCAGCTTGGGTGCCTCGCCGCGGACGGCGGTGGCGGAGGTGCGCAGGAAGTTGGAGACCGAGACACCGGGGATCTCGACCGGGTACTGCATGGCGAGGAACAGGCCGGCGCGGGCGCGCTCGTCGACGGACATCTCCAGGACGTCCTCGCCGTCGAGGGTGACCGTGCCCTGCGTGATCGTGTACTTGGGGTGACCCGCCAGCGAGTACGCGAGGGTGGACTTGCCGGACCCGTTGGGGCCCATGATGGCGTGGGTCTCGCCCTGCTTCACGGTCAGGTCGACGCCCTTGAGGATCTCCTTCGTGGCGTTGTCGGCCTCGACGGTGACGTGCAGGTCGCGGATTTCAAGCGTTGCCATGGGTGACTCAGGACTCCTGGGTGACGGAGACGAGCACATCGTCCCCTTCGATCTTTACGGGGTATACGGGGACGGGGCGCGTCGCGGGAAGGCCGGACGGCTTACCGGTGCGGAGGTCGAAGCTCGATCCGTGCAGCCAGCACTCGATCATGCAGTCCTCCACCTCGCCCTCCGACAGCGAGACGTTCGCGTGCGAGCAGATGTCGTTGATCGCGAACACCTCGCCCTCGGTGCGGACGACGGAGACGGGTGTGCCGTCGAGCTCCACCCGCTTGGGGGTGTCGTCCTCCAGCTCACTCAGCGCACAGGCTTTGACGAAGGCCATCAGACGGACGCCTTCAGCTCGGTCTCGATCTTGTCGAGGAGACGCGCTTCGACGTCCGGCAGACCGATCTGCTGGACGAGTTCGGCGAAGAAGCCGCGCACGACGAGACGGCGGGCCTCCTCGGCGGGGATACCGCGCGACTGGAGGTAGAAGAGCTGCTCGTCGTCGAAGCGGCCGGTCGCCGAGGCGTGGCCGGCGCCGACGATCTCGCCGGTCTCGATCTCCAGGTTCGGTACGGAGTCGACCCGGGCGCCGTCCGTGAGGACGAGGTTCCGGTTCATCTCGTAGGTGTCGGTGCCCTCGGCCTTCGCCTGGATGAGGACGTCACCGATCCACACGGCGTGTGCGCCGTCGCCCTGGAGCGCACCCTTGTACACCGCGTTGGACTTGCAGTGCGGGGTGTTGTGGTCGACCAGGAGGCGGTGCTCCTGGTGCTGGCCCTTGTCGGTGAAGTACAGGCCGAACAGCTCGGCCTCGCCGCCGGTGCCCGCGTAGGCGATCCGCGGGTGCAGGCGCACCAGGTCTCCGCCGAAGGTGACGATGATCGACTTGAACGAGGCGTCGCGGCCGATCAGCGCGTTGTGCTGGCCGACGTGGACCGCGGTGTCGTCCCAGTCCTGGACGGAGACGACGGTCAGCTTCGCGCCGTCGCCGACGATGTAGTCGACGTTGGCGGCGAGGACCGCGTCACCGGTGTGGTCGATGACGACGACGGCCTCGGCGAAGGCACCCAGCTCGATGACCTGGTGGCCGTACGCCACGCCGCCCTCGCCGTGCACGGCGATACGGATCGGCTCGGTGAGCACGGCCTCCTTGGCGACCGTGACGACCGAGGCCTGCTCGAAGGCCGAGTACGCCTGGGCGGCGACCCGGTCCACCGGCGTACCGGCCTTGCCGAGCCGTGCGTCGTCGCGGCCGACGGTCTCGACGGTGACGCCCTCGGGCGCCTCGATCGCGACCTTGACGCCGCCGCCGGTGGCGACCGCGGTGCCGTCGTGCAGCCCGCGCAGCCGCTCCAGCGGCGTGAACCGCCACTCCTCCTCGCGGCCGTGCGGGACCGGGAAGTCCGCGACGTCGAAGGACGGGGGCGCGCTCATGCGCGTGGCGACGGTCGACTCGGCGGCCACCGCGATGGACCCGGCGGTGGTGGAGCCCGCCGGAATGTTCTGAGCCTCAGCCATGGCTGTCGTAGTGCTCGCTTTCTCAGTCAAGAACTCGGGGGATTCGTGCGGTGGTACGGCTCGGGGCCGTACTAGCCGACCGAACCCTCCATCTGCAGCTCGATCAGCCGGTTGAGCTCCAGGGCGTACTCCATGGGCAGCTCCTTGGCGATCGGCTCGACGAAGCCGCGCACGATCATCGCCATGGCCTCGAACTCGGTGAGTCCGCGGCTCATGAGGTAGAAGAGCTGGTCCTCGGAGACCTTGGAGACGGTCGCCTCATGGCCCATCGATACGTCGTCCTCGCGGACGTCGACGTAGGGGTAGGTGTCGGAGCGCGAGATCGTGTCGACCAGCAGCGCGTCGCAGAGCACGTTGGACTTCGAGCCCGGCGCGCCCTCGCCGATCTCGATCAGACCGCGGTAGGAGGTCCGGCCGCCGCCTCGCGCCACCGACTTGGAGACGATGTTGGAGGAGGTGTTCGGAGCCATGTGCACCATCTTGGCGCCGGCGTCCTGGTGCTGGCCCTCGCCCGCGAAGGCGATGGAGAGGGTCTCGCCCTTGGCGTGCTCGCCCATCAGGTAGACGGCCGGGTACTTCATGGTGACCTTGGAGCCGATGTTGCCGTCGACCCACTCCATGGTCGCGCCCTCGTACGCCACGGCGCGCTTGGTGACGAGGTTGTACACGTTGTTCGACCAGTTCTGGATGGTCGTGTAGCGGCAGCGGCCGCCCTTCTTCACAATGATCTCGACCACGGCGCTGTGCAGCGAGTCCGAGGAGTAGATCGGCGCGGTGCAGCCCTCGACGTAGTGGACGTAGGCGTCCTCGTCGACGATGATCAGCGTCCGCTCGAACTGGCCCATGTTCTCCGTGTTGATACGGAAGTAGGCCTGGAGCGGAATCTCGACGTGGACACCCTTGGGCACGTAGATGAACGAGCCACCGGACCACACGGCCGAGTTCAGCGAGGCGAACTTGTTGTCACCGACGGGGATGACGGTGCCGAAGTACTCCTTGAAGAGCTCCGGGTGCTCCTTCAGCGCCGTGTCGGTGTCCATGAAGATGACACCCTGCGCTTCGAGCTCCTCGTTGATCTGGTGGTAGACCACCTCGGACTCGTACTGCGCGGCGACACCGGCGACGAGGCGCTGCTTCTCCGCCTCGGGGATGCCGAGCCTGTCGTACGTGTTCTTGATCTCCTCGGGCAGGTCCTCCCAGGACTCCGCCTGCTTCTCGGTGGACCGCACGAAGTACTTGATGTTGTCGAAGTCGATGCCCGACAGGTCGGAGCCCCAGTTCGGCATGGGCTTCTTGCCAAAGAGCTTCAGGCCCTTGAGCCGCAGCTTCAGCATCCACTCGGGCTCGTTCTTCTTGTCCGAGATGTCGCGGACGACAGCCTCGGAGAGGCCACGCTTCGCCGCCGCGCCTGCCGCGTCGGAGTCGGCCCAGCCGAATTCATACGTGCCCAGACCCTCGAGCTCAGGGTGGGCAGTCTCCGTGGGGAGCGTCATGCGGGGTTCCTCCCGGCCGTACTTGCGGATGCTGATGGGGTGGTCTGTGGTGGTGGTGCGTGACCGCTGCGCGGCACGAACGTCGTACACACGCCGTCGCCGTGGGCGAGGGTGGCCAGACGCTGCACATGGGTTCCCAGGAGGCTGGAGAAGAGTTCCGTCTCCGCCTCGCACAGCTGCGGGAACTGTTCGGCGACATGCGCGACCGGGCAGTGGTGCTGGCACAGCTGCTCGCCCTGCTGGGGGCCCGGCGCGCTTCGCGCCATAGCAGCGTACCCGTCGGCGGACAAGGCCTTGGCCAACGCCTCGGCGCGGCCCTCGGGGGCCGCGGCCTCGACCGCCTCGCGGTACCCCTCGGCCTGGACGGCCATCCGGGCACGGGCGAAAGCGAGCACTGCCTGGTCGCCCGAGGTCTCGGCGATCCAGCGCAGCGCGTCAGCGGCGAGCTTGTCGTAGGACTGGTCGAAAGCGTCCCGGCCGCAGTCCGTCAGGGCGAACACCTTGGCGGGACGGCCGCGGGTCCGTGCCCCGTAGACCCGCTGTTCACGGGCTTCGACGACATCGTCGGAGACGAGGGCGTCGAGGTGGCGGCGGACGGCGGCCTGGGTGAGGCCGACGCGCTTGGCCAGGTCGGCGGCGGTGGACGGGCCGTGGTCCAGGATGGAGCGCGCGACCCGGTTGCGCGTCGAGCGCTCACCGGTCGCGAGTTCCTCCTGCGGAGCCTCGCCAACGTATTTCACAACGCCATTGTTGCGTAATTCGCCCGGCCGTGACAACCACGGTCCGAAACGATCAACGGTGCGATTCGTCACTTAGGGTTACCTAATCTGGCCCCGCGGACCGGCCTGCGGGCCCTCCCCCGACCGGCCTGCGGACCCCCGCGGACGGGCCCGCGACCCCTCCCCGGAGACGGCCCCTCTCCCCGCCCTGCCTAGACTTACCCGCCATGAAGAGCGAGCCTGTCGTACAGGTCAAGGGCCTGGTGAAGCGGTACGGCACCAAGACCGCACTCGACGGCCTCGACCTGGCCGTCCCGGCCGGCGCGGTGACCGCGGTCCTCGGACCGAACGGCGCCGGGAAGACCACCACGATCGAAACCTGCGAGGGCTACCGGCGCCCCGACGCGGGCACCGTGCGGGTCCTCGGCCTCGACCCCGTCACCGAGGCGGAGAAGCTCCGCCCCCGGATCGGCGTCATGCTTCAGTCCGGAGGGGTCTATTCGGGTGCACGGGCCGAGGAAATGCTCCGGCACATGGCCCGACTGCACGCCCACCCCCTGGACGTCGACGCCCTGATCGAGCGCCTCGGCCTCGGCAGCTGCGGCCGGACCACCTACCGGCGGCTCTCCGGCGGCCAGCAGCAGCGCCTCTCGCTCGCCATGGCGGTCGTCGGCCGCCCCGAGCTGCTGTTCCTGGACGAGCCGACCGCGGGCCTGGACCCGCAGGCCCGCCGCTCCACCTGGGATCTCGTACGGGAGCTGCGTGCCGACGGCGTGTCGACCGTCCTGACCACCCATTTCATGGACGAGGCCGAGGCGCTGGCCGACGACGTCGCGATCATCGACGCGGGCCGGGTCATCGCCCGGGGCAGCCCGGAGCAGCTGTGCCGGGGCGGCGCCGAGAACACCCTGCGCTTCACCGGCCGCCCGGACCTGGACCTCGGCTCGCTGCTCAAGGCGCTGCCGGACGGCAGCGAGGCGGCCGAGCCGGTCCCGGGGACGTACCGCATCACCGGACGGATCGACCCGCAGCTGCTGGCCACCGTCACCTCCTGGTGCGCCCAGCACGGCGTCATGCCGGACGGCATCTCCGTGGAGCGGCACACCCTGGAGGACGTCTTCCTCGAACTGACCGGCAAGGAGCTGCGCGCATGAGCGCCGGTACGTACGCCCCCCGCCCTGGGGCCGCCCCGCTGTCCCGCATGATCGCCGCGCAGACCGCGCTGGAGACGCGGATGCTGCTGCGCAACGGCGAGCAGCTGCTGCTGACGGTGATCATCCCGGCGCTGCTGCTGGTGCTGTTCGGCGCGGTCGACATCGTGGACACCGGCTCGGGCGAGCCGGTCGACTTCCTGACGCCCGGCATCCTGGCGCTCGCGGTGATGTCGACGGCCTTCACCGGCCAGGCCATCGCCACCGGTTTCGAACGGCGCTACGGGGTGCTCAAGCGGCTCGGCGCCTCTCCCCTGCCGCGCTGGGCCCTGATGACCGCGAAGACACTGTCGGTGCTGGTCACCGAGGTGCTCCAGATCGTGCTGCTGACGGTGATCGCCTTCGCGCTGGGCTGGTCGCCGCACGGCAACCCCTTCGCCGTCCTGCTGCTCCTGGTACTGGGCACCGCGGCCTTCTCCGGGCTCGGACTGCTGATGGCCGGGACGCTGAAGGCGGAGGCGACACTCGCGGCCGCGAATCTGGTCTTCCTGCTGCTGCTGGTCGGCGGCGGGGTCATCGTGCCGCTGGACAAGTTCCCGGACGCGGTGCGGTCCGTGCTGGACCTGCTGCCGATCTCGGCGCTCTCGGGCGGGCTGCGGGACGTGCTCCAGCACGGTGCGTCCATGCCCTGGGGCGATCTCGGGATCCTGGCGGTCTGGGCGGTCCTGGGGCTGGGCGCGGCGGCGCGCTTCTTCCGCTGGGAGTGAGCGGGCGACGACATTCCGGCGATGTCCGGAGTCATCAGGAAACGACCCCACCCCTCGTGAAAACATGCACAAGCCCCGGCCTACGATGGTGCGCGTGGAAACCCCCCTCTCCTCCATCGCCAAGCGCTGGACGCCGTCCACCCAGGTGGTCCGGCGTGCCGCGCTCTCCGCGGTCGTGATGACCGTGTTCATCATCGTCACGGGCGGCGCCGTCCGGCTGACCGGCTCCGGCCTGGGCTGCGACACCTGGCCCAAGTGCACCGACGACAGCCTCTTCGCCACGCCCGAGCAGGGTCTGCACGGCGCCATCGAGTTCGGCAACCGGATGCTCACCTACGTCCTGTCGGCCGCGGTCGGCTGGGCGATCATCGCGGCGCGCTCCGTCAAGCCCCGCCGCCGCGGGCTGACACGGCTCGCCTGGTCGCAGTTCTGGCTCGTGATGGGGAACGCCGTCATCGGCGGGATCACGGTCTGGGCCGGCCTCAACCCGTGGTCCGTGGCCGGGCACTTCCTGCTGGCCAACGGCCTGCTCACCGTCGCCGTCATCACCTGGGTGCGGGTCGGCGAGGGCGACGGCCCGGCCGTCCCGCGCGCCCCGCGCCCCGTACGCAACCTGTCCTGGGCCATCGTCGCCACCACGGTCGTCCTGATCGCCCTCGGCACGACGGTCACCGGTTCCGGCAAGCACGCCGGTGACAGCAGCGACGTCCCGCGCATGCCGTGGGACTGGAACGCGGCGGCCCATGTGCACGCCATCGGCGCCTGGGTGGTCTGCGCCCTGGCCATCGCCATGTGGCTGGCCCTGCGGATGGTGGACGCGCCCGCCGACACCCGGGCACGCTCCCGTGACCTGCTGATCGTGCTGGTGGCGCAGGGCGCGATCGGCTACGTGCAGTACTTCAGCGACGTCCCCGAGGTCCTGGTCGGCATCCATATGTTCGGCTCGTCCCTGATGTGGATCGCCGTACTGCGGCTGGCGCTGAGCATGCGGGAGCGGGCTGCCGTCGTGGCCGCCCCGGTGCCGGGCCCGTCCGCCGAACGGCCGGAGACCGCGCCCACGCCCACGAGCTGAACCCGGCGGGGCCGACCCCCGGACAGCGAAACGCCGCCCCCAGCCTGCCGGGGGCGGCGTTTCGGCGTCCCTGACCCACCCGGGCGCACGCGTACGTACGGCCCGACGGGTGAACTCCGGGTCCGGAGGCCGCCCAGTCCCGAAGGCCGCCCGGCCCCGGATGCGGCACGGGCCCGGATGCCGCCCGCTGCCGGAGCGGGCGGCTCAGCGGTCGTTGGACGGGCCGCCGACCTGGATGCCGGCCATCCTCGACCACTCGTACGGGCCGGTGCGGACCTTCGCCGCGAACTCGCCGTCGAAGGACTCGTGCATCGTGATCCCGGACTTCCGCGCGGCGTTCTCCGCGACCGCGTACGACGGTGCCACGAGGTCGCCCCAGCCGCCGTCCTCGCCGACGAGGACGATGCGGGTGCCGGTCTGCCCGATGTAGGCGAGCTGCCCCTCGGCACCGCCGTGCGCCTTGGCGAAGGCGCCGATCTGCTTGGCGAGCTTCGCCGCCCTGCGCTCCGCACGGGCCGCCTGCCTGCTGTCCGCCCGCCGGGTCTCTGCCGTGTCTGCTGCCGTCTCTGCCATGCACAGGATGCTACCGACGGGTAGATCAAACGGCGACGGGCGGGGTACGTGGCCTGGGCCACGTACCCCGCCCGTGGAGGCGGGTGCCGGGTCAGCGGAGGAAGGGGTCCACCGCGACCGCGACGAAGAGGATCGACACATAGGTGATGGACCAGTGGAACAGCCGCATCTCCTTGAGCTTGCCGCCGGTCACCCCGGCCTTGGCGCGGCTCTGGAGGCCGTGCGCCTCCCAGAGCCAGAAGCCGCCGGCGAGCAGCGCCACCACCGTGTAGAACCAGCCGGTGTACCCCAGCGGGGTGAGCAGCAGCGAGACGGCGACCATCACCCAGCTGTAGAGGACGATCTGGCGGGCGACCACCTGGTTGGAGGCGACGACCGGGAGCATCGGGACGCCGACCCGCGCGTAGTCCTCCTTGACCTTCATGGACAGCGGCCAGTAGTGCGGCGGCGTCCAGAAGAACATGACGGCGAAGAGGATGACGGCGGCCCACGACATCGAGTTGGTCACCGAGGACCAGCCGATGAGGACCGGAAGGCAGCCCGCGATTCCGCCCCAGACGATGTTCTGCGAGGTACGGCGCTTCAACAGCATCGTGTAGACGACGACATAGAAGAGGAGCGCGCCGAGCGCGAGCCACGCCGAGAGCCAGTTGACGAAGAACCCGAACCAGACGGTGGAAATCACCGCGAGGGCGATTCCGAAAGCCAGGCACTCGCGTGGGCTCACCATGCCGGTGACCAGCGGACGCTGCGACGTACGGTCCATCAACGCGTCGATATCACGGTCGATGTACATGTTCAGCGCATTGGCACCGCCCGCGGAAAGATATCCGCCGGTGGTGGTAGTGAGTACGAGCCACAGGTCTGGCACACCCTGAGCCGCGAGGAACATCACCGGAACGGTGGTGATGAGCAACAGCTCGATGATCCGCGGCTTGGTAAGCGCCACGAATGCCTTGATGCGGGCCCCGAACGGGCGATGGCCCCCTGGGCTCGGAGTCAAGGCGACCCCTGCGGGTCGGGACTCGACGGCCGTCACGCACACCCCTGACAGAGAAATCCCAGCAAGCTCCGGGCGGGAAGGCCCGGTAAATACTTGCGCGAACCAGTCCACTGTAGACGTTGCGGATACGCCGTTCTTCGCGGGGGTGGGGTCGTGTTGGGGTGGCGCCGCGGTGAACGGACGCATTCCGTCGGGAGGCGAAGTCGGCGGGTCGCCCGCACCCTGGAAAGTGCCCGGAAATCGAGCGTGGTGACGGGGGTAGGCTCGACAATGCCCGGTGCGGTAACAGCCACCGGTTACAACAGTGGAGAGGAGCCCTGACTCAGGGTGAGCACCAAGCCGACCACCACAGACCTCCAGTGGACCGAATTGGACCAGCGGGCCGTGGACACTGTCCGCGTCCTCGCCGCGGACGCCGTACAGAAGGTCGGAAACGGCCACCCGGGTACGGCGATGAGCCTGGCTCCCGCCGCGTACACCCTCTTCCAGAAGGTGCTGCGGCACGACCCCGCGGACGCCGACTGGACCGGCCGCGACCGGTTCGTCCTCTCGGCCGGCCACACCAGCCTGACCCTCTACATCCAGCTCTACCTGGCCGGTTACGGCCTGGAGCTCGATGACCTGAAGGCGTTCCGCACCTGGGGTTCCAAGACGCCGGGCCACCCGGAGTACGGGCACACCACCGGTGTGGAGACGACCACCGGGCCGCTGGGCCAGGGTGTCGCCAACGCCGTGGGCATGGCCATGGCGTCGCGGTACGAGCGCGGCCTGTTCGACCCGGACGCGGCTCCCGGCACCTCCCCGTTCGACCACAACGTGTGGGTCATCGCCGGTGACGGCTGCCTCCAGGAGGGCATCTCGGCAGAGGCGTCCTCGCTGGCCGGGCACCAGAAGCTCGGCAACCTGACCATGCTGTGGGACGACAACCACATCTCCATCGAGGGCGACACGGAGACAGCGGTCTCCGAGGACACCCTCAAGCGGTACGAGGCGTACGGCTGGCACGTCCAGCGCGTCGACCAGCTGCCCAGCGGCGACCTGGACCCCCAGGGTCTGTACGACGCGCTGCTGGCGGCCAAGGCGGAGACGGAGCGCCCCTCGTTCATCGCGGCCCGTTCGATCATCGCCTGGCCCGCCCCGCACGCCCAGAACACCGAGGCCGCGCACGGCTCGGCGCTCGGCGACGACGAGGTCGCGGCCATCAAGCGGGTCCTGGGCTTCGACCCGGAGAAGACCTTCGAGGTCTCCGACGAGGTCATCGGGCACACCCGTCAGGCACTGGACCGCGGCCGTGAGGCCAAGGCCACCTGGGAGAAGTCCCTCGCCGCGTGGCGCACCGCCAATCCGGAGCGCGCCGCCGAGTTCGACCGAATCGCCGCGGGCGAGCTGCCCGAGGGCTGGGAGGAGAAGCTCCCGGTCTTCGAGGCGGGCACGAGTGTCGCCACCCGTGCCGCTTCCGGCAAGGTGCTCCAGGCGCTCGGCGGGATCATCCCCGAGCTGTGGGGCGGCTCCGCCGACCTCGCGGGCTCGAACAACACCACGATCGACAAGAACTCCTCGTTCCTCCCGGCGGGCAACCCGCTGCCGGGCGCGGACCCCTACGGCCGCACGATCCACTTCGGCATCCGCGAGCACTCCATGGCCGCCGCCATGAACGGCATCGCGCTGCACGGCAACACCCGCATCTACGGCGGCACCTTCCTGGTGTTCTCCGACTACATGCGCAACGCCGTGCGCCTGTCCGCGCTGATGCACCTGCCGGTGACCTACGTGTGGACGCACGACTCGATCGGCCTCGGCGAGGACGGCCCGACCCACCAGCCGGTGGAGCACCTGGCCGCGCTGCGCGCCATCCCGGGTCTGAACATCGTGCGCCCGGCCGACGCCAACGAGACCACGATCGCCTGGCGCGAGATCCTGCGCCGCTACACCAAGGTGTTCGGCAAGGGCGCCCCGCACGGTCTGGCGCTCACCCGGCAGGGCGTGCCGACGTACGAGGCGAACGAGGACGCGGCCAAGGGCGGCTACGTGCTCTTCGACGCCGACGGCGGCGAGCCGCAGGTCGTGCTGATCGGTACCGGCTCCGAGGTGCAGCTCGCCGTGGAGGCGCGCGAGCAGCTCCAGGCGGCCGGTGTGCCGACCCGGGTCGTCTCGATGCCGTCGGTCGAGTGGTTCGAGGAGCAGGACCAGGCGTACAAGGACAGCGTTCTGCCGCCGTCCGTTAAGGCCAGGGTCGCCGTCGAGGCGGGCATCGGTCTGACCTGGTACCGGTACGTCGGGGACGCCGGCCGGATCGTGTCGCTGGAGCACTTCGGTGCGTCGGCCGACGCGAAGGTGCTGTTCCGCGAGTTCGGCTTCACCGCCGAGCACGTGGCCGCCGCCGCGCGGGAATCTCTCGCCGCCGCCGCGCGCTGACGCCGGTATATACGACTAGTAGGAGATGCAATTCTCATGACAGACGCACTCAAGCGCCTCTCCGACGAGGGCGTGGCGATCTGGCTCGACGACCTGTCGCGCAAGCGGATCACCTCCGGCAATCTCGCCGAGCTGATCGACCAGAGCCACGTCGTGGGTGTCACGACCAACCCGTCGATCTTCCAGAAGGCGATCTCCTCGGGTGACGGTTACGAGCAGCAGCTCACCGACCTCGCCACCCGCAAGGTGACCGTCGACGAAGCCATCCGGATGATCACGACGGCGGACGTCCGTGACGCCGCCGACATCCTGCGTCCGGTCTTCGACGCGACGGACGGCCAGGACGGCCGGGTCTCCATCGAGGTGGACCCGCGGCTGGCCCACCACACCGCGCCGACCGTCGCCGAGGCCAAGCAGCTGGCCTGGCTGGTGGACCGGCCGAACACGCTCATCAAGATCCCGGCGACGAAGGCCGGTCTGCCGGCGATCACCGAGGTCATCGGCAAGGGCATCAGCGTCAATGTGACGCTGATCTTCTCGCTGGAGCGCTACCGCGAGGTCATGGACGCCTACCTGGCGGGCCTGGAGCAGGCGAAGGCCGCGGGCCTGGACCTCTCCAAGATCCACTCGGTGGCGTCGTTCTTCGTGTCCCGGGTCGACAGCGAGATCGACAAGCGGCTCGACGCGCTGGGCACCGACGAGGCCAAGGCGCTGAAGGGCAAGGCGGCGCTCGCCAACGCCCGTCTCGCCTACCAGGCGTACGAGGAGGTCTTCTCCTCGGACCGCTGGGCCGCGCTCGACAAGGGCCAGGCCAACAAGCAGCGTCCGCTGTGGGCCTCGACCGGCGTCAAGGACCCCGCGTACAAGGACACGCTGTACGTCGACGACCTGGTCGCCCCCGGCACGGTGAACACCATGCCCGAGGCCACGCTGGACGCCACGGCGGACCACGGCCAGATCATCGGCAACACCATCGCCGGCACCTACGAGCAGGCACGTGCCGAGCTCGACGCCGTCGAGAAGCTCGGGATCTCCTACGACGACGTCGTGGGGGTCCTGGAGGACGAGGGCGTCGAGAAGTTCGCGGTGTCCTGGAACGACCTGCTCACGTCCACTGAGGCAGAGCTCAAGCGCCTCGCCCCTTCGGAGGGCTGACCACCTTGTCCGGTGTTCCCGGAGCCAATCCGCTTCGTGACGCCCAGGATCGACGGCTCCCGCGTATCGCGGGGCCGTCGGGCCTGGTCATCTTTGGCGTCACGGGCGATTTGTCCCGCAAAAAGCTGATGCCCGCTGTCTACGACCTGGCCAACCGCGGCCTGCTGCCGCCGGGCTTCTCGCTCATCGGCTTCGCCCGCCGCGAGTGGCAGGACGAGGACTTCGCCCAAGAGGTCCACGACGCCGTCAAGCAGCACGCCCGTACCCCCTTCCGCGAAGAGGTCTGGCAGCAGCTCATCCAGGGGATGCGCTTCGTCCAGGGCAACTTCGACGACGACGACGCCTTCGAGACCCTGAAGGCCACCATCCAGGAACTCGACAAGGCACAGGGCACGGGCGGCAACTTCGCCTTCTACCTGTCCGTGCCGCCGAAGTTCTTCCCCAAGGTCGTCCAGCAGCTCAAGAAGCACGGGCTCGCCGACCAGAAGGAAGGCTCGTGGCGGCGTGCCGTCATCGAGAAGCCGTTCGGGCACGACCTCACCAGCGCGCAGGAGCTCAACCAGCTCGTGCACGACGTGTTCCCGCCCAACGAGGTCTTCCGGATCGACCACTACCTGGGCAAGGAGACGGTCCAGAACATCCTGGCGCTGCGTTTCGCCAACACGATGTTCGAGCCCATCTGGAACCGGTCCTACGTCGACCACGTCCAGATCACGATGGCCGAGGACATCGGCATCGGCGGCCGGGCCGGGTACTACGACGGCATCGGCGCGGCCCGTGACGTCATCCAGAACCACCTGCTCCAGCTGCTGGCGCTGACCGCGATGGAGGAGCCCGGCTCCTTCCACCCGAAGGCGCTGGTGGCCGAGAAGCTCAAGGTGCTCACGGCGGTCGAGCTGCCGGAGGACCTGGGCAAGCACACCGTGCGCGGCCAGTACGCGCACGCGTGGCAGGGCGGCGAGGAAGTCCCCGGTTACCTGGAGGAGGACGGCATCGACCCCAAGTCGACGACCGACACCTTCGCGGCGATCAAGCTCACGATCAACAACCGCCGCTGGGCGGGCGTGCCGTTCTATCTCCGTACCGGAAAGCGGCTCGGCCGCCGGGTCACCGAGATCGCGGTCGTCTTCAAGCGGGCCCCGTATCTGCCCTTCGAGTCCGGCGCGACCGAGGAGCTGGGCGGCAACGCCCTGGTCATCCGGGTCCAGCCGGACGAGGGTGTGACCGTGCGGTTCGGCTCCAAGGTGCCCGGCACCTCGATGGAGGTCCGGGACGTCACGATGGACTTCGCGTACGGCGAGTCCTTCACGGAGTCCAGCCCGGAGGCGTACGAGCGACTCCTGCTCGATGTGCTGCTCGGCGACGCCAACCTCTTTCCCCGTCACCAGGAGGTCGAGCTCTCCTGGACCATCCTCGACCCGATCGAGGAGTACTGGGACACGCACGGCAAGCCCGCGCAGTACGCGGCCGGTACCTGGGGTCCGGCCGAGGCGGACGAGATGCTCGCACGCGACGGACGGAGCTGGCGCCGGCCATGAAGATCGATCTCACGGAAACCACGTCCAGCAAGATCAACCAGGCTCTGGTGTCGGCCCGCCGGGCCATCGGCACCCCGGCCATCGGCATGGTGCTCACGCTGGTCATCGTCACCGACGAGGAGAACGCGTACGACGCGCTCAAGTCGGCGGGCGACGCCTCGCGCGAGCACCCCTCGCGCATCATCGCGGTGATCAAGCGGCTCAGCCGCTCGCCGCGCAGTCGCCGCGACGCCCGGCTGGACGCCGAGGTCCGGGTCGGTTCCGACGCGGGCACCGGCGAGACCGTCGTCCTGCGTCTGCACGGTGAACTGGCCAACCACGCCCAGTCGGTGGTCCTGCCGCTGCTGCTGCCGGACGCCCCGGTCGTGGTGTGGTGGCCCGAGGGCGCGCCCGCCGAACCGGCGAAGGACCCACTGGGTGCCCTCGCCCAGCGCCGGATCACGGACGCCTACTCCGCCGAGCGCCCGCTCGACGAGCTGGCGGTGCGTGCGGCGACGTACAACCCGGGCGACACCGATCTGGCGTGGACCCGCATCACGCCGTGGCGTTCGATGCTGGCCGCCGCGCTCGATCAGCAGCCCGCCGAGATCACCGCCGCGACGGTCGAGGGCGAGAGCGACAACCCGAGCTGCGAACTGCTCGCCATGTGGCTCGCGGACCGGCTGGGGGTCCCGGTGGAGCGCACGTTCTCCGGCGGTCCCGGTCTGACCGCGGTCCGGCTGGACACGAAGGACGGCGTCATCGTCCTGGACCGCGCCGACGGCTCGCTGGCCACGCTCTCCATGGAGGGCCAGCCGGACCGAGCGGTGGCGCTCAAGCGGCGGGAGCCCGCCGAACTGCTCGCGGAGGAGCTGCGGCGCCTCGACCCGGACAACACCTATGAGTCCGCGGTGAAGTTCGGTGTGGAGCGCCTCGCCGGTCCGTCGCAGGCGAAGACCGTCCGGGCGGCGGAGGCGGCCGCGGAACGGTCGGCGGAGCAGTCGGCCGACAACGCGCCGAAGGCCGCTGCCGCGAAGAAGGCCCCGGCCAAGAAGGCGGCGTCCAAGTGACGGTCCCCCAACTGGTCGTGCACCGCGACAAGGAGCTGATGGCTCAGGCCGCGGCTGCCCGGCTGATCACGAAGATCGTGGACGCCCAGGCGGCGCGCGGCAGCGCCTCGGTGGTGCTGACCGGCGGGCGCAACGGCAACGGCCTGCTGGCCGCACTCGCCGCGGCGCCCGCCCGGGACGCGGTCGACTGGGCACGGCTGGACCTGTGGTGGGGCGACGAGCGGTTCCTGCCCGAGGGCGACCCCGAGCGCAATGTCACGCAGGCCCGCGAGGCCCTGCTGGACTCGGTACCGCTGGACCCGGCCCGGGTGCACGCGATGCCCGCCTCGGACGGCCCGTACGGCGGTGACGCGGACGAGGCGGCCGAGGGGTACGCCGCCGAACTCGCCGCCGCGGCGGGGCCGGAGGACCACGGCCCCGTGCCGACGTTCGACGTGCTGATGCTGGGCGTCGGCCCGGACACGCATGTCGCGTCGCTCTTCCCGGAGCTGCCCGCGGTGCGGGAGACCGTGCGCACCGTCGTCGGTGTGCACGGCGCCCCGAAGCCGCCGCCGACCAGGGTCTCCCTCACGCTGCCCGCGATCCGGGCGGCGCGCGAGGTGTGGCTGCTGGCGGCGGGCGAGGACAAGGCGGAGGCCGCGGCCATCGCGCTGTCCGGTGCCGGGGAGATCCAGGCACCGGCGGCGGGGGCGTACGGACGCGCCAGGACGCTGTGGCTGCTGGACGCCCCGGCGGCCTCGCGGCTGCCGCGCGCGCTGTATCCGCCGGCCTCTTCCTGAGGGGTCGTCAGCAGTACGGTACGGAGGCCCGGTTCGCTCATGGAGCGGCCGGGCCTCCGTCATGACCCGCGCCGTGAACGGCTCGGCCCGTGGTGCACATCGGAAGCGTGGTGCCGGGCGCGTCGGACGTGGCGCGGGCGGCGGCCTTCTGGCCGACCCCGAGGGGAACAGATTCTGCGTGATCGATACGGAGCACGGCAGGTGACCGCCCTCAGACGTCCTTCGGGACGCGCTCCGGCGTTCTCGGGGCGCGCTCCGGCGCCGGGATGCGCTCCGGCGTTCTCGCGGCGTGTTCAGGGCTGCTCGGGGCGCGCTCCAGGAAGGGTTCCAGCAGGCCGGGGACGGCTTCGGCGGCGAAGGTGAGGCCCTCGCCGACGTCGGTGTCGTACGCCGTGTAGGCGCCCGCTCCGGCGGCCGTGGTGGCCGTGACGCTCAGCAGTCCGGCCCGCCGCTGGAAGTACGACTGCTTGACCGTCCAGCCGATCACCCCGGCCCGCTCCAGGGCCGCGGTGGAGCGGCGTACGGTGCCCGACCGGGTCACCAGGTACCGGCCGCCGATCGCGTGTCCGAGCGCCCGGTACGCGTCCAGCGCGAGCAGCACCGCGACGGGCGGGAACACCACCGCGCAGACGAGCGCGATCCAGAGCAGGACGGGGGTGAGCAGCGCCCCGAGCACGGCCAGGACCAGGGCGGGAGCGAGGGTCGACCAGAGCGCCCAGCCCAGTCTCCGGCGGCGGGCGGCGCGGGGGTGCCCGGTGAGCGGGACCCCGGTCGGGGTGTGTGTCTCCCGCAGCACCTCGGCGGCGACGGTGTCGGCCAGCTGCCGGGGCACGGGCGGGAGCAGGGTGTTGTGGTCGGCGTTCTTCGAGTCCTCGTCCTTGGCCATCCCGGTGGTGATCGCGTCCAGCCGGGCGGCGCCGAGCAGCCGGACGCCGAGCGGCTCCACGAGGTCCACCCCGTGCAGCCTGGCCTCCTCGACGGAGATGGACCGGGTGGTCAGCAGCCCGCGCCGGACCCGCAGGGTGCCGCCCGGCTCACGCTCCAGGCGGTAGCTCCACCACATCTCGACCCAGAGTCCGAGCGCGCCGACGGCCCCCGCGACGACGGCCGCCACGACCAGGATCACGACCGTCCAGAGCACCGGGGTGTCCCGGAAACGGTCGCCGACCCAGGCGATGACCTGACGCTGTGCCCCCACCCACTCGCTGACCTGCAGCACCGCTCCGGCCGCGGCTCCGCCGAGCATCGGGGCGACGAAGGAGACGGGGGCGTAGCGGATCCAGCGCGGGTCGAGGCTGACCAGTTCGCCCTCGCGGTGGGTGCCCGCAGGGCCGGTGGCGGTGCGTTCCAGCAGGAGCCTGCGCAGCCGTTCGCCCTCGCCGCGGGTCACCGGGTCCAGTTCCAGGGTGGATTCACCACCGGTGTGCTCCCCGGTGCCGATCCTGACCGTGACGAGGCCGAGGAGACGCAGCATCAGGTGGGCGGTGAGGTCGACGCTGCGGATGCGTTCGCGGGCCAGGGAACGCTGTTTGACGAGCAGGAGGCCGGTGTGGAGGTCGACGCGGTCGGGGCCGACGCGGTAGCGGGTGCGGCGCCAGCGGACGTAGTCACCGGCCGCCGCGCAGCCGATCAGCAGGACGCCTCCGGCCAGCACCCACAGCGCGGCCGGTCCCGTCCCGAGCCGGCCGGAGAGACCGACGGTGGTCGGTACGGCCGCGCCCGCCACGACGCCCGCCGTGACGAGCGCGGTGACCAGCACCGTACGGGGATGCAGGTGGCGCCAGTCGTCCACCGCGCTCATGTGGCGTCGCCGGGGGTGTCCCGGGTGATCCGGGTCAGCCGCTCGGCCAGCTCCGCCGCCACCTCGTGGTCCAGGCCCTCGATCTTCACCGCGCCCTTGGCCGACGCGGTGGTGACGGTGACCGTGGCGAGCCGGAAGAGCTGTTCCAGCGGACCGCGCACGGTGTCCACGGTCTGGATCCGGGACATCGGCGCGATCCGCCACTCCTGCCGGAAGACGCCGGTGCGGACGTACACCGCGTCCTCGGTGACCTCCCACCGGTGCGTACGGAACCACCACAGGGGGAGGAGGACGGCACAGGCCGATCCGGCCGCCGCCAGCACCGCGGCGGGCAGCAGCAGCCAGAGACGGGCGGGCTCGACGAGCGCGCCCAGCACACCGAGCACCACGACCGGCAACGCGGTCAGCAGCGCCCACTGGGCCCGCCACCAGCCGACGGCCCGCCCGTCCAGTCGGTTGTTCGGCGGCCGGAGCCGTACCGTCCCCTCCCCCTGCGGCATCGGCTCAGCGCCCCCGCAGCGTGCGGTAGGCGGCGACCAGCGCGGCGGTGGAGCTGTCCAGCCGCTCGCCGCCGGTGCCCTCGGTCAGGACCGGCTCGATCTTCCTGGCGAGGACCTTGCCGAGCTCGACGCCCCACTGGTCGAAGGAGTCGATGTTCCAGACGGCACCCTGGACGAAGACCTTGTGCTCGTAGAGCGCGATCAGCTGGCCGAGGACCGAGGGGGTCAGCTTGTCGGCGAGGATCGTGGTCGTCGGGTGGTTGCCCCGGAACGTCTTGTGCGGAACCAGCTCCTCGGGCACCCCTTCCGCACGGACCTCGTCGGGCGTCTTGCCGAAGGCGAGGGCCTGGGTCTGGGCGAAGAAGTTGGCCATCAGCAGGTCGTGCTGGGCGATCAGTCCGGGCAGCAGGTCGTGCACCGGGGCGGCGAAGCCGATGAAGTCCGCCGGGATCATCTTCGTGCCCTGGTGGATCAGCTGGTAGTAGGCGTGCTGACCGTTGGTGCCGGGCGTGCCCCAGACCACCGGACCGGTCTGCCAGTCGACCGGGTTGCCGTCCCGGTCGACGGACTTGCCGTTGGACTCCATGTCCAGCTGCTGGAGGTACGCGGTGAACTTGGACAGGTAGTGGCTGTAGGGCAGGACCGCGTGCGACTGGGCGTCGAAGAAGGCGCCGTACCAGACGCCCAGCAGGCCGAGCAGCAGCGGGGCGTTCTCCTCGGCGGGCGCGGTGCGGAAGTGCTCGTCGACGAGGTGGAACCCGTCGAGCATCTCGCGGAACCGCTCCGGGCCGATGGCGATCATCAGCGAGAGGCCGATCGCGGAGTCGTAGGAGTACCGGCCGCCGACCCAGTCCCAGAACTCGAACATGTTGGCCGTGTCGATGCCGAAGTCCGCGACCTTCTCCGCGTTGGTCGACAGCGCCACGAAGTGCTTGGCGACGGCGTCCTGACCGGCCTTCAGCTCGGTGAGCAGCCAGTCGCGCGCGGAGGTGGCGTTGGTGATGGTCTCGATCGTGGTGAATGTCTTGGACGCGACGATGAACAGCGTCTCGGCCGCGTCGAGGTCGCGGACCGCCTCATGGAGGTCGGCGCCGTCGACGTTGGAGACGAAGCGAACGGTGAGCGAGCGGTCCGTGAAGGAGCGCAGCACCTCGTACGCCATGGCGGGGCCCAGGTCGGAGCCGCCGATGCCGATGTTCACGATGTTCTTGATGGGACGGCCGGTGTGACCGGTCCACTGCCCCGACCTGACCTTCTCGGAGAAGACGGCCATCTTGTCGAGGACGGCGTGCACGCCGGGCACCACGTTCTCGCCGTCGACCTCGATCACCGCGTCGCGCGGGGCGCGGAGCGCGGTGTGCAGGACGGCCCGGTCCTCGGTGGTGTTGATCTTCTCGCCGCGGAACATCGCGTCCCGCAGCTCCGCGACCCCGGTGGCGGCGGCGAGCTCGCGCAGCAGGCGGAGCGTCTCGTCGGTGACCAGGTGCTTGGAGTAGTCGAGGTGGAGGTCGCCGACCCGCAGGGTGTAGGCGCTGCCGCGGTCCGGATTGTCCGCGAACAGCTGTCGCAGATGGGTCCCGCCGAGCTCTTCACGGTGCTTGCCGAGAGCCGTCCACTCGGGCATCTGATTGAGCCTGGTTCGGCTTTGTGCGTTCATCGCGGATATCAGCCCACTTCTTCTCGTACTTGCGCATCCCCGCTGCCCCTCCAACCTAATTGATCCGAGGTCATCGGGGCGCGAGGGCGGGCTGCGGCACGGGAAACGCGGGCGACCGCACGGGAATTGCGGTCCGGCCGGACACCCTGGGGTGCCCGGCCGGTGAACGTCTTCTAGATTTCGCCGCGGAGTTTGGCAAGTGCCTCGGCGAGAATGGCTTCGCCGTCCGCGTCGCTGCGCCGTTCCCGTACGTACGCCAGATGCGTCTTGTACGGCTCGGTACGGGGCGGGTCCGGCGGGCTGTCCCGGTCCTGACCGGCCGGGAAGCCGCAGCGCGGGCAGTCCCAGGTCTCCGGTACCTGCGCGTCATGGGCGAAGCTCGGCTGCGTCTCGTGCCCGTTCGAGCACCAGAAGGAGATGCGGAGGCGCGGTGCGGACTCGCCCCGCTCGGCCTCCCCCATCGGCCCCGCTCCGACCCGGCTTCCCCGAATCGCGTTGCCACTTGCCACGGTCGTAACTCCCTGCGTGATGGTGCTCGAAGATGCCCCAGTCTACGTAAGGCCCAACGCGCGTCCAGTGAAAGGAGTTACACCCTCACCGGGATTCACGGACGACGGGTCAGTTGTCCAGCTTGATCAGCAGACCAAGGACCACAATGCAGGCGAACCAGCCCAGACCGACCACGACGGTGATGCGGTCGAGGTTGCGCTCGGCGACCGAGGAACCACCGACGGAGGACTGCATACCGCCACCGAACATGTCGGAGAGGCCGCCGCCCTTTCCCTTGTGCATCAGCACCAGCAGCATCAGCAGCAGGCTGAAGACGATCAGGGCGATCTCGAACCCCAAAATCACGGCTGGTCCCTACTTTCCGGAATTCTTAGGACTGCATGTACGGACAACGGGGGCCGGAGGGTGTTACCCCCCTCGGCCCCCGCAAGGGTACGACGGATCCGCGCTAGCGCATACTCACTGGTCGCGGAAGCGGACGATCTTGACGAACTCGTCGGTGTCCAGCGCGGCGCCGCCGATCAGGGCGCCGTCCACGTCGGGCTGGGCCATGATGGCCGCGACATTGCCGGACTTCACCGAGCCGCCGTACTGGATGCGGACGGCGTCGGCCAGCTCCTGCGAGTACAGCTCGGCCAGCCGGCGGCGGATCGCTCCGCACACCTCCTGGGCGTCCTCGGGGGTGGCGACCTCGCCGGTCCCGATGGCCCAGACCGGCTCGTAGGCGATCACGATGGACTCGGCCTGCTCGGCCGGGACGTCCTTGAGGGCACCGTCGAGCTGCGCGAGCGTGTAGGAGACCTGGTCACCGGCCTTGCGGATGTCCAGGCCCTCGCCGACGCAGAGGATCGGGGTCAGGCCGTGCTTGTACGCGGCCTTCACCTTGGCGTTGCAGACCTCGTCGGTCTCGGCGTGGTACTGGCGGCGCTCGCTGTGGCCGACGGCCACGTACGTGCACTTCAGCTTGGCGAGCATGCCGCCGGAGATCTCACCGGTGTACGCGCCGGAGTCGTGCGCCGAGATGTCCTGTGCGCCGTACTTGATCTTCAGCTTGTCGCCGTCCACCAGGGTCTGCACGGAGCGCAGGTCGGTGAAGGGCGGCAGGACGGCGACCTCTACGGCGTCGTAGTCCTTGTCGGCCAGGGCGAAGGCGAGCTTCTGGACGTGGGCGATGGCCTCAAGGTGGTTGAGGTTCATCTTCCAGTTGCCCGCCATCAGCGGGGTGCGGGTGGTCATGAAAAGTCAGTCCTCCAGTGCGGCGAGGCCGGGAAGCGTCTTGCCCTCGAGGTATTCGAGGCTGGCGCCGCCACCGGTCGAGATGTGGCCGAATGCGTTCTCGTCGAAGCCCAGGATGCGGACGGCGGCGGCGGAGTCGCCACCGCCGACGACGCTGAAGGCCGGGGAGTCGACCAGTGCCTGGGCGAGCGCGCGCGTGCCCTCGGCGTAGTCGGGGTGCTCGAAGACGCCCATGGGGCCGTTCCAGAAGACGGTGGCCGCGTCGGCGAGCTTCGATGCGTACAGCTTGCGGGTCTCGGGACCGAGGTCCAGACCCTGCTGGTCGGCCGGGATGGCGTCGGCGGCGACCGTGGTCGGGTGGGCCGGGGCCTTGGTCTTCAGGTTCGGGAACTCGCCCGCGACCAGGACGTCGACGGGGAGCACGAACTCCACGCCGAGCTCCTCGGCGCGCTTGAGGTAGCCCTGGACGGCCGGGACCTGGTCCTCCTGGAGCAGCGAGATGCCGACCTCGTGGCCCTGGGCCTTGAGGAAGGTGTACGCCATGCCGCCGCCGATCAGGATGCGGTCGGCCTTCTCCAGCAGGTGGTCGATGACCCCGAGCTTGTCGGAGACCTTGGCGCCGCCGAGGACGACGGCGTACGGCCGCTTGACGTCGGAGGTGAGCTTCTTCAGTACGCCGACCTCGGTGGCGATGAGGAAGCCCGCGTAGTGCGGCAGCCGGGCCGGGAGGTCGAAGACCGAGGCGTGCTTGCGGTGGACGGCGCCGAAGCCGTCGCCCACGTACACATCGGCGAGCTCGGCCAGCTGGTCGGCGAAGGCACCGCGCTCGGCGTCGTCCTTCGCCGTCTCACCGGTGTTGAAGCGGAGGTTCTCGATGACGGCGACCTTGCCGTCGGTGAGCGCGGCGACCGTGGCGCGGGCGGACTCGCCGACGGTGTCGGTCGCGAAGGCGACGTCCGCGCCGAGGATCTCGCCCAGCCGGGCGGCGGCGGGCGCCAGCGAGAAGGCCGGGTCCGGAGCGCCCTTGGGGCGGCCCAGGTGCGAGGCGACGATGACCCGCGCACCGGCCTCGGCGAGCTTGGCGACCGTCGGGACGACGGCCCGGATGCGGCCGTCGTCGGTGATGGTGGTGCCGTCCAGCGGCACGTTGAGGTCGGCGCGGACGAATACCCGCTTCCCCGCGACCCCTTCGGCGAGAAGTTCGTCGATCGTCTTCATCAGTTCCGTTACTCCTTGCAACGACGGATGAGCATGCAAGGGGGCTCGAACGGCGCCGCGTTGCGCCGTTCGAGCCCCTCTCACATCGAGATGCCTGCCGATCCGAGGATCAGAGCTGGCCGCCGACGAAGACGGTCAGGTCGACGAGGCGGTTGGAGTAACCCCACTCGTTGTCGTACCAGCCGAGGATCTTCACCGTCTTGCCTTCCTGAACCATCGTCAGGGAGGAGTCGAAGGTGCAGGACGCCGGGTCGCCGACGATGTCGGACGAGACGATCGGGTCCTCGGTGTAGGCCAGGAAGCCCTTGAGGTCGCCGTCGTCGGACGCCTTCTTGAACGCGGCGTTGACCTCGTCCTTGGTGACTTCGCGCTGCAGCTCCACGACGAGGTCGGTGGCCGAACCGGTCGGGACCGGGACGCGCATCGCGATGCCGTCGAGCTTGCCCTTGAGCTGCGGAAGGACCAGGGCGGTGGCCTTGGCGGCGCCCGTCGTGGTCGGAATGATGTTCTCGGCGGCGGCGCGGGCGCGACGCAGGTCCGAGTGCGGGAAGTCCAGGATGCGCTGGTCGTTGGTGTACGCGTGGACCGTCGTCATCAGGCCCTTGACGATGCCGAAGTTCTCGTCGAGAACCTTGGCCATCGGCGCCACACAGTTGGTGGTGCAGGAGGCGTTGGAGATGATGTGGTGATTGGCCGCGTCGTACTTGTCCTGGTTGACGCCCATCACGATGGTGATGTCCTCGTCCTTGGCCGGAGCCGAGATGAGGACCTTCTTGGCGCCACCCGCGATGTGCTTCTCGGCGTCGGCCTTCTTGGTGAAGATGCCGGTCGACTCGATCACGATGTCGACGCCCAGCTGACCCCAGGGGATGTCGGCCGGGTTGCGCTCGGAGAGCACCTTGATGGTGTGACCGTCGACGGTGATGGTGTCGGCGGTGTGGCTCACCTCTGCCTTGAGACGACCCAGAATGGTGTCGTACTTCAGCAGGTGGGCCGTGGTCGCAGTGTCACCCAGGTCGTTGACAGCCACGATCTCGATGTCCGCACCCTGCTCCAGCAGCGCGCGGAAGTAGTTACGACCGATGCGGCCAAAGCCGTTGATGCCTACGCGGATCGTCACGAACCGATCTCCTCGTTAGGTACGCCGGTTTTCGACGCCGGCGAGTTGTATGGGATGTCCCCGACCGCCTCCGACCCTACCTCTCCAAGGGCCCGGGAGTGACATCGAGAGGGCCGGACGAGCAGGCAGGCCCGTACTCCCGAGTAGGAGTACGGGCCTGGAGTCCTTTGGTCCCTACGCGGTCCGGGACCTTGGTCCCGGACCCGCGACAGGCGGTACGGAGCATCGACGCCGAGGGGGTCGCGGCGCCTTCCCGAAGGGGTCCGGGGGGCAGTCGGCGCGGTCGTGTGCTGTCAACACGGGGAGTGTGCCGGCCGGGCGGTGCGAGGAGCCCGGTCGGCCGACGAGGCCGGTCAGCCGACGAGGCCGGTCAGCCGACGAGGCCGTCGGCCAGCTCCTCGCTCAGGGTGGACTCCGTCCCCGGGATGCCCAGGTCCTGGGCCCGCTTGTCGGCCATGGCCAGCAGCCGGCGGATCCGGCCCGCGACCGCGTCCTTGGTCAGCGGCGGGTCGGCGAGCGCGCCCAGCTCCTCCAGGGACGCCTGCTTGTGCTCCATGCGCAGGCGTCCGGCGGCCGCGAGGTGCTCGGGCACCTCCTCGCCCAGGATCTCCAGCGCGCGCCCCACCCGGGCCCCGGCGGCCACCGCGGCCCGTGCCGAGCGGCGGAGGTTGGCGTCGTCGAAGTTGGCCAGCCGGTTCGCCGTGGCCCGGACCTCGCGCCGCATCCGGCGCTCCTCCCAGGCCAGCACCGACTCATGGGCGCCGAGCCGGGTCAGCAGCGCGCCGATCGCGTCGCCGTCCCGGACGACGACACGGTCCACGCCGCGCACCTCGCGCGCCTTCGCCGCGATGGAGAGCCTGCGGGCCGCGCCGACCAGTGCGAGCGCCGCCTCCGGACCCGGGCAGGTCACCTCCAGCGAGGAGGAACGGCCCGGCTCGGTGAGCGAGCCGTGCGCCAGGAACGCCCCGCGCCAGGCCGCCTCCGCGTCGCAGGTGGCCCCCGAGACCACCTGCGGGGGCAGCCCGCGGATGGGACGGCCGCGGCCGTCCACCAGGCCGGTCTGGCGAGCCAGCTGGTCACCGCCCGCCACCACGCGGACGACATAGCGCGAGCCGCGCCGCAGCCCGCCGGGAGCCATCACGATCAGTTCGGAGCTGTGTCCGAAGATTTCGAGAATGTCGCGCTTGAGCCGGCGCGCCGCCATCGCGGTGTCCAGCTCCGCCTCGATCACAATCCGGCCGCTCACCAGGTGCAGCCCGCCCGCGAAACGAAGAATCGCCGAGACTTCTGCCTTCCTGCAGCAGGTCCGGGTGACGGGAAGCCGAGAGATTTCGTCCTTCACCGCTGGCGTCATCGCCATGGGCCGATCCTTCCATGCATCCGAAAAATACGGTCGTACGCGGCGGCCAACAGCTCCGGATCATGAATCGGAACGCCGTCGGGTGAGGCCACAGGCGCCAGCTCGACCGCGGCACCGAGCCGTTTTGCGGCATCGGCGAGGGACTCGCGATCGGGCACGGCGGCCTCGTCGGCCAGCACCACGTCCAGGGCGAGTTTAGGGGCGTGTCGTCCCAAAACCTCCAAATGACGCTGCGGAGAGAAGCCATCTGTTTCACCGGGTTGTGGCGCGAGGTTCAGCGAGAGGACCTTCCGGGCCTTCGTGGCGACCAGCGCGTCGAGCAGATCAGGCACCAGCAGATGGGGGATCACGGAGGAGAACCAGGAGCCCGGACCGAGCACCACCCAGTCCGCGTCGAGGACGGCCTCGACCGCTTCGGGCACGGCCGGCGGGTCGATCGGGACGACATGCACGGACTGCACCTCGCCCGGGGTGAGCGCCACCGTGGCCTGGCCACGCACCGTGACGATGTCCTCGGGGCGGTCGGGGTCGTGCCCCCGTACCAGCGCCTGGAGCTCCAGCGGCACGGCCGACATCGGCAGCACCCGGCCGTGCGCGCCGAGCAGCTTGCCGACCAGGTCGAGAGCCTGGACATGGTCGCCGAGCTGCTCCCAGAGGGCGACGATCAGCAGATTGCCGACCGCGTGCTCGTGCAGATCGCCCTTGGACTCGAAGCGGTGCTGGATGACCCGGGACCAGGTCTGGCCCCAGTCGTCGTCGCCGCAGAGCGCGGCGAGCGCCTTGCGCAGGTCGCCGGGCGGCAGGACGCCCAGCTCCTCGCGCAGCCGGCCGCTGGAGCCCCCGTCGTCGGCGACGGTGACCACGGCCGTGAGATCGCCGGTGATCCGGCGCAGCGCCGCGAGGGACGCCGACAGTCCCATGCCGCCGCCGAGCGCGACGACCTTGGGCTGTGCGCCGCGCTTGCGGCCGGAGAGCGCCGAGGTGGCTCTGCTGAGTCTCCGCAGACGCAGATTGCGCCCGGTCACTCGCGCCCCATGTCCCGGTGGACGAGGACGGTCTCGATCCCCTCCGTGGCCAGCCGGGCGGCGAGCTTCTCCGACATCGCCACGGAGCGGTGCTTGCCGCCCGTGCACCCGACGGCGATGGTCACGTAACGCTTGCCCTCGCGGCGGTAGCCCGCGGCGATCAGCTGGAGCAGTTCCGTGTACTGGTTGAGGAATTCCTTGGCGCCCGGCTGGTCGAAGACGTACGCGGACACCTCCTCGTTGAGGCCGGTGAACGGGCGCAGTTCCGGGACCCAGTGCGGGTTGGGCAGGAACCGGCAGTCCACGACCAGGTCGGCGTCGACCGGCAGGCCGTACTTGAAGCCGAACGACATCACCGTGGCCCGCAGCTCCGGCTCCTCGTCGCCCGCGAACTGGGCGTCCATCTTGGCCCTCAGTTCGTGCACGTTGAGGCTGGAGGTGTCGATCACCAGGTCGGCGTCGCCGCGCAGCTCGCGCAGCAGATCGCGTTCGGCCGCGATGCCGTCGACGATCCGGCCGTCGCCCTGGAGCGGGTGCGGGCGGCGCACCGACTCGAAGCGGCGCACCAGGGCGTCGTCGGAGGACTCAAGGAAAACGATCCGCCTGGTGACGTGCTTGGCCTCCAGGTCCGCGAGGGACTCCCGGAGGTTGTCGAAGAAACGGCGGCCCCGCACGTCGACGACGACGGCGATGCGGGCCACATTGCCCTGCGAGCGGGCGCCGAGCTCCACCATGGTGGGGATCAGCGCGGGCGGCAGATTGTCGACGACGAACCAGCCGAGGTCCTCCAGACACTTGGCGGCGGTGCTGCGCCCGGCGCCCGACATCCCGGAGATGATCACCAGTTCGGGAATGGCTGCCGTGGCGGCCTCGCCCGTCTCGCTCGTGGTGCCCGTACTCACGTCTGCTGCTCCGTCTGCTCGGTCTTCGTGCTCGTGTTCATGGTCGCGCTCGGGTTCGTGCTCGGGCGTGGTGCCGTTTTCGGTCTCGTGCGTGTGGTCATTCATGACGTGCCCCCGTCGTCCTCTTCAATGATCTCTCCTGTGGCCGTGTTCACGGCAGGCGCGGCCGGGGCGGTCGAGGCGAGGGCGGCGGCCACCGATTCCGCCGTCCTGCGGCCTATCCCCGGGACCTCGCAGATCTCATCGATTGTCGCCTGCCTCAGCTTCTTCACGGAGCCGAAATGCTTGATCAGCGCCTGTTTCCGGGTCTCGCCGAGGCCGGTGACATCGTCCAGGGGGCTGCTGCGGATGCGCTTGGCCCGCTTGGCCCGCTGGTAGGTGATGGCGAAGCGGTGCGCCTCGTCGCGGACGCGCTGGAGGAGGTAGAGGCCCTCGCTGGAACGGGGCAGGACGACGGGGTCGTCGTCGCCGGGCAGCCAGACCTCTTCGAGGCGCTTGGCCAGCCCGCAGACGGCGATGTCGTCGATCCCCAGTTCGTCCAGGGCGCGCTTGGCGGCGGCCACCTGGGGCTGCCCGCCGTCGACCACGACGAGCTGCGGCGGATACGCGAACCGCTTGGGACGGCCGTCGTCCTCGCGGGGCTCGCTCTCACCGGGACCGGGGTCATCAGCGGCAGGACCGAGCTCCCCGGCGGGCCCCGGTGCGGGGACGGGACCGGTGGGTGCGGGACCGATGGATGCGGGTGCGGGGACGGGACCGGCGGGTGCGGGACCCATCGGGGCCGGTGCGGGGACGGGACCCGTGGGCGCCGGGCCGGATTCCCGGGGTTCCTCCCACTCCCCCGTCCGCTCCTTGTCCTGGAGATAGCGCTTGAAGCGGCGACCGATCACCTCGTGCATCGAGCGGACGTCGTCCTGGCCCTCGAAGCCCTTGATCTGGAAGCGGCGGTACTCGCTCTTGCGGGCGAGCCCGTCCTCGAAGACCACCATGGACGCCACCACGTCGTCGCCCTGGAGATGGGAGATGTCGTAGCACTCGATGCGCAGGGGCGCCGTGTCGAGGCCGAGCGCCTCGGTGATCTCCTCCAGGGCACGGGAGCGGGTCGTCAGGTCGGAGGCGCGCTTGGTCTTGTGCAGTCCGAGCGCCTGCTGGGCGTTGCGCTGGACGGTGGCCATCAGGTCCTTCTTGTCCCCGCGCTGCGGAATGCGCAGGCTGACCTGGGAGCCCCGGCGGTCGGCGAGCCACTGGGCCACCGCTTCGGTCTCCTCGGGGAGGGCCGGTACCAGGACCTCCTTGGGGACCGAGTCACCCGTCTCCTCGCCGTACAGCTGCTGGAGGGCGTGCTCGACCAGGCCCGAGGTGTCGACCGCCTCGACCTTGTCCGTGACCCAGCCGCGCTGGCCGCGCACCCGGCCGCCGCGGACGTGGAAGATCTGGACGGCCGCTTCCAGCTCGTCCTCGGCGACGGCGATCAGGTCGGCGTCGGTGGCGTCGGCGAGGACGACGGCGCTCTTCTCCATGGCCCGCTTGAGCGCCTCGGCGTCGTCGCGGAGCCGGGCGGCCCGCTCGTACTCCATCTCCTCCGCCGCCGCCATCATGTCCTTCTCCAGCCGGCGGATGTACGTCCCCGTCCGGCCGGCCATGAAGTCGCAGAAGTCCTCGGCCAGTTCGCGGTGCTCCTCGGGGGTGACCCGGCCGACGCAGGGGGCCGAGCACTTGCCGATGTAGCCGAGGAGACAGGGACGGCCGGTCCTGGCGGCGTTCTTGAACACGCCCGCGGAGCACGTACGGACGGGGAAGACGCGGAGCATCAGGTCGACGGTCTCGCGGATCGCCCACGCGTGCCCGTACGGACCGAAGTAGCGCACGCCCTTCTTCTTGGCGCCGCGCATGACCTGGACCCGCGGGAAGTCCTCGTTGAGTGTGACCGCGAGATAGGGATAGCTCTTGTCGTCGCGGTACTTGACGTTGAACCGGGGGTCGAACTCCTTGATCCAGGAGTACTCCAGCTGGAGCGCCTCGACCTCGGTGGAGACGACGGTCCATTCGACGGAGGCGGCCGTCGTGACCATCGTGCGGGTACGCGGGTGCAGACCGGCAAGGTCCTGGAAGTAGTTGGCCAGGCGCTGGCGCAGGTTCTTCGCCTTCCCGACGTAGATCACCCGGCGGTGCTCGTCGCGGAACTTGTAGACCCCCGGGGAGTCGGGGATCTGTCCCGGCTTGGGGCGGTAGCTGGAGGGGTCTGCCATGTCTCACACCCTACTTGCGGAGTGTGACAACGGGCCCTCGCCGAGGGTGGTGCCGCGCTCCGGGGTGCGGGTGAGGTGCGCACACCCCGGAGCGCGGACCGGTGGAGCCGGTCAGGCGCCGGACGCGGGGGTTTCCCGGGTACGGCGGTGGCGGCGGGCCGCGGTGACGCCGCAGAGTGCCAGGGCCAGCAGGGCCCCCGCTCCGGCGACGGCCGCGGTGGCGCTCAGGGCCCCGTCGGCGGCGGTGTCCGGGGCACCGGCCGCGGTGGCGGCCATGACCGGTCCGGATCCGGGACCCGCGGCAGGTCCCGGCGCGGGTCCGGAGCCCGTCGCCGCGTCAGGGCCGGAGCCCGTCGCCGCGTCGGGTCCGTAGCCGCCCGCCTTGCCGGAGCGGGCGTAGCCGGAATCCGGGAGCTTGTCCCCGTATGCCTCCCGCACCCGGTTCCCGTAGGCGCTCAGCGTGGTTCCTGCGGCCCCGACCGCCCCGGCGGCGTCCTCGTCCAGCGGGAGCACCCTGTTCGCCTTGTGGACGTACCAGGCGTCGATCTGCGGCTCCCGGAACACGGTGCCGCCGGGGAGCTTGCGGGCGCCCGCCGCGGTGTAGCGCGCCTCGTCGTCGCCGGTGGCTATGTTCACCACCTGCCAGTCGGCGCCCCGGCCCGCCTTCGGGACGGTCCACAGGGACGCCTTCTGCCCGTTTGAGGAGACCGCGGTGGAGGCGAGGTAGTCGAGCGTGCTGAGGGCGGCCCCCGGTTTCCCGGCGACGAAGTCCGCGGAGAGCGTGCGTACGGGGACGGCCGCTCCCTCGATCCGTGGTGCGGCCGCCGCCCGGGTGACCGCGCCCTCCCTGGCGAAGAACCGGGACAGGGTGTCCAGGGTGGAGGCCGAGGCAGCCGCCTCGTGGGCCGCCGCCAGGGCCGGGGCGGTGAGGGTGGGGGCGGCGAAGGCGGGCGCGGTGGGGGCCGGGCGCGCCGCCGGTCCGCCGTCCGCGACCGCCTGGGGAGAGGCGGCGGCGAACAGGGCGGCGCCGGTGAGCGCGGTGGCCGTGACGATGCGCCGGGTCGTGGAAGTCATGCCGTCACGCCCCGATCCGGTACAGCGAGTGGGTCCAGGAGAACTCGTTGTTGTTCACGTACCAGGCGTGCGAGGCCCAGTTGTAGCGGTTGCTGGAGGGCCAGGGGTCGCCCCAGTAGACCCAGCTGCTGGCGTCGTCGTAGCCGTACAGGACGTGCATGTGCCCGCCGCCGGAGGACCACTGGATGCGTGTCTCGACGGGGCGGCCGGCGGATATCTCGCCCTGCACCGTCGCGTAGCGCAGGTAGCCCGTGACGTACGAACCGGGGTTGACGCCCGCCCAGGACAGACCGTCCTGGACATTGCCCAGCGTGGCCTGCGAGTTGGGGCACTCGTAGCCCTGGGCCCGGTTGAAGGCGGCATTGCAGAACTGGTTCTGGGAGTAGTTCCGCCCGAACCAGGTGGCGATGGTGTTGCCCGCGCCCGCCCAGCACCAGTTGGTCTTCTGCTGGGCCTGCATGGTGATGTTCAGCCGCTGGGTGGCGGCGACGGCGCTGCTGTCCGACGTGACGGCCGGAGTCTGGGCGGCGGTGGCGGTCGCCGCCGGCACGGCGAGGAGCACGGCGGCCAGGAGTGCCGTGAACGGGAACCTTCCCGGCCTGATTCTTCGGTTGCGCATGGCGTTCCTCCCATGGCGGGGGGGGGTGGGATCGGAGGAGCGCGTCCGGACGCTGTTCAGGAGCATCGACCGTTGTCCGGAACCGGTCAACACGCTTCAATGCGGGGTGACATCACGGTGTGAACGGCGCGACGGATGTGTGAACAGTCCCGCCCCGGTCACCTGGCCCCCCGCTCCCACCCGGGTGATGTCCCCGCTCCCCGTCGTGAACGTTCACCGGAGGCCCGACATGCGGCACACCGAGACCGAACTCGCCCAGGTGCTGCACACCGGCCCCTTCCATCTGGCCCTCCGCACCGCCCTGTCCGTGCGCGGGCTGCCGCTCCAGCGGGTCCAGCACCACCTCGCGCACCGGGGCATCAAGGTCGGGGTGACGAGCCTCAGCTACTGGCAGCAGGGCGCGCGCCGCCCCCGGCGCGCCGAGTCGCTGCGTGCCGTGCAGGCCCTGGAGGCCGTTCTCGCGCTGCCGGAGAACTCGCTGCTGCGGCTGCTGGGGACCGGGGACGTACCCGCGGACTCCGAGCGCCCGGCGGCGCGCTCGTACCGCTCGCTGATGGAGGCGTCGGGTGCGGTGGAGCGGCTGCTGGCGGCGATGGAGTCACCGGTGGACGGCGGGCTGCACACCGTGGGGCATCAGGAGCGGGTCCGGATAGGGGCGGGCCGGGAGATGGCGGGCCGCGACTCGCAGCACGTCGTGCGGGCGCATCGCGACGGGGTCGACCGCTACCTCGCGGTCTACCGGGGCGATCCGGGCTGCGAGCCGTCGCGGATCACCGTACGGGCCCGGGAGAACTGCCGGACCGGCCGGGTCCGCTGGGACCGGGGGACGGGGGTGCTCGTGGCGGAGCTGCTCTTCGACACCCGGCTGCGGGCCGGTGAGACGTACCTCTTCGGCTACGCCTTCGACGACGGTACGGGTGAGCCCTGCGGTGAGTATGTGCGCGGCTTCACCTTCGGCGGCGGGCAGTACGTGCTCCAGATCCGCTTCGACGAGGCGGCGCTGCCGGTACGGTGCCGGCGCTTCGTCCAGGCGTCGGCGGGAGCGGCACGCGGCGCCCGGACCGACCTGACCGTCACCGGCAGGCACCGGACCGTACATCTGGTGGAGCAGGGGGTACGGCCCGGTCTCGTCGGGATCGACTGGGACTGGGAGTAGCCCCTGCCGGGAGCGGTTCCTGTGCCACTGCCCCGGTGCTGGTGCCTGTGCGTGCCAGTGCCCGGTACGCGTGCCGGTGCCGGTGCGCGTGCCGGTACCTGTTCGTGTGCCGGTACCGGAGCGTCAGGCTTCGGGGCCCGCGACGAGCTTTCCGCCCTCGGCCGTGACCGGGACGGAGGGCAGCGGCACGGTGGCCGGTCCGTGGATCGCCTTGCCGGTGGTCATGTCGAAGCGGCTGCCGTGACAGGGGCAGTGGCCCTCGGTGCCCTCGACCTTGTCCAGGACGCAGCCCCCGTGGGTGCACTGTGCGCTGAACGCCTTGTACTGGCCCTTCGCCGGGCAGCTCACGACGAGGCGCTGCTCGCGGTAGAGCTTGGCACCGCCGACCGGGACCTCGGACGCGGCGCCGAGGTCGACGGGCGCGGTCGGCGTGGGCGTCTCCGCGTGGCCGAGCTTGGAATCGGTCGAGCAGGCGGCCACGCCCAGCCCGGCGGCACCGGCGAGAGCGGCACCCTTCAGCACGGTACGGCGGGCGGCGGGCTGGCCGGGCATGCGTATCTCCACGGGTCGGTCTTCGGAGGTGGTGCGGGCGGTCGCCGGGCGTACCCGGACCACAGTGGCCGACGCTCCCGGTGACAGAAACGACGATACCGGCGGAGATCGGCGGGCCTGCGGCCGGGCCGGTCCTGGCTCGGAGCACGACGGTGGTGGCCCCCGGATCGGGGGCCGCCACCGTCAGCACGACATCAGCGCGGCAGGGCGGTCACGCCTTGCGGGCGCGGGTCGTCTTCTTCGCCGCCGCGCTCTTGGCCGTCGTCGTGCTCTTGGCCGTCGCTGTGCTCTTGGCCGACTTGGCGGCCTTGGTGGCCTTGGCCGTGCCGGTGGCGGCGGCCGACTTCCGGGCGGCCGGGGCGGCCTTCGCCGCGACCGTCTTCTTGGCCGCCGTCCTGCGGACCGGCTTACGGGCCGTGGGCAGTGCCGCCTCACTGATCCGGTCCGCGTCCAGGATGCCCTGGAGGAACTTGCCGGTGTGGCTGGCGGGCACCGAGGCGACCTTCTCAGGGGTGCCCTCGGCGACGACCAGACCGCCGCCGTTGCCCCCTTCGGGGCCCATGTCGATGACCCAGTCCGCGGTCTTGATGACATCGAGGTTGTGCTCGATGACGATCACCGTGTTGCCCTTGTCGACCAGGCCGGAGAGCACCTTGATCAGCTTGCTGATGTCCTCGAAGTGCAGACCGGTGGTCGGCTCGTCCAGGACGTAGACCGTGCGGCCGGTGGAGCGCTTCTGGAGCTCGCTCGCCAGCTTCACACGCTGGGCCTCACCGCCGGAGAGCGTCGGCGCGGACTGTCCGAGCCTGACGTATCCGAGGCCCACCTCATTGAGCGTACGGAGGTGGCGGGCGATCGTCGGGACGGCCTCGAAGAACTCCAGACCCTCCTCGATCGGCATGTCCAGCACCTCGGCGATGGACTTGCCCTTGTAGTGGACCTCCAGGGTCTCCCGGTTGTAGCGCGCTCCGTGGCAGACCTCGCACGGGACGTACACATCGGGCAGGAAGTTCATCTCGATCTTGATGGTGCCGTCGCCGGAGCAGTTCTCGCAGCGGCCGCCCTTGACGTTGAAGGAGAAGCGGCCCGGCAGATAGCCGCGCACCTTCGCCTCCATCGTCTCGGCGAACAGCCGGCGGACATGGTCGAAGACTCCGGTGTACGTGGCCGGGTTGGACCGGGGCGTACGGCCGATCGGCGACTGGTCGACGTGCACCACCTTGTCGACCAGGTCGTCCCCGTCGACCCGGGTGTGCCGGCCGGGGACCGACTTGGCACCGTTCAGCTCGCGGGCCAGGTGGGTGTAGAGGATGTCGTTGACCAGGGTCGACTTTCCGGACCCCGAGACACCCGTGACGGCCGTGAGGACGCCGAGCGGGAAGGACACGTCGATGTCCTGGAGGTTGTTCTCCCGGGCCCCGTGCACCGTGAGGCGGCGGCCGGGGTCGATCGGGCGCCGGATGTCGGGCATCGCGATCGCCCGCTTGCCGGACAGATACTGGCCGGTGATCGACTCCTTGTTGGCCAGCAACTCCTTGAGCGAGCCGGAGTGGACCACCTTGCCGCCGTGCTCACCGGCGCCGGGGCCGATGTCGACGACCCAGTCGGCGACCTTGATGGTGTCCTCGTCGTGCTCGACCACGATGAGGGTGTTGCCCATGTCGCGGAGCCGGACCAGGGTCTCGATCAGACGGTGGTTGTCCCGCTGGTGGAGGCCGATGGACGGCTCGTCCAGGACGTACAGCACACCGACCAGGCCGGAGCCGATCTGCGTGGCGAGCCGGATGCGCTGGGCCTCGCCGCCGGACAGGGTGCCCGCGGCCCGGTTGAGCGAGAGGTAGTCGAGGCCGACGTCGACGAGGAACCTCAGCCGCTCGTTGACCTCCTTGAGCACCCGCTCGGCGATCTTCTTGTCGCGGGCGTTCAGCTTCATCCGGCCGAGGAACTCGGCGCATTCGCTGATCGACATCGCGGAGACCTGGGCGATGGACTTCTCCATCACCGTCACCGCGAGCACGATCGGCTTGAGCCGCGTGCCCTCACAGGTCGGGCAGGGCACCTCGCGCATGTAGCCCTCGAAGCGCTCACGGCTGGAGTCGCTCTCGGCCTCGGAGTGGCGCCGCTTCACGAACTGCACCGCGCCTTCGAAGGCGGGGGTCGTGTAGGCGCGCTCGCGGCCGTACCGGTTGCGGTAGCGCACCTCGGTCTGGATCTTGTGGCCGAAGAGCAGGGCCTTCTTGGCGCGCTGCGGCAGCCCGGCCCAGGGGATGTCCGTACGGAATCCGAGGGCTTCGGAGAGTGCGCCGATCAGCCGCCCGAAGTACTCCTTGGTGTGGCCGTGCGACCAGGGGTGGATCGCTCCCTCGTCGAGGGACTTGTCCTCGTCCGGAACGATCAACTCCGGGTCGACCTCCATGCGCGTACCGATGCCCGTGCAGTCGGGGCAGGCGCCGAAGGGCGAGTTGAAGGAGAAGGAGCGGGGCTCCATCTCCTCGAAGGAGAGGTCGTCGTACGGGCAGTAGAGGTGCTCGGAGTACATCCGCTCACGCTCGGGGTCGTCCTCGGGGAGGTCGACGAAGTCGAGCACGACCATGCCGCCGGAGAGTCCGAGCGCGGTCTCGACCGAGTCGGTCAGCCGGCGCTTGGCGCTGTCCTTCACAGTGAGGCGGTCGACGACCACCTCGATGGTGTGCTTCTCCTGCTTCTTCAGCGTGGGCGGCTCGGAGAGCTGGATGGTCGTGCCGTCGACCCTGGCCCGGCTGTAGCCCTTGGTCTGGAGGTCGGCGAAGAGGTCGACGAACTCGCCCTTGCGCTCGCGCACCAGCGGCGAGAGCACCTGGAAGCGGCTGCCCTCGGGCAGTCCGAGCACCTTGTCGACGATGGCCTGCGGCGACTGGCGGGAGATGGGCCGCCCGCACTCCGGACAGTGCGGCTTGCCGATCCGGGCGAAGAGCAGCCGGAGGTAGTCGTAGACCTCGGTGATCGTGCCGACCGTCGAGCGCGGGTTGCGCGAGGTCGACTTCTGGTCGATGGAGACAGCGGGCGAGAGGCCCTCGATGAAGTCGACGTCCGGCTTGTCCATCTGACCGAGGAACTGCCGGGCGTACGAGGAGAGGGACTCCACGTAGCGCCGCTGGCCCTCGGCGAAGATCGTGTCGAACGCGAGGGACGACTTGCCCGACCCGGAGAGCCCGGTGAAGACGATGAGGGAGTCGCGGGGGAGGTCGAGCGAGACGTTCTTGAGGTTGTGCTCGCGCGCGCCACGGACGATGAGACGGTCGGCCACGCCGGTCCGCACCTTTCTTGAGAGAAGCGGGGGAACTGAGCCCCCCTCCCAGGGTATGGGGGGCGCCACAGCGATGTATGAGGCTTTCGACTCCGAGCGTATAGCACGCGCATTCGATTTACGGTCGGCCCTGAACTCCTTCACCCGAATGAGTGGCGAAGCTAGGCTCGGCCTCATGATTGATCATGCGCGCGACCTGGAAGCTGTACGCGAAGCGACCGAACGACTGCTCGCCGCAGCGGGCAAATGGGACAACGCCGCTGTCGCCGAGCCGTCACGGTTGCCCGGCTGGAGCCGGGGCCATGTACTGGCCCACCTGTCACGTAACGCCGACGCGCTGGCAAATGTTCTCCGGGGCCTGCCGATGTACGCGAGCAGCGAAACCCGGGACCACGACATCGCCCGCGACGCCCCCCGCCCGCTCGCCGAACAGCTGGCCGACCTCCGCGACAGCGGGGCCCGCTTCCTCGCGGCGGCCGCTGGACCGGCCGACTGGTCCCGTACGGTCACCCTGCGCAACGGGGTGACGGACTCGGCGTCCCGGGTCCCCTTCCGCCGCCGGATCGAGCTGGAGCTGCACCAGGTCGACCTGGGCATCGGCTACGAGCTGGAGGACCTGCCGGAGGAGTTCGTGACCCGGGAGATCGCGTTCCTCACCGACCGCTTCGCCGGGCACCCCGACGTGGTGGCCACCACCGTGACCGACGAGGACGGCCGCGACTGGTCGACGGGCGGCGGCGCGGAGGGCGGACCGACAGCCGTTCGGGGTCCGGCGGCCGAACTGCTCGGCTGGCTCTGCGGGCGCCGCGACGGCTCCGCGCTGACCGTGCTGAACGGCCCGCTGCCCGCGCTGCCGCCGCTATAGGCTGGGCCGTATGACGTACAGCGGAGCGGTCAAGGTCGGCGGACCTGCGGATGTGCACGAGCTGACGGATCTGATGATCTCCAAGGTCGCCGTCGGCCAGATGAACAACAACGCGTATCTGCTGCGCTGCCGGGCCACCGGCGAGCAGCTCCTGATCGACGCCGCCGCCGAGGCGCGGACCCTGCTCGGGCTGATCGGTGACGACGGCATCGCGTCCGTCGTCACGACCCATCAGCACGGCGACCACTGGCAGGCACTGGGCGAGGTGGTGGCGGCCACCGGAGCGCGTACGTACGCGGGCCGGTACGACGCCGAGGGCATCCCGGTCCCGACCGATGTACTCGTCGAGGACAACGACACGATCCGCGTCGGCCGGGTCTCGCTGACCGCCCGCCATCTGACCGGCCACACGCCGGGCTCCATCGCCCTGGTCTACGACGACCCGCACGGGGCTCCGCACCTGTTCACCGGGGACTGCCTCTTCCCCGGCGGGGTCGGCAATACACGCAAGGACCCGGCTGCGTTCGCGAGCCTGCTCCATGATGTGGAGACCAAGCTGTTCGACCGGCTGCCCGACGAGACCTGGGTCTATCCCGGGCACGGGTACGACACCACGCTCGGCGACGAGCGTCCGCAGCTGCCCGGGTGGCGCGCCCGCGGCTGGTGACCCGCCTGCGTGACGGGTGACCCCGCGGACGCCCTGGGTGACCCTGCGGACGCCCCGTGACCGTCGTTGCCGACAGGCCGGGGGGAGCGTCCGCGCCTCCCCGGCCCCGTACGCCCACCGGCCGGGGCGGGCGGACAAGTCCGCACACACCCCGGCCGGTGGCTCAGGCTCAGTGACTTCAGCCGGAGATGCTCTTGGTCTCCTCGTCGGTCGACTCGGTCGGCTCGGCCGCCTGCGCCGCCTTCGCCGCTTCCTGCTTCTTGTTGGCGATGAGGCTGGTGATCGTGGTGATCACCAGCACGCCGCAGATGACGGAGAGCGAGAACGGGATGGAGATCTCGGGGACATGCACCCCGGACTCGTGCAGCGCGTGCAGCACCAGCTTGACGCCGATGAAGCCGAGGATCACCGAGAGGCCGTAGCTGAGGTGGACCAGCTTCTTCAGCAGACCGCCGATGAGGAAGTACAGCTGGCGCAGCCCCATCAGGGCGAAGGCGTTGGCGGTGAAGACGATGTACGGGTCCTGGGTCAGGCCGAAGATCGCCGGGATGGAGTCCAGCGCGAAGAGCACATCGGTGGTGCCGATGGCGAGCATGACCACCATCAGGGGGGTCAGGACGCGCTTGCCGTTGTTCCTGATGAAGAGCTTGGTGCCGTGGTACTTGTCGGCGACACCGAAGCGGTGCTCGATCGACTTGAGGAGTCGGTTCTCCTCGAAGTCCTCTTCCTCGTCGCCGGCCCGCGCCTCCTGGATGAGCTTCCAGGCGGTGTAGATCAGGAACGCGCCGAAGATGTAGAAGACCCACGAGAAGTTGGCGATGACGGCGGCACCGGCGGCGATGAAGATCGCTCGCAGTACCAGCGCGATCAGCACGCCGATGAGCAGCACACGCTGCTGAAGGTGGGACGGCACCGAGAACTTCGCCATGATCAGGACGAAGACGAAGAGATTGTCGACACTGAGCGACTTCTCGGTGATGAAGCCGGCGAAGAACTCGCCGGAGGCCTGGCTCTCGCCGAAGACCAGCAGGCCCAGTCCGAAGAGGACGGCCAGCGTGATCCAGACGATGGTCCAGATTCCCGCTTCTTTGGTCGACACGTCATGGGGCTTGCGCCCGATGAAGAAGTCGACGGCGATCAAGGCGCACAGACCAAAAATGGTCAGCGCCCAAAGGGTCCATGAAACGTCCACTGCGCCTCCGGCAGTTCGCTACGGCTACTGATCAGCGTCGTCGCTGCCGGAGGTCTCTTCCACCTGAGCGCACGGGATGCGCGCCTGGCCGACGCCCCGGGACCGGTCACAGTCCGTACTGACGGGAACGTCGCGTATGGGAGTACTCCCCTCCGTTCTAAGAACAGTACAGGTAACACCAAGAAAAGGTAAAGGGAAGGGTAAAGGAACCGCCAAAACGGCAGGTCAGAGCCGCACGAATCCCGCTTGAGGGACGGGAACAGCGGCCGTGAAGGGAGGCTCAACGGCCGGCTTCGGGAGGCCCGGCGGCCGGGAGGCGGGACTCAGCGGCCACCGGTGCGGCGGGCGGCGGCCACGGCGGCGAGCACCCGTTCCAGGACTCGGCTGCCCGGCGGAAGCCCCGGCGGTTCGTACGTCCAGGCATGGCCGACCCAGGGATCGGCGAGATGGTTGTCGGCCACGGGGGTGATCCGCAGCAGGGAGCGCCACAGCGGGTCGAGGACCGGGCCGTACGCGCCGGCGTCCTCCCGGTCCGCGACCATCAGCAGATGCACCCCGACCGAGGGGCCCTCGTCGGCGAGGTAGCGCAACTGGGTCACGGCCCGGTCGTCGAAGCCGTGCGGGAAGTCGTTGACGATGAGGAGCTGCTCACCGGTGTCCAGGTCGGGCGGCAGCGAGTCGGCGGCACCGGCCCTGACCGCCATCTGCACCAGGTCCACGCGCCGGGTGAGGTGGGCGAGCACCGAGGCCACTCCCCCGGGTCCGGCGGCGGGCGGCCCGGTGAGGACCGCCGCACCGACCAGGGGCGCGAGCGCCCCGGCAGCCGAGCCCGCCGGATCGATGACGTGCACCGAGAACTCCCCGGTGGGGTGGACGGCAAGCATGCGGGCGGCGTGGACGACCGCGGTCTCCATGGCGAGGCGGCGCAGCTCGTCGGTGTCCATCAGCGCGGCCGCCTCGGAGGCCGTGCGGCCGCTGTCGATCCAGATGCCGCGCTCCAGGGGAAGCCGTACGAGCAGCGGGATGCGCAGGTCGGGGCGTTCGGGCAGATGGAGGTCGCCGATGCGCAGGGCCATCGGCATCTCCATCGGGACGCGGTGGGCGTGCCAGACGGGGTTGTCCCAGCCCGCGTAGGCGGCGGGGAGCGCGGGCTCCACCACGGCGGACTCGGCGGCGAGCTGGGCGAGGTCGCGGTCCAGGGCCTCGCGCGCCCGGGTGGTCAGCTCGTCGCGTTTGGCGCGGGCCTCCTCTCGGGCCCGGTCGCCCGCGCCGCCGATCCGGTTGCGCGGGTCGGACAGGGTCCGGTCGAGCTCCTGCTCCATACGGGACTCGGCGAAGTCCACGGCGCTGCGGTAGGCGGCGGTGGCGCGGGCCAGGTCCTCGAACATGCCCCAGATCTGGTTGTAGAGGCGTTCGTCCATGGACCAGCCGCTCGCGTCACCGGCGACGGGCAGCGCGGCCTGTCCCGGCGGGGCCGGGGGTGCCGCGGGCGGGGGCGGCGGGGGCGCGGCGCTCCGGCGGCGCGGGTGTGCGTAGTTGATGGGGCCGCCCACCGTGGCACCCCCCGTGGCGCCGGGCGCGGACGCGGCGGCCGCGGTCGTGGTGGTGTCGGCCGCGGCGGGGTCGGTCAGCGGCTCGGGGGGCCGGGCGGCCGGGGGCGCGGGCGGCTCCCGGTCGGCCGGGGCCGACGCGGTCCCCGCGCCGGGCCGTACCCGGTCGCCGTCCGGAGCGCGCGGCGGCGGTGGAGCCACCGAGCGGGCCATGCCTCGGGCGACCGCTTCCTGGATCGAACCGGCCAGCTCCGCCGCACGGGCCACACCCTGGTCCGCGAGCATCTCGGCGAGCCCGTCTGCGTATCCCTGGCCGACGGCGCGAACCTTCCAGACCCCTTGTCTGCGGTAGAGCTCCAGGGCGCTGACCGCGGACTCGGCGTCCAGGCCGGTGAGCGTGAAGGTGGCGATCTCGGTGCCGTCGAGCCCGGTGACGGCGACGAAGGGCGCGGCGACCGCGCCGAACCTGACCGGGCCGCCGACGCCCATCGGCAGGGCCAGCAGCACGGTGACGCGGTGCACCGCGTCGGGCAGGGCCTCGAGGTCGACGGCGAGCCGGTGGTCGGCGGCGGCCTGCTTGGACACTTCGAGCCCGGGGAGCTGCGGCGATCCGGGGTGGGCGATCCACTCGATGCCGTGCACCGTGCCCCGTTCGTCGCCGAGGGTGGCTCCGGCCACGACGGGTGAGCCCGCCGATACCCGGATCTCCAGACGGGTCTGGGGCAAGGTGTGATTCTGCCCCCGGACCAGTTCGGCCGTCATTGCTGCCCTGTCCCCCTCGACGATTTTCCTGCGGTGATGCCGCTCAGCGGTGCTGCCCGGCTGTGCGGTGCTGCTCAGCTGTGCGGTGGTGCCCGGCTGTTGCTCGGTGGTGGTGCCGCCGCTGCGCGGTGTGTCCGCCGGACGGGCGCGTTCGGTGTCCGGCGCCCGTCGCGGTGTCGTGCGATGCGGTGCAGCTCCCGGCGGCGGGTGCCTCCGGGAGCTGCTCGTACCGATGTGGACCAGGTGCTGTCGCGCCTACAGGTGCGGCAGGATCGAGGGCATCAGGTCCTGGAAGGTGCGGCCGTTGGCCGGGTTGCCGAGGGCCGTCATCTGCCAGCCGCTCCCCGCGCGGTGCACCTTCGCCATGATCTGGGCGGTGTACTGGCCGCCGCCGTCGAGTGTGTACCGGGCGAGCTCCTGGCCGTTGGTCTCGTCGACGATGCGGCAGAAGGCGTTCTGCACCTCCTGGAACGTCTGCCCGGTGAAGGAGTTCACCGTGAAGACGATCTGGTCGATGTGGACCGGGATGCGCTGGAGGTCGACGAGGATCGCCTCGTCGTCGCCGCCCGAACCGGCGCCGCCGACCAGGTTGTCGCCGGTGTGCTTGACCGAGCCGTCGTCGCTGACGAGGTGCCGGAAGAACACGACGTCGATGGGCTGCTTGTCGGCGAACAGTACGGCCGAGGCATCCAGGTCGATCTCCCGGGTGCGTGAGCCGAACAGTCCGCGGCGCGGGGCCGCCTGCCAGCCGAGCCCCATCCGTACCGCGGTCAGGGTCCCCCCGTCGCTCTTCTGCAGGCTGATGGCCTGGCCCTTGGTCATATTGACCGTCACGCGCTGTCCCCTCTCCGCATTTGCCCCGCATCCGTCCGTGTGCGGTTTCCTCGCACACTACGCAGTTCTCGCCGGACGGCAGCAGGTTCACGCCGTCTTTGTGTCGTTCTTGCAACACACCGGGTACGCCCGGTTCAGGCGAGGCCCGCCTCCTTCATCTGGCGCAGTTCCTTCTTCAACTCGCCCACCTCGTCGCGCAGTCGGGCTGCCACCTCGAATTGCAGGTCGGCGGCGGCCGCCCGCATCCGGTCGGTCATCTCCTCGATGATTCCGGCCAGTTCGGTGGCGGGCCGGTCGCTGACCACCGCACCGTTCGACGTGGCCCTGCCCGGGGCGCCGCCCTTGGCCGCCTTTCCGCCGAGCGCCGGAACCGGGGCCTTGGCGCCCTTCGTCTGGCGATAGCCGCTGCCGAGGAGCTGCTCGGTGTCGACCTCCTCGCGGGCGATGGTCGCGACGATGTCGTTGATCTTCTTGCGCAGCGGCTGCGGATCGATGCCGCGCTCGGTGTTGTACGCGATCTGCTTCTCGCGGCGGCGGTTGGTCTCGTCGATGGCCTGCGCCATCGCCGGGGTGATCTTGTCCGCGTACATATGGACCTGGCCGGACACGTTACGAGCCGCACGTCCGATGGTCTGGATGAGCGAGGTGCCGGAGCGCAGGAAGCCCTGCTTGTCCGCGTCGAGGATGGCCACCAGTGAGACCTCGGGCAGGTCGAGGCCCTCGCGCAGGAGGTTGATCCCGACCAGGACGTCGTACTCACCGGAGCGCAGTTCACGCAGGAGCTCGATACGGCGCAGCGTGTCGACGTCGCTGTGCAGATAGCGGACCTGGATGCCCAGCTCCAGGAAGTAGTCCGTGAGGTCCTCGGACATCTTCTTGGTGAGGGTGGTCACCAGGACCCGCTCGTCCCGCTCGGTGCGCTTGCGGATCTCGTGCACCAGGTCGTCGATCTGGCCCTCGGTGGGCTTGACGACGACCTCGGGGTCGATGAGGCCGGTGGGGCGGATGATCTGCTCCACGAAGCCGTCGCCGCGCGAGAGCTCGTACTTCCCCGGGGTGGCGGAGAGATAGACGGTCTGGTCGATGCGCTTCAGGAACTCCTCCCACTTCAGCGGGCGGTTGTCCATGGCCGAGGGCAGCCGGAAACCGTGGTCGACGAGAGTCCGTTTGCGGGAGGCGTCCCCTTCGTACATCGCGCCGATCTGCGGCACCGTGACGTGCGACTCGTCGAGGACGAGAAGGAAGTCCTCGGGGAAGTAGTCGAGGAGGGTGTTGGGGGCGGTGCCGGGGGCACGGTCGTCGAAGTGCATCGAGTAGTTCTCGACGCCCGAACAGGTGCCGATCTGGCGGAGCATCTCGATGTCGTACGTCGTGCGCATGCGCAGCCGCTGGGCCTCCAGCATCTTGCCCTGCTTCTCCAGCTCGGCCAGGCGCTGTTCCAGCTCCCGTTCGATGCCGCCGACCGCCTTCTCCATGCGCTCGGGTCCCGCGACGTAGTGGCTGGCGGGGAACACGTGGAGCGACTGGTCCTCGCTGATGACCTCGCCGGTGAGCGGGTGGAGGGTGGAGAGCGCCTCGATCTCGTCGCCGAACATCTCGATGCGGACGGCGAGCTCCTCGTAGACCGGGAAGATCTCGATCGTGTCGCCGCGCACCCGGAAGGTGCCGCGGGTGAACGCCAGGTCGTTGCGGCTGTACTGCATCTCGACGAACCGGCGCAGCAGCTGGTCGCGGTCGATCTCCTCGCCGACCTTGAGCTGGACCATCCGGTCCACGTACTCCTGGGGCGTACCGAGGCCGTAGATGCAGGAGACGGAGGCGACCACGATGACGTCACGGCGGGTGAGCAGCGAGTTCGTCGCGGAGTGGCGCAGCCGCTCGACCTCCTCGTTGATCGAGGAGTCCTTCTCGATGTAGGTGTCCGACTGCGGTACGTACGCCTCGGGCTGGTAGTAGTCGTAGTACGAGACGAAGTACTCGACGGCGTTGTTGGGCAGCAGCTCGCGGAACTCGTTGGCCAGCTGGGCGGCGAGGGTCTTGTTCGGCGCCATCACCAGGGTGGGGCGCTGCAGCTTCTCGATCATCCACGCGGTGGTCGCCGACTTGCCGGTGCCGGTCGCGCCGAGCAGGACCACGTCCTTCTCATCCGCGCGGATACGCCGCTCCAGCTCGGCGATGGCCGCCGGCTGGTCGCCACTGGGCTGGTAGGAGCTGACGACCTCGAAAGGCGCCACCGAACGTTCGATCTTCGAAACGGGCCGCATGCAACCACCGTACGACCCCCCACTGACAACGGGGTCGGATCACCGGTAGCGCGGGGGCCGGGTCGCCCTGCGGGCGGGGGTCTCGTGGGTCGCGCGCTGCCGCTGGACGGGCATGGTCCGGGGCCGGCCGTCGCCGCGTGCGCCACGGTCGCCCCGCGGGTCGTCCCGGTCGGGCTCCCCCATGACCACCAGCGGGTCGAACATCACGACCACCCCGGCCAGGAGCAGGAAACAGGCGGGGCCGATGAGCATCGGGATGATCAGGGTGGCGGGGGTGTCACCGGCCAGGGCGCCCGAGTCGGCGTCGGCATGCAGGTGGACATCGAGCGCGGCCATGCCGGTGTAGTGCATTCCGCTCACCGCCACCCCCATGGCCAGGCTCGCGCCGAGGCTGGCCGCGAAGCCGTGGACGGAGACGGCCGCCCAGAGCGCGGCCGTCGCGGCCACCACGGCGATCACGACGGAGAGGGACACGGTGACCGTGTCGTACGTGAACTGTCCCCGCAGCCGCATTCCGGCCATGCCGAGGTAGTGCATGGAGGCCACACCGAGGCCGGTGATCGTGCCGCCGGTGATCAACGCCATGCGCGTCGCGCCTCGGTAGCCGACAATGAAAATGCCGATGCCGACCATCACGATCGCCACGGCGAGGCTCGCGAAGGTGAGGGCCTTGTCGAAGGCGATCGGTGCCCCTTCGACGGTGAAACCCATCATGGCGACGAAATGCATGGTCCAGATACCGGAGCCGATGGAGGTGGCGCCCAGTCCGAGCCAGCCGGCCTTGAAGGAGCGTTCCGTCCGCAATGACCGGGTCGTACAGCGCAGTCCCAGCGCGGCACCGAGGCAGGCCATGGCGAAAGCCACGACCGGAGTCACGAGGCCGTAGGTGAATCCGTCCACTGTGCCCTGCATGCTGGTACGCCCTTCACGGAAGCCCGGGTTGGGGTGACCCTATGGGGCGAGGCCCGGCAGACAAACATAAGAGCCGCATTTTATCGACACGGAAATCGGCCCGCGATCCGGTACCGAAGATTCCGTTCACGTTGTGGCCATCGGTGCCCTGTCCTCCGTTGGTGATCGGCTGTAAGTCTCTGCCTGTCCGCATCTCTGACGCGAGGAGTACACGTGTCCGTACGCAGCGCAACTACGTCCACCGCTGTCGCCACTCTGCTCGGCGCCGGCGCCCTGCTGCTTCCCGCCTCCCAGACACTGGCCGCCGACCGGCACGACAGCCCGGTCGTCTTCGCCCACCGGGGGGCCTCGGCCTACGCGCCGGAGAACACCCTGGCCGCCGTCGACGCCGCGGACGACCTGGGCATCGACTGGGTGGAGAACGATGTGCAGCTCACCAAGGACGGTGAGCTGGTCGTCATGCACGACACCAACCTCAAGCGGACGACGGACGCCGAGCAGATCTATCCCGACCGCGCCCCCTGGGCGGTCAAGGACTTCACCGCCGCCGAGATCGCCAAACTGGACGCGGGCAGCTGGTTCGGCACCCAGTTCACGGGCGCCCGGGTGCCGACGCTCAAGCAGTATCTGCACCGGGTCGAGAAGAACCACCAGAAGCTGCTGCTGGAGATCAAGAGCCCCGAGGCGTACCCGGGCATCGAGAAGGCAACCCTGCGGGTGCTGCGCCACGAGGGCTGGCTCGACCGCGGCCACGTCCGGAACAAGCTGGTCATCCAGAGCTTCGGCGGCGACAGCGTGAAGAAGGTGCACGAGCTCCGCCCCGACATCACCACCGGCTTCCTGGGCACCCCGGCGGTGGCCGATCTGCCGTCGTACGCGGCGTTCACCGACCAGATCAACCCCTCGTACTCGACGATCAGCGCGGACTACGTGGCGGCCGTGCACGCGCTGAAGGGCGCGCACGGCAAGCCGCTCCGGGTGAACACCTGGACCGTCAACGACGCGGCGAACGCGGCCAAGGTCCAGGGCTTCGGGGTCGACGGCATCATCACCAACTACCCCGACGTCGTACGCGACGCCACGCGCTGACCTCAGGCGTCGGGCTCGGACGCGGACGCGGACGCGGACGCGGACGCGGACGCGGACGCGGCAGAACGTAAGGCCGAAGCAGCGGCGTGCGGCGGCTGCGAACGGCCGCGAATCCGCCGTTGTCAGTGGCCGGTCGTACGGTGGTCGGCATGAACAGCGACGAGCAGTCCGCGGAGTGGTCCGTCGTGCCCAGCGACATCGGGCCGCTGTTGCTCGCAGCCACCGGTACGGGGCTGGTGAGCGTGATCTTCCACGCCGGTCCCCCGGTCCGGGAGAAGGCGCTCGGGCAGCTGCGCACGCGGCTCGGCGCGGAGCCGGTACAGACCCCCGGCTCCGCGCGGCTCGCCGAGCCGATACGCCAGCTCGCGGCGTACTTCGCGGGCGGGCTGAAGGAATTCACGCTCCCCCTGGACTGGTCGCTGACCTCAGGTTTCCACCGGGAGGTCCTCCGCGAGCTGGCGTCCGGCGTGCCGTACGGGACGGTCGTCGGGTACGGGGACCTGGCGGCGCGGGTCGGGCAGCCGGGGGCGGCGCAGGCCGTGGGGGCGGCCATGGGCTCCAACCCGCTGCCGGTGGTGGTGCCGTGCCACCGGGTGGTGGAGAGCGACGGCGGACTCGGCGGCTTCGGCGGCGGGCTGGAGACCAAGCGGCAGCTGCTGGCCCTGGAAGGAGTCCTTCCGCAGCCTTTGTTCTAGAAGGGGTACGCGAAGGACCGCACCCGGGACAAGGAACGCGCCAGGCACACCGAAGCCGTCTTCGTACTCACGTACGAGAAATGGCACACTTCGCCGGTGACGACGCCCCTCCCGGTACCACCGGTCACGGCTGCCGACCTGCCCGCTCTGCGCCGCAGGACCTCTGCCGTGCTCATCGCCAGCCAGATACTCGGCGGCCTCGGCGTGCCCATCGGCACCGCCCTGGCCCCGGTCCTGGCCACGGAGGTGAGTGGCTCCGAAGCACTGTCCGGTCTCGCCCCGACCGCCTCGGTGGCCGGTACGGCTCTGCTGTCGCTGCCGCTGGCCGCGCTGATGACCTCGCGGGGCCGCCGCCCCGGCCTGGTGCTCGCCTATCTGGTCGGTGCGCTCGGCGCGGGCCTGGTGGTGCTCGCCACCGTCGTGGAGAACTTTCCGCTGCTCCTGCTCGGCATGGCCGGGTTCGGCGCCGGCTCGTCGGCCAGTCTCCAGGCCCGGTTCGCCGCCGCGGATCTCGTGGCACCGGAACGGCGGGGCCGGGCCATCTCCACCGTCATCTGGGCCACCACCATCGGTTCGGTGCTCGGCCCCAACATCGCGGCACCCTCGGGCCGCCTCTTCCGCGGTACGCCGGTGTCCGAGACAGCGGGGCCGTTCCTCATCGCGGCGGGCATCTTCCTGCTCGCGGCCCTGGTGGTCGCGGTCCTGCTGCGCCCCGATCCGCTGCTCACGGCGCGGGCGCTGGCCCCGGGCGACGGCCACTCCACCGGGAAGCGTTCGCTGCGTACCGGAATCGCCGCCGTCCGAGCCGCGCCGATGGCCCGGCTGGCGCTGGTGACCGTGGTCGTGTCGCACACCGCCATGGTTTCGATCATGGTCATGACCCCGGTGGACCTGGGGCGGCACGGTGCGGACATTCAGCTGATCGGCCTGGTCATCAGCGGCCATATCGCGGGCATGTACGCGTTCTCGCCGGTGATGGGGTGGCTGTCCGACCGGCTCGGCCGGCTCGCCGTCATCGGCCTGGCGGTCGGCCTGCTCGCCTGCGCCGCGCTGCTGGCGGGCACCGCCGGTGCCAGCCACGGGCAGACCGCCGCCGGGCTGTTCGTCCTCGGGCTCGGCTGGTCGGCTGGCATGATCGCCGGTTCGGCCCTGCTCACCGACTCCGTGCCGCAGGCGGCCCGCGCCGCCGTGCAGGGCCTGTCGGACCTGACCATGAACACGGCGGCGGGCATCGGCGGAGCGGCCGCCGGACTGATCGTCGCCCAATGGGGCTACGGCCTGCTGAACGCGATCGGCGCCTGCCTGCTGCTGCCGATGGCCGTGCTCGCCCTTCGCCGGGGCCTGCGAGAGGGCTAGAGGTGCGGGGCCGAGGGCCGGGGCGAACACCGGCGGCCCCCGAGGCTTCAGAGGCTTCAGAGGCTTCAGAGGCCCGAGCAACTCCAACGGCCCCAAGCGGCCCCACCAGCTTCAGTAGCCACAGCAGCTTCAGCGACCTCAGAGACCTCAGAGGCTGATGTGGTACGCCTTGCGCAGCGTCTCGTGCACCGTCCACGTCGTACGGTCGCCCTCCCGCAGCACGCAGGCGTCCCCCGGCCCGATCTCCAGCGTCGCGCCGCCCTCGACCACGACCGTCGCCCGCCCGCTGACGACCACGAACAGCTCATCGGCCTCGGTGTCGGTGACCACTCCGGGCGTGATCTGCCAGATCCCGCGCACCTGCTTGCCGTCCTCGGACTCCCACAGCACCTTCCCCGTCACGACGGGGTCCCCGGAGACGATCTGTGCCGGATCCAGAGGTTCCGGTTCCAGTTCGGCGTCCGGAATGTGCACGACGAAGGAGGCAGGAGCTTGATCAAGTGTTGTCATGGCCGGTCACCTTAGCGAGCGCCCCCGGAGACCCCGCCACCAGGCCCGCCCCACGAGCACCGCGGGATGGCGCCGCGGGAGCTGACGGGGAGGTTCCGCGGAGCGTGCCACTCCGTGTTTGCGGGCGCCCTGCCCGCGACAGGGATGGGGCATGCCACAGAACACATCGGAGCGGACGCCCGAGCACACCCCCGGCCCCACGCAGGACGACACCCGGCGCTACGCACCGGTGCTGTCCGACGAAGCAGGCGCGGCCATCGCCGCCCGGCGCCCCGTCGTCGCCCTGGAGTCGACGATCATCGCGCACGGTCTGCCGCGCCCCCGCAATCTTCAGGTCGCCATGGAACTGGAGGAGCTCGTCCGCTCCGAGGGGGCCGTCCCCGCCACCGTCGCCGTGCTGGACGGCCGGGCCCATGTGGGCCTGGACAAGGCGGGGTTGGAGCGGGTCGCCGGTGATCCGGCGATACGGAAGCTGGGCCACCGGGACCTCGCGCCCGCGTTGGCGGCGGGCACGAGCGGGGCGACGACGGTGTCCGCTACGGCCTTCCTGGCGGCCCGCGCGGGTCTGCGCGTCTTCGCCACCGGCGGCCTCGGCGGAGTGCACCGGGAATGGACGCGGAACCAGGACGAGTCGGCGGACCTGCGGCTGCTCGCGCGTACCGGCATCACCGTGGTGTGCGCGGGAGTGAAGTCGATCCTCGACGTCCCGGCCACCCTCCAGCGCCTGGAGACTCTCGGAGTCGGAGTCCTCGGCTACGGCACCGGGTATTTCCCCGGCTTCTATCTCAGCAGCTCGGGCGAGCCGGTCGACTGGACGGTCCGCACGCCCGAGGAGGTGGCGGAGGTGATGCGGGCGCGCGAGGCGCTCGGCGGACCGGAATCCGCGTTGATCGTCGCCAATCCCGTACCGGAGAAGGACCAGTTGGATCCCGCGACGCACGACCGGGTGCTGGCGGAGGCGCTGGACGCGTGCCGGGAGCGTGGCATCGTGGGGCAGGCCGTCACGCCGTTCCTGCTGGACCAGCTGATGCGGCGGACCGAAGGCGCGTCGCTGGAGGCCAACTTGGCGGCGGTACGCGGAAATGTGCGGCTCGCGGCACGGATCGCAGCGGCGGCCGTACGGTGACGGAGGCGGGCGACCGCTCCCCGTCCGGTGGGCTCCTCGTCGTCGGTGAGGTGGTCACGGACATCGTGGCCCGGCACGCGTCGGCGCTCGTCCACGGCACGGACACGGCGGCCCGGATCAGCACGCTGCCGGGCGGCGCGGGCGCCAACGCCGCCTGCTGGGCCGCCCGTTCGGGCTGCCGGGACGTCACCCTGCTGGCCCGCGCTGGCGCCGGTTCCGCGACCTGGCACCGGGAAGCCCTGGAGCGGGCGGGAGTACGTCCGCTGCTGGCCGTGGACGCCGAGACGCCCACCGCGACCGTCATCGCACTGGTGGACCGGGCCGCCGAGCGCACCTTCCTCACCGACAGCGGGGCGGTACTGCGCCTCTGCCCCGACGACTTCTCGCCCTCGATGCTCGACGGCATCGCCCATCTCCACATCTCCGGCTATCTCCTCTTCGGCGCGTCGAGCCGCGCGACGGCCCTGCTCGCGGCCGGGGCGGCCCGGCAGCGGGACATCCCGGTGAGCGTGGACCCCGCCTCCGCGGGATTTCTGGCCGGACTCGGCGTCGACCGGTTCCTGGAATTCACCGAGGGAATGGACCTGTTGCTGCCCAACGCGGACGAGGCCCGGATACTGACAGGGCTGCCCGAACCCGCCGACGCGGCGGCCAAGTTGAGCCGACAGTTCCCCCAGGTCGTCGTCACCCTCGGCGACCGGGGCGCCCTGCTGGCCGCCGAGGGCGCGGTGACCGCCCACGTCGCCGCCGTGCCGGTCCGCGATCCGGTCGACTCGACGGGGGCGGGTGACGCGTTCACCGGCGGTTTCCTCGCGGCCCGCCTCGCCGGAGCGGACGACCCGGCGGCCGCGGCGGCGGGCTGCCGGGCGGGGGCCGAAGCGGTCGCGACGGTCGGCGGCAGACCGCCCGCGTAGCGCCTCCTACCACTCGCCCTTCCCCCCGCCCCTCAGCCCTCATCAGCCCTCAATCCTCGGCCCTCACCCCTCGGCCGCCGGCCCCGACCAGGCAGGATGCCGTGGGTCATCGGCCCGTACGACCACATCGGCACGGTCGGTGGGCGTCACCTCGTCCTCGTACCGTGCGAAGGCGGGCAACGTCCACCGGTCGGCGTCCCCGGTGCGCCGCAGCAGAGCCCCCGGCGAGAGCCGCAGATGGACACTCAGGTCGAACGGGAACCAGCGCCCCAGCAGCAGCGGCCCGTGCACGAGCGCCACCCCGCCCTCCGGCAGCGTTCGGTACGGGCTCCTGGTGGCCCGGTCCGTCACCGGGTCCCACAGGTCCGGCAGCACCCTTCCGCTGCCGCCCGCCTCCAGTGGCCCGAACACCTCGCGCCACAGCGCCCCCGTGTCGAACCAGCCGTCGGCGTACGAGTCGGGGTCCTCCTTGCCGTACTCGTACCGGAGGCTCGCCGGACGCAGGAACCCCTCGGTCGCGACGGTGAGCACCGCACGGCCGCGCACCCGCAGTCGCTGAGCGACGCGTTCGGCCAGCTCGCCGGTACGGGCCGCCGGGGCGCCGTCGATGCCGACCTTGAGCCAGGCACCACCGTCCGAAGGCGTCAGGCCGTCGACATGCGCGGACAGGGCGTCGGCCAGGCCGTCCCAGGTGATCGCTTCAAGTCGCACACGCCCATCATCCCCCGCCGGGCCGCTCCGCCGCCGGGGGCGGCCGACGCCCGAGGTGCCGCTCCACGAGGCGGGCCACCCGGTCGGCCCGCGGACCGAGGCCGGGTTCGCGGGCGGCGGCGGTCCGGGCGAGGCGGGTGATGTCGGCGGGCCAGTCGCCGGTGACGGTGTCCGGTGCGTCGATGCGCCGGAAGCCGCGCTTCAGGAGGCCGAGGGCGGTCTGCGGCTGCTCGCGCAGCACCGCCTTCACCGCGGCGACCGCGTTGGGCAGCAACAGGTCCTGGGCGAACGCGGCACGCCACGCCGGATCGAGGGACGCGTCACCGGAGACCGGAGCGTCACCGTGCGGTACGGGGCCGGAGTGCGCGTCATCGTCCATGAACGGCCGTTCCCTTCCGCCCCGGTCCGGGGCACGAGGCCGAGTGCGGCCACGCTACCTCTGACTCCCGTACGGCAACCACCTCACCGCACCGCGCGCCTCACCTTGCCTCACCGCACCTCGCCACGGGGTCATTCACCGCGCAGCTCGGCGGCGAGCGGCCCCTCGCCCACCACTTCGATACGGCCGTCCTTGACCGCCTCCAGGAGGGTCTCCTCACCCCGGCCGAGCGCCAGACACAGCTCGGCGTCGAGGGTGATCCGGGCATCGGGGCGCTCGGCGGGACCGTACCCGTACACGTCCCCCACCTCCCCGTCCACCGTTCCCCGCCCCGAACCGGCGCCCGGACCCACTCCCGTACGGACATGGAACTCGCCCTCGTCCAGGTGGACTTCGACGACTCCGGTGTGTGTCAGGCCGTCCAGGGCGCGCAGCAACGGCAGCGCGAACCAGTGCGCCCGTACCGCGTCGGTGGGGCGCCGCTCGGCCAGCGCGGGCGCCCCCCACTCCGCGAGAGCGGCCAGGACGGGCAGCAGGCCATGGCCGCGCTCGGTCAGCTCGTACACGGCCGCGGCGGCCGGGGGCGGGAGCCGACGGCGTACGGCGAGGCCGCTCTGCTCCATGTCCTTGAGGCGGGAGGCCAGGACGTCGGTGCTGACGCCGGGCAGGTCGGCGTGCAGATCGGTGTAGCGGCGGGGGCCCGCCAGCAGTTCACGGACGATCAGCAGGGTCCACCGGTCGCCGACGGAGTCGAGGGCGCGGGCGGCGGCGCAGAACTGGTCGTAGCTCCGGCGGCGGACGGGGCGTGCTGCTTGCTGCTGACGTGGCATGCGACGCAGTCTAGACATGTTGTTGGACTTTCCAAGCTTGAGCTTGGTAAAACCAAGTATCGCAATTCGGCTCGGGGAGGCACCGCATGGAGTTCCAGCAGTCCAGCAAGCTCAACGAGGTCTGTTACGAGATCCGGGGCCCGGTCATCGAGCACGCCAACGCCCTTGAGGAGGCGGGCCACAGCGTGCTCCGCCTCAACACGGGCAATCCGGCGCTCTTCGGCTTCGAGGCACCGGAGGAGATCGTCCAGGACATGATCCGGATGCTCCCGCAGGCCCACGGCTACACCGATTCACGCGGCATCCTCTCCGCGCGGCGCGCCGTGGCACAGCGGTACCAGGCCATGGGGCTGCCGGATGTCGGCGTGGACGACATCTTCCTCGGCAACGGGGTCTCCGAGCTCATCTCCATGTCCGTACAAGGGCTGTTGGAGGACGGTGACGAGGTACTGATCCCGGCTCCCGACTATCCGCTGTGGACCGCCGTGGTGACGCTCGCGGGCGGTAAGGCCGTGCACTACGTCTGCGACGAGTCCGCGGACTGGAACCCGGACCTCGCCGACATGGCGTCGAAGATCACCGACCGCACCAGGGCCGTCGTGATCATCAACCCGAACAACCCGACCGGTGCCGTGTACCCGCGCGAGATCCTCGAAGGAATCCTCGATCTCGCCCGCAGGCACGGGCTGATGGTGTTCGCCGACGAGATCTACGACCAGATCCTCTACGACGACGCCGTGCACCACAGTGTGGCGGCCCTCGCCCCCGATCTGGTCTGCCTCACCTTCAGCGGGCTGTCGAAGACGTACCGTGTCGCGGGTTTCCGTTCGGGCTGGATGGTGGTGTCCGGGCCGAAGCAGCACGCCCGCAGCTATCTGGAGGGCCTGACCATGCTCGCCTCCATGCGGCTGTGCCCCAACGCGCCCTCGCAGTACGCCATCCAGGCGGCGCTGGGCGGCCGGCAGTCCATCCGGGAGTTGGTTGCTCCCGGCGGCAGGCTGTACGAACAGCGCAACCGGGCCTGGGAGAAGCTCAACGAGATCCCCGGCGTGTCATGCGTGAAACCGAAGGGCGCGCTGTACGCGTTCCCTCGCATCGACCCGAAGGTGCACCCCATCGTCGACGACGAGAAGTTCGTCCTCGATCTGCTGCTGCGCGAGAAGATCCAGGTGGTGCAGGGCACCGGTTTCAACTGGCCGCGTCCTGACCATTTCCGGATTCTGACCCTCCCGTACGCTGACGATCTTGACGCGGCGATCAGCCGCATCGGCCGCTTCCTGAACGGATACCGTCAGTGACCTGCTCCTTCTGTCCGGTTCCCGTCCACACCCAGTTCGCCACCGCGGAGCTGGTGGGGCCGATCGTCGAGGGGGGATTCGATCCGGCCGACGATCCGGGCTGGGCCGGTTCGGGCGCTCGGTCGCCCGCCGAGTACGCGCGCTGGGCCGGTCATCTGTGCGGTATGACCTGCCTGCGCATGGCCCTCGGCGGCGACGCCCCCGCAGCTCCCGGTACCCCCGTCCCTTCCTTGTTCGCCCTGCGCGACGGGGCGTTGAAGTACGGGGCGTACACCGAGGACGCGGACAGGGTGATCCGGGGGCTGATCTACGCCCCGTTCGCCCAGTACGTACGGGAGACGCACGGCATCGACGCGACGGTGCACCGGCACCTCGCTCCGGACGAGATCCTCGGCCTGCTGGACGAGGGCCGGACGGTGATGGCGTCCGTGCACTACGGGATCCGGCACCCCGAGCGGCCCGCTCCCGGACGGGGCGGGCATCTGGTGCTGGTGACGTGCCGTACACCCGACGGGGACGGGGTCCACTTCCACAATCCGTCCGGGACGAACGCCGGGACGCGGGCCGCGCAGCTGCCACTGGCGGACTTCGAGCGCTTCTTCGCGGGTCGCGGTGTTTCGCTGGGCCCCGGAACGGGAGCGGGCCCGGAGGCGTAGCCGGCCTCCGGGCCCTGTGGTTGCCGCCCATACGGCACGCCGGCACTTTTAAGGACCTGGGTCAGTCGTTATGTCGTCGCGTCCTGCCTTTAGACGACCGCAGATCGAAGCTCTGCGGGCCGGAGTCGAACCGGCATCTCGACGCCCTCGGGCCCAGGCCCGTTTGATCCGGCGATCGGCGGCGAATGCTGAATCTGGAGCAAGAGTCTGAGATTGATCACGGTCTGCCTCTGCCCCTTGGGCTACTCCGGCCCGGACACGTACACCTGCGGGCTGTGTACGCGGGAAGTGCCGGAGGGAGGAATCGAACCTCCACTGGAACCGCGTCGTCACGACAAGCTTCAGTGTCAGCTTGCGCTCCTCGCGCACCCCGGCCGTGTGTCGTGGTGGCCGGGGAATCCATGGTCGGTCACCCGAAGAGGTAACCGAATACCGCATCACCCACCCGCTGGTCGGTGACATCTCCGCCGTTGGCCTCCTCGCGGGCGAACTTCACGGCCTGCTGGAGCTTTTCCACCCGGTCCAGCAGTTCGTTGACGCGCCGCGCGGGAAGGGCTCCGGAGAACTTCACCGTCGTCCAGTACCCGATCGGGATGTCCTCGTAGTACACCTCGACCTGCGCCGGGTGCTTCTCGGTGGCCTCCGCCTTCACATGGTTGCGGGGCACCTTCTTCGTACGGAGCGTCCTGACCGGTTCGGTCTTCCAGGAGTCCGTCGACGGGTCCTGCGTCCACGCCTCGGAGGCGTCCAGCACGGGCAGCTTGCGGACGAAGGTGTTGATGTCGGTCAGCTGCTTCTCCAGGAAGAGGAGATACGACACCGGCACCGCACTCACCAGCACCCGTCCGTCGACCAGCACATCGGCGCGGGCCGAGCAGTTCGCCCAGTCCTTCGTGGCGGTCACGTCGAAGAGCCGGGTCAGCGTCACCGCGGTCTCCCGCAGGACGTCCTCCGCCTTGACCTGCACCAGCGTCGACTCGGGCGGAAGCTGCTCGCCCTCCTCGTCCTTCGGCTGGTAGGTCCGGGAGATCCCGGCCAGCAATCCGGCCTTCTGGAGGCCGTGATGCGCCGCCGTCAGGTCCTGATGAGCCTTGGACTTGACGCCCTTCTCCACTGCGATGATCTGATTGAGTTTCGCCACACGCAGGAACGTAGCACCGTCAACTTCGGTGATCCAAAGGGTTTTTACGGCTGCGCGCCGCAGCGTTCGTACTCATCGGCACAAGCCGCCCGACGGAGCGCGGGAGCCGGGGCACGCACTCGGGATCAGCCGCCCAGCAGGGCTTCGAGGGCGCTCACCGGGTCGGTGTCCGGGGTGGCGCGGGGCCACCAGTCGTCGGCGCCGGGGTCGGACTCGTAGCCGTACCAGCGGCCGTCGTGGCCGAAGCGGAGCTGAAGCGCGCCGCCCGGGTGAGTGAGGTGATTGCGCCAGGGCTGGAAGCGGGGGAAGTCGGCGGCGGCCAGGGCGGGGCGGGCCCGGTCGAACGGTCCGGCCGGGGGGTCCCAGGGCGCTTCCAGAACCGTGAGTCCTTCGGCATCGCCCTGACGCCAGGCGGCGACGGCGCGGGCCAGGTCGGTGGTGGTACGGCCGGTGGCGTAGGCCAGCTCCCGGTAGAGCGCCCGGGTGGTGGCGGTGAGCCCGGCGGTGGGGCGGGCCGCCGCCAGCCGGACCGCGTCCTGCCACGCGGTGAGACCCGCGAGCGGGTCCCGGCCGGTGGTCAGCAGGCCATGTGCGCGGGCCGCCGCGTCCGTGGCGAGGTGGTCGAGGCCCAACGGGTCGCGCGCGCCCGGCAGATCCGGGTACGACGGGGGCTGGCCGGGGTGCGGGGGGACCGGAAGGGGCGCGGGGAGCGGCGGCAGGTACCGGTCGGCCAACGCCTCACCGGCCGCCACCGAGGGCGCGGCGGAGGCGGCGGGACGCTCACGCGCGGAGTGTTCCGCGTTCCTGCGGCCCAGCTCGTCGAGGAGTTCCCGCTCGCCCCTGCCCCTCATCAGCAGCAGGACGAACGGGTCGCTGTCGAGCAGCCTGGCCGTCTGGAAGCAGAGCGCCGCGACATGCTTGCAGGGCCGGCCGTGGTCGGGGCACGAGCAGCTCGGGTCGAGGTCACCCGCTGCGGGCAGCAGCCGGGTGTCGGCCTCCTGAGCCGTGTCGGCCAGGGAGTGCGGCATCTCCTTGGCCAACAGCGCGGACAGATGCCCGGGGCGAGCGGCGACCGCGTCGAGGAGGGCGTCCCACCCGGTGTCCGTGAAGGTGCGCAGGCGCAGTTCGGCGCGGTACGGGCGGGGGCGGCTGCCGTGGACGTAGGCGACGACGCGGCCGGGGGTGACGGTGATCGCGGCGACATGGCCGCCGTCCGCGTACGTACGGCCGCGGGCGAGCCGCGCCTCGTCCATCGACAGGGACTCCAGGGCGGCCACCCAGGCACGTCCCCACCAGCTGTCCGCGAAGGGCTCCCCGTCGGCGGACGTGCGGGCCGGCACCGCTTCGAAGGTCCGCCGCAGATCGTCGGGGCCCGGCCGGGACCGGGGCGCCGTGCGCGGCGCGGGGCGGGGGCTCACACCGGCCTCCGGAGCGAGACGAGATCGGCGAGATCACGGTCGCTGAGCTCGGTCAGGGCGGTCTCACCGGTGCCGAGGACCGCGTCGGCCAGGGCCCTCTTGGACTCCAGCAGCTCACCGATCCGGTCCTCCACCGTCCCCTCCGCGATCAGCCGGTGGACCTGCACGGGCTGCGTCTGGCCGATGCGGTACGCCCGGTCGGTGGCCTGCTCCTCGACCGCCGGGTTCCACCAGCGGTCGTAATGGATGACGTGAGCGGCGCGGGTGAGGTTCAGCCCCGTGCCGGCCGCCTTGAGGGAGAGCAGGAAGACCGGGATCTCGGCGGCCTGGAAGCGGTCCACCATCCGTTCGCGTTCGGGCACCGGCGTGCCGCCGTGCAGCAGTTGGGAGGGGATGGCCCGGGACGCCAGATGGGCGGAGAGAAGCCGGGCCATCGTCACGTACTGGGTGAAGATCAGGACGGACCCGCCCTCGGACAGGATCGTGTCGAGGAGTTCGTCCAGGAGCGCGAGCTTGCCGGAGCGGCCCGTGAGCCGGGTCGGCTCCTCCTTCAGATACTGCGCGGGGTGGTTGCAGATCTGCTTGAGCGAGGCCAGCAGCTTCATCACCAGGCCGCGTCGGGCGATGCCTTCCGCGGCCTCGATCTGCGCCATCGTCTCGCGCACCGCCGCCTCGTAGAGCGTGACCTGCTCACGGGTGAGGAAGACGGGGTGGTCGGTCTCCGTCTTCGGCGGCAGCTCGGGGGCGATGCCGGGGTCGGACTTCTTGCGGCGCAGGAGGAAGGGGCGGACGAGCCGGGCCAGCCGCTCGACCGCCTCTTCGTTGCCCAGGCCCGCGGCCGTGCCGGTGTTCTCCACGATCCGGGCGTGCCGGGACCGGAACGCCTTGAGCGGGCCGAGCAGCCCGGGGGTCGTCCAGTCGAGCAGCGCCCAGAGCTCGGAGAGGTTGTTCTCCACGGGGGTGCCAGTCAGGGCGACGCGGGCCGGGGCCGGGATGGTGCGCAGCGCCTTGGCGGTGGAGGAGTGCGGGTTCTTCACGTGCTGCGCCTCGTCGGCGACGACCAGCCCCCAGGACTGTGCGGCGAGCTGGGCCGCGCTGGAACGCATCGTGCCGTACGTGGTGAGGACGAAACCGCCGTCCGGGTCCGTCAGGGTCCGGTCGGTGCCGTGGAACCGGCGAACCGGAACGCCGGGCGCGAAGCGGTTGATCTCCCGGTGCCAGTTGCCGAGGAGGGAGGCGGGGCAGATCACCAGCGTCGGCGCGGGGTGGGCGCGGTGCAGATGCAGGGCGATCACCGTGATCGTCTTGCCGAGGCCCATGTCGTCGGCGAGGCAGCCGCCGAGGCCGAGCGAGGTCATCCGGTCCAGCCAGGCCAGGCCGCGCAGTTGGTAGTCGCGCAGGGTCGCGTCCAGGCCGGGCGGCGGCGGGACGGTCGCGTCGTCGGCGAGGATACGGGTCCGGAGCGCGGCCAGGGCACCGGCCGGCACCGCGTCCACCTGTTCACCGTCGACCTCGGCGCTGCCGGTGAGGGCGACGGCGAGGGCGTCCACCGGGTCGAGCAGGCCGAGCTCCCGCTTGCGTGCCTTGCGTACGAGCGCGGGGTCGACGACCACCCACTGGTCGCGCAGCCGCACCACGGGGCGGTGGGCCTCGGCCAGGGTGTCCATCTCGGCCTCGGTCAGCTGCTCGTCACCGAGCGACAGCTGCCAGTTGAAGGCGAAGAGCTGCTCCGCGTCGAAGAACGAGGTGCCGTCGGTGGCCGAGCCGGGTGCGGGCCGGACGACGGCGGCCGCGGTGAGCGAACGGGCGAGCTCCCGCGGCCAGTGGACGTTGACCCCGGCCGCGGTCAGGCGGGCCCCGGCATCGCTCAGCAGCTCGTACAGCTCGTCCTCGGTGAGGGCGAGCACATCGGGGACGGGCTGGTCGAGCAGCCGCTCCAGCGGCGCCCAGACACGCGCGGCGCGGCGCAGGGCGAGCACCGCGTCGACCTGGGCACGCGGTCCGAACGGCTCCCCTCCCCCGCCGTTCCACAGGGCGGCGGCGTCGATGACGTACGTCGGGTCGGCGAGGCTGTGCACCTGGACGACGGCCGCGGCGGCATGGCGCACGGCGGGATCGTCCGGGCTGCCGGGACGGTCGGGGTCATCCGCGGCGAGGGCGTAGGTGTCCGCGGTGTCGAAGAGCTCGTACGCGGAGAGGTCGAGCCGCAGCGAGACCCGGACACCCGCGTCCAGGCCGGCAGCGACCTCGACGGCCCAGGCGGCGGCGCCGGGCAGATGCTGGGCCTCCCGGGCCGCGAACGGCGCGCCCATCGCGTGGGCCGCGGCCGGCGTACGGGGCAGGGTGTCGGCGACCGCGTCGAGGAAGGCCCCGATCAGGAACTCGGGGTCGGTCAGCCGGAGCGGCGCGAGGCCGTCCACCGGCACCGCGTACCCCTCGGGAGGCATGGCGGCGGCGACGGCCCGCAGATGCGCGATGTCCTCGGCATCACGCGGACCGGCCCGCCAGGCGTCGTGGTCGTCGGCCGTCAGTCCGGGGAGCAGTCTGCCGCGCGCCACCAGATTCAGCGCGTGCAGCGCGGCGGCGCCCCAGCAGCGGGTGGCGGGATGGGCGGACGCCTGATGGCGGGCGAGGACGAGCAGCGGCAGCGCGTCAGCGACGGGCAGCAGCACGGCGGGCACGGTGCGGGCACGGACATCGGGCGTGCGGCCCTTACCACTCGTGCCATCCGTACCACTCGTGCCGTCCCGCCGGACCACGGTCAGGTCGGTCAGTTCGGTGGTGGCGTAAGCGGAATCCCCGGCCGGTGCGGGATCGGCGGCCGACGCGGGATCGGCGGCGTGCGCGAACGGATTCCCGGCCCGCGCGGTGTCTTCGCGCTCCTCCGGGTCCCAGAAGGCGATCCGGCCGTCCCTCGGCAGGGCGGCGGGCAGGAAGACCACCGGGCAGCGCAGCAGGCGGCTGATGCGCGCGTCCCGCGCGTCCCGTGCGTCCCGTGCCGTCATCTCCGGCCACCCCCTCCCGCCCTGATCCGCGTCTGTTCCCTCTGACTCCGCGAGTCTAGGCGGGGGGTCTGACAACCTCCGACCTGGCCACGTTCCCGCAGCTCAGGACCGTTCGGCGAGCAGAGTGCGATCAATAGCGGGCCACCATCAGCGGTGGGCGGACATCAGTGGTGGGCGAACGGTTCGGCACCGGACCGATCGTCCGTGTCCGCGTTCGCCGCCGCCGGAGCCGCGGTCGCCCCTGAGGGGCCCTTCCGCTGCGGAGCCCGCGACGGCCGTCGCACCGACGGCGACGGTGCCGACTGCACGGGCGATGCCTGCTGAGCGCTTTCCTGCGGCACAGGCGGCACCACAGCCTCCGGCAGCTGCTGTTGTTGCGGCTGCTGCTGTTCTTGCTGCTCCGGCGGCGGCTGCTGCAGCTGCGCGAGTTGCTGCTGCAGCTGCGGCTGCTGTGCCCGTTCCAGGAAGCGGAGCAGTTCCACCGGGAACGGCAGGACGAGGGTGGAGTTCTTCTCGGCCGCGACCGCGACCACGGTCTGGAGCAGTCGCAGCTGCAGGGCCGCCGGCTGGGTGGACATCTCCTTGGCCGCCTGGGCCAGCTTCTTCGACGCCTGCAGTTCCGCGTCGGCGTTGATCACCCTGGCGCGCCGTTCCCGGTCCGCCTCCGCCTGACGCGCCATGGAGCGCTTCATCGTCTCGGGCAGCGATACGTCCTTGATCTCCACCCGGTCGATCTGCACACCCCAGCCCACGGCCGGGCTGTCGATCATCAGCTCCAGGCCCTGGTTCAGCTTCTCCCGGTTGGACAGGAGGTCGTCCAGATCGCTCTTACCGATGATCGACCGCAGCGACGTCTGGGCCATCTGCGACACCGCGAACTGGTAGTCCTCCACCTCGACCACCGCGCTCGCCGCGTCGACCACCTTGAAGTAGATGACGGCGTCCACCCGGACCGTCACGTTGTCCCGGGTGATTCCGTCCTGGGCGGGCACCGGCATCGTCACGATCTGCATATTCACCTTGCGGAGCCGGTCCACGCCTGGCAGAACCATGGTGAACCCTGGCCCTCGCACATCGTTGCGGAGCCTGCCCAGCCGCAGCACCACACCGCGCTCGTACTGCTTGACCACGCGGGCCGCCCCTGCCGCGTACAGCGCGCCGGCGCACAGTATCGCCACTATCGCGATCACTAGCTCCTGGACCATGACGGCCCCCTGACAAGATCGAAGTCTAGGGAATTGAGCTCTATTAACACGGTATGCCCAATATGCACACCCGTCGAACCCCCGTTGCGCCGAAGCTCGCCCGGTCGGCCGCCCTCCGGATGCCGGACCGTCGCGGAGCGGGCAGCGTGACCAGCGCCGGGACGTCCCGTGGCGTACAGGCACAGCATGTGACGTAGAGATGAGCCGGACGAGCAGACGAGGACCCGCCCATGTCCGTGACCGCGAACGCGACTGTGCCCGCGACCACGCCCGCGACCGTGACCGATCACCGCCCCCGACGCCGCCGCCTCGGTGTCGCGGCCGGAGCAGCGCTCCTCACCCTGACCGTCTCGGGCTGTTCCGGTCTCGGCCGCACCGCCGTCGGACCGGTCATCTACTCCACCGAACGCGACGCCGTGATCCTGGTGAACAGCCCCTCGGTCAGGGGCTGCCACCGGCTGGCCCCCGCCGGTGTCCACGAGGTCGAGAACCGGACGCTGGTCGATGTCGTGATGTACCGCACCCGGAACTGCACCGGCGGCGACACGACGTATGTGCCCACCACGTTCACCGACACCAAGGCTCCCCCCAGCCTCCCCTGGCGCAGCTACAGCATCGTGCACTGACCCCGGCGGGCGACCCGTCGCCCGCCGGTCCACCGGTCCGCCGGGACCGCATGCCCACCGGTCCGCCGGGCTCCGGGACCGCATGCCCCCGGTTCACCGGGCTCCGGGGCTCCGCTGCACGGGGAGTGCGCGCACCCACATTCCGTCGTCGGTGAGATACCGGTCGACGGTGAGCCCGGCGGCCGCCAGATGCCCTTCGAACTCCTCCCGCGACAGCTCCCGCGACAGGAAAGTCTGCGTCCACCGCGCGTCGTCGAAGACATACTCCGCGTGCACCGAACGCACCCCGTCCCCGACGGGCTCCGCCGAGACGATCCGTATGGTGCCGCCCGCCGGATCCTCCCGCTCCCAGGGCAGATCGGAGCGGTGCGCGGCACCTTCGCGCTGGACGAGCACGACCCCGCCGTCCTTCACATGCCTGCGGCAGGCCCGCAGCATTCCGTCCCGCACCCGGTGCTCGGGAGCGTGGACCAGGAACGACGCCAGCATCACCACGTCGAACCTCTCCTCACCGAGGTCCAGCGACTCGATGGGGCCGCACACCGTACGGGCGCCGCCGACGCGCTCCAGCATCTCCGGCGACTCGTCCACGGCTGTCACGGCGAAGCCGCGCTCGACCAGCGGCCGCGTCACCCGGCCCGCGCCGCAGCCCAGCTCCAGCACACTCGCTCCGGCGGGCACGGCCGCCTGGATCACGTCCGGTTCCTCGCACACGGACAGCCGTGCGTACAGCTCGACCGCGCAGCCGTCCGGCGTGATGACGCCGGGCCCGGTCCCCGCATATCCCTCACGTACGAGTCGTCCGCTCATACCGTGTCAAACGCCCGGCCACCGGCGGCCGTTCCCTCGCATCCGGGTCCGCTCCGGGCGGGTGACGCACGGGCCCCGACGTTCTCAGCAGCCAGGGTAGCGGTCGGCGGGCCAGTCGACCGGCTCTTCGCATTCCATCGACAAGTCGTCGGCCAGTTCCGCGATCACGGCACGGCCCTGCGTCAACGCGAGCCAGGACGACGGGAGTCGGCCGTCGCCGTGCAGGGCACCGAGCAGATTCCCGCAGACCGAACCCGTGGAGTCGCTGTCGCCCGAGTGGTTGACCGAGAGCAGCAGCGCCCGCTCCACGTCCCGGGCACCCGGCAGGACCAGCGCGCAGTACACGGCGATGGCGAGGGCCTCCTCGGCCACCCAGCCCGCGCCCAGCGACTCCACCTTCTCGGCGGTCGGCCTGCCCCTCGCGGCCAGGTCGACCGCTGCCCGCAGCGCCGCCGTCGTCTCCTCGTGGCCGGGATGGCGGGCGAGAAGCTCCATCGCCCGCAGCACGGCACCCTCCGGTGAGTCGCCTTCCAGCAGGTGGGCGACGATCGCGGCGAACGCACCGGCGGCGTACGCACCGGTGAGGTGTCCGTGGGTGATCTTCGCGCACCGGGCGGCATCCTCGAACACCGCCCATGAGGGCTCCCCCATCAGCCCGAACGGGGCGGACCTCATCACGGTCCCGCAGCCCTTGGAACCGGTGTTGACCGGCCCCGGCACGGAGAGCGGAGTGTCCCCGTCCGGCGTGTGGCCGGCCGCGAGTCCGGTCAGGCAGGCATTGCCGGGGGCCCGGCGCGCGTACAGCCAGGGCTGTTGCCGCAGCCACCCCGTCCGTACGAGGCTGTCGCCGCCCCGGACCGGTGGGGACGGGTGGTTCTGGGTGTCCAGCCAGCGCAGGTAGGCATGGCGCACGATGGCCGTACGTGCACCGCCGATCCCCTTCGCGGAAGCTCTGACACGCGCCCTGATCAGGCCCTCGACCGTGAAGAGCGTCATCTGTGTGTCATCGGTGACGCGCCCGACGATCCCCTCCTCGTCCGCGACGAGCCCGCGTACGCCGTTCTCCCCGTGGGCCCGCCGGATGCCGTCGAGCGACAGGAACTCCACGGGGTTTCCCAGCGCGTCACCGATCGCGCCGCCCAGCAGACAACCTCGTACCCGGGCCCGCCGGACCGCGTCGTCCTCCCGTATCCCGCCGCTCACACGCCACTCCCCCTCGTCGCTGTTCCGTCTGCCGCGCTGCGGGTCCATGCTGGTAGGTGAGGCGATCCGTATGCGTACCGGCAGTGAACCCGCGACCGCCCGCAGTGCCCTGCGGATGCGGCTGTGGCTGAGTCTATGGGGCACGATCTGGGCCCTCTTCGGCCTGGTGGCCTTCGTGCTGGCCGACCGGCCGGGCTGGGCCGCGGCCTGCGGGGCGCTGCTGATGATCACCGTCCTGGACTTCTGCGTGGTCGTCCACCGCATCCACCAGGGGGCGCGCTACCAGCCGGGCCGGAACACCCCGCCGTACGAGCCCGGCCACGGCGGGCACGACCGTCCGGGCCGACCACACGACCGGGCGGCTTGAGCACACACCCTTGAGCGCCCCGGCGTCAGCCCTGTTCGTCGAAGCGCGCCGCCTTCAGATACTCCGGGTTCGGGTCGAGGGCGGCGGCGAGCCGGAAGTGCCGGGTGGCCTGTGCCGGTCGGCCCGCGCGCTGGAAGGTCCGGGCCAGCGCGAAGTGGGCGAACGCGTTGTCCGGCTCACGCTCCAGCACCAGCTCGAACTCCAGCTCGGCCGGGCGCAGTTGTGCCGCCGCGAAGAACGCGCGGGCCCTCAGCAGCCGGGCCGCCGTGTTCTCCGGGTGGGCGGCTATCACCGAGTCGAGCAGCTTGACCGCGCCCCGTGGATCCCGGGCCGCGAGCAGTTGCTCCGCCGCACGGAAATCGATGACATGGGTTTCCGGATTGCTCTCGGGCACGGTCGCATCCTTCCCTTCACTCACGGTTTTCCAACGTCCGTTCGGACACGGTATTCCGACCGCCGAGCCCGCGGGGCCGCGTCAGTGAGCCGCGGTCCGCCGGGTCAGCTCGTCCCAGACCTCGCGGACCTGGGGCTCCAGCGCCTCCAGCGGTCCGTCGTTGTCGACGATCAGGTCCGCGGACGCCCTGCGCTCCTCACGGGTCGCCTGGGCGGCCATCCGGGCGCGGGCGTCGGCCTCCGTCATACCGCGCAGCCGTACGAGCCGGTCGAGCTGGGTCTCGGGGGTGGCGTCCACCACGACGACCAGGTCGTAGAGCGGGGCGAGGCCGTTCTCGGTGAGGAGGGGGACGTCATGGATGACGACCGCGTCCGGGCCCGCCACCCGTTCCAGCTCGGCGGAGCGGGCGCCGACCAGGGGGTGGACGATCGCGTTGAGCGCCGCGAGGCGGTCCGCGTCCGCGAAGACGATCGCACCGAGCGCGGGGCGGTCCAGGGTGCCGTCGGCATGGAGGATTCCGGTACCGAAGGCGTCCACGACGGCGGCCAGTCCGGGGGTGCCGGGCTCGACCACCTCGCGCGCGATCCGGTCGGCGTCGATCAGCACGGCCCCGTAGCCGACGAGCAACCGTGACACTTCACTCTTGCCGGCGCCGATGCCACCGGTCAGGCCCACTTTCAGCATGGGCCGCAGCCTACGGCCCCGGCCCGCCCCGTCAGGCGTCGCCCTCGCCCCGTCAGACGTCGCCCTCACGCTCGGCGAGAAACCGCTCGAATTCGCGGCCGATCTCGTCGGCGGACGGCAGATCCACCGGCTCGGCCACCAGGTTGCCCCGCGTCTCGGAGCCCGCGACCGCGTCGTACTGGTGCTCAAGGCCCTCGACGAGCGAGACGAGCTCCTCGTCGCCCTGGCCGATCTGGCGGTCGATCTCGGTCTGGGTGCGGTGCGCCTCCGTACGGAGCGAGTGCGCGAGGGTGGGCAGGACCAGGCCCGTCGCGGCGGTGATCGCCTCCAGCGCGGTGAGCGCGGCGTCCGGGTAGGCGGAGCGTGCGACGTAGTGCGGCACATGCGTGGCGACACCGAGGACGTCGTGGCCGGACTCCATCAGCCGGTATTCGACCAGGGATTCGGCGGAGCCGGGAACCTGCGCCTCGTCGAACGGGCTGCGGTTGCCGGGCATGAGGTCGGTGCGATTGCCGTGCGGGGTGATGCCGACGGGGCGGGTGTGCGGGACACCCATCGGAATGCCGTGGAAATTGACCGCGAGCCGTACGCCGAGGCGCTCGACGATCTGCTCGACGGCGGCGGCGAACCGCTCCCACTCCACATCCGGCTCGGGGCCCGACAACAGCAGGAAGGGGGCGCCAGTGGCGTCCTGAACGACCCGGACGTCCAGCGTGGGGGCCTCGAAGGCCGTCCAGCGGTCGCGCCGGAAGGTCAGCAGCGGGCGCCGTGCTCGGTAGTCGACGAGCCGGTCGTGGTCGAATCGGGCCACGACCTGGTGGGGCAGCGTTTCGAGCAGACCGTCGACGATCTGCTCCCCGGTCTCACCCGCGTCGATGTATCCGTCGAAGTGGTAGAGCATGACCAGACCGGCCGACTCCTGCGCCAGCGCCATGTCGACCACGGCCAGGCCCTTCGGCTCCCATTCGTACAAACTCTGCGGATCAGGCACGGTTACCGCTCCTCCTCGTGTTCCTAGTGAAGAACGCCCCCGGGAGCACGGGCATTCCCCGCCCGTGCCCTTTCCCGGGTGTTTGCGTGAGGCCCCTGGTGCCCGGCGTGTTCACCGGTGAAGTGTCCCCGTCCGTCCGCCCCGTTGAACGGCCACCCGTCGGCCCACCGGTAAGCGCCGCCGCGGGAGCTGACGGCGAACTCCCTTTACGCCCGGTGGAGTTGTGGCCGCCGGTACGACAGTGAGTCTCCGCCGAGCGCGAAGTCGCCCCTGCCGCCCGCCCGGAAGGGGGCCTTACGGGTCGAGTACTGGTCCAGACCTTGACGCGACCACCCCCGATCCCTACCGTCACTGGGCAGCACACGTTCATACACGCGCCCCACATTCACGTACGAGAACGTGTGCGGTGTTCGAGAAAGCTGCGAATCCGCACCTCCGACGGGAAGGCACCCCCATGCGCACCCGCACTTCGCTCACCGCCCTGCTGGCCGCCACGCTCGCCACCGGCGGCCTCACGCTCGTCGCCGCCGGTCCGGCGAACGCAGCGGCCGTCATCGATGTCAGCACCGCGGCCCAGCTCAAGTCGGCGCTCACCGCCGTCGCCCCCGGCGACACGATCCGGCTCGCCGACGGCACGTACACCGGCAACTTCAAGGCCACCACCCCCGGCACGTCCGGCGCCCGGATCACCCTCACCGGTTCCGCGAAAGCGGTGCTCACCGCGGGCGGCGGCTACGGGCTGCACCTCAACGGCGCCTCCTACTGGACCGTCCGGGGCATCACCGTCACCGGCGGCCAGAAGGGCATCATGACCGACACCGCGAACGGCGTCGTCATCGACGCGGTGACCGTGCACGACCTCGACATGGAGGGCGTCCACTTCCGCAAGTCCAGCAAGAACGGGGTCCTCAAGAACTCCCGGATCTACGACACCGGGCACGACGGCCGGGGCATGGGCGAGGGCGTGTACGTCGGTACGGCCGGCGACCTCGGCGACAAGAGCGACGACGCCCAGATCCTGAACAACACGATCGGCCCCGGTGTCGGCGGCGAGAGCGTCGACATCAAGGAAGGCACCACCGGGGCGAAGATCATCGGCAACACCTTCGACGGCAACGGGCTGACCGGCGCCAACTACGACGACTCCTGGGTCGACGTGAAGGGCAACAACGTCCTGGTCGAGGACAACAAGGGCTCCCGTACCACCAACAACGGCTACGAGACCCACACCCAGCAGAGCGGCTGGGGCTGCGGCACCGTCTTCCGCGACAACGCCTCCAACCTCTCCGGCGCCACCGGTGACAAGCAGCTCGCCATCAACGTCACCAACAACAGCACCAGCTGCCGGACCACCGTGTACGGCAGCAACACCGTCACCGGCGGCAAGGGCCTGACGAACATCGCCGTCACCCCGTAGCCACCGCACCCCACACAAGCCACCGCAAGCCACCGCACCCTCGCAGAACTTGCCCCTGGAACACGAGTGAGGCCCGCCCCCCGAAGGGAGCGGGCCTCACTTACTGCTCTACAGCTGACGCAGCCGGGGAGCGAAGGGGGTCAGAGCGTCAGCTCTGGCCGCCCGCCAGCTTCTCGCGCAGCGCGGCCAGGGCCTCGTCCGACGCCAGGGCGCCGGAGTTGTCCGCGGACTCCGAGGAGTACGAACCGCCGCCGCCACCACCGGTGCCACCGGAGGCGGCCGGAGCGGCGCCGGCCGGGGCAGCAGCGCCCTCGGCCGCAGCGGCCTCGTCGGCCTCGCGGGACTTGATGACCTGAGCCTGGTGCTGCTCGAAGCGCGTCTGCGCCTCGGCGTACTGGGTCTCCCACACCTCGCGCTGAGCCTCGAAGCCCTCGAGCCAGTCGTTGGTCTCGGGGTCGAAGCCCTCGGGGTAGATGTAGTTGCCCTGGTCGTCGTACGACGCGGCCATGCCGTACAGCGTCGGGTCGAACTCGACCGAGGCCGGGTCGCCACCGAAGGACTCGTTGGCCTGCTTCAGCGAGAGGCTGATGCGACGACGCTCAAGGTCGATGTCGATGACCTTGACGAAGATCTCGTCGTTGACCTGGACGACCTGCTCCGGGATCTCCACGTGGCGCTCGGCCAGCTCGGAGATGTGGACCAGACCCTCGATGCCCTCGTCGACGCGCACGAACGCACCGAAGGGAACGAGCTTGGTGACCTTACCCGGGACGACCTGACCGATCTGGTGCGTCCGGGCGAACTGCTGCCACGGGTCTTCCTGCGTCGCCTTGAGCGACAGGGAGACGCGCTCGCGGTCCATGTCGACGTCGAGAACCTCGACGGTGACTTCCTGGCCGACCTCGACAACCTCGGAGGGGTGGTCGATGTGCTTCCAGGAGAGCTCGGAGACGTGCACGAGACCGTCGACGCCACCCAGGTCCACGAAGGCACCGAAGTTGACGATCGAGGAGACGACGCCGGAGCGGACCTGACCCTTCTGCAGGGTCGTGAGGAACGTCTGGCGAACCTCGGACTGGGTCTGCTCGAGCCAGGCACGGCGGGACAGGACCACGTTGTTGCGGTTCTTGTCCAGCTCGATGATCTTCGCCTCGAGCTCCTTGCCCACGTAGGGCTGAAGGTCGCGGACACGACGCATCTCGACGAGCGACGCCGGGAGGAAGCCACGGAGGCCGATGTCGAGGATGAGACCACCCTTGACGACCTCGATGACGGTACCGGTGACGATGCCGTCTTCTTCCTTGATCTTCTCGATGGTGCCCCAGGCACGCTCGTACTGAGCGCGCTTCTTCGAGAGGATCAGGCGGCCTTCCTTGTCCTCCTTCTGGAGAACCAGGGCCTCGATCTCGTCGCCGACCTTGACGACCTCGTTCGGGTCGACGTCGTGCTTGATCGAGAGCTCGCGGCTCGGGATGACGCCTTCGGTCTTGTAACCGATGTCGAGGAGAACCTCGTCCCGGTCAACCTTGACGATGACACCGTCAACGATGTCGCCGTCGTTGAAGTACTTGATCGTCTCGTCGATCGCCGCGAGGAACGCGTCCGCGTCGCCGATGTCGTTGACCGCAACCTGCGGAGTGGTGGCGGTGGTCTCGGTGCTGCTCGTCATGTGGGAAAGGGCTCCGGTACGGACAGTGAGTCGTAGGTACTGCTACGCCGAAAGCCCGTATCGCCTCTGCAGCAGCCGGACAGCCTGGAAAGCGCCCGACCCGTGACCGGGAGGCGCCTCGACAACCGAGGGTCATACAACAGATGCGAGCGCGGCCTGCTAGGTCTGAAGCGCGCAGGCTCGCGGCGCAACTTGTAGCATACGGGGGCAGCCGGACAGGGTCAATGCGCGAAGGCGCACACCCGGGGCGCAGCAGCCCATACCCGGCACAACTCATGTTCTCCGGGGCCGCGTCGGCCGCGGTCACGCACGGCAAGGTTTCGCCCACGCGCATCCGTACTCCACCGGTACTCCCGAGTACTCCAGGTATGTACCGCGCGCCGGCGAGTGAAGGCAAACTACAACGACGGGCACGATGAGCCAAGAGATCCACGGGTCCGAACCCGAAGCGACCCGCCGCGACGCCGGGGAATCGGAGAGCAGCCGGGCCAGTCGCGGCTGGTGGGACCGGAACGCCGACGAGTACCAGAACGACCACGGGGCCTTCCTCGGCGACGACCGGTTCGTCTGGGGCCCCGAAGGGCTCGACGAGGCCGAGGCCGCCCTGCTGGGGCCCGCCGCGTCGCTGAAGGGCCGGGACATCCTGGAGATCGGCGCCGGGGCCGCCCAGTGCTCGCGCTGGCTGGCCGGTCAGGGGGCGCGGCCCGTGGCCCTGGATCTCTCCCACCGCCAGCTCCAGCACGCCCTCAGGATCGGCGAGGACGTCCCGCTGGTCGAGGCGGACGCGGGGAAGCTGCCGTTCCGGGACGGCAGCTTCGATCTGGCCTGCTCCGCCTACGGCGCGGTGCCGTTCGTCGCCGACCCCGTGCGCGTGTTCCGCGAGGTGCGCCGCGTGCTGCGGCCCGGCGGACGCTGGGTCTTCTCCGTGACCCACCCGATCCGCTGGGCGTTCCCGGACGAGCCGGGGCCCGAGGGCCTCTCGGTCGCCGCCTCCTACTTCGACCGCGTCCCCTATGTCGAGCAGGACGAGCGCGGCGACGCCGTCTACGTCGAGCACCACAGGACCCTCGGCGACCGGGTGCGGGACGTGGTGGCGGGCGGATTCCGACTGGTCGACCTGGTCGAACCGGAATGGCCCGCCTGGAACAACCAGGAGTGGGGCGGCTGGTCGCCGCTGCGCGGGAACCTGATCCCGGGGACCGCGATCTTCGTCTGCGAGCGGGACTGAGCCCGGGGGGCGCACGGCTGCTCCGGTGGAGCGCGTAAGGAAGCCGGCGCGGGAGCCGCGCAGGGAACCTCCCGCCGGAGCGCGCGGGAAGCTCTGCGGGAGCCGCGCGGGGAAATCCTCGCCGGAGCGCGCGGGGAAGCTCCGGCGGGAGCGCGTACGGGACCGGGGGCGTGATCCGCGCCGGGGGCGTGATCCCCACCGGGGGTCTGGACCAGACTGGGGGCGTGATCCGTACCGAAGCCCTGGAGCAGTTGCCCGTACGCACCGCCGTGCCCGCCCTGGAGCGGGCGCTCGACGACCGGGGTGTGGCGGTGCTCTGCGCGCCGCCGGGCACCGGGAAGACGACCCTCGTCCCCCTGGTCCTGGCCGGGCTGACCGGTGGCGGCCCCGTCCGCCGGGTCGTGGTCGCCGAGCCGCGCCGGATCGCCGCACGGGCGGCGGCACGGCGGATGGCCTGGCTCCTGGGCGAGCAGGCCGGCGGACGGGTCGGCTTCACCGTCCGGGGCGAGCGCCTGGTGGGGCGCGACACCGTGGTGGAGGTCGTGACCACCGGGGTACTGCTCCAGCGCCTCCAGCGCGACCAGGAACTGGCCGGGGTCGACGTCGTGATCATCGACGAGTGCCACGAGCGGCATCTGGACGCCGACACCGTCGCCGCGTTCCTGCTCGACGTACGGGAGGCGATCCGGCCCGATCTGCGGCTGGTGGCCGCGTCGGCGACGACGGACGCCCAGGGCTGGTCGCGGCTGCTGGGCGATGCCCCGGTGGTGGCGGCGCAGGGGGTGTCGTACCCCGTGGACGTGGTGTGGGCGCCGCCCGCGCGACCGGTGCGCCCGCCCCACGGGATGCGGGTCGATCCGGCGCTGCTGACGCATGTGGCCTCGGTGGTGCGCCGGGCGCTCGCCGAGCGGGACGGGGACGTGCTGTGTTTTCTGCCCGGGGTCGGTGAGATCGGCCGGGTGGCCGGGCAGCTCGCCGGAGTGGCCGCCGAGGTGCTCCAGGTGCACGGCCGGGCCCCGGCCGCCGTGCAGGACGCGGTGCTGGCCGGGTCGTCCACCGGCCGCCGGGTGGTGCTGGCGACCTCGGTGGCGGAGTCGTCCCTGACGGTGCCCGGCGTGCGGGTGGTCGTCGACTCGGGGCTGGCCAGGGAGCCGCGCACCGACCACGCCCGGGGGCTGAGCGCGCTGACGACCGTACGGGCCTCGCAGGCGGCGGGCCGGCAGCGGGCGGGGCGGGCGGGCCGGGAGGCGCCCGGTGCGGTGTACCGGTGCTGGGAGCAGGCGGAGGACGGGCGCCTGGCCCGGTTCCCGTCCCCGGAGATCAAGGTCGCCGATCTCGCGGCGTTCGCGCTCCAGGCCGCGTGCTGGGGAGACCCGGACGCCACCGGCCTGGCGCTGCTCGATCCGCCGCCCGCCGGGGCGATGGGCGCGGCCCGGGAGGTGCTGACGGCGGTCGGCGCGGTGGACGGGACGGGGCGGGTGACGGAACGCGGCGTACGGATGTCCCGGCTGGGTCTGCACCCCCGGCTGGCGCGGGCCCTGCTGGACGGTGCGGCGGAGGTCGGCGGGCGGCGGGCCGCGGAGGTGGTGGCGCTGCTGAGCGAGGAGCCGCCCAGGGATTACGGGGACGATCTGGCGGCCGCGCTGCGTACCGCACGGCGGGGTGGCGACGGCTACGCGGCACGTTGGCGGCAGGAGGTCAGGCGGCTGTCCTCGTCGGTCGAGGGGGTGAAGGGGGAGGCCGGTTCCGACGATGCCGCCGCCGGGCTGGTGGCTGCGCTGGCGTTTCCGGAGCGGGTGGCGCGGGCGCGGGGCCAGGGGGCGTTCTTGATGGTGTCGGGGACGGGGGCGGAGCTGCGGGAGGGTTCGCGGCTGCGCAGTGCGCCGTGGCTGGCCGTGGCGGTCGCGGACCGGCCCGCGCACGCGGCGTCCGCCCAGGTGCGGCTGGCCGCCGTCGTGGACGAGGAGACCGCCCGGCTGGCCGCCGGGCATCTGCGGTTCCGCGGCGAGGAGGTCCGCTGGGTGGACGGCGATGTGGTGGCGCGTTCCGTGGACCGGCTGGGGGCGGTGGAGCTGGCGGTGCGGCCGCTGAAGCGGCCGGACCCGGAGCTGGTGCGCGGGGCCCTGGTGGAGGGGCTGCGCCGGGAGGGACTCGGGTTGCTGCGCTGGACCCGGGACAGCGAGCAGCTGCGGCTGCGGCTCGCGTTTCTTCACCGGGTGCTGGGGGCGCCGTGGCCGGATGTGTCGGACGAGGCCCTGCTGTCCCGTACCGAACAGTGGCTGGAGCCGGAACTGTCACGGGCCCGGCGGCGCCCGGACCTGGCGCGGATCGACGCGGGGCAGGCCGTGCGGCGGCTGCTGCCCTGGGCGACCGGCGAGGCGGCTCGGCTGGACGAGCTGGCGCCGGAGCGGATCGCGGTGCCGAGCGGCTCGCGGATCCGGGTGGAGTACGGCGGCGAACAGCCCGTACTGGCGGTGAAACTCCAGGAGTTGTTCGGGCTGCGCGAGACGCCGCGGGTGGCCGGGGTACCGGTCCTGGTGCATCTGCTCTCCCCCGCCGGGCACCCGGCGGCGGTCACGGCGGATCTGGCGTCCTTCTGGCGGGAGGGCTACCGGGCCGTCCGGGCGGAGCTGCGCGGGCGCTACCCCAAGCATCCGTGGCCCGAGGACCCGACGACGATGGAGGCGACCCGGTTCACCTCGGCGCGGCTCAGGCGGGACTAGCGGCTCGGCGGGAGCGGCGGCTCAGGCGGGACCAACGGCTCGGCGGGAACGCGCCTCCAGCCACAGGGCGAGCGCGAGGAATCCTGCGGCGGCGAACAGGAAGCCCCAGGGCAGGTAGAAGGTGAGCAGCAGGATCAGGACGCGCTGGGACTTGACCTGGTCGACGATGGCGACGATGTAGTCCTCGCGCATCTTCACGTGTCCGGCGAACGCGGTGACGGTGTCCTCGGGCATCCCCATCTTCTTCGCGTCGCGCATCTCCTCCTTGTGGATCTCCTCGCCGTTGACGGGTGCGCCGGTGACCGGATCGACCCAGAACATCCGCTTGGTGGAGTACCAGCGGGTCATGCCCGTCTTGGTGACCTGCTCGGCGGTGACACCCTCGAGCGGCATCTTCTGCGGCATGGGGACCTTGGTCCAGGGGATGGTCTGCTCGAAGTAGTAGACGTCCATGCCGCGGAACGTCCGGGTGCCCTTGTAGTGGATGGGCGCGGACGTACGGCTCTGCGCGTCGAAGTACTCGTAGTCCCGCTTCTCGGTGAGGAAGGGCCACTTGTACTCGATGCCCTCGCGCCGGACCGGGTCGCCGTCGACCATTTCGCCGGTGGCGTGGACGGGCGCCTGGGTGTGGGCGTCGAAGATGTAGCGCTCGGGGATCTGGGAGACCATCTTGCCGTCGGGGCCCTGGATGTACGAGAGCGCGTCCCAGACGACGACATCACGGCCGGAGCTGCGCTCGATCTTCTCGGACTCCTCCACATTGCCCTTGAGGGTCTGGACGATGGTGACCTTGTCGACCTTCTTGGCCTTCAGGGTGGTGTAGTCGAGGAGCGTGGCCGGCTTCGCCTCCAGGACCGTCTCCTGGTACTGGCTCGGCGGGATCTTCGCCAGCCGGGGAAACGCGTACCAGCGCAGCAGTGGTGACATGGCGGCGAAGAAGACGGCGAAGGCCAGGAGTACGAGGCTGGCTCGGCGGCGCATGGTGGAGTCCTCCCTCTGCTTCGTTCTTTCCGGCGTGAGCATCCGGTGCGAACTTCCGGCGTGAACGGTTACCTCTTGGGGCCCGGGACCGTGGTCAGCAGAGGCTTGGGCGAGGTCTCTCCGGGCGGCGCGCCGATCGCGGTGACGGTGAAGACGAGCGCGAGGGCGGCGGCCAGTCCGATGGCGGCGGCGACGAGGGCACGCATGCTCGGCCTCCCGGGGAGCGAAGATCTGATGCATCGTCAGTCAGGGCTGAGGCACCGTAGCAATCGGGGCGCGAGATGAGAACACGTAGAACAGCCCCTTCGCCGGGTGCCGGCGAAGGGGCTGTTCGGTGGGGCTGTTGGGTGGGGCTGTCCGGTGCAGCTGGCCGATGCGGCTGCCCGGTGTGCGGGTCAGGCCGCCGGGGTTGCTGGGGCTGTCGGAGTTGCCGGGGCCGTCGGGGTCGCTTCGATCGTGAGCTCGATGACGACCGTGGCGCCGCCCTCGGTGGTGAGGCGCAGCTTGTACGTGCCCGCGGCGTCGTCGGCGTAGATCTTCGGGAGCTTCAGCAGGCCGTCGGCTCCGGTCTTCAGGTTCGCGAGGGTGCGGACCGTCTTGCCCTTCGCGTCCTTGAAGTACGGGCCCTTGCCGTTCTCGACGGGCTTCTCGTCGTCGGTGATCATCGTCGCGGTGACCGCGACCCCCGCGGCGACCGCGTTCTTGTACGTCGCCTTCACCTCGACGGCGTCCGCGAACTCGGCGCCGGGCGCGGCGACGAGGGCCTTGTCACCGGTCCGGATGATCTTGTCCGCCTGACGAGCGGTCACACTCGCCGCGTAGGTGAGGGTGGCGCGCGGTTCGGTGGTGCCCGCGACGGCCGTCACCTTGAACCCGCCGGTCTTCTCCCCCGCCTTCAGTTCCGGTGCGGTGGCGGTGCCGTCGGCTCCGGTGGCCACCTTCGCGGTGGCCTTCCCGCCCGCGAAGCGCGTGTCGGTGTCACCGGTGACGGTGAAGGTGACGGAGACCTTGGCGAGCGGGGCGCCGAGGGTGTTCTTGGCCCGCACCTTGATCCACTCGGTGAACACGCCGCCCGCCGTGGCGCTCAGCGTGCCGGTGCCCGCGTTCTCCATGCTGCCGAACGTGTTGGACGGCGTCGGCTTGGGGGTCGGGGTCGTGGGCGGTTTGGGCGTCGGGGTGGTGGTGCCGCCGCCCGGCTTGGACGGGCCCGGACCGGTGCTGGGCCCGGGGCCGGACGGGGACGGCTTCGGGGAGGGCGACGGGCTCGGCGAAGAGCCGGAGCCGCTGCCGGGGCCGGTCGGGAGAGCACCGGTGCCGTCGGGGACCTCGTGGGTGCCGCGCTTGTAGTAGTCGAACCAGGAGCGCACCGTCCGCAGGTACTCCTGCGAGTGGTTGTAGCTCAGCACGGCACGGTCGAGGTCGGCCGCGACGGCCAGATCGCGGGTTCCGGCGCAGAGGTAGCGTCCGGCGGCGAGCGCCGCGTCGTAGATGTTGTTGGGGTCCTTGCGGCCGTCGGCGTTGGCGTCCTGGCCCCAGGTGGCCCAGGTGGACGGGATGAACTGCATCGGGCCGACCGCGCGGTCGTGCGTGGCGTCGCCGTCGTACTCCCCGCCGTCGGTGTCCTTGATCAGCGCGAAGCCCTGACCGTTGAGGGCCGGGCCGAGGATCGGGGAGAACGTGGTGCCGTTCGCGTCGACCCGGCCGCCGCGCGCCTGGCCGGACTCGACCTTGCCGATCGCCGCGAGGAGCTGCCAGGGCAGACGGCAGGCGGCGTCGGTGCCCGCGATGGTCTGCTCGGCCTGCTTGTACGCGGCCAGGATCGAGGCCGGAATGCCTGATTCCGCACTGCCGGTGACCGGCAGATTGCTGGACGCTCCGGGCTTGTCGGGCGTGACGAGCGGCGGCAGATCCGTGTAGTACGGCGAGTTGCCGGTGGCCGCGCCGTCGCCGGACTCGGCACCGGCCGCCTGCTGGTCACCGCCCCCGGAGGCGTCGGCCAGTGATGCGGCGGGTGCTGCCTGCGAGGCCGAGAGCGCCGCGACGGCAGCCGCGGCCACCGCGGTGGTCGTGGCCCCCCTGCGCAGTCGGCGGCCGAATTGCGCTGCCATACGTTCTGGTCCCTCCCCGTCGACGGCTGCCCGCGCTCCCCAGCGCGAGGACTCAGGCGACCCTACGACAACTTATGCGGCCCGAACACCGGGCGTTGACCGGTTCTTACTGTTTTCTCACGTTCATGAACGTGAGACGTACGGGACCCCCGGGCGTCCGCGAAGCGCTCACGCATACTGGCCGACATGCCGTTCACGCTCAGTCATGCCGCCGCCGTACTCCCGGGAATCCGGCGCGACGGGACCGGCCGCGGCCCCCTGTTCGCCTCCGCGCTCGTCGCCGGTTCGTTCGCGCCCGACATCACCTACTTCGCGGATTCGGTGATCCCCGGAGCGATGGAGTTCGGCGACGTGACACATGCCCTCTGGGGTGTGTTCACCGTGGATGTACTGATCACGGCGATCCTGGTGGCCGTGTGGCTGCTGCTGCGCGAACCGCTGGTGGCGCTGCTGCCCGCCGCCCAGCAGGGACGCGTGCACGCCTTTGTCAGCGGGCGGCGCCGAGACCGCGCGTCCCTCGGGCCGCTGGACGGGGTGTGGTTCGTCCTCTCCGCGGCGATCGGCGCGAGCAGCCATGTCGTCTGGGACGCGTTCACCCACCACAGCAGGTGGGGTACGGAACTGCTGCCGGTGCTCACCCGGAGCATCGGCGGCCACCCGGTGTTCCACGTGGTGCAGTACGGCAGTTCGGCGGTGGCCCTCACGGTGCTCGCCTGGTTCACCGTCACCGCGCTGCGCCGGACCGGGCACGCCCCGGTGCCTCGGTCGGTCCCGGTGCTCGACCGGCGGGAGCGGTGGTTCGCGGGAGGTCTGCTGGCACTGTGCGTGCTCCTCGGCGTCGTCCACCGGTGCGCCCGCTGGTACGCCTACTTCGGGCACATCGCGACCCCGCTCGACATCATCCCGACCGCGTGCTTCGGCGCCGGGGCCGGGCTGGCGGTCGGGATGGTGCTGTACGGGGCGGGGATACGGCTGCGCGAGCGCGGCACCGGCCGGTCCCCGGCGGACCGGGCCACGCCCGCACCGAACCCCACCGCCGCACACCCGCCCGGAGAATCCGCGGAACGCTCCCGCCCGGGACCGCACTGAACCAGCGACCGATCAGGGGCGAACCCGCTGTGCGCGGGCCCGCCCTCAACCGATCTGCACGCGACCGATCAGTGCGCGGCGGACTCCCAGTCCGTGCCCACGCCGACCGAGACATCCAGCGGCGCACGCAGCTCCACCGCGGTCGACATCTCATGGCGAAGGATCTCCTCGACCCGCTCGCGCTCACCCTTCGCGATCTCCAGGACGATTTCGTCATGGACCTGAAGCAGCATCCGTGACGTCAGCCGCGCCTCGGTCAGCGCCCGGTCCACCTTCAGCATCGCGACCTTCACGATGTCGGCGGCCGTCCCCTGGATCGGGGCGTTCAACGCCATCCGCTCGGCCGTCTCACGGCGCTGGCGGTTGTCGCTGTTGAGATCGGGGAGGTAACGGCGGCGCCCGAAGACCGTCTCCGTGTAACCCGTGGCCCTGGCCTCCTCCACCACACGGTGCAGATAGTCGCGCACCCCGCCGAACCGCTCGAAGTAGGTGTCCATCAGCCCACGGGCCTCACCGGCCTCGATGTTCAGCTGCTGGGAGAGGCCGAACGCGGAGAGCCCGTACGCCAGCCCGTACGACATCGCCTTGATCTTGCGCCGCATCTCCGGGTCGACCGCCGACTTGTCGACGCCGAACACCTGCGAGGCGACCGTCGTGTGCAGGTCCTCCCCCGACGTGAACGCCTCGATCAGCCCGGCGTCCTCCGAGAGGTGGGCCATCACCCGCAGCTCGATCTGGCTGTAGTCCGCCGTCATCAGCGACTCGAAGCCCGCACCGACGACGAAGCCCCGGCGGATCGCCCGCCCCTCGTCCGTACGGACGGGGATGTTCTGCAGGTTCGGATCGGTCGACGAGAGCCGGCCGGTCGCCGCCACCGTCTGATTGAACGTGGTGTGGATACGGCCGTCCGCCGCGATCGTCTTGACCAGACCCTCGACGGTGACCCGCAGCTTCGCCTGCTCACGGTGGCGCAGCATGATGACCGGCAGCTCGTGCTCCGTCTGCCCGGCGAGCCAGGCCAGCGCGTCCGCGTCCGTCGTGTAACCCGTCTTCGTCTTCTTCGTCTTCGGCAGGCCCAGCTCGCCGAAGAGAACCTCCTGGAGCTGCTTGGGCGAACCGAGGTTGAACTCACGGCCCACCGCCGCGTGCGCCTCCTTCACCGCCTGCTGCACCGCACCGGCGAACTGCTGCTCCATTCCCTCCAGATGGGCCCGGTCCGCGGCGATACCGTGCCGCTCCAGACGGGCCAGCAGGATCGAGGTGGGCAGCTCCATGTCATGCAGCAGCCCGGCCGCCCCGACCTCCTTCAGCCGCGTCGTGAACGCGTCACCGAGATCCAGGACCGCACGCGCCTGCGCCATCAGCGCGTCGGCCTCCGCCCGGTCGTCGGCGCCGAACGCCAGCTGCCCGTCGGCCGCGGCGGCCGGGGCCAGCTCGCGGCCGAGATACTCCACGGCCAGCGCGTCCAGGGCGAAGGACCGGCGGCCGGGCTTCACCAGATAGGCGGCCAGCGCCGTGTCCATCGTGACGCCCTCTACCTGCCAGCCGTGCTCGGGAAAGACCCGCATGACGCTCTTCGCGTTGTGCATGACCTTCGGCCGCGCCGCATCCGCGATCCACGCCGCGAACGCCTGCTCGTCGGCCTCGTCGAGCTGCGCCGGGTCCAGCCAGGCGGCGGCCCCGTCGGCGGCCGCGAGCGCGACCTCCGTCACCGCGCCGCTGCCCAGCGCCCACGTATCGGCGGTGGCGACGCCGAGCGGCTGCCCGCCATGGGCGGCCAGCCACGGGGCGACCTCGCCCGCACCCAGCACCACACCGTCCAGCTCGATACCGGCCGCCGGAGCCGGACCCTCGTCCTCGACCGCACCCGGGTCGACGGCCAGCAGCCTCTCACGCAGGCTCGGGTTACGGATCTCCAGGACATCCAGCACCCCGGTGACCGCCGTGCGGTCGTACGGCGCACGCTCCAGATCCGCCGGGGCCTTCGGCAGCTCCACATCGCGGACCATCTCGGTCAGCCTGCGGTTCAGCCGCACCGCGTCCAGGTGATCCCGGAAATTCTGCCCGGCCTTGCCCTTCACCTCGTCCGCACGCTCCACCAGCTCCGCGAACGAACCGAACTGGTTGATCCACTTCGCGGCCGTCTTCTCCCCGACCCCCGGGATGCCCGGCAGATTGTCCGACGGGTCGCCGCGCAGCGCCGCGAAGTCCGGATACTGCTGAGGCGTCAGCCCGTACTTCTCCTCGACCTTCTCCGGGGTGAACCGCGTCAGCTCGGAGACGCCCTTCGTCGGATACAGCACGGTCACGTTGTCCGTGATCAGCTGGAACGAGTCACGGTCACCGGTGACGATCAGCACTTCGAAGCCCGCCGCCTCCGCCTGCGTGGCGAGCGTCGCGATGACATCGTCCGCCTCGAAACCGTCGACCGCGAACCGGTCCGCGTGCATCGCGTCGAGCAGCTCACCGATCAGCTCGACCTGCCCCTTGAACTCATCGGGGGTCTTGGAACGGTTCGCCTTGTACTCGGGAAACTCCTGCGAACGCCACGTCTTGCGGGACACGTCGAAAGCCACCGCGAAGTGCGTGGGCGCCTCATCACGCAGCGTGTTCGCCAGCATCGACGCGAAGCCGTACACGGCATTCGTCGGCTGCCCCGCCCCCGTCGTGAAATTCTCCGCAGGCAGCGCAAAGAACGCCCGGTACGCCAGGGAGTGCCCGTCCATCAGGAGCAGGCGCGGTCGGTTGTCTGCCGTCTTCTTCGATGCCGTCTCAGCCACGCCCCCGATCCTGCCACGGCCCACTGACATTCCGGACCGGCCACGGACCCGCGCCACCGTCCCCGCGCATCGCCCCCGTCCCCGCACATCGCCCCCGCGTCCGGGCAAGCGGCCTGTCGGTGGCACGTGACAGGATCGAGAGCAGGAAAACGCGCTCGAAGGGGAGCACCATGGCCACCAAGCCCCCGACCGGTGACCCGGTCCAGGACGCACCGCAGGTAGCGGAGGCCCAGCACGCCGCCGCCGGGCTGCCCGCCATCGCCCACACCCTGCGCGTCGCCCAGCAGCAGATGGGAGTGCGGCGCACCGCGCGGACACTCCTCAAGGTCAACCAGAAGGACGGCTTCGACTGCCCCGGCTGCGCCTGGCCCGAGGGCGACAAGCGGCACACCGCCGAATTCTGCGAGAACGGGGCGAAGGCCGTCGCCGAAGAGGCGACCCTGCGCCGCGTCACCCCCGACTTCTTCGCCGCGCACCCGGTCGCCGACCTGGCCACCCGCAGCGGGTACTGGCTCGGCCAGCAGGGCCGCATCACCCAGCCCATGTATCTGCCCAAGGGCGCCGACCGGTACGAGGCCGTCACCTGGGAACGCGCCTTCGCGATCATCGCCGAGGAGCTCCGGGCACTCGCCTCCCCCGACGAGGCCCTCTTCTACACCTCCGGCCGCACCAGCAACGAGGCCGCGTTCCTCCTCCAGCTCTTCGCCCGCGAATTCGGCACCAACAACCTGCCGGACTGCTCCAACATGTGCCACGAATCCTCCGGATCCGCACTCACGGAGACCATCGGCGTCGGCAAGGGCAGCGTCTCCCTGGAAGACCTCCACCAGGCCGACCTGATCATCGTCGCCGGGCAGAACCCCGGCACCAACCACCCCCGGATGCTCTCCGCCCTGGAGAAGGCCAAATCCGCCGGAGCGAAGATCATTTCGGTGAACCCGCTGCCGGAAGCCGGGATGGAGCGGTTCAAGAACCCCCAGACCCCCACCGGCATGATCAAGGGCGTCGCCCTCAACGACCTCTTCCTCCAGATCCGCATCGGCGGCGACCAGGCCCTCTTCCGCCTCCTCAACAAGATGATCCTGGAGACCGAAGGTGCCGTCGACACCGCCTTCGTCACCGAACACACCCACGGATACGAAGAGTTCGCCGAGACCGCCCGCGCCGCCGACTGGGACGACACCCTCACCGCCACCGGCCTCGACCGCGGCGCCATCGAGCAGGCCCTCGCCATGGTCCTCGCCTCGAAACGCACCATCGTCTGCTGGGCCATGGGCCTCACCCAGCACAAACACTCCGTACCCACCATCCGCGAAGTCGTCAACTTCCTCCTGCTCCGCGGGAACATCGGCCGCCCCGGCGCCGGAGTCTGCCCCGTCCGCGGCCACTCCAACGTCCAGGGCGACCGCACCATGGGCATCTTCGAACGGCCCGCACCCGCCTTCCTCGACGCCCTCGACAAGGAATTCGGGATCACCTCCCCGCGCCACCACGGCTACGACGTCGTCAGGTCCATCCAGGCCCTGCGCGACGGAGAAGCGAAGGTCTTCTTCGCGATGGGCGGCAACTTCGTCGCCGCGACACCCGACACCACGGTCACCGAAGCCGCCATGCGCCGCGCCCGCCTCACCGTCCAGGTGTCGACCAAGCTCAACCGCTCGCACGCCGTCACCGGCACCCGCGCCCTGATCCTGCCCACCCTCGGCCGCACCGACAAGGACATCCAGGCAGCCGGCAAACAGTTCGTCACGGTCGAGGACTCCATGGGCAAGGTCCACTCCTCCCGCGGCAACCTCGCCCCCGCGAGCCCCCACCTGCTCTCCGAACCGGCCATCGTCGCCCGCCTCGCCCGCGCCGTCCTCGGCCCCGCCTCCCGCACCGACTGGGAAGCGTTCGAAAAGGACTACGCCACCATCCGCGACCGCATCTCCCGCGTCGTCCCCGGCTTCGAAGACTTCAACACCCGCGTCGCCCACCCCGGCGGCTTCACCCTCCCGCACGCCCCCCGCGACGAACGCCGCTTCCCCACCGCCACCGGCAAGGCCAATTTCACCGCGGCCCCCGTCGAATACCCTCAACTCCCCGAAGGCAGACTGCTGTTGCAGACCCTGCGCTCCCACGACCAGTACAACACCACGATCTACGGCCTCGACGACCGCTACCGGGGCATCAAGGGCGGCCGCCGCATCGTCATGGTCAACCCCGACGACGCCCACACCCTCGGCCTCCCCGACGGCGCCTACACCGACCTCGTCAGCGAATGGAAGGACGGCGCCGAACGCCGCGCGGCAGGCTTCCGCGTCGTGCACTACCCCACCGCCCGCGGCTGCGCCGCCGCCTACTACCCCGAGACCAATGTGCTCGTCCCCCTCGACGCCACCGCCGACACCAGCAACACCCCGGCCAGCAAATCCGTCGTCGTGCGCTTCGAGAACACCCGCTGACGAGCACACACCCCGCCCCCTAAGCGTTCGCTCAGCCGTCTGATAAGAACAGTGCACACAGCAACGAACCAGCGCAGACGATCGGAGCCGGACCCCATGGGCGAGCAGACCACCACGAAGTTCCCCCAGGAAGTCATCGACGAGTACGCGGCACTCGGCGTCGACCTCCCCGCACTGTTCTCCGCCGGACACCTCGGCGAGCGCATGGGCGTGACGATCACCGAAGCCTCCGCCGACCGCGTCGTCGGCACGATGCCCGTCGAAGGCAACACCCAGCCCTACGGACTCCTCCACGGCGGCGCCTCCGCCGTCCTCGCCGAAACCCTCGGCTCCGTCGGCACCATGCTCCACGGCGGCGCCACCAAAATCGCCGTAGGCGTCGACCTCAACTGCACCCACCACCGCGGCGTCCGCAGCGGCCTCGTGACCGGCGTCGCCACCCCCGTACACCGCGGCCGCTCCACCGCCACGTACGAGATCGTCATCACCGACGAAAAGGACAAGCGGGTCTGCACCGCCCGCCTCACCTGCCTCCTGCGCGACAACCCCCAGCCCGCCGCCGGCTGACCCCACCCACCACCGAACACCCCCAGCACGCACCACTGCCCGGCCGGAACGCACCCGCGCATTTCCGGCCGGGCAGACCCATATCCCCACCCAGTCAAAGGCGTTGACGAACACACTCGGTCAACACCCTTGACCACAAGGGCCGTTCCGTGAGCCACTCAACAGCCCCGCTTGCCGACGCGCCCTCGACACCCCACCGCCGATGTCACGCTGCGTAACATTCAGGCAATGCGAAAACAGGCCGCCCCACCGGCCCGGAAGACACGGGGCCATCTCGCCACGCCCCCCCTCCACCGCCACCCCCCACACCATGCGACAGCACCATGATCGGCTCAAGCCCCTTAGCAGAGCTGCACGTTCTCAAGATGCGGTCACTTCGCCGTTCAGTGAAAAAACGGCACATGTCAGCACAGCCACCTCAAGCCTTCCTCAAGGGCATAACAAGAGAGTCACATCCTGACTCGACCCATCCCGGACCCCCACACCTGCGCCTAGAGTCACCGCCAGTCACCGCGCCGCCGGGCGCGTTCGCTGCACGACTCTGTCCCGCAGCACGCCCCGGCGATCGAGGACGGCACCTCAAGCAGAGGAGGCCGCGCCAGGGAAAGGACCTTTCGTGCGACACCGTTCTTTGCTCATACTCACTGCAGTGCTCACCACAGGAGCACTGACGCTCACCGCCTGCGGGTCGCGCGACGACGACAAGAAGAGCAGCGGCGACGGCGACACCCAGACCGTCGTCATCGGCGTCGACGCCCCCCTGACGGGCGACCTCTCCGCCCTCGGCCTCGGCATCAAGAACTCCGCCGACCTCGCCGTCAACACGGCGAACAAGGACAAGACGGTCCCCGGCATCAAGTTCGAGCTCCAGCCGCTCGACGACCAGGCCCAGCCCTCCGTCGGCCAGCAGAACGCCCAGAAGTTCATCGGCAACGAAGACCTCCTCGGCGTCGTCGGCCCGCTGAACTCCGGCGTCTCCCAGTCGATGCAGAAGCCCCTCAACGACGCCAAGCTCACCCAGGTCTCCCCGGCCAACACCGGCACCGAGCTGACCCAGGGCAACAACTGGAAGACCGGCGACAAGAAGCGCCCGTACGCCTCGTACTTCCGCACCGCCACCACCGACCAGATCCAGGGCGCCTTCGCGGCCAAGTACCTCTTCAACAACGCGAAGATCAAGGACGTCTACCTCATCGACGACCAGAAGCCCTACGGCGCCGGCCTCGCCGCCTCCTTCAAGACGACGTTCACCGAACTCGGCGGCAAGATCGTCGGCACCGACCACGTCAACCCCGACGACCGCGACTTCAACTCCATCGTCACCAAGGTCAAGAGCACCAAGGCCAAGGCCGTCTACTACGGCGGCGAGTACCCCGCCGGCGCACCCCTGAGCCAGCAGCTCAAGGACAGCGTCAAGATCCCGCTCATGGGCGGCGACGGCATGTACAGCGCCGACTTCATCAAGCTCAACAAGAAGGCCGAAGGCGACATCGCCACCTCCGTCGGCAAGCCCGTCGAAGAACTCGACTCCGCCAAGAAGTTCATCGCGGACTACAAGACGGCCGGCTACAAGGACGCCTACGAGGCCTACGGCGGCGGCACCTACGACGCCACCTGGTCCATCATCGAAGCCGTCAAGATCGTCGTCGCCGACAACGATGGCAAGCTCCCCGAGAACGCCCGCGAAAAGGTCCTCGCCGCCATGGCCAAGGTCAAGTTCGAAGGCGTCACCGGCCCCGTCTCCTTCGACGAATTCGGCGACACCACCAACACCATGATGACCGCCTACCAGGTCACCAGCGGCAAGTGGGCCTCCAAGCTCAGCGAGTCGGTCAACTAACACCGACCCAGGCCCCTCCCGGTCACCCGGAAGCAACCAGACCGCGCGGGAGCGCTACGAGCGCTCCCGCGCGGTGCCATATCCGAACCACTCCACGGAGGCCCTGCGGTGAACGAACTGCCGCAACAGCTGGCCAATGGACTCATCCTCGGCGCGATGTACGGTCTCATCGCGATCGGATACACGATGGTCTACGGAATCATCCAGCTCATCAACTTCGCACACGGCGAGATCTTCATGATCGGAGGCTTCGGAGCCCTCACGGTCTACCTCGGGCTTCCGTCCGGATTCTCCCTCATAGCTGCGATACCCCTCATGATCGTCGGCGGCATCATCGCCGCGGTCGCCATCAGCATGGCCGCCGAACGATTCGCCTACCGGCCACTGCGCACCGCGCCACGCCTCGCCCCCCTCATCACCGCCATCGGACTCTCCCTCGCCCTCCAGCAGGCGGTCTGGATGTGGTACCCCGACGCCACCAAGGACCGGTCCTTCCCCCAGTTCCAGGGCGAAGCCTTCGAAGTCCTCGGCGCCAACATCCAGCGCGGCGACCTCTTCGTCCTCGTCGCAGCCCCCATCTGCATGCTCGCCCTCGGCCTCTTCGTCTCCAAGACCCGAGCCGGCCGCGGCATGCAAGCCACCTCGCAGGACCCCGACACCGCCAAGCTCATGGGCATCAACACCGACCGCATCATCGTCATGGCCTTCGCCATCGGTGCCGCGTTCGCCGCCGTCGCCGCCGTCGCCTACGGGCTCAAGAACGGCCAGATCGGCTTCCGCATGGGCTTCATCATGGGCCTCAAAGCCTTCACCGCAGCCGTACTCGGCGGCATCGGCAACATCTACGGCGCCATGCTCGGCGGCGTCGTACTCGGCGTAGCCGAAGCACTCGCCACCGGCTACATGAGCGAGGTCCCCGGCATGGAACTCTTCGGCGGCGGCGCCTGGAAGGACGTATGGGCCTTCGCCCTCCTCATCATCGTCCTCCTCGTCCGACCCCAGGGCCTACTCGGCGAACGCGTCGCGGATCGGGCGTGATACGGATGACCACCAAAACCACGCCCCACACCGGCGCCCTCCTCCCCCTGCCCACCAAGGCGGCCCGCGCCCTCACCACCCTCGGCGCAGCCGTCGCCCTCATCGGCACCTTCCTCGCCTGGACCTGGACCGACGAATTCCCCGGCGACCTCACCGTCACCGGCTACCCCGGTGGCCTCCAGGTCCTCACCCTCATCGGCGCGGCACTCACCCTGCTCCTCGCCCTCTCCGGGTACGGCATCAAGGGCCTCGGCTGGCTCACCCCCGGCGGCACCAACAGCCCCGTCCGACTCGCCGCACTCGGCGTCCTCGGCACCACCGGCTACGCCATCGGCGCCATCTCCTCCAAACTCGGCGGCGTCGTCAACCTCGAACCCGGAGCCTGGGTCAGCGGCATCGGCGCGCTCATCGCCGTCATCGCCGCCCTCGGCCTCCCCGCCGACCAGGACATCACCGACACCGCCACGCCCAACCTCTGGGAACGCTTCCGCAACAGCCTGCGCGCCCCCGCGCCCGCACGCGCCAAGGAACTCCCCTCCTGGGCCGAAATCCTGATCATCGCCGGATCCTTCGGCGTCGCCCTCTACGTCTTCACGTACGGCATCGACACCGAATACGCCGAACTCTTCATCGGCTTCCTGATCAGCGTCGGCTTCGGCTTCACCGCACTCAACCGGGCCGGCCTCATCGCCCGCATCACCGCACTCACCACCAAGCACCGCAACGTCACCCTCGCCGCCGCACTCGTCGCCGCCTTCTGCTTCCCCTTCACCCAGCAGAACGAGGAATACGCCCTCATCGGCGCCAACATCCTCATCTTCGCGACCGTCGCACTCGGCCTCAACGTCGTCGTCGGCCTCGCCGGACTCCTCGACCTCGGATACGTCGCCTTCCTCGGCGTCGGCGCCTACGCCGCCGCCCTCGTATCCGGCTCGCCGCTCTCCCCCATCGGCGTCCAGTTCCCCTTCTGGGCCGCCGTCCTCACCGGCGCCGCCGCATCGCTCGTCTTCGGCGTCGTCATCGGCGCACCCACCCTGCGGCTGCGCGGCGACTACCTCGCCATCGTCACCCTCGGCTTCGGTGAAATCTTCCGCCTCACCGTCAACGCCCTCAACGGCGTCAGCGGCCCGGACCTCACCAACGGCTCCCAGGGCATCCCGAGCATCCCCGACCTCAACCTCTTCGGGTTCGACTTCGGCATCAGCCACGACGTCGGCGGCTTCACCCTCGGCAGGTCCGCCAACTACTACCTGCTGATGCTCGTCTTCACCGCCGTCGTCGTCATGGTCTTCCGCCGCTCCGGCGAATCCCGCATCGGCCGCGCCTGGGTCGCCATCCGCGAGGACGAGACCGCGGCCACCGCCATGGGCATCAACGCCTTCCGGCTCAAACTGCTCGCCTTCGCCCTCGGCGCCACCCTCGCCGGACTCGCCGGAACCGTCCAGGCACACGTCTCCTACACGGTGACGCCCGAGCAGTACCAGTTCGCCGGCTCGGCACCGCCCAACTCCGCCTTCCTCCTCGCCGCCGTCATCCTCGGCGGCATGGGAACCCTCAGCGGACCCCTCGTCGGCGCCGCACTGCTCTACCTCATCCCGGCCAAGCTGCAGTTCATGCAGGACTACCAGCTGCTCCTCTTCGGCATCGCGCTCATCCTCCTGATGCGCTTCCGCCCCGAGGGCCTCGTCGCCGACCGCAGGAAGCAGCTCGAATTCCACGAGACCGGCCAACTCGACGTACCACCCGACACACCACTCACCGACACAGCCGCCGGCACCACGAAGGCGGGGGCGTGACCACCATGACCACAGCAGCCACCACCGAAACCGCCACCACCGTGCTCGACGCCAGCGGCGTCACCATGCGCTTCGGCGGCCTCACCGCCGTACGCGACGTCGACCTCACCGTCAACTCCGGCGAGATCGTCGGCCTCATCGGCCCCAACGGTGCCGGTAAGACCACCTTCTTCAACTGCCTCACCGGCCTCTACGTCCCCACCGAGGGCAAGGTCAGCTACAAAGGCACCGTCCTGCCGCCCAAGCCCCACCTCGTCACCCAGGCAGGCATCGCCCGCACCTTCCAGAACATCCGGCTCTTCGCCAACATGACCGTCCTGGAAAACGTCCTCGTCGGACGCCACACCAGGACCAAAGAGGGCCTCTGGTCCGCCCTCCTGCGCCTGCCCGGCTACAAGAAGGCCGAGAACGCCAGCCGCGAACGCGCCATGGAACTCCTGGAGTTCATCGGACTCCAGGACAAGGCCGACCACCTCGCGCGCAACCTCCCCTACGGAGACCAGCGCAAGCTGGAAATCGCCCGCGCCCTCGCCAGCGACCCCGGCCTCCTCCTCCTGGACGAGCCCACCGCCGGCATGAACCCCCAGGAAACCCGCGTCACCGAAGAACTCATCTTCGCCATCCGGGACCAGGGCATCGCCATCCTCGTCATCGAGCACGACATGCGGTTCATCTTCAACCTCTGCGACCGCGTCGCCGTCCTCGTCCAGGGCGAGAAGCTCGTCGAAGGCACCTCCGACGTCGTCCAGCGCGACGAACGCGTCGTCGCCGCCTACCTCGGCACCCCCTTCGAAGGCGCCCCCGGCGCCGAAGAAGTCGCCGAAGTCGAAGCAGCCGAAGCCGAAGCAGCCGGGACGGGCCCCGCCACAACCGACACCACACCCGACACCCCTCGCACCGAGGAGGAGGACACCCGATGACCGCACTGCTAGAGGTCGAGGACCTCCGCGTCGCCTACGGCAAGATCGAAGCCGTCAAGGGCATCTCCTTCAGCGTCGATGCCGGCCAGGTAGTCACCCTCATCGGCACCAACGGCGCGGGCAAGACCACCACCCTGCGCACCCTCTCCGGACTGCTCAAGCCACTCGGCGGCCGCATCCTCTTCGAGGGCAAACCCCTCACCAACATCCCCGCCCACAAGATCGTCTCCCTCGGCATAGCCCACTCCCCCGAGGGACGCCACATCTTCCCCCGGCTGACGATCACCGAGAACCTCCTTCTCGGCGCCTACCTCCGCAACGACAAAGCAGGCATCGAGAAGGACATCCACCGCGCCTACAGCCTCTTCCCCATCCTCGGGGAACGCCGAAAGCAGGCCGCGGGCACCCTCTCGGGCGGCGAACAGCAAATGCTCGCCATGGGACGCGCCCTCATGTCCCAGCCCAAACTGCTCATGCTCGACGAACCCTCCATGGGCCTCTCCCCGATCATGATGCAGAAGATCATGGAGACCATCGTCGAGCTGAAGGCGGCGGGCACCACGATCCTCCTCGTCGAACAGAACGCCCAGGCCGCCCTCTCCCTCGCGGACCAGGGCCACGTCATGGAGGTCGGCAAGATCGTCCTCTCCGGCGCCGGCCCGGACCTCCTGCACGACGAGTCGGTCCGCAAGGCCTACCTCGGCGAGGACTGACCCGCCCACACCCGTACACGCGAAGGAGGCCCGCACCCCGATCGATCCGGGGCGCGGGCCTCCTTCATCCGTATCCGTACGGCGAAAGCTACTCGGCCGACTTCTTCTTCTCCTCGGCGTCCTCGATCAACGCCTCGGCCAGCTGCTGCATCGACAGCCGCCGGTCCATCGACGTCTTCTGGATCCACCGGAACGCGGCCGGCTCGGAGAGCCCGTAATCCGTCTGCAGAATGCTCTTCGCCCGGTCCACCAGCTTCCGGGTCTCCAGCCGCTGCGCCAGGTCCGCGACCTCGCCCTCCAACGCCTTCAGCTCCGCGAACCGCGACACCGCCATCTCGATGGCCGGGACCACGTCGCTCTTGCTGAACGGCTTCACGAGGTACGCCATCGCCCCGGCGTCCCGGGCCCGCTCCACGAGGTCGCGCTGCGAGAACGCGGTGAGCATCAGGACCGGCGCGATGGATTCCTCGGCGATCTTCTCGGCCGCGGAGATCCCGTCGAGCACCGGCATCTTCACATCGAGGATGACCAGGTCGGGCTTGTGCTCCCGGGCCAGCTCGACGGCCTGCTGCCCGTCCCCGGCCTCACCGACGACGGAGTAGCCCTCCTCCTCCAGCATCTCCTTGAGGTCCAGACGGATCAGAGCCTCGTCCTCGGCGATGACGACACGGGTCGTCAGCGGCGGGACGTGCGACTTGTCGTCGTCGGCGGCGTCTACGGGCTGGGGCGACTCGGGGGTGGTCACGGGGCTCCTTGGTTCAAGGCAGGTATAGCTGCCAAGAGCCTACCTAGCTGCGGTATGGTGGTCTGGCAGCGGATCGGAGCAAACCTTCGATTCAATGGGCCCCGGTAGCCCAATCGGCAGCAGGCGATGCTCTCAAACAGCATACAGTGTGGGTTCGAGTCCCACCCGGGGCACTTTTCCTTAGATTCCAAGGTCACCGGGAAATCGCGACGATTCACGTGATCGTGCGATTACCCAGGGTTTCCTCCTTCGCGCATGCTCGTTCGACCACGCTCGGAAGCATGTACGCACTCGCTACGCGCAGGCGCGCCTTGGACCTCGTCGCCCAGGGCCTGAGTCTCAACTCCGTGAGCAAGCAAACCGGCATATCCCGGGCGGCCATACGTTCATGGCTTTCACGGATCGAGCCGCTGCCGCGAATCCAGGGGCACGCGGAATGCCCTCGTTGTGCCCACGCCCCGGCGCCGCCCGCCGATCCCGCCAACTATGCGTATCTGCTCGGTCTCTATCTCGGCGACGGCTGCATCAGTCGGCATCGTGGGAAAGATGGCTATTACCTGCGCCGACGCGTGGCCGGGCCTGATCGACGAGTGCCGCAAGGCCCTCACGACGCTCCATCCGACCGGCGCGGTATACCTCGCACAACAACAGGGGTGCGTCGCAGTGACCAGCTACAGCAGGCACTGGCCCTGCTGGTTTCCTCAACACGGGCCCGGTAAGAAGCACACCCGCCCCATCGTCCTGCAACCCTGGCAACAAGAGGTCCTCGATTCCCACCCCTGGGAATTCGTCCGAGGCCTGATCCACTCGGACGGATGCCGCGTCACCAATTGGGCCATCCGCCGGGTCGGTGAGGAACAGCGTCGGTACGAGTACCCGCGCTACTTCTTCACCAACCTGTCCAGCGACATCACGAGCCTCTTCACCGACTCCCTCGATCGCGTCGGCGTGCAGTGGAAGCATGCCAACGCGCGGAACATCTCCGTAGCCCGACGGGCATCCGTCGCCCTCATGGATGCTCACGTCGGGCCGAAATACTGAGCCGCCCTACTTAGGGCTGTCGTCCTCACCGATGTGGTGCACGCGGACCAGGTTCGTGGAGCCCGCGACTCCGGGCGGGGAGCCTGCCGTGATCACCACGACGTCGCCCTTCTGGCAGCGGCCGATCCGCAGCAGTTCCTCGTCGACCTGGGCCACCATCGCGTCCGTGGACTCCACGTGCGGGCCGAGGAAGGTCTCGACGCCCCAGGTGAGGTTCAGCTGGGCGCGGGTGGCCTCGTCAGGGGTGAAGGCCAGGAGCGGGATGGGCGAGCGGTAGCGGGAGAGGCGCTTGACCGTGTCGCCGCTCTGGGTGAAGGCCACCAGGAACTTCGCGCCGAGGAAGTCGCCCATCTCGGCTGCCGCGCGGGCGACGGCGCCGCCCTGGGTGCGGGGCTTGTTGCGGTCGGTGAGGGGCGGGAGGCCCTTGCCGAGGATGTCCTCCTCGGCCGCTTCGACGATGCGGGACATGGTGCGGACGGTCTCGATGGGGTACTTGCCGACGCTGGTCTCGCCGGAGAGCATCACCGCGTCCGTACCGTCGATGATCGCGTTGGCGACATCGGATGCCTCGGCGCGGGTGGGGCGGGAGTTGTCGATCATCGAGTCGAGCATCTGCGTGGCGACGATGACCGGCTTGGCGTTGCGTTTGGCGAGTTTGATGGCGCGCTTCTGGACGATCGGGACCTGCTCCAGGGGCATTTCGACGCCGAGGTCGCCGCGGGCGACCATGATGCCGTCGAAGGCGGCGACGATGTCGTCGATGTTCTCGACGGCCTGGGGCTTCTCGACCTTGGCGATGACCGGGAGCCGGCGGCCCTCTTCTTCCATGATGCGGTGGACGTCGTCGATGTCGCGTCCGCTGCGGACGAAGGAGAGGGCGATGATGTCGGCGCCGATGTTCAGGGCCCAGCGGAGGTCTTCGATGTCTTTTTCGGAGAGTGCGGGGACGGAGACGGCGACGCCGGGGAGGTTGAGTCCCTTGTTGTCGGAGACCATGCCGCCCTCGATGACGGTGGTGTGGACGCGGGGGCCTTCGACCTGGGTGACTTCGAGGGTGACGCGGCCGTCGTCCACGAGGATGCGTTCGCCGGTGGTGACGTCGGCGGCGAGGCCGTCGTAGGTGGTGCCGCAGGTGTGGCGGTCGCCTTCGAGGGGTTCGACGGTGATGGTGAAGGTGTCGCCGCGTTCAAGGAGTACGGGTCCTTCGCGGAAGCGTCCGAGGCGAATCTTCGGGCCTTGAAGGTCGGCGAGGATGCCTACGCTTCGACCGGTCTCTTCGGATGCTTTGCGTACACGGTGGTATCGCTCTTCGTGTTCGGCGTAGGTGCCGTGACTGAGGTTGAAGCGGGCGATGTCCATTCCCGCTTCGACCAGGGCCTTGATCTGGTCATATGTGTCGGTGGCGGGTCCCAGGGTACAAACGATTTTTGCTCGGCGCATGGTTTGAGCCTAGACCTTACCTACGGGTAGGTATGTGGCTCCGTATGACACCTCAACAACCTTTGGGTGAAGGGTTATTGACAAGTGTTGAATTGTGCGCCGGGGCGCTCCGATGAGCGTTCAGTGCAGTGGGGGTGGGTTGAGGGTGAAGGAGGCTTCGACCTGGGCGTCGACGTTCTGGCGTACGGGTTCGAGGTCGATGGGGGCGGCGTCGTCGGCCATTTCGGGGGATCCGGCGGCGCTGAAGGGCATGGCCCGGTGGGCGAAGTCGGGGTGGGTGGTGCGTCGGGGGTTTCCGGTGTCGGTGTCGGCCAGTTCGAGGAGGGCGCCGAGTTGGGTGTTGAGGGCTTCGGCGTATTCGCGGGCGCGCTGGACGGCTTCGTGCACGGCTTGGCGGCGGGCGGCGGCGTGTACGGGTGAGTCGGGGCGCAGACCCCACCAGGGTCCGTCGACGCGGGTGAGGTCCTGGTCGGCAAGCCGGGCGGTGAGTTCGCCGAGGGCGGTGAAGTCGGTGAGGGTGGCGGTGAGTTGGATGCGTCCGTGGTAGGCGCGGATGCGTTCGCCGCGGCCGTGGCGGGTGAGTTCGGGGCTGATGGTGAGGGTGCCGGTTTCGAGTGAGTCGACGGCGCCCCCGTAGCTCTTGATGAGGTCGATGGTGTGGGTGTTGCGGCGGGTGAGGTCGTCGAGGGCGGTGCGTCGGTCGGTGCCGCGGGCGGTGAGGGTGATGGTGATGTGGGCGGTTTCGGGGTCGACTTCGAGGTGGGCTTCGCCGCGGACGGTGAGGTGGGGGGTTTGTGGGGTGCCGTAGGGATGGTGGGTGGTGGTGTCGGTCATGCGTTCACTCTGGCACGGGGGGTGTGTGCTCCGGTGGTCATCAGATCGAAACCTGCGTGGGGTGTTGCGGGGTGTGGTTGCTGGGCCAGAATCTACGCGCGTTGCCCAACTGAACGAGGAGTAAGAATGCCGTTGAACCGTAGGACGTTTCTGGGCCGTTCGGCTGCTGCCGGTGCGGGTGTGGCGATGGCCGGCGGGGCTGTCGTGGGGTCTGCCGGGGCTGCGGGGGCGGAGGGGCGACATGGGCACGGTCATGGCCATGGCCGTCCGGCGAAGCGGTATTCGTTCACGGTGATGGGCACGACGGATCTGCACGGCAATGTTTTCAACTGGGACTACTTCACGGACAAGGAGTTCGACGACGCGGCGCACAATGATGTGGGTCTGGCGAAGATCTCGACGCTCGTGGATCAGGTGCGGAAGGAGAAGGGTCGCCGGAATACGCTGCTGATCGATGCGGGTGACACGATCCAGGGCACCCAGTTGTCGTACTACTACGCGAAGATCGATCCGATCACGGCGAAGCGCGGTCCGGTTCACCCGATGGCGCAGGCGATGAACGAGATCGGGTACGACGCGGCCGCGCTGGGGAATCACGAGTTCAATTACGGTATTCCGGTGCTGCGGAAGTTCGAGGAGCAGTGTGATTTCCCGCTGCTGGGTGCGAATGCGCTGGATGCGAAGACGTTGCGGCCGGCGTTCGCCCCGTATGTGATCAAGCGGCTGCGTACTCCGCACGGTCGTGATGTGCGGGTGGCGGTGCTGGGGCTGACGAATCCTGGGATCGCGATCTGGGACAAGGCGAATGTGGGCGGGAAGATGGTGTTCCCGGGTCTTGAGGAGCAGGCGGCGAAGTGGGTGCCGAGGCTGCGGTCGATGGGTGCGGATGTGGTGATCGTGTCGGCGCATTCGGGTTCGTCGGGTACGTCGTCGTACGGAGATCAGTTGCCGTATGTGGAGAATGCGGCGGGTCTGGTGGCGGAGCAGGTGCCGGGGATCGATGCGATTTTGGTGGGGCATGCGCATCTGGAGATTCCTGAGCATTTTGTGACGAACAAGGAGACGGGTAAGCAGGTTGTTCTCTCGGAGCCGGCGAAGTGGGGTCAGCGGCTGACGTTGTTCGACTTCGATCTGGTGTGGCAGAAGGGGCGCTGGACGGTCGAGAGGGCCGGGGCGCAGGTGCTGAATTCCAATTCGGTGGCGGAGGACCGGAAGGTGACGTCGCTGTTGCGGGACGAGCACCGGAAGGTGGTGGCCTATGTGAATCAGGTCATCGGTACGTCGGTGGTGGCGATGTCGACGGCGGCGGCGCCGTGGAAGGACGAGCCGATCATCGATCTGATCAATCAGGTTCAGGCCGAGACGGTGAAGGCGGCTCTGGCGGGTGGTGAGTACGCGGCGTTGCCGGTGCTGTCGCAGGCGTCGTGCTTCTCGCGGACGGCGGCGATCCCGGCGGGTGAGGTGACGATTCGGGATGCGGCGGGTCTGTATCCGTTCGAGAACACGCTGGAGGCGCGGTTGTTGACGGGTGCGCAGCTCAAGGATTATCTGGAGTATTCGGCGAAGTATTACGTGCGGACGGCGGCCGGTGCTCCGGTGGATACGTCGAAGCTGACGAATGCGGACAACACTCCGGATTACAATTATGACGCGGTGTCGGGCGTGACGTACGACGTCGATATCGCGAAGCCGGTGGGTTCGCGGATCGTGGGGCTTTCCTTTGAGGGGAAGGCCATCGATCCGGCGGCGCAGTTTGTGTTCGCGGTGAACAACTACCGGGCGAGTGGTGGGGGTAACTTCCCGCATGTGCCAGGTGCGAAGCAGCTGTGGGCGAATTCGGATGAGATCCGGAACACGATCATCGGTTGGGTTCAGGCGAAGGGGTCGGTGGATCCGGCGGCGTTCGCTTCGGTGGGGTGGCGTTTGACGCGGGACGGTGTGCCGGTGTTCTAGTTTTTGGCTGGGTCGAGTTGGGTTGTGGTGTGGGGCGGCCGTCTCCGGTTGGTTTTCGGAGGCGGCCGCCCCATTTTTATGGGCTGGGTTCGCTGGGGGTATGGGGTTCGCTGGGGCTCCTGGGGGGTCAGTTGCTTTGGGTGAGGGGGATGAGGGCGGGGCCTTGTGCGGGGATTCTGGGGGTGGGTTGGGGGGTGAGGCCGAAGGTGGTGAAGGCGGTGCGCTTTGGGAGGGGGTAGGGCTCGGCACCGGTGAGGCTGTTGAGGATGGTGGCGCTGCGCCAGGCGGCGAGTCCGAGGTCGGGGGCTCCGACTCCGTGGGTGTGGCGTTCGGCGTTCTGTACGTAGACGTGTCCGGTGACGGTGCGGTCGAGGACGAGGCGGTACTGGTCGTCGACGCGGGGGCGGTGCGAGGAGTCGCGGCGGAGGTAGGGGTCGAGGCTGTTGAGGAGGCCGTCGAGGGGGCGTTCGCGGTAGCCGGTGGCGAGGATGACGGCGTCGGTGGTGAGGCGGGTGCGGGTGGCTTGCTGGGTGTGTTCGAGGTGGAGTTCGACGCGGGATGTGCCGACGCGGCCTGCGGTGCGTACGGAGACTCCGGGGGTGAGGGTGGCGTCGGGCCAGCCGCCGTGGAGGGTGCGTCGGTAGAGCTCGTCGTGGATGGCGGCGATGGTGTCGGCGTCGATGCCTTTGTGGAGTTGCCATTGGCGGGGGACGAGTTCGTCGCGGGCGGATTCGGGGAGCGCGTGGAAGTAGCGGCTGTAGTCGGGGGTGAAGTGTTCGAGGCCGAGTTTTGAGTACTCCATGGGGGCGAATGCCTGGGTGCGGGCGAGCCAGTGGATCTTTTCCGCTCCTGCGGGGCGGGCGCGGAGGAGGTCGAGGAAGATTTCGGCGCCGGACTGTCCTGAGCCGATGACGGTGATGTGTTCGGCTTTGAGTAGTTGTTCGCGGTGTTGGAGGTATTCGGCGGAGTGGATGACGGGGACCGACGCGGCTTCGGCGAGGGGTTTGAGGGGTTCGGGGACGAAGGGTTCGGTGCCGACGCCGAGGGCGATGTGGCGGGTGTAGGCGCGGCCGAGTGCCTCGGCTTCGCCGTCGGTGTCGAGTTGGGTGAAGTCGACTTCGAAGAGGGCGCGGTCGGGGTTCCAGCGGACGGCGTCGACCTGGTGGCTGAAGTGGAGTCCGGGGAGTTGTTCGCTGACCCAGCGGCAGTAGGCGTCGTATTCGGCGCGTTGGATGTGGAAGCGCTCGGCGAAGTAGAAGGGGAAGAGCCGGTCGCGGGTGCGTAGGTAGTTGAGGAAGGTCCAGGGGCTGGCCGGGTCGGCGAGGGTGACGAGGTCGGCGAGGAAGGGGACCTGGAGGCTGGCGCCGTCGAGGAGGAGGCCGGGGTGCCAGTGGAAGGCGCGGCGTTGTTCGTAGAAGGTCGCGGCGAGTTTCCGGGGGTTTCCGGGGGCGGTGGGGATGCCGTGGGCGAGGGCGGCGAGGGAGAGGTTGAAGGGGCCGATGCCGATGCCGACGAGGTCGTGTGGCTGGTCGGGTTCGAGGGCGGGCCGGTCGGTCATCGGGGGGTGTCGCCTTCTGTGCGGTGGGTCTTGGGCGTGGTGGTGAGGTCGGTGGTGGTGGTGTTGACGAGGTCGATGAGTGCGTGGAGGTCTTCGGGGGTGGTGTGGGGGTTGAGGAGGGTGGCTTTGAGCCAGAGGCGGCCGTCGGTGTGGGCGCGGCCGAGGACGGCGTGGCCGCGGTTGAGGAGGGTGCGGCGGATGGCGGCGACGGTGGGGTCGGGTGCGTTGGTGGGGCGGAAGAGGACGGTGCTGATGGTGGGGCGGTCGTAGAGGTCGAGGGTGGGGTGTTTGGTGATGAGGTCGGCGAGTTGGAGGGCTGCGGCGAGGGTGCGGTCGATGAGGTCGGCGAGTCCGTCGCGGCCGAGGGCTTGGAGGGTGACGGCGATTTTGAGGGCGTCGGGGCGTCGGGTGGTGCGGAGGGATCGGCCGAGGAGGTCGGGGAGGCCGGCGTCGGTGTCGTCGTCGGCGTTGAGGTAGGGGGCGTGGTGGTGGAGGGGGGTGAGGTCGTGGTGGTCGGGGACGGCGAGGATGCCGGCGGAGGCGGGTTGCCAGCCGAGTTTGTGGAGGTCGAGGGTGACGCTGTGGGCGCGGTCGAGGCCTTGGACGGTGTTTCGGTGGGTGGGGCTGAAGAGGAGTGGGCCGCCGTATGCGGCGTCGATGTGGAGTTCGGCGCCGTGGGTGGCGCAGAGGTCGGCGATGTGGTCGAGGGGGTCGATCTCTCCGGTGTCGGTGGTGCCCGCGGTGGCGACGACGAGGAGGGGGCGGTGGAGTTGGGTGAGGGCGGTGTCGAGGGCGGCGAGGTCCATGACGCCGGTGGGGGCGGGGATGACGACGGGTTCGGGGAGGCCGAGGAGCCAGGTGGCGCGGGTGATGCTGTGGTGGGCGTTGGCGGCGCAGATGGTCTGGACGGGGCCGTGGCGTTCGCGGGCGAGGAGGAGGGCGAGTTGGTTGGCTTCGGTGCCGCCGGTGGTGATGACGGCGTCGGGTGAGGTGGCGTGGGGGTAGATCTCGGTGGCGAGTGCGGTGGTGAGGTCGGCTTCGAGGGCGGAGGCGGCGGGTGCCTGGTCCCAGGAGTCCATGGAGGGGTTGAGGGCGCTGGCGGCGAGGTCGGCGGCTGCGGCGAGGGCGAGGGGCGGGGTGTGGAGGTGGGCGGCGCAGTGGGGGTGGGCGGGGTCCGCGGCGCCTTCGGCGAGGGCGGTGATCAGGGTGCTGAGGGCCTGGTGGGGGCCGGTGCCGTGGTCGGGGATGAGGGGGTGGGTGGCGGTGCGGGTGCGGGAGGTGACGGTGTCGGGTCCGCCTGCGGGGAGGGGGCCGTTTCGGCGGGTGGCTCCGTCGTGCAGGGCGGTGAGGACGGTGTCGATGAGGGGGCGCAGGGCGGTGGGGCCTGCGGTGCCTCCGGCGAGGGGTGGGGTGGGCATGGGTGGGGTGGTCCTTCGGGTGCGCGGGGGGTGTGGACATGCCAGCTTGTTCGGGTTTGGTGATGGCGCGGCCGAAGAGCCCAACGATCTGAACTCGAAAGGGGTACTGGTCTTCCGTGTGGCCCGCGTGTCGGGGGTTCAAGTGGTATGGGTGTGCGGTTGTGGGATGAACGTGCGTGCGGTGGGGCGTGTGCACGGTGGGCGGGTGTGCGAGGGGCACTTGTGCGGTGGGACGTACGTGTGGTCGACCGGCTCCGGGCATGGGTGTGCGGTGGTGCGTACGCGTGGTGGGCCGGCTCCGGGCATGGGTGTGCCCGGAGCCCCTCGGTGCTGAGGGACTCCGGGCACGGGTGGCACGGGTGGTGCGGGTAGGACGCGTAGGGGTTGGTGGCTTGGGTCAGTGGGCTTCGCGTACGGCGAGGGCGCGGCGCAGGTCGTCCAGCTGGTCGGTCAGTTTGCGGCGCAGGGCCGGGATGAGGGCTTCGTCGTCCAGGGCGTGGGTGCCGAGGTCGAGGTTGTGGGTGTCGATGGCGTACGCGGGGAATGCGTGGCGTCCGGCGGCTTCGGCCATGGCGGGTCCGCGGCGTACGGCGAGTGCGGTCGCGTCGGGGTAGTAACGGGGTACGTATTCCTGTACGAGGTCGCTCTGTTCGGGCTGCCAGAAGCCTTGGGCGGTGGCGGTGAAGAGGTAGTTGGACAGGGTGTCGTCGCTGAACATGGCGTGCCAGGCGGTGGCTTTGGCCTCGGGGGTGGGCAGGGCGGCGCGGCAGCGGGCGGCGCCTTCCCGGCCGGTGGCGCTGGGGTCCTGGGCGAGTTCGGCGGCGATGGCGGTTTCGTCGGTGGCTCCGAGGACGGCGAGTCGGGTGAGGATGCGCCAGCGGAGTTCGGGGTCGAGTTCGGGGCCGCCGTGGACGGTGCCGCCGGTGAGCCAGTCCTGGATGGTGTCGGGCTGGGTGGCCGCGTCGATGAGGTGGCGTACGGCGGTCAGGCGCAGTCCGGGGTTGGTTCCGTCCTCGGTGCGGCGGATGAGGTCGCGGCAGATGGCGGTGAGGGTGGCGAGGGCGGCCGGCCGGTCGGCGGGGGCGAGGTAGCGGGGGGCGATCTGGGTGGCGGCGAAGCCGAGGACGCCTTGGACGAGGGCGAGGTCGGTTTCGTGCGGGAGGTGGGTGCGGGCGGTGGTGAGGTAGGTGGTGGGGTTCAGTTCGCCGTCGCGGACCATGTCGCGGGCGGTGTTCCAGATGACGGCGCGGGTGAGGGCGTCGGGGATGCCGGAGAGGTGGGCCAGGACGGTGTCCCAGGAGGTGGTGTCGAGGCGGACCTTGGCATAGGTGAGGTCGCCGTCGTTGAGGACGACGAGGTCGGGGCGACGGCCGGGGAGGGTGGTGGCGGTGCCGGTGGGGATGTCGAGTTCGAAGCGGTCGCGCCGGGCGAGGTGGCCGGGGCCGCCCTGGGTGTTGAGGGCGTGGTCGTAGGTGCCGACGGTGATGCGGTGGGGGCGGCTGCCGTCGCGGTCGACGGTGAGGGACCAGGTGGCGTCGGTCTGGGTGACGTCGGCGGTGAGGGTGTCGATGCCGGAGGTGCGCAGCCAGTGTTCGGCCCAGGCGTGGACGTCGCGGTCGGTGGCGGAGGCGAGGTTGTCGATGAAGTCGGCGAGGGTGGCGTTGGCGAACTTGTGCCGGGCGAAGTGGGTGTTGATTCCGGCGAGGAAGTCCTTTTCGCCGAGCCAGGCGACGAGTTGGCGCAGTGCGGAGGCGCCCTTCGCGTAGCTGATGCCGTCGAAGTTGAGGAGGGCGGAGGCGGTGTCGGGGACGGCGTCGGGGTCGGGTGCGACGGGGTGGGTGGAGGGGCGCTGGTCGGCGTCGTATCCCCAGCCCTTGCGGGCGACGCCGAAGTCGGTCCAGGTGTCGGTGAACCGGGTGGCTTCGGTGAGGGTCTGGTAGCCCATGTATTCGGCGAAGGACTCGTTGAGCCAGATGTCGTCCCACCAGGAGAGGGTGACGAGGTCGCCGAACCACATGTGGGCCATTTCGTGGGCGATGACCATGGCGCGGGTCTGGCGTTCGGTGTCGGTGACGGCCGAGCGGTAGATGAATTCGTCGCGGAAGGTGACGAGGCCGGGGTTCTCCATGGCGCCCGCGTTGAATTCGGGGACGAATGCCTGGTCGTAGGAGTCGAAGGGGTAGGGCTCGTCGAACTTCTCGTGGTAGCGGTCGTAGCAGGCGCGGGTGATGTCGAAGATCTCGTCGGCGTCGGTGTCGAGGTGGGGCGCGAGGGAGCGGCGGCAGTGGATGCCGAAGGGCAGTCCGGCGTGTTCGGTGGTGACGGAGTACCAGGGGCCTGCGGCGACGGCGACGAGGTAGGTGGAGATGAGAGGGGTGGCGGCGATGGCCCAGCGGCCCGGTTCGGTCTGTTCGGCGATGCCGTTGCCGAGGACGGTCCAGGCGGTGGGGGCGGTGACGTTGATCTGGAAGACGGATTTGAGGTCGGGCTGGTCGAACGCGGCGAAGACGCGTTGGACGTCCTCCATGAAGAGCTGGGTGTAGACGTAGGTTTCGCCGTCGGTCGGGTCGGTGAAGCGGTGCATGCCTTCGCCGGTGTGGGAGTAGCGCATGGCGGCGTCGACGTGGAGTTCGTGGGGGCCGGCGGTGAGTCCGGTGAGGGGGTAGCGGTTCTCGGTGAGGAGGGCGGGGTCCAGGGGTTGTCCGTCGAGGCTGAGCGAGCGCAGGGTGGCGGGCTTGACCTCGACGAAGGTGTCTCCGGCCGCGTGGGCGGTGAAGTGGATGACGGTGCGGGAGTCGAAGGTCTTTTCGCCCGCGGTGAGATCGAGGTCGACCGTGTAGCGGTGTACGTCGAGGATCTGGGCTCGGGTCTGCGCTTCGTCGCGCGTCAGTACGGACATGGATCCATGCTGCCGTACGGGGTCGGGGCTGTGCAGGCGGGTTCTCCCGGGGGCGGCGGGGCATGGGGGTGGGCCGCGGCTGTTACGGCGTGTGCGGGGGTGCGGAGGTCGTACGGGGTGGTGCGGATGCGGAGGTTCCGTACGCGGGGCCCGGGCCGCAGAAGGTGGGGGGGGCGTGGAGGGGGTGGGGGGCGTCGTGGTCCCGTGACGGTTCGGTGGGCCGGAGTGTCACGGGACGGCCGGGGGTCACGCTCCGGTGCGGTGGTCTCCGGCGGCTGTGTCGTCCCCGGCGGCCGGCCCGTCCTCGGCGCTCGCCCTGTCGTTCCCGTCGCCGCCGCCCCTCGGGGCCCGTCCGGCGCCGCTCTCCGATTCCTCCGCGATGCGTTCGTGGTGGTGGATGACCTCCGCGACGACGAAGTTCAGCAGCTTCTCCGCGAACGCCGGGTCGAGCCGGGCGTTCTCCGCGAGTTGCCGCAGGCGGGCGATCTGGCGGCTCTCGCGGGCCGGGTCTGCGGGCGGGAGCTTGTGTTCCGCCTTGAGGTGGCCGACCTGCTGGGTGCACTTGAAGCGCTCGGCGAGCATGTGAATGACAGCGGCGTCGATGTTGTCGATGCTGTCGCGCAGTCGGTTCAGTTCCGTGCGTACGGACTCGTCGATGTTGCTCGTGGTCATGGTCAGCGAGCTTAGACCGACCGGCACATGAGGGGTGGGAGAAGGTGCGGGGTTCGGTGCGTACGGGGCTGGATACGTACGGGGCCGGATGTGCGCGGGCTGGATGTGCGCGGGGTTCGATGCGTACGGGGTTCGATGCGTACCGGGCTGGATGTGTGCGGGACCGGATGTGTGCGGCCTCGCGTGTCAGTTGCTGATCGTGGGCGGGTGTTCCGGGTCGGGGACCTGGTCGCTCCAGCCGCCGGGCACGCTGCGGCCCTGTTGTTCGCGGAAGCGGACGGGGGCGGTGCCGACGCGGCGGGCGAAGAGCCGGGAGAAGTAGGCCGGGTCGTCGTAGCCGACGCGGCGGGCGACGGCGGCGACCGGCAGGTCGGTGCTGGCGAGGAGTTCCTTGGCGCGGCCCAGGCGGATGCCGAGCAGGTAGTCCTTGGGGCTGCAGCCGGCGCCGCGTCGTACTGCGGTGCGCAGTTCCGCGGGGGTCATGCCGTGGCGGGCGGCGTGTCCGGCGACGGACAGCGGCTGGAACGCGTCGCGTGCCAGGGCGTGGAGTACGGGGTCGCCGTCGGGGCCGATGTCGGCGCGGGCGCGGCGCAGGGAGACGAGGAGTTCGTGGACGGCGGCGCCGGTCTCGACTTCGAGGAGGGGGTTGCCGCGGCGGGCGGCGCGCACCATGCGGCCGATGGCGGCGCGTGGGCCCGCGGTGTCGGAGAGGGCGACGAGGGGGCGGTCGGGTTCGATGTAGCCGAGTTCGGTGTACGTGGTGGTGGCGGGTCCGGTGAAGTCGACGAAGCTCTCGTCCCAGCCGGTGTGCGGGTCGGCGCCGTAGTGGTGGGGGGTGCCGGGGGTCAGCCAGATCAGGCTGGGTCCGGTGACGGGGGTGCGGCGGCCGTCGGGGCCGCTGAACCAGCCGCTGCCGGAGTTGATGATCACGGCGACGTGGTGGTCGAGGGTGCGGGGGCCGACGGTGGGCAGGGCGCCGTGCTGGAGCCCGACGCCGAGGCAGACGAGGCCGAGGCGGTGGTGGAGCGGGCTGGGAGTGAAGAAGCGCATCCAGGTGTGGTACATCGGCCTTCCTTCCTCCCTGTCTCCGTGGTTCATCGCGTTGTGTCCAAACAGCAGTGATCTTTGTCCATGGACCGGGCGCACGCCAGAGGGCGAAGCTGGGCGCACTATTTCACCCGGGGTGACCCGAGGCGCACAGGAGACGACGAGCACGATGGCTGACTTCACCGTGGGGGACGACCACTTCCGGCTCGACGGAAAGCCCGTACGGCTGCTGTCGGGGGCTCTGCACTACTTCCGGGTCCACGAGGAGCAGTGGGATCACCGGCTGTCGATGCTGCGGGCCATGGGTCTGAACTGTGTCGAGACGTATGTGCCGTGGAATCTTCATGAGCCCTCGCCGGGGCGGTTCCGGGATGTGGCGGCGTTGGGCCGTTTCCTGGACGCGGCGCAGCGGGCGGGGCTGCTGGTGATCGTGCGGCCGGGTCCGTACATCTGCGCCGAGTGGGAGAACGGTGGTCTGCCGGTCTGGGTGACGGGGCGGTTCGGGCGGCGGGTGCGGACGCGGGACGCGGAGTATCTGGCCTCGGTGGAGCGCTGGTTCCGGGAGCTGCTTCCGCAGGTGGTGGGGCGGCAGGTCACGCGGGGCGGTCCGGTGATCATGGTGCAGGCGGAGAACGAGTACGGGAGTTACGGCACGGACTCGGTGTATCTGGAGTGGTTGGCGGGGCTGCTGCGGCAGTGCGGGGTGACGGTGCCGCTGTTCACGTCGGACGGGCCGGAGGATCACATGCTGACGGGTGGCTCGGTGCACGGTCTGCTGGCGACGGCGAATTTCGGGTCGGGGGCGCGTGCGGGGTTCGAGGTGCTGCGCCGCCATCAGCCGAAGGGGCCGCTGATGTGTATGGAGTTCTGGTGCGGCTGGTTCGAGCACTGGGGTGCCGAGCCTGTCGTGCGGGATCCGGCGCAGGCGGCGGACGCGTTGCGGGAGATCCTGGAGTGCGGGGCGTCGGTGAACATCTATATGGCGCACGGCGGGACGAACTTCGCGGGCTGGGCGGGGGCGAATCGTTCCGGTCCGCTTCAGGACCAGGAGCTTCAGCCGACGGTGACGTCGTACGACTATGACGCGCCGGTCGATGAGTACGGGCGGCCGACGGAGAAGTTCTGGCTGTTCCGGAAGGTGTTGGCCGAGTACGCGGACGGTCCGCTTCCGGAGTTGCCGCCGGAGCCGGTGGGGATTCGGGGCCGGGTGCGGGCCGCGTTGACGGAGTGGGCGCCGCTGTCGGCGGTGCTGGAGGCGCTGGGTGATCCGGAGACGCCGGAGTCCGGTGTTCCGCCGACGTTCGAGGAGCTGGGCGTGGATCGTGGCCTGGTTCGCTACCGGGTCGGGGTGCCGGGGCCGCGCATGCCGTACACGCTCGGGGTTTCGGGGCTGCGGGACCGGGCGTCGGTGTATGTGGACGGGGTCCTGGCCGGGGTGCTGACCGAGGAGCACGCCACGCTGGACGAGCCGGTCGCGGGTCCTGCGGAGGTCGAGCTGTGGGTGGAGTCGCTGGGCCGGGTCAACTACGGGCCGCGGCTGGGTGAGCCGAAGGGCATCACGGGCGGGGTGCTGCACGAGCGGCAGTATCTGCACGGGGTACGGGCGCGGGGCCTGCGCCTGGACGCCTTCGCATCGGCGGAGGCGGTGGCGGCGGTTCCGTTCACGGCTGTCGGCGTGGATGCCGGTGCGGAGGTGCCGTTCAGCGGCGCGGATGCCGGTACGAAGGTACCGGGCGCGGATGCCGGCGCGGATGCCGCCGCCGTTGCCACTGCCACTGCCACTGCCGAGGTACCGGGCGCGGGGCGGACGGGTTTGTTCCGGGGGGCGTTCGAGGTGGCGGACGCCGTCGGCACCGGTCACGCCGGGCTGGAACTGCCGGGCTGGACGCGCGGCTTCGTGTGGGTGAACGGTTTCTGCCTGGGCCGGTACTGGTCGGCGGGTCCGCAGGAGACGCTGTACGTACCGGGGCCCGTGCTCCGCGAGGGCACCAACGAGGTGTGGGTGCTGGAGCTGGAGGGCGCGGGCGGGCCGTGCGTGGAGCTGGGACCGGGGGTGCCCGTCCGGACGGGCACCCCCGGGGGTGTTCAGCCGTGATCACGCATCGGGGTCAGAGTGTGGCGGCCGCGGACGCGATGGCGGAGGCGAAGGTCGAGACCTCGGTGTACACGCCGGGGTAGCCGGCCTGTGCGCAGCCCTGGCCCCAGCTGACGATGCCGACCTGGATCCAGGCACCGGCGTTGTCCTTGCGGAACATCGGGCCACCGGAGTCGCCCTGGCAGGTGTCGACGCCGCCGGTGTCGATGAGGCCGGCGCACAGTTCCTCACCGGGGACGAGGTCGCTGCCGTACGCACCCTGGCAGTCGGCGTCGGAGACGTAGGGCACGGTCGCCTTGAGCAGGTAGCGCTGCTGAGCGCCGCCCTCGGTGGCGGCGCCCCAGCCGGCGATGGTGAAGGTGCCCTGGTTGAACGCGGTGCTGGTGGCGATCTTCAGGGTCGGCTGCTCGATCGGCTTGGCGAGCTTGATCAGCGCCCAGTCCTTGCCCTTGCCGTTGTAGCCGGGGGCCTGGAGGACCTTGGTGGACTTGACCTTGACGGCGCTGGAGGACTGGAGGTCGACGACGCCCGCGGTGGCGGTGATCGAGGTGTTGTTGCCCGATCCGTTCACGCAGTGGGCGGCGGTCAGGACGATGTCCTTGGCGTAGAGCGCGCCGCCGCAGCCCATGGAGAGCCGGACCATGAAGGGGAATTCACCCTGGGCGGCCTTGGTCCCGCCGACGACGGGGTTGGGGGCGGCGGAGGCGCCGGAGGGCTGGAGGCTGACGGTCGCGAGGGCCACGGCGGCTATGACGGAACATCTTTTCAGCGCGCTCAGAAGCTGCTTCAACGGACTGCCTTCTTTCGTGGGGGGTGCTGAGGGGGGTTCTTGAGGGTTCCTGAGGGTTCCTGAGGGTGCTTGATGGCGCTTTGTGCGGATTGCTGTGGGGTGCGTGCCCGCATCGGAGGACTGCCGCCGAACAAAATCGACATGACCCCGACAAGAACGATCCGATTATCGGGATGGGTTCACCGCTGCCACAAGGCACACTTTCCGGCCAAGATCATCAATGGGGCTCAGCGCCCTCTCCCCCGCCGCCCCGCATACAGTGGAGGTCCGTCGAGCGGCGCGGATGGGGGTTCTGACGTGAGAGACGGCAGTCCGGTCGTCCATGGGTTTCCGCATCTCGACGCCGTCCGGTCCGCGATCACCGCGCTGTACCGGCGGATCTCGTACGACGGTGTGCACGCGTACGGCACCAGCCTGCTGCCCGCCGACGCCGCGTTCTCGGACGTGGACGAGCTGCATCCGGGCACCCAGCGGGTGGCGCGGGCGCTGGTACAGCATCTGCGTCTGCCCGATGCCCGCATGATCGTCGGCTTCCGGCGGATGGAGCACGCGGCGACCGTCGAACTCGCCGCCGGACCCGAGTACTTCATCGAGCTCAATGACCGATTCCGTACGCATCGCAGGGACATCGGTGCCGCGCTCGCGCACGAGATCACGCATGTACTGCTGCACCGGCTCGGGCTGGAGCACCCCGGTACGCGCGACAACGAGATCCTCACCGACACCGTGACGACCTATCTCGGGGCGGGCTGGCTGCTGCTCGACGCCTTCCGGGAGGACGCCACGTCCAGCCAGAAGCTCGGCTACCTCACGCCGGAGGAGTTCGGGTACGTCCTGGCCAAGCGCGCGTTCGCGTTCGACGAGGACCCCTCACCGTGGTTCACCAGCCCGCAGGCGTACTCGGCGTACGCGAAGGGACGGGCACAGGCCCTGCGCGAACTCCGGCAACCGCCGCTGACCGCGGCGGGCCTGCTGGGGCGGCGGCGCTACGCCAAGGACCGGCGGTACGCCGGCGACCACCCGGGCACGCCCGCGGACCCCGGTGCCCCGTACGCCTTCGAGGGCGGCGGCGAAGGGCTGCGGGTCTCCTTCGCCTGCCCCACCTGCCTCCAGCGCATCCGGGTCCCGGTCCGCGGCCGGGTACGCGCGAGGTGCGGGCTGTGCCGCACGGTCCTGGAGTGCGACACCTGAGAACCCGGCCCCGGGGCCGACGCGCGGTCCGGGCCCCGGCGCGGCCACCGTAGGGTCGAAGCATGACGGAAGAGCCGATTGGGGACGAACGGAGCCTGTTCGAGGCGCTGTACGAGGACGAGGACGCTGTCGTACGGGCGCTGCGCGCGGGGGCCGCGGCCGAGTCGTGCGACGCGGACGGCACGACGGCGCTGTATCTGGCGTCGGTGGAGGACCGGCCGGGAGCGGTACGGCTCCTGCTCGCGGCCGGAGCCGACCCGGACCGGCCGAGCGGCCCCGAGGCGGGCGATCTCCCGCTGTGCGGGGCCGCGTGCGGCGGACACACCGAGGTGGTCGGGGCGCTGCTGTCCGCCGGGGCGCGGCCGGACCTGCCCGAACAGTTCGGGTTCACGGCGTTGCGCTGGGCGGTCGGGCTCGGCCACGCACCGACCGTCGAGCTGCTGCTCGCCCATGGTGCGGACCCTCATCTGCCCGGCCCGGAGGGGGAGCCTCCGCTGGTGCTCGCAGCCCGGCGCGGCTCGGTCCGGACGGTGCGGGCGCTGCTGGAGCACGGGGCGGGGACCTGGGCGGGGGCGGTGGAATGGGCGCTGACCCAGGCGCTGCGGATGCTCGAAGTGGATGTGGAGCAGGAGTTGCTGCGGGGGCTGGAGGAGGCGCACGGTTCCGGGTTCGACGCGATGGTCCGCCGTGACCTGGTGGACGGCGAGGCGACGGTGACCGTGGAACTGCTGCGTGACGGGGAGCCGTTCGCGGGGGCGGATGGGCAGACGGGGCACGGGGTGATCGCGGAGCTGTTGAGGGGTGTGGAGTGAGGGCCTGCGCGAGGGGTGAGGGGTCCCGGGGCCGGGGCTCGTGCTCCCGCCCGCCGCAGGAAGCCCGCACAGTCACCGCCCGGGGCTCGCGCTCCCCCGGCACAGGCGCTCCCACGGTCACCGCCGTCTGAGGCTCGCGCTCCCGCCCGCCGCAGGCACCCCCCGCGACACCGCTTCCCGCCGCCCACCTACCCCGCGGCTCGGCCACCGCTCCCCGTCACCCGCCCGCCCCGTTCACCGCGCGCCGTACACCGGCCGGGCCGTACACCGGCCGTCCCGTTCACCGCGCGCCGTACACCGGCCGGGCCGGTTCCGCCGCTGCGAGCAGGCGACGAACGGCGGTGCCTGCCGCGGCCGGGGACCAGCGCGCTCCCCGGTCGGCGGTGGGGCCGGGGCGCCAGCCCTCCATGACGGTGATCCGGCCCGCCTCGGCCTCGAAGACGCGTCCGGTCACGCCGTCGCTCGCGGCGGAGCCGAGCCACACCACCAGGGGCGACACGTTCTCGGGGGCCATCGCGTCGAAGGCGCCCGGCCCCGGTGCCGCCATCGTCTCGGCGAACGTCTGCTCGGTCATCCGGGTCCTGGCCGCCGGGGCGAGGGCGTTGACCTGGACTCCGTAGCGCCGCAGTTCCTCGGCCGCGACCAGGGTGAGGCCGAGGATCCCGGCTTTCGCGGCGGCGTAGTTGCCCTGCCCGACGCTGCCGAGCAGCCCCGCCCCGGAACTGGTGTTGATCACCCGGGCGACGGGGGTGCGGCCCGCCCTGGCCTCGGACCGCCAGTGGGCCGCCGCGTGTTTCAGGGGCAGGAAGTGGCCCTTCAGATGCACCCGCAGCACCGCGTCCCAGTCGTCCTCGTCGAGGTTGACCAGCATCCGGTCCCGTAGGAAGCCCGCGTTGTTGACCAGGGTGTCGAGCCGCCCGAATGCCTCCAGGGCGGTGGTGACCAGCGAGGACGCGCCGTCGGTCGTGGCGATGTCACCCCGGTGGGCGACCGCTTCGCCGCCGGCGGCCACGATCTCGTCGACGACCTCACGGGCCGGTCCGGTGCCGCCCTGCCCCCCGACTCCGGCCCCGGCAACGGCACCGGCCCCGGCACCGCTTCCGCCGCCGCTCCCGCTCCCGTTTCCTCCGCCGTCCCCGGTGAGGCCGACGCCGAGGTCGTTGACGACGACCTTGGCTCCCTCGGCGGCGAAGGCCAGGGCGTGGGCCCGGCCCAGTCCCCGCCCGGCGCCCGTCACGGCGACGACCCGGCCCGCGCAGAGCCCGGCGCTGCTTGCGGTCATATCGGCTCCCCTTGTTGGCGATGCGGTGGCAGGCTGCTACCTTCCACCTAACAAATGTTTGGTGGAAAGGTAGCTGATCCTCTCATGGGTGTCTCCACCTCACGTCCCGCCGACGGCATCCGCGTCATCGCCGTCGACTTCCCGCCCGTCAACGCCCTGCCCGTGCACGGCTGGTACGACCTGGCCGACGCCCTGCGCGCCGCGGGCCGCGATCCCGCGGTCCGCTGTGTGGTGCTGGCCGCGGCCGGGCGCGGCTTCAACGCGGGTGTCGACATCAAGGAGATCCAGCGCGACCCGGGGCACGACGCCCTGATCGGCGCCAACCGCGGCTGCTTCGAGGCGTTCGCCGCCGTGTACGAGTGCGAGGTCCCGGTCGTCGCCGCGGTGAACGGCTTCTGCCTCGGCGGCGGTATCGGGCTCGTCGGCAACGCGGACGCGATCGTGGCGAGCGACGACGCCACCTTCGGGCTGCCCGAGCTGGACCGCGGCGCGCTCGGTGCCGCCACCCATCTCGCGCGGCTCGTCCCCCAGCACCTGATGCGGACGCTGTACTACACCTCGCGCACGGTGACCGCCGCCGAACTGCACGCCCACGGCTCGGTCTGGCGGGTCGTCCCGCGCGCCGGGCTGCTGGCCGCGGCGGTGGAGCTGGCCGGGGAGATCGCCCGCAAGGACGGGCACCTTCTCCGGCTGGCCAAGGCCGCCATCAACGGCATCGACCCGGTGGACGTGCGCCGCAGCTACCGCTTCGAGCAGGGCTTCACCTACGAGGCCGGCCTCAGCGGTACCGCCGACCGCGTCCGCGACACCTTCGGCAAGGAGGCCCGACCGTGACCGACAAGACCATGACGCCCGAGGATGTCGTCTCCCGGCTTCACAGCGGCATGACGATCGGCATCGGCGGCTGGGGATCGCGCCGCAAACCGATGGCGCTGGTGCGTGCCCTGCTCCGTTCCGAGATCACCGATCTCACCGTGATCTCGTACGGCGGCCCCGATGTCGGCCTGCTGGCCGCCGCGGGCAGGATCCGCAGACTGGTCGCCGCCTTCGTCACCCTCGACTCGATCCCCCTCGAACCGCACTTCCGCGCGGCCCGGCAGCAGGGGGCGTTCGAACTGACGGAGATCGACGAGGCGATGTTCATGTGGGGGCTGCACGCCGCCGCGAACCGGCTGCCGTTCCTGCCCGTGCGGGCGGGCATCGGCTCCGATGTGATGCGGGTCAACCCCACTCTGCGCACGGTGACTTCGCCGTACGAGGACGGCGAGGAGTTCGTCGCGATGCCGGCCCTGCGGATGGACGCCGCCCTGGTCCACCTCAACCGCGCGGACCGGCTCGGCAACGGCCAGTACCTGGGCCCCGATCCGTACTTCGACGACCTGTTCTGCGAAGCCGCCGACACCGCGTACCTCTCGTGCGAACGCCTCGTCGAGACCGCCGAGCTCACGGACGGGGCCGCCCCGCAGACCCTCCTCGTGAAGCGCAGCTCGGTCACCGGTGTTGTCGAGACCCCGAACGGCGCGCACTTCACCTCCTGCGTCCCCGACCACCCCCGCGACGAGGCGTTCCAGAAGGCGTACGCCACGGCCGCCGCGGACCCGGCGGCGTGGGCCGAGTTCAGTGAACGCTTCCTGCCCGCGTGGGGCGACGAGAAGAGCTACCAGTCAGCCGTCCGGACCTGGCACGAGGAGCAGAAGTGAGCGCCGAAGCCGCTACGGGGACCGTCACCCGGGCCGAGTACTGCGTGATCGCGTGCGCCGAGGCGTGGCGCGACAACGGCGAGGTGCTGGCCAGCCCGATGGGCCTGATCCCGTCGCTCGGCGCCCGCCTCGCCAAGCGCACCTTCTCTCCCGATCTGCTGCTCACCGACGGCGAGGCGCTGATCGTCGGGCTCGACGGCACGCCGGAGGGCTGGTTGCCCTACCGTCAGCACCTCACCATGGTCACCGGCGGCAAGCGGCACGTGATGATGGGCGCGAGCCAGATCGACCGCTTCGGCAACCAGAACATCTCCTGCGTCGGCGACTGGGAGCGGCCCGTTCGACAACTCCTCGGGGTCCGGGGCGCTCCGGTCAACACCCTGAACAACCCCGTCAGTTACTGGGTTCCCCGGCACGCCCGCCGGGTGTTCGTCGAACGCGTCGACATGGTCTGCGGGGTCGGTTACGACAGGGCCGCGGCGGCCGGTCCCTCCGCGACCCGCTTCCACCGCGTCCCCCGGGTCGTCAGCGATCTCGGCGTCTTCGACTTCACGACCCCGGACCGTTCCATGCGGCTCGCCTCGCTGCATCCGGGCGTCACCGTCGACCAGGTCCGCGAAGCCACGGGTTTCGCGCTCACGATCGCGGACGACGTGCCGTACACCCGTGAGCCGACCGCCGGGGAACTCCGCCTGATCCGCGAGGTCATCGACCCCACCGGCACCCGCGAGCGCGAGGTCCGGTCCTGATGCGCACGGCCCTGACCGAACTCGTCGGCGTCAAGTACCCGATCGTGCAGACCGGCATGGGCTGGGTCGCCGGCCCCCGGCTGGTCACCGCCACCGCCGAGGCGGGCGCCCTCGGCATCCTGGCCTCCGCGACGATGACCGTGGAGCAGCTGCGCGCCGCGGTCCTGGAGGTCAAGTCCCGTACCGACGCACCGTTCGGCGTGAATCTGCGGGCGGATGCCGGGGACGCGCGCGAGCGGGTACGGATCATCATCGACGAGGGGGTGCGGGTGGCGTCGTTCGCGCTGGCCCCGTCGCGGGAGCTGATCGCCGAGCTGAAGGACGCGGGCGTGGTCGTCGTCCCGTCGATCGGGGCCCGGCGCCACGCGGAGAAGGTCGCGGCGTGGGGCGCGGACGCGGTGATCGTGCAGGGCGGCGAGGGCGGCGGGCACACGGGGGAGGTGGCGACCACGGTCCTGCTGCCCCAGGTCGTCGACGCGGTGGACATCCCGGTGATCGCGGCGGGCGGCTTCCACGACGGCCGCGGCCTGATCGCGGCGCTGGCGTACGGGGCGGCGGGCATCGCGATGGGGACCCGGTTCCTGCTGACGTCGGACTCCACGGTCCCGGACGCGGTGAAGGCCCGCTATCTGGCGGCGGGCGTCAAGGACATCACGGTCACCACGGCGGTGGACGGGCTCCCGCACCGGATGCTGCGTACGGAGATGGTGGCCGCCCTGGAGCGGGCGGGCCGCGTCCGGGCCCTGACCCAGGCGGTGCGCCGGGCCTCGGGCTTCCGCCGGATCTCCGGCCTGAGCTGGCCCCGGATGCTGCGCGAGGGCCTGGCCACGAAGCACGGCAAGGACCTGACCTGGAGCCAGGTGCTGCTGGCCGCGAATACGCCGATGCTGCTGAAGGCATCCATGGTGGACGGCCGCACCGACCTCGGGATCATGGCCTCGGGTCAGATCGCGGGCCTGATCGAGGACCTGCCGAGCGTGGCCGAACTGGTAACCCGAGTAATGAAAGAGGCCCACCAAGCCCGCGCAACCCTGCCGTAAATCAAGCCCGCCCAGCACCCGAGGACCGGGGCCCAGAATCAAGCCCGTCCGGCGATCGAGGACCGGGGTCCGGGGCGGAGCCCCGAAAGGCCCGCACCCGCACCCCGCCGCCCCGCAACCTCCCGGCTACGCCGCCCGACGCCCACGCGCAGGCGCCGCGCCCCGCCCCGAACCGGCACGCCCCGCACCCGCACCACGGGACTCGCCGCCCGAACGCGCGGCTCCGCCGCCACCGCCACCGCGTACGGAACCGGTCGCACCGCCACGCGACTCGCCGCCGCCGGTGCCCTGCGCCCCACCGCCGCCGCCACGGCGTCCGCGACCCCGGCTGCCCGAGCGGAAGCCGCCGCCGGTGCCCGAGCCCGGTGCCCCGGCCGTCCGCGTGCGCGGCTTGGGCTGGGTGGGCTGGGGAACCTCGACGACGATCGCGATTCCTGACGGCTCGCGGGCCCCGGTGATCCGGGTCAGCTCCTCGTCGCTGGACTTGATGCGGGTGGTACGGGGGTCGATGCCCGCGTCCTGCATCAGCCGGGCCATCTCCCGCTTCTCCTCGGGCAGCACCAGCGTGACGACGCTGCCGGACTCCCCGGCGCGCGCCGTGCGCCCGCCGCGGTGGAGGTAGTCCTTGTGGTCGGTGGGCGGGTCCACGTTGACGACGAGGTCGAGGTCGTCGACGTGGATGCCGCGGGCCGCCACGTTCGTCGCGACGAGCGCGGTGACCTGGCCGTTCTTGAACTGGTCCAGGGTCCTGTTGCGCTGCGGCTGGGACCGGCCGCCGTGCAGGGCCGCGGCCCGTACACCGCTGGCGAGCAGCCGCTTCGCGAAGCGGTCGGCGGCGCGCTTGGTGTCGACGAACATGATCACCCGGCCCTCACGGGCGGCGATCTTCGTGGCGACGGCCTTCTTGTCGGTCTCGTCCGCGACGTGGAGCACGTGGTGCTCCATGGTGGTGACCGCACCGGCGGACGGGTCGACGGAGTGCACGACCGGGTCGGTGAGGAACATCTTGACCAGGCGGTCGATGTTCTTGTCGAGGGTCGCGGAGAACAGCATGCGCTGCCCGTCCGGCTCGACCTGCTTGAGCAGCGCGACGACCTGCGGCATGAAGCCCATGTCGGCCATCTGGTCGGCCTCGTCGAGGACGGTGATGGCGACCTGGTCGAGGCGGCAGTCGCCGCGCTCGATGAGGTCCTTGAGCCGGCCGGGCGTGGCGACGAGCACCTCGGCGCCCCGGCGCAGCGTGCCGGACTGCTTGCTGATCGACATGCCGCCGACGACGGTGGCGAGCCGCAGGTTCACGGAGGTCGCGTACGGGGTGAGGGCGTCGGTGACCTGCTGGGCGAGCTCGCGGGTCGGGACGAGGACGAGGGCCAGCGGGGCGCGGGGCTCCGAGCGGCGCCCGGCGGTGCGGGCGAGCAGGGCCAGGCCGAAGGCGAGCGTCTTTCCGGAGCCGGTGCGTCCACGGCCCAGGATGTCCCGGCCGGCCAGCGAGTTCGGCAGGGTGGCGCCCTGAATGGGGAAGGGTTCGGTGACGCCCTGCGCGGTGAGGGTCTTCAGCAGTGCCGCGGGCATGTCCAGCTCGGCGAACGCCTCGACGGCGGGCAGCGCGGGGGTCGTGGTCTCCGGCAGGGCGAATTCGCCCTGGGGCGGCGTGGCGCGGCGGCGGGCGGGTGCCTTGCCGGCTCCGCGGCCGGATCCCTTGGCGTTCGCCTGTGCCGGGGCCGGGCCCCGTCCCCTGGCCGGTCGGGTGCGGGTCGGTCGGTCCTGGCGTTCGAAGCGGGTCATACGGAATTGCCCTCCTGGGGGATTCCTGGGGTTACTGCGGGACTGCTGGTGGGACTGTCTGTGGACTGCTTGATGTGCGCCCCAGGATGCAGCACAAAGCGGGGTGTCCCCCAGACAGCACAAACCGGGGCCCGCACCTTCACGGTGCGGGCCCCGGTTGCGAGGTACGCGTCCGGCAATTAGGCCGGGACGATGTTCTCCGCCTGCGGGCCCTTCTGGCCCTGCGTGACGTCGAAGGAGACCTTCTGGCCCTCCTGGAGCTCACGGAAGCCCTGGGTGGCGATGTTCGAGTAGTGGGCGAAGACGTCGGCGCCGCCGCCGTCCTGCTCGATGAAGCCGAAGCCCTTTTCCGAGTTGAACCACTTCACGGTTCCAGTAGCCATGTCGATCTCCTAAAAGAGGTGCAGTGCCGGAAATTCGCACTTTACGAATTCCAAGTCGCCGCATTGAGCCCCACCCGGAGAAAGCCGGAAAACAATAAAGCGCCTGAGGAAGCATTCCCGTCAGGCGCACATAAAGTTCATGGGTACCAAAACTGCAACTGGACCACCGTAGCACGTTCTGTCGCCCGGCGGCGGATCCCGTCGTGCCGCCGGGCGGAGAACTTCGCTGACCAGGAGGGGTCCGGGCGGTGTCCTCCGGGCATTGGACGCCTGTTCTCCCAGGGTTTCCGGGCCGTTCCCCGGTGCGTGGGGTCCGGGTGGGCGCACCGGCACCCCAGCACCCGGCACCCCACACCTCAGCGCCCCGGCTCCCCCGGCGTCAGAGCCTTTCGATGATGGTGACGTTCGCCTGCCCGCCGCCCTCGCACATCGTCTGGAGCCCGTAGCGACCGCCGGTGCGTTCCAGTTCGTGCAGGAGCGTCGTCATCAGTCTGGCGCCGGTCGCGCCGAGCGGGTGCCCGAGGGCGATCGCCCCGCCGTTGACATTGACCCGTTCCGGGTCCGCGCCGGTCTCCTTCAGCCAGGCCAGGACGACCGGTGCGAAGGCTTCGTTGATCTCGACCAGGTCGATGTCGTCGAGGGTGAGGCCTGTCTTCTTCAGCGCGTACGCGGTGGCGGGGATCGGTGCGGACAGCATCCGGATCGGGTCCTCGGCGCGTACGGAGAGGTGGTGGATGCGGGCGCGCGGGGTGAGGCCGTGCTCGGCGACGGCCCGTTCGGAGGCGATGAGCAGGGCGGCGGCGCCGTCGGAGACCTGCGAGGAGCAGGCGGCGGTGATCGTTCCGCCGTCCAGGACGGGCTTGAGCGCGGCCATCTTCTCCAGGGTGGTGTCGCGGCGCGGCCCCTCGTCGGCGGTGACCTCTCCGTACGCGACGGTCTCGCGGGCGAAGCGACCCTCGTCGATGGCGCGGATCGCCCGCCGGTGGGAGAGCAGGGCGAACTCCTCCATGTCGCGTCGACCGATGCCCCACTTCTCGGCGATGAGCTGGGCGCCGTGGAACTGGTTGACGGGTGCGTCGCCGTACCGGGCGCGCCAGCCCTCGCTGCCCGCGTAGGGGCCTTCGGTGAAGCCGAGGGGTTCGGCCGCCCGGCGGGAGGCGAAGGCGATCGGGATCTGCGTCATGTTCTGGGTGCCTCCGGCGACGACCAGGTCCTGGGTGCCGGAGAGCACGCCCTGGGCGGCGAAGTGCACGGCCTGCTGGGAGGAGCCGCACTGGCGGTCGATGGTGACGCCGGGGACCTCTTCGGGGAGTCCGGCCGCCAGCCAGGAGGTGCGGGCGATGTCGCCGGCCTGGGGTCCGACGGTGTCGAGGCAGCCGAAGACGACGTCCTCGACCGCCGCCGGGTCGATGCCCGCGCGGGCGACCAGGGCCTTCAGCACATGGGCGCCGAGGTCGGCGGGGTGGACGGCCCCGAGGCCCCCCTTGCGCCTGCCGACGGGAGTGCGTACCGCTTCGACGATGTAGGCCTCGGCCATGGCTGCTGCTCCTTGGGTGAGTCAGTGACGCAGGGCGATCCCGTCGAGCACCATCGAGAGGTACTGGCGGGCGATCTCCTCGGGGCTGTGCTGTCCGCCCGGCCGGTACCAGGAGGCCGCGACCCAGACGGTGTCGCGGACGAAGCGGTAGGTGAGCCGGATGTCGAGGTCGGCGCGGAAGGTCTTGTCGGCGACGCCGCGTTCCAGCGTGCCGAGCCAGGCCCTCTCGAACTTCTGCTGCGAGTCGGCCAGGTACTGGAAGCGGGGCTGGGTGGCGAGGTGCTTGGACTCCTTCTGGTAGATGGCGACGGCGGCGCGGTGCCGGTCGATCTCCCGGAAGGATTCGGTGACCAGGGCCTCGATGGATTCCCTGGGGCCGAGACCGGCCTCCAGTACCGCGTCGTATCCCTCCCAGAGTTCGTCGAGGAAGGTGGAGAGGATCTCGTCGACCATCGATTCCTTGGAATCGAAGTGGTAGTAGAGGCTGCCCGCGAGCATGCCCGCCTCGTCCGCGATCTTCCGGACGGTGGTGGCGTTGTATCCCTGCGCGGCGAAGACCTCGGCGGCGGTGGCGAGCAGTTCGCGGCGCCGCTCGGGCGAGGGGGTCACCTGGGGCTTCTTCTTGGTAGGCACCCGCCCATTGTCCGCCCGACCACTGTCCGCCCGACCACTGTCCGGCCGACCACTGTCCGGCCGACCACTGTCCGACCCCTCCACTGCCCGGCCGTCGCCCGTCCGCGCCCCCGTGGCGGCCTCATGCACGCTGGCTGCTCACGGAGACGACCTCGCCGGTCATGTAGGAGGAGTAGCCGCTGGCGAGGAAGACGATGACGTTGGCGACCTCCCAGGGTTCGGCGTACCGGCCGAACGCCTCCTTCTCGGTGAGTTCGGCGAGAAGTTCGGCGGAGGTGACCTTGGCCAGGTGCGGGTGCATGGCGAGGCTGGGGGCGACCGCGTTGACCCGTACGCCGTACGCGGCCGCTTCGACGGCGGCGCAGCGGGTGAGGGCCATGACGCCCGCCTTGGCGGCGGCGTAGTGGGCCTGGCCGCTCTGGGCGCGCCAGCCGACGACGGAGGCGTTGTTGACGACGACGCCACCGTTGCCCGCGGCCTTGAGGGAGCGCAGGGCGGCGCGGGTGCAGCGGAAGGTGCCGTTCAGGGTGACGTCGAGGACCTTGGTCCACTGGTCGTCGGTCATCTCGGTGAGTTCGGCGGTGCCGCCGAGACCCGCGTTGTTGACGACGATGTCGAGGCCGCCGTGGGTCTGTTCGGCGTGCGCGAAGAGGGCCTGGACCTGGGCTTCGTCGGTGACGTCGCAGGGCAGGGAGGTGACGCGGTCGGCGCCGAACTCGTCGGCGAGCGCCTGCTCGGTCTCCTTCAGGCGGCGGGCGTGGGCGTCGCCGATGACGACCCGGGCGCCCTCCTCCAGGAGCCGGCGGGCGGTGGCGCCGCCGATTCCGGCTCCGGCGGCCGCGGTCACGACGGCGTTGCGGGAGGTCAGCAGTCCGTGTCCCGGTAGGTATCGCGGTGCGCTCACGCCCTGCCTCCTCGGGTCTCCGGCGCCGGGCCCTAGCCGGTGTCGGTGCGCGTACATTAACCTACCAAACACTTGTTAGGGAAGGATGAGCCGATGCCCGATCCGACACCCGGCCCCACCCCCGGCCCGGCGCCCACCCCCGGCCCGGTGCCTGCCGACGGCCCGGCGCCCGCCGACGAGACCGAGCCCGTGCTGTACGAGCGCCGGGGGCCGGTCGCGTACGTCACGCTGAACCGCCCGCGCTATCGCAACGCCCAGAACTCCGCGATGACCTACGCGCTGGACGCCGCCTTCTACCGGGCCGCCGAGGACGGTGAGGTGAGGGCCGTCGTGCTGGCCGGGGCCGGGGACCACTTCTCGGCGGGCCATGACATCGGCACCCCGCGGCGCGACGCGCATCTGCCCTTCGAACGCCGGGCCGGACTCTGGTGGGACCACAGCGACAAGACGGGCGCGGAGAGCCGTTTCGCCCGGGAGTCGGAGGTCTACCTCGGGATGTGCAGGCGCTGGCGCGAGCTGCCGAAGCCCGTGGTCGCGTCCGTCCAGGGGGCGTGTGTGGCGGGCGGGCTGATGCTGGCGTGGATCTGCGATCTGATCGTGGCGAGCGAGGACGCGTTCTTCGCCGATCCGGTGGTGCGGATGGGCATCCCCGGCGTCGAGTACTTCGCGCATCCCTGGGTGATGCCGCCCCGGATCGCCAAGGAGTTCCTCTTCACCGGCGACCGGATGAGCGCCCGGCGGGCGTACGAGGTCGGCATGGTCAACCGGGTCGTGGAGCGGGCCGAACTCGCCGAACGTACGCATGAGCTGGCCCTGCGCATCGCCGAGATGCCGCGCCTCGGGCTGGCGCTCACCAAGCGGGCCGTGAATCAGGCGGAGGACCTCCAGGGCCTGCACAGCGGCCTGGACTCGGTCTTCGGACTGCACCATCTCGCCCACGCCCACAACGCGGAGACGGCGGCGGACCCGCTCGGCGGCATGGATGTCGCCGCGATGAAGAGAGCGGGCACGTGATGGATCTGGCGCACTCGGCGCGCACGGACGGCATCCGGGCCGAGGCGCGGGCCTGGCTGCGGGCCAACGTACCCGCCCGGCCGCTGCCGTCGCTGGAGACCGAGGAGGGGTTCGCCGCACACCGGACCTGGGAGGCGCGGCTGCACGCGGACCGGTGGTCGGCGGTCTCCTGGCCCACCGAGTACGGCGGCCGGGGCGCGGACATCTTCGGCTGGCTGGCCTTCGAGGAGGAGTACTACGCGGCCGGTGGCCCCGGCCGGGTCTCACAGAACGGCATCAGCCTCCTCGCCCCCACGCTCTTCGACCACGCGACCGAGGAGCAGCGGGCCCGGGTGCTGCCGTCGATGGCGAGCGGCGAGGTGATCTGGGCGCAGGCGTGGTCCGAGCCGGAGGCGGGTTCCGACCTGGCGTCGCTGCGCTCGCGCGCGGTGCGCACGGACGGCGGGTGGCTGCTGTCGGGGCAGAAGACCTGGTCCTCGCGGGCGGCGTTCGCGGACCGGGCGTTCGGCATCTTCCGTACGGACCCCGAGGCCGCGAAGCCGCATCACGGACTGACGTATCTGATGTTCGACCTGTCGGCGCCGGGCGTCACGGTCCGGCCGATCGGGCGCCTCGACGGGAAGCCCGCGTTCGCCGAACTGTTCCTGGACGAGGTCTTCGTCCCGGACGCGGACATCATCGGGGAGCCCGGCCAGGGCTGGCGTATCGCCATGTCGACAACGGGCAACGAGCGCGGGCTCACCCTCCGCTCCCCCGGCCGTTTCCTCGCCGCGGCGGACCGCCTGGCCGGGCTGTGGCGTGCGCGGGGCGAGCCGTCGGACACGGCGCTGCGGGACCGGGTCGCCGACGCGGTGATCGGGGCACGGGCCTATCAGCTGTTCACCTACGCGGGCGCGTCGCGGTTCGCGGCGGGGACGGCCATCGGCGCGGAGTCGAGCCTGAACAAGGTGTTCTGGTCGGAGTACGACATCGCGCTGCACGAGACGGCACTCGATCTGCTGGGCCCGGACGCGGAGCTGGCGGAGTCCGCGTGGTCCGAGGGGTACGTCTTCTCCCTCGCGGGTCCGATCTATGCCGGGACGAACGAGATCCAGCGGGACATCATCGCCGAGCGGCTGCTCGGCCTGCCGAAGGGACGGCGCTGATGCGTTTCCTCCTCGACGGGGAGCAGCGGGAGTTCGCCCGCTCGCTGGACGCGATGCTGACGGCCTCGGACACGCCGTCGGCGGTACGGGCCTGGGGCGCCGGGGACCATCAGCCGGGCCGGGCCCTGTGGGCGCGGCTCGCGCACGCCGGGGTGTTCGCCCTCGCGGTCCCGGAGGCGCACGGGGGCGTGGGGCCCCTTCCGGTCGAACTCGCCCTTTCCTTCGTGGAGTTGGGGCGGCATGCGGTGCCGGGTCCGGTGGTGGAGACCGTGGCGCTCTCGGTGCTGCTGAGTGCGGTGGGCGGCCCGGCGGCGAAGGAGTGGCTGCCCCGGCTGGCCTCGGGGGAGGCTTCGGCGACCCTGCGGATGGACGGGTACGGACCGTACGCGCTGGACGCGGACGCGGTGGACGGGGTGTTCGTGGTGACCGGCGAGGAGCTGCGGCTCGCGCCGGGGCCGGGAACGTTTCACGCGTCGGCCGATCCGGCGCGGCGGCTGTTCACCCCCGAGGCGGGGGGTGCGGTGCTCGCGGCCGGGCCCGAGGTGATGGCGGCGGCGCGCGCGGCGGGCGACTGGGCGGCGTTCGCGACGGCGGCCCAGGCGCTGGGGACCGGGGAGGCGTTGCTGGGCTCCACGGTCGAGTACGTCAAGCGGCGCACCCAGTTCGCGGTGCCCATCGGCTCCTTCCAGGCCGTCAAGCACCGGCTGGCGGACACGCTGCTGGGGCTGGAGTTCGCGCGTCCGGCACTGTACGGGGCGGCGGTGTCGCTGGCCGGGGGATCACCGCGGGCCGGGGCGGATGTCGCGGCGGCGAAGGTGCTGGCGGGCGAGGCGGGGTATGCGGCGGCCCGTACCGCGCTCCAGTTGCACGGTGCGATCGGGTACACGCAGGAGCTGGACCTGTCGTTGTGGCTGCGCAAGGCGCGGCCGTTGCGGGACGCGTGGGGGACGCCGGGGGTGTGCCGGGAGCGGGTGCTGACGGGCTGACGGGCTGACGGGCTGACGGGCTGACGGGCTGACGGGAGAGTGAGGAGGGGCGCGCGCGGGGTTCCGGGCGTGGTGGGGCGGCCGGGGCGGGCCCGGCCGCCCCCGGCTCATCCGCCTGCCGGGCTCGTCGGGGTGGTCCCCGCCTCGTCCGTCGCGATGGGCGGTGTGTCGTCGCCGCCCCGGCGGATGGTGCGCAGGAGGTGGCCGGGACGCCAGGTCTGGACGATCAGGGTCTCGCCGTCGATCGTGGTGCGGACCACCTCGGTCAGTTCCGTGCGGAAGAGGAGGAACGGCTCCGGGGGCTTCACCTCCGCGACGAAACGGGCCCGGATCCCGGGGTCGGTCACCTCCACGGCGCGCCCGGACACGCGGACGTCGCCGTCGTTCATCCCGGCGTCGGGCCCCGGATTGGCCTGGAGCGCGAAGCGCGGGTCCCGCCGCAGGTCCAGCGCCTTGCGGGAGCCCGGCATCATGCCGAGCAACAGCTCACCGAGGCGGAACTCCACCTCCAGGCCGGTGACCCGGGGCGAGCCGTCCTTGCGCAGGGTCGCCAGAACCTGGTGCTTGTACTGCTGGAACCGTGTGCGCACGGTCTCGGCGAAGTCGGGTTGTGCCGCTGCGAAGTCCGCCCAGGGGGCCGGTGGGATCGAGGTCATGGAAGCCATCGAACACCCGAAACCCGACAACCTCTGTCCGGTTTGGCCGGTGATCTCGCCACCCGCGCTGTCACACGCGGTGTCACCCGCCCGTCACGCGGCCTGCCACAACGGGCTGCCACGCGGCCTGCCACACCGCCTGTCACACCGCCTGTCACACGGGCGACAGCGTGATCACGACCGCGTCGCCCATAGTCCGCAGGACGCCCGGTGACTCGCCGGTCGCCAGGACCGCGTCGTAGCGGCCTAGCGCGACCTTGGTGCCGTCGATCACCGCGCCGCCGTCCAGGGCGAGAGCCAGTACCGCGCCGCCGTGCGGCGGAAGCAGCCGGACGGTGCCGCGGACGACCGCCGTCTCCGCCCGCGTACGGCTCCTGCGGTACATCACGTTGAGGTTCACGACGGGGCCGGCCAGCAGAAGGCCCTCCGTCGTCGGATCACCGGGGAAGTCGTAGGGCCAGTACGGCTCGTCGACGATGTGGTGTTCGCCGTCCACGATCAGGTCCATTCCGGCGCCCTCGACCACCGTCAGGGTGCGGTCGACGCCCTCGAACGCGGAGAACGGCCCGTCCGCGTCGACGTCCGCCAGGCTGACCCGCCAGTCGAAGGCGTCCATCGGCGCGCCCGCGGGGTGCGCGGCGATCTCGCGGGTGACTCCCCCGCCGTTCTTCCATGGCACGGCCGTGCGCCCGGCGGCCCTCAGTACGTGCGGCGAACCGGCCATGTCGTCTCCCTGAGTCTCCGGTCCGCGCGTCGCGGACTCCTGAGGGTAGGTCACCGCCCAAGGGCTGTCGGTGACCCGGGCATGGCGCCCCCCGCCGCGTTCGCTATCTTGAGCGCCGCCGTCCCCACCGGCTCGTTTGTCTCAGCCAGCAGTGAAGGAGCCGGTCATGGAGGCCGCCGCCACCACGTGTTTCCGCCATCCGTCGTACGAGACGTATGTGCGCTGCACTCGTTGCGACCGCTACATCTGCCCGGACTGTATGCGTGAGGCTTCGGTCGGCCATCACTGCGTGGAGTGCGTGAAGGAGGGGCAGCGTTCCCTCCGGCAGGCCCGCACGGTCTTCGGCGGCGCCCTCTCCACGGCGGCGAAGCCCGTCGTGACCTGTGTGCTGATGGCGCTGAACGTCCTCGCGTACATCGCGGAGGTGGCCAGGCCCGCGCTCGTGGACCGGTTCTCCGTGCTCGGTGCCGTACTGGAGGACCCGCAGGGCGCTCGGTACTACTACAAGGGCGGGACGTTCCCCGGGTACGAGCTGATCGGCATCGCGGACGGCGAGTGGTACCGGCTGCTGACCGGGGCCTTCCTGCACCTGCCCCCGGACTCCTCGTTCGGTGTGATGCACCTGGTCTTCAACATGCTCGCGCTGTGGAACCTGGGCCGGGTCGTCGAGGGCCAGCTGGGCCGGGCGCGCTACCTGGCGCTGTATCTGCTGTCCGCGCTGGGCGGTTCGGTACTCGTCTATCTGGTCTCCCCCGACACCACGACGGTGGGCGCGTCCGGGGCGATCTTCGGGCTCGCGGCCTCGTTCTACGTCATCAACAGGCGGCTCGGCCGGGACATGCGGGCGGTCAACCGGTTCATGGCCGGGTTTCTGATCTGGATGCTCATCTCGGCGGTGCTCACCTCGTGGCAGGGGCACTTGGGCGGGCTGCTGACCGGAGCCCTGGTGACCTACGGGCTCGCGTACGCCCCGGCGAAGCTGCGTACCTCCCCGGTACAGCTCGGCGGCGGGCTCGTCCTGCTGTGCCTGCTGGCCGTGGTCGTGGCGCTGAAGACGGCGGCGCTGACGGGCGGCGGTGCCTGATGGGGCGCGGTGCCTGATGGGGCGGCCGTGTCTGATGGGCCGGCCGTACGAACCCGTCCCCGGACGCGCCACGGCGCCCGCATGGTCCGGTCGGGGACTGCGCAGGCGCCGCGTTCAGTTCCGTACGCCGTTGTACGGGACGTTTTTGGGGGGATTCCCCCGGAGGGGATTCCCGTGTGGGTCAGACCAGCAGCGACCGGTCCGTCGGGCGGATCGGGGCCGGCAGTGCGCTGGTCCCGGTCAGGAAGCGGTCCACGCCCCGTGCCGCGGAGCGGCCCTCGGCGATGGCCCAGACGATGAGCGACTGGCCGCGGCCCGCGTCACCGGCGACATAGACGCCTTCGACGTTGGTCGCGTAGTCGTCGTCGCGGGCGACATTGCCGCGCTCGTCGAGTTCGAGGCCGAACTGCTGGACCAGACCGTTGGCCTGGTCGGTGCCCGTGAAGCCCATGGCGAGAGTGACGAGCTGGGCGGGGATACGCCGCTCCGTGCCGGGCTTCTGCTCCAGCTTACCGCCCTTGAACTCCACCTCGACCAGGTGGAGGGCCTGGACGTCGCCGACCGTCTGTCCCTCTTCGGGCTCGGAGCCCTCGAAGTGGGTGGTGGAGACGGAGTAGACCCGCTCGCCGCCCTCCTCGTGCGCGGAGGTGACCTTGTAGAGCATGGGGAAGGTCGGCCAGGGCTGGTTGGCGTTACGGTCCTCGCCCGGCTTCGGCATGATCTCCAGCTGGGTGACCGAGGCCGCGCCCTGGCGGTGGGCGGTGCCCACGCAGTCGGCGCCGGTGTCGCCGCCGCCGATGACGACGACGTGCTTGCCCTCCGCGGTGATCGGGGAGACCGTCAGGTCGCCCTCCTGCACCTTGTTGGCGAGCGGGAGGTACTCCATGGCGAAGTGCACGCCGTTCAGCTCGCGGCCCGGAACGGGCAGGTCGCGGGAGACGGTGGCACCGGCGGCGATGACGACCGCGTCGTACCGGCGGCGGAGCTTCGCGGCATCGATGTCCGTGCCGATCTCCACCTCGGTGCGGAACTTGGTGCCCTCCGCGCGCATCTGCTCGATGCGGCGGTTGATGTGCGACTTCTCCATCTTGAACTCGGGGATGCCGTACCGGAGCAGGCCCCCGATGCGGTCCGCGCGCTCGTAGACGACGACCGTGTGACCGGCGCGGGTCAGCTGCTGCGCGGCGGCCAGTCCGGCCGGTCCGGAGCCGATGACGGCGACGGTCTTGCCGGAGAGGCGCTCGGGCGGCTGCGGGGTGACGTCGCCGCTGTCCCACGCCTTGTCGATGATGGCGACTTCGACGTTCTTGATGGTGACGGCCGGCTGGTTGATGCCGAGGACACACGCCGACTCGCAGGGAGCCGGGCACAGCCGCCCGGTGAACTCCGGGAAGTTGTTCGTGGCGTGCAGGCGCTCGGACGCGGCGGTCCAGTCCTCGCGGTAGGCGTAGTCGTTCCACTCGGGGATGAGGTTTCCGAGGGGACAGCCGTTGTGGCAGAACGGGATGCCGCAGTCCATGCAGCGGCCGGCCTGCTTGCTGATGATCGGGAGCAGCGAGCCCGGAACGTAGACCTCGTTCCAGTCCTTGACGCGCTCCTGGACGGGGCGGGTCCTGGCGACCTCGCGTCCGGTGGTCAGGAAGCCCTTGGGGTCAGCCATTGGTCGCCGCCTCCATCATCTTCTCGGTGGTCTCCTGTTCGGAGAGACCGGCGAGCTCAGCGGCGTCCTTGGCGGCGAGCACTGCCTTGTAGGTGGACGGGATGATCTTGCTGAAGCGGGAGACACCGCCGTCGGCGCTGTCCCACTCGGCGAGCAGCGTCTCGGCGACCGTGGAACCGGTCTCCTCCTGGTGGCGGCGCACCACGTCGTGCAGCCACTGCCTGTCGGTGCCGGTCAGCTCCTCGATCGCGCCGAGGTTGCCGATGTTGACGTTGTCCCGGTCCAGGTCGATGACGTACGCGACACCGCCCGACATACCGGCGGCGAAGTTGCGTCCGGTCTCGCCGAGGACGACGGCGTGACCGCCGGTCATGTACTCGCAGCCGTGGTCGCCCACGCCCTCGGAGACGACCGTGGCACCGGAGTTGCGGACGCAGAAGCGCTCACCGGTCCGGCCGCGCAGGAACAGTTCGCCGCCGGTCGCACCGTAGGCGATGGTGTTGCCCGCGATGGTGGAGTACTCGGCGAGGTGGTCGGCGCCGCGGTCCGGGCGGACGACGACGCGGCCGCCGGAGAGGCCCTTGCCGACGTAGTCGTTGGCGTCGCCCTCCAGGCGCAGGGTCACGCCGCTCGGCACGAAGGCGCCGAAGGACTGGCCCGCGGAGCCGGTGAAGGTGATGTCGATGGTGTTCTCGGGCAGGCCCGCACCGCCGAATTTCTTGGTGACCTCGTGGCCGAGCATGGTGCCGACGGTCCGGTTGATGTTGCGGATCGCGACCTGGGCCCGGACGGGCTGGGCGGTCTCGGCGGTGTCCGCGCCGAGCGCGTCGGCGGCGAGCTTGATCAGCTCGATGTCGAGTGCCTTGGCCAGGCCGTGGTCCTGCTCGATGACCTGGTGGCGGACGGCGCCCTCGGGCAGCTCGGGGACGTAGAAGAGCGGGGCCAGGTCCAGGCCCTGGGCCTTCCAGTGGGTGACGGCCCGGTCGGTGTCCAGCAGTTCGGCGTGGCCGACGGCCTCCTCGACGGTCCGGAAGCCCAGCTCGGCGAGGATCTCGCGGACCTCTTCGGCGATGAACTCGAAGAAGTTCACGATGTACTCGGCCTTGCCGGAGAAGCGGTCGCGCAGGACCGGGTTCTGGGTGGCGATGCCGACCGGGCAGGTGTCGAGGTGGCAGACACGCATCATGACGCAGCCGGAGACGACGAGCGGCGCGGTCGCGAAACCGAACTCCTCGGCGCCCAGCAGCGCGGCGATGACGACGTCGCGGCCGGTCTTGAGCTGGCCGTCGGTCTGGACGACGATGCGGTCGCGCAGTCCGTTGAGCAGCAGCGTCTGCTGGGTCTCGGCGAGGCCGAGCTCCCAGGGGCCGCCCGCGTGCTTGAGGCTCGTCAGCGGGGAGGCGCCGGTTCCGCCGTCGTGGCCGGAGATGAGGACGACGTCCGCGTGGGCCTTGGAGACGCCCGCGGCGACCGTGCCGACGCCGACCTCGGAGACCAGCTTCACGTGGATGCGGGCCGCCGGGTTGGCGTTCTTGAGGTCGTGGATCAGCTGAGCCAGGTCCTCGATGGAGTAGATGTCGTGGTGCGGCGGCGGGGAGATCAGACCGACGCCCGGGGTGGAGTGCCGGGTCTTGGCGACCCACGGGTAGACCTTGTGGCCGGGCAGCTGGCCGCCCTCGCCGGGCTTGGCACCCTGCGCCATCTTGATCTGGATGTCGTCCGCGTTGACCAGGTATTCGCTGGTCACACCGAAGCGGCCGGAGGCGACCTGCTTGATGGAGGAGCGGCGTGCCGGGTCGTAGAGGCGGTCGGCGTCCTCGCCGCCCTCACCGGTGTTGGACTTGCCGCCCAGCTGGTTCATGGCGATGGCGAGGGTTTCGTGCGCCTCGCGGGAGATCGAGCCGTAGGACATGGCGCCGGTGGAGAAGCGCTTGACGATGTCGGCGACGGACTCGACCTCGTCGATGGCGACGGGCTCGCGGTCCGAGGTGAAGCCGAACAGGCCGCGGAGCGTCATGAGGCGCTCGGACTGCTCGTTCACCCGGCCCGTGTACATCTTGAAGATGTCGTAGCGCCGGTTGCGGGTGGCGTGCTGGAGGCGGAAGACCGTCTCCGGGTCGAACAGGTGCGGTTCGCCCTCGCGGCGCCACTGGTACTCGCCGCCGATCTCCAGTGCGCGGTGCGAGGCCGCGATGCCGGAGGCGGGGTACGCCTTGGTGTGCCGGGCGGCGACCTCCTTGGCGACGACGTCGATTCCGGCGCCGCCGATCTTGGTGGCGGTGCCGTTGAAGTACGTCGCGACGAAGGTCTCGTCCAGGCCGACGGCCTCGAAGACCTGGGCGCCGCGGTAGGAGGCGACGGTGGAGATGCCCATCTTGGACATGACCTTCAGGACGCCCTTGCCGAGCGCGTAGATCAGGTTGCGGATGGCCTGTTCGGCCTCGATGCCGTCGATGAACGTGCCGGCGCGGACCAGGTCCTCGACGGACTCCATCGCCAGGTACGGGTTGACCGCGGCGGCGCCGTAACCGATCAGCAGCGCGACGTGGTGGACCTCGCGGACGTCTCCGGCCTCGACCAGCAGACCCACCTGGGTGCGCTGCTTGGTACGGATGAGGTGGTGGTGGACGGCCGAGGTGAGCAGCAGCGAGGGGATCGGCGCGTGCTCGGCGTCGGAGTGCCGGTCGGACAGGACGACCAGGCGGGCGCCGTCCTCTATGGCGGCGTCGACCTCCGTACAGATCTCCTCGATCCGGGCGGCCAGCGCGTCGCCGCCGCCGCCGACCCGGTAGAGGCCGGAGAGCGTGGCGGCCTTCAAGCCCGGCATGTCGCCGTCGGCGTTGATGTGGACGAGCTTGGCCAGCTCGTCGTTGTCGATCACCGGGAAGGGCAGCGTGACGCTGCGGCAGGTCGCTGCGGTCGGCTCCAGGATGTTGCCCTGGGGGCCGAGGGAGGAGAGCAGCGAGGTGACGAGCTCCTCGCGGATCGCGTCCAGCGGCGGGTTGGTGACCTGGGCGAAGAGCTGGGTGAAGTAGTCGAAGAGCAGCCGGGGGCGCGCGGAGAGCGCGGCGATCGGCGAGTCCGTGCCCATGGAGCCGAGGGGCTCGCCCGCGGTGCGGGCCATCGGCGCGAGGAGGACGCGGAGCTCTTCCTCGGTGTAGCCGAAGGTCTGCTGGCGGCGGGTGACCGAGGCGTGGGTGTGGACGATGTGCTCGCGCTCGGGGAGGTCACCGAGCTCGATCTCGCCGGTCTCCAGCCACTCCTGGTACGGCTGCTCGGCGGCGAGGGACGCCTTGATCTCGTCGTCCTCGATGATGCGGCCCTCGGCCGTGTCGACGAGGAACATCCTGCCGGGCTGGAGGCGGCCCTTGCGGACGACCTTGGCGGGGTCGATGTCCAGGACGCCGACCTCGGAGGAGAGGACGACGAGGCCGTCGTCGGTGACCCAGTAGCGGCCGGGGCGCAGACCGTTGCGGTCCAGGACCGCGCCGACCTGGGTGCCGTCGGTGAAGGTGACGCAGGCCGGGCCGTCCCAGGGCTCCATCATCGTGGCGTGGTACTGGTAGAACGCGCGCCGGGCGGGGTCCATGGAGTCATGGTTCTCCCACGCCTCGGGGACCATCATCAGCACCGAGTGCGGCAGCGAACGGCCGCCGAGGTGGAGCAGCTCCAGGACCTCGTCGAAGGAGGCCGAGTCGGAGGCGTCCGGGGTGCAGACGGGGAAGATCCGGTCGATCCGCGCGGGGCCGAAGAGGCTGGAGGCGAGCTGGGACTCGCGGGCCTTCATCCAGTTGCGGTTGCCCTTGACCGTGTTGATCTCGCCGTTGTGGGCGACGAAGCGGTACGGGTGGGCGAGCGGCCAGCTGGGGAAGGTGTTGGTGGAGAAGCGGGAGTGGACCAGTGCGACCGTGGTGGCGAAACGGCGGTCGGAGAGATCCGGGAAGAACGGCTCCAGCTGCCCGGTGGTGAGCATGCCCTTGTAGACGATCGTGCGGGCGGAGAGCGAGGGGAAGTACACCCCGGCCTCACGCTCGGCACGCTTGCGCAGGGCGAATGCCTTGCGGTCCAGGACGATGCCGGTCGCCGTGCCGTCGCTGTCCGCGACGAAGATCTGGCGGAACTCGGGCATGGTGGCGCGGGCGCCGTTGCCGAGGAGGTCGGGGGCGACCGGGACCTCGCGCCAGCCGAGGACCGTCAGGCCCTCCTCGCCGGCGATCTTCTCGATCTCGTCGACGGCCTCGGTGGAGTCGTCCGCGGGGAGGAAGGCGATGCCGACGGCGTAGGCGCCGGCCTCGGGGAGGCCGAAGGCGGCCTCTTCGCGGAGGAAGGCGTCCGGGACCTGGAGCAGAATGCCGGCGCCGTCGCCCGAGTCGGGCTCGGATCCGGTGGCGCCGCGGTGTTCGAGGTTGCGCAGAACGGTCAGCGCCTGCTCGACCAGCTCATGGCTGGCCACACCGGTCAGAGTGGCCACGAACCCGACGCCACAGGCGTCGTGCTCGTTACGGGGGTCGTACATCCCCTGCTGGGCGGGGCGACCGTCCATGGGCGACCAGGCGTGAGTACGCATCGGCTCTCCCGTCGTCGTCGTGGCATATGCAAGTGCCGAGGGACGACGTTGGCCCTCTGCGAAATTTCGTGCAGGTTACATGATGGGGCGCTTCTCAAGAAGCGGATAATTCGTTCCAACATACGGACACTGTGGTGACAGTGAGGTGGGGTCGCAGTCGGATGGATCGGCGCCCGGGGATCCGCAGAGAGCAGGCGTCGTTGCCTGCGGTGTCTACGGCTCATGCCCGGCGGCAAGGGAAACGAAACCGCCGGGTAATGGCTACTTATGTGTAGCCCTGCATAGAGTCTCATTTTACGTCCGCCGGGCCCGATCCGCCCAGTGGCGGACGCCAAGACGTACGTCACACGGATTGCGGGGCCGTTTCCGGCCCGGTCCGGACGGCCCGCCCGGTCCGGACGGCCCGGTCCGAGCAGCGAGCAGGGGCCCGGGGAGCGGTCCGTTGCTGCGGCCCGGAGAACAGCGACCCCGGGGCCTCAGCCTCCGACGGCCACGCCGAACAGCGTGCCGAGACCGTACGTGATCGCGGCGGCGGCCCCGCCCAGCGCGAGCTGGCGCAGTCCGCTGAACCACCAGCTGCGGGCCGTCACCCTGGCCACCACCGCGCCGCAGGCGAAGAGACCGATCAGGGCGAGCAGCACGGCGGGCCACATCGCGCTCGCGCCGAGCAGGTACGGCAGGACGGGCAGCAGGGCGCCCAGCGCGAAGGCGCCGAACGAGGACACGGCGGCCACGAGCGGCGAGGGCAGGTCGCCCGGGTCGATGCCGAGCTCCTCACGGGCGTGGATCTCCAGTGCCTGTTCGGGGTCGTGGGACAGCTGGCGGGCGACCTCTGCGGCGAGCGCGGGATCGACGCCGCGGGACTCGTAGAGCGCGGCGAGCTCCGCCATCTCGTCCAGCGGGTGCTTACGCAACTCCCGCCGCTCGACGTCGAGTTCGGCCTCGACGAGTTCACGCTGCGAGGCGACGGAGGTGTATTCACCGGCCGCCATGGAGAACGCGCCCGCGGTCAGGCCCGCCAGACCGGTGATCACGAGGGTCTGGTGGGAAACGGCGCCGCCCGCGACTCCGGTCATCAGCGCCAGGTTGGAGACCAGGCCGTCCATGGCACCGAAGACGGCGGGGCGCAGCCAGCCGCCGTTGACGTCACGGTGGGTGTGATTGTCCCGGTGCGCCTCGTGCAGTACGGCTTCGGTCTCGATGATGGCCACAGTTCTCCCCTTCTCCGGAAGCGGGCTTCCTGCGTCCCGCCCCCGCTCAACACCATCGAAAGTACGCACGAAAATGACCGCCCGCCAGCAAGGCAGGCCGTACTTACCAGGCCCCTGACCAGGGAAGGAAGGCCAGGCTCACCTCCCCTGGCCCGTCATCCGACTGGCCCTTTTATTGCGATTGTCAGCCTTTCCCCTCGCTCCGCGTGGGACAGATCGGACAGGGACGGGAACCGGAACTCCCGGCACGGCCGTCGGCACGAACGAAGGGCGACGCGATGGAACCGATCGCAGGCAATGACCGGGCCCGGGGTGCGCTGCTGGGGCTCGCCGTCGGGGACGCGCTCGGCGCACCGGCGGAGAATCTGCGGCCGTCCGAGATCCGCCGCCGCTGGGGGCGGATCGAAGGCTTCGTGAGCGAGGACCCCGCGGGGACGGACGACACGGAGTACGCGATCTTCTCCGGGCTGCTGCTGGCCCGGCACGGCGCGGCGCTCACCGTGCCGCATGTGGAACGGGCCTGGCACCACTGGATCGCCGACCTCGACGAGGGACCCTTCCGCGGCGCCGGGTTCAGTGAGCGCGGCACGCTGGAGAACCTCCGCCGGGGGCTGGCGGCCCCGATCTCCGCACAGCACCGGCACGCCTGGAGCGACGGTCTCGCGATGCGGGCGGCGCCGTTCGGGGTCTTCGCGGCGGGCCACCCGGCCGAGGCGGCCCGGCTGGTCGCGATCGACGGCCGGGTCAGCCATGACGGCGAGGGCATCTACGGCGGCCAGGCGGTGGCGGCCGGGGTGGCCGCGGCGATGGTGGGGGCGGGGCTCGCCTCCGTGATCGCCGCCGCGCTGTCGGTCGTGCCGATGGACTCCTGGACGGCCCGTTCGCTGCGGCGCGCGGTGGCCGCCGCGCAGCGCCCCTACCCGGACCGCCTCACCATGGAACGCGCGGTGCGTTCGGCCGTCGTGATCGGCGGATACCCGTGGACGGACCTCGCCCCGGAGGCGGTGGGCCTGGCGTTCGGCGCGTTCACGGTGGCGCGCGGCGACTTCCGTACGGCGGTGCTGACGGCCGTCAACATGGGCCGCGACGCGGATACGACGGCGGCGGTGGCGGGGGCGCTGGCCGGTGCGCTGCACGGGGAGAGCGCGATCCCGCCCGACTGGGCGTCGGCGATCGGACCGGTCCGGGGCAGCTGCCTGCCCTCGATGCGGGGCTACCACGTCCTGGACATCGCGGAGCTGCTGACCCCGGAGGAACCGGAACAGCGGGAACAGCCCGAACCGCCGGAACAGCGGGAACAACCGGAGCAGCGGGAGGACAGGGAAGGCGCGGAGGAGCGGGGCGGGGGACGCGGGCCGGGGGTCGCCAGGGAGACGGTGCGTGACATGGCGTACGTGGCGGCGTCCTTCGAGCCGGTGCGGGAGGAGGGCCGATGACCACCTCACGCCCGGCCACCCACGGCACCGGCACACCCCCGCGCCCCGACCAGGACCGAACCGCCGCGGACGTACGGACCACCGGCGACCCCGACCAGGACCGAACCGCCGCGGACGTACGGACCGCCCGCGGCCTTGACCGGAACCTGACGGCCCCCGACCCCGACCAGCCCCCTGCGGACTCCCCCGCCTCCGCCGTCCGTCGGGGCCGGATCGAGGGGTTGCTGATCGGGCTGGCGGCCGGGGACGCCGCCGGATGGCCCGCCGCCCGGCACCGGGCGGCCCGGATGCCCGAGTGGACGCGGCGGCTCACCCGGGAGCTGGACACCTTCGCCGAGCTGAACGCCACCACCACGCTCCCGGTCCCGATCGCCCTCAACCAGCCGCCCGAACCGCTCCGGCTCGGTCCGTCCGACGACGCCGAGTGGGCCGCGTTCGCCGCCCGTACGGTGCTGGCCGGCGCCGCCGACCGGACCGACAGCCTCTCCCCCGGCCGCCGGATGCGCGACGCGGTGGACCGGTCCTGGAACGCGCTGGCCGCGAAGGTCGCCGCGGCAGGTGCCCGAGCGCCCGAGGTCGAGGCCGCCGTACTCCCCCTGCGGGCCCGGATCTCGGTACGGGCCGGGCTCGGCAATCTCGCCGCCGGTCTCCGGCCGCCCGCCACCGGTCACGACAATCCGCACTACTTCGACGACGCCGCCTGTGTACGGGCCGCCGTGCTCGCCGTCGTCCACCCCGGTGACCCGGCCGCCGCCGCCGAACTCGCCGAATTCGATGCCCGATACACACAGGACGGCGACGGTGTGCACGGCGCCCGCGCCGTCGCCGCCGCCGTCGCCGAGGCGCTGGCCGGAGCGGACGTCGACACGGTGGTGAACGCCGCGCTCGCCCAGCTCCCCGAGGGCACCGAGATCGCCCGCAACGCCGAGCACGCCGTGCGGCTCGCCCGCGCCTTCGCGGCCGACCCGCACGGGGCCTTCGCCCTGATCCCGGTGCTGGAGCACCAGATCGTCGACCACGTCTACAGCTACGGAATCGCGGCGGCCGAGACCGTGCCGGTCGCCCTCGCGCTGACCACCGCGGCCCGCGGCGAGATCGCCCAGGCCGTCCCCGCGGCGGCCTGCCTGTCGCGGGTCGCCGACTCCGCGCCCGCCCTCGCCGGGGCGCTGACCGGTGCGCTCGGCGGCATCGGCACCGTACCGGCGGGCTGGCGCGAGGCCTGCCGCACCCTGGCCGGATGTGCGCTGCCCCGCCTCGCGGGCACGGATCTCATCGAACTCGCCGGGCTGCTGGCAGACACGGAACCGGCCTCTGCGGGTGGACAATTCCGGCATGACGCCCACAACGACCGCTCTCCGGACCTCACCCCCCACGCTCGCACTCGATGACCGCGTCACCGGCGCACTCGTCGGCGCCGCCGTGGGCGACGCGCTCGGCGGCCCCGTCGAAGGCTGGACCCCCGAACAGATCACCGAGCGGCACGGCGGCCGGGTGCGCGGCATCGTCGGCCCCTGGCACGGCGAACAGTGGCGCACCGCACGCCCCATCGCCCCGTACCACAAGGGCGACGGGCACGTCACCGACGACACCCTGATGACGCACGCGCTGGTACGGGTCTACGGCACGGTCCGCGACCACCTCGACGCGTACGACATCGCGGACCATCTCGTACCGGACCTGATCTCCCGCCCTCGCTGGATCCCGGAGCTGGAGGCCGAGGCGCTGCCCGTCCAGCGGATCTTCCTGGCCGAGAAGTGGATCGTCGCGCGGCTGCACTACGGCCATGTCGACCCGCGCGAGGCGGGCAGCGGAAACATCGTCAACTGCGGTGCGGCGATGTACATGGCGCCGGTCGGCCTGGTCAACGCCGCCCATCCCGAGGCCGCGTACACCGAGGCGCTGGAGGTGGCGGGGGCCCATCAGTCCTCGTACGGGCGGGAGGCCGCCGCGGTCTTCGCCGCCGCCGTCGCCGCCGCCTGCTCACCGGGCGCCACCCCCACGTCCGTCGTCGAGACCGCCCTGGCGCTGGCCAAGGACGGGACCCGGTCCGCGATCGAGGCGGTCTGCGAAGTGGCGCTGGAACACGGCGACTTCGAGTCGGCGCTGGTTCCGCTGCGCACCGCCGTCGCCCCCTTCGACACGGTCGGCCCGGACTACCGCGCCCCCTCGCTCGGCGCCCGCCGCCCCTCCCGGCTGCACTCCATCGAGGAGCTGCCGATCGCGCTCGGCATGCTGCTCGTCGGTGACGGCGACTACCGCCGCACCGTCCTCGGTTCCGTCAACTACGGCCGCGACTGCGACTCGATCGCCACCATGAGCGGTGCCGTCGCGGGCGCGCTGCACGGTGCGGCGGCGATCCCCGCCGACTGGGCGGCGACGGTCGCCGGGGCCAGTCGCCTCGATCTGCACACCCCGGCGCTGGAGCTGGCGGAGGTGGCCCGCGAGATCTTCGTACGGGACACGGCCCGCCGCCGGGCGCACGAGTCGGCCTTCGCCGCGCTGGCCGGTGAGCGGTGAGCGTCCGGCTGACCTGGGTGCAGCCCGAGGATCTGGTCGGACACGAGCTGCGGCAGGCGGCGCAGGACGGCCGGGACACGCGGGACATCGAGCGGCGCTGGTACGGGGCCGGGGGCGCTCCCGCCCCGGACCGCGCCGGGGCGTCCGAGCCGCCCGCACCGCCCCGGCTGCGCGCACTGGCCGAGCGGCTCCTCGATGAACTGGCCCTGCGGGAATCCCCGTTGGCGGGCGACGAGCCGACGGAACTGGAGGCGATCCGGGCGGCCTGCCCGCGCTGGCCGACGCTCCGCACCGACCGGCCGCCCGTCGACCGGGACCGGCTGCACGCCGCCTGGCTCGGCCGCGCCGCGGGCTGTCTGCTCGGCAAGCCCGTCGAGAAGCTGGAGCTGACCGGCATCCGCGACCTGGCCCGCGCGACCGGCAACTGGCCGCTCACCACCTGGTTCACCGCCCGGGGTGTGCCCGCCGCACTGCTGGAGCGCTACCCCTGGAACCGGCGCTCCGCACCCACCTCACTGGCCGAGAACATCGACGGCATGCCGGAGGACGACGACCTCAACTACCCTCTCCTCACTGTGCTGTTGCTCCGCACTCATGGGCGCGCTTTCACCACGGCCGACCTCGCCCGGCTCTGGCTCGCCGAACTCCCGGCGGGCCGTGTCTTCACCGCCGAGCGCATCGCGTACCGCAATCTGCTGGACGGCATCGAGCCGCCGGAGACGGCCCGCCACCGCAACCCGTTCCGTGAGTGGATCGGCGCACAGATCCGGGCCGACGCGCATGGCTGGACGCATCCGGGCGACCCGGCCGCCGCTGCCGCCCAGGCCCATCGGGACGCGATCCTCACGCACACCGCCAACGGGGTGTACGGGGCGATGTTCACCGCTTCCGCACTCGCCGAGGCCGCCGGTGGCGAGAGCGACGTCCATGGGTGCCTGGCGGCCGGACTCCGTGTGGTGCCGCCGCGTTCCCGGTTCACGCACGCGGTCCGCCTCGGTATCGCGACGGCCCGCGCGGAACGGGACTTCGACACGGTGGTGGACCGGCTGCACGCGGCGTACGCGGGCGTGTACCACTGGGTCCATGTGCTGCCCAACGCGGCGCTGCTGGCCGCCGCCCTCACCCACGCCGACGGTGACTTCACCCGGTCCATCGGCTGCGCGGTGTCCGGCGGCTGGGACACCGACTCCAACGGCGCCACCGCCGGTTCGCTCGCGGGTCTGCTGGCCGGCCGTCCCGCCGCGCTGCCCGACCACTGGACCGCCCCGCTGAAGAACCGTCTCGCCACATCCGTCGCCGGTTTCGACGCGACCGGCTTCGACACCCTCGCCGAACTGACCTACCAGGAGGCAATGCGCCCATGACCGGTATCGCGGTGCTCGGCAGCACCAATATGGATCTCGTCGCCTACGTCGCCAGGGCACCCGAGCGGGGCGAGACCGTCACCGGACGGGAGTTCCGGACGATCCCCGGCGGCAAGGGCGCCAACCAGGCCGTCGCCGCCGCCCGCGCGGGCGGGGACGTGGTGATGATCGGAGCGGTCGGCGCCGACGCCTACGGCGACCAGATCCGCGGCAACCTGTCCGGCTCCGGGGTGGACACCGAGTTCCTGCACACCGTCGACGGCCCGAGCGGCACCGCGCACATCGTCGTGGACGACACCGGGTCCAACGCGATCGTGGTGATCCCCGGCGCCAACGGCACCGTCACCTCGCTCGGCCCCGGAGAGATCACCGCGATCGCCTCCGCCGATCTGCTGCTCCTCCAGCTCGAACTCCCGCTGTCGGCCGTGCTGGAGGGGGCACGGGCCGCCCGCGTCCAGGGCGTACGGACGATCCTCACTCCCTCGCCCGTACAGCCGTTGCCCGACGAACTCCTCGACTGCGTCGACCTGTTGATCCCCAATGAGCACGAGGCGGCCGCGCTGAGCGGCGGCGCCGATCCGTACGCCGCCGCCGAACTGCTGCTCCGCCGGGTCCCGGAGGTCGTCATCACGCTCGGCGCGAAGGGCAGCCTGTACGCGGCCCGGGGCGGCGGACCGGTCCTCTTCCCCGCCCCCGAGGTCACCGCCGTCGACACGACCGGCGCCGGGGACACCTTCGTCGGCACGCTCGCGGTGGCGCTCGGCGAGGGCCGCCCGGTTCCCGAGGCGCTGGCCTGGGCGTCCTCGGCCGCCGCCCTGTGCGTACAGCGGCCCGGCGCCTCCACCTCCATGCCGTACCGAAGCGAGATCGATGCCTCATGAAGCACCCTGCCCAAGGCCCCCTGACCGGTCTGAAGGTCATCGACCTCGCCACGCTCTTCGCCGGACCGCTCGCGGCCACGATGCTCGGTGACTTCGGTGCCGACGTCATCAAGGTCGAGCACCCGCGCAGGCCCGACCCCTCGCGCGGGCACGGCCCCGCCAAGGACGGCGTCGGCCTGTGGTGGAAGCTGCTCGGCCGCAACAAGCGCAATCTGACGCTCGATCTGTCCTCCCCCGGCGGCCGCGACGTCCTGCTGCGGCTGGCCGCCGGCACCGATGTGATCATCGAGAACTTCCGGCCGGGGACGCTGGAGCGCTGGGGCCTCGGCTGGGAGGAGCTGCGGGCCGTGAACCCGCGTCTCGTACTGGCCCGGGTCACCGGCTTCGGCCAGTTCGGCCCGTACGCGCACCGTCCCGGCTTCGGCACCCTCGCCGAGGCGATGAGCGGCTTCGCCGCGATCACCGGGGAGCCGGACGGGCCGCCGACGCTTCCGCCGTTCGGACTCGCCGACTCGATCGCGGCGCTCGCCACCGCGTACGCGGTGATGGCCGCGCTCGCCGGGCGCGACGCCACCGGCGGCGGCCAGGTGGTCGACATGGCGATCATCGAGCCGATCCTGACGGTGCTGGGCCCGCAGCCCCTCTGGTACGACCAGCTCGGCTACGTCCAGCCGCGCACCGGCAACCGCTCGCGCAACAACGCCCCGCGCAACACCTACCGCACCCGCGACGGCCACTGGGTCGCCGTCTCCACCTCCGCGCAGTCGGTGGCCGAGCGCGTCATGCGGCTGGTCGGCCGCCCGGAACTGATCGACGAGCCATGGTTCGCGGCGGGCACCACCCGCGCCGAGCACACCGAGGAGCTGGACGAAGCGGTCGGCAACTGGATCGCCCGGCACACCCGCGAGGAGGCACTGACCGCGTTCGAGAAGGCGGAGGCGGCCATCGCGCCGATCCATGACGTACGGGAGGTGATGGAGGATCCGCAGTACCGGGCGCTGGACACCATCACCGAGGTGGACGACCCGGAGCTGGGGCCTCTGCGGATGCAGAACGTCCTGTTCCGGCTGTCCGAGACGCCGGGGGCGATCCGCTGGGCGGGCCGCCCGCACGGGGCGGACAGCGAGGAGATCCTCACCGGCCTCGGCCTGTCGGCCCCCGAGATCACGGCGCTGCGGGCGCAGGGAGCCCTATGACCCCCCTGTTCGTGCCCCTGACCTGGCTGTACGTTCCCGGGGACCGGCCGGAGGTAGTGCGCAAGGCGCTCGGCTCGGGCGCGGACGTGGTGATCGTCGATCTGGAGGACGCGGTCGCGCCGGACCGCAAGGAGTACGCGCGGGCGGCCACCGCCGAGCTCCTGGCCGACCCGGTCACGACGGCCCCGGGCACGGTGCCGGTCCATGTCCGGGTGCACGGCGAGGACGACGTACGGGCCCTGGCAGGGCTGCCGGGGCTCTCCGGGTTCCGGCTGCCCAAGATCACCCATGCGGTGTCCGTGCACCACGTGGCGGCGGTGGCCCCCGGGGTGCCGCTGTATCCCCTGCTCGAATCGGCGCTCGCGATCGAGCACGCCTACTCGATCGCGACGGCCCATCCCGACGTGCGGGGCATCGCGCTCGGCGAGGCGGACCTCCGGGCCGATCTGGGGGTACGGGAGGACGCCGGGCTGGACTGGCCGCGCAGCCGGACCGTGGTCGCCGCGAGGGCGGCCGGTCTGCCGCCGCCCGCCCAGTCGGTGTTCCCGGACGTCCGGGACCTGGACGGGCTGTGGACGTCCTGCGGGCGGGGGCGGGCGCTGGGGATGCTCGGCCGGGCGGCGATCCACCCCCGGCAGCTGGCGGTGATCGAGCGGGCCTTCCGGCCGACGGCCCGGGAGATCGAGGCGGCCGAGCAGATCGTGGCCGCCTCGTCGGTGGACGCGGGTGCGCTGGCGCTGCCGGACGGGCGGTTCGTGGACGCGGCGGTGGTGGCGTCGGCGCGCAGGACGCTGGCGCTCGGACAGCAGAACGCCGGACCGGCTGGAACTACCAGCCTGTCCGGCGACTGAGGAGATGGGGGGGGTGCCCCCGGGAAACGCGGTCAGATCTTCTTGGCCGCCTCGGGGGCGCCGTTCTTCTCCAGCCGGTCCTTCTCGGCGTCGTCCTTGTCCGAGTCGTCCTTGTCCGCGCTGTCCTGCTCCGCGCTTTCCTTGTCCGCGTCGTCGGTCACGTCGGTGGCGTCAGCGACGGCTTCGGAGTCGCCGTCCTTCGCCTCGGGCTCGCCGTCCTTCGCCTCGGAGTCGGCCGCGGCGGGCTCGACGACCGCCTCGCGTCCGGGGCGCACCTTCGCCGAGATCACGATGTACGTGACGGCGAGGACGAACACGATGATCGCGGTCCAGACGTTGAGGCGCAGGCCGAACACATGGTGGGCCTCGTCGACCCGCATGTACTCGATCCAGGCACGGCCCGTGCAGTACGCCGCGACGTACAGCGCGAACGCCCGGCCGTGGCCGAGCTTGAAGCGGCGGTCGGCCCAGATCACCAGCAGCGCGACGCCGACGCACCACAGCGACTCGTACAGGAAGGTCGGGTGGTAGGTGCCCGCGACCCGGTTCGGGCCCTCGCTGATCTTCAGCGCCCACGGGAGGTCGGTCGGCTTGCCGTACAGCTCCTGGTTGAACCAGTTGCCCCAGCGGCCGATGGCCTGGGCGAAGGCGATGCCGGGGGCCAGGGCGTCGGCCCAGGCGGGCAGCGGGATGCCGCGCCGACGGCAGCCGATCCAGGCGCCGACCGCGCCGAGCGCGATCGCGCCCCAGATACCGAGGCCGCCTTCCCAGATCTTGAAGGCGTCCACCCAGTTCTCACCGTCGCTGAAGTACAGCTGATAGTCGGTGATGACGTGGTAGAGCCGGCCGCCGACGAGGCCGAAGGGCACGGCCCACACGGCGATGTCGGCGACGGTGCCGGCTCTGCCGCCCCGGGCGATCCAGCGCTTGTTGCCGAACCAGACGGCGACAAAGACACCGATGATGATGCAGAACGCGTAGCCGCGGAGCGGGATCGGGCCGAGATCGATCACGCCGGTCGACGGGCTGGGAATGAAGGCAAGGTTCATGACGGGGTCGACGCTACCCTGCCGGGTGGCACGTACGGCAAGCCACCCGGCAACGTCTGGGTAACGAGGCGCCCGCCGGACGCCCGCCCCGCACCCCCGTCAGGACCCCGAGGGGGCCGGGGTGGCCGGAGTGGCCGTGCCCGGCTTCTTGCCCTTGTTGGCCTCGGCGACCCACTTCTTGAGGTTCGCGGCGGAGATCTGCTCGTCGCCCTTCTTCGGGAAGACCGACACCCCGTTGAGCAGCGCGGTCGGCGTGCCCTGGAACCCGCCGTTGCGGAACGCCGTGTCGGACTTGGTCACCCAGCTGTCGTGCTTGCCGCTCTCCACGCAGCTGCGGAAGCCGGGTGTGTCGAGACCCTCGACCTTGCCCGCCAGCTCGATCAGCTTGCTGTTCCTGCCGAAGGCGTCATCGGACTCGGCGGGCTGATTGCTGTAGAGGACGTCGTGGTACGGGGGGAACTTGCCGACGTCCTGGGCACAGGCGGCCGCGTTGGCGGCGCGCAGCGATCCGTCGCCGCCGAGATTGCCGTCGATGATCGTGGCGAGGTGGTACTCCACCTTGATCTGGCCGCTGTCCGCCAGCTCCGCGATCGTGTCCCGGAAGGCGTTCTCGAACTGGGCGCAGACCGGGCAGCGGAAGTCCTCCCAGATCGTGAGCGTGGACGGGGCGTCGGTCGCTCCGACCGGGATCGTGAGCGCGTCCTTGCCGGTGGCGCCCGAGGGTGCGACGGCGGGACCCGCACCACCGCTGCTGCCTCCGTCGCCGCCCGCGTTGGCGGCGATCAGTCCGCCCACGGCCGCCAGGGCCAGCACACCGACCACGGCGGCCGAGACGATCAGCGTGCGCCGGCGGCGCTCGCGCGCCTTGTCCCGCTCGCGCTGCTGGGCAAGGCGCTCACGCGCGGCTCTGTTTCCCTCACGGTTCTCGCTCACACCCGCAGCAACGAACCGGGGAGGCACGTACGCGCCTCCCCGGTCCCAGTTCCACCCATTTGGGTGACGCCTGATATCAGCGCTTTCGAACACCTTCGGCCAGTTCGCCCGCCAGGGCGCGGACCGCGGCGAGACCCGCCGCCTCGTCGGGGGCGTCCAGCATGCCCTTGACGAAGGCCGAGCCGACGATCACTCCGTCGGCGAAGCCCGCGACCTCGGCGGCCTGCTCGGCGTTGGAGACGCCGAGGCCGACGCAGACGGGGAGGTCGGTGGTGGCGCGGGTGCGGCGCACCAGGTCCTGGGCCTCGTCACCGACCGACTCGCGGGTGCCGGTGACGCCCATGAGCGAGGCGGCGTACACGAAGCCGGAGCCCGCCGCCGTGATGGTGGCCAGCCGGGCGTCCTGGCTGCTGGGCGCGACGACGAACACGGTCGCGAGGCCGTGCTTGTCGGCGTGCTCGCGCCAGACGGCGGACTCCTGGACCGGCAGGTCGGGCAGGATGCACCCGGCCCCGCCCGCCGCGGCCAGCTCGGCGGTGAAGCGCTCGATGCCGTACCGGTCGATGGGGTTCCAGTACGTCATGATCAGGATCGGGGCGCCGGTCGCCTCGTACGCCTCGCGGACCGTACGCATCACGTCGGCGATCCGGACGCCGCCGCGCAGGGCGATGTCGTCGGCGGTCTGGATGACCGGGCCGTCGAGCACCGGGTCGCTGTGCGGCAGCCCCACCTCGACGATGTCCGCGCCGCCCGCGACGACCGCCTTGACGGCCTCGATGCCGCCGTCGACGGTCGGGAAGCCGGCCGGGAGATACGCGATCAGCGCCGCCCGGTCCTCCCCCTTGGCCTTCGCCAGCGTCGAGCCCAGCAGGTCCGTGTTTCCGCTGTGCGTAGTCACTTGGCACCCCCGTCGTACAGGCCGAAGTAGCGGGCCGCCGTGTCCATGTCCTTGTCGCCGCGGCCGGAGAGGTTGATCAGGATCAGCCCGTCCTTGCCCAGTTCCTGTCCGACCTCCAGCGCGCCGGCCAGCGCGTGCGCGCTCTCGATGGCCGGGATGATGCCCTCGGTACGGGACAGGAGCAGCAGGGCCTGCATGGCGGCGTCGTCGGTGACCGCGCGGTACTCGCCGCGGCCGATGTCCTTGAGGTAGGAGTGCTCCGGGCCGATGCCCGGGTAGTCCAGCCCCGCCGAGATGGAGTACGGCTCGGTGATCTGGCCCTCGTCGTCCTGGAGGACGTAGGAGCGCGAACCGTGCAGGATGCCGGGCTCGCCCGCGGTCAGGGTGGCCGCGTGCTCGCCGGTCTCCACACCGTGTCCGGCGGGTTCGCAGCCGATCAGGCGGACGTCCGCGTCCGGGATGAAGGCGTGGAAGAGCCCGATGGCGTTGGAGCCGCCGCCGACGCAGGCGACCGCGGCGTCCGGCAGCCGGCCGGCCCGCTCCAGGATCTGACGGCGGGCCTCGACGCCGATCACCCGGTGGAAGTCGCGGACCATCGCCGGGAACGGGTGCGGGCCCGCGACCGTGCCGAAGAGGTAGTGCGTGCGGTCCACATTGGCGACCCAGTCGCGGAACGCCTCGTTGATGGCGTCCTTGAGGGTGCGCGAGCCGGACTTCACGGCGATGACCTCGGCGCCGAGCATCCGCATCCGCGCCACGTTCAGCGCCTGCCGCTCGGTGTCGATCTCGCCCATGTAGATGGTGCATTCGAGGCCGAACAGGGCGCAGGCGGTCGCGGTGGCGACGCCGTGCTGGCCCGCGCCGGTCTCGGCGATGACGCGGGTCTTGCCCATCCGCTTGGTGAGCAGCGCCTGGCCCAGCACGTTGTTGATCTTGTGCGAACCGGTGTGGTTCAGGTCCTCGCGCTTGAGGAAGACCCGGGCCCCGCCCGCGTGCTCGGCGAAGCGCGGGACCTCGGTCAGCGCGCTGGGGCGGCCCGTGTAATTGACCATGAGCTCGTTGAGCTCGGCGGCGAAGGCCGGGTCGGCCTTCGCCTTGTCGTACTCGACGGCGACCTCGTCCACGGCGGCGACGAGCGCCTCCGGGATGAACTTGCCGCCGTAGTCACCGAAATAGCCCTCGGCGCTGGGGATCAGACCCTCGGGGTCCGGAATGAAGAAGTCAGAGGACATCCGACGTGCTCCTTGGCATGGCAACGGGTGGATTCACCGTATGCGCCGTGAGCGGAGCGCCACCGCGACCGGCGGGCGGTCGGGGCGGTGCGGTCGTACGTACGAGTGGGGTGGTGCGGTACGTCGGCCGGGGCTCGCTACGGCGCGGACCCCGTGCGCCATCGCATGCCGTTGACCTGGCCGGGCTCGTCACCGATCACATACCGCACCCGCCGGCCGTGGACACGCCGCGCGGGGGCGCGGCAGCCACGGGGACGGCAGCCGCGCGCCAACGGGGCGTGCGGGTCCCGGGCGCTCGCCCCGGCGGGGCGCAGGCCCGGCCGGACGCGGGACACGGGGCGGCGGTCGGCGGACACGGGCCGGGTCAGCCCCGCCCGTGCCGGAGTGCCGGGTGGGCGCCCGCGGCGACCAGATCGGCGACGGCGGCGCGCGGGTCGCGGCCGGTGACCAGGGACTCGCCGACGAGCACGGCGTCCGCGCCCGCGTTGGCGTAGGCGATGAGGTCGTGCGGGCCGCGGACGCCGGACTCGGCGACCTTGACGATGTGGTCCGGGATCTCGGGGGCGACGCGCTCGAAGGTGGAGCGGTCGACCTTGAGGTCCTTCAGGTTGCGCGCGTTGACACCGATGATCCTGGCTCCGGCGTCCACGGCGCGCTCCGCCTCCTCCTCGTCGTGCGCCTCGACGATCGGCGTCAGGCCGATCGACTCGGCACGCTCGATGAGCGAGACCAGGGCTTCCTGGTCGAGGGCGGCGACGATCAGCAGGGCGAGGTCGGCGCCGTAGGCGCGGGCCTCCCACAGCTGGTAGGAGGTGACGATGAAGTCCTTGCGCAGGACCGGGATGTCGACCTTGGCGCGGACGGCCTCCAGGTCGGCGAGCGAACCGCCGAAGCGGCGCTCCTCGGTGAGGACCGAGATGACGGACGCGCCGCCCGCCTCGTAGTCGGCGGCGAGCGCGGCCGGGTCGGCGATCGCGGCAAGGGCCCCCTTGGAGGGGGACGAGCGCTTGACCTCGCAGATGACGGTGACGCCCTCGCCGCGCAGGGCGGCGACTCCGTCCTTGGCCTGGGGGGCGCGGGCCGCGCGCTCCTTCAGCTCGTCGAGGCTGACGCGCGCCTGCCGCTCCGCGAGGTCGGCGCGTACGCCGTCGATGATCTCGTCGAGCACACTCACGCGAGCGGCCCCCTTCCGAAACGATGATGAGCGAACAGGATCAGCCATCCCGATGGTATCCGCAGGAGGCCACAGGGCTCGCATCCGGCTGGGTTGTGTCCCACTACCTGGGCATTCATGGTGCCAGGGCCGATCCGAACGGCAGATTCCGGACGACGGAGAAGATCAGCAGAGCGGCGCCGATGCCCCACCAGTAGACCGGCGCCAGACCGATCCGCAGGGGCTGCCCCCGACCGGCCCGGACCATCCAGAGCACCCATACGACGGCGAAGAGGAAGTAGCCGACGACGGCGACGGCGTTGGCGCCGAACGCCGCGCCGATGTCGCCGTGGGCGAAGGCGTGGGCGCTGCGGAGCCCGCCGCAGCCGGGACAGTACAGCCCGGTGAGCGCCAGCAGCGGGCAGACCGGGTAGTGGCCGGGCTCATTGGGGTCGACCGTGGCGACGTAACCGAACGCGGCGACGACGACGGCCAGGATGCCCACGGGTGTGACGAGGCGTCGCAGGCGCGAGGCGGGCACGGGGGGCACGGAGGGTGGTCCGGCGGGGCCGCCGGGGGCGTACGGCGGGGGCTCGGTCGCGTACGGGAGGTGCGGGACGGACTGCGGTCCCGGCCCCGGCTGGACGGGCTGCGGTCCCGGTCCCGGCCCCGGCCGGACTGACTGCGGCCCCGGGCCCTGGTGCGGGGCCGGGCGGGCCGCCCCGGGGTCGGGGGGCGGGGCTGCGGCGGGAGAAGGCGAGGCGTCCACCCGCTGATTGTCCCCGCTCATACGGAAAGGCGCAGCCCGTGCCGGGCTGCGCCTCGCGTCGTGTCTCCGGCCGGGGCCGGACATGTCCCGGATCAGTGGGAGATCTGCGCCTGTCCGGCGCGGGCCCTGGCCGCCGCCATCTCGGACGACTCCTTCGGCATGCCGAGACCGGCGGCCTTCATGGCGAGGCCGACGATGCCGCCGACGAAGATGACGGCGATACCGGCCCAGAAGCCGAGCGGGTTGGCCGCGACCATGAAGACGCCTGCGACGCAGAAGCCGATGAACGAGATGATGACACCGGTCCAGGCGGCCGGGGTGTGTCCGTGGCTGCTGCCCGCCATGAGTTGCTCCTCGTTGGTGTTGCGCTGTGGGTATCGCCGTGGCTGTCGCCGCGGGGAAAGCTCACGGCCATTGTCCCGTACGTGCTGGTAGGACGTGAGCTGGGGGGTCATGCCTCGCGCGTCGGGTCCTCGCCGCGGTCCATGGCCTTCCACAGGTCCTCGGGCCGGTCGGGATCCGGAGCGGTGCGGGGCGCCCGGCCGGGGCGCGGGGTGCCGTCGCGCTCGTACCGTCCCGACATGGCGGGCCAGCGGCTGCCGTAGCGCAGGGCGAGCAGTCCGGCGAGCAGGATCAGCACGCCGCCGACGGCGGTGACGTAGGGCCAGGCGGTGTGGCTGAGGGCGCCGACCGTGGCCGAGGCGTCACCGGTGGACCGGGCGGCCTTCGCGTCGAGGGCCGAGCTGTCGAAGGCGCCGGACCAGGCGCTGAGCGCGGCGCCGAGGCCGCTGAGGGCGAGGAGCCCGGCGACGGCCAGGCGTCCGGCGCCGCGCACGGCGAAGACGGCGACGAGCGCGGCCAGGGCGACTATGGCCAGGGCGGCCGGAAGCCCAGTGACGTCCTGGCCGTCCGCGGTCAGCGGCAGGGCGCCGCCGCCCACGGCGGCCTTCCCCTCGGCCCACGTCTGACCGGTGGCGAGGAGGACGACGGCCGCGCCGATCGCGCCGAGGAACAGACCGGCGGCCAGACTGCGGCGGCTTCCCGCGCTGTCGGGGGCGGAGGCGGAGTCGGACGCGACGGCTCGGGCACGGGGCTGGGGTACGGGGACGGCACTCACGCCCTCCACTATCCCTTACCGCTCCGGTGCTCGCGGAGCCGGTTGGCCGTATGGACGGCGCGCAGGACGGCGGCGGCCTTGTTGCGGCATTCGGTGTCCTCGGCGACGGGGTCGGAATCGGCGACGATCCCGGCTCCGGCCTGCACATACGCGGTGCCGTCGCGCAGCAGCGCGGTGCGGATGGCGATGGCGGTGTCGGAGTCCCCGGCGAAGTCGAGGTAGCCGACGCAGCCTCCGTACAGCCCGCGGCGGGTGGGTTCGAGCTCCTCGATGATCTGCATCGCCCGCGGCTTGGGGGCGCCGGAGAGGGTGCCCGCCGGGAAGCAGGCGGTGAGGACGTCGAAGGCGGTGCGGTCCTCGGTGACGCGGCCGGTGACGGTGGAGACGATGTGCATCACGTGCGAGTACCGCTCGACCGACATGAAGTCGACGACCTCGACACTGCCGGGTTCGCAGACGCGCCCGAGGTCGTTGCGGCCGAGGTCGACGAGCATCAGGTGCTCGGCGCGTTCCTTCGGGTCGGCGAGCAGTTCCTCGGCGAGCGCCTGGTCCTCCTGCGGGGTGGCACCGCGGTGCCGGGTCCCGGCGATCGGATGGAGCATGGCGTGCCCGTCCTCGACCTTGACGAGGGCTTCGGGGCTGGAGCCGACGACGTCGAACCCGTCGAAGCGGAAGAGGTACATGTACGGCGACGGGTTGGTGGCGCGCAGCACCCGGTAGACGTCCAACGCACTTGCCGTGCACGGGGTTTCGAAGCGCTGGGAGGGGACGACCTGGAAGGCCTCACCGGCCCTGATGCGTTCCTTGACGTCCTCGACGGCGTCCTGGAACTCCTCGCCGCCCCACAGGGCGGTGTACGGCGGCAGCTCGGACGGGGGCAGGACGGCGGGGGCGTTCTCGACGGGGCTGCGCAGGTCCTGCTCCATGGCGTCGAGCCGGGCGACGGCGTCCGTGTACGCCTCGTCGACGCCGGTGGCCAGGTCGTTGTGGTTGATCGCGTTGGCGATCAGCAGGACCGTGCCGTCCCAGTGGTCGAGGACGGCGAGGTCCGAGGTGAGGAGCATGGTCAGCTCGGGGAGCTCCAGGTCGTCCCCGCCGTGCTCGCCGATCTTCTCCAGGCGGCGCACGATGTCGTACCCGAGATAGCCGACCATGCCGCCGGTGAAGGGCGGCAGCCCCTCGTCGGCGACCAGGTCGCGCGGGGTGTGCAGGGTCTCGACGGTGGCGCGCAGCGCCTGGAGCGGGTCCCCGGCCGCTGGGACGCCGACGGGCGGGGTGCCGAGCCAGTGGGCCTGCCCGTCGCGCGCGGTGAGGGTGGCGTCGCTGCGTACGCCGATGAAGGAGTAGCGGGACCAGGTGCGGCCGTTCTCCGCGGATTCGAGGAGGAAGGTGCCGGTCCGCTCGGCCGCGAGCTTGCGGTACAGCCCGACCGGGGTGTCGCCGTCCGCGAGGAGCCGGCGGCTGACGGGGATGACGCGCCGGTCGACGGCCAGCTTGCGGAAGGTGTCGAGATCCATGGCCGGTGACCTTACTGCGTCGCGAGGGGGAGGACGTCGGCGTCGAAACAGGTGCGGTCCCCCGTGTGGCAGGCGGCACCCGTCTGGTCGACCTTCACCAGGACGGTGTCGGCGTCGCAGTCCAGGGCGACGGACCTGACCCGCTGGACGTGCCCGGAGGTGTCGCCCTTGACCCAGTACTCCTGGCGGCTGCGCGACCAGTAGGTGCAGCGGCCGGTGGTGAGGGTGCGGTGCAGCGCCTCGTCGTCCATCCAGCCGAGCATCAGCACCTCGCCGGTGTCGTACTGCTGGGCGATGGCGGGCACCAGGCCGTCGGCGCCGCGCTTGAGGCGGGCGGCGATGGCGGGGTCGAGGCTGCTGGCGGGCGGCGGGGGGCCGGGCGTGCTGGTCATACGGTCCATTGTGCCGTGGTGGCGGGCACCGGCCGGGCGGGCGTCCACTGGGCGGACCGCGGGGACCGGCCGTACGCTGGCGGTCATGTCGACCCATGCGAAGCGTGAACGTCTTCTGCTTGCCGACCTGTTGGAGGCGGCAGGCCCCGAGGCCCCGACCCTGTGCGACGGGTGGAACGCCCGTGACCTGGCCGCCCATGTGGTGGTGCGCGAGCGGCGGCCGGACGCGGCGGGCGGGCTGCTCCTGGGCGCGCTGCGGAGCCGGCTGGAGCGGGTGCAGGCCGAATTCGCCGCGAAGCCGTACGAGGAGCTGATCCAGCTGATCCGTACGGGTCCGCCGCGATTCTCCCCGTACTCCCTCAAGCAGATCGACGAGGTGGCCAACACCATCGAGTTCTACGTCCATACGGAGGACGTGCGCCGGGCCCAGTCCGACTGGTCCCGGCGGGAGCTGGACCCGGTCTTCGCCGATGTGCTGTGGGCGCGCACCGAGAGGACGGCCCGGCTGCTGGGCCGCAAATCCCCGGTGGGGATGGTGCTGCGCCGGCCGGACGGCCAGACGGCGGTGGCGCACAAGGGCACCCCGGTGGTGACGGTGACCGGGGAGCCGGGCGAGCTGCTGCTGTTCGCGTTCGGGCGGCAGGACGCGGCGGCGGTGGAGCTGGACGGCGACAAGGAGGCGGTGACCCGGCTGCACACGGCCCAGCTGGGGATGTAAGGCCCTCCGGCCGGTACGGGGCCGGGCCGGCCCGGCGAGGGGGCGTACGCGAGGGGACCGACGCCGCCCGCGCCGATACCGAGAGCGACGACGGTCCGGACCCATGCCGGTGGTGCCCCGGTCACGCTGCCGGGCGAGCGGGATCGGTCGACTACCGGGCGACGATCCGGCGAGTCCGGCGGGTCCGGCGAGTCCGGCAGGTCCGGCGGGTCCGGCGAGTCCGGCAGGTCCGGCGGGTCCGGCGAGTCCGGCAGGTCCGGCGGGTCCGGCGGGTCCGGCGGGTCCGGCGGGTCCGACGTTCCGGGCCCCTCAGCCGCCCAGCAACCGTCGCGCGGCCAGCGCCAGGGACACCTCGACCGCGTCCGAGGGCCGGGTGAGGCACCGCCCCGTGAGCTGCTCGAACCGCCGGAGCCGGTTGAGCACGGTGTTGCGGTGGCAGTACAGCCGCGCCCCGGCCCGCTGCGCCGACCCGTCCGAGTCCAGCCACGCCGTGAGGGTCGCGATGAGGACGTCCCGGTCGGCGGGGTCCAGTCGGCCGAGCGGCCCCAGCACCCGGGCGGCGAGCGCGGTGCCGAGGTCCGGGGAGGAGACGACGAGGGCGGTCGGCAGGTGGTCGTCGAGCAGGACCACTCCCCCGGCCGCCGGGCAGGCCCGGAGCGCGGTCCGCGCCAGCCTCCTCGCGTCGCCGAGCCCGGCAAGCCCCTCCACGACCGAACTGATCCCGGTCCGGGTACCGTCGGGAGCCGACAACTCAGCTGCTATCAGGGCGAGTTCGCCCAAGGCCGCAGCAGCGGCGTCGGTGTCGGCGTCACTGCCGCCGTCCGGGCCCGTGCCGTCCTCGACCGACCCGCGCTCCACCGCCGTGCGCGCCGACGCGGCCCCGTCCAGCGGCAGGATCGCCAGCTCGGCCTCCGGGGCCGAGTGCCAGAGCACCGGCGTGCCTGCGGGCAGGGTCAGCGGCGGCAGGGCCGCGACGTGCGGAGCGCGGTGGGCAACGGGGACTGCCGGGACGGCCTGGACGGCGAGCACCGCGTACCGGCCGTGCTCCGGGATGCCCAGCATCGCCGCCGCGTCCGGCAGATCCGCGATCCGGGCCGTGCCGTCCAGCAGCGCGGCCGTCATCAGCCGCTGCCGGTTCTCGCGGCGCCAGGTCAGCCGCCGTTCGGCCTGACGGTAGGCGTCCGCCACCACCCCGCAGTGCTCGTCCACGAAGTTCCAGACATCGGCGGCGACATGGACGAGCAGCCGGACGTCGTCGGGGTTCCGGCGGGCGGTCTCGGCGACGAGGTCCTGCCAGACCATCGCCCCGCCCATCCGGAAGGCGTGCAGGACGGCGTCGAGCGGCACACCCTGCCCGGCGCGGATCTCGCCGATCCGCCGCGAGGTGCGGTGGGCGGCCTCCCGGAACTCCCGTGGCTGGATCAGCGAGCCGACGTTGTGCCGCAGCGAACGGTGGACCTCCTGCCAGACCTCGGACCGGTCGGCCTCGATCGCCGGGCGGTAGCCGGGTTCCTGTTCGTACAGGGCGTCGACGAGCCGCTCCGTGAGCTCCGGCAGCGCCGCGACGAGGACCCGCGCGGCCCGGTGCAGCACCTCGACGGCCTCGCGGTCGGCCAGCGAACGGAAGCGCCGCGGCGACGGCGCCACGGAGGGCGGACCGTGCGGCGCCCCGATCCGCGAACGTACGACCTGTGGCATGGCGGCCTCCACCGGGAATCGGCCGGCTCCGGGTGCGGCCGGCTCGGGCACCCCGCCCGGCGTTGGGCGCGAGCACAACCGAATGATCCTGACGGTCGCAGAATGGCATACCGCCCGGTCGGTACCTAGAGGCCGGCGGGATACTTCTCATCACGGTCCGGCAACCTCCCGGACACATAAGGGACTTGCGACCGGCTACCGGTGAACAGCCGGGCCAGTTCGGTCCGGGAGCGGACGCCCAGCGCGGCGAAGACATTGCGCAGATGGTGGTCGACGGTCCGGGGGCTCAGGGAGAGCCGCACCGCCACTTCGCGGTTGGTGGCCCCCTCGGCCACACAGCGGGCGATGCGCCGCTGCTGCGGGGTGAGCCCGGCCGACGGCCCGGTCCCCCCGGTCTCCGGTACGTCCACCGCCTCGCCCGCCGCGCGCAGCTCCCCGCCCGCCCGGACCGCCCAGGCGCGTGCGGAGCAGCGTTCGAAGGCGACGAGGGCGTCGCGCAGCGGGCCGCGGGCCTCCCTGGTACGGCGTCGGCGGCGGAGCCACTGCCCGTACAGCAGCTGGGTGCGGGCCCGTTCGAAGCCGCCGTCGGCCCGGTCGTGGTGGGCCAGGGCTTCCGCGTACCGGGCGGCGGCCTCCTCCGGGGGTGCCAGCAGGGCCCGGCAGCGGGCGAGCTGGGCGGGGGCCTGCGGGTCGGCTGTGTTCGCGCTCCACCGCGCGAACTCGGCGACGGCCGCGGCGAGTCCGGCCGCCGTCGCACCGTCGCCGTCCGTGGCGGCGGCCCGCCCGGACAGCGTGGCCGCCTCGATGTAGCAGGGCACGGCGAGCATCCGGGCGGCGAAGTGGCCCTGGTGCGGTCCCGGCCGCACCAGGGGGGCGAGCCGGGCGGCGGCCTCACCGGGGCGCCCGCAGGCCAGGTCCGCGCGGGCGACCGCCCAGGTGGCGAGGGTCACCGCCTGGACGAGCCCGTGCGGACCCGCCGCGGCCAGGGCGGCGTCGTGGTGGGCGGCGCAGACCTCCGCGGGGCCCTCCACCGACGCGGCGAGGGCCAGCACGGCGTGCAGGTGGGCGGAGGCGTTGGGCTGTCCGGTGCGGCGTGCGGCGTGCAGGCCCTCCAGCGCGTGGGCGCGGGCCCCGGCGTGCCGTCCGGCCCGCAGTTCGGCGTAGGCGAGGTGCTCCAGGGCCTGCGGCAGCAGCTCGTCGGGCCCCTTCGTGCGTACGGCGGCGAGCGCCCGCGCCCCGGCCCGGCAGGCGGCGTCGACCTCGCCGAGCACCAGGGCCGCGACCCCGGCCCGCAGCAGGGCGGGCGGGTCCTCGGTGCGGTCGGCGGAGTCGAGGCACCGGCGCAGCAGGGCGTGTCCTTCGGCGGTACGTGAGCCCAGCACGGCGCACATTCCGGCGCGGTACCGGTCCAGGGCGCGGTCGGGTGACGCGACGGGGACGCGGTTCATCGCGTCCAGGTAGGCACGGGCGTCGCCCATCGCCCAGGCGGCCTCGGCCGCGCCGAGCAGGGCGTCGAGGGTGCGGCGCGGGTCGTGCGGGGCGAGCAGCACGGCCGCGGCGAGGAGCGCTTCCCTGGCGTCGGCCGCGGGTCCGGCGCGCAGCGCGAGCATGCCGTGCACATAGGGGCCGAGGCCGCTCTCCGGGGCACCGGCCGGACCGCGGCGGGCCAGCAGCGCGCGGGTCCGGGCCGGGTCGCCCGCGAGCCGGGCGTGGTCGGCGGCTTCGGCGAACCGCGCGGCGCGCAGGGTGGCGTCGGTGGAGAGCACGGCCGCGCGGACCAGCGCGGCGGACCGTTCGGCGGGCGGGCACGGGGCGACGGCGGCCACCGCCAGCAGCCCGGCGAGCATGGCGTCCGGGCCCGGGGCGGCGCAGGCCCGCTGGACGAGCGCGGGCAGCGACGGCCGCTGCGGCGAGGCACCCGCCAGCAGGGTGGCGAGCAGTTCATGGGCGACGCGGCGGCGCTCCGGCGGTGCGTGGTGCAGGACGGCGCGGCCCAGCAGCGGGACGCGGAAGTGGACGCGGCTGCCCGTACGTTGGAGTGCGCTCACGGTTCCGGCGGGCCCGAACAGCGCACGGTCCAGAACCGCGGGGGCCAGGCCCGCCCGGTCGCCCGCCCGCAGCAGCAGGGCGGTGTCCGCCCCGGTGCCCTCGGGTTCGTGTTCCTGGGCCGCCGCGGCGAGCAGGAGCAGGGTGCGGGTGTCGGGCGGGAGTCCGTCGAGGTGGGCGGCGTGGGCGGCCAGCACGCTCTCGCCGCCGGGCAGCGGGTACGGCAACGGGGTGCGCCCGGTCAGCTGGCCGGCGGTGAGACGGCCCGCGAGTCCGGCGAGCAGGCGCGGGTTCCCGGCCGCTTCCCGCAGCAGCTCGCTCCGTACGACCGGGTCGGGCTCACCGGCGTCGGCGGTCAGCCGGTCCAGGAGCGCCGAGGCCGCGTCCTCGTCGAGGGGGCCGAGCCGAAGGGCGGGCAGTCCGGCGAAGCCGGTCTTCACACCGGCACCGGCCTCATCGACGGCACCCGTCCCTTCGGCGGCACCGGTCCCGTCGACGGCGGCGATCAGCACGGCGACCCGGCTGCCCGCACCGAGTCTGCGGGCCGCGAAGGCCAGGGCGGCCCGGGAGGCGGGGTCCCAGGCGTGGGCGTCGTCCACGCAGACGAGCAGCGGCCGTTCGGCGCCGAGTTCCCGCAGCATGGCGAGCAGTGCGCCGGGAGTGATGCCGTTGCGCAGTACGAGGTCGGGAGGTACGGGCAGGGGGCCCGGCGCGGAACAGAGCAGGGCGTGCAGCCCGCTGTACGGCAGATGGTGTTCGGCGGGGGCCGCGGTGGCCTGGAGCAGGGGCCCCGCGCCGCGGTCCCGGTGGGCGGCGGCGGCCTGCCGCAGGAGGGCGGTGCGGCCGAGGCCCGGGGGCGCGGTCAGCACGAGCGCACCGCCACCGCCCCGGCGCAGCCGGGTCAACAGGGTTTCCAGGATGGCGAGTTCACCGCCGCGGCCGTACAGCCGGGGCGGACTGTGCACGGTCGATGGGGTCACACCCGCACGTTACTTCCGCGTAACGGGTCCCGGAAGGTCCGCGCCCACCGTCCCGCCCGGCGCGGCCCGGTGCGGTGCGGACTCACAGGGCGGGGGCGGAGGCGCTGTGCACGGGCACACACGAAGAGCGGTCGGGAGCACACGCACGGAGCGGCCGGGAGCCCGCGCGCAAAAGGGCCGGACCGTCCGCGCCGGTCCGGCCCCTCTCCCCCCGACTACGAGGTGTGCGGGCAGTTGCCCCGGTATTCGGCGATGGTCAGGCTCGCCTGCGGGATCGGGCAGAGGAACTGCTCGTAGCGGGTGTCATTGTCGATGAAGCGCTTCAGCCACGAAATGCTGTACTTGGCGATCGTGGTGTTGGCGGTGTTCGGGGTGAGGTGCGTGGCGCCCCGCAGCTCCAGGTACGCCTTGTCCAGCGAGCCGGGGAGCGACCCGTAGAACGGCTCGGAGTGCGTGGCGACGGGGGCGATCGTGTCGCCGTCGGCTCCCACCACCAGGGTGGGGGTGCGCAGTTCGGGCCAGGTCGTGTCGAGGTTCCAGCCGGTCAGCGGGATCGCCGCCTTGAGCGAGGTACGGCTCTTCGCGGCCTCCAGTGTGCCGCCGCCGCCCATGGAGTGACCCATCACTCCGAGCCGGGTGGCGTCGACCCGGCCGCGCACCGAGCTGCCCTTGGTCAAGTAGTCGAGGGCTGCCAGGAGTTGACGGCCACGGCTGTCGGGCTGGTCCAGCGTGGTGTTGGTGTCGATGGTGAAGACGACGAAGCCCTGCGAGGCCAGGCGCGGGCCCAGCCAGGCTATGGAGGACTGGTAGGCGGTGAAGCCGGGCGAGATGACGACCGCGCCGAAGGTGCCGTCGGCGGTGGACGTCGGGTAGTAGATGGTGCCGCCGCCGAAGCCGCTGACACTCAGCGAGGAGACCGAGGTCTGCGAGGTGGCGTAGGAGCCGCGGCTCGCCTCGATGCTGGAGACGGTCGGTGCCGGTCCGCGCTCGTAGGGGTTGTCGGCGGCCTGGGCGCCGGGGACCAGCGCGGTCATCAGACCCGCGGTCGCGACCGTGGCGGCCAGCAGGCCCTTGAGGGTACGGGAGCGGCTCTTGGCCGTCCGGTGGCGCGGGGAGGTGTCGCCGGAGGGGAGGTGCTGCTGCACGAGGGGGGTCCTCTCGGTTGTGGCGGAACCACACCGCACGGGACCGAGAACCCGTCGTCCGGGGCTGTCGGGGTGCGCCGCGTGGGTACCGCCGTTGTTCGTCGGCGGTCGTCACTCTCGCGGCGCACCCCAGGGGTGCGCATCGGCGAGATCGCCGGTCCTGACGACCGGCCTCCTCGCCACTCCTGTCAGCGGACCGGGTGCCCGGCTTCCCGCAGAGCGCCCTTGACCTGGGAGATCCGCAGGTCACCGAAGTGGAAGACGGACGCGGCGAGCACCGCGTCGGCGCCCGCCTCGATGGCCGGCGCGAAGTCCGCGAGCCGGCCTGCGCCACCGGAGGCGATGACGGGGACGGTGACGTGTGCGCGTACCGCCGTGATCATCTCGGTGTCGTAGCCGTCCTTGGTGCCGTCGGCGTCCATCGAGTTGAGCAGGATCTCGCCCGCGCCCAGCTCGGCGGCCCGGTGCGCCCATTCGACGGCGTCGATGCCGGTGCCCTTGCGGCCGCCGTGCGTGGTGACCTCGAAGGTGCCCGCCGCGGTGCGCCGGGCGTCGACGGAGAGCACGAGCACCTGGCGCCCGAAGCGTTCGGCGATCTCGCGGATCAGGTCGGGGCGGGCGATGGCGGCGGTGTTGACGCCGACCTTGTCGGCCCCGGCGCGCAGCAGCTTGTCGACGTCGTCCGGGGTGCGGACGCCGCCGCCGACGGTGAGCGGGATGAAGACCTGCTCGGCGGTGCGGCGCACCACGTCGTAGGTCGTCTCGCGGTCGCCGCTGGAGGCGGTGATGTCGAGGAAGGTCAGCTCGTCGGCGCCCTCGGCGTCGTACAGCTTGGCCATCTCGACGGGGTCACCGGCGTCGCGCAGGTTCTGGAAGTTGACGCCCTTGACGACCCGGCCGTTGTCGACGTCCAGGCAGGGGATGACGCGTACCGCGAGGGTCACCGCGCACCTGCCCGGAAGGCCTCGACCTCGACCTCGACGACCAGGCTCGGATCGACGAAGCCGGACACGATGATCATGGAAGCGGCGGGGCGTACGGCGTCGAACAGCTCCTTGTGGGCGCGGCCGACGTCGTCCACGTCGCGGGCGTGGGTGAGGTACATCCGGGTACGGACGACGTCCTCGCGGCCGAGGCCCGCCTCGTTCAGCGCCTCGAACGCGACTTCGAAGGAGGTGATGGTCTGCTCGTACGGGCTGCCCGCCGAGATCTGGCCGTTGACCACGGAGGTGCAGCCGGACACCAGGACCAGGCCGCCCGGCAGTTCCACGGCGCGGGAGTAGCCGAACTTCTCCTCCCACGGGGCGCCCGAGGCGAAGCGGCGTACGGAGTCGCTCATGCCGAGACCGCCCTCAGCGCCTCTTCCAGGGTGAACGCCTTGGCATACAGCGCCTTGCCGACGATCGCGCCCTCGACGCCGTCCGGGACGAGCGAGGAGATGGCCCGCAGGTCGTCCAGCGAGGAGACGCCGCCGGAGGCGACGACGGGCTTGTCGGTGGCGGCGCAGACGTTCTTCAGGAGTTCCAGGTTGGGGCCCTGGAGGGTGCCGTCCTTGGCGATGTCGGTGACGACGTAGCGGGCGCAGCCCTCGGAGTCGAGGCGGGCGAGCGTCTCGTAGAGGTCGCCGCCGTCGCGGGTCCAGCCGCGCCCGCGCAGCGTCGTGCCGCGTACGTCCAGACCCACCGCGATCTTGTCGCCGTGCTCGGCGATGACCTTGGCGACCCACTCGGGGGTCTCCAGGGCGGCGGTGCCGAGGTTGACCCGGCGGCAGCCGGTGGCGAGGGCCGCGGCGAGCGAGGCGTCGTCGCGGATGCCGCCGGACAGCTCGACCTTGATGTCCATGGCGTCGGCCACTTCGGCGATCAGCTTCCGGTTGTCGCCGGTGCCGAAGGCGGCGTCCAGGTCGACGAGGTGCAGCCACTCGGCACCGGCGCGCTGCCAGGCGAGGGCGGCCTCCAGCGGGGAGCCGTAGGAGGTCTCGGAGCCGGACTCGCCGTGGACGAGGCGGACGGCCTGGCCGTCGCGGACGTCGACGGCGGGGAGCAGTTCAAGCTTCGGCATTACAGCGTCTCGATCCAGTTGGTCAGCAGCTGGGCGCCGGCGTCGCCGGACTTCTCGGGGTGGAACTGGGTGGCCCACAGCGCGCCGTTCTCCACGGCCGCGACGAACCGTTCGCCGTGCGTGGCCCAGGTGACCCTGGGGGCGCGGATCTTGGCGTTGGTGACTTCCAGGGACCAGTCGTGCGCGGCGTAGGAGTGCACGAAGTAGTACCGGGCGTCGGCGTCGAGACCGGCGAAGAGCCGGGAGCCCTCGGGTGCCTCGACGGTGTTCCAGCCCATGTGCGGTACGACGTCGGCCTTGAGCGGGCCGACGGTGCCGGGCCACTCGTCCAGGCCCTCCGTCTCCACACCGTGCTCGATGCCGCGCTCGAACAGGATCTGCATGCCGACGCAGATGCCCATGACGGGTCGTCCGCCGGAGAGCCGGCGGCCGATGATCCAGTCGCCCCGGGCCCGCTTCAGCCCGTCCATGCAGGCGGAGAAGGCACCGACGCCGGGCACCAGCAGCCCGTCGGCGTTCATCGCCCGGTCGTAGTCGCGGGTGATCTCGACGTCCGCGCCGACGTGGGCCAGGGCCCGCTCGGCGGAACGGACGTTGCCGAAGCCGTAGTCGAAGACGACGACCTTCTTGTTGTCGCTCACAGCTCGTTCCTCAGTCCCAGAGTCCCTGGATCCGCAGAATGCCTGCCAGCAGGCACATCACGGAGGCGATCGAGAGCAGGACGATGACGCCCTTGGGCAGGCCCTGCTTCACGAAGGAGTAGACGCCACCGGCCAGGAAGAGGCCGACGACGATCAGGATGGTGTTGAGGCCGGTCACAGCGCGCCCTTCGTGGAGGGGAGGATTCCGGCGGCACGCGGATCATGCTCGCAGGCATAGCGCAGAGCGCGGGCGAGTGCCTTGAACTGGCACTCGACGATGTGGTGGGCGTTGCGCCCGTACGGTACGTGGACGTGCAGGGCGATCTGCGCCTGGGCGACGAAGGACTCCAGGATGTGCCGGGTCATCGTCGTGTCGTACTCGCCGATCATCGGCGCCATCTTCTCGGGCTCGGTGTGCACCAGGTAGGGGCGGCCGGAGAGGTCGACGGTGACCTGGGCGAGCGACTCGTCCAGCGGGACGGTGCAGTTGCCGAAGCGGTAGATGCCGACCTTGTCGCCGAGCGCCTGCTTGAAGGCGGCGCCGAGGGCGAGGGCGGTGTCCTCGATGGTGTGGTGGCTGTCGATGTGCAGGTCGCCGTCGGTCTTGACCGTGAGGTCGAACAGGCCGTGGCGGCCGAGCTGGTCGAGCATGTGGTCGTAGAAGCCGACTCCGGTGGCGACATCGACCTTGCCGGTGCCGTCGAGGTTGATCTCGACGAGCACGGATGTTTCCTTCGTGGTGCGTTCCACGCGGCCTACGCGGGGGCTCATGCGTCGTGCTCCTTCTTCATTTCGCGCACCGCATCGAGGAACGCGTCGTTCTCTGCCGGGGTGCCCGCGGAGACCCGCAGCCATCCCGGTACGCCGTTGTCCCGGACCAGGACGCCCCGGTCGAGGATCTGCTGCCAGGCGGTGTGACTGTCGGCGAAGCGGCCGAACTGGACGAAGTTGGCGTCCGAGTCGGTCACGTCGAAACCGAGCGCGCGCAGTTCGTCCACGATCCGGTCGCGCTCGCTCTTGAGCCGGCCGACGTACCCCAGCAGCGTATCGGTGTGCTCCAGGGCGGCGAGCGCGGTGGCCTGGGTGATGGAGGACAGGTGGTACGGCAGCCGCACCAGCTGGACGGCGTCGACCACCGCCGGGTCGGCCGCGAGGTAGCCCAGGCGCAGTCCGGCGGCGCCGAACGCCTTGGACATCGTGCGCGAGAGGACCAGGTTGCGGCGGCCCTCGATCAGCGGGAGCAGCGAGGGGTGGTGGCTGAACTCGCCGTACGCCTCGTCGACGACGACCATCGAGGGCCGGGCCGCCTGGGCGGCCTCGTACAGCGCGAGGACGGTGCCGGCGTCGACGGCGGTGCCGGTGGGGTTGTTGGGCGAGGTGATGAAGACGACGTCGGGGCGGTGCTCGGCGATGGCCTCGCGGGCCGCCGCGACGTCGATGGTGAAGTCCTCGCGGCGGGGGCCGGAGATCCAGCCGGTGCCGGTGCCGCGCGAGATGAGGGCGTGCATCGAGTACGAGGGCTCGAAGCCGATGGCCGTACGCCCCGGTCCGCCGAAGGTCTGCAGCAGCTGCTGGAGGACCTCGTTGGAGCCGTTGGCCGCCCAGACGTTGGCGAAGCCGACCTCGTGCCCGGCGGTGCGGGTGAGGTAGCGGGCCAGCTCGGTACGGAGTTCGACGGCGTCCCGGTCCGGGTAGCGGTTGAGGTCGCGGGCGGCCTCGCGCACGCGCTCGGCGATCCGGTCGACGAGGGCCTCGGGCAGCGGGTAGGGGTTCTCGTTGGTGTTCAGCCGGACCGGTACGTCGAGCTGGGGCGCCCCGTACGGCGACTGGCCCCGCAGCTCGTCGCGGATCGGGAGCTCGTCCCAGGCATTACCGGTGCTGTTGCTGTTGCCGGTGCTGTTGCCGGTGCTGTTGCTGTTGCTGTTGGAGCTGTCGTTCGTCACCGCTGCGGAACCTTCCAGCCGAACCGTGCCTTGAGCGCGGCGCCGTGGGCGGGGAGGTCCTCCGCCTCGGCGAGGGTCACGACATGGTGGGTGACCTCGGCGAGCGCGTCGCGCGTGTAGTCGACGATGTGGATGCCGCGCAGGAAGGACTGCACGGACAGGCCCGAGGAGTGGCAGGCGCAGCCGCCGGTGGGCAGGACGTGGTTGGAGCCCGCGCAGTAGTCGCCTAGGGAGACCGGGGACCAGGGGCCGACGAAGATCGCTCCGGCGTTGCGGACCCGGTCGGCGACGGCCGCGGCGTCCGCGGTCTGGATCTCCAGGTGCTCGGCGCCGTAGGCGTCGACGACCTTGAGGCCGTCGTCGAGGCCGGAGACCAGGACGATCGCGGACTGACGGCCGGCCAGGGCGGGCTCGATCCGGTCCGTGACGTGCTTGGACGCGGCGACCTGCGAGGCCAGCTCGGCCTCGGTGGCGGCGGCCAGCTCCGCGGAGTCGGTGACGAGGACGGCGGCGGCCATCGGGTCGTGCTCGGCCTGGCTGATCAGGTCGGCGGCCACGTGCGCCGGGTCGGCGGTGGAGTCCGCGAGGATCGCGATCTCGGTGGGGCCCGCCTCGGCGTCGATGCCGATACGGCCCTTGAGCAGGCGCTTGGCGGCGGCGACGTAGATGTTGCCGGGGCCGGTGACCAGGTTGACGGGAGCGCAGCCGCCCGGTTCCGGGGTCCCGTACGCGAACATCGCGATGGCCTGGGCGCCGCCCGCCGCGTACACCTCGTCGACGCCGAGCAGGGCGCAGGCGGCGAGGATGGTGGGGTGCGGCAGTCCGCCGAAATTCTTCTGCGGCGGGGAGGCGACGGCGATGCCCTCGACGCCCGCTTCCTGGGCGGGCACGACGTTCATGACGACGGACGAGGGGTAGACGGAGCGCCCGCCGGGGACGTACAGCCCGACCCGCTCGACCGGGACCCACTTCTCGGTGACCGTGCCGCCGGGGACGACCTGGGTGGTGTGCGTGGTGCGGCGCTGCTCGCGGTGGACCAGGCGGGCGCGGCGGATCGACTCCTCCAGCGCGGCGCGAACGGCCGGATCGAGCCCCTCCAGCGCGGCGGTGATGGCGGCGGCCGGTACCCGGATCGAGTCGATCCGTACTCCGTCGAACTTTTCTCCCCATTCGATCACTGCCGCGGCGCCTCGATGGCGTACGTCCTCGCAGATGGGCCGCACCGTCTCCAGGGCGGCTTCCACGTCGAACTCGGCACGGGGCAGCAGGTCGCGCAGGGCGGCACCCTCGGGAAGGGCCTCGCCGCGCAGATCGATTCGAGAGATCACACCGCAATTCTCGCAGACCGCCTCGGACGTCCGGTCGCCCGTATCACTGGCTGATACCAGCCACGTCTGTCACTGCTGACCATTAGCGTTCACGCCGTCACACAACGGGAAGAACAGTTGTACGGCATGTGCACAGAGGGGACGGCAGTGACCGAGCCGCAGGATGGCGAAATCCCGGACGGCCTCAGCGCAGCGGAGCTGGGCATGTGGCAATCCTTCCGTAACGGAACCACCTACGATCTGCGCACCCATGACCCGGCGCGCGACGATCCTTTCGCACCGCACATCTGGGGACCCGAGCGGAGCGTCGGCGCGCGCACGGTGGCGCGGCTGCTGCTGAGCGGGCCGCCCGCGCGGCCGGGCCGGGTGGCGGCACTGAAGCTCCGGGGCGTCCGGATCACCGGAAAGCTGGACCTGGCGGGCGGCCGGGTGGCTCCGTACGTGGAGCTGACGGGGTGCCGGTTCGAGCAGGAAGTGGTGCTGCCCGAGTGCCACTTCACGACCTTGCGGATGGTCGGCTGCGCGCTGCCGAGGCTGGAGGCGGCCCGGCTGCACACGGAGGGCGATCTGCATCTGCCGCGCTGCCGGGTCGAGCGCGGCATCCGGCTCACCGATGCGCAGATCGGCACCGATCTGCTGATCAACCAGATCAGCGTCGGCGCCGACCGGCGCGGGCGCGCGCTGGTCGGGGACGGGATGAGCGTCGCGCAGGACCTCCAGGCGGAGATGGTCGAGACCCACGGCGAGCTGAGCCTGCGCGGGGCGAAGGTGGGCGGTTCGCTGAGCCTGCGGGGCAGCCGGCTGCGCGCCAAGGACGGGCGGCGGGCCCTGAACGCACCGCAGTTGACGGTGGAGCGCACGCTCTACATGACCGAGGCGTGGGTGAGCGTCGACACCGGGAACCAGGGCACCACTCCCCCGTACGGCATCGTGTTCGGGCCCACGCCGGCGCGTGGGACCCGGGCGCAGATCTTCGAGTGCCGGGGGGCCGTACGGCTGGACGACGGGCGCTTCGGGGACGCGGTGGACCTGCACAAGGCGCGGTTCGTGCTGTCCCGGCACGAGGAGCTGTCACTGCGCAGGATCGTCACGCCCGAACTGCGGTTCAACGCGGAGCGCCCGGAGGAGGGCCGGGTCGTACTGAACGGCGCGAAGGTGGTCACGCTGATCGATGTGTCGTCCAGCTGGCCGGGCCCCGGCGGTCTGGCGATGGGCGGTTTCGTGTACGAGAACCTCGTCCCGTACGGGCACTTCCCGCTCTCCCGGCGGCTGGAGTGGGTGCTGGCGGCGACCCCGGAGTACGTCCCGGAGCCGTACGAACGGCTCGCCGCGGTCCTGCGCAGCTGCGGCGAGGACGCGGACGCCCGTGAGGTGCTGCTCGCCAAGCAGCGGCGGCGCCGGGAGACGCTGCCGCTCGCCGCGAAGCTGTGGGGTTACCTCCAGGACTGGACGGTGGCGTACGGGTACCGGCCGGGACGGGCCGCCGTGTGGATGGCGGTGCTGTGGGCGGCGGGTGCGGTGGCCTTCGCGCAGTACGAACCGGCGGCGATCAAGCGGGACGAGCATCCGCAGTGGAACGCCGCGCTGTACGCCCTCGATCTGCTGGTGCCGGTGATCAACCTCGGCCAGGACGGTTACTGGCGGATGGAGGGCGGCTGGCAGTGGACGGCGGCCGTCCTCGTGCTCCTCGGGTGGATACTGGCCACCACGGTGGCGGCGGGCGCCTCCCGGCTGCTGCGCCGCGGCTGATACCGGGGCGGCGCGGGCCGGGCGGAATCCCTTCGGACAGCGCGGTCGAACGGGTTGCCGAGGCGCGACCGAAGTGACGAACGGGGTCGGTGGGAAAAGGCGGAATCAAGCCAGCTCCGCCCTTTTCCTTTGCCCTTTCTTGACCGGCCCCAGTACAACCCATTCACTCGGCACAGAAGCTTCACAGCGCACCCCTGGCGCCGCCCTCACCAGCGCTTTTCAATGGTCTGCACCATGCCATTGCTTCGCGTTCTGCTCAGTACCGCGCGCAGGTTCCGGCACAGCCCCCGGCTGTCCGCCGGACTGCCCGCGGACGACGCGGTGCTGCTCGACGCCCCCGACGAGCGGCTCTCCCCCGCGCTGGTGGCCGCTGCCCTGGGGGAGTACGAACCCGCCGCCAAACTCCTGGCCACCACCCGCGACGCCGCCGAGTGGGAGGACCGCGACCGGTATCTCGGCCGCCTCGTCACGTTCGCCCACAGCCGGGAGGGCTGGCTCATCGACTGGCTGGCCGCCGCCCCGCGCGACCCGGACGCGCTGCTCGTCAAGGCCCAGCTGGCCGTCCACCGGGCGTGGGAGTCGCCCGCCAGGGCCGAGCGGCTGCGCGAGGTGGGCCCCCTGATCACCGCGGCGGCCGACGCGGACCCACGCGATCCGGTGCCATGGCGGCTCGCCCTCGACCACGCCCGCGGCACGCACGCCACGCACACCGCGTTCGAGGCCCTGTGGGAGCAGGCCGTACGCCGCTCCGCGCACCACTACGGCTGCCACGTCGCGGCGCTGCGGTACCTCTCCGCCGCCTGGTACGGCTCGCACCGCGAGTGCTTCGACTTCGCCGAGCAGGCCGCCGAGGACGCCCTGCCCGGCTCACTGGTGCAGGCGCTGCCCGTGCGGGCCGCCTTCGCGCTGCTGCTCGACACACAGCTCGCCGGGCGGACCACCTCCGTACTGGAGGAGCGGATCGACACGGCGGCCGATCTGGCGATCAGGCTCTCCGCCTCCTACCGCGCGGGCGACCCGTGGCCCGCGGAGGTCCGCAACCTCCTCGCGTACGTCCTGGTGGCCAGGGGCCGCTGGGCGGAGGCACTGGAGCAGTTCGAGCTGATCGGGCCCCACTCGACGTCGTTCCCGTGGTCGTCGGTGTCCGACGACGCCCTGGGTCATTTCCTCGACGCGAGGGACCGCGCACGGCTCCGGGTGGCCTCCGCGACCCCCTTGCGGAACCGGGCAGGCGGCGCCCGGCCGCGCGGCCATTACGCTTGACCGTTGTGACCACCGCCCGTCTGCCCCTCTTTCCGCTCAACGCGGTGCTGTTCCCCGGCCTCGTGCTGCCGCTCAACGTCTTCGAGGAGCGCTATCGCGCCATGATGCGCGAGCTGCTGAAGACCGACGAGGACGAACCGCGGCGCTTCGTCGTGGTCGCGATCCGCGACGGCCGCGAGACCGCCCCGACGGCCACCGGCATGCCGGACACGGTCGCGGCGGCACCCGTCATGGAGCGCGCCCCGGCCGAGGGCTTCGGCCCCGACCCGATCCAGACCTTCCACCGGGTCGGCTGCGTCGCGGACGCGGCGACGATCCGCGAGCGCTCCGACGGCAGCTTCGAGGTCCTGGCCACCGGCACCACCCGGGTCAAGCTGCTCTCCGTCGACGCCGACGGCCCCTATCTGACGGCCGAGGTGGAAGAGCTGGACGAGGAGGCGAAGGACGACGAGGCCGGTGCGCTGGCCGAGGGCGTCCTGCGGGCCTTCCGCGCCTACCAGAAGCGGCTGGCCGGAGCGAGCGAACGTTCCCTGACGACGGGCGCGGACCTGCCGGACGACCCGTCCGTGGTCTCGTACCTGGTCGCGGCGGCGTCCGTCCTGGACGTCCCGACGAAGCAGCGGCTGCTCCAGGCACCGGACACCGCGACCCGGCTGCGCGAGGAGCTGACGCTCCTGCGGAAGGAGACCGCCGTCATCCGGCATCTGCCGTCGCTGCCCGCCGTGGAACTGACCCGCGCCCCCACGCACCCGAACTGAACCCCTCACCGAACAAGGACCCCGGCCCGGTGGCGAAGAAGTCGAAGAAGCAGCAGTCCGGCGGCACCCCCGCCACGGTCGCACTGACCGCGGCGGGCACCGCCTTCACGGTGCACGCCTACGACCACGACCCGGCCTCCCCGTCCTACGGCGAGGAGGCCGCCGAGGCCCTCGGCGTCTCCCCCGACCGGGTGTTCAAGACCCTGGTCGCCGACGTGGACGGCGAACTGACCGTCGCGGTCGTCCCGGTAGCCGGCTCCCTGGACCTGAAGGCCCTGGCCTCGGCAGTGGGCGGCAAGCGCGCGGCGATGGCCGACCCCGCATCGGCCGAACGCACGACCGGCTACGTCCGGGGCGGCATCTCCCCCCTGGGCCAGCGCAAGCGGCTCCGCACGGTACTGGACACATCCGCACGGTCCCACCCCACCATCTGCGTCTCGGCGGGCCGCCGGGGCCTGGAGGTAGAACTCCCCGCGACGGACCTGGCAACCCTGACGAACGCGACATTCGCCAACATCGCCCGAGCAACGTAACCCCCACACCCCCAAAGCCCGTCCGGCACTCTTGAAGCCCGTCCGACACTCTTCAAGCCCCTCCAGCGCTCTTCAAGCCCCTCCGGCGCTTGAGGAGCGGGGCCCGGGGCAGAGCCCCGAATCTCCACCCCGTCCGGCACTTGAGCACTCCCCCACCCCGCCCCGGCACTTGAACGCAACTCAAGCCCCTCCGGCGCTTGAGGAGCGGGGTCCGGGGCAGAGCCCCGAGTCTTCAGCCCGTCCGGCGTTTGAGGACACACCGGGGCCCGGGGCACCGCCCCGGTTTCGGGAAGGGACGGGTAGGGGACAAGCCCGCCGCAGGCACCCCACCCGCACCACCCCCGCTAGGACGACACCGCCCCCGGCCCAGCCCCGTCCCCCGGCCCCACTCCCCCGTAAGGAACACCCCACTCCGGCTCAGGATCCCGCGGCCCGAACACCGCTGTCAGCCCCAAGTGCACGACCATCGCCGCGATCGGCCACGCCAGCACCGCCCCCACCGCGTGCAGCTCCAGCGGCGCGTCGAAGACCACGCCCTTGCCGACCTCCCGCGCATGGGCGACCACGTCCGACGTGGGCCCGAACCAGACGCCGATGCCCCACGCCAGCAGGGAGCCGAGCAGCCCGCCGAGCGCCAGCCCCACGACCAGCCAGATGCCCCCGCGGCGGCGGAAGAAGACCACGGCCCCGGCTGTCACCGCCCCGAACAGGAGCGCGAGCAGCACAAACGTTCCGTCGGCCCCGATCGCCTCCTCGCCCTCGCTGTTCTTGAGGAAGACGGCCGTGTCGTCGGAGATCAGCGGAACCCGCGGCGCCAGCCACAGCCACAGCAGCCCGAGCACCAGGCCGGTGAGGGCCACGAGCACCATGATCACGGCGGCGGGACGGAGCTCCGCCGCCAGATCCGTGGCGTCGTCCGGCGACTCGTGGCCGGGCGCGGGATGGGAACCCGTCGGCGGAGTCTGCCAGGGATCATGGGACGGAGGCTGGTGAGGCGGCGTCAAAGGTGCGTTCACTCAGCCATCGTGCCAGGCGCCCCTGTGCGGCGCCTCACCGGACCGCTACCGCACCGCACCCGCACCGCGGCCGAACGGCCACCGCACCACACCCGCACCCCGGCTTGCACCGCAGCCCGCACCGCAGCCCGCACCGCACCCGAACGACTACCGCACCGCCGCACGCCGGTACGCCCACGTCGCGACGGCCAGCGACAGCACGCCCACGACCGCGCAGACGGCGAGGTCGAGTGCGACGACCGCCCAGTCCGGCCGGGCGTCGAAGGAACGGGCCAGCGCCTCGACCCCGTACGTCGACGGCAGCAGATCACGCGCCCATCCCACCGGCTCCGGCATCCGGTCGGCCGGCAGCACACCCAGCAGCAGCGCGGCGGACATGCCCAGCTGCCCGAGCAGCGTGGCCAGTTCCTGGCGCGGCGCCAGGAGGCCGAACGCGGCTCCCAGGCCCGCCAGCGCCGCCCCGGCGAGCGGGATCACGGCGACCAGGACCCACAGATGCGTCATCGGCAGCTGGAAGAGCACGCTGCCGGTGATGGCCGTGAAGAGCGTGCCGGGCACGGTGAAGGAGGCGTACGCCCCGGCCGCGCCCAGCACCACCGCGGCGGGCGGCACCGGCAGCGTGGCGTAGTGGTCGAGGCCGCCGCCGGCCCGGAGCTGCCCGAAGTACTGGGCGAGCAGGTTCAGCGCGACGAACGCCACGACCAGCACGCTGGATCCGGCGACGACGGCACGGGCCTCGGAGCCGCCGTCGACGACTCCGCGCATCAGGATCATGATCCCGACGGACTGGAAGGTCGCCACGAACAGCAGCGGGATCCGGGCGACCCGGGCCCGGGAGAGCTGTGCGCGGTACACGGCGGCCAGCGAGGGCAGCAGCCGGGCGCGCGGCGCGAGCGGCGCCGGAAGGGTGCGGGGCGCGCCGGAGGGGCCGTGCGCCGTCCTCTCCCGAACATGCGAGGACACCGCCTCGGCGGGAACGATGCTCGTCACCTGAGGCCGCTCCCCTTCACCGCGCGTACCCTCACGAGCACCCGCCCCCGGCCCCGTACGCCTGCCCACGCGTCTGCGCGCACCCGTCCGTGGTTGTTCACGCCTTCACCAGTCCCTCGTTCGCCTTGGCCGCATCCCCGCCGAGGGCCAGATAGACATCCTCCAGGCTGGGCGTGGCCAGGGTGAAATCGTCGAGCGCGGCGAAGGCCGCGCCACCGGTCACCGCGGCGACCGCGGCCCGTGCCTCGTCCGGTCCCAGCCGCAGTACCCAGCGCCGTCCGGACTCCTGCGCCGAGGCCCGCAGCGCGGCGACCTCCGGGACGTCCAGCGGTGCCCGCTCGCGCCACACCAGCTCGACGCGGACCTCCCCGGCCACCTGTTGCTTGAGCCCGGCGGGAGTGTCGCAGGCGATGACCTTGCCGCGTTCGATGACGGCGACCCGGTCGAGGACGGTCTCGGCCTCGATCACGTTGTGGGTGACCAGTAGCACCGTGGCCCCGCGCTCGGCCCTGCGCCGGTCGACGGCGGCCCAGACGGCCCGCCGGGCGACGGGGTCCATGCCGGTCGTCGGCTCGTCCAGGACCAGGACGGGGCGGTCCCCGACCAGGGTGGCCGCGAAGCAGGCGAGCCGGCGCTGTCCGCCGGAGAGCTTCTTCAGGGGGCGCCCGGCGAGTTCGGTGAGCCCCAGTTCCTCCAGCACGGCGTCGCGCTCGGCGCGGGCCTCGCGCACGGGGAGGCCGCGCAGCCGGCCGGTGGTCTCGGCGGCGAGGGACACTGTCAGTTCGTCGAGGGCGGTGGATTCCTGCCCGAGGTAGCCGATGAGCCGGGAGGCCCGCTCCGGATAGCGGACGAGATCGTGTCCCAGCACTTCGACGCTGCCGGAGTCGGGGCGCATCAGTCCGGTGAGCTGCCGGACCAGGGTGGTCTTGCCCGCGCCGTTGGGGCCGAGCAGACCGAAGATCTCCCCGCGCCCCACATCGAGGCTGATGCCGTCGGTGGCGCGTACCTCGGGGGTGGCGGGCGCGCCGCGTCGGCCCCGGACCGCGGGATGGGTCTTGACCAGATCACGCACCGCGCACACGGTTCCGCCGGCCCTCTGCGCCTGTGCTGTGCCCATACTCACGAGGTATGAGGGTACGGGGTCGAATGCCCCGGATCGCGTCCGGGGCCGCAACCCGGGCGGCCCGGAAGGGTGTGGCCGATTCCGGCCGCCGAACGGCTACTCCGCCGCGGGTACGTGCTCCGCCGCGGCCCGTACGTCGATCTCGCGCCAGAACCCGGCCCGGATGGCATAGCGGTCGTGCTCGTCGATCTGGTCGTCCTTGTGCGCGAGGAGCCCGAAGCGTGCCGCGTACCGCAGCAGCTCGCCGTCGATACGGTGCGGGATGCGCGGGTACATGGTGGACAGTTTCTGCAGGTGCGCGGTCTCCGGCAGACGTTCCATCCAGCGCCGGGCGAAGACCTGGCCCACTTCGAAGGGGTCGCCGCCGACGGTGGTGATGTCCTCCTCCCGGTCCGCCCAGCGCTGCTCGGCGCTGGTGAGCTGGGCCAGGGTCGGCAGGGACGCGGTCTCCGGCGGTTCGCCGAGCGGTCCGCCGCGCTCCACCCAGCCCTTGTCCGAGGACCAGCGCAGGGTCGCGTTGGCGGGCGGCGGCGCGGGGTTCCGGTCGGCCTGCGCGCCGGGGGCGCGGAGGGCGGCCAGGTCCTTGGGGGTGGGGACGCTCCTTTGGCCGGGGGCGGGCGGCGCGTCGGCGGTGGCCTCGTCGGCCGGTGCCAGGGTGCCGTTGCGGGCGGCGGCGGCCTGCGCCTCCGAGGCGCGCTCGGCGGACGCGGCGAGGGCCGCCTCCGGCAGCGGAGCCGAGAGGATCGCCTGGATCTCGGGGCGCGGGGCGGGCGGCGGGGCGCAGATGCCGCCGGTCTCCTTGGCCCGTACGGCCTTGGTGATCCAGGCCCGGTCGAGCACACGGCGTTCGTCGGCCTCGGCGACCAGGTCCTCGGACTGGTTGTAGTCGCCGTCGGCGGCCTGGACGGCCCACAGGTGGACGGCGACCCCGTGTTCCTTGGCGGACATCAGGCCGGGCAGCAGGTCGCCGTCACCGGTTACCAGGACCACATCGGAGCAGGCCCGGTTTCTGGCCAGTTCGGTGAGTTCGGCGTGCATGGCGGCATCGACGCCCTTCTGCGCCCACCGTCCGTCACTGCGGGTGAGTGCACCCAGTCGTACGGTCACCCGGGGCATCACCCGGAGCCTGCGGTGCTCCGGCTGCGGTACCCGGTCGGGGGCGCCGTCGAACCAGTAGATCCGGAGCAGGGGCTGTTCCGTATCGATTTCTGCGCGTTCCCGCAGTCCCTGGATCAGGGCCGCGTGGTCGACGGTGATGCGGGAACGGGCGGGCTCTCCGGCCAGCAGACTCGCGGCTGCGCCCAGCAAGTAGCCGGCGTCCACCAGGACGACGCAACGGTCCACGCGTTCCACCCTCTTCCAGGATTTCGGGAACGGGTTTGCTCAGGGTTTCCTTCGAGTCTGCCCGACCGTGCGGGGGTTAACGTCCGGAACTCGATCATCGGCGTGGCGGATCCGGAAATCGGCCGACTGCGGATACTGCTACGCACGGTAATGATCCAACATGCGGCCTTTGCGGTGCTATGTGAGTCTGACAGCGGTCCTGGCCCACAGGATTCCCCACAGGAGGCATTCACCATGGCCAAGCACAAGAACCGTAAGCAGGGCAGCCAGCAGGATCGCGCGTCCGCCTCGGAGCGCGGCGAGGAGCAGGCGAAGTCGACGGCTTTCGAGTCGCAGAACGAGAACCAGCCTCAGTCGCAGGCCCAGGGCAGCCCCGCCGATGTCGCGCGTAAGCACCAGCGGCGCTTCGGCCACAACTGACCGGTCGCTTCCGGTCCGGCCGCAGGGCTGTAGACCGAGAGGGGCGCCCCGCGGCCGCGGGGCGCCCCTCTCGTCGTTCGTCGGCGGCGGCCGTCAGCCCGTCGTTCGCCGGTGGCGGTCCCGTCAGCCGGCCAGGCAGGACGGGCCGAGCAGCACCTTCAGGTCTCCGAAGAGCGCCGGGTCGGGCTTGACCCGGTGCCGGTCGAGCCGGAGCACCGTGGTCTTGCGGGGTCCCTGGAGCCTGATCCGTACCTCGGTGTCGCCCCGGTGGCTGCTCAGGACCTCGCCGAGCCGGCTGACCATGGGCGGGGTGATCTTCACCGTGGGGATGGTGAGGACGACCGGGGCGTTGGTCCCGGCGTTGGAAATGTCGGGGACCTGCATCTCCATGGCGACCAGGCGCGGCACGTCCTCGCGCTTGTCCAGGCGGCCCTTGACGAAGACGACGGTGTCCTCGACGAGCTGGGTGGAGACCAGCTGGTAGGTGGCCGGGAAGAACATGCACTCGATGGAGCCGGCGAGGTCCTCCACGGTGGCGATGGCCCAGGCGTTGCCCTGCTTGGTCATCTTGCGCTGGAGGCCGGAGATGATGCCGCCGACGGTCACGATGGCACCGTCCCCGTGCTCCCCGCCGGTCAGCTGGGAGATCGTGGCGTCGGCCTTGTCGGACAGGACGTGTTCCAGGCCGAAGAGCGGGTGGTCGGAGACGTACAGTCCGAGCATTTCGCGTTCCTGCGCGAGCAGGTAGGACTTCTCCCACTCGATGTCGGAGAACTCCACGTCCAGCCCGAAGCCGGGCTCGTCGCTCTCCTCCTCGCCCATGCCGCCGAAGAGGTCGAACTGTCCCTCGGCCTCCTTGCGCTTGACCTGCACCACGTTGTCGATCATCGGCTCGTGGTGGGCGACGAGGCCCTTGCGGGTGTGGCCCATCTCGTCGAAGGCCCCGGCCTTGATGAGTGATTCCACGGTGCGCTTGTTGCAGACGACCGCTTCGACCTTGTCGAGGAAGTCGGGGAAGGTGCTGTACTTCCCCTTCGCCTTGCGGCTGCGGATGATCGAGTCGACGACGTTCTGGCCGACGTTGCGCACGGCGGTCAGCCCGAAGAGGATCACGTCGTCACCCTGGGCGGCGAAGTTGGACAGCGACTCGTTGACGTTGGGCGGCAGCACCTTGATGCCCATGCGGCGGCACTCGTTCAGATAGACCGCGGACTTGTCCTTGTCGTCCTTGACCGAGGTCAGCAGGGCCGCCATGTACTCGGCGGGATAGTTCGCCTTGAGGTACGCGGTCCAGTAGGTGACCAGGCCGTACGCGGAGGAGTGCGCCTTGTTGAACGCGTATCCGGCGAACGGCACCAGGACGTCCCACAGCGCCTTGATCGCCGCGTCGGAGAAGCCGTTCTTCTTGGCGCCGGCCTCGAAGAGGACGAAGTTCTTCGCCAGCTCGTCGGGCTTCTTCTTACCCATCACGCGGCGCAGGATGTCGGCCTCGCCGAGCGAGTATCCGGCGACGATCTGGGCGGCCTTCTGGACCTGCTCCTGGTAGACGATCAGGCCGTAGGTGAGGCCGAGGACCTCCTTGAGAGGCTCCTCCAGCTCCGGGTGGATCGGGGTGATCTCCTGGCGGGCGTTCTTGCGCTCCGCGTAGTTCGTGTGGGAGTTCATTCCCATCGGGCCCGGCCGGTAGAGGGCCGAGACGGCGGAAATGTCCTCGAAGTTGTCGGGCTGCATCTGGCGCAGCAGGGAGCGCATCGGGCCGCCGTCGAACTGGAAGACGCCGAGCGTGTCACCGCGGCACAGCAGCTCGTACGTCTTGGGGTCGTCCAGCGACAGGGCGAGCATCTCCAGCTCGATGCCCTTGTTGGACTTCACCATCTTGATGGCGTCGTCCATGATCGTCAGGTTGCGCAGGCCCAGGAAGTCCATCTTCAGCAGGCCGAGCGACTCGCACTGCGGGTAGTCCCACTGCGTGATGGTGACGCCGTCGGTGTGCCGGACCCAGACCGGGGCGTGGTCGACGATCGGCTCGCTGGACATGATCACGCCCGCGGCGTGCACGCCCATCTGCCGGACCAGGCCCTCGACGCCCTTCGCGGTGTCGATGACCTTCCGTACGTCCGGCTCGTTCTCGTACATCCCCCGGATCTCGCCCGCCTCGCTGTAGCGCGGGTGCTTGGGGTCGGTGATGCCGTTGAGGTCGATGCCCTTGCCGAGGACGTCGGCGGGCATGGCCTTGGTGAGCCGGTCGCCCATCGCGTACGGGTAGCCGAGGACACGGGCGGAGTCCTTGATGGCGTTCTTCGCCTTGATCTTGCCGTAGGTGCCGATCATGGCGACCTTGTCGGCGCCGTACTTCTCGGTCACGTACCTGATCACTTCGACGCGCCTGCGCTCGTCGAAGTCGATGTCGACGTCGGGCATGGAGACACGCTCGGGGTTCAGGAACCGCTCGAAGATCAGCCCGTGTGTGATGGGGTCGAGGTCGGTGATGCCCATCGCGTACGCCACGATCGAACCGGCGGCGCTGCCTCGCCCGGGGCCGACCGCGATGCCGTTGTTCTTGGCCCACATGATGAAGTCGGCGACGACCAGGAAGTACCCCGGGAACCCCATCTGGATGATGATGCCCAGCTCGTACTCGACCTGCCTCTGCCGGTCGTCGGGGACACCGCCCGGGAAGCGGCGCTGCATGCCGGCCCGGACCTCTTCCTGGAACCAGGTGACCTCGGTGAAACCGTCCGGGATCTCGAACTTCGGCATGAGGTTCTTCGCCTCGAACATGCCGGTGGTGTCGATCTGCTCCGCGACCAGGAGGGTGTTGGCGCAGCCCTCCTGCCAGGCGTCGGAGGAGTCGACGGCGTACATCTCGTCGGTCGTCTTGAGGTAGTAGCCGGTGCCGTCGAAGCGGAAGCGGTCGGGGTCCGAGAGGTTCTTGCCGGTCTGGATGCACAGCAGGGCGTCGTGCGCCGTGGCCTCGCCCGCGTAGGTGTAGTGCGAGTCGTTCGTCACGAGCGGCGGGATGTTCAGCTTCTTGCCGACCGCGAGGAGCCCGTCACGGACCCGGCGCTCGATCTCGATGCCGTGGTCCATCAGCTCCAGGAAGTACTTGCCCTCGCCGAAGATGTCCTTGTAGTCGGAGGCCGCCTGGACCGCCTCGTCGAACTGCCCGAGCCGCAGCCGGGTCTGCACCTCGCCGGAGGGGCACCCGGTGGACGCGATGAGACCCTCGGACCACTTCGCGATGGTCTCCTTGTCCATACGCGGCCACTTCTGCAGCCAGCCCTCGGCGTACGCGTCCGAGGAGAGCCGGAAGAGGTTGTGCAGCCCGGTCCTGTTCGACGCCCAGATCGTCTTGTGGGTGTACCCACCGGATCCGGACACGTCGTCGCGCTTCTGGTGCGGCTGTCCCCACTGGACCTTGCGCTTGTGCTTGCGCGACTCCGGGGCCACGTACGCCTCGATGCCGATGATCGGCGTCACACCCGCCTTGGTCGCGGAGTGGAAGAAGTCGTACGCCCCGTGCAGGTTGCCGTGGTCCGTCATCGCGATGTGCGACATGCCCATCTCGTTGCACGCCTCGAACATGTCCTTGAGCCGCGCGGCACCGTCCAGCAGCGAGTACTGGGTGTGGACGTGAAGGTGCGTGAAGGGCGGCTTGGTCACGGCGTCGGGCCTCCGGGAAAACTGGGGATGACGGACTGGGGGGACAGCGTGGAAGTCTACGTCCTGGTGGTGACGGACGAGGGGCACTCCCGGGTACGGTCGCGCGTTGTAGAGGCTGGGACGCCTGTCCTTTTTGTCATGTCCTCAGTCACGCTTTCAGTCATGTACGTCCGGTACCAGGAGGCACCAAGAAATGTCGGAAACGCAGACCGGCGCAGCGCGGCGCGGGGAGCAGATTCTCGCCGTTTTCGACACCGCATTCGGTGAGCTGCTGGCCGCCGACCCCGCGGCCTTCCGGGTCAAGTTCCGCAAGATGGCGGGCTCGGCCTTCGCCTTCTACCGGGGCACGGCATGCCTGTTCTACGGCGACCTGGAGCGCGAGCAGCACAGCGGCCAGTACCTCGACGAGCGCACCGGACGGGTCTGGATCCACGGCGATCTGCACGCGGAGAACTTCGGTACGTACATGGACGCCAACGGCCGGCTGGTCTTCAACGTGAACGACTTCGACGAGGCGTATGTGGGCCCCTTCACCTGGGACCTCAAGCGCTTCGCCGCCTCCGTCGCCCTGATCGGTTACGCGAAGGCGCTGGGCGACGACCAGATCAGCGAGCTGGTACGGATATACGCCGCCGCCTACCGGGAGCGGATCCACGCCCTGGCGACCGGCGCGAAGAATGACGAGCTGCCGCCGTTCACGCTGGACACCGCCGACGGTCCGCTGCTGGACGCGCTGCGTGACGCCCGCTCGCTGACCCGGTTCTCGCTGCTGGACTCGATGACGGAGATCCGGGACTTCGAGCGGCGGTTCGCCGCCGGTGGCGGGGCGATCGACCTGGACGCGGCGACCCGCTACAAGGTGCTGTCCGCGTTCGACGGCTATCTGGAGACGCTGCCGGAGTCGAGCCTGACCCGCCCCGACTCCTACCGGGTGAAGGACGTCGTGGGCCGGCGGGGCATCGGGATCGGCTCGGCCGGACTGCCCTCGTACAACATCCTTCTGGAGGGCACCAGCGACGCCCTGGAGAACGATGTGGTGATCTACCTCAAGCAGGCGCAGACCCCGGCGGTCTCCCGGCACATCACCGACGCGGCCGTGCGGGACTACTTCCAGCACGAGGGGCACCGCACCGTCATCTCGCAGCGCGCGCTCCAGGCACACGCCGACCCGTGGCTCGGCTGGACCGAGCTGGACGGCGCGGGCCAGCTGGTCGCCGAGGTGTCGCCGTACGCGGTCGATCTGGACTGGTCCGACATCGACGAGCCGGAGGAGATCGCGGCGGTCGTCGCGGATCTCGGCCGGGCGACGGCGACGATGCACTCGGCGGCGGACGACGAGAGCGGGCACTCGCTGGTGCCGTTCTCCACGGAGCGGGCGATCGACGCGGCCATCGCGGCCGACGAGGAGGGCTTCGCGGAGCTGCTGGTCGACTTCGCCCACAGTTACGGGGCCCGCACCCGCGCCGACCACCAGATCTTCGTGGACCTCTTCCGCAACGGCCGCATCCCCGGCCTGTAGGCCGGGCCCCCGGACCGCCGCGCCGGGCCGGGCCGGTCCGTCCAGTCGGGCCGGTCCAGCCCGTTTAGGGGTCGTTTACAGGTACACATGACACACTCTCGGGCGATGGACATCTCAGGGACGCAATTCAGGGTGGTGCGCGCGGCACTTTTCACCGCGCTCGTCGTCACCCTGTCCTCGGCGTCCCATGTGCTGCTCTCCCGGGTCCCGCTGCCGCTGAGCGTGGTCGCGATGCTGGCCTGCCTCGTCTTCGCCACGGCATACGCGCTGGCGGGCCGGGAGCGCGGCTTCGGGGCGATCGCGGGGCTGCTCGTGCCGCTGGAGCTGGCCGCCGACACCGTCTTCACCACCGGTCAGCACCTCTGTTACGGGGCGGCCGGCGGGCCCATCGCGGGCCCGCTGCGCTCCGTGGGCGTCGATGTGCTGTGCGGTGGCGAAAGCGGCGCGGGCGGCGCGCAGCTGGCCGGTGTCGGCGCGGTGGGCACCCCGCTGGCCGGGGTGACCGGTGCCGGGGACCGGGCGGCCGCCCTGCTGGCGCAGCCGGGACCCGCGGTGCCGTGGCTCCTGCTCGCCGCCCATGTGACCGTCGGGCTGCTCGCCGCGGCCTGGCTGCGGCACGGAGAGGCGGCGCTCGCGGGGCTGCTGCGCGCGGTGGCCGCCCTGGCGTTCCGGCCGCTGCTGACCGCCGTCGCCGTGGTGGGACACGCGGGCCGCCCCGCGGCCCGGGGCCCGCGCCCCGTCGGGCGCCCGCATCCGCTCTTCCCGGCCCGCCTCCTCGTGCACTCCGTGGGACGGAGGGGACCGCCGCTGCCGGCCCGTGTCACCGCTTGAGCATGTGACACGTACCCGCACAGCGCCCCCACACGTCACCACGTATCCACGGAGAACGATCATGAGCAATCGCAACACCCAGGCCAACAAGGCAGCGGCCCGCGACCGGCTGCGTGCCGAGCGGGAACGCCAGGCGAAGAAGGACAGGGCCCGCAAGCAGATCGTCGTCGGTGTGTCGGTGGTCGCCGCCCTGGCGGTCATCGGCGGCATCAGCTACGGCGTGATGCAGCTGAACAAGCCCGACGGCTGGAAGGCCGCGGCGGACGCGAAGAATGTGACCGCCCCGAAGAACACCTCGGGCGACGACGGCACGACCGTGGTCATCGGCAAGTCGACCGCCAAGAAGACCCTTGAGCTGTACGAGGACTCGCGCTGCCCGATCTGCGCCACGTTCGAGCAGGCGGTCGGCGAGACCGTCGCGAAGGACGTCGACGCGGGCAAGTACAAGATCAAGTACATCGGTGCGACCTTCATCGACAACTCCGACAACGGTGAGGGCTCCAAGAACGCCCTGAGCGCCCTGGGTGCCGCGCTCGACGTGAGCCCCGAGGCGTTCCTGGACTACAAGGCCGCGCTCTACTCCGCGAAGTTCCACCCGGAGGAGCGCGTCGACAAGTTCGCCAAGGACAGCTTCCTGATCGAGGTGGCGAACTCGGTGGACGCGCTGAAGGGCAACAAGGCGTTCCAGAAGAACGTCGAGGACGGCACGTACGACGCCTGGGCGATGAAGATGTCCAAGACGTTCGACAAGAGCGGGGTCAAGGGCACGCCCACGCTGAAGATGGACGGCAAGCCGGTCACCGCCGAGGGCAGCGAGAACGCCCCGATGACCGTGGCCGACTTCACGACCGCGGTCGACAAGGCGCTCAAGGCGTAACCGCGTCACCGCCTCACCGCGTCACGGATGACAGCAGGGCCCCGCACCGAAGTGCGGGGCCCTGCCGCATGTCCGGCGCGTCCGGGATGTCCGGCCCGTCCGGCGCGTCAACAGCGGGGCGGGAAACGCGTCTACAGCGTGGCGAGAAAACCGAGCGCGACCTTCCAGGTCTGCTCCGCCGCCACCTCGTCGTAGTCGTGCAGATCCGGGTCGGTGAACAGGTGCCCGGCGCCCGGGTAGCGGTAGACCTCCACATCGGCGCCGGTCCGCCGCATCTGGAGGTACCAGCTGTTCAGCCAGTCGTGCGACTCGAACGGGTCGGGGTCGGCGACATGCAGCTGTACGGGCAGCTCGTCCACGGAAGCGTTCTCCGCGATGTCCGACGTGCCGTGCAGGAGCAGCAGTCCGCGCGCCTTCTCGTCGCCGAGGGCCAGGGTCTGCGCGGTGGCCGCCCCCAGGGAGAAGCCCGCGTACACGAGCCCCTGGTCGGAATAGGGCGCCGCGGCCAGCACCGCGCGCCTGAGCAGCTCGTCCTTGCCCACCTGCTCCTTGAAAGCCATGCCTTCCTCCACCGTGTCAAAGGTGTGCCCCTCGAACAGATCGGGCACCCGCACCTCATGGCCGGCGGCCCGGAGCCGGTCGGCCGCGGCGTGCACAGCGGGCCGCAGCCCGTAGGTCGAGTGGAAAAGCATGATGTTCATGAGGCCCATGGTGCCAGCTATGTCCCAGAGCTTGGAGGACGAGGCAATGGAGTACGTCCTGCGCCCGCTGATCGTCGTCGGCGGTTCCGTGGTGATCACCCTGCTGGTCGGCTGGCTGGTCGATCTGCTGCTGCGGCGGGCCGACAGCCGCCATCACGACACCCCCCTGTGGGGTCTGTTGCGCCGCTGCCGGCTCCCCGTGCAGCTGGTGCTCTGCACCGCCCTGCTGAGAGCCACCTTCGGTCACGCCCGGCTCGGCCTGGTGAACGATCATCGGGCCGGTATCGGCCAGGTCCTCACCCTCGCGCTGATCGCCGCGTCGGCGTGGCTGGTGGTGCGGGTCGCGGCGACGGTCATCGAGGCGTCGTACGCGCGCTACACGGCGGCGACCCGTGATCCGGCCCGGGTGCGCCGGGTGCGTACGCAGGTGACGCTGATCCAGCGCGTGGTCACCGCCGTCGTGGCGACCGTCGCCGTCGCGGCGATGCTGCTGACGTTCCCCGCGATGCGGACGGTCGGCACCTCGATGCTCGCCTCCGCGGGTGTGCTGGGCATCGTCGCGGGTGTCGCCGCCCAGTCCACGCTCGGCAACCTCTTCGCCGGGCTGCAGATCGCGTTCGGGGACATGGTGCGGATCGGCGACACGGTGGTGGTGGACGGCGAGTGGGGCACCGTCGAGGAGATCACGCTGACCTTCCTCGCGGTACGGACCTGGGACGAGCGGCGGATCACGATGCCCGTCTCGTACTTCACCAGCAAGCCGTTCGAGAACTGGTCGCGCGGCGGGGTCCAGATGACCGGCACGGTCTTCCTCCACCTCGACCACTCGGCGCCGGTGGCCGCGATGCGTGAGCGGCTGCGCGACATCCTCGGCGAGTGCGCCGCGTGGGACGGCCGTGACTGGTCGCTCGCGGTCACCGACACCACCCCGTCGACGATCCAGGTGCGGGCCGTGGTCACGGCGAAGGACGCGGACGACATCTGGACGGTGCGCTGCGCGGTACGGGAGCAGCTGGTCGGCTGGCTGCGGGATCACCATCCGTACGCGCTGCCGCGGATCGCCACCTCGCCCGCGGTGCTTCCGCCGGGCGAGCGGTGGGCGGAGCTGACCGGGGCCGCCTGGGCCGCCGGGGAGACCGGCCGCAACGGCAGCGGTCCCGGTGCGGGGACCGGCGACAGCAGGGCTCCGCGGACGGGGCGCGGCTGACACCGCGCGGGCCACGCCCGCTCACACCCCGTGCCCCGCGTACGTCTCCGTCATGCGCCGCGCGCCCCGCGCCTCCCGCACCCTCCCGTGCCCTTCCCGCGCTCCGGCGTGCCTCAGCGCAGGCTGCGTACGTCCAGGTAGCGCAGCACCCGGTCGACCACCTCGGGGTCGGCGCCCGGTTCGCTGCGCGCGGAGAGCACCGCGTGGCGGGCGGCCGACATCATCTCGCGCTGGACGCGGCTGACCGCCCTGAACCGGTCCGCGCGCTTCGCGTACGCCTCGCGCCGCTCCTCGTCGACCATGTCCGGGCTGATCCGCGCCCCGATGTCGTACGCCGCGCGCTGCAGCCGCTCGATGACGTCCTCCGGGAAGTCCTCGACCTCCTGGATCTCCTTGAGCCGGTGTTTGGCGGCTTTGGCGGCGCGGATCGCGAGGTCCCGTTCCAGGGCCTCCTCGGCGTCCGTGTCGGCGCGCACGCCTAGCTTGCGCACCAGCCAGGGCAGCGTGAGCCCCTGGAAGACGAGGGTCGCCATGATGACGGCGAACGCGATGAAGATGATCTCGTCACGGCCGGGGAACGGCTTCCCGTCGTCCGTCTCCAGCGGGATCGCCAGCGCCAGCGCGACCGAGGCCACCCCGCGCATCCCGGCCCACCACATGACGACGGTCTCCCGCCAGCTGGTGGGGATCTCCTCGCTGACGTCCCGCCGTTTGTGCAGCCGCTTGGCGAGCCAGGTCGCGGGCAGCAGCCACAGCAGCCGTACGCCGACGACCACCACGACGATCGCGAGGCCCCAGCCCACCATCTCCAGTTCGCGCCCGTCGGCCGTGCCGAAGACGCTGTGGAGTTCGAGGCCGATCAGCCCGAAGGCGACACCGGTGACGAGGGTGTCGACGATCTCCCAGAAGGTATGTCCGGTGAGGCGTCCGAGGACGTCGTCGGCGTCCGCGGTGTGCTCGGCGAGGAAGAGTGCCGTGGTCAGGACCGCGAGCACGCCCGACCCCATCAGCTCCTCCGCGAGGACGTAACTCACGAACGGCACGAGCAGGGAGAGGCCGACCTGAAGAGTGGCGTCCCCCAGGATGCCCATCAGTTTGATGGTGAGCCAGCCGAGCGCGAGCCCGACGACCACCGCGACGACGGCGGACAGGATGAGCAGTCCGATGGCCTCGGGCAGCGAGAAGGTCCCGCTCACCGCGGCGGCGATCGCCACGTGGTAGAGCACGATCGCGGTCACATCGTTGAACAGCCCCTCGCCCTCCAGGATCGAGACCAGCCTGCGCGGCAGTCCGACCGAGCCCGCGACGGCCGTCGCGGCGACCGGGTCGGGCGGGGCGACGAGCGCGCCGAGGGCGACCGCGGCGGCGATGGGCAGCCCGGGGACGATCGAGTTGGCGACCGCGGCGACCGCTGCCGTGGTGACGAAGACCAGCGCCACGGCCAGCAGAAAGATCGGTCGTCTGTTGGCGGCGAACTGCCGCCAGGAGGTGCGCTGCACGGCGGCGTAGAGCAGCGGCGGCAACAGCGCGGGAAGGATGATCTCCGGCGGGATGTCGACATTCGGTACGAAGCTGGTGAACGCCATCGCGATCCCGGCGAGCGTCATCAGCACCGGCGCCGGGAGGCCCAGCCGCTCCCCCAACGGCACCGTGACCACGGCTCCGAGCAGGAGCAGGAGCAGCAGTGCCATTTGGTCCACGATGTGCCTTCCGGGGCGTGCGAAGTCGAGCGGTGATCGGTCGATCGGGGCTTCCACCCTGCCATGCAATGCCTGCAAATCAGGCAACACCCCCCTCCGTCCGCCCTCTTGGCGCCGCATTCCTCCGATGTCTTTGCCGTCGCACCTCTTCCGCCGACCTGCCGAGGGGGGCAGTATGCGGCGGGCACGGTTCAGGCACGCGAACCACCGACACGTATATGACCGGCAGGAGAGGCCCACATGACCGAGTTCTCCCGAAGGCGTTTCGTCTCCACCACGGCCGCCGGAACCACCGCCCTCTGGCTCGCCGGCTCCCCTACGGCCTGGGCGTCCCCGCCCGCCGACGCGGCCGGCCCGGCCTCCTGGGACCCGTACGAGAACACCGTCCGTGCGGCGGCCATGACCTGGCGACGGCTCCCCACGGGCTGGCAGGAGGCCCCGTTCCTGGCCAACGGCTATCTGGGCGCCCAGTTGTACGCGGGCGCGACCCCGAACACCCTGAAGCTGATGCTGAGCCACAGTCAGGTACAGGACCAGCGCGGGCAGTGGCGCGGCGGCATCGGCTACTCCCGGCTCCCCGTCGGGTACTTCACGCTCACGCTCGCCGGAGAGATCACGGCCGTCGACTGGACGCTCGACCTGTACGACGCGGAGCTGCGCGGCACCGTCACCACCACCCGCGGCAGCCTCGCGTTCTGCGCCCTCATCCACAACGACACCGGTGCGCTGCTGCTCTCCACCCGGCCGACGGCGGGCGAGGAGGCCGCCGCCTGGACCTTCCAGTGGCTGCCCGCCGCCACCACACGTACCAGCGGCAGGCCCGCGGACTACACCCCCAACCCCGCCCCGCGGGTGGGCGACGGCTTCGTCGAGCAGCCGCTGCTCGCGGGCGGCGGCTGGAGCACCGCGTGGCGCGAGCGCCGCGAGGGCACCGGACGGCTGCTCGCCGCGCACCTCGTGTACCGCTTCCCCGGCAAGGCGGCCGAGGCGACCGCGGCCGCGCTACGGGCCGTGGACCGCACCCTCGCCACCGACCCGGACCGGCTGGTGGACCGCCACCGCGACTGGTGGCACGCCTACTACCGGCGCAGCTTCCTGTCCGTACCGGACAAGCGGCTGCAGAGTTTCTACGTCACCCAGCTCTACAAGCTCGCCTCGGCGACCCGCGCCCGGGGTCCGGTCATCTCCGAATGGGGCCCCTGGTTCCCGGAGGTCGGGAACAACTGGACCGCGGTCTGGTGGAACCTCAACGTCCAGATCGGCATGGCACCGGTCCACGGCTCCAACCACCCCGAACTCGACTCGGTGACCCACGCCCTGCGCCGCTTCGAGCACAACCTGCCCGCCTCCGTCCCGGCCGCGTACCGCGACGGGGAGAGCTACGCCCTCGGCCACCCCTCCGACTGGCGGCTGCGCGCGGGCGACACCTACGACGTCGGGATACCGGGCTCGGACCGGATCTCCGACAACTTCGGGAACCTCACCTGGGCCCTGCACCACGTCTGGCTGGCCTACCGGCACTCGATGGACCCGGCCGTCCTGCGCGACGTGGTGTATCCGATCCTCGCGAAGGCGATCACGTTCTACGCCCACTTCCTGCGCGAGGGCTCCGACGGCCGGCTGCATCTGCTCACCACCCGCTCCCCCGAGTACGCCGACGCCGCGGACTGCACGTACGACCTCTCGCTCATCCGCTGGGGCGTGCGCACGCTCATCGGATCGGCGGAGCTGCTGCGCCACGACGACCCCCGGCTGGGGCACTGGCGGGACATCGACCGGCGTCTCACCCCGTACGCCGAGGACCCGGCGGCCGGAGTCATGATCGGCAAGGACGTGCCGCTCGCCGCGTCGCACCGCCACCACTCCCATCTGCTCTGGCTCCACCCCCTGCGCGAGCGGAACTGGGACCGCGCGCCGGACCGCGCCGTCATGCGGCGCAGCATGGACCACTGGGTGTCCATGCGGGAGCTGTGGCACGGGTACAGCTACGCCACGGCGTCGTCCATGTACTCCGTGATGGACGAGCCGGAGAAGGCGCTCGACTTCCTGACCTTCTTCACCGACCTGAACGTGGCCGCCGACTGCGCGATGACGGTGAACACGATGTACCGGGAGGGGCGCAACCTCGCCCTGGAGAGCCCGCTGTCCGCCGCCCAGTCGATGCTCGACATGGTGGTGCAGGGACACGACGGGGTGGTGAAGGTCTTTCCGTCCCTCTCGCGGCGGTGGGCGGACGCGTCGATCGCCTCACTGCGCACCCAGGGCGCGTTCCTGGTGGACGCGGACCGCTCGGGCGGTCTCACCCGCTGGGTACGGGTGCGCAGCGAGGCGGGCGCGCCGCTGACGCTGGAGCACTCGGTGAAGGGCGAGATCGACGTACGGGACGGGCGCGGGCATCCCGTGCGCCGACGGGAGACCGGCCCCGGCCGGATCACGCTGGACGTGCCGCGCGGGGGCACCGTGCTGATCACCCCGCGCGGTGCGCGCCGTCCGGAGACCGGTCCGCGCGAGGTGCCGTCGAACGGCGCGTGGACACGCTGGGGGCTGCCGGACTCGGACTGAGGTACGGAGGTCCGCTCAGAGCGTGCGGCGCATCGCCCGGTGGGCGATGCCCGCGTCCGGGAACTCGGGGCCGTAGGCCACATACCCGAGCCGCTCGTAGAAACCGAGGGCATGGGTCTGGGCGTGCAGATCGACGGCGCCCAGGCCCAGCGTGCGCGCCTCGTCCTCGATGGCGCGCACCAGTGCGGCGCCGACGCCGAGCCCGCGCGCCGTCCGGGTCACGGCGAGCCTGCCCAGCGCGCCGACCGTGAGGTCACCGCCGGTCCGGTCCGCCGCGGCGGCGCCGTGCAGCAGCCGTCCCGTACCGAGCGCCGAGCCGTCCGCCGCGCGGGCGAGGACATGTACCGCACCTGCGTCGTGGGCGTCGTACTCGATCTCCTCGGGCACCTGCTGCTCACCGACGAAGACGTCCTTGCGGACCTGGAAGCAGGCCGCCAGATCGCCGTCGTCGAGAGCCCTGCGGGTGGTGTACGGGGCGGGCCCGGTGGTCACTCGCTCTCCGCCACGATCGTGTCGAGGGCCTGCTGGAGGTCGTCCGGGTAGCCGCTGGAGAACTCCACCCAGCTGCCGTCGGAGGGGTGCTCGAAACCGAGGCGCACGGCGTGCAGCCACTGCCGGGTCAGGCCGAGGCGCTTGGCCAGGGTCGGGTCGGCACCGTAGGTGAGGTCCCCGACGCAGGGGTGGCGGTGGGCCGACATGTGCACCCGGATCTGGTGCGTGCGGCCCGTCTCCAGCTTGATGTCGAGCAGGCTCGCGGACCGGTACGCCTCGATCAGGTCGTAGTGCGTGATGGACGGCTTGCCCTCGGCCGTGACCGCCCACTTGTAGTCGTGGTTGGGGTGGCGGCCGATGGGGGCGTCGATGGTGCCGCTCATCGGGTCCGGGTGGCCCTGCACGAGGGCGTGGTACTTCTTCTCGACGACCCGGTCGCGGAACTGGGCCTTGAGCAGGGTGTAGGCGCGCTCCGACTTGGCGACGACCATCAGCCCCGAGGTGCCGACGTCCAGGCGGTGCACGATGCCCTGGCGCTCGGCGGCACCGGAGGTCGAGATCCGGTATCCGGCCGCCGCGAGGCCGCCGATGACCGTGGTCCCGGTCCAGCCGGGGCTCGGGTGGGCGGCGACGCCGACCGGCTTCACGATCACGACGATGTCGTCGTCGTCGTGCACGATCTCCATGCCCTCGACGGGCTCGGCGACGATCTGGACCGGAGCGGGTGCCTGCGGCATCTCCACTTCCAGCCAGGCGCCACCGTGCACCCGCTCGGACTTCCCGGCCACCGCACCGTCCACCTGGACCTTCCCGGCGGCGGCCAGCTCTGCGGCCTTGGTGCGGGAGAAACCGAACATCCGGGAGATGGCGGCGTCGACACGCTCGCCTTCCAGGCCATCGGGTACGGGCAGGGTGCGGATCTCGGGATGCGTACTCACCTGTCGAGTATGCCTTGCGCCTGCTAGTCCTTGTGCACGGTGCCGTCGGGGTCAAGCCCCTTGAAGGAAAGGATCACGATCAGGATGCCGCCGCAGACGATCGCGGAGTCGGCGAGGTTGAAGACCGCGAAGTGCGCGGGGGCGATGAAGTCGACCACCGCGCCCTTGAACACGCCGGGCGCACGGAAGATGCGGTCGGTGAGATTGCCGAGCGCACCGCCGAGCAGCAGTCCCAGCGCGATGGCCCACGGCAGGCTGTAGAGCTTGCGGGCGAGCCGGGCGATGACGACGATCACACCGGCGGCGATCACGGTGAAGATCACCGTGAACGCCTCGCCGATCCCGAACGCGGCACCCGCGTTCCGGATCGCGTTGAACTTCAGCCAGTCGCCGAAGATCTCGATGGGCTCCTGGTGCTCCAGCTTCGCGACCACGATCATCTTGGTGGTCAGGTCCAGCAGATAGGCGACGACGGCCACGGCGAAGAGGACCAGGATCTTCCGCTTGCCCCTGTCCTGGGCCGTGCTGCCGCTCCCGCCGGAGCCGTCGCCCTCGACGGTGCTCTCGGCCGAGCCCACGACCGTGCCGTCGGCGGCCTTCGGGGGCTCGACCCCGTCGGCCCCCCCTGCATCAGGGATATCCGGCGTACCGATGATGCGCTCCGCCTCTGCCACGTGAGTCCCTCAACCTAGGTGCCTGACTGAGGACGAGGGTACGACACACCCCGGCGGATCAGCCGCGTCGCTCCTGCTTCTGTTTGTCCTCCACGCACAGGGTGGCCCGGGGAAATGCCTGCATCCGTGCCTTCCCGATCGGTTTGCCGCAGATCTCGCAGAGTCCGTACGTCCCCGCCTCCAGCCGGGCCAGGGCCCGCTCGGTCTGCTCCAGCATCTCCTGCGCGTTGGCGGCGAGCGACAGCTCGTGCTCGCGGGTGATGTTCTTCGTTCCGGTGTCCGCCTCGTCGTCGCCCGCGCCGTCGCCGGAGTCCCGCATCAGTCCGGCCAGCGCGGCCCCCGATGCCTCCAGCTCGCTCCGCAGCCGCATGACCTCGCTGGTCAGCTCCGTGCGCGCCTCGGTGACCTCCTCGGGCGTCCAGGGGTCCTCCCCGGGCCGTACCGCCAGCTCGCCGGGCGCGGTCGCAGCGGCCGCGCGGGCCTGCGGCACCGCCGCCGCCCCCTTTCCGGCAGCTGTGGTCCGACCCGCGCTCTTCTTGGCTACCACCGTGGTGGCTCCCGTCTGCTCGGCGGCCTGGGCCGCCCCCATGGCCGCCGCTGCGGCCTTCTTCGAAGCCTTCTTGACCGCGCTCTTCTTCGCCGGCGCCTTCCTGGCCGCCGTCTTCTTCCCCGCCGCCGCCCCGGCCGCGGTCTTCTTCGCCGCCGCCTTCTTCGCCGGGGCCTTCTTCGCGGCCGTCTTCTTCGCCGCCGCCTTCTTGGCCGGTGGCGTCCTGGCGGCCTCCTTCTCGGCCACGGTCTCCACGGTCTCTTTCGCCGTCTTCTTCGCCACCATGGCCGCGGCCCCTTCACATATTGTGATCTTGCACGCGAATCGTGCTGGGACGATAAATCGACCCCAGCTCCGCGGCAACGGGGCACGCCGCCGTTCGCCCCTCCCTGTGCCCGGGTCGTGGCGCGCTTGCCTCCGTTGTGCCCAGCTCCCCGCCCGGTAATCCGCCCCCGCCACGGGCCGGAAAGTCCGTCCGCCCCCCTCTGGCCATTCGGGTCATACCCGGGGCCGCGGTTGAACCGGTCGGCCGTCGCCCGTACGGGCCCGTACACTGGCCTCAGCGAGAGGCATGGATGGGACGAGTAGCGTCGTACGCAGCCAGCAGCGACCCGGGGACGGTGGAAGCCCGGGGGGCGAGCGCGTCGTGAAGATCACCCGGAGCCGTCGGAAGAACGCCGCAAGGCCAGTAGACCCGGCATCGCGACCCCAATGAGGGGGCCAAGGGCACACGCCCGGGGCCAAGGAGGGTGGTACCGCGGGAGCGACATGCTCTCGTCCCTCCGACGGAAGTGGAAAACGTCCGCCGGAGGAAGCCCGCACATGACATCGCCGCAGTACCGCCAGGTACCCGCCCAGATCGACCTGCCCGCGCTGGAGCACGCCGTGCTCGACTTCTGGCAGGACAGCAAGATCTTCGCCAAGAGCCTCGAACAGTCCGAGGGCCGCCCGGAGTGGGTCTTCTACGAGGGCCCGCCCACCGCCAACGGCATGCCCGGCGCGCACCACATCGAGGCCCGCGTCTTCAAGGACGTCTTCCCCCGCTTCCGCACCATGCAGGGCTACCACGTCGGCCGCAAGGCCGGCTGGGACTGCCACGGCCTGCCGGTCGAGCTCGCGGTCGAGAAGGAGCTGGGCTTCAACGGCAAGAACGACATCGAGGCGTACGGCATCGCCGAGTTCAACGCCAAGTGCCGCGAATCCGTGACCCGGCACACCGACGCCTTCGCCGAGCTGACGACCCGGATGGGGTACTGGGTCGACCTGGACGACGCGTACCGCACGATGGACCCCGAGTACATCGACTCCGTGTGGTGGTCGCTGAAGGAGATCTTCAACAAGGACCTGCTGGTCCAGGACCACCGGGTCGCCCCCTGGTGCCCGCGCTGCGGCACCGGGCTCTCCGACCACGAGCTGGCGCAGGGCTACGAGACGGTCGTCGACCCGTCGGTCTTCGTACGCTTCCCGCTGACGAGCGGCCCGCTGGCCGGCGATGCCGCGCTCCTGGTCTGGACGACCACGCCCTGGACCCTGGTCTCCAACACCGCCGTCGCCGTACACCCCGAGGTCACCTACGTCGTCGCGACGAACGGCGAGGAGAAGCTCGTCGTCGCGCGGCCCCTGCTGGAGAAGGCCCTCGGCGAGGGCTGGGAGACCACCGGCGAGTCGTTCACCGGCGCCGAGATGGAGCGCTGGACCTACGAGCGCCCGTTCACCCTGGTCGACTTCCCGGCCGAGGCCCACTACGTCGTCAACGCCGACTACGTGACGACCGAGGACGGTACGGGTCTGGTCCACCAGTCCCCCGCCTTCGGCGCCGACGACCTCGTCGTCTGCCGCTCCTACGGCCTCCCGGTCGTGAACCCGGTCCGCCCCGACGGAACCTTCGAGGAAGACCTGCCGCTGATCGGCGGCGTCTTCTTCAAGAAGGCCGACGAAGCGCTCACCGAGGACCTGGCCGCCCGCGGCAAGCTGTTCCGCCACGTCCCGTACGAGCACAGCTACCCGCACTGCTGGCGCTGCCACACCGCGCTGCTCTACTACGCGCAGCCGTCCTGGTACATCCGTACGACCGCGATCAAGGACCGGCTCCTCGAAGAGAACGAGAACACCAACTGGTTCCCCGAGTCGGTCAAGAACGGCCGCTTCGGCGACTGGCTGAACAACAACGTCGACTGGGCGCTGTCCCGCAACCGCTACTGGGGCACACCGCTGCCCATCTGGCGCTGCGAGGACAACCACCTCACCTGTGTCGGCTCGCGCGCCGAGCTCGGTGAGCTGACCGGCACCGACCGGACGGACCTGGACCCGCACCGTCCGTTCATCGACGAGATCACGTTCACCTGCTCGCACGAGAACTGCCAGCTGGAGGCGTACCGCGTCCCCGAGGTCATCGACGCCTGGTACGACGCGGGTTCGATGCCGTTCGCGCAGTGGGGCTACCCGTACAAGAACAAGGAGATCTTCGAGAACCGCTACCCGGCGCAGTTCATCTCGGAGGCCATCGACCAGACCCGCGGCTGGTTCTACACGCTCATGGCCGTGGGCACGCTGGTCTTCGACAAGTCGTCGTACGAGAACGTGGTGTGCCTCGGCCACATCCTCGCCGAGGACGGCCGCAAGATGTCCAAGCACCTGGGCAACATCCTCCAGCCCATCCCGCTGATGGACCAGCACGGCGCCGACGCGGTGCGCTGGTTCATGGCGGCGGGCGGCTCCCCGTGGGCGGCGCGGCGCGTGGGCCACGACACCATCCAGGAGGTCGTCCGCAAGACCCTCCTCACGTACTGGAACACGGTCGCCTTCCAGGCCCTGTACGCCCGTACGTCGAACTGGGCCCCCTCCGCGGCCGACCCGGCACCGGCGGACCGCACGGTCCTGGACCGCTGGCTGCTCAGCGAACTCCACGCGCTGGTGGACCAGGTCACCCAGGCGCTGGACGGTTACGACACCCAGCGCGCCGGCAAGCTGCTCTCCGCCTTCGTGGACGACCTGTCCAACTGGTACGTCCGCCGCTCGCGCCGCCGCTTCTGGCAGGGCGACAAGGCTGCGCTGCGCACGCTGCACGAGGTCATCGAGACGGTGACCCGGCTGATGGCCCCGCTGACCCCGTTCATCACCGAGCGGGTCTGGCAGGACCTGATCGCGCCGGTCAGCCCGGACGCCCCGGAATCGGTGCACCTCTCCACCTGGCCGAAGCCGGACCTGGCGGCGATCGACCCCGCGCTCTCCACACAGATGGCCCTGGTGCGCCGCCTGGTGGAGCTGGGCCGGGCCACGCGCGCCGAGTCGGGCGTCAAGACCCGCCAGCCGCTGTCCCGCGCGCTGGTCGGCGCCTCCGGCTTCGAGACGCTCTCCCCCGAGCTCCGCGCCCAGATCACCGAGGAACTGAACGTCACCTCGCTGGCCTCCCTCTCGGACGTCGGCGGCTCGCTCGTCGACACAACGGCGAAGGCCAACTTCCGCGCCCTGGGCAAGCGGTTCGGCAAGGGCGTCCAGGCGGTGGCCAAGGCCGTCGCCGACACGGACGCGGCCGCGCTCTCCCTGGCCCTGCGCGAGGGTACGGCATCGGTCGAGGTGGACGGCGAGACGGTCACCCTCTCCCCCGACGAGGTGATCATCACCGAGACACCGCGCGAGGGCTGGTCGGTGGCCTCCGACTCGGGCGCCACGGTCGCCCTGGACCTGGAGATCACCCCGGAACTGCGACGCGCGGGCCTCGCCCGTGACGCGATCCGCCTGATCCAGGAGGCCCGCAAGAACAGCGGCCTGGACGTGGCGGACCGGATCGCGGTGCGCTGGACGTCCACGTCCCCCGCCACGGTGGAGGCCCTGACCGAGCACGCGCCCCTGATCCAGGACGAGGTCCTGGCCCTGGACTACGCACAGGCCGAGGCGGACGACACGTACGGCACCCCGTTCGAGGACGAGGGCCTGTCCCTCACATTCCGCCTCCGCAAGACGGAGCAGTAACCCAAGCTCCCCCACCCACCCCAAGGGCCCGCCCGGACCACACCCGGCCGGGCCCTTCCCCATGCCCACCACCCCTTGAGAACACCCCGCAAGCCCACCCCACCCGACCTCCCGAGCCAGCCCGGCACCTCCCCAACCCGCCTGGCACCTGAGGCCACATCTCAAGCCCACTCGCCCCTCAACTCCCGGACCCACCCCGCACTTCCCCAGCCCGCCCGGCCTCCCGAGCCTGCCCGGCGATTGAGGGCACATTTCAGCCCGTCCGGCGATCGAGGCCGCATCTCAAGCTCACTCAACCCCTCACCCCCCGACCCACCCCGCCCTCCCGAGCCCGCCTCACACCTCCCCAACCCACCCCGCCCCAACCCACCCGGCCTCCCCAGCCCGCCCGGCGATTGAGGGCGCTTTTCTAGCCCGTCCGGCGATTGAGGACCGGGGCCGGGGGCAGCGCCCCAGTTTCGGGAAGGGGCGAGTAGGGGAACCAAGCCCGCCGCAGGCGCCCCACCCGCACCCCCAGCCCCGCACACCCACCCGCCCACGACAAAGGGCCGGGCCCCAGGGAAACCCCAGGACCCGACCCTTCGCCTGCCGACGGCTACGCGCTCAGCGAGCGCAAACCGCTCAGTTGTCGTCCTCGTCGATCAGGAACCCACGCATCGGCGAAGGCGCCTGCTGCATCGGCTGCGGCGCCTGCGGCCGCACCGGCGCCATCGGCTGCGTCATCGCGGGCGACATCTGCTGCTGGCCACCGTACGAAGGCGCACCGCCCATGGACGCGTTGGCGCCCATCTGCTGGCTGCTGTGCCCGACGTGGTTGCCGCCCCCCATGGGGTGACCCATGGCTCCCGCACCGGCCGGAGCCAGCGAAGGCGACGGCGGCAGCGAAGCGGTCGCCGGGGTCCGCGGCGGAGCCAGCGAGTCGTCGGCCTGGGTCTCCAACTGACGCAGCTGGCTCTCCAGGTAGGACTTCAGACGGGTCCGGTACTCGCGCTCGAAGCCCCGCAGGTCCTCGACCTTGCGCTCCAGCGTCGCGCGGGCCGACTCCAGCGAGCCCATCGCCACGCGGTGCTTCTCCTGCGCGTCCCGCTCCAGCGCGTCGGCCTTGGCACGCGCGTCGCGCTCCAGGCCCTCGGCACGGCTGCGCGCCTCGCCGACGATCTTGTTGGCCTCGGAACGGGCCTCCGCGATCGCCTGGTCGGCGGTCTGCTGTGCGAGCGAGAGGACACGGGCGGCACTGTCGCCACCGGGGCCCTGACCGGGCTGCTGCATCTGCGGCTGCTGCTGCTGTTGCATCTGCTGCATCTGCTGCTGCTGGGCATGACCGCCCATGGGGCCGCCCATCGGGCCACCCATGGGACCGCCCTGCATCGGTCCGGGGCCGTGCGGGCCCTGCGGACCGGGACCGTGGCCACCCTGGGGGCCATGGCCACTGGGACCGGCGGGCAGCTGCGGCGCGCCACCGGGCAGCTGGGGCGGACCCATCTGCGGGGGCTGCTGCTGCACCGGCGGACCGGATATGGCGGCGGGAACGGGCGCACCGGGCCGGTCCTGCGGCTCCGGCTTGCGCATGCCCTGCTGCTGCTGGTTCTGCGCGGCGGCACGCGTCGCGGCGGCCAGCTTGGCGCGCAGGTCCTCGTTCTCACGGAGCAGACGGGTCAGCTCCGATTCGACCTCGTCGAGGAAGGCATCGACCTCGTCCTCGTCATAGCCTTCTCGGAGGCGGACGGTCGTGAACTGCTTGTTCCGCACGTCCTCGGGGGTCAGCGGCATCTCTTCTTCACCTCTACGTAGTCGTCGGCAGTCGGCAAGACCGTATCGCTCACAACCTGACCACAACTCTGATCAGGATGTAGACGATGATCATCAGAACGAAGAAGGACAGGTCGAGTGCCACGCCCCCGAGACGCAGCGGCGGAATGAACCGCCGCAGGAGCTTGAGCGGTGGATCGGTGACAGTGTAAGTGGCCTCAAGAACGACCACCATCGCCTTGCCGGGTTGCCATGAACGTGCGAACTGGAAGACATAGTCCATGACCAGCCGGAAGATCAGCACGATGAGGAAACACATCAGCGCGATATAGACCACATCCCGTGCGACGCCCATTCCCGCGCTTCCCTCTCCCCTGGCTCTCGTAACTCCGGCCTCCCGGCCGGCACCGGCCTCTCGGCCGGGTTGTTCCCGGTGTCGTGTTCTCAGCTCTGGTTGAAGAATCCGCCCTCTGCGATACGGGCCTTGTCCTCCGCCGTGACATCGACGTTAGCAGGCGACAACAGGAACACCTTCTGCGTCACGCGCTCAATGCTGCCATGGAGACCGAAGACGAGTCCTGCGGCAAAGTCGACAAGTCGCTTCGCATCCGTGTCGTCCATCTCCGTGAGATTCATGATCACCGGAGTGCCCTCACGGAAGTGTTCCCCGATGGTACGGGCCTCGTTGTAGGTCCTGGGGTGAAGCGTGGTGATGCGGTAAGGCTCCCGCTCGGACACGACCTTGGGCATGATCACCGGTGCGTTCTTCTCCATGTTCGGGCGTTCAGGTGTGATGGACGCCACGGGGGCGATTCGGGCGGGTCGTCCGCTTTCTGCGGGGAGCTGAACCGGCTCGCGCTGCGCGGGTGGTTGCACCACTCGCACCGGTTCGTCCCGTTCGCGCTCGCGCTCCCGATCCACCTGATGCGCGGGCTGATGCCGCCGCCGGTCCCGCTCGGGCTCCGGCTCGGGTTCGAATTCATCGTCGGGGTCGAACCCCGGACCGTCGTACCCATCGTCCTCCACGAGGCCGAGGTAGACCGCCATCTTGCGCATCGCGCCGGCCATGCTCTGAGTCCTCCGCTCTGTGGTGGATCGGCATTCGTCACCAAGTGCCCGCGATCCACTGTGGCCTGCCCGTTCGGAGCGGGAATGACCATATTTTCTGCTGTGGTCCGACTTGCTTCGCGACGTTACCCGAGCCTGGGTCGGACTCCGAGTACCGCCGTACCGACGCGTACATGTGTCGCTCCGGCCGCTACGGCATCCTCAAGGTCCGCACTCATCCCCGCGGAGACCATGGTGGCAGCCGGACGGTCGGAGCGCAGGCGGGACGCGAATTCCATCAGCCGGTCGAATGCGGCCCGTTGCCGCCCCGCGTACGGGCCGGCGAGGGGTGCGACCGTCATCAGACCGCCGAGCCGGAGCCCCGGCGCGGCGTCCACCGCGGCGGCCAACTCCTCGATCGCGTCCGGCGCGACACCGCCGCGCTCACCCCGTTCGCCACTGTCCGCGTCCAGGGCGACCTGGATGAGGCAGTCGAGTTCACGCTCGCCGCGCACCACGGCAGCGGACAGCGCTGTGACCAACTTGGTACGGTCCACCGACTGCACGACATCGGCATAACTGGCCACAGAACGAACCTTGTTCGTCTGCAATTGTCCGACAAAGTGCCATGTCAGCGACAGATCCGCACAAGCAGCGGCTTTGGGCGCCGCGTCCTGGTCGCGATTCTCCGCGACATGACGCACACCGAGTTCATGCAAGATCCGCACATCGCTCGCGGGATAGGTCTTCGTGACCACAATGAGGGTCACTTCTTCCCTTTTACGACCGGCTGTTGCACAAGCGGAAGCAATACGTTCCTCCACCTGTGCCAGATTTTCGGCTAGTTGAGCCCTACGTTCCGTCATGCCCTATCAGTCCAACCAGACATATCCGGCGAGCCGCCCCGTGGTGCGGTCGCGGCGGTACGAGAAATGGTCGCCCGATTCCAGGGTGCAGAACGGCGAGCTGTGCCGGTCGCTCACGCCGAGGGCGTCGAGCTGGGCGTGCACTCCGGCGGTGACATCCACGGCCGGTGTTCCCCAACTGGTCTCGGACCAGGAGGCGGGAACGGTCTCCGCGACCTCCGCCCGCATCCCCTCGGGGACTTCGTAGCACCGCCCGCACACGGCCGGGCCGGTGTGCGCGGTGATACGGGAGGGTTCGGCGCCGAGGCCGATCATGGCCTCGATCGCGGCCGGTACGACTCCGGCGACCAGACCCGGCCGCCCCGCGTGCGCCGCCGCGACGACTCCGGCGACCGGGTCGGCGAGCAGAACGGGCGTGCAGTCGGCGGTGAGGACGGCGAGCGGGACTCCGCGACGGGCGGTCACCACCGCGTCCACGGCCGGGATTTCCGGGGTCTCGCCCCAGGGCCCGTCCACCACGGCCACGTCCCGCCCGTGCACCTGGTTCATCCAGACGACCTGCGCCGGGTCGAGACCGAGGTGACGGGCGGCGCGCTCGCGGTTCGCGCGTACGGCGGCGGGGTCGTCTCCGACCGCGCCGCCGAGGTTGAGCTCCTCGTACGGAGCGGCGCTCACTCCGCCCCACCTGTCGGTGAAGGCGAAGTGCGCGCGACCCGCGGAGGCCACCGCGTGAACCGCGGGTACTGCGTGACGCTGACCTATCACTTCAAGAAATCCGGTACATCCAGCTCTTCGGCCTGGGTGTCCTGGTAGGGACGGGCCGGCGGGACGTGCGGAGCCGAGACCGGCGGAAGCTGGCTCTCGCTCGACACCGGGGTGGACTCGGCCTGGGCCGGGGCCTCCTCGCGCAGCGGCAGGGATCCCAGACCGCCGGTCTGGCGCACGGGCTCGGCGGCCCGTACCGGCGTGGCCGGCTCCTCGCGCTTGCTGGAGTTGGCCCCCAGGACGTTCTCGCGACGGGCCGGCGGCTGTCCGCCGTCGAAGCCCGCGGCGATCACGGTGACCCGCACCTCGTCGCCCAACGCGTCGTCGATGACGGCGCCGAAGATGATGTTCGCCTCGGGGTGCGCCGCCTCGCTCACCAGCTGGGCGGCCTCGTTGATCTCGAAGAGACCGAGGTCGCTGCCGCCGGAGATGGAGAGCAGGACACCACGGGCGCCGTCGATGGACGCCTCCAGGAGCGGCGAGGAGATCGCCATCTCCGCGGCGGCCACCGCGCGGTCGTCCCCGCGGGCCGAGCCGATCCCCATGAGCGCCGATCCGGCCTCGGACATGACCGACTTGACGTCGGCGAAGTCGAGGTTGATCAGGCCCGGGGTGGTGATGAGGTCGGTGATGCCCTGGACACCCGAGAGCAGTACCTGGTCGGCCGACTTGAACGCGTCGAGCACACTGACCTGGCGGTCCGAGATGGACAGCAGTCGGTCATTGGGAATGACGATGAGGGTGTCGACCTCTTCGCGGAGTTCGGCGATGCCGTCCTCCGCCTGGTTCGCGCGTCGCCGGCCCTCGAATGTGAACGGGCGGGTGACCACGCCGATCGTCAGGGCGCCGAGCGAGCGCGCGATGTTGGCGACGACGGGTGCGCCGCCGGTGCCGGTGCCGCCGCCTTCTCCGGCGGTGACGAAGACCATGTCGGCCCCCTTGAGGACCTCCTCGATCTCCTCACGGTGGTCCTCTGCCGCCTTGCGACCGACGGCCGGGTTTGCCCCGGCGCCGAGGCCACGGGTGAGTTCACGGCCGACGTCGAGCTTGACGTCGGCGTCGCTCATCAACAGGGCTTGCGCATCAGTGTTGATCGCGATGAACTCGACGCCCTTGAGACCGACCTCGATCATTCGGTTGATGGCATTGACACCACCGCCGCCGACACCGATGACCTTGATGACTGCGAGGTAGTTCTGCGGTGCTGCCACGTCGAAGGCCTCTCGCCTCGAGTTACGTGTCGCCGCTTCACGGGATTCCCGTGGCGACGACGGATGCCGATGGGGACGGTCCGAACGCCGACCCAAACCCTAACGTTGAAGTTTAGGGTTACCAGTGTGTCTGCTTCTTGGACTCTTCCGAACAGGACACTAAGTCGACAAGTGGCGCACGTTCAACGAACACGCCGAACCTCCCGTTTTTCTTTTCACCCTATGTGATCACCCGTGTCGCTGACCAACCAGGGTGCTGGCCAGGCCAAATGTGCGTCAACTCGCCGAAACCGCAGGGGCGGTGGGCGCGCTCACGTCGAAGTGCCCCGCTTTGGGAGAGGCTTTCATGAGAGCGGCGAGGACTCTCGCCTTCACCGCGCCCTCTTCGCCACTGCCCCAGGCCACCACGCGCCCCCGGGTCAGCTCCAAGGAGATCGAGTCGTACGAGGTGACCCGTACGACCTTGGTGTCCCTGGAAACGTTCCCCGGAAGATCGCCCGCGACCCGGACCGCTTCCCGCAACAGTCGGTCACTGCCGAAGCGGCGCAGACTCGCTGACTGATCAGGTGTCAATTTCAGCAGAGGTACGCCCCGGGGCGCTTTGTCCACCGTCGCGAAGCGCACGCCTTTCGCGTCCACTTCAATGAACTTTGCGCCCTTTTCCACCAACAGGACCGGCTTTCGTTCGGTCACTTTAAGGCCGATGCCGTGCGGCCATGACCGTACGACATCCACTCTGTCGATACGAGACAACTTCTGGCGCAACCTGTTTTCCATGGCCCCCGTGTCCACGGAAATCAGCGGCGCCCCGATCGGCACCGCCGCCGCCCGCTCCACCTCGGCACGGGTCAGCACGCCGACGCCGGTGGTGCTCACGCGCTCCACCCGCAGCCAGGACGATCCGTAGAGCACCCAGACGACGCCCGCGGTGAGCAGCGCCACCGCGACGGCGATCAGGATCAGCAGTGTACGGCGGCTCGGCCGGCGCCTCTCGGTGCCGATGTGCGGCGGGCGGGCCGGGGTGTCCGCCCGCTTGCCCGCACCGCGCTGGGCGGTCGTCCCTCCGGCCACGCTCGCTCCTTCACCGGACCCGGGGCGCGCGCCCCGGGTCCGCACCGCCTCACGCCTGGCGGCGTGCGGCAATCGCTTCGTACACCATGCCGACGAGCAGGTCGTCGGCGTCACGCCGGCCGAACTCCGCCGCGGCGCGCGACATCTCGTACAGCCGGTGCGGATCGGACAGCACCGGAAGGACGTTGCCCTGCACCCACTCGGGGGTGAGCGCCGCGTCGTCCACCAGCAGGCCGCCGCCCGCGTTGACCACCGGCTGGGCGTTGAGCCGCTGTTCGCCGTTGCCGATCGGCAGCGGGACGTAGGCGGCGGGAAGCCCGACGGCGGAGAGTTCAGCGACGGTCATCGCGCCCGCGCGGCAGAGCATCATGTCGGCCGCGGCGTACGCGAGGTCCATCCGGCTCACATACGGTACCGGGATATAGGGCGGCATTCCGGGCATGTTGTCGATGCGCGGCAATTCGTTCTTCGGGCCGACCACGTGGAGGATCTGGATTCCGGAGCGCTGGAGCAGCGGCGCGACGCGCTGGACCACCTCGTTGAGGTGCCGGGCGCCCTGCGAGCCGCCGGAGACCAGCAGCGTCGGCAGGTTGGGGTCCAGGCCGAAGGCGGCGCGCGCCTCGGGGCGGACCCGGGCGCGGTCCAGGGTGGCGATGGTGCGGCGCAGCGGGATGCCGATGTAGCGGGCGCCGCGCAGCTTGCTGTCCGGGGTGGAGACGGCGACCCCGTGCGCGTACCGCGAACCGATCTTGTTGGCCAGGCCCGGACGCGCGTTGGCCTCGTGGACGACGATCGGCACTCCGGCGCGTTTGGCCGCGAGGTAGCCGGGCAGGGCGACGTAGCCGCCGAAGCCGACCACGCAGTCCGCCTTGGTGCGCTCCAGGATCTGCTCGGCGGCCTTGATCGTGCCGCGCAGCCGTCCCGGGACGGTGATCAGTTCGGGCGTGGGTTTGCGCGGCAGCGGTACGGCCGGGATCAGCGCCAGTTCGTACCCCCGCTCGGGTACGAGCCTGGTCTCAAGTCCGCGTTCCGTACCGAGGGCAGTGATTCCCACGGTCGGGTCCTGCCTGCGCAGGGCGTCTGCGAGGGCAAGCGCGGGCTCGATGTGGCCGGCGGTCCCCCCACCGGCGAGTACGACATGCACCGAAATTCACCGCTCTCCGGACGGACGCTTCTTGACGCGCCGTCTCATCGTCTTCCATCTCACCCCGGGCCTCCGCATGGCCAGGGCCGCCTTCGTGGCGGGATCATCTCGCGCGAAGGCAATCATCAGCCCGACAGCGAACATGGTCGGCAGCAGAGCCGACCCTCCGTAGGAGAACAGCGGGAGCGGGACCCCGGCGATCGGCAACAGGCCGAGCACCGCACCGATGTTGATCACGGCCTGCGCCGTGATCCAGGTGGTCACACCTCCCGCGGCGTACCTCACGAAGGGGTCCTCCGTGCGTCCGGCCACGCGGATACCCGCATAGCCTAGAGCCGCGAACAGGGCGAGCACCGACAGCGTCCCCGCCAACCCCAGTTCCTCACCGGTGATCGCGAAGATGAAGTCGGTGTGTGGTTCGGGCAGTTGACCCCATTTTTCCACACTCGCCCCCAGCCCGGAACCGAACCATCCGCCGGATGCCAGGGCGTAGATTCCGTGTACGGCCTGCCAGCAGGAGGCGTCCGGGCCGGGATCGCTGAACGCCGTGCATTCGAGCCGGGCCATCCGGTTCGGGCTGGTCTTGATCAGCAGGAATCCGATGACCCCGGCGAAGGCGAGTACCCCCGCGAACAGCCGGGTCGGCGCACCGGCCAGCCAGAGCAGGCCGAACAGGATCGCGGTGAGAATGATCGCAGTTCCCATGTCGCCGCCGAGCATGATCAGCCCGAGCAGCATGAAGGCGACCGGGACGACCGGGACGAGCATGTGCTTCCACTGTGTCAGCAGCCGCTTGTCCTGTTTGCGGGCCAGCAGGTCGGCGCCCCACAGGATGAGCGCGAGCTTGCCGAACTCACTGGGCTGGAGCTGGAAGGGGCCGCCGAGATAGATCCAGTTCTGGTTGCCGTTGACCGACATCCCTATCCCCGGCACCTGGACCAGCACCATCAGGAAGACCGTGCCCATGAGCAGCGGGTAGGCGAGCGCCCGGTGGAGCTTCACGGGCATCTTCGCGGCGATCAGCATCAGTCCGGCACCGATGACCGCGGCGAGGAACTGCTTGCGGAAGAAGTAGGTGGCGGGCCGGTCGATGTCCAGCGCCTTGATCATCGAGGCGGAGTAGACCATCACGAGCCCGAGCACGGTGATCAGGAGGCTGGAGCCGAGGATCAGGTAGTACGCGGTCAGGGGCCGGTCCCAGGCCCGGCGTGCCTGCTCGTACAGTCGGCGCGGACCGCCGCCGCGCGGTGTCCTGGTGCCTCCGGAGCCACGGCCGCCGCCGCGGGGCGCCGGGGGCCGCCGGGAGCCGGTGGCCAGCCGCCCGCGCAGGGCGAGGCCCAGGGGCGGCGGGGCGCCCGCAGGGGCGGGCGGAGCAAGGAGGCGCGGGGTGAGCGCCCGGCTGAGCGCCCCGCTCGCGCGGGCGCGGTCCGGTCCGCGCGCGGCGGAACTCTCGTCGGCCGGCATTGTCGCTGTCCCCTCCACTGCTCGTGCCCGGGGCTGGTGGCGGGCCCGGGAGCCTGCGGCGGTGCCGCGGGCGGCCCGGTGGCACCGGGACACCCGTGGCGCGGCGGCCGGGCCCGTCAGTCGCGCTCGTCGGCGAGTGCGCGGACCGCGTCCGCGAACGCCTCGCCCCGCTTGTTGTAGTTGGCGAACATGTCCATCGAGGCGCAGGCCGGTGCCAGCAGTACGGTGTCGCCCGGCCGGGCGAGCCGTGCCGCTTCCCGGACCGCCTCGGACATCGCCCCAGTGTCGGTCCGGTCGAGGTCGACCACCGGTACCTCGGGGGCGTGTCGCGTCAGGGCTTCGCGGATCAGCGCCCGGTCGGCGCCCATCAGCACGACCCCGCGCAGGTGCTTGGCGGCACCGGTCACCAGCTCGTCGAACGTGGCGCCCTTGGCGAGGCCCCCGGCGATCCAGACGACCGGGTCGTAGGCCGCGAGGGAGGCTTCGGCGGCGTGGGTGTTGGTGGCCTTGGAATCGTCGACGTACACGACGTCCCCGACATCCGCCACGTGCTCGATGCGGTGGGCGTCCGGGCGGAAGGCCCGCAAACCGTCGCGGACCGCCGCGGGCTCGACGCCGAAGGCGCGGGCCAGCGCGGCGGCGGCGAGGGCGTTGGCGATGTTGTGCGGGGCGGGCGGGTTGACGTCGCCGACCTCCGCGAGTTCCTGGGCCTGCTTCTGCCGGTTCGCCACGAAGGCGCGGTCGACGAGGATGCCGTCGACCACGCCGAGCTGCGAGGGACCGGGGGCGCCGAGGGTGAAGCCGATGGCACGGCAGCCCTCCTCGACGTCGGCCTCGCGCACCAGGTCCTCGGTGGCCGGGTCGGCGACGTTGTAGACGCAGGCGACGGTGTTGCCCTCGTAGATCCGGCCCTTGTCGGCGGTGTACGCCTCCATCGAGCCGTGCCAGTCGAGGTGGTCCGGGGCCAGGTTGAGCACGGCCGCGGAGTGGGCGCGTACCGAGGGCGCCCAGTGCAGCTGGTAGCTGGAGAGCTCGACGGCGAGTACGTCGTACGTCTCCTCGCCGAGCACCGCGTCCAGCAGCGAGACGCCGATGTTGCCGACGGCCGCGGTGCGCAGCCCGGCCGCTTCGAGGATCGAGGCGAGCATCCGTACGGTGGTGGTCTTGCCGTTGGTGCCGGTGACCGCGAGCCAGGGGGCCGGCTCCCCGCCGTTCAGTCCGCGCAGCCGCCAGGCGAGTTCGACGTCGCCCCAGATGGGGACGCCCGCCTCGGCGGCTGCCAGGAAGAGCGGCTTGTCCGGCTTCCAGCCGGGGGCGGTCACGACGAGCTCGGTGGACTCGGGCAGGGTCGCGCCGTCGCCGAGGCGCACGGTGATGCCGTGCGCCTCCAGTTCGGCCGCCTGGGTACGGCCGCGCTCGTCGTCGCCGTCGTTGACGACGGTGACGAGCGCTCCGAGGCGGTGCAGGGCACGGGCCGCGGGGATACCGCTGACGCCGAGTCCGGCGACCGTGACGCGCTTGCCCTGCCAGTCCACGTCGCTCACTTCTTGGCTGCCCATCCCGCGTAGAAGAGGCCGAGGCCGACGATCACGCACATGCCCTGGATGATCCAGAAGCGGACCACGACAAGGACTTCGGACCACCCCTTGAGTTCGAAGTGGTGCTGGAGCGGTGCCATCCGGAAGACCCGCTTGCCGGTCATCTTGAACGAACCGACCTGGATGACCACGGACATGGTGATCATCACGAAGAGGCCACCGAGGATGGCCATCAGGAACTCCGTACGGGAGCAGATCGCGAGCCCGGCCAGCGCGCCGCCGAGGGCGAGCGAACCGGTGTCACCCATGAAGATCTTGGCGGGCGAGGTGTTCCACCACAGGAAGCCGAAACAGGAGCCCATGAGGGCTGAGGCCACCACGGCGAGGTCGAGCGGGTCGCGTACCTGGAAGCAGGCGCTGGGGTTGGTCAGGGTGTCCGCGTTGGCGCAGGACTCCTGGAACTGCCAGAGGCCGATGAAGGTGTAGGCACCGAAGACCATCACCGAGGCACCGGTGGCCAGGCCGTCCAGACCGTCCGTCAGGTTCACGCCGTTGGACATCGCCAGGATCATGAACAGCGCCCAGACACAGAACATCACCGGGCCGATCGACCAGCCGAAGTCCTCGACGAACGAGAGCCGGGTGGAGGCGGGGGTGTTGCCGCTGGAGTCGGCGAACTGGAGCGAGAGCACCGCGAAGGCGACACCGACGATCAGCTGGCCCGCCAGCTTCGCCTTGGCCCGCAGACCCAGCGAACGCTGCTTGACGATCTTGATGTAGTCGTCGAGGAAGCCGACGAGCCCCATCCCGGCCATCAGGAACAGCACGAGGACGCCGGAGAAGCGCATGTCCTCGCCCGTGATCACCTTCGCCAGGACGTACGCGATGATCGTCGCCAGGATGAAGGCGATGCCGCCCATGGTGGGCGTGCCCTTCTTGCTGCCATGCGTGCGCGGGCCGTCGTCCCGGATGAACTGCCCGTATCCCTTGCGGGCCAGGAGCTTGATCAGCAGCGGGGTACCGACCAGGGTCAGAAAGAGCCCTATGGCCCCCGCGAAGAGGATCTGCCTCATCGGCCGGCGACCTCGCCCTCGGTCGAGTTCTCCAGCAGTGCCAGGGCGACCTTCTCCAGGCCGACCGACCGGGACGCCTTCACCAGCACGACGTCTCCCGGGCGCAGTTCACTGCGCAACAGGTCGACGGCCGCCTGTGCGTCGGACACGTGCACCGACTCCTCACCCCACGAACCCTCGTTATATGCGCCCAGTTGCAGCCAGGAGGCTTCTCTTCCTCCGACAGCGACGAGCTTGCTGACGTTGAGCCGAACGGCGAGCCGTCCGACCGCGTCGTGCTCGGCGAGCGACGCCTCGCCGAGCTCGGCCATCGGACCGAGCACCGCCCAGGTGCGCCCCCCTCCGGCCTGTCGGGCCTTGCCCATGGCAGCCAGCGCACGCAGTGCGGCTCTCATGGATTCGGGGTTCGCGTTGTAGGCGTCATTGACGACCGTCACACCGTCCGGACGCTCGGTGACCTCCATGCGCCAGCGGGAGAGGGTGCCCGCTTCGGAGAGCGCCTCGGCGATCTCAGTCACGGACATGCCCAACTCATGGGCGACGGCGGCCGCGGCGAGCGCGTTCGACACGTGGTGCTCACCGTACAGGCGCAAGGTCACGTCGCTGCACCCGGTGGGTGTGTGGAGCTCGAAAGCGGGACGGCCGTCCTCGGTCAGCCTGACCTTCTCGCCCCGTACGTCCGCATCCGGGGCCTCTCCGAAGAGGAGGACACGGGCTTTTGTACGGGAGGCCATGGCGCGCACGAGGGGGTCGTCCGCGTTGAGGACGGCGACGCCCTCCTCGGGGAGGACCTCGACCAGTTCGCCCTTGGCCTGCGCGATGGCCTCCCGGCTGCCGAACTCGCCGATGTGGGCGGTGCCGACGTTGAGGACCAGACCGATCCTCGGCGGGGTCAGGTCGGCGAGGTAGCGGATGTGGCCGACGCCTCGGGCACCCATTTCGAGGACCAGGTGCCGGGTCTCCGCGGTGGCGCGCAGCGCGGTGAGCGGCAGGCCGATCTCGTTGTTGAAGGAGCCCGGCGTCCAGACTGTGGGGGCCTTGCGCGCCAGGATCTGGGCGATCAGGTCCTTGGTGGAGGTCTTGCCCGCGGAGCCGGTGAGGGCGACGACGGCGGTGCCGAGGCGTTCCACGACGGCACGTGCGAGGGTGCCGAGCGCGGCTTCGACATCGTCCACGACGATCGCCGGAACACCGACGGGGCGGGCGGCGAGCACTGCTGCCGCGCCCGCCTCGACGGCGCGCTGCGCGTAGTCGTGGCCGTCGGCCTGCTCCCCGGCGAACGCGGCGAACAGACTGCCGTGCTCCACCTCTCGGGAGTCGATGACGACGGGGCCGACGACGACGACTGCCTGATCCGGTATGTCGTGCGGCTGCCCGCCGACGATTTCGGCGATCTCGGCGAGGGAAAGGGTGATCACTGGGTCATCCCTGACTGTTGTTCTCGTGGTGAGGGGCTCGGTCCGTGACGCTCGGGGGTGCGTCGTCGGCGCGTCCGCGCCCCAGGGACCGTTCGATGGCTGCGCGCAGGACCAGGCGGTCGTCGAAGGGGCGTACCACCCCGTGGATGTCCTGGCCCTGTTCATGTCCCTTGCCCGCGACGAGGACGGTGTCGCCGGGCTCGGCGCGGGCGACCGCGGCGGCGATGGCCGCGGCGCGGTCGGCGTCGACCAGGACGTCACCGCGCTCGTGGACGGGCACCTCGGCGGCGCCCGAGAGCATCGCGGCGAGGATCGCGAGGGGGTCCTCGGAACGGGGGTTGTCCGAGGTCAGTACGGCCGTGTCGGCGAGGCGGGCCGCCGCGGCGCCCATCGGGCCGCGCTTGGTCATGTCGCGGTCACCGCCGCAGCCGAGCACGATGTGCACCCTGCCCTCTGTGACCTTCTGCAGCGAGCGCAGGACCGATTCGACGGCGTCGGTCTTGTGGGCGTAGTCGACGACCGCGAGGTAGGGCTGTCCCGCGTCCACCCGCTCCAGCCGTCCCGGGACGCCGGGGACGGCCGCGATGCCGTCGGCGGCGGTCTGCGGGTCGACGCCCGCGACGGCCAGGGTGACGATCGCGGCGAGGGTGTTGGCGACGTTGAACGGGCCCGGCAGCGGGGCCTTGGCGGCGATCCGCTCGCCCTTGGGGCCGACCGCCGTGAAGGTGCTGTCCTGCGGGCCGACTTCGACGTCCTCGGCGTGCCAGTCGGCGTCCGGGTGACCCTCGGCGGAGAAGGTGACGACCGGTACGGTCGCCTCCGTGATCAGCCTGCGGCCGTACTCGTCGTCGAAGTTCACGACTCCCCGCCGGCTGCGCCGCGGGGTGAACAGCTGCGCCTTGGCCTGGAAGTAGTCCTCCATGCCGGTGTGGAACTCCATGTGTTCCGGGCTGAGGTTGTTGAAGACGGCGACGTCGAAGACACAGCCGTCGACCCGTCCGAGGACCAGGGCGTGGCTGGAGACCTCCATGGCGACCGCCTCGACGCCGCGTTCGCGCATGACGGCGAACAGGGCCTGGAGGTCGGTGGCTTCGGGCGTGGTGCGCTCGGACTTGATGCGCTCGTCGCCGATCCGCATCTCGACGGTGCCGATCAGCCCGGTGCTGCGTCCGGCGCCGCGCAGTCCGCCTTCGACCAGATACGCGGTGGTGGTCTTGCCGGACGTTCCGGTGATGCCGATCTGGAGCAGGCCGACGCCCGGCCGCCCGTAGATCTCGGCGGCGAGCTCGCCCATCCGGCCGCGCGGGTCCTCGGTGACCAGCACCGGGAGTCCGGTGGCGGCGGCGCGCTCGGCGCCCGCCGGGTCGGTGAGGACCGCGGTGGCACCGAGGCCGGCGGCCTGGGCGGCGAAGTCGGCGCCGTGGAAGCGGGCGCCGGGCAGGGCCGCGTACACATCGCCCGGCCGTACCGCCCGCGAGTCATGGGTGATGCCCGTGACCTCGCCGGTTCGCGGTGCTTCGACCTGGAGCCGGGCTGCCAGCTCGCCGAGGGAAGTGGGCCGGAGCCGGTCCGGTCGGGGCGCTCCCGGATAGGTCACAGGCGCGTCCTTCTGGATGGTTTGGGACTGATCAGCGTGGGGCACGGCGGTGAGCGTACCGGGCTGACCCGGCCTCTCGCGAAGCGAGGGACCCGGGTTGCGGTAGTTCTCGTTCCGGTTCCCGGGATCGGGGGTGATCGTTGTCACTGGGGCTTCCCTCGGGGCGTGCTCGCGCACCCCCTTGTCACTCGCCGGGCTTGAAGGACACCGGCAGCCGGGCGGGCTCGCTGCCGGACGGTGGGGTCTGGAGCGTCTTCAGCGCGAACTCCATGACCTGCTTGTAGATCGGTCCACAGATCTGGCCGCCGAAGTAGCTGCCACTGGTCGGGTTCTGGATCGCGCAGTAGACGGTGATCTGCGGATTGTCGGCGGGCGCGAATCCCGCGAAGGAGGCCGTGTAGCCCTTGTAGACGCCGCGTACCGGGTCGACGCGGTTGGCCGTACCGGTCTTGCCCGCGACCCGGTAGCCGGGGATCTTGGCCTTGGTCCCGGTACCTTCCTCGTCGCCGACGACGGACTCCAGCATGGACGCCAGCGTCTTGGCGGTCTTCGTGCTGACCACCCGGCTCTTCTCGGGGGCCGGGACCGCGGTGTAGCGGCCGTCGGAGCCCTTGGTGCCGCGTACGAGGCTGGGGGCGACCCGGACCCCGTCGTTGGCGATCGTGGAGTAGACCGACGCGGCCTGTACGGCGTTGAGCGAGAGCCCCTGCCCGAACGGGATCGTGTACTGCTGCGAGGTCGACCAGTCCTGCGGCTCGGCCAGGATGCCGGGCGACTCGCCGGGGTAGTCGAGCCCGGTCTTGCTGCCGAGCCCGAACTTGCGCAGGTACGAGTGCAGGACCTTGTTGGACTCGGGCTGGGTCTTGCCGAGCTGACCGGTGGCCAGGATGGTGCCGATGTTGCTGGACTTGGCCAGTACGCCGTTGAGTGTCAGGTACCAGGTGGGGTGGTCGATGTCGTCCTTGAAGAGCCGGTCGCCGCGGTGCAGCCGGTTGGGGACGGTGACGTGCGTGCCGGGCGTGGCGGCGCCCTCCTCCAGCACGGCGGCCATGGACATGACCTTGCTGGTGGAGCCGGGTTCGTACACGTCCTGAAGGGCCGCGTTGCCCAGGGCGGCCCCGTTGACCTGCGAGAGGTCGTTCGGGTCGTAGCCGGGGGCGTTGGCCATGGCCAGCAGTTCGCCGGTCCTCGTGTTCTGCACGATGACATAGCCGCGGTCGGCCTTGGACTTCTTGACCTGGTCGGCGATGGCCCGCTGGGCGGCCCACTGGATGTCCCGGTCGATGGTCAGCTCGATGTCGGAGCCGGACACGGCCGGGATCTCCCGGGCGCCCGCGGTGGGCACCCTGCGGCCGCCGGACTGGGCGTACCTAATCTTGCCGTCCTCGCCCGCGAGCTGTTTGTTCAGCTGCGATTCGAGTCCGCCGCCGCCCTTGCCGTCGGCGCTGACGAATCCCAGTATCCCGGCGGCGAGGTCGCCGTTGGGGTAGACCCGCTTGGTGGTCGGCTCCTGGAGGACACCGGCGAGCACGTTGGCCCCCGGGCCGCCGTTGGCCTTGTCCTTGGCTGCCTTCTCGGCGAAGACCGACTTGAGGTCCTTGATCTGCTTCCAGACCTGCGGGGTCTGCCGCCGGGCCAGGACGGTGTAGCGGCTCTTGGGCGTCGACAGCTTCTTGGTCAGCTCCTCGACGTCCTTGTCGAGGATGGGCGCGAGGAGGGCCGCCGCCTGCTGCGGTGCGTCGGCGGCCTTGCTGTCCTCGGGCGTGAACATCTTGGGGTCGGCGGTGATGTCGTGCGCGTCCACGCTGGTGGCCAGGGCGATGCCCCTGCGGTCGGTGATCTCGCCGCGCTCGGCGGCCACCGTGTACTCCAGGTAGCGATTCTCGTCGGCCTTGGCCGCGTACGCACTGGCGTCGACGGCCTGGACCTGGAGCAGCCGGGCCACGAAGACCAGCATGACGACCGTCAGGCCGAGGCCGACCAGGCGCAGCCGGGGGCGGGGACTGCCCAGACGCAGCGAGCGCCCGGCGCGGTTGCGAGCCGTCCTGTTGCCCGGCCGCCGGGGAGCGGGGCGCGGGCGTCCGGCCTCGGGGCGCGCGGTGGACCGGGAGCGGCCGGAGCCGCCCGCTCCGTTGCCGCGCGGGCGCGGGGGGCCGGGTACGCGGCGGCGCGGCGGTTCCTTGGGCGGCACTGCGTCACCTGCCGGGGCTCGTCGGGGGCGGGGTCGCCGCGGTGCGCGGCGGCGCGGTCTCTGCTGCGGGGCCGCCGGGCTCGGCGGGCGCCTCGCGGGTTGTTCCGGCGGCACCGCTCGCCGGGCCCGCGGGGGCTTCGGGGGCGGCGGGCGTGGGACCGGCGGCCTGCGCGGAGGCGTCGGCTGTGGGCGTGGCGCTCGGTGACGCGCCGTCGGAGGGGGCGGCCGGGACGGTGGGCTCGCTGGTCTCGGGCTCCGGCTCCGGCTCCGGGGTGGGGGACGGCTCGGCGGTGACCTCCGCGGGCACCCCGCGGACCGTGCCGTCCGGGTCGAGGAAGGCCGGGCTGCCGCCGGGCACCATGCCGAGTTCCCGGGCGCGGCGCTCCAGCGCGTCGGGCTGGGAGTAGCCGTCGACGTCACGCTGGAGGGCCTGCTGCTCGTCGGTGAGGTCGGTGGTCTGTTTCTTGAGCTCGCTCAGCCTGAACGATCCTTCGTTCAGCGCGGAGTTCAGCAGGAGAAGGCCGATGAGTCCGCCGCCCAGGAGCAGGACGACCAGCAGGACGAAGGGGGTGCGGGCCGCGTTGCTGGGCCCCGACGGCATCAGCCGGGCGAGCCGTCCGGCCCGCCCTTTCAACTGCGCGGCCGGCTTGCTCACCGCATCACCCCTGCCGCCTCGGCCGCCGGGCCGGTCACAGCACCGGTCGCCACCTCGGCCGCCATACCGTTCACCGCGCCGGTCACAGCACGGGCCGCCCAGTCGGTCACAGCACGGGGCACGGCACCGGTCACCGCCTCCGACGCTCCGGGAGCACTCATCGCTCCTCCTCGCGGATGCGCTGGGCGCCGCGCAGCCGGGCGGGGGCGGCGCGCCGGTTCTCGGCGACCTCTTCCTCGGTGGGCAGCTCCGCGCCTCGGGTGAGCAGCTTCAGCCGGGGCTGGTAGCGCTCGGGGACGACGGGCAGCCCGGGGGGTGCCGTGTTGGCGGCGCCCGCCGCGAAGACCTGCTTGACCAGCCGGTCCTCCAGCGAGTGGTAGGACAGGACGGCGATGCGGCCACCGACCGCGAGACTCCGCACGGCGGCCGGGATGGCCCGCTCCAGGACGGTGAGTTCGCCGTTGACCTCGATGCGCAGGGCCTGGAAGGTGCGCTTGGCCGGGTTTCCCCCGGTGCGCTTGGCGGCCTGCGGCAGGGAGTCGCGGATCAGCTCGACGAGCCTGGCGCTGTTGCTGAACGGCTCCTTCTCGCGCTCGCGCACAACGGCGGAGACGATCCGCTTGGCCTGCTTCTCCTCGCCGTACGCGCGCAGGATCCGGACGAGTTCGCCCGGCGGATAGGTGTTGAGCACCTCGGCGGCGCCGATGCCGGTCGTCTGGTCCATGCGCATGTCGAGCGGGGCGTCCTGGGCGTACGCGAATCCGCGGTCGGCCTCGTCCAGTTGCATCGAGGAGACACCGAGGTCGAACAGAACGCCCTGGACCTTGGGGATGCCCAGCCGGGCGAGCACCTCGGGAAGCTCGTCGTAGACGGCGTGCACCAAAGTGGCCCGGTCGCCGTACGGGGCGAGCCGTTCGCCCGAGAGCCGCAGCGCTTCCTTGTCCCGGTCCAGGGCGATCAGCCGGGCGGTGGGGAAGGCTGCGAGCAGGGCCTCGCTGTGGCCACCGAGGCCGAGGGTGCAGTCGACGACCACCGGCGCCCCGGTGCCCGGGGTTTCCAGAGCCGGGGCCAACAGGTCCAGGCACCGCTGGAGCATCACCGGGACATGTCGGGTCTGGCTCAAAGCGCCCTCTCAGGCTCAGTCCCGTGCGGCAGCGCGTGCGTCCTGGTCCCCGCCCGCCCTGAAGGGGAGGTCCGCCGACGCCGGGGAAGGGGCGTCGGCCGACCAAGAGCGGGAGAGGGCCGGGCCGCACGTAACACCGCACAGCACGGGGAAAAACGGAATGTGCGATATCTATGGAATGCGCGTTATGTGCGGGGTGTGTCGGTAACTTCGCGTCACTTTAGTCCACCCTGCCATTCGATCGATTCCCGATCAACGAACCGGGCAGCGCGTCGGCCCGACGCCCTCGCACCCCGGAGCTCACCCGACCGGGTGCATCTCTGTGAGGCTTGTGGGTTACCTCACAACAAGCCTCGTTGACGTTCTTTGTCCACTCTCACAGCAGGCTTCGTCCAGCTGGGAGGGCTAACGTCATCTTCATGTCGACTTCCGCGCACTCCCCCGCCGAACCCGTGACGACCGCCCCTGGCGCGGCCAGTTCCGGCAGCACCGTCACCGACCGCCTGGTCGAGGCGAATGCCCGGTACGCGGACGAGTTCAGCGACCCGGGCATGGACGCACGGCCGGTGCTGCACGTCGCCGTGGTCGCCTGCATGGACGCCCGCCTCGACCTGCACGACGCGCTCGGCCTCGAACTCGGCGACTGCCACACCATCCGCAACGCGGGCGGCGTGGTCACCGACGACGTGATCCGCTCGCTCACCATCAGCCAGCGGGCACTCGGCACCCGCAGCGTCATACTCATCCACCACACCAACTGCGGCCTGGAATCGCTCACCGAGGGCTTCCGGCAGGAGCTGGAGCACGAGGTCGGCCAGCGGCCGGTCTGGGCGGTGGAGGCCTACACGGACGCCGACCAGGACGTACGCCAGTCGATGCAGCGCGTACGCACGTCGCCGTTCCTCCTGCACACCGACGACATCCGCGGCTTCGTCTTCGACGTCACCACCGGCCTGCTGCGCGAGATCCTTCCCGCTTCCTGACCCGCCCCCGCCCCCGCCCCACCCCTCCTCCGGCGGCATCAGGACACCGAAACCCCAGCAACAGCCGACATATCGCACCCACTTATCCACAGGCGAGTGACACGAAGCGGTAACGGCAACAAGAATGCGGGGGTGGCATCTCCCCGGGTCCTCCGGCGCGGTGTCCGCATTTCGGGGTGGGCCGGGGCACCAATGCGCGCCGGCCCATGCACAAAGGGCCGAGGAGGGCCGGGTGACGACCTATGACGATCGAGCGAGCCTCACAGATCTGACCACCACAGCGGAGCGGGTGCGCAGGTCGGTGGAGGGTGTGATCGAGGGCAAGCCTGAGGTCGTACGGCTTTCGCTGACCGTGCTGCTCGCGGAAGGACATCTCCTCATCGAGGATGTCCCCGGGGTCGGCAAGACCATGCTGGCCAAGGCGCTGGCGCGGTCCATCGACTGCTCGGTGCGGCGCATTCAGTTCACACCGGATCTCCTGCCTTCGGACATCACCGGTGTGTCCATCTTCGATCAGCAGCGGCGGGACTTCGAGTTCAAACCGGGCGCCATCTTCGCCCAGATCGTGATCGGCGACGAGATCAACCGCGCCTCGCCGAAGACCCAGTCCGCGCTGCTGGAGTCGATGGAGGAGCGCCAGGTCACCATCGACGGACAGACGTACGAGCTGCCCAACCCGTTCATGGTGGTGGCCACCCAGAACCCGGTGGAGATGGAGGGCACCTACCCGCTGCCCGAAGCCCAGCGCGACCGCTTCATGGCCCGGGTCTCGATCGGTTACCCCAGCCCGGAGGCCGAGCTGCAGATGCTCGACGTGCACGGCGACGTCTCACCGCTGGACGACCTCCAGCCGGTGGCGCACGCCCACGACATCGTGAAGCTGATCGACGCGGTGCGCACGGTCCATGTCGCCGATTCCGTCCGCAGGTACGCGGTGGAGCTGGTCGGGGCCACCCGCAACCACCCGGATCTCAGACTCGGGGCCTCGCCGCGCGCGACCCTGCATCTGCTGCGCGCCTCGAAGGCCTCCGCCGCCCTCAGCGGGCGCGACTACGCGCTGCCGGACGATGTGCAGGCGCTCGCCACAGCGGTCCTCGCGCACCGCCTGCTGCCCACCGCGCAGGCCCAGCTGAACCGCCGCACGGCCGAACAGGTGGTGCTGGAGATCCTTCAGCGCACACCCGTGCCGACCTCGGCCGGTGGCACCGCGGCCGACGTGCGGTCCCAGCACCTGCCGGGCCGCCCGGCGTACGGCCAGCAGCAGCCCGGCGCACGGCGGCTGTGATGGCGGCCGGGGAGCCCGGTGCCGTGGAGGACGGCGACGACAAGGGCGGTCTGCGGGCGGCCCTGGGCGGGCTGACCACCCGGGGACGGTCCTTCCTCGCCGCCGGTGTGGCCGCCGCGGTCTGCGCCTATGTGCTGGGCCAGGGCGACCTGCTGCGGGTCGGGCTGCTGCTCGCCGTGCTGCCGCTGCTGTGTGTGACGGTCCTCTACCGCACCCGCTACCGGGTCGCGGGCAGCCGACGGCTGTCGCCGTCCCGGGTGCCCGCCGGTTCCGAGGCGCGGGTGCACCTGCGGATGGACAATGTGTCCCGGCTGCCCACCGGGCTCCTGATGCTCCAGGACCGGGTGCCGTACGTGCTGGGGCCGAGGCCCCGATTCGTACTGGACCGGGTGGAGGCGGGCGGCCGTCGCGAGGTGTCCTACAAGGTCAGGTCCGACCTGCGCGGGCGCTACCCGCTGGGCCCGCTGCAACTGCGGCTCAGCGACCCCTTCGGCATGTGCGAGCTGACCCGCTCGTTCAGTGCGTACGACACCCTGATCGTGATCCCGCGTACCGAGCCGCTGCCGACGCTGCGGCTCGCGGGCGAGGCTTCGGGGTACGGCGACGGGCGGCAGCGCTCGCTGGCCCTGGCCGGGGAGGACGATGTCATTCCGCGCGGCTACCGGCACGGCGACGATCTGCGCCGGGTCCACTGGCGTTCCACCGCGCGCTACGGCGAGCTGATGGTGCGGCGCGAGGAACAGCCGCGGCGGGCCCGGTGCACGGTGCTGCTGGACACCCGGCGGATCGGCTATCAGGGGGCGGGGCCCGACTCGGCCTTCGAGTGGGCGGTGTCGGGCGCGGCGTCCGCGCTGGTGCACATGCTGGAGCGGGGCTTCGCGGTACGGCTGCTGACGGACGACGGGAATGCGGTACCGGGTGAGAGTTCCGACGGGTTCGCCGGTTCGACCCAGGAGTCCGCGGACTCGGCCGGCCTGATGCTGGACACCCTCGCGGTCGTCGACCAGTCCGACGGCGGCGGGCTGTCGCGTGCGTACGACGTGCTGCGCGGCGGAAACGAAGGGCTGCTGATCGCCTTCTTCGGCGATCTCGACGAGGAACAGACGGCGGTGGCGGCCCGGATGCGGCAGCGCAGCGGCGCGGCCGTCGCCTTCGTCCTGGACAGCGGGGGCTGGGTGCACGGCGGGGACGGGCAGGGCGCGAGCGCCGCCGACGAGCGGCTGCGGCTGCTGCGCGAGGCGGGCTGGATCGCGGTGCCGGTGCCCGCCGGGGCGGAACTCGCCCGGCTGTGGCAGCAGGCGGGTCAGCTGCCCGACGGCACCCAGAGCGCCGGGAGCGGCGGTTCGACAGGTTTTTCGGGGGGATGGTCATGAGCGGGCGGACCCGGCTGGCGCTGTGCGCCTTTGCGGCGACGCTGATGGCGGCGGGCGCTCTGCTGCCACTGGTGGAGTCGGCGGGGTGGCTGTTGCAGGCGGTGGTCCTGCTCGCGATCCAGGGCGGGGCGGGCGCGCTCGCCCGCCGGGTGACGCCGGCCAGGTCGCTGACCGTGGCCGCTCAGGCGCTGGTCACGCTGTTGGTACTGACCGTGGTGTTCGCCAGGGACCACGCGCTCTTCGGTGTCCTGCCCGGACCGGAGGCGGTCGAGCGGCTCGGGGCACTGCTCACGGCGGGCGCCGACGATGTCGGTACGTACTCCATTCCGGCACCGACGACGGACGGCATCCGGCTGCTGCTGATCGGCGGTGTGCTGCTGATCGGGCTCGCGGTGGACGCTCTCGCGGTGACCTTCCGCAGCGCGGCCCCGGCCGGGCTGCCGCTGCTCGCGCTGTACTCGGTCGCCGCCGGGCTGGCCGACGGCGCGGCGGGCTGGCTGTGGTTCCTGCTCGCCGCCTGCGGCTATCTGCTGCTCCTGCTGGCCGAGGGCCGGGACCGGCTGTCCCAGTGGGGGCGGGTCTTCGGCGGCGTCGCCCGGTCCTCGGACGGTCTGGCCGGGCTCACCGCTTCCGGCAGCGGGGCGACGGCCCCGGTCCGCACCGGGCGGCGCATCGGCGCCGTGGCACTGGGGATCGCCCTGGTCGTCCCCGCGGCCCTGCCCGCTCTCGACGGCGGCCTGCTGGGCGGTACGGGCAACGGGAACGGCAAGGGCAGCGGCGGCGGCACCATCTCCGCGGTGAATCCGCTGGTCTCGCTGCAGAACAACCTCAACCAGCCGGAGAACCGGGAGGTGATGACGTATCGCACCAACTCCGGGAACCCCCAGGACCTGTATCTGCGGATCCTGGCCCTGGACCAGTTCAACGGAAGCGAGTGGCGGTCCTCGACCCGCCGGCTCAAGGATGTGCCCGAGCGCCTCCCCGATCCCACCGGGCTGAATCCGGACGTCGCCGTGACCGAGATCAGGACGAACATCGCGGCGTCGCGCTCGTACCGGCAGACCTATCTGCCGCTCCCCTACCCCGTGACCGAGGTCAAGGTCGGCGGGCGCTGGCGGTACGAGCCCGAGGGCCGCACCCTCGTCGGCGACGACGGCCAGACGACGCGTGGCGCGCGCTACGAGGTCGGCAGCCTGGTGGTCGAACCGACCGCGGCACAGCTCGCCACGGCGGGCCCGCCGCCGGAGGCGCTGGCACGGGAGTACACCCGGCTGCCCGGCTCGCTGCCGGACGTGGTGGCCGAGACGGCCCGGAAGGTCACGCAGGGCTCGGCCAACGACTACGAACGAGCCGTGAAGCTGCAGGACTGGTTCTCCTCCTCGGGCGGCTTCATCTACGACACGACGGTCACCTCGGGGACCGGATCGGCGGCGATCGGCCGGTTCCTCAAGGACAAGCAGGGCTTCTGCGTCCACTTCTCGTTCACGATGGCCGCGATGGCCCGGACGCTGGGCATCCCGGCCCGGGTCGCGGTGGGCTTCACGCCGGGCACCGTCCAGGCAGACGGGGCGTCCTCGGTCGGGCTGCGGGACGCGCACGCCTGGCCCGAGCTGTATTTCGAGGGTGTGGGCTGGACCCGGTTCGAGCCGACACCGACGCGGGGCACCACCCCGGCGTACACCCGGCCCGACGCCCCCTCTGGCGACGCGGCCAATCCGGTGCAGCCGTCCACGAGCGCCTCCGCCGTGCCGAGCACCGCGCCGTCCGCCTCGGAGAGCTGCCCGGCGCAGATGCGCCGCCAGGGTGAGTGCGGTTCCTCAGCGGCTCCGGGCGCGGTGGGCCCCACGGATCCGAGGACGCCCGCGGGCACGGTGACCCTGATCGTTCTCGGCGCGGTGCTGGTGCTGGTACTGCCTCTGCTGCCGCTGCTCTGGCGGGTCCGTGCCCGGACCCGGAGGCTGAGCTCGTCCGAGGGACGCACGCCCGCGGATGCCAGGGCCAGAATCCTGGCGGCCTGGCGGGAGATCAACGATTCGGCGTGGGACCACGGCATCGTGCCGGACGAGTCGCTGACCCCGCGCAAGGCCGCGGCGCGCATCGTGCGGCTGGGCCGGCTCGACTCCACCGCGGCTGCCGCGGTGCACCGGGTCGCGGGGGCCGTGGAGCAGGTGCTCTACGCGCCGCGGCCCCGGCCGGCCGCCGGTCTCACCGAGGACGCCCTCTTGGTACGGGCGGCTCTGCGGGCCTCCGTGGGCCGCGCCGCACGGCTCCGCGCGACGGTCGCGCCCCGCTCGGCCGTCCGGGTGGTGTGGGCGATCACGGAGCGCCGTGCGGCGTTCGCCCAGCGCTGGGCGAACCGTCCGGGGCGTGGCCGCTGGACCCGCCGACCGCGCAGGCCCTCGCGCCAGCCCGGCTGACCGGGAGCCTCCGGCAACGGGCCGGGCCCGCCCCTCGCGGACGGACCCGGCCCACCGCCACGCGCGCCTCGGCCGGGGCCCCGGCCCCGCTCGCCGCACCCCAGCGGGCGCTGATCGCCGAGCAGTGCCGGGAAGCGGGATGGGTGAGGGGCGGCCGCAGAAATGCGGCCGCCCCTCACCCATCAGTGTCCAGCGTTAAGTTCTCAGCCCGATTCCGGAACGACTTCCGGGAATCGGGAGTGTCTATTGGCCCTGTTCGTCGCGGCGGCGCTGCCACCGTTGCTCGATGCGGTTCATCATCGACCGGCGCTGCCGGGGCTGTCGGCGGGTGCCGCTGCCCCCGCTCCCTGCGGCCTCCGGCTGTTGTTCGCCGGGTTTGGGTGCTTTGCGCCACCCGGTGACCGCGAGCACGGCGCAGCCCAGCATGACGAGGAACCCCACCACGCTGACCCAGATCTGCTGTGCGACCATTCCGGCCATGAGGAGCGCGATACCCACCAGAAAGCCAGCGACCGCCTGGTAGACCCGTCGTCGGGTGTACGTACGCAGCCCGCTTCCCTCAAGCGCTGTAGCGAACTTGGGATCTTCGGCGTACAGCGCTCGCTCCATCTGCTCGAGCATTCGCTGCTCGTGCTCCGAGAGCGGCACGGAGTCCTCCTCGTCGTCGGCCGCGGGGGCGACCGGTATGCGGCCCTTCCAGGATAGGCAGGGATTCGCCCCCGTGAAACCCGCCCTCTAGCGTTTAGCCACTCCGGACCGCCATGTCGGCTCGGCTGCTGAGGCGTAGATTCCCCGACATCCGATCCGTCATGCCGGATGGTGTCACCCGATCATACGGGGCCGGAGCGCCGTACGGGGGTCCTGGGCAGTACTCCGTCTGCGGCTGCGTTGCTGATCAGCCACGCTCCGCTCGCTCCGCGGCCATGCGCAGGCAGCGACCGCGCCACCCCTCAGGCGCGCTTCTCGCCCAGAACGTGCAGCTGGGTCGCGACCGAGTGGAAGGCCGGCAGCTCGGCCACCGCGGCCTCCAGCTTGAGGAGCGCTTCCATGGCGCCCGGCTCGGTGTCCACCAGGACGCCCGGCACGAGGTCGGCGAAGACCCGTACGCCGTGCACGGCCCCGACCTCCAGGCCCGCGCCGGAGACCAGGCCGGAGAGCTGCTCGGCGGTGAACCGGCGGGGCACCGGGTCGCCCTCGCCCCAGCGGCCGGCCGGGTCGCCGAGCGCCTGCCGGGCCTCGGTGAAGTGCCCGGCGAGCGCCCTGGCCAGGACGGCCCCGCCGAGCCCGGCGGCCAGCAGGCTGAGCGCGCCGGACGGACGGAGCGCGTCGACCGCGTTCCGTACTCCCTCGGCGGGCTCGTCCACGTACTCCAGGACACCGTGGCAGAGCACCGCGTCGAAGCCTCCGCGCTCCACCACGTCGAACAGTCCGAGGATGTCGCCCTGGACTCCCCGGACGCGGTCGGCGACCCCGGCCTCGGCGGCGCGGCGCTCCAGCGCGAAGAGCGCGTTGGGGCTGGGGTCGACGACCGTGACCCGGTGGCCGAGCCGGGCGACGGGCACCGCGAAGTTCCCGGTGCCGCCGCCGGTGTCCAGGACGTCCAGGTCGTCCCTGCCGGTCGCCTTGACCTGGCGGTCGAGAGCGTCCTTGAGGACCTCCCAGACCACGGCGGTACGGAGGGAGGCGCGGGGGCGCAGCTGGTCCGACACGACAGATGACTCCTCGGCACGGTGCCGCCGCTGACGGCGGAGCGTGAACAGTGCAGGTGACTACAGGTGCTCTCCACCCTATTGCCTCGCACCGCCGTCCCGGTCACCTCTCGTCGGGCCGCTCCTTCCTGGGTTGCGGGAGCACCGGCTGGAGCACCAGCAGGCGTTCGACCAGGCGCAGGAACATCGCCGCGTCGCGCAGCAGATCATCGGCGTCACGGGTACCGGCCGCGCCCGGCATACCGGCCTCCGCCCGTGCCCGGCGGAGGGCTCCGGAGGCGAACAGCGCGCTCCACTCCGTGAGTTCGGGGGCTATCTCCGGGAGGACTTCCCACGCACTGCGGATGCGCTCCCGGCGGCGCTTGTTCGTTTCGGGGCGGCCTCGGGCGGCGAGCACGGCGGCAGCCGTACGCAGCGCGGCGAGGTGGGCGGTGGCATACCGCTCGTTCGGCACGTCGAGAACGGCGGCCTCGTCGAGGCCGGCACGGGCCTTGGCGAGCAGATCGAGAGCGGCCGGCGGCGCCGTGGTGCGGCGCGGTACAGGGTGGACATCGCTTGCCGGACCGGTCAGTGAGGGGGCAGGGCTGACTGCGCGGCGCCGCGGGGCGGCGGCTGCGGACGAGCTGGCCATGACGAACCTCCTGCTGTCGTCGTGTGACGGCTCCGTGGCCGTATGTATCCATCGTGACGGACCCCACTGACAATTCCGCCGAACCCACCTCCGACCTGGGCGTTCTCACCGAAGGCTCACCGAGGACTCACCGAGGACCTCCCCAGGATCTACCGAAGGCCCACCGAAGAAGGCAGTCGCCGGCCGGTGGGCTCGGGCGTCGGGCGGGCCCGCGCACAGCCCGCCGGGCAGCGCGCTTTTGCGTTCGAGCGCAGGTTCGGGCTAACTTTTTGCACTGACCGGTCAGTTCAAGAGAATCGTTCGAGCATCAGAGGATCAGGGGAGGGCCTGTGGACAGCCCGCACGGCGCAGCTGTCGGCGCCGAGGACTTCGGACTCAAGGGACCGCGCGGCTGGGCCTTCCGGGGGGTGGACCTCACCGCCGCCCCCGGAGCGCTCGTCGCGATCGAGGGACCGTCCGGCTCGGGCCGCACCTGCCTGCTGCTCGCGCTCACCGGCCGGATGCGCCCCTCCGAGGGCCACGCGGAGACCGGCGGCCTGAGCCTGCCCGCCAAGGCGGCCGCCGTACGCAGGATCAGCGCCCTGGGACCGGTCCCAGGAGTCAGCGAGCTCGACCCCGCCTTCACCGTCGCCGAACATCTGCGGGAACGGGCCCTGCTCCAGCGCCGCTACGGCGGTTCGCTGCGCGCCCTGCTCCGCCCGCGCGCCGAGCGGGCCGCCGCGGCGCGGGCCCGGATCGACGAGGCGCTGGACGCCGCCGGACTCGATCCCGCCGCCCTGCCCAAGGCCGAGCGGACCTCCGTACGGGATCTGGAGCGGCTCGAAGCACTGCGGCTGTCCGTCGCCCTGGCGCTGATCGGCCGACCCCGGCTGCTCGCCGTCGACGACACCGATCTCAAGCTGTCCGACGCCGAACGCGCCGAGGCATGGGACCTGCTGCGTTCGATCGCCGCTGGCGGAACGACGGTGCTCGCCGTGTGCAGCGAGGCCCCCGAGGACGCGCTCGTCGTGCGTACCGGCACCACCACCGAGGAGAGGACGGCCGATGCGTTCGCCGAAACTGGCCGCGCTTGAACTGAAGCGGTTCGGCAGGGGGAAGCTGCCGGCGGCCGCGCTGGTGGCCCTTCTGCTGCTGCCTCTGCTGTACGGAGCCCTGTACCTCTGCTCGTTCTGGGATCCTTACGGGCGCCTCGACAAGCTGCCCGTCGCCCTGGTCAACAACGACAAGGGGGCGAGTGCCGCGGGCAAGCGCATCGCGGCGGGTGACGAGATCACCGGCAAGCTGCGGGACTCCGAGATCTTCCAGTGGCACGAGGTCAGCTCCGCCGAGGCCCACAAGGGCGTCGAGGACGGGACGTACTACCTCTCGCTGACCATGCCGTCCGACTTCAGCAGCAGGATCGCTTCGAGCAGCGGGGACTCCCCCGAGACCGGCGCCCTCCAGGTACGGACGAACGACGCCAACAACTACATCGTCGGGCAGATCTCCCGGTCGGTGTTCTCCGAGGTGCGCACCGCCGCCTCCACGAACGCCTCGCGGGGCTTCCTGGACCGGATCTTCATCAACTTCTCCGACCTCCACGGTCAGACCGAGAAGGCCGCCAAGGGTGCCGACGACCTCAAGGGCGGCATCTCCCAGGCCAAGAAGGGCTCCAAGGACCTCGCGGACGGCCTCAAGGACTCCAAGGCGGGCAGCAAGCGGCTGTCCGACGGGATCGTCACGCTCAGCCAGGGCGCGAGCGACCTCGAAGCGGGCTCCCGGCAGGTCGCCGACGGCACCCAGGCGCTCGCCGACAAGGTCAACGGCATCGCCGGCGACGTCCGCCCGTTCCTGAAGGACAACGGGAAGGCGATCGGCGACACGGCCCGGCTGGTCGCCGACTCCTCGCAGACCGTACGGGACAACCTCGACCTGCTCGTGGAGGCAGCCCCCACCGCGGCCGGCGCCGCCCACACGGCCTCCGACGACCTCGCCGAGGTCTATCGCACCCGGTGCGAGGAGCAGCCTCTCCCCGACGACCCCACGGTCTGCCCGCCGCTGGAGCGGGCCAGGACCGCGGCGGCCGATGTCGCGAAGGTCGCCGACGACGTGAACGCACTGGTCACCCATCAGAACGGGGACCTCAAGAAGCTGCGCGGGCAGCTGGCCACCCTTCAGGAGCAGGCCGACGCGCTCGCGAAGCGCTCGCCGGCCCTGGACACGGACCTGAAGTCCGCCGTCGCGAAGATCAACGCGCTCAACACCGGTGCCCACAAGGTCGCCACGGGCGCCGACGCGCTGCACACCGGACTGGGCACGGCCAAGACCGGATCCGCCGATCTGGACACCGGTGTCGGCAAGCTCAAGACGGGCGCGGACAACCTGGACGGCGGGCTGTTCCGGCTCGGCGACGGGTCGGCGACGCTCGCCCAGGGGCTGAACGACGGCGTCGGCAAGATCCCGGACTACGACAAGAAGGACCGCGACGCGCGTACGGGCGTCATGGCCGACCCCGTGCAGCTGGCCTCCAAGTCGCTGCACGCGGCCCCGAACTACGGCACCGGTTTCGCCCCGTACTTCATCCCGCTCTCCCTCTGGGTCGGCGCGATGGTGGCGTACATGCTGATCCAGCCGCTCAACCGACGGGCGCTCGCCGCCGGAGCCTCCGCCTGGCGGATCGCCCTCGCCGGCTGGCTTCCGGTCGCCGCGATCGGCGTGCTCCAGGTCGCCGCGCTGATGTCCGTCCTGCACTGGGGCCTCGGCCTGCGGATGGCGCACGCGGCCGGGACGATCGGCTTCCTGGCCCTGGTGACCTGCTGCTTCGCCTCGATCGTGCAGTGGCTGAACGCCCGCTTCGGCGCGGCGGGGCGGATCCTCGTCCTGGCGGTGCTGATGCTCCAGCTCACCTCGGCGGGCGGGACGTACCCCGTCGAGACCAGCCCCGGCTTCTTCGGCGCGATCCACCCGTACCTGCCGATGAGTTACGTCGTCGACGCGCTGCGCAGGCTGATCACCGGCGGCGGTCTCGGCCCGGTGTGGCAGGGCTGCGCGGTCCTGCTGGCCTTCACCGCGGGCGCGCTGGCCCTGACCGCCCTCTCCGCGCGCCGCAAGCAGGTGTGGACCCTGGACCGGCTGCATCCGGAGCTGAGCCTGTGAGCACGCCGGGACCTGTGAGAATCGACCGTATGGAAAGCAGTAGCACCACGCGCCGCCAGGCCACCCGGCAGAAGCTCTACGAGGCGGCGGTCACCCTCATCGCGGAGAAGGGCTTCTCCGCGACCACCGTGGACGAGATCGCCGAGCGCGCCGGGGTCGCCAAGGGCACGGTCTACTACAACTTCAAGAGCAAGACCGAACTCTTCGAGGAGCTGCTGCGCCACGGCGTCGGGCTGCTCACGGCCTCGCTCCGGTCCGCCGCGGAGGAGACCGAGGAGCGCGGCGGCAGCAAGGTGGAGGCGCTGGACGCGATGATCAGGGCCGGTCTGGCCTTCATCGACCGCTACCCGGCCTTCACTCAGCTGTACGTCGCCGAGCTCTGGCGCACCAACCGTGCCTGGCAGGCCACTCTGCTGGTGGTGCGGCAGGAGGCCGTGGCCGTGGTCGAGGACGTGCTGCGCGACGCCGTGAAGAACGGTGAGCTGAGCGAGGAGATCGACATTCCACTGACGGCCGCCGCGCTCGTCGGGATGGTGCTGGTGGCGGCTCTCGACTGGCAGGCGTTCCAGCCGGAACGGTCCATTGACGAGGTGCACTCGGCGCTGTCCCTGCTGCTGCACGGGCGGGTCAGCGGGCGCTGACCGGCCGCGCTCGTCCGGGCGGGTCAGCGGGTCCGGCCAAGGCCGTGCGCGTCCGTGGCGGGCGCCGGGCTGAGCCGTGTGTTCCCGGCAGCCGCGGCACACACGAAGACGCCGGTCCGGCCGAGTTCGATCGTCTCGAACTCGGCCGGACCGGCGTTTTCCGTGCTGCCGGAGAACCTCTCCCCCGTGACCCCGATCTCCCCCGCGGTCCCCCGGGCTCTCCGTCGCGCACCCCCGCTGCGTCAGGGGTGCCGCGCCGTTCCGCCGCCCCGTGTCGGCGGTCCTGGCGCCGCGCCCCTTCCGTGGCCACCACTCTGCCGCCCGCGCGGGGTGGGGGCCTATCCGCGCAGCTACTCATCTCGCTCCCTAGGTACGGATACTCAGAGCTGCGCACCCGGGCCCACCCGGTCCGGGCCCGCTCTGGCTACGATCGCGTCCGTGTCCGTACTCCCCCTGGTGTTCACGAGTGGCTGGGCGAGCGGGATCAACGCCTACGCGGTGGTCCTGCTCCTCGGCATCTTCGGCGCGACCGGCGTGAGCGACGAGGTGCCCGCGTCGTTGCAGCGCACCGATGTCCTCGTCGTGGCCGCCGTCCTGTTCCTGTGCGAGGCGGTGGCCGACAAGATCCCGTACGTCGACTCGGTCTGGGACACGGCGCACACCGTGATCCGGCCGCTCTCCGGCGCGGTCGTCGCGGCGCTGCTGGCCGGTGGGAGCGGTTCGCTGCCTGAGCTCGCGGCCGGGGCGGTCGGCGGTTCCACGGCGCTGCTGAGCCACCTGGTGAAGGCGGGCACCAGGATGGCGGTCAACACCTCCCCCGAACCGTTCAGCAACATCGGGGTGAGCACGGCCGAGGACCTCGGTGTCGCCGGGATCATCACGTTCGCCATATTCCATCCGCTGGCGGCCGCCGTCATCGCCGCTGTCCTACTGCTGCTCGGGCTGCTGACACTGGTCTTCCTGGCCGCGCGGATCCGCCGGTTCCTGCGCCGCAGGGCCCAGCGCCGCGAGGAGAAACGCCTGGCCGGAGCGGGTGGGCACCGGCCTCCCGGGTGAGTTGTCGGTGGCGGTCGATAAAGTCGACGGCATGGCACGAATTGCGGTGATCGGCGCCGGGACGGGCGCGATGGCGGCGGCCGCCCGGCTCGCCGTGGCTGGCCACCGGGTGACGGTGTACGAGCGCTCGGCGACGTACGGCGGCTCGGTCGGCAGGTATACCCATGAGGGCTTCGCCTTCGACACCGGGCCGACGCTCCTTCATCTCCCCGCGGTCCAGCGCGACTTGTTCGTGAAGACCGGCAAGGAGTCCCTGGAGCAGAGCGTCACGCTGTCCCAGGTCGATCCGGCGAGCCGCCACCTCTTCGCGGACGGCACCGCGGTGTCCCTGCCCAACGCCTCGCGGTCCAAGGTGGCCGCCGCCCTGGACGGAGCGCTCGGGCCCGGCTCGGGAGCCCGTTGGAGCGGCTTCCTGGACCGGGCCCGCGATGCGTGGGACCGGTCGCGGCGGCCGTTGCTGGAGGAGCCGCTGCGCCCCGACTGGCAGGCGCTCGGCCGCGACCCCTACCCCTCGGTCCGGCAGCGCCGGCTGCTGCGCGGTGCCCGGCAGGCGGGCACGGTGGCGGAGGTCGGCGCCTGGGAGCTGGCGGACCCCCGGCTGGCCGCCCTGCTCGACGGGTACGCCCTGTCGTACGGCCTCGATCCGCGCCGCGCCCCGGCGGCGGCGGCCCTGCTGCCGTACATGGAGGAGACCTTCGGCAGCTGGTACATCACCGGAGGGATTCGGGAGCTGGCCCGCGCGGTGTACGAGCGGTGCCTGGCACGCCGGGTGGAGTTCGTCTTCGGCGCCGAGGTGGTCCGGGTGGTCGAGAAGGACGGCCGGGCGGCGGGCGTGGAGCTGGCGGGCGGCGAGGTGGCGGAGGCCGACCGGGTGGTGCTCGGCGCCCAGCCGCGCCCCGGTCTGGTGCCGGGTCAGGAGCTGTGGGGGGACGGGGACGTGGCGGCGTGGCCGCGCCCCGCGGGCGATGACGTGCCGGGCCGGTTCGTGGTGCTGCTGTCTCTGCGCGGCGCCCGGGAGGCCGATGCCGTGCACCGGACCGTGGTGCACGCGGCGGACGGGGCGGCGGAGCTCGACGCGGTGTTCCGGGGCCGGGTCGCCGAGCGGCCCACGGTCACGGTGCTGCGTCCCGACGATCCCTCGACCCGCCCGGACGAGGCGCACGAGGCGGTGACGCTGACGGCGACGGTGGCTCCGCAGGGCCCGGTCGACTGGACGGACGCGGCGCTGCGCGAGCGGTATGCCGACACGCTGATCTCGTCGGCCGTGGAGGCCGTTCCGGGTCTGCGGGAGCGGATCCTGCACAGGGAGGTGCGTACGCCGGTCGAGACCGCCGCCGAGACGGGAGCCGAGGGGGGTTCGGTGCCCGCGCCCGCACTGGCCGGGGCCGGGGGCGCGTATCTGCGTCCGGCGAACCGCACCCGGCTGCCGGGACTGTATCTGGCGGGCGGCTGGTCGCATCCGGGTGGCGGGCTGGCGCATGCCGGAATGTCGGGGACGCTCGTCGCCGGACTCATCGTGGAGGGCGACGACTTCCGCGGCTCCCGCTGAACGACTGAACGAAGCGAACGGAGCGAACGACGGCCGGGCGAACGGCACGGCGGCCGGAGGCGGCCGGGCGCGCCCCGGCCGCCGTGCCGACAGCCGTGCTCAGTAGCGGTACGGCTCGCTCTGGCCGGTGTCATTGCCGTTGCCATTGCCGTTGCCGTACGGAGCGGGCCGCACGGGCTGTTCCGGCGGCATCGGCGGGAACTGCCCGGCGTCGCGCTGCTGCGGGACCCAGACGCCCCCGGGCGGGGTCTCCGGGCTGTCGTACTGCTGCGGGTAGGGGTCGGCGTACTGCTGCTGCCCCCCGAAGCTGTCGTAGTTGTTGCCGTAGCTGTCGTACGAGGCGTAGGGCGCGGATCCGCCTGCGGGGCCGGTGCCGATGTACGGGTCGGAGTAGGCCGCGTAGCTCTGCTGCTGGCCCGTGCCGTAGTCGTACTGCCCGGCGTAGGTGTCCTGGGCGGCGGGCCGGTCGTAGTCGCCGTAGGGGGTGTACGCGCCGTACTGCGGCTGCGGTTCGGCCCCGTGCTGCTCGGGGTGGCCGGAGCCGGGGCCGTTGCCGTTGCCGTCGCCCTGCTGGCCGTTCCCGGCGTACGTGTTGTCGGTGTAGACGCCGTACTGCCCGGTGTCGTCGGGCAGCGGCTGCGGCTCGTAGACGGATGCGGCGGGCGCGGCCGCGGTCTCCGCGAGGGGCTGCTCGTACTCCAGGTCCGAGACCTGCAGCGTGGGCTCCTTGGTGGCCGCCCGCTCACCGCCGCCACGGCGACGGCGGCTCTCGCCGGGGCTGCCCCCGATGGCCCAGCCGGTCGAGAAGCCCCGCCGGAAGGAGAGGGTCACATAGGTCTGGCCGGTGGCGAAGGCGATCGCCCCGACCACGATGACCGGCACGGACGCGATCAGCACACCGATGACCACGGTGAGGAACCCGCCGAAGGCGAGGAGCCGCCAGCGCAGCCGTGCCTTGTACTGCAGCAGCACCTCGCCCAGCAGCCACAACGCCACAAAGCCGAATGCGATGTAGAGGACCGTCCAGCCCACGCCCGCCCCCTCCTACGGCCACCGCCCCGGTTGGTGGCGGGTACGGCCGGTCACGACTGCTTGTGCAGTCCGAGATTCTCGTAGATTTCGAGCGTTGCCGTCGAGTTGTTGAGCGTGATGAAGTGAAGTCCGGGCACGCCTTCGGACAGCAGCTTCGCGCAGAACTTCGTTGCGAACTCGATGCCAATGGAGCGTACAGCGGCTGGATCGTCCTTGACGGCGAGGATGCGTTCTTTCAACGACGCGGGGAGGGTCGCGTTGCTGAGCTGCGCAAACCTTTCCAACTGTTTCACGCTGGTGAGGGGCATGACCTCGGGAATGATCGGGGTGTCGCAACCCGCCGCGACCACGCGGTCACGCATCCGGAGATAGTCATCCGGATTGAAGAACATCTGAGTGATCGCATAATCGGCTCCGGCGCGGCACTTGTCCACGAAATGCCCGATGTCGGTCTCCCAGTCGGTCGACCGCGGGTGCATTTCGGGAAAGGCGGCGACGCCGACACAGAAGTCGCCGGATTCCTTGATGAGCCGGACGAGGTCGGCGGCGTACCGCACGCCCTGCCCGTGCTCGACCCACTCGCCCATCGGGTCGCCGGGCGGGTCGCCCCGCACCGCGAGGATGTTCCTGATTCCGGCGTCGGCGTACTGCCCGACCATGTTGCGCAGTTCCGCGACGGAGTGGTTGACCGCGGTGAGGTGGGCGACCGGGGTGAGCGTGGAGTCGGCGGCGATCTGCTGCGTCGCCCTGACCGTCCCCGAGCGGGTGGAGCCGCCGGCGCCGTACGTCACCGAGACGAAGCTCGGGCGCACCGCCTCGACCCGGCGCAGCGCGTTCCAGAGGTTCCGCTCACCCTTCTCGGTCTTGGGCGCCCAGAATTCGAAGGAATACGAGGTCGTGCCGGTCGCGAGCAGGTCACGCACGGTGCGTGCACGGTCTGTCCTGGTGGAAGGTGTGCCAAGGGCCATACTGCGAGGTTAACCAGGGCTCGGCGGTCGCCCAACCGGGCCTGCGTTTTTTGTCTCGATTGGCCTGATTGTTGTCCACCCCTCGGACATCACGCGGGCGTCACGCGGACATCGCCCGACATCGCACGGGCATCAGGCGGCATCACGCGGACATGCCCTCAGATCAGACGGAGCGTGCCCGCACCCGCCGCGCGAGTGCGGCGGTGGCCGCGGCCGGGTCGGCGGCCTCGGTGATCGCCCGGACGACGACGACCCTGCGGGCACCCGCGTCCAGCACCTCGTCCAGATTGCCCTCGTCGATCCCGCCGATGGCGAACCAGGGGCGCGGCTGGTCGAGCGAGGCAGCGTAGCGCACGAGTCCGAGCCCGGGGGCGTGCCGGCCGGGCTTGGTGGGGGTGGGCCAGCAGGGGCCGGTGCAGAAGTAGTCCACGCCCGCCTCGGCGACGGCCGCGTCGACCTCGGACTCGGCATGCGTGGAGCGGCCGGTCACCACGTCGGCGCCGATGATCGCGCGAGCGGCGGGCACCGGCAGGTCACCCTGGCCCAGGTGCAGCACGTCCGCACCGATGGCATGGGCGACGTCGGCGCGGTCGTTCACGGCGAGGAGCTTGCCGTGACGCTCGCAGGCGTCGGCGAACACCGCGAGGTGTTCCAGCTCCTCCGCCGCCTCCATGCCCTTGTCGCGCAGCTGGACGATGTCCACGCCCGCCGGGAGCACGGCATCGAGGAAAGCGGGAAGGTCACCCTGTCGCCTGCGGGCGTCCGTGCACAGGTAGAGCCGGGCGTCGGACAGCAGCTCGCGAGGCGTGGGCATGGCGAAAATCCCCCGTCGGTACGGCGGGCGTACGGGCCGTGCGGGACGGCCCGTACCCCGCAGGTGGTTGTCTCGGTCAGAGGGCGAGCGCCTGGGCGCGGCGCTTCACCTCCGTACCGCGATTCTCGCTCAGAGCCTGCGCGGGGGTGCCGGGCAGGCTCGGGTCGGGAGTGAAGAGCCAGTCCAGCATCTCCTGGTCGGAGAAGCCGTCGTCCCTCAGGAGCGTCAGGGTCCCGGCGAGGCCCTTGACGACCTTGTCGCCGTCGATGAAGGCGGCAGGCACCTGGAGCGTCCGGTTCTCACCGCGTCGTACGGCGATGAGCTGGCCTTCCTTGACCAGCTGCCGCACCCGCGTCACCTGGATGTCGAGCAGTTCCGCGATGTCGGGAAGGTGGAGCCAGGCAGGTACTAGAGCATCGATCTTTGCGTCAATCTCGGTCACGAGGACAAGCGTGCCATCTGGGACCGACAGCCGGAAGCCGGGCCCGACCGTACGGGGGTCGGGCCCGGCTCACAGAGCCGTCGACTTCAGCGGTACGGAGGGGTCCGCCACCCGCGCCGGGTCGAGTGCCGCCCCCGATTCGATGAGCTTGCGCCCCTGCGCCAGATCGCGGGGACGGCCGACGGCGAGGACCGCCACGAGCGCGCCGTCGCGCAGCCAGCACACCGACCAGGCGGGATCGGCCGGGTCGCCGCGCCACAGGAGGGCGTCGGCGTGGGCGTGGTGGCCCGCGTACTGCACGAAGCGGCCGAACTGCTCGGACCAGAAGTACGGCACGGGGTCGTACACGCCGGGACGGCCGTCGCCGTCGAGTGCCGCGATGTCCGCGGCGACGGTCCTGGGGCCCTGGAGGGCGTTGTCCCAGTGGTGGACCAGCAGGCGTGCGCCGTAGCGGGCGGACGGGAAGGAGGCGCAGTCGCCGACCGCGTACACATCGGGCAGCGAGGTGCGCAGCGCGCTGTCGGCGGTGACCGAGCCGTCCGGGCCGAGCGCGATGCCGGAGCCGGCCAGCCAGCCGGTGGCGGGCCGGGCGCCGATCCCGACGACCACCGCACCGGCCGGGAGCACCCGGCCGTCCGCCAGGGTGACGGTGCCCGGTTCGACGCGGGAGACCCGGGCGCCGGTGAGGAGTTCGGCGCCGCTCTCGGCGTACCAGCCGGCCATGGGGGCGGCGACCTCGGCGGGCAGGGCGCCCGCGAGGGGGCGTTCGGCGGCCTCGACGACGGTGACCGCGCAGCCCGCGGTGCGGGCCGCGGTGGCGAACTCGGCGCCGATCCATCCCGCCCCGACGACCACCACGTCGTGCTGCCGTTCCAGGACGGGCCGCAGCCGGGCGGCGTCGTCGAGGGTGCGCAGCAGGTGCACGCCCCGCACGCCCTCGGAGCCGGGCAGCCGCACGGGTTCGGCCCCGGTGGCGATGACCAGGACGTCGTACGGAACGGGGCCGTCCGGTGTGTCCAGCTCATGTGCGCCGGAGCGCAGGCCACTCACGTCCACGCCCAGGCGCAGGGTGATGTCCAGCGCCTCGAAGTCGATGTCGAAGGCGGAGTTCTCGGCCTCGCCGAGCAGGACGGCCTTGGACAGCGGTGGCCGGTCGTAGGGCTGGTGCGGTTCGGCGCCGACCAGGGTCACCGGTCCGGTGAAGCCCCGTTCGCGCAGGGCGACGGCGGTCTGCACGCCCGCCATGCCCGCTCCGACGATCACGACACGGCGCGCCGACTGCCGCGCTGACTGTTGTTCCGTCTGCTCGCTCACCCGTACACCATAAACACCTGACGGACCGTCAGGAAATGAGCTCCTCCACCACGCTCGTCCCGCTGCCCTCCTGGGACTCCCACTCCCACCGTTCGTCCAGCCGCACCCGGCCGTCCGGGCATGCGCCGACCGTGGACAGGCAGTGCCCGGAGGAGGTCGTTCCGTCCTGCTTCAGCTGGACGTACCGGAAATCGAGCGTGTCCGCGGACCGGGTGCCGACGAGATGGCCGCGCACCACGTCACCGCCCTCGTACTCGGCCCAGATCCGGCCGTCCCGCTCGTGGTACGTGAAGCGGGTGCGGGTGCCGACCTGGCCGGGGGCCTGGTCGGCGACCGGCGAGAGGACGAGGCCGTCGAGCGAACGGGCCATGGCGGTTGCTCCCTTACTGGGCGTGGGCGACTGGGTTTAGGGTGGCAGACGTAAAACACTCGCGGGAGCCCGGACGTACCGGGCTGAGAGGGAGGCTGGACGGCCTCCGACCGTACGAACCTGATCCGGGTCATGCCGGCGAAGGGAGGGGCTGGACGCCCATGCGTTCTTCCACGAACGGAAATGGATCCGACGTCCTCGTCATCGGGGGCGGGATCATCGGTCTGGTGACCGCCTGGCGGGCGGCGCAGCGCGGACTGCGGACGACGGTGGCCGACCCCGCACCGGGGGGCGGGGCCGCCCGGGTCGCGGCCGGAATGCTGGCCGCCGTCACCGAACTCCACTACGGCGAACAGCTGCTGCTCGGTCTCAACGTCGCCTCCGCCGCGCGCTATCCGGAGTTCGCCGCCGAGCTGTCCGCCGCGAGCGGACAGGACATCGGCTTCCGCGCCTGCGGCACGCTCGCCGTCGCGCTGGACTCCGACGACCGCGCCCATCTGCGCGAACTGCACGCCCTGCAACAGCGTTCGGGGCTGGAGTCCGAGTGGCTCAGCGGACGCGAGTGCCGTCGCCTGGAACCGATGCTGGCACCCGGGGTCCGCGGCGGGCTGCGCGTGGACGGCGATCACCAGGTGGACCCCCGGCGGCTCGCCTCGGCGCTCCTGACCGCCTGCGAGCGGGCCGGGGTGGTCCTGAGCCGGGGCTGGGCCGAGCGGCTGACGGTCACGGGCGGGCGGGCCGTCGGAGCCGTGCTGGCCGACGGTACGGAGCTCGCCGCCGACCAGGTCGTGCTCGCCGCGGGCAGTCTCAGCGGCCGGCTCGCGGGCGTGCCCGAAGAGGCCGTACCACCGGTCCGCCCGGTCAAGGGCCAGGTACTGCGGCTGACCGTGCCACCCGCGTACGCCCCCTTCCTCAGCCGGACCGTGCGCGCCGTGGTGCGCGGCAGCCATCTCTATCTCGTCCCGCGCGAGAACGGCGAACTGGTCGTCGGCGCCACCAGTGAGGAGATGGGCTGGGACACCACCGTCACGGCCGGCGGGGTGTACGAGCTGCTGCGCGACGCGCACGAACTGGTGCCCGGCATCACCGAACTGCCCCTCACCGAGACCCGGGCGGGCCTGCGCCCCGCCTCCCCCGACAACGCACCGCTGCTGGGCCCCACCGCGCTGCCCGGCCTCCTGCTCGCCACCGGCCACCACCGCAACGGGGTGCTGCTGACCCCCGTCACCGGCGACGCGATGGCGGACGTGCTGACCTCCGGCGAGCTGCCCGAGGTGGCCCGCCCCTTCGCGCCGAGCCGTTTCACGCCCACCGCCGCCGCCCCCGTACCTCAGGAGCAGCCCGCATGACCCAGCCCGATTCCGCCCCTGTGCCCTCTTCCGCGCCCGGTCCGGTCGCCGCACCCGCGCCGGTCACCGATTCGGCCTCCGGCCCGGCTTCCGGAACGGGCTCCGGACCGGCCGCCGTTCCGGCCTCCGTTTCGGTTTCCGTGAACGGGGAACGCCGCGTCCTCCCCGCCGGTACCGCGCTGGACGTCCTCGTCGCGAGCCTGACATCCGCGCACTCCGGGGTCGCCGCCGCCGTCAACGAGAGCGTCGTCCCGCGCGGCCAGTGGTCCCTCACCGCGCTCGGCGACGGCGACCGGGTCGAGGTCCTGACCGCCGTGCAGGGGGGCTGACCATGTCCGACGACCTCTTCGCCCTCGGCGGCGCCTCCTTCACCTCCCGGCTGATCATGGGCACCGGCGGCGCTCCGAGCCTCGATGTCCTGGAACGCTCCCTGGTCGCCTCCGGCACCGAGATGACCACCGTCGCGATGCGCCGGCTCGACCCGACCGTGCGGGGCTCGGTGCTCTCCGTCCTGGAGAAGCTCGCCATCCGGGTGCTGCCGAACACCGCGGGCTGCTTCACCGCGGGCGAGGCCGTCCTGACCGCCCGGCTGGCCCGGGAGGCACTGGGCACGGACTGGATCAAGCTGGAGGTGGTGGCCGACGAGCGGACGCTGCTGCCCGACCCGGTCGAGCTGCTGGACGCGGCCGAGATCCTGGTCGACGACGGGTTCACGGTCCTGCCGTACACCAACGACGACCCCGTACTGGCCCGGAAACTGGAGGACGTGGGGTGCGCGGCGATCATGCCGCTGGGCTCCCCCATCGGCTCCGGGCTCGGCATCCGCAATCCGCACAACTTCCAGCTGATCGTCGAGCGGGCCGGGGTGCCGGTGATCCTGGACGCCGGGGCGGGGACGGCGTCGGACGCGGCGCAGGCGATGGAGCTGGGGTGCGCCGCGGTAATGCTGGCCTCCGCGGTGACCCGGGCGCAGGAGCCGGAGCTGATGGCGGCCGCGATGCGGCACGCGGTGGACGGTGGACGGCTGGCGTACCGGGCGGGCCGGATCCCGCGCCGCCACTTCGCCGAGGCATCGTCCCCGGTGGCGGGCCGGGCGGTGCTGGACCTCCTGGACCCGGAGCACCCGGCGTTCTGACGTCCCGCACCGCACCCCGGCCATGAGCGTGTCCCTGTCACGGATCGGCTGCAGTACCGCTCCGGGACCGCCCCGGCCCGTCCGTCCTGTCCGTGGCGGCTCGTAGACTCATCGGGTGGATACGACCCTCCAGGACCCGCTCGTCGGGCAGCTGCTCGACGGCCGGTATCGCGTCGAGGCGCGCATCGCCGTCGGCGGCATGGCCACGGTCTACCGGGCCGTGGACACCCGCCTCGACCGGGTGCTCGCCCTCAAGGTGATGCACCCGGCGCTCGCGACCGACGCCTCGTTCGTCGAGCGCTTCATCCGCGAGGCCAAGTCGGTGGCCCGGCTCGCGCACCCCAATGTCGTCGCGGTCTTCGACCAGGGCGCCCAGGGCGCGTACGTCTATCTCGCGATGGAGTACGTCGCGGGGTGCACGCTGCGCGACGTACTGCGCGAGCGCGGAGCCCTGCAGCCACGGGCCGCGCTGGACATCCTGGAGCCGGTGCTGGCCGCGCTCGGCGCCGCGCACCGGGCGGGCTTCGTGCACCGCGACATGAAGCCGGAGAACGTCCTGATCGGGGACGACGGCCGGGTCAAGGTCGCCGACTTCGGTCTCGTACGGGCCGTGGGCACCGTCACCGACACCACCGGTTCGCTCCTGGGCACCGTGTCGTATCTCGCCCCGGAGCAGATCGAGCACGGCACGGCCGACACCCGTGCCGATGTGTACGCCTGCGGTGTCGTGCTGTACGAGATGCTCACCGGCGCCAAGCCGCACACCGGCGACACCGCGGCCCAGGTCATCTACCGGCATCTCAACGAGGACGTCCCGGCCCCGTCGGCCGTCGTCCCCGGGCTCCCCGTCGCGCTGGACGGCCTGGTGGCGAGCGCGACCGCCCGCAACGCCGAGGTCCGCCCGCACGACGCGGTCGTGCTGCTCGCCGAGGCCCGGGAGGCCCGCGCCGGGCTCACCGACGAGCAGCTGGACGCCGTACCGCCGCAGGCGCTGACAACGGCCCACGACGCCGGCGAGGACCGTACGAGCGTGATCCCGCGGACCCTGCCAGTGGACCAGGGCACCGCCCACCACACGAGCCGGCTGGAGATGCCGCCGCCCGCACCCCCTGGGCCGGACCGGCCGCGGCGGCGGGGACCGTTCGGCGGCCCGCACCGGTTGCTGTTCGCGGCGCTCACCGCGCTGGTGCTGGTCCTGGGGGTCGGCGCGGGCGTCTGGTACATCAACTCCGGGCAGTTCACCCGCGTCCCCTCCCTCCTGGGCCAGTCCCAGAAGACCGCCGAGCAGCGGCTCTCGGACGCCGGCCTGGATCTGAAGGGCGTCGAGAAGGCGTACAGCGACACGGTGAAGCGCGGCGCTGTGATCGACAGCGACCCCGCGTCGGGCGAGCGCATACGGGGCAACGGCTCGGTGAAGCTGGTCGTCTCGCGCGGCCCGGAGATCGTGAAGGTGCCCGACGCCGAGGGGCTCGGCCTCGGTGACGCCCGGCGCGCCCTGACGAAGGTGGGCCTGGTCCCCGGGATGGTGACCAGGGAGTTCAGCGAGGACGTCGCGCGGGGCGAGGTGATCCGTACGGACCCCGAGGCCGGTACCGAGCGCCACCCCGACTCGGCCGTCGCGCTGGTCGTCAGCAAGGGCAGCCCGGTGGACGTCCCCGATGTCAGGGGGCTCTCGGTCGAGGACGCCACCGCCGAGCTGGACGGGGAGGGGCTGAAGGCGGAGGTGCTGCCCGACCGGGTCAACTCCCCCGAGGTCGCGGGCGACATCGCCCACCAGACGCCGGGCGAGGGCGCGCAGGCCGCGGAGGGTGACACGGTCCAGCTCACGGTCTCCAAGGGCCCACGGATGCTGGACGTCCCCGACGTCACCGGCAAGGACGTCGAGAAGGCCAGGAGCACACTGGAAGAGGCGGGCTTCGAGGTCGAGGTCGACCGTCCGTTCCTCTCCTTCAGCGACACCGTCGACAGCCAGTCGGTCGACGGCGGCGAGAAGGCCGCCGAGGGCTCCACGATCACCATCAGGACCAAGGGACTCTAGATCCACATGCGCAACCCAGTAGGCGGTCACGTTCCGGTGGCCGGTGGCCTCGCCAAGGTCGGTCTCGACTACGCGCGCGAGCTGGCCGCGGAGACCGTTCAGGTCTTCGTCGCCAATCCGCGCGGATGGGCGACGCCCAGCGGCAATCCGGCGCAGGACGAGCTGTTCCGCTCCGAATGCGCGGCCGCGTCGATCCCGGCATACGTCCACGCCCCGTATCTGATCAACTTCGGCTCGCACACCGAGGCCACCGTCGAGAGGTCGGTGGAATCACTGCGCCACTCGCTGCGCCGGGCCAGGGAGATCGGCGCGCTCGGAGTCGTGGTGCACACCGGTTCGGCCACCGGCGGACGGCCCCGCGCCGAGGCCCTTGCCCAGGTGCGTACACATATGAGGCCGCTGCTGGACGAGCTGACCCATGACGACGATCCGGATCTGCTGCTGGAGTCGACCGCGGGCCAGGGCTCCTCGCTCTGCTCGCGGACCTGGGACTTCGGGCCGTACTTCGAGGCGCTGGACTCCCACCCCAAGCTGGGCGTCTGTCTCGACACCTGCCACATCTACGCGGCGGGACACGATCTGGCCGGTCCGGCGGGTATGCGGCAGACCCTCGATCTTCTGGTGGACACGGTCGGCGAGGGCCGGCTGAAGCTGATCCACGCCAATGACTCCAAGGACGTCGTGGGCGCCCACAAGGACCGTCACGAGAACATCGGCGCGGGTCATATCGGTGCCGAGCCCTTCCGGGAGCTGTTCTCGCACCCGGCGACCGACGGGGTCCCGCTGATCATCGAGACACCGGGCGGGACGGCGGGACACGTCGCGGACGTGGCACGGCTGAAGGAGCTGCGAGCCTCCGCCACCGCTTGAGGACCACCCCACGGACCGGGGGCCCCGTACCGGAATTACCGGGGCCACGGACCGGGACTGCCGGCCACGGACCGGGACTGCCGGGTCAGAGCTCGGGGCCGTCCCCGGGCTCCTCCTGGTAGGAGTAGCGCTGCTCGCTCCAGGGGTCACCGATGTTGTGGTAGCCGCGCTCCTCCCAGAATCCGCGCCGGTCGGCCGTCATGTACTCGACGCCCCGGACCCACTTCGGGCCCTTCCAGGCGTACAGATGCGGAACGACCAGGCGCAGCGGGAAGCCGTGCTCGGCGGTGAGAAGCTCGCCGTCCTTGTGAGTGGCGAAGAGCGTACGGTCCGAGGCGAAGTCGGAGAGCCGCATATTCGAGGAGAAGCCGTACTCCGCCCAGACCATCACATGGGTGACATCGGCCGCGGGCGGCGCGAGTTCGAGGACGTTCCTGGCGAGCACCCCGCCCCATTCGGCGCCGAGCATGCTGAATTTCGTCACGCAGTGCAGATCGGAGACCACCGAGGAGAACGGCAGGGCGGAGAAGTCCTGGTGGTTCCAGCAGTGCTTGTCACCGTCCGCCGTGGCCCCGAAGACCCGGAACTCCCAGCGGTCGGGCTTGAATTTCGGAACGGGCCCGTAGTGGGTAACCGGCCAACCGCGCTGCAGTCGCTGTCCCGGCGGAAGCTCGGACTGCTCTGATTCGCGGTATTCCCGGCTTTCCGGCTGACCCATGGCTCCATGGTGACAGACGGCCAAGGGTGGTCATGACCAGGGCGAAGGCGATTCGGGCAACTCGTACTAAGCATGTACTTACTGGACGGCCGGGAGGTGCGGTGCGAGGATGCGCGCAACTTGCCCCGTTCACCGGTTGGAAGGAGCCTCTGCCATGCAGGGCGACCCCGAGGTCCTCGAGTTCCTGAACGAACAGCTGACCGCCGAATTGACTGCCATCAATCAGTACTTCCTGCACGCAAAGATGCAGGACAACTTCGGCTGGACCAAGCTCGCCAAGTACACCCGGGCCGAGTCCTTCGACGAGATGAAGCATGCCGAGATCCTGACCGACCGGATCCTGTTCCTCGACGGACTGCCCAACTACCAGCGGCTCTTCCATGTCCGGGTGGGGCAGACGGTCACCGAGATGTTCCAGGCGGACCGCCAGGTCGAGGTGGAGGCGATCGACCGGCTCAAGCGGGGCATCGAGGTGATGCGCGGCAAGGGCGACATCACGTCCGCAAACATCTTTGAGTCCATCCTGGAGGACGAAGAGCATCACATCGACTATCTCGACACCCAGCTGGAGCTGGTCGAGAAGCTCGGCGAGCCGCTCTACATCGCCCAGCTCATCGAGCAGCCGGAGAGCTGACCTGCGGGAACGGTTCTCCCGTACGAACGGGAACGGTTCCCCCGTACGAAGCGGCCGGAACAACCAGGTCAGGCGGCGTCGGACAGCCGGATGTCCGGCAGCGCGGTCATGGCCACGGGCCCGGCGACGACCGAGCCGGCGGCCGGGCTGATGGCCGGGCTGATGGCCGGTTCCTGACGCTGGTCGAGCAGCTCACGGCGCGGGCAATCGCCACGCCCGAGAAGGGCCTGGATCCTGCGGACGCAGCCGCCGCAGTCCGTACCGGCCTTGCAGGCGGAGGCTATCTGGCGGGGCGTGCACGCTCCGGCGTCCGCATGCTGCTTGACCTGCTGTTCCGTAACGCCGAAACACGAGCAGACGTACATGCGGTTCACCTCCCGACGGGATCGGTCGCTGGCGCCGTCCCGATCTATTCGGTGAGGCTAACCTAACCTTACCCGTCCCTCAAGGCGGGTAAAAGCCCCGGAACGCACTGTGGGGCACGGATCACATCGATCCGTGCCCCACAGGTGCGACCGTGCGGTGGTCCCTACTGGTCGCGGTACATCTCGGCGACGAGGAACGCCAGGTCGAGGGACTGGCTGCGGTTCAGGCGCGGGTCGCAGGCCGTCTCGTACCGCTGGTGCAGGTCGTCCACGAAGATCTCGTGGCCGCCTCCGACGCACTCGGTGACATCGTCACCGGTCAGCTCGACGTGGATGCCGCCCGGGTGCGTGCCGAGGCCCTTGTGCACCTCGAAGAAGCCCTTGACCTCGTCCAGGACGTCATCGAAGCGGCGCGTCTTGTGGCCGGAGGCGGCCTCGAAGGTGTTGCCGTGCATCGGGTCGGTCACCCACACCACGGTGGCGCCGGAGGCGGTGACCTTCTCGACCAGCTCGGGGAGCTTGTCGCGGACCTTGTCGGCGCCCATGCGGACGATGAAGGTCAGCCGCCCGGGCTCGCGCTCGGGGTCCAGCCGCTCGATGTAGCCGAGCGCCTCGTCGACGGTGGTCGTCGGGCCGAGCTTGACGCCGATGGGGTTGCGGATCTTCGAGGCGAACTCGATGTGCGCGCCGTCCATCTGGCGGGTGCGCTCACCGATCCAGACCATGTGGCCGGAGGTGTCGTACAGCTCCCCGGTACGCGAGTCGGTGCGGGTCAGCGCCGACTCGTAGTCCAGCAGCAGGCCCTCGTGCGAGGAGTAGAACTCGACCGCCTTGAATTCGGCCGGGTCCGTGCCGCACGCCTTCATGAAGTTCAGCGCGTTGTCGATCTCACGGGCCAGGGCCTCGTAGCGCTGGCCGGAGGGCGAGGACTTCACGAAGTCCTGGTTCCAGGCGTGCACCTGGCGCAGGTCCGCGTAGCCGCCCGTGGTGAAGGCGCGGACCAGGTTCAGCGTGGAAGCGGATGCGTGGTACATCTGCTTCAGCCGGTCCGGGTTCGGGATCCGGGCTTCCTCGGTGAAGGCGAAGCCGTTGACGGAGTCGCCGCGGTAGGTCGGCAGCGTCACGCCGTCGCGGGTCTCGGTCGGCTTGGAGCGCGGCTTGGAGTACTGGCCGGCGATCCGGCCCACCTTCACCACGGGCACGGAGGCCGCGTACGTGAGGACGGCACTCATCTGGAGCAGCGTCTTCAGCTTGGCCCGGATGTGGTCGGCGGACACGGCGTCGAAGGCCTCGGCGCAGTCGCCGCCCTGCAGCAGGAACGCCTCGCCCTTGGCGACGGCTCCCAGTCGGGCGCGCAGCTGGTCGCACTCGCCCGCGAAGACGAGCGGCGGATACGACGCGAGGTCCGCGAGTGCATCGCGCAGGGCCTCGGAGTCGGGGTACTCGGGCTGCTGCGCCGCGGGAAGGTCTCGCCAGGTGTGGCCACCGGCGACGGAGGTATTGGCGTTCACGGTCACGCGGACAACATTACGGGGTCGCGGAGTGCGCCCATTCGCCCGCTCAATAGTTGAGACACGCGCTCCGGTGCCCCGGACGTCCGCTAGGGTTCGGAGCATGTTCGCGCAGCAGACCCGGATCTCGATTCAGAACTGGTGGTGGACCGCTCATCCGGCGGCCCGCTGACTCGACGCGCGTACAGACTTCGCGAAGGCCGCCCGAGGGCGGCCTTCTCCGTTTTCCGGGGCCGTTCCTCCCACCTCCATCCGGAAGGAACACCCCATGTCCGACCGTGTCACCGACCTCGTCCGACGACTGCTCCAGGACGACTGCCCGCCGTTCGCGCTGCTGCGCCGGCGCACCCCCGGCCATGACCACGATCTCGTCGAGCTGCTGATCGGCGAGGTGCGGGAGGCGGACCGGCTGGCCGACCTGCCGGTGGGTGCGTCACCCTCACTGGCCCTGGTGCCGTTCCGGCAGATCGCCGAGCGAGGCTTCGACGTCCGCGACGACGGGACCCCGCTGTCCGTGCTGGTCGCGGACGAGACGTACGAGCTGCCGCTGGACGAGGTCCTGGCGCGGCTGCCCGCCCATGAGGTGCGGGTCGACAACGGTGCCTTCGACGTCCCGGACGAGGAGTACGCGGGGATCGTCCGGCGGGTCATCGAGGACGAGATCGGGCAGGGCGAGGGCGCGAACTTCGTGATCCGGCGGACCTTCCGCGGCGAGATCCCCGGATTCGGGCGGGCGGACGCGCTGGCGCTGTTCCGGCGGCTGCTGGCCGGTGAGCGGGGCGCGTACTGGACGTTCGTCGTGCACACCGGGGACAGGACACTGGTCGGGGCCAGCCCCGAGGTGCATGTGCGGATGTCCGGCGGGACGGTCGTGATGAACCCGATCAGCGGCACCTACCGCTACCCGGCCGAAGGCCCCACCGCCGAGAGCCTGCTGGCCTTCCTCGCGGACCGCAAGGAGACCGAGGAGCTCTCCATGGTGGTCGACGAGGAACTGAAGATGATGTGCACCGTCGGCGACATGGGCGGGGTGGTGATCGGCCCCCGGCTCAAGGAGATGGCCCACCTCGCGCACACCGAGTACGAGCTGCGCGGCAAGTCCTCCCTCGATGTGCGCGAGGTGCTGCGGGAGACCATGTTCGCGGCGACCGTCACCGGTTCCCCCGTGCAGAACGCCTGCCGGGTCATCGAGCGGTACGAGCCCGGCGGCCGCGGCTACTACGCGGGCGCGCTGGCCCTGCTGCACCGGGATGCGAACGGGTCGCAGACCCTGGACTCGCCGATCCTGATCAGGACCGCCGACATCTCCGCCGACGGGCAGCTGAAGGTGCCGGTCGGCGCGACACTCGTGCGCCACTCGGATCCGGCGAGCGAGGTCGCCGAGACCCATGCGAAGGCGGCCGGGGTGCTGACGGCGCTGGGTGTGCGGCCGGGGCGGCCGGATGCGGAGGCGACCCGTCCGCAGCTGGCGTCCGATCCGCGGGTGCAGGCGGCGCTGGACGACCGGCGCGGTGGGCTCGCACCGTTCTGGCTGCGGATGCAGGAGCGTACGCGGGAGCTGACCGGCCATGCGCTGGTGGTGGACGGCGAGGACACGTTCACCGCGATGCTGGCCCATCTGCTGCGCGCCTCGGGGCTGGAGGTGTCGGTGCGCCGGTACGACGAGCCGGGGCTGCGGGAGGTCGTGCGGGCGCACCGCGGTCCCGTCGTGCTGGGTCCCGGCCCCGGGAATCCGGGCGAACTCACGGACCCGAAGATGCGGCTGCTGCGTGAGTTCGCGGCCGAGCTGGTGCGCGACCACCGGCACGGGCTGCTGGGGGTCTGTCTGGGACATGAGCTGATCGCGGCCGAGCTGGGGATGGAGGTCGTGCGCAAGACCGTGCCCTACCAGGGGGCGCAGACCCGGATCGAGCTGTTCGGCCGGCCGGAGACGGTCGGCTTCTACAACAGCTTCACCGCGCGCTGCGACGGGGCGAGCGCCGCCGAACTCGCCGCGCACGGCATCGAGGTGAGCCGGGACGAGGCCACCGGTGAGCTGCACGCGCTGCGCGGTGAGGGTTTCGCGTCGGTGCAGTTCCACCCGGAGTCGGTACTGACGATCCGGGGGGCCGCGATCGTGACCGAGCTGCTGGCGGGGCTGCCGGTCCTCAGCTGAGGCCGGAAGGCCCGCCCGGCCGCTTCGGCCCGCGCGGCAGGAAGACCCGCCCGGCGCCGGAGGGTCCCGGGGCCGTCAGCTCTTCGGGGGCGCCGGGACCAGGACGTTGTCGCTGGTGCGGCGGGCCAGGTAGTCGGCGACGTTCTGCACGGTGGCGTCGATGATCTGGCCCACGGCGTCCTCGGTGTAGTACGCCTGGTGCGAGGTCACGATGACGTTCGGGAAGGTGACCAGCCGGGCCAGGGTGTCGTCGTCGACGCCCTCCAGGGACTTGTCCAGGAAGAAGAGCCCGGCCTCCGCCTCGTACACGTCCAGACCGACGCCCAGGAAGCGGCCCGCGCGCAGCTCGCCGACCAGGGCGGTGGTGTCGATGAGGCCGCCCCGGCTGGAGTTGATCAGGATCGCGTCGTCCTTCATCGCGGTCAGGGCGGCCTGGTCGATGAGGTGATGGGTGGAAGGGAGCAGCGGTACGTGGAGGCTGATCAGGTCGGCCTCGGCGAACAGCTGCTCCTTCTCGACGTACCGCATGCCCAGTTCGGTGCAGGCCGGGTTCTCGGCGACGTCCCAGCCCAGCAGCTTCATGCCGAAGCCGTGGGCGATCCGGGTGAACGCCTCACCGATCTTGCCGGTGCCGACCACGCCGACGGTGCGCCCGCGCATGTCCCGGCCGAGGAGGCCGTCGAGGCGGAAGTCGAAGTCCCGGGTGCGGCTGGCGGCGCGGATGATGCGCCGGTTGACCGCCATGGCGAGGGTCCAGGCGAATTCGGCGACGGAGTACGGGGAGTAGTACGAGACCCGGGCGACGCGCAGGGCGAGGCGCTCGGCGACGTCCAGGTCGATGTTGTTGAAGCCGGTGGAGCGCTGGGCGATCATCTGGGTGCCGCCCGCGGCGAGGGTCTGGAGGACCTTGCTGCCGAGGTCGGCGTTGACGCTGGTGGAGATGACCTCGTAGCCCGCCGCGATGGGGGCGGTGTCCCGGTTCAGGAAGACGTCCAGGCAACGGACCTCGTACTGTCCGGCGAAGGCCTTCTCGATCAGGGGCTTCTCGTCGGACTGCACGCCGAATGCCAGGATTTCCACAGTCGCTCCCGCTCTGTACGCGTTCCAGGGTGATGGGCCGGATATCGCGAATATACGGCCCCTCACCCCGCCCTGCCGCTCGCCCCCGTGGGGGGGGCCGATGCGGCCCGCCGGGTCACACGTCGTCGAGGCCGCGCTCGATGGCGTACCGCACGAGCTCCACCCGGTTGTGCAGCTGGAGCTTGCCGAGGGTGTTCTGGACGTGGTTCTGCACGGTGCGGTGCGAGATGACCAGCCGCTCGGCGATCTGCTTGTACGAGAGTCCCTTGGCCACCAGCCGCAGCACCTCGGTCTCGCGCTCGGTGAGCTGCGGCGCCTTCGGTTCGTCGGACGCGGCGGGGGCCGGGTCGGACGCCAGTCTGCGGTACTCACCGAGGACGAGCCCGGCGAGACCGGGGGTGAAGACCGGGTCGCCGACGGCGGTGGAGCGGACGGCGTCGGTCAGCTCCTGGGTGCTGGCGGACTTCAGCAGATAGCCGGTGGCGCCGGACTTCACCGCCTCCAGGACATCGGCGTGCTCACCGCTCGCGGAGAGCACCAGGACGCGCAGCCCGGGGTGGGAGCCGACCAGCTCCTTGCAGACCTGGACACCGGGCATCCCCGGCAGGTTCAGGTCCAGGACGAGGACGTCGGGGTTCGCGGCCCTGGCGCGGCGCACGGCCTGCGGGCCGTCCCCGGCGGTCGCCACGACGTCGAATCCGGACTCGGCGAGGTCGCGGGCGACCGCGTCGCGCCACATCGGGTGGTCGTCGACCACCATCACCTTGATGGGCCGCTCGGCTCCACCCGGCTCGTTCTGTGTACTCATCCGGCTGATTCTGCCTTCCCCCGGGAAACCTTCGGAACCTTCAACTCGACCTCGGTGCCCTGCCCCGGCACCGAGATCAGCTCTGCCGTGCCGCCCAGATCGCGCAGCCGGCCGCGGATGGACAGGGCGACCCCGAGCCGCCCCTCGCCCTCCGCCTGGGCCAGGCGCCCCGCCGGGATACCGGGGCCGTCGTCCCGGACCGTGACGATCACCTCGTCCGGCTCGTCCTCGACCAGGATCCACGCCTGCGCGTCCTGACCCGCGTGCACCCGGACATTGTCCAGGGCGGCGCTGACAGCGGCGGCCAGCTCCCGCGCGGCCTCGGGCGGCAGCAGCACCGGAGCGCCCGGCTCCGCGAAACTGGTCCGGGAACCCGCGTGCGGGGCGAGCAGCGCGCGCAGGTCGCACACGCCCGCCGGGCCGGACCGCTCGTCGTCGACCTCGACGGTACGGACGACGGCGCCCTCTGCGGCGTCCTCGGAGACCCGGGACGTGGGCACCAGGCCGCTGGAGACGAGGGTGCGCAGGGCGATCTCCTGCTCCCCGGCCATCCGGCCGAGCTCGGCCGCCTCGCCGCCGATCGCCGAGCCCCGGCGCTGCACCATCGCGAGGACCTGGAGCACGCTGTCGTGGATGTCGCGGGCCAGCCGCTCCCGCTCACGGGTGGCGGCCTCGATCTCCAGGGCGCGGGCCAGGGTGCGTTCACTGGCGCGGGCGACCTCGACGACGTACCCGATGGCGATCGAGGCGACCCAGACCAGCAGGACGTTGTGGAAGGTGTCCCGGCTGGGCTCGCCGCGCTCGATGATGTTGGCGACGGCGACGAAGGTGGAGGCGAAGGCCGCCCAGCGCCAGCCGCCCTTGATCGCGAAGGCCAGCACGGAACCGGCGGTCCAGATCGACGGCAGGGTCGGGCCGTCGATGTGCTGGGCGTCGAAGTCGGCGAGCGGGGTGAGCAGGATCCCGGCGAGGGCGACGACGAGATCCGCGCCCAGGAAGCGCTTCGTACAGCTCGCCGCGCCCGCGACCTTGGGAAGCGTGACGAGTGTCCACAGGACCATGACCGCCAGGAAGGCGACGGCGACCCAGGGCCGTTCGTACTTGTCCCGGCCGAAGACCGCGAGCAGCACGGCGTAGATCATCGTCAGGACGCGGTACGCGGTCAGCGCCCGCCACAGCGGCTGCTCGACCGACATCCGTACGACCCGCTCGCGCTTGGCCATCAACCCACCCCCCGGACGGACAACGACGCGATTACGCGCCGGACCGTTCCGTTCCCTCGTCGTCCGCCCCGGGTCCCTGCTTCTGCGCGCGCTTCTCGGCCTCGGCCCGTCGTTTGGCCTCGTCGGCGATCTGGCGCTTGGCGGCGGTGGCGTAGATGTCCACGTACTCCTGGCCGGAGAGCTTCATGATCTCGTACATGACCTCGTCGGTCACCGAGCGCAGGATGAAGCGGTCTCCGTCCATGCCCTGGTAGCGGCTGAAGTCGAGCGGCTTGCCGATCCGGATGCCGGGGCGCATCAGCTTGGGCATCACCTGGCCGGGGGGCTGGATCTTCTCCGTGTCGATCATCGCGACCGGGATGACGGGCGCTCCGGTGGCCAGGGCCACCCGCGCGAGACCGCCGGGCTTGCCCCGGTAGAGCCGGCCGTCGGGCGACCGGGTGCCCTCCGGGTAGATGCCGAAGAGGCCGCCGCTCTCGATGACCTGGATGCCTGCCTTGATGGCCGCCTCACCGGCGCCCCTGGCACCGGAGCGGTCGACCGGGAGCTGCCCGACGCCCTTGAAGAAGGCGGCGGTGAGCTTGCCCTTCACGCCGGGCGCGGTGAAGTATTCGGCCTTCGCGATGAAGGTGACCTTGCGGTCCAGGACGGCCGGCAGGAAGAACGAGTCGGAGAACGACAGATGGTTGCTCGCGAGGATCGCCGGCCCCTGCTCGGGGATGTTCTCCAGGCCCTCCACCCACGGCCTGAAAGCGAGCTTCAGAGACCCGCCGATGGAGAACTTCATTGCGCCGTAGATCAACTCGGGTGCCTCCTGTATGCGGTCGGTCAGACCTTAGCCTGTGAGGTCACCCGCCCTCCCGCCCGGCACGGGGCGGTACTTCCGGCCGGTGGCGGTGGTGCGGGAGGTGACGACCCTGGTCGGTGTCAGCCCGGTCGCGTACGGTGAAGTAATCCTTCTCGCACTCCCCCTTGCACGCCCGCCCAGCCTCACGAACAGGAGACCTTGGTGCCGGTCCTCCCTGGAGCCGAGCCGTTCCGCCACGAGGGCGGAGAGGTCGGCGTCCTCCTCTGTCATGGATTCACCGGATCGCCGCAGTCACTGCGCCCCTGGGCCGACTATCTGGCCGAGCGCGGACTGACCGTCTCACTGCCGTTGCTGCCCGGCCACGGCACCCGCTGGGAGGACATGGCGGTCACCGGCTGGCAGGACTGGTACGCGGAGGTGGACCGGGAGCTGCGGGCCCTGCGTGAGCGGTGCGGCCAGGTCTTCGTCTTCGGCCTCTCCATGGGCGGCGCGCTGACGCTGCGGCTCGCGGCGAAGCACGGGGACGCGATCAGCGGTCTGGTGCTCGTCAATCCGGCGAACAAGGTGCACGGCCTGTCCGCGTACGCCCTGCCTGTCGCCCGTCATCTGGTGCGGACGACGAAGGGTCTGGCCAGCGACATCGCGCTGGAGGGCAGCGCGGAGGTCGGCTACGACCGGGTGCCGCTGCACGCGGCCCATTCGGTACGGAAGTTCTTCCGGCTGGTCGATGCCGAGCTGCCCCAGGTGACCCAGCCGATCGTGCTGCTGCACAGTCCGCAGGACCATGTGGTGCCGCCCGCCGACTCGGCCCGGATCCTCAGCCGGGTGTCCTCCACGGATGTCGAGGAGATCCTGCTGGAACAGAGCTACCACGTCGCGACGTTGGACCACGACGCGGAGCGGATCTTCGATGAGAGCTACCGGTTCATCGGCCGTCTCGCACCCAGCGTCGGGAAGAAGGGGAGCACGTCCGGTGGCTGAGCAGGACGCGGAACGCACAGGCAGCGAAGAGGAGCGTGAGCCGCGCCCCACGGAGAGCGCGGCCGTCCCCGGGGGCGCCGAGGCGCCCGAGGGGGCACGGAGCGGCGGGCCGGTCGACGAGGACGCGGCGTGGGAGGCGATCGTCGCGGGGTACGGCGAGGAGCCGCCGGACCCGCCGGGCGCCAAGCCGTTCAAGTCCATCGAGGACCTGGCCCTGTTGGAGGACGACCAGCTCAATGTCCTGGGGCCGGACGCGGGTCCCTCGGACGCGGCGGACAAGGGGTCGGGGAAGAGGCCCCCGAAGCCGCCGGAGAAGCAGGCGCTCGGCAGCTCGGTCGTCTTCGCCCCCGGCGTCGGCGGTCCCCGTGACTACGAGACGGCGGAGCCCAAGGACGGTGACATCGACGACCCGGACGACGGCGAGGAGGGCCACTTCGTGCCCCCGGAGCCGCCGCCGCTGCCGGAGGCCGACGTCACGGCGAAGTTCGCGTGGCTCGCGGTCGTCGGCGGCCCGGTCCTGATGCTCCTCGCGGTGCTGCTGCGGTGGGAGATGACGTGGTGGCTCACCACGCTCTGCATCGGCGGTTTCCTGGGCGGCTTCGCGACGCTGGTGGCCCGGATGCCCCATGACGACGACGATGCCGACGGGCACGGCGATCCGGGGCGCGGCGCGGTGGTGTGAGCCGGCGGGCGGTGCCGTGTCACGGCACCGCCCGGCCGTCGCGGCCGGACGCGGGCACCCGGAGCGCCGCGAGCAACGGCAGGTGGTCCGTGGCGGCCCGCAGGTCCGCCTCGCTGATGCCCGGCAGTCCCGCCGGGACGCCGCACCCCAGGACCTCGATGCCCCGCGTCGCGAGGACCGCGTCGATGCGGCGGCGCGGGTCGTTCGGGGTGAAGGTGAGCTCGCCGCCCCACGGCGCCGCCGCCCAGCAGTCCTGCAGCCGCGCGGCGAGGTGCGTGAACGCCTTCCCCGTCGGTACGTCGTTGAGGTCGCCCGCCGCCACGGCGTGCGGCACGTCCATCGCCTCCAGCCGCTGGAGCAGCAGCTCGCTCTGGGCCAGGCGCTCCTCGCGCTGAAGGCTCAGATGGCAGCTCAGCACGCCGAGCCTGGTCCCGGCGATCCGTACGACCGCCGTGGCGAAGCCCCTGCGGTGCAGGCCGGGGGTGCGCGGCAGCAGGATGTCCTCGGTGCGCTCCACCGTGACCCGCAGCGAGCACAGCAGCATCGGTCCGGCCGCGGGGGCGCCGCCGCCGAGGACCACGAGACCGCTGCGTTTGGCGAGCCGGGCGGCCGCCTTGCGCCAGCGGAAGAAGCGCGGGGCCTCCTGGACGAACACCAGGTCGGGTTCGCAGGCGCGGATGACCCGGGCCAGTGCCGCGGTGTCGTCGCGCATCGAGCGGATGTTGTAGCTGAGCACGCGGACGACGGCCGAACCGTCCGGCTCGGTGCGGGAGTCGGGCAACGGCGTCAGGACCATGCGGGCCACGATACGACGGACGCCCGCCGCTGCCCCGAAGGGCGCGACGGGCGTCCGGTCAGTCCTGCGGAGCCGGCGGACCGGTCCCGCGCGGTCGGCCGCTCAGCCCTGGCGGGCCAGGTCGGCCGCGCCCACCAGACCGGCCTTGCCGCCCAGTTGGGCCGCGAGGACCTGGGCGTGCGGGCGCCACTCGCCGCCGATCAGCCAGCGCCGGAACGACTTGCGGATCGGGTCCAGGACGAGTTCGCCCTCGTCCGAGACGCCGCCGCCGACGATGAACGCGGACGGGTCGAAGAGCGAGGCGAGATCGGCGAGTCCGGCGCCGGCCCAGCGGGCCAGCTCACGGAACGAGTCGACGGCCACCGGGTCGCCCTGCCGGGCGGCCTGGCTGATGTGCTTGCCCTCGATGCCCTCCACGGTGCCGTCGCCGAGCGCGAGCAGGATCGCGGCGTTCTCCGGGGTGGCGTTGGCGCGCTGCCTGGCGTACCGGACGAGCGCGCGGCCGGAGGCGTACTGCTCCCAGCAGCCCTGGCTGCCACAGCCGCAGAGCAGACCGTCCGGGACGACCCGGATGTGGCCGAACTCTGCGGCCACGCCGAAGCGGCCGCGGCGCAGCTTGTTGCCGATGATGATGCCGCCGCCGAGGCCGGTGCCGAGCGTGATGCAGATGACGTCGTCGTGGCCCTGCCCGGCGCCGAAGCGGTATTCGCCCCAGGCCGCGGCGTTGGCGTCGTTCTCGACGACGACCGGCAGGCCGACGCGCTGCTCGACCTTGTCCTTGAGCGGCTCGTGGCGCCAGTTGATGTTGGGCGCGAACAGCACGGTGGCACGCTTGTCGTCGACGTATCCGGCCGCGCCGATGCCGACCGCCTCGACCTCGTGTCCCTCGCTCGCGCCGGCCACGGCCGAGCAGATCGCGTCGACGATGCCTTCGGCCGTCGGCGGGGTCGCGACCTTGAACGTCGAGAGGATCCGGCCCTCTTCGTCGACCACTCCAGCCGCGATCTTCGTGCCGCCGATATCGACGCCGATGGTGAGTCCCATGAATCCCTCAGTTTCGGTCGAGCCCCGCTATGGCCAACCGTACCCGAGGCGGGGGCCGGTCCATCCGGCCGGTCCATCGGCCGGTACGCCCCGGTCACCGGGTCGGGCCGGTCCCTTCGGCCCGGGTCAGTCCAGGTCGATGTGTTCGCTCCCGGAGGGGCCCTCGTCCCTCGGGTCGGACGGGTCCTCGGCCGCCTTCTTCGACGTGCCGGTGGCTCTGTCGGCGCCCCCGGCGCCCTCCGTCGACCGGGTCCAGCGGCTCTCCTGGCCCTCGACGGCCGAGCGGTAGGCGGCCATGAGTTCGTTGCCCGCCGCCGCG